>NZ_MAUE01000001.1 GCF_001702265.1 Pseudomonas aylmerensis
CCATGCCTGCTGTGCACGGCCGGACTATTCCAGCCACACCGCCAGACTCCAAGTCTCACACCGAGTAAAAATGTGGGAGCGGGCTTGCTCGCGAAAGCGGTGGTTCAGTTGGAACAGCGTCGACTGACACACCGCTTTCGCGAGCAAGCCCGCTCCCACAGTGGGGATGCGTTGCCCATGGCTGGGTGCACGGCCCGACTATTCCAGCCACACCGCCACACACCAAGCCTCACACCGAACAAAAATGTGGGAGCGGGCTTGCCCGCGAAGGCTGCCTGCCAGTCACTGAAAACATCCCCTGAACCACCGCCCTCGCGCACAAACCCACCCCTACACTCGCTCTTCAGCGCTCCGCCTGTTGTGCCTGGTCCACCAGCCACTCCATCAGCGCTTCAAGCCTGGCCGACGGGGCTGTCCCCGGCGGGTACACGAGGTAATAGCCCATCCCCGTCGGCACCCTCAGCTCAAACGGTGTCGCCAAGCGACCGGCCTTCAAATCCTCGCCAATCAACGCGCTGTCGCCAATCGCCACGCCGGAGCCTTGTGACGCGACGGTCATCGCCAGGTCCAGGGTTTCAAAATGATGCCCCTGGGCCAGATTGCTCAGGCGCGTATTCGCAGCTTGCAGCCACAGCGCCCAATCGCGCTCATCGCGCGTGGGGTGCAGCAAGACCTGCTGCTGCAGGTCCGAAGGCGTGAGCAAAGTACCGAGCAATCCCGGCGCGCACACGGGGGTGAGTTGTTCATCGAACAAATGCCGGGCCTCGGCCGACTGTTCGGCAATGGGCGCGTAGATCACCGCCGCGTCGAAGGCCTCGCGACGGAAGTCGACGGTGTAGGCCACGGTGGTGGTGAGTTCCACCGGCACATCCGGACGCTCCCGTTGCCACTGCATCAGGCGCGGCAACAGCCAGCGCATCACGCAGGTGGAGGCCTTGAGTTGCAGGGTCTCGCGCCGGCTGCCGATCTGCTCCACCGCCTCTGCGATCAAGCCGAACACCTGCTGCGCGCGCAGCGACCATTCACGCCCTTCCTCGGTCAGGCTCAAGCCGCGGGCCTGGCGCTGGAACAAGGCATAGCCCAGGTGACTTTCAAGCCCGGCAATCTGCCGGCTCACCGCGCCCTGGGTGATGTGCAGCTGCTCGGCCGCGCGGGTGAAGTTGCAGCACTGGGCCGTGACCCAGAAGGTGTGCAGCGCAGGCAGGGGCGGAAGGCGTTTCATCGGGGCGCAGCCATGACGTGAGGACATGGCTAGTATGACTTTTTATCGATTGTTGCCGCTACGGGCCAGCCGGTCCAATACCGCCTCGAATCAATAACAAGAGCGACATCTATGGCGACCTGCGGCGAAGTATTGGTCAACCTCCTGGAAAGCTACGGCGTGGACCAGGTGTTCGGCATCCCCGGCGTGCATACCGTGGAGCTGTATCGCGGCCTGGCACGGTCCAGCATCCGCCACGTCACCCCACGCCACGAACAGGGCGCCGGCTTCATGGCCGACGGTTACGCGCGCACCAGCGGCAAGCCGGGCGTGTGTTTCATCATCACCGGCCCGGGCATGACCAATATCACCACGGCCATGGGCCAGGCCTACGCCGACTCGATCCCGATGCTGGTGATTTCCAGCGTGCAATCGCGCAGCCAGTTGGGGGGCGGGCGCGGCAAGTTGCACGAGTTGCCGAACCAGGGCGCGATGATCGCCGGCGTGGCGGCCTTCTCGCACACACTGATGTCGGCGGCGGAGTTGCCCGGCGTCCTGGCGCGCGCGTTTGCGGTGTTCCAGGCCGGTCGGCCACGCCCGGTGCATATCGAGATCCCGCTGGATGTGCTGGTGGAAAACGCCGACGCATTGCTGGGCAGTGAGCCGGTCAGCGTGGCGCGTGCCGGTGCAGCGCCAGCGGCCGTCAAGCAGATGAGCCAGTTGCTCGCAGCGGCCAAGCGGCCGTTGATCCTCGCCGGCGGTGGCGCGATTGATGCGGCTCCCGAGTTGACGCGTCTGGCCGAATGGCTCGGCGCGCCAGTGGCCCTGACCATCAACGCCAAAGGCATGCTGCCCGCCGCCCACCCGTTGCTGATCGGCTCGACCCAGACCCTGGTCGCCACCCGCGCGCTGGTCGCCGAGGCCGACGTGGTGCTGGCGATTGGCACCGAGCTGGCTGAAACCGATTACGACGTGACCTTCGCCGGCGGCTTTGAAATTCCCGGTGCGCTGCTGCGCGTCGATATTGATCCGGACCAGACCGTGCGCAACTACCCGCCACAGGTGGCGCTGGTGGCCGACGCGCAGATCGCCGCCGAAGCCTTGCTGGCCGAACTGAGCCACCAGCCGTTACCCCACCGCGATCCACAGTGGGGGGCTGAACGCGTCGCCCGCCTGTGGGCAGACCTTGCGCCCACCTGGGACGCCGCCACCCGCGCGCAGACCCTGTTCCTCAACACGGTGCTGGAGGCCCTGCCCGGCGCCGTGCTGGTGGGCGACTCCACCCAGCCGGTGTACAGCGGCAACCTGACCCTGAACCTCGACCACCCGCGCCGCTGGTTCAATTCCTCCACCGGCTACGGCACCCTCGGCTACGCCCTCCCCGCTGCGATCGGCGCCTGGCTCGGGCGTGGCGACAGGCAGCCGGTGGTGTGCCTGATCGGCGACGGCGGGTTGCAATTCACCCTGCCGGAACTGGCCAGTGCGGTCGAGGCGCGTACGCCCATCATCGTCCTGCTGTGGAATAACCAGGGCTACGAAGAGATCAAGAAATACATGCTCAACCGCGCCATCGAGCCTGTCGGTGTGGACATCTACACCCCGGACTTCATCGGCGTGGCCAAGGCGCTCGGCAGCGCGGCCGAAAGCGTGCACAGCCCCGACCTTTTACGCCGCGCCTTGCGCGTCGCCGCTGACCGCCAGGGGCCGACGCTGATTGAAATCGACCAGGGTCTTTGGATGAAGGAGGTAGCGCTATGAGCGCAGTCGTGAACGGTGTGTATATCAACGGTGCGTGGCGAGCTGGCGAGACGGCGCTGGAGGTGATCAACCCGGCCACCGAAGCCACCCTCGCGCAGGTCAGCGTTGGCGATGCGAATGCCGTGACCGAGGCGGTCGATGCTGCCAGCGCGGCCTTTGTCGACTGGTCGAAAAGCACTGGCCGTGATCGCGGCGCGCTGCTGCGCAAGGTTGCCCAAGGGGTGAGCGAGCAGCGCGAACAGCTGATGCACGTGCAGTCGAGCAACAACGGCAAGCCGCTGTTTGAAGCGGGCATCGATGTGGATGACGTGATCGCCACCTTCGAGTATTACGCGGGTGTCTGCGACGCCATGGACGCCAGCCAGGACGCCTCGGTGGCGCTGCCCAGCGAAGATTTCAGCGCCCGCCTGCGCCGCGAACCGTGCGGCGTGGTGGGGCTGATCGTGCCGTGGAATTTCCCCATGGTGACCACCGCCTGGAAACTCGCCCCGGCCCTCGCCGCCGGTTGCTGCGTGGTGCTCAAGCCCTCGGAGGTCACGCCGCTGGCGGAGCTGCAATTGGCGCGCATCATTGCCGAGGCCGGTTTTCCGGCGGGCGTCTTCAACCTGGTCTGCGGCACCGGGCTGACGGTGGGCGCTCCGCTGGCGGCGGACCGTCGCGTGGCGAAGATTTCCTTCACCGGCAGCAACGCCGTCGGGGTGCAGGTGATGCAACGCGCCGCCGAAACCATCAAGGGCGTGAGCCTGGAATTGGGCGGTAAATCATCGCTGCTGGTGCTCGCCGATGCCGACCTCGACCTGGCGGTGGAACTGGCGTGTGGCGGTGGTTTTTTCAACGCTGGGCAGATGTGTTCGGCCACCAGCCGTGTGCTGGTGGCGGACAGCCTGGCGGATGAATTCCTGCAGCGCTTGCAGGCACGGGCGGAGGCGATCCGCGTGGCGGACCCGTTTGCCGAAGACGTGGAAATGGGCGCGCTGATCAACCGCACGCAGTACCAGCGGGTGCTCGGGCATATCCAGCGAGGCATTGAGCAGGGGGCGCGCTTGTTGTGTGGTGGCGCGCGTCCGACGGACCTGCCCAACGGCTTTTTCATCCGCCCCACGGTGTTCACCGACGTGCCGCTGGACAGCGCCTTGTGGAACGAAGAAATCTTCGGCCCGGTGCTGTGCGTACGCCGCTTTGCCAGCGAGGACGAAGCCATCGCGCTGGCCAACGCGAGTGACTTCGGCCTGGTCGCGAGCGTGGTCAGCCGCGATGCAGAAACGGCTGAGCGCGTGGCCAATGGGTTGCAGGCAGGCATGGTGTGGATCAACGCCCCGCAAGTGATCTTCCCGCAGACGGCGTGGGGCGGTTACAAGCAGAGCAGCATTGGCCGCGAGCTGGGGCCGTGGGGGCTGGCGGCGTTTCAGGAGATCAAGCACGTGATCAGATCGGTCTGATACCGCGCCCCCTGCAGGCGCTGGCTTGCCGGCGATAGCACTCTTTCAGTTGCAGCAGGCTTGACTGATAGACCGCCATCGCCGGCCAGCCAGCTCCAGCACTTTGCCCGTGGTGCTGCAGTCATCTGGATTTTTTAGATAAGCCTAACGACTTTCTCATTTGCCCCCCTCCCCCGTACATGGCCTGATTCGCCCTTGTTCATTCAAGGCCTGCCCATGGAAAACGTTCACGCAAAACCCACCACCGCCGTCTGGCTGATGATCAGCGTGGTACTGGTGGCCCTCAACCTGCGCCCGTCGATGGCCGCCGTTGGCCCGTTGCTGTCATCGATTCGCGGTGACGTGCCGTTGAGTTTCAGCAGTGCGGCTTTGCTGACCATGTTGCCGGTCATGGCCATGGGCCTGGCGATGTTCTTTGGCATGGGCCTGGCCAAGCGGGTGGGCGAGCACCGCAGCATTGTGCTGTCGCTGCTGGTGATTGGCCTGGCGACGCTGTCGCGATTGTGGCTGGATTCGGCCTTGGAGTTGATCGTCAGCGCGGTTGCCGCCGGTGTCGGCATTGCGCTGATCCAGGCAGTGATGCCGGCGCTGATCAAGTCGCGCTTCAGCGATAACGTGTCGCTGTTCATGGGACTGTATGTGACCGCCATCATGGGCGGCGCGGCGCTGGCGGCTGCGTTCGCGCCGTTCGTGCAGGTGCAGACCGGCAGCTGGCGCATCGGCCTGGCGATCTGGGCCGCGCTGGCCCTGCTCGCCCTGGTGTTCTGGTATGTCCAGCGCGCGGCAGTGCCGCCGATGCCCCAGTCCGGCACAGGCGCGCAGGAATCATTTTTCGGCAATCGGCGCGCCTGGCTGCTGGCGATCTTTTTCGGCCTCGGCACCGCGTCCTACACCTGCGTGCTGGCGTGGCTGGCGCCGTACTACGTGGAGCTGGGCTGGAGCGAACAGAACGCCGGGTTGCTGCTGGGGTTCCTGACCGCCATGGAAGTGGTATCCGGGCTGGTCACCCCGGCCATCGCCAACCGTCGCCAGGATAAACGCGGCGTGGTCGCGGTGCTGCTGGTGCTGATCATCCTGGGGTTCTGCGGCCTGATCCTCAGCCCTCATCATTTGAGCCTGCTGTGGCCATGCCTGCTGGGCCTGGGCATCGGCGGCCTGTTTCCGATGAGCCTGATCCTCTCGCTCGACCACCTGGACAACCCGCGCCGCGCCGGTGGCCTCACCGCCTTTGTGCAAGGCATCGGCTACCTGATCGCTGGCCTGTCGCCACTGATTGCCGGGATGATCCGCGACCAACTTGGCAGCTTTGAATGGGCCTGGTGGTCGCTCACCGCCGTGATCGTGGTGATGCTGGTGATCGTCACGCGCTTCAACCCACGGCATTACGCGCGGCATATCCGCTGAGGTCGTATTGCCAAAAGTATTTGTCCCACTCAAAACATAGAAACGCCCTACAGCACTTTCTATTGGCACGTCCGTTCCGTTAAGCTTTTGCACGGTTTTGTACTGACTTCGGTGCACCGGGCTTACGGACGGAATGGATGCTAAACAGTAACTTGCTCAGAAAGCTCGATATGCAGGACTTGATGGTGTTCATCGCCGTCTACGACCAGAGCAGCGTTACCGAGGTGTCAGAAACGCTGTTCGTCAGCCAGTCCACTGTCAGCTACAGCCTGAAGAAACTGCGCACCAGCTTCGAAGATGAGCTTTTTATCAACACGCGGGCGGGTATGCGTCCTACGTACAAGGCCAGCACCATGTACGGCCATGTGCAGAAAATCCTCGAAAGCATCAACCTGTGCCACGCCGGTGGCCAGGCATTCGACCCCACCCAGAAGGCCGTGACCTTCAACGTCTGCGCGCCGGAATACTTCGAACAGCTGATCCTGCCGCGCCTGCTGAAGAACTTCGACCGCGCCGACCTGCCGGTGATCGTCAATGTGCAGAAGCTGGAAACCGATATTCCCGCCGACGACCTGCGCGAAGGCCGCCTCGACCTGGTGGTCTGCTTCGGCCCGCACTTTCACCGCGCCCACAAGGATTTCAAGACCCAGATGCTGCTGGAGGACGACCTGGTGTGCGTCTTCGACAAACGCGCGACGCCCCGCGAGCCGGCGCTCAGCCTGCAATCCTTCACGGCACGGCGCCACGTGTTCCCGACGCCGTGGACCTCCGACACCAACATGATCGATGGCTGGCTTTTGCGCCAGGCCCACAAGCGCCAAGTGGTCGCGCGGGCCAACAGCTACAGCGCCGCCCTGAAGATGATTGCCGGCACCGACTTCGTCGTCACCCTGCCGCGTCGCGTGCAGAAGCTGCTGGCACCGGCCACGCTGTATGGGCATTGCGAAGCGCCCAACGGCTTGCCGGGCTTCACCCTGGACATGCAGTGGAATGAAAGCAGTCACCAGGACAGCGCCAATACCTGGTTTCGGGAACAGGTGGTTAAGGTCTGCGCCGATCAGGGCTTGTTATAGCGGCTGCTGGGAAGGTCAGCCGATCGCGGCTTTGCTGTAGGAATCGCGATCCATGTCGACCAACTGCACACTCAGTTGCACCTGCAGCCCTTCTGGCCAGTCGCCAAGATCCTGCAACGCCGCCAACAGGCTCTGCGACAACTGCTGCTTGACCTGCGGTGAGCGCCCACTGAGCAACGACAGCTTCACCGCGATGAAACCGCGCGGGCCGAGGGAGGTGCCGACCTGGAAACTCTCGACCTTCACCGCGCGGCTCTTGATATCGAACTCGGAAGCGAATTGCCCGGACACCATCAGCACATTGTTCAGCCGCAGCAAGGTTTTCTCGACGGCCAGGCCTGTGAGGTTGGCGGTGTATTCCAGGTGCAGGTGCGGCATGGGTTTCTCCAAGTTTGTTGTAGGAAGATTCGTAGATATAGCACGGGGCGCAACGCCCCAGGCATGAAAGCTGTGTCAGTCAGGTTTTACCCGCCAACCCTCGATCACTCATGAAGGCCTCCAACCGTGAACGCACCCAGCGCTCGGCCGGGTCGGTGTCGACGTGGCTGAGCCAGACCATGGACAAATCCAGGGTCGGCGTCTGGAACGGAAACGGCTCGCAGAACAGCTTGCCCGATACCGCCATGGCTTCGGCGGTGTAGTCCGGCAGGCTGGCGATCAAGTCGGTGCCGGCAAGCAACGCCGGCAGCGCACTGTATTGCGGCACCGACAGCACCACATGGCGCTTGCGGCCGATTTCGGCCAGCCACTCATCGGCAAACCCGGACACGTTGGCGGTGTGCGACACCAGCACGTGGGGGCGTGAGCAATATTCATCGAGGGTCAGCGGCGTATCGCTGGTGTCCGCCCTGAGGATGCGCGGATGAATGTGGCGCAGCAGCTTGCGCTTGGCGTTCGCCGGCAGGCCACGGGTCTGGGTGATGCCGACGGTGATATCGCCCGAGGCCAGCAGGTCGGGAATCCGCCAATAGTCCACGTGCTGCACCACGAACACCACCTGCGGCGCTTCCTGGCGCAGGGCCCGCAACAGCGGCGGCAACAGGCCGAACTCGACATCGTCGGACAGGCCGATGCGAAAGGTCATGGTGCTGATGGACGGGTCGAAATCGTGGGTCAGGCTCAGTGCCGACGACAGGGAATCCAGGGCCGGCGACAGGTGCTGGATGATTTCCTCGGCCCGCGCGGTGGGCTCCATGCGGTGGCCGACGCGAATGAACAGCGGGTCGTTGAACAAGGTGCGCAAGCGGTTGAGTGCCGAACTGATGGTCGGCTGGCCGAGAAACAGCTTCTCGGCGACCCGGGTCACGTTGCGCTCGAGCATCAAAGCTTCGAACACCACCATCAGGTTGATGTCGGCCTTGCGTAATTCATTGCGATTCATCGGCGCCTGCCCCTTCCCCAAGACAAGCCGCAGTTTAGAAAGCCCGGGGGGCTGCGTCTATGTGCGCACTGTTCATCGTAAGCCTTTGCGACTATAAATCAGCTCTTCAGGGTCGCTGGAGCATCTTCCGTGCTGGTCATTCTCGCCCTGGCCATTGTCGTGGCCGGGTTCTGTCTCTGGGCTATCCGGTTGATTGCCCACCCCACCGCCCGCACTTTGCTGCGGGTGTTTGTTGGCCTGTGCCTGGCGGCAGTGGTGGCGTTCCTGGTGCTGGCGTCGGGGTTTCCTATTTCTTTGCTGGTTTCATGACCCCCTGCCCCTGACGCGAGCGCCGCGCTGCCAGCGCGGCGAACACCCGCACATTTGCACCGCGTTTAACCTGATATCAAGGCTTCAGCGGACGCTCCTGGTCGCGCTCGGACAGTTCTGTCCCATCATCGGGATGCTTCCAGGTCTGCGGTTTTTCTTCTTCCCGCCGCCGGGGTTGCTCATGCTCCGGCTCATCGCGGCGCTTATGTTCGTCAGCCATTGCCACCTCCATCGATAAGAATTGGTCACACCTTCAAGCATAGAGCAGGGCTGGAATTTCGACGGACACTCGGATTGATAGCCAATGCACATCAATCTATCCAAATTTGTCACTTATCATTTCTAAATGTGTCAGCCACTATTCTAGGTCTTAAGCGAAACAAGCACTTTAAAAAGAACGCTGGAGACACAAAACCATGACTAGCCCTACCCGGCCCGACTCTGCCCGTTCGAAAGTTGGTGCGGTATTCCGCGTTACTTCGGGCAACTTCCTCGAACAGTTCGACTTCTTTCTGTTCGGTTTCTACGCCACCTATATCGCTGCCGCGTTCTTCCCCGCCGCTAATGAGTTTGCGTCATTAATGATGACCTTCGCCGTATTCGGCGCAGGCTTCCTGATGCGTCCGTTGGGCGCGATCATCCTGGGTGCCTACATCGATGACGTCGGTCGCCGCAAAGGGCTGATCGTCACCCTGTCGATCATGGCCAGCGGCACGTTGCTGATCGTGCTGGTACCGGGTTACCACACCATTGGCCTGTGGGCGCCGTTGCTGGTGCTGCTCGGCCGTCTGCTGCAAGGCTTCTCGGCAGGCGCGGAACTGGGCGGCGTGTCCGTCTACCTGTCCGAAATGGCCACCCCGGGCCGCAAAGGCTTCTACACCAGCTGGCAGTCGGGCAGCCAACAGATCTCCATCGTGGTCGCCGCCGCGCTCGGCTATGGCCTGAACGTGTGGATGGAGCCTTCGGTGGTAGCCGATTGGGGCTGGCGCATTCCGTTTGCCATCGGTTGCGTGATCATTCCGTTCATCTTCCTGCTGCGTCGCAACCTGCAAGAGACCGAAGAGTTCGCCAACCGCAAACATCGCCCGAGCATGCGTGAAGTGCTGGCGACCCTGGTGAAGAACTGGACCGTGGTCATCGGCGGCATGCTGATGGTCGCCATGACTACCACCGCGTTCTACCTGATCACCGTGTACGCGCCGACCTTCGGCAAGACCGTGCTGCAACTGAGCACCTCGGATGCGCTGCTGGTGACCCTGCTGGTGGCGGTGTCGAACTTTGTCTGGCTGCCGATCGGTGGCACCTTGAGTGACCGCTTCGGCCGCAAACCGGTGCTGATCGCCATGACGGTACTGACCGTTCTCACGGCTTATCCGGCGCTGTCCTACGTGGTGAATGCACCGAGCTTCGCCCACATGCTCGAAACCCTGCTGTGGTTCTCGTTCCTCTATGGCATGTACAACGGCGCGATGATCCCGGCGCTCACCGAAATCATGCCGGTGGAAGTGCGCGTGGCAGGCTTCTCGCTGGCCTACAGCCTGGCGACTGCGATCTTCGGTGGTTTCACCCCGGCGATCTCCACCTGGTTCATCCACATCACCGAAGACAAGGCCTCGCCGGCCTACTGGATGATGTTTGCCGCCCTGTGCGCCCTGTGCTCGACGCTGGCGCTGTACCGTCGCGCCAACACTCGCGGGCAGGTGATGCAGGGGGCGGCATGATGAAGCCGCTGCTCACGACCCTGACGGCCCTGGCCCTCAGCGCGGTGGCGCTGACGGCACAGGCCGAGGAACTCAAGGTGATGACCTCCGGCGGTTTTACCGCCGCCTACAAATTGCTCGGCCCGCAGTACGCCAAGCAAAGCGGTGACAGCCTGGATACCATCCTCGGCCCGTCGATGGGCAAGGCGCCGGAAGCGATTCCCAACCGCCTGGCCCGTGGCGAACACGCCGACGTGGTGATCATGGTCGGCTACGCCCTCGACGACCTGATCAAGCAGGGCAAGGTCGATCCGGCCTCCCGTGTCGAATTGGCTGACTCGCGCATCGGCCTGGTGGTCAAGGACGGCGCGCCCAAGCCTGCGATCGGCACCGACGCCGAACTCAAGGCGGTGCTGCTCAAGGCCAAGTCCGTGGCGTATTCGGACAGCGCCAGCGGTGTGTATGTCGAGAAGGAGTTGTTCAAGAAACTCGGCATGCCGGCCAAAGGCACGATGGTCGAACGCATTCCGGTGGCCGAGAAGGTCGCCCAGGGTGACTACGAGGTGGGCTTGCAACAGGTCGCGGAATTGTTGCCGGTACCGGGTGTGACCTACGTCGGCAAGATCCCGGAAGACGTGCAATCGGTGACGCGTTTTGCCGCGGGCATTCCGGTCAACGCCGAACACCCGACGCAGGCCAAGGCGCTGCTGCGCTACCTGGCGTCGCCCGAAGCCCAACCGGTGGTGCAATCGACCGGGCTGGACTCGGTATCACACTGACCGAAACGGTGTCTCGCGCACCAACCGCTCCAACTCCAGCGCCGCCGGTGGCAATGTCCGCCCGCGGCGCTTGATCAAGCCCACATTGCGCATCACCTGCGGCTCCACCAACGGCACGCTCAGCAGGATCGGGTGATCGCTCGCCGGCATCGCAATCGATGGCACCATCGCCACGCCCAGCCCCGCCTCCACCAGCCCGATCATCGTGGTCACGTGGTGCGTCTCGCAGATACTCGGTTTTTTCACCCGCACCCCGCGCAGGGCCTGGTCCAGCAGGAAGCGGTTGCCCGAGGTCTTGTCCACGGTGATGTAGTCGTGCTCGTAGGCTTCGGCCCAGGTCACGCTGTCGCGCCCGGCCAGCGGGTGGTCACGCCGACAGGCCAGCACATAGCGCTCCTGCAGCAACAACTCGAACTCCACCTCATCGGCCAGGCTGCCGCTGAAACTCACGCCGAAATCCGCCTCGCCGCTTTCCACCGCGTTGCACACCTCGCCGGCGCTGGCGTCGAGCACCCGCAGGCGAATCTTCGGATAGAGCTTGTGGAATTCGGAGATCACGTGGGGCATGAAGTAGTACGCGGTGGACGGCACGCAGGCGATGGTCACGTTGCCCATGCGCGTGGAGGCGACGTTGCTGATGCCCATCAGGGCGACGTCGAGGTCGTCGAGCATGCGTTCGACCTGCGGCAGGAACGCGCGGCCGACCATGGTCAGGCTGACCCGCCGCGTGGTGCGTTCGAACAGCTTCACATCCAGCGCGGACTCAAGCTTCTCGATACGGCGACTGAGCGCCGGCTGCGAGATACGGATAGCTTCGGCGGCGCCGCGAAAACTGCCCTTGTCTACCACGGCGCGGAAGGCTTGGAGGTCGTTGAGGTCGAAGTTGATGATCACGGGAGGCGGCCAGTTGAGTCGGGGTGGGGGGCATTATCGTCCTAGAGACGATGGGGCGCCATGATTGTGAAGAGCAAGCGTGTTGGGGTGAGCAGGCTTGCCACGATCAAAAAGTCCACTTGCCCCATTCGGTTGATTTGCCAGAGAAAGCCGCGTCACCGCACAGAAATTTTCGAGCCTGCAGAGACCTTTCCCGTGTCAACCCCAAAACCCGCTGGAGCGCCCAATCCATAGGGCCTCTACGAATTGAACGAAAACACTCGAAACAATTCAAAACAGTCCGTTTTAGTATAAATTGCATGCCATTCACCCAGGCATTCAAGGAGATTCCCCGTGGCAACTTTGCAAGCTCACACCATTCAGGCGCTCCACACCCATCGCCCTACCCTGCTGACCGAGTGGGTTGCCAGCCTTGAAGCTTCGGGGGCCACACGCAACGTCAAGGGTGAGGACGCCAAGCAACAGGCCAGCGACTTCCTCAACCTGCTGATCGCGGCATTGCAGCAAGGCGGTTCCCAGCAGGTCGGCCAGGAAAACTGGGCCGAGACCCGCGTGTTCCTGGAAAAGCTCTCCCACAGCCGTGCCCTGGTCGGCCAGGACTCGCAGCAGACCGCCAGCTTTATCTTCGCCCTCAAGGGTCCGTTGTTCGCCTTGCTGCAGCGTGAATACGCCGAGCAACCGACGCAACTCGCCGAACAGTTGTGGGAAATCTCCGAGTTGCTCGACGCACTGGGCATGCACACCATCCGTACGTTCCAGAAATCCCGTGAGTCGGTGATCAAGCGCCAGCAGGAAGAATTACTCGAACTCTCTACCCCGGTGGTCAAGCTGTGGGACGGCGTACTGGCCCTGCCGATGATCGGCACCCTGGATTCGCAACGCACCCAGGTGGTCATGGAGTCGCTGTTGCAGCGCATCGTCGACACCGGCTCGGAAATTGCCATTATCGACATCACCGGCGTGCCGACCGTGGACACCCTGGTGGCCCAGCACCTGCTCAAAACCGTGACCGCCATCCGCCTGATGGGTGCCGACTGCATCATCAGCGGCGTGCGTCCGCAAATCGCCCAGACCATCGTGCACCTGGGCCTCGACCTGCAGGGCGTGGTCACCAAGGCCAACCTGGCCGATGCGCTGGCGCTGGCCCTGAAGCGCCTGGGCGTCACCATCAGCAAGGCTGTTTAAGTATGGAACGCATCCCTATTTTGCAGATGGGCGAATTCCTGCTGGTGACCATCCAGGTCGACATGCATGACCAACTCGCACTGACGTTGCAGGACGACCTGTCCGAACGCATCAACCGCACCTCGGCGCGTGGCGTGTTGATCGATATCTCGGCACTCGACATGGTCGACTCGTTCATCGGTCGCATGATCGGCACCATTTCCGGCCTGTCGCGCATCATGGATGCCCAGACCGTATTGGTCGGCATGCAGCCGGCCGTGGCCATCACCCTGGTGGAACTGGGCATGACCCTGCCGGGCGTGGCGACCGCGTTGAACGTCGAGCGCGGCATGAATCTGCTGCGTGACCGGGTAGACCACTCATGACCCAGGCCAGCAGCGGCACCCACCCGGTGCTCATCGAACAGGACGTGGTGCTGGCCCGACAATTGGTGCGCAAGCTGGCCCAGGAATGCGGCATGCGCCTGATCGACCTGACCAAACTGGTCACCGCCGTCAGCGAGTTGGCGCGCAACACCGTGGTCTACGGCGGCGGCGGTCATATGGATTGGGCCGTGGTCGAGAAAGACCACCGCCCCGGCCTGCGCCTGACCTTTCGTGATGAAGGCCCCGGCATCCCCGACCTCAAGCTGGCGATGACCGACGGCTGGACCTCCGGCAGCGGCCTGGGCCTGGGCTTGACCGGCGCCAAGCGCCTGGTCGACGAGTTCGAACTGGACACCGCACCCGGCAAGGGTACCCGCGTGACGATCACCCGATGGACGTGAACATTCCCAGCGCCCTGACCCAGGTGCTGTTGATCGAAGACGTCAGCCAGGTCGGCCACGCACGGCGTACCGCGCAACAATTCGCCGAGCAGTTGGGCTTTGACGAAACCGATGCCGGTCGCGTCGCGCTGGTGGCTACCGAGCTGGCCAGCAATATCCTCAAGCATGCCGCCCATGGCGAGTTGCATCTGCGCGCCACCGGCAACCAGGGCGTGGAGCTGATCGCCGTGGACCGCGGCCAGGGTTTCGACCTGGACAGCTGCCTGGTGGATGGGTTTTCCACCGGCGGCACCCAGGGCATCGGCATGGGCGCGATCTCCCGCGTGGCCCAGGTCTTCGATGTGTACGCCGACCAACGCGGTACGGCGATGCTGGCGCGGCTGTACCCACGGGCGGCCGGCGCGAAGGACATTCGCTACGGCGTCAGCCAGCATTCCCTGCACCACGACCCGGCCTGCGGCGATGCCTGGCACCTGGCAATCCAACCGGGCCGCTTCAGCGTGATGGTGGCTGACGGCCTGGGTCATGGCAGCGAGGCCGAACGGGCCGCGCGCGCCGGTGAGGAAGTGTTTGCCCATGACGCGTTCCTCGACGCCAGCGTGTTGTTCAACGACCTGCATATCGGCATGACCGGCACCCGCGGCGGCGCCGTGGCGGTCGCGCAATACGACGCCACGGCCGACAGCCTGCGCTTTACCGGAGTGGGCAATATCGGCGCCAGCCTGATCGGTCCCGGCAAGTCGCGCGGGCTGGCGTCTCATCCGGGCATTGTCGGCGTGCAGTTTCGCAAGGCGCAGCCCTTCGACTACGCTGAGGTCAGCGGCCAGTTGCTGATTCTCTACAGCGACGGCCTGCAGTCACGCTGGAACCTTGCCGACTACCCTGGGCTTTCTCACCGCCACCCCGCCCTGATTGCCGCCATTTTGCACCGTGATTTCTGTCGCGGACGGGATGACGTCACCGTCTTCGTGATTGCCCTGGAGGCCATCGATGGCTGAAGCCACTGTTTCCCTCGCCGATGAAGTGCTGCGCCTGCGCCAGGAAGCGGAGGCGTTGCGCGCGGAATTGGACGAGACCAACCAGGGTGTCCTGGCGCTGTATGCCGAGCTGGACATGCAGGCTGATCAACTGCGCCAGGCCTCGGACCTGAAAAGCCGCTTCCTGTCGTACATGAGCCATGAATTCCGCACGCCGCTGGGCTCGATCCTGAGCATCACCAGCCTGCTGGCCGATGAACTCGATGGCCCGCTGAGCCCGGAGCAACACACCCAGGTGGGGTTTATCCGCAGTTCGGCGCGCGAACTGCGCGAAATGGTCGACGATTTGCTCGACCTGGCCAAGATCGAGGCGGGCCGTATCACTATCTCGCCGGCCTGGTTCGATATGTTCGACCTGTTCTCGGCCTTGCGCGGCATGTTCCGGCCGATTGTCGACGCGTCATCGGTGGACCTGATCTTCGAAGAGCCCGTCGGCTTGCCCAAGCTCTACACCGATGACAAGAAGCTTGCGCAGATCCTGCGCAACTTCATTTCCAATGCCCTCAAGTTCACCGTGCAAGGCGAGGTCCGCGTGTCGGCGCAACGGGTCGGCGAGGCAGAAATCCGCTTTGCCGTACAGGACACCGGCCTGGGCATTCCCGCCCAACTGCACAGCAACCTGTTCGAAGATTTTTCGCAGATCGACTCGCCACTGCAAAAACGCCTGCGCGGCACCGGGCTGGGCCTGTCGTTGTGCAAGCGTTTTGCCGAGCTGCTTGGCGGCCGGGTCGGCGTCGAAAGTACTCCCGGCGTGGGCTCGATGTTCTTTGTGATCATTCCTCTCTCTATCGCTGGCGGACCCGTCGATGAATCGTGACATTCAACTGCTGATCGTCGACGACAATGCCGCCACCCGCTACGCCCTGCGGCGGCGCCTGGAAAGCCACGACTATCACGTGCTCGAAGCCGGCACCGGCCAGGAGGGGCTGGACTTGATTGCCCGCGAAAAGATCGACGGGCTGATCCTCGACGTCAACCTGCCGGACATGAGCGGCTTCGACATCGTGCGGGTGTTGCGCGCCGACCCGGTCACCGCCTTGCTGCCCGTGGTGCATGTGTCGGCGGCTTCCATCGAGACCGGCGACATTATCACCGGCCTGGATGCCGGCGCCGATGCCTACCTGATCCATCCGGTCGACCCTGATGTGCTGCTCGCGACCCTGCGCACCCTGCTGCGCGTACGTGACACCGAATACGCGTTGCGCGAGAGCGAGGCGCGGTTTCGCGAGATCTTTTTCAATATCAGCGCGCCGATTGCGGTGATGGACGCACAGCTCAAGGTGCACGAATGCAACCACGCGTTCGCCCAATTGATTCACGACAACCTCAACCCGGACGCCCTGCTCGAGTGCTTCGCCGCCGACCAGCTCACGGTACTCCAGGAGCTGTGCCAGCGCCTGGCCGCCGGTGAGCGCTGGAAAGGCACGCTGCAGATGAAGGTCGACGGCCAGTTGCGCGAAACCGAGTGGCAGATTTCACCTTATCGCCGCGCCGAATTGAGCCTGGTGTTTGTCGAGGACGTGACTGAGCACCGCCACCGTGAACGTCATCAGCAGGCCGAACTGGCCAACGCCACCACCCAACTGGCGCGCACCGAGGCGCAGCTGTTGCAGGCGCAGAAAATGGATGCCCTGGGCAAGCTCACCGGTGGCATCGCGCATGACTTCAACAACCTGCTGACCGGGATCATCACCAGCCTGGAGTTGATCAAGAAACGCATCGACAGCCAGCGCACCGACAAGGTCATGGGTTACGCCGATGCGGCCTTGAGTTCGGCGCTGAGTGCCGCCGGCCTGACCAACCGCCTGCTCGCCTTCGCCCGCCAGCAGCCGCTGGACACGCGGCCGATCGACATCAATGCACATATCCGCTCACTGGAAGAACTGCTGGTGCGCACCATCGGCGAACATATCGCGCTGAAGCTCGAACTGACCAACAACCCCGCCGTGGCAATGGTCGACCCGATCCAGCTGGAAAGCGCCGTGCTCAACCTGGTGATCAACGCCCGCGATGCGCTGCCCAAAGGCGGCAATATCTGGGTGACCACCTACCCGGCCTATTCCAACGGCAACCTGAAACTGGAAAACGGCCCCTATATCGCCCTGTCGGTACGCGACAACGGCGTGGGTATCGAGCACAGCGTCATCGACAAGGTCTTCGACCCGTTCTTCACCACCAAGCCCCTGGGCCAGGGTACCGGGCTGGGCCTGTCGACCATTTATGGCTTCGCGCGCCAGTCCGGCGGCGACGCACTGATCCGCAGCGTGACCCGCCAGGGCACCGAAGTGACCATCATGCTGCCCGCCGCCAGCGGTCCCGCCAGCACGGCGACCAAACCGGTTGCAGCCCCCGGCCAGAGCAGCGGCGAACACGTATTAATCGTCGAGGACATGCCCTCGGTGCGCAGCTTTGTCGCCGAGGTGCTGGTCGATGCCGGCTACCGCTGCAGCCTGGCCGCCGATGGCGACGAAGCCGTCACCAGCCTGCGCAACGACCCGAGCATCGACCTGCTGCTGACCGATGTCGGGCTGCCCTACATGAACGGGCGCGAGCTGGCCGACATCGCACGCGAAATGCACCCTGCGCTGCCGATTCTGTTCATGACCGGCTACGCCGAGAACGCGGCAAATCGCCAGAGCTTCCTCGGTGAAGGCATGGACCTGATCTCCAAGCCGTTTCATATCGACGAGTTGCTGGAGAAGATCCGCCGTGGCCTGGATGGCGCGGCAGGCGCCGGATAAAGGGGACATCGCGCAATTGCCGGGTGATGTTCGGCGACATGCTTGATAACGTGGTCGACCTTTCGATCCGTCGGCGCCAAGCAATGATCCGAATCCTGAAAACCGCACTGTGCACACTCGTCCTGGTGTGTACCGCCGCCCTGGGCTTTTTTGCCTGGCAGACTTACTACCCGGTCAGCGCCAGCGGCCAGTGGCATTACCAGGTGCTGCACACGGACGTGGCCAAGGCCGCCTCGCTGATGCCCCTGGACGACGGCTCGCTGATGGTCAGCCAGGAACTCGACGACGGCAAGGGCAGCATCGTGCGCATCCACCCCGACGGCAGCCGCGAAGTGGTGGTGGGCAACCTGTCCAAGCCCGACGGCATGTTCGCCACGCGCGGCGGCTGGGTGTTCAGCCAGGAAGCCCTCGATTCGCCCGTCAGTTTCCTCAAGGACGGCCACGTCACCGAACTGTTCAGGGGCCAGAACGTGCAAGGCCTGTGGGACGACGGCGACTACCTGTATGCCATGGAAGACCGGCGCGACGAGGGCCGTGTGCTGCGTTATCGCTGGAGTGACCAGAGCCTGAGCGTCGTACGCACGGGCATGGACGAAGGCGAATCGATCATCCGCTGCAGCGACGGGCGCATGCTCTACACCAAAAAGAAGGAAGGCATGGTGCGCGAGCTGACCGAGGACGGCAGCGACCCGATGGTCGTGGACGGGCTGAACCAGCCGACGTTCCTGATGTGTGATGCGCGGGGCCTGTGGATCAACGAGGACGCCACCCACCGCGCGCGTTTGCTGCTGATCGACAAGCAGGGGCACCGGCAGACGATCCTGTCATTCCTGAAAGCGCCGCAGTCGATTGTGCCGACGACTCGAGGCACTTACCTGTTGGCCGAAGGTGGGCGTGACCGGGTACTAGAATTGACGCCGCCCATGGCGCATGTTGCGGTGGGCGACGACGGCGCTTCGACGCGTTGATTGTGATCGGGAAGTTGGTATCCCGGCAGAGCGCCTGGTCAAACCGTTCAAGCTCCCGGTGACCTCCCCCTCATGACATGCCACGTGACGATCACAACGCGAGATCGTCACGCAGGTGCCACGTCACTCTTGCCTTACTTCACCCAAGCCTGTGGCCCATCGAAAAACGCCTGCGCATTCGCGTCCAGCGTCTCCAGGTGATAGCCACCCTCCTGCACGATCACACACGGCAGGCCCAGCCCGCGAATGCATTCGCCCAACCGCGCGAAGCCTTCGCGCGTCACCGCGACTTTGCTCTGCGGGTCCAACTCGTAGATATCGAAGCCCAGCGACAGCACCAGCACATCGGCCGAAAAGTCCTTCAGCGCCTTCAACGCCACTTCAAGTTTGTCGAAGAACACGGCCTCACTGGCGCCGTGAGGCATCGGCAGATTGAGGTTGAAACCTTCACCCGCCGCGCTGCCACGCTCTTCGGCGAAGCCGGCGACACCGGGATAGAAGTTGGTCGGGTCGCCGTGGATCGACACGTAGAGCACGTCGTCGCGCGTGTAGAAAATCTCCTGGATGCCCTGGCCATGGTGCATGTCGGTGTCGAGCACGGCAACACGCTGGAAACCGTCGCGCAACACTTGCGCGGCCACGGCGGCGTTGTTGATGTAGCAGAACCCGCCTGCCGCCTCGAAACGCGCGTGATGCCCCGGTGGCCGGCATAACGCGTAGGCAGCCGGGGCGCCGTCGAGAATGTCCCGGGCGGCGGCAACCGCGCTTTGCGCCGACCAGTAGGCCGAGCGCCAGGTGAGTTCGCCCACCGGGCAGCTGCCGTCGGCGAGGTAGCGCGCGGCCTGGGCAAGGATGCCGCGCAGCGCGTTGGGCTCGCGCACGAAGATGTTGGACATGACTTCGTCGCCCCAGTCTTCGGGGATTTCTTTCCAGCGCTGATGGGCTTCCTGCAGGAACGTCAGATAAGGCGCACCGTGCACGGCAAGCAGCGGATCAAGGCCGTGGTCGGCCGGCTGCTGGATGTCGAACCCAAGGGTCTGCGCGGCCTGCAGCAGGTTGCGCGCGCGCTCGGGGACCTCCTGCGGCGTGCGCATCTGGCCACGGGAGTAATAGCTGCGCGGATGGTGCAGCAGTTGTTCGGGGTGGAAAAAAGTACGCATGGCAATCTCCTCAATACACAGGGTTGCGGGTAGACGCTGCCCACAGGTGAGCTTCTTCAGTCTTCCCGAACGGTGTTGTCAGTCGGCCCGGCCGGCGCGTTGCAACACGGCGTTGAGCAATACGTCGGTGCCCTGGCGCACGTCCTCGGGCAACACGTCTTCGGCTTCGTTGTGGCTGAGGCCGCCGACGCAGGGGATGAAAATCATCGCGGTCGGGCAATAGCGCGCCAGGTGGATGGCATCGTGGCCTGCGCCGCTGACGATTGGTTGCTGACTGTAGCCCAGCGCATCCACCGCGGTTTGCACGCAGGCCACGCATTCGATGTCGAAGGGCGTGGCCGGGCTGACCCAGTGCGGGGTGACGGTGACGATGAGCCCGCGCTGTTCAGCGATGGCCTGCAACTGCTGGCGCACCTGTTGCTCCATGGCGTCGATAGCGCTGTCGCGGTGATGACGCAGGTCGACCGTGAAATTCAGCAGGCCGGGAATGGTATTGCGCGACGAATTGGCAATGCTCAGCTCACCGACGGTGGTCAGGCCCTCGGGGGCAAAATCGGCGGCCAATTGCTCCAGCGCCTGGATCATCCGGGCCGCGCCATACAGCGCATCTTTGCGCAGCGGCATCGGCGTGGTGCCGGCATGCGCGGCCATGCCTTCGACGCGCACGTCGAGCCAGCGAATCGCCTGGCCGCCGGTCACCACGCCGATGCTCTTGGCGTTGTCTTCCAGGATCGGGCCTTGTTCGATATGCGCTTCGAAGTACGCATCCACCGCACCGCCCAACGGGCGCGCGCCGTTATAGCCGGTGGCGCGCAGGGCCTCGGCCACGCTGATACCGTCGACATCGGTCGTGGCCAGCGCCGGGGCCAGCGCCAGGCTGCCGGTGAATACCGCCGAACCGAGCATGGCCGGGGTAAAACGCGCGCCCTCCTCGTTGGTCCACACCGCAATCTCCAACGGTTTGCGGGTCCGGATGCCCTGGTCGTCAAGGCTGCGGATCACTTCGAGGCCGGCCAGTACGCCGTAGACGCCATCAAAGCGCCCGCCTTCTGGCTGGGTGTCGAGGTGACTGCCGATCATCACCGGGGCGGCGTCCTTGTCCGTGCCGGCGCGCCGGGCGAAGAGGTTGCCGATGGCGTCCACACTGAGGGTCAGCCCGGCAGCGCTACACCAATGACTGAACAGTTCGCGACCCGCTTGGTCTTCGGCACTCAAGGCCAGCCGGCAACTGCCGCCGCGCGCAGTGGCACCGATCTCGGCCATGGCCATCAGGCTGGCCCACAGGCGTTCGCCGTTAATCTTCAACATGCTGCAATCTCCCTCAGGCACTCTGTGCCATTTCAATTCGGTGCGCGCTGGCGTGGCGGCGCGACAAGGCCAATACGCACACCAGCGACACCGCCGCGATCAGGCTGTAGAACACTGCCATCGGCCACCATTGGCCCTGGTATTCGTGGGCCAGCCACGTGCCGATCAATGGCGTCAGGCCACCGGCCAGCGCACCGCACACCTGATAAGCCAGGGAGATGGCGGTGTAGCGCACGCGGGTTTCGAACAGGCCGCTGACAAAGCCTGCGATCACCGCATAAAACGAGGCCATGCACACCACTGCCAAGGCGATGCCGAGGATGATCAACGGCGCCTGGCCACTGCTCACCAGCACGAACATCGGATAAGGCGAGGCCATTGCCAGCACGGTCATCGCACACAGGAAACGCGTAGCACCGACCTTCTCTGCCACCCAGGCCGCCAGGGGCTGGACGCAGAACTGAATGATCGCCACGAAGAACAGGCACTCCAGGATCAGCGAGCGCGGTAGGCCCAATTGCTGAGTGCTGTAGGCAATCATGAAGGTGTTGGTGAAATACACCCCGGCAATCCCCAGGGTATTGGCACCGATGCACAGCAACAGTGGGCGCCAGGCGGTTTTCAGCACTTCGATCACCGGGGCCTGGTCCTGCTTGATTGCCCGGGCTTTTTCCGCGAGGGCCTTGTCTTCGAGGAACTCCGGCGACTCGTTGACGCCAAGGCGAATCGCCAGGCCGACCACCAGCAGCAAGGCGCTGGCGAGGAACGGCAGGCGCCAGCCCCAGTTGAGCAAGTCTTCTTCGGGCAAGCGGGTGACTGCGCTGAACGCCAGCAGGGACAGGATCAACCCCGCCGGGCTGCCCAGTTGCGCGAAGGACGCGAAGAAGTTACGCCGCCCTTTCGGCGCGTGCTCGCCGGCCATCAACACTGCCCCGCCCCACTCGCCGCCGACGGCAATGCCTTGCACCACCCGCAACAGCACCAGCAAGACCGGTGCTGCGGCGCCGATCTGCGCATAGGTCGGCAACAGGCCGATGCAGACGGTGACCACGCCCATCATCACCAGGGTGATCACCAGGGATTTCTTGCGGCCGATCCGGTCGCCGATATGGCCGAACACAATGCCGCCCAAGGGCCGCGCGAAGAAACCCACGGCGAAGGTGCCGAACGCGGCCATGGTGCTGAACAGTTTGTCTTCGGAAGGGAAAAACAGTTGGCCAAACACCAGTGCAGCGGCGGTGGCGTAGATGTAGAAATCGTACCACTCGATCATGGTGCCGATAAAAGCGGCGGCCGCAGCACGGCGAGGCTGGGGCGAAGCGGAAGGCTTCATGGGCGGGCTCCTTTGGTTATTTTTTTGGCAGGAGAAAGGTCAAACGCAGGCGCTCTGATGGCGCTTGTCGAGGAGGATTTTTCGTCTCGGGGCTATGATTAGTCAATTTTCTATTTATTATTCCGATTATAAATCCTGCTTATGATCGAGCCCGCGCATGTCCGAACCCCGCCGCGATATTCACCCGCTGCTCAACGACCGGCTGGACTGGAACCTGCTGCGCACCTTTCGCGTGATCGGCCAGGAGCTGAGCATCAGCCGCGCCGCCGCGCGCCTGCACCTGACGCAACCGGCGATCAGCCAGGCGCTCAAACGCCTGGAAGAACAACTCGACTGCCAACTGATCGTGCGCCGTGGCCCGCGCTTTGTACTGACCGAAGCCGGCGAACAGATTTTCGCCATCGCCGGCGAGATGTACGGCCAGGTCTCGCAGATGAGCAACGCCCTGCAAAAACCCGGCGATGAAGTGATCGGCAAAGTGCGCCTGCTGATGATCAGCCGCATCAACTCAGAGACCTTTGATGACTTCCTCACCGGCTTCCACCGCGAACATCCGCGGGTCGACCTCGAGGTCGAAGTGATGCGCAGCTCCGACATCGTCGCCGCCCTGCTGGAAAAAACCGCGACCCTCGGACTGAGCCTCAATCGCCGGCCGCAGCCGCGCCTGGAGCAGCACCTGTTCCTGCGTCAACGCTACGCATTCTTTTGCGGGCGCCACCACCCGCTGTTTGGCCGTACCGGTTTGGCCGAAGGTGATTTGCAGTCGGAGAACTTCGTCAGTTTCACCAGCGACCAGATCGGCGGGATGCTCTCGCCACTGACCATCTTTCGCGATCAGCAAGGCTTCAGCGGGCGCATCGTGGCCTCGTCCTCCAGCCTGGAAGAAGTGCGACGTCTGGTGATCGCCGGGTTCGGCCTGGGGTGCCTGCCGATCCATGTGGTGGCGGAGGACATGAAAAACGGGCTGCTGTGGCGGCTGCCGCCCGATGAAGGGATCGCCGATGTGGACATTCACCTGTTGTGGAATCGTGAACAGAAGATGAGTCGGGCCGAGACGGTGTTTATCCAGAGCCTGGCCGCGCGCTTGACCCGCGAATAATTGGCGTCTTTTGCAAGTCACTTGGCGCCCTTCTGCTAGTGCCTGGACCGCGTTCATCGACCATCCTGGGTTCCCAGGCTGCTTGAGCCGCCCGAAACGAAGAGGTGTTCGCATGTCCAAGATCTGGTTTATCACTGGCAGTTCCCGTGGCCTTGGCCGCGCCATCACCGAAGCGGCCTTGCGCGCCGGCGATCGTGTGGCGGCCACTGCACGCACTCCCCGCCAACTGGATGAACTGGTGGCCGAGTACGGTGACGCAATCTACCCACTGCAGCTGGATGTGACCGACAACCTGCAGGTCCTACAGGCTGTGGAGGCCGCCGTGGCGCACTTCGGTCGCCTGGATGTGGTGGTCAACAACGCGGGGTATGGCGACCTGGCCTCGGTCGAGGATGTCACCCTGGAGGACTTCTCGGCACAGATCGACACCAACTTCTATGGTGTCGTGCACGTCAGCAAGGCCGTGGTGCCGATCCTGCGCGCCCAGGGTCGCGGGCATATCTTTCAGGTATCGTCGTTGGGCGGGCGGATTGGCATGGCGGGCCTGGCGGCTTACCAGAGTGCCAAGTGGGCCGTGGGCGGTTTTTCAACCGTGCTGGCGCAAGAGGTCAACCCGCTGGGCGTGCAGGTGACGGTGCTGGAACCGGGCGGCATGCGTACCGACTGGTCGGGCAGCTCCATGACGATTGCGCCGATCAGTGCGCCCTATCAGCAAAGTGTCGGTGCACTGGTTGAGTTGCTCAACTCCCCCGGCATTCTGCCGACCGGGCCGGAGCGGGTGGCCGAGATCGTGCTCGAACTGGCCCTGAGTGAAGACGCGCCCCTGCGCCTGTTGATCGGCAGCGATGCGGTGCAATATGCCGCGCGGGCGGCGGCGGACCTGGCAGCTTCCGACGAGAAATGGCATGACCTCAGTGTGTCAGCCTCCGATTGATTGAAACAAAGGTGGTCCATGTCTGACGCACGCCAATCGCGCTTCAACATTCCGCAGGTGTTCTGGCACGCCCTGACAACCATCGGGCTGGAGCCTGCAGCGGTGTTACGCCAGGCACGGCTGCCAATGACCCTGCACTTGGGCGAGCGCAGTGATCGTCGCCACGTCAGCACCGAGGAATATTTTCGCCTGTGGGAAGCCGTGGGCGTGCTCAATCCCGATCCGGCGGCCGGCGTCCTGCTGGTCACCCAGCTGGACAGCAGCGCCCTGCCGCCGTCCAGTTTTGCCGCGTTCATCGCCCGCGACTTTCGCGATGGCCTGCATCGCCTCGCACGCTTCAAGCAACTGTGTACGCCCGAACGCGTGCAAGTGAACGAGGACGGCGCGACCTGCACAGTCACCCTCGACTGGCTGCGCAGCCAGCAGCCGCCACCGCGGCTGTTGATCGACGCGGCGTTTGCGACGTTTGTCGAGCTGGGCCGGCGCGGCTCGGGGGTGCACATCACGGCGCGTTGTGTCGAACTGGCCCGCCCCCGGAGCAACAGCCCGGCACTGGCGGAGTTTTTCGGCTGTGCCATCCGTTTCGGTGCCACGCGCAATGCCTTGGTGTTCGACACCGCCGACCTCAAACGGCCCTTCCCTGGCCATAACCCGGAACTGCTCGACCTGCTGAACCCGGCCCTGGTGGCGGCGTTGGCCGAAGCGACCGCGCCCGCCACGATCAGCCACCAGGTGAAAAGCACCCTCAAGCGCCTCTTCGCCAGTGGGCGCCCGGAGATGGTCGACGTGGCCCGCGAACTGGGCCTGAGCGAACGCACCTTGCAGCGGCGCATGACCGAGGAAGGCACAGGCTTTCGGCAATTGCTGCTGGAGAGCCGCCAGGAGGTGGTGCGCCATCTGCTGGCGGAGCCGTCGATCGAAATAGACGAGATCGCCTGCCTGCTCGGTTACGAAGACACCAACTCGTTTTATCGCGCGTTTCGCACCTGGGAAGGCACCACGCCCACGCGTTGGCGCGCCCTGCAGACCCGTCACTGAGATCAGGCCGGCAAGCTGCGCTCGACGCTGCTGGCCATGATCTGCAAATCCTCGAAAGGGTTTCGGCCGATCAGCATGAAGGCATGGGACGCGCTGGCCCAATACACCACGTTCATGCCTCGGCGCTGCTCGGTGGCGAAAGTCGCCGGGGCTCTTTTGTTGGCCGTGATGCACAGCGCCAGTGGACCGTGGCGGGGATCCAGGTAGGTCAACTGGCCGATGATCACGCCGTCATAGTCCAGGCTCTGCGCCCGCCGGAACTCGGCGCCGGGCAAGGCCACGGCAGCAGGCGACAACGGCAGGCCCAGTTGCGTGCCCACTGCGCTGAGTTGCGCGAGGTGGGCAGCCGGGTCCGCGCTGAGATTGTCCAGTGTCTGCGGCGTGTACAACGCCATGTATTCAGCCACCGAGGCGCGCCAGCCCTGGCCGGGTTCCCCATGCGGCCAGGCCAGGAACAGGCGATCGGCGACCACGCCGGCCACCGCGAACCCTGCGGCCACGGCGAGGAAACGGCGGCGACTCAAGGCGGGGACCGCTGCCGGCGGCAAGGCGTTGAGCATCGCCTGCAGGCGGTCGGTCGGCGCTTGATCCAGCACGCTGTCGAACGCGTCCTTGAACGGCATATCAGCGCACCGCAGCACCTCCAGGCGCGCAGCGACCGCGGGGTGAGCGTGGATCTGGTCGGCGATGACCCGGCGCTGGTCGGCATCCAGTTCTCCATCCAGATAAGCCACCAACTGCTCATCGCAAGGCAAGTGTGTGTGATTCATCGGCGTTCTCCACTGGCGTGTCCCGCGTGGGCTTTTGCCGGGGCCGTCTCGGCCAGCCTGGCGCGTGCGGCCGCGAGCCGACTCATGACTGTGCCGACCGGTATTTGCAGGACATCGGCAATTTCCTTGTATGAAAGCCCTTCGACATACGCCAGAAAAACCGTTTCTCGTTGCGCTTCGGGCAACCCGTTGACCCGCTTGATCACTTGCGCGGCGAGCACGTGATCCTGGGCCTGGCTTTCGCCATCGAATGACAACGCCTGCTCTGCATCGACAAAGCCCTGCCCCTGACGAACCCGCTGCGAGCGCAGTTCGTTGAGCCAGATCGAGTGCATGATCGCCAGCAACCAGCGATCCAGCCGCGTGCCGGCGACAAATTGCCCGGCACGCTCCAGCGCCCGCACACACGTGGCCTGCACCAGGTCCTCGGCCAGGTGCTTTTGTCGCGACAACACCAGGCCGTATCGCCATAAACGCGGCAACAACTGGCCCAATTCGCGACGAAACTCAGCCTCTCGAGTAATGGCGGCCCCCTGCTCGTTCACTCACCGACGTCATACCTGGGGCGCGGCAGTGATGGCCTCGGCCAGGTCTTCATATTCTTCGCAGGTGGTGCCGCACAGCGCCTTGATTTTCAGCAGCTGCTCCTGGGCCAGGTCCACCCGGCCCTTGATCACATAGGCCTCACCCAGGTATTCGCGGACCTGGGCGTAGTTGGGGTCCAACGCCACGGACTGCAGGTAATAGCCGATGCCTTCATCGGTACGCCCCAGTTTGCGCGTGGCGTAGCCGCGGTAGTTGAGGGCCTTGCCGGTGTTGGGGTTGCTCAGGGTATCGAGCAAGGCCAGGGCTTCTTCATAGCGCCCGTCCTTGGCCAGGCGGTAAGCGTAGTCGGTCCGATCGGCATCCGACGTCGCCTTGCTGGTTTGCAGCACGCACTTGCCGGTCTTGGTGTCCCACACCTGGCCCTTCGGACAGTTCGGCTTGGGCGGCGCTGATTCATCACCGGAAGCCCGGGCCTGGCCGGCAAGCAAGGCGACAGCCAGGCAGGCACCGAAGAGCAGCGCGGTGCGATAAGTAATGGGGTGTTGGTGGCGAGTCTTCATGGTTGTCGTGCTCCGTAACGATGGGGAGATACAGCAGCAAACATCACTTCAAACAGCGTCCCGTGGGGCGGGCAGCATGCGGCGCAGCGTGTTGTCACGCTTGATGCTGTGGTGCCACAGCGCCGCACAGGCGTGCAGGCCAGCCAGCCCGATGATCGCCCACGCCACGGTGTCATGCAGACCGCCCAGCGTGCCGCGCCATGCGTGATCAATCGCAAACGGCGCGGGAACCGAAAACAGTCCGAAAAAGTTGAATGGCTCGCCCTGTGCCCAACGAAACAGGAACCCCAGGACAATCTGCGCCAGCAGCAACAGGTACAGGCAACCATGCGCCATTTTCGCCAGCAGGTTAAGCGCCGGGTGACTGTCGGCCTTGAGCCGGGTGCCGCCAGACAGTCGCCACGCGATCCGCGCGAGGATCAGTACCGCCAGGGCAATGCCCAGGGAGATATGCACCGACTGCAGGCCCTTGCGCAGCGGCGTGCCTTTTTCCAGGTTTTCCCAGATATGCGCACTGGCGAACATGAAGATCACCACGGCAGCGGTCAGCCAGTGGAAGGTGCGGGTCAGGCGGTCGTAGCGGTCGACAGGTGTGTTCATGGGCGTTTCCTGGGTGGTCTGTGGAGTGAACACCGCAGGGGGGGAAGTTATTCGGTGGGGCGCGAATAATTTATGCGCGCCTGCCCGCAAACGAAAAAACCCCGAAGCGTGTTCAGCTGCGGGGCTTTTTTCATGACGTGTAACTCAGTTGCCGCGCTCTTTATTGGCTTGGGAAAGCACCGAGGCGGCCAGGGATTTGGTTTTCTCGCTGTAGTGGCCGCCCTGGAGGGCCTTCCCGGCTTTTTCCTCCATGTCGGCGCTGGTCTGCTTGTCGGTACCGCTCTGGGCCAATGCAGACGCCGCCAGGCTTTTGGCAATGGCCGAGGCGTTTGGATCAGTGAGGGTGTGCGCGGCCAGCGTGGCCATTTTGTCGGAGGTTTTTTTCGTGTTTTTGCTCATGATGCATTTCCTATGCAGTGTGGGAATTTCTACCTGAAAAACCGTGGGGCCCAAGATAGTGACTAACGCCACGGGTCGCAATGCATTGCCTGTAGGCAGCGTTGGAGATGCAGGTAAGAAAAACCCAACCGTCCTGTAGGGGCGTCGAATCGATTGCACTGATGGTTATTATCGAAACGAGCGCCTGTGTGATTGCCAGAGCCGATTCATATAATCGCCTCCACTTTCCCTCCCCCTCGCCTGAGTTCAGGCGACATTCCCCTTCTGGAATCCAGCACCATGCCAAGCGCGAGCCAGGCCCCCAGCGGCCGTCCCGAACATAATCAACAGAGTGTCAAACAGCAGTGGCTGGCGATTCTCTCGGTCGCCGTGGGCGCCTTTGCCCTGGTCACCAGTGAGTTTCTGCCGGTGGGCGTCCTCAACGACGTCGCCAGCGACCTCGGCATCAGTGCCGGGCACGCCGGCCTGATGGTGACCCTGCCCGGTATCATGGCCGCCCTCGCCGCCCCGTTGCTGTCTGTCAGCATTGGCGCCATGGACCGTCGTTATCTGCTGATCGGCCTGACGCTGATCATGATCATCGCCAACTCGGTCGTGGCTTACGCCAGCGACTTCAGCCTCCTGCTGTTCGGCCGTGTCCTGCTGGGTATCAGCATCGGCGGCTTCTGGGCCACGGCAATCGCCCTCAGCGGCCGCCTCGCCCCCAAGGGCGTGGGCGTCGCGAAGGCCACCTCGATCATCATGATGGGCGTGACCCTGGCCACCGTACTCGGCGTCCCCGTGGGCACCTGGCTCAGCGGCCTGATGGGCTGGCGCATGACCTTCCTGGTCACCGCGCTGGTCGGCGTGCCGGTGCTGCTCGCGCAAGTCCTCCTGCTGCCCCGCCTCAAACCGGAAAAGGCCATTCAGGTGCGTGACCTGCCCGCCTTGTTCATCAACCCGCAAGCACGGGTCGGATTGATTGCCGTCCTGCTGATCGGCCTGGCGCACTTCGCCGCCTACACCTACGTCGCGCCCTTCTTCAAAAACAGTTCGGGCTTTGACGGACCGACGATTGGCTCACTGTTGCTGCTCTACGGCGTGGCCGGGGTCATGGGTAATGTCTTCGCCGGCTTCGCCGCCAACCGCAGCGTGCGCCACACCTTGCTGTTGGTCGCACTCATGATCGGCACCAGCACCGCCCTGTTCCCCTACTTCGCCACCGGCATGACCGGCGCAGCGATGCTGATCGCCCTCTGGGGCTTCGCCTTCGGCGCCTTCCCGGCCTGCGCAAGTATCTGGATGTTTGTCGTGGCGCCCAAGGATGTCGAACGCGGCATGCCACTGTTCGTCGCCTTGTTCCAGGTGATCATCGCCCTGGGCTCGTTCTTCGGCGGCCGGATTGTCGACCAGATGGGCAGCGCGGTGCTGCTGAGCCTGGCCACGGCGTTGGTGGGCTGTGGGTTCGTGACGGTGCTGGTACTGGGGCGTCGTGTGAGCAATAGCCTGGTGGCCCAGCCGAGCTGATCAAACCGCAGAAACGAAAAAGCCCCGTAGCTTGTTCAGCTACGGGGCTTTTTCTATGTAATGGCGGAGAGATAGGGATTCGAACCCCTGCCACATCACACTCATGCCGCCTCAGGCCACGAAAGCATTGCCTTGGAGCCATCTGGGTTGGTCTAGAGAGGCCCGGATAGGCCCATGATATGTCCTAAATTTGCCCTAAAAAACGCTGAATAGCGCTCAGCTTTTTTTAGAGTGTGCAGCTCAGGTTAGATCCTAGTGCGAAACACCGCTAGCTAAAGAAAATCCAGGAGGCTACCCTAAGCACTGTCTATTCATACAGTTAAGGACCACCATGATGAGTGCTGAAATTATCGATTTCTATAGAGTTAAATCCGACTCCGAGGCGGCCGAGGACGCCGACCTGTTAGCTTTTTTTCAAAGGCTACCGCTCACCTTTTCTGCAGATCACAGTTCTGTAGCGAGAAAAATGCTGGGCTGGAGCATTGAGGCATTAGCCTTTCGTTCCTCCGTCTCCGTGAAAGCCATCAAAGATCTTGAGAGCGGCACAAGGAAGTTGAATCAGGTAACGATGCAAGCCTTGGCTTACGCCTTCGAGAACGAAGGGCTAATTTTTATGCCAGGTCACCCACCGTCTAAAGGCGAGAACTGCCGAGGCGCGACATCCAATCCCAAGCATCGCGACGATTTCCACTTAATCGAATAACGAACCAATGAAAAGCAGCAGCCAAGGGCGGTGAGTAACAGCCCCGTCGCCAGCCCAGTCGCCCTGTCATTAGCCAAACGGCAGCTAACGGCCAGAAGCGGACATTGGCAAGCCGCCTTTGGCCAAGAGCAGCCCGTCAGGGTCATGGCAAGCACAGCTGAACAATTGAGGCGTCGGGGCTCACTGTCCGACTATACAGGGAAAATTTTTCCCGCCGTTCGGGTACCGACACCTGCAGATGCGGCCGACAGCCATGCGGCAGCCCTTTAGAACACCATACTTTTCGATGGCTTGTTTCGCATAGTTTGAACAGGAAGGCTCAAAGCGGCAGGCATTTCGCAATCGAGAGGAAGCAACTCGCTGATAGCAACGAATTGCTGAGACGGCGCAAAGCTTGATCACCGGGGCTTGCGCATAGAAATCACGTAATATTGGTTCAGAACGTTTTTCTTCCCCATTAACGCGTCGAAACATCCCGGTTTGACTGAAACGCCAATCGTGTCTATCCGATAAAACTCCCCCCCATCTTCAGCATGAGTGTTGACCACATTTTATAGATAAACTGCGGCCTCGTTCACTCGGTGCTCCTTCGCACGAACTTCAATGGTTGGCGGCACTTGAACCATTTTGTAGATGTACATCCGTGATCACCTTGTGAATGCTTGTATTCCCATGACGACATCGTCACGCTCACCAAAAGCAAGCAGCGGGAATTACTTGATTGGGTCAGCCTGGGTATCAACCTGATCGGTGTTTTACCAGCCCCTCCGACCATGGCTGCTGCTCGTATGAGTTTGCGCCCTACCTTGTTTTTAGTACATCAGGACTGCGTAACAGCGCCAAGATGTTGTTGGGCGATTCAATGACCGAAGTGCTGGTCGGGCACTTGAACGCCACCATCGTCGGCACGATCGATGACTTCGTAAAACAGGCCCAAGGCAAACTTTCGGGCATTCTTGCCGATGCCGGGAACTTGGGGGCAAGCGCGGTAAAAGAAATTGCGAAAGGGCTTGAAGCCGTCGTCAACGGCAAGCTCGACGCAAAAGGCGATGCGCGCCGCGGGTCAGAAAATCACTGCTGCCGGCAATCAATTGCTTAGCGATCCCAAGGCGGCCATCAGCAATATCTTTGGGGCTGCATTTAGCGCCTACAAAGCCGTAGGTAAAGGAGTTGCCAATAGCGCAGCGAAAAACCTTCTGCCGGACCAGGCTAAAAAACTGGTGATGACGCACACCGGCACATTGAGAGCGATGGGGCCAGAAATCAAAACCCAACTGAGTAAGTTGGTTGATCCGGGAACGCGACACTCCGTCGGTTGGTTGTTGCAAAGGCTCAGCGGCGCTGTGGTGACTTGGCGTAAACGCCGAGGACATGGACAGAGCGCTAGTGTTAAACCTAATGCCACCAGTAAGGCGCAGAGCAGAGCAGGTGAAGGCCGGCTCGAAGCCAGCAGCCGTCAGGCTCCTGCGAATGCTAACGCCAAACCGCCAGGCAGCTTGGGATGAGCCGCTCGACGGTAGGCTTTCTATGAGCTCGCTCCCCTACCACCGAAAACTAGGGGAATGGTGCTCAGGGCAATCAGGTATCCCTACCCCGTTTTTTAGCTTCGGTTATCGGTGGCCCTATCAGACTGAAGAGCTTGTAGCAGGTAAATTTCCAGAGCGGAAACGTTAGCTCAGCTACCCCACTTATACTGAAGAGGTTGTCAGGTTTGCCTGGGCCCAGTTCTCAGCGGTCGTGAGTTGAATCGACTGCTGCTCGTTGAAGGTGCCTGCTTTAGGCCATGACACACCTTTGCCCTGAGCAAATACGGCACGGTACTTCTTGATGTGATGGGTGGGGTCTTTTTCCAATTCTTGGAGCAGGTACGGAACAGTCCACACGTTTCGTTTGAACGGGCGACCCAGCACACGTTCAAGGAGGCTGGCGACCTCTCCGTACGTCACAGTGTCTCCAGATAGATAAACAATTTCATTGCGAAAGCGGGGTTCGAAGAAAACGATTTCCGCTGTCAAGGCGCCGATGTCGTCTGGAGTCGTAAGCGTCACGCTGGTTTCGAGACTGCCTAGTGCGTTCACGGTGTCGTTTTCGAAATCGACCACCTCGAATACAGGCTCGAACAAAAAGCTGGTGAACATACCAGTCGAGATGATTACCCATTCAGTTTTATCCTGGGCGCGAAGCAATTCGCGAACATCAAGCTGAGCATCGAACAGATCCTGAGGACTGCCCCGACCGATTGCCTCGAAGTCGGCACCAAACTGCCACGGGAAGTAGCGCTTCACACCTGACTTCAGAGCAGCGGTAGCCAGTTTCATCGGGGTTTCCCGGCCTGCAACCATGCCTGCACAGCCGATTACGGTATCGTAACGTGCGAATACTTCCGCCAACTGATCGATTGAGTCATTCACGAGGTCTGCGGCTACCATCTGGATGCCTAGGGCCCGAAGCTCATCGATTTCAACCTTTTTCTCAGGAATTTGAGTGTTGATGGTCGAGTCCCTGAGGAGGACGCTGATTGTTGAACCTGGCGCACGCTTTGCTACCCGCGCCAGGTTGCGCAAAACCGGCAGTCCAAGCTCACCGGCGCCTAGAACGAGAATGGATTGGGGGGAAAGCTGGGTCACTTCGGTCATGATTTCTCCTGAGCCCTGTTGCCTGTAAGATGAACAAATGCTTGCACGATTAGGCAACGCTTGTAAGAAGGCACACCGGTGATACCAGACAAAGAAATGTCCAGTCAGGAGGCTCTCAGCCAAGCTGAGACAATCTGCCGAACGCTTAGAGAAGACGATGATGGCGTCAGAAGGGAAGTGCTTGCTCACGCAGGCAGCCGCTGGTCATTAGGCATTCTGCATGCCCTAGGGGTGTACGGCACAATGCGCCATGCCGAAATAAAACGGCAGATGACCGGAGTGACTCAGCGGATGTTGACTAAGACATTGCGCGCCATGGAGCGGGATGGCTTAGTGAATCGGCGGGAGTTTGATGAAATTCCACCACGTGTCGAGTATGAGCTCACGCCGCTAGGCATGGAACTATTGATCCGCATGTCCCCCATCTGGACGTGGGTTGTCGAAAACGTTGAGGATTTCCGCAAGGCGCGGCGTAATTTCGACAATCAGAATGATAAAAAGCCTGTATGGCAAATACCCACGTCGACACCATTAGGCTCAGAAGCGTCTGACTGATTTACTCGCAGCGTACTAGAAGCCCGGTGCTGAGGAATAGCGTAGTAATTAATCAATCGCACTGACGCTCTTTATTGGGCCATCAGCATGACCATGCATTGCACATAGTGACACCAGCACAGGCGACGCCTGCGCTGGCTGTTAATGTTGGGCCCCAATGCTGCTGCTCAGTCGACACTAAAAGGCCAAAGCATCGAAAAAATCAATAGTCTGATTTATTGCCAATAAATTGACTCGATTAGTCTCAGCAGGGTTATCTTCGCAGATGAAGCTGTGTCCTACTTCCTCATATATATAAAAAAGATTTGGCACACCCACACGATCAAGCGCGTCCTTCATTTGCACGCTTTGGAGATATGGAACCTTCCGATCCTTTTTCCCGGCTAAAATCAGCATCGGCGAAGTTCGAGATGTGGGGTGAAAAGCGGGACTGGCTGAGCGAAAACGAGCAGTGCGATCCTGGCCAGGCTCTGCCCCTATAAGCCTCCACTCCGGCGCATCATCTGGAATGTCAATTCCCAGCTGTAGCGCTTGATCACCGAGAGTGGTGAAGTCGAAAACTCCATACCAAGCCGCTACGCCATGAACGCTTGCCGTGACCGGACAATGCTGATCCTGACTACTTACCGATTCAGTTGGATTGCCCAGCGAGGCAGCCAACTGAGCTCCGGCTGACACGCCCCAAGCGTAGACCCTTTGCGGATCTATACCGAATGCATCAGCTTGGTTCAGCAGAAAACTGACAGCAGTTCGAACATCGTCGATTTGCGCTGGCCATTTCGCCTCTGAGCTAAGTCGGTAATTCACCGCTGCGACGACATAACCTCTGCTCGCAATATCGCCCAATAATCTCGGAAAGTCAGTGAAAACACCGCATCGGTGACTGTCACCACGCCTCCAACCTCCTCCGTGGATATAGATCAGCAGGGGTAACTGCCTTGGGTGAGGCTGCCCTTTCTTCAACGGGGAGTAGAGGTCGAGCGTCAGGGGACGGTAGCCATCAACTCTATGATATTGCAGCCCCCCAAGAAGCGTAACGCCGCTCGCAAGCACTGTCTCCATCACAGGGAAAAGATCTTTATAGACCATTGAAGGCTCAGTCACGGGGTTCAGCCAAGTTGTTGATCTGAGCAATTAGATTCATCCTCGGGTAGCGGAGATTGCCAATTGAGGCGGCCATAGCAGAGACGTCCAAGAACGGCATAGGCTCATGAGAGAGGTTATCGCCTCATTCAGCCAGTGCAGATCTGGTTTTTTTCATGAGGATTCAAGCGGGCATGGCGACATGGGCGTCGAACTCGCCACTGTCACCAAGAGCCTTAGCTACGAATCCACTTCGCAATTGGCGGTTAACGAAGCCCTGGACATACTCCGCCGCAATATCGCGGCCTTTAGGCACTGCCAGTGCCTGACGGATTTCTGTGAAGTTATCCATTAACACCCTCACGCCAGTAGTCGACTTGGCGAAACGCTCCAATGGTTGGCGAACACCAGCGGCTGCATCCAGGCCCAACTCCAGGAAGGTGTGGACAGCTTCAGACGAGGTTTCCGCTCGGACGAGGTTAGCATTCTTGAGTGTGCGGGACAGGAACAAGTCGTAGGCGGCACCCTTTCCTACGGCGATACGGTTTCCGCCTGTATCCAGAGCAGAGGCTCGATGGAATTTGCTATCGGTCTTCACAAGATAGGTTCCGTCGATACAAACGTAGGGGTTCGAGAACGCGATTTTCTCGGCCCGAACTGGCTCGATTGCCAGAAATGCAAGATCCCAAGCCTGTTCTTCTAAAGCAGCGAACACCTTGCCGGCAGCATCGTACGTCGCCATCGAAATTTGGATGCCAAGCTCATCGGCAAGGGCCTTTGCCAACGCAACTGACACTCCGGAAAGAACTCCAGTTTGCTCATCTCGCTTCGCCAAGACAGGATTGCCAAGGTTAATGGCCACCCGCAGTGTCCCGTGAGGAGCCAAATCCCTACACACGTTGGCAAGTTCAAATTTCACGATCGCTCGCTCCTTTCCGCTTCTGACTGGCTAGCGCCTGCCCCTTTCCAATGGATAATCATTTTTCCGATAATCAAAATCATGAGCGCACCTAATGCTCCAGCGGCGTAATGAGACCATGTCGGCACTGCCGGCACGCTAATGTCGGTGATCGCCATCCTACCCGCGATCCAGCCCAGCAGTGCCGCTCCCAGCGTGATGACTATCGGGTACCGATCCATGAAGTGCAGCACCAACTTGCTGCCCCAAATGATGATGGGAATGCTGATGACGATGCCGAAGATCACGAGTTCCAGTTGGCCGTTGGATGCTCCCGCCACAGCAACGACGTTATCCAGGCTCATCACCGCGTCGGCGACGATGATCGTTTTGATTGCCCCCAGAAGCTTGGGGCTCGCAGCCAAGTTGTCGTGAGCGTCCTCGCCTTCGGGAACGATCAGTTTGATCCCGATCCACAGAAGGAGCACGGCGCCAACTAGCTTTAGGTACGGCAGCTCCAGCAATTGCAGAGCGAAGAAGATCATGGCGATCCGGAGAAGGATCGCCCCCAACGCGCCACCAATGATGGCGCGATTGCGCTGAGCTTCTGGGAGCTTGCGGCAAGCCAGCGCGATGACCACCGCGTTGTCGCCACCCAGCAAAATATCGATGGCGATGATTTGCATCACCGCCAGCCAGAACCCTGGCGAGTTTATGAGTTCGATCAAAATGAGCTCTCCAAGCCAGGGGGCCGGTTAATCAGACAGTTTTGAAGATCATGCAGACCGGGCTGCCGGTCTTGATCACCTGACCGTTCGAGGTAAGCACCCCGGAAGCCTGATCAACATCAAAGCCGACAATGGTGTCTGTCTCTTCGTTGGCGACAAACAGACGCGTGCCATCCGGCGTCAGGTTCATGAAGCGAGGCTTACGTCCTTGAGACGAAGTGTGAGCCTTGGCAGCAAATGCCCCACTCTCTTCCAGCGCGAAAGTCGTCACACTGTCATGGCCCCGGTTCGACACGTAGAGGTATTTTCCAGACGGCGCCATCACGATGGCCGCGGCACGGCTATTGCCTGTGAAGTTCGACGGCAGAGTGGAGACAATTTCCTGAGGCTTTAGCGAGCCTTGCTCAGGATCGTAGGCGTACCCGGTGACGCTGCTGTCGAGTTCGTTTACGACGTAAGCGCTCTTCCCTACCGGCGTAAATACCACGTGGCGCGGGCCCGAGCCTTCGCGTGCTTTGACCATGCTGACCTGGGTGGCGCCATATTTCGCGTTGTTCTGCTGCACCCGGTAGACGAAGACGCCATCCAATCCTTTGTCGGGAATGACCAAGAATCGTCCGGACGGATCGAAAGGAATCATGTGTGGATGAGAGCTGCTTTGCTCCACTTTATGCGGCCCAGGCTCGCCAGGCAGCGACTCCAGATGAGCCAGCGCGCCGAGGCTACCATCATCCTGAATCGGGAAGATCGCAAAACCGCCAGTGGCATAGTTCGCAACAGCCAGGAACTTACCGGAAGGATCGACGCTGAGATGAACGGGGTTCTTGCCTTGGGTGCCAACTGTATTGAGCTTGGTCAGCTCACCGCTCTTCGCATCAATAGCGAACGAGCTCACCTCGCTGAGATCACCATGTACGCAGTAAAGATGAGTCTGCGAGTGGTCGAAGGTCAGAAACGATGGATTCACAAGATCATTGAGCGCCTGAACCAACGTGCACGCACCCGTTTCAGGCGCATAACGGTATACAGTAATGCCTACGCCACGGGCATTGCGCTCTTTGGTTGTGCGTGATCCAACATAAGCAAACCGAGGGGTATGCGACCGTTTGTTATTGGTCATCTTGCTTTTATCACTGGTAGCAGCAGCGTGTGCCGGGAGGGTGAAGCCACCAGCCAATACACCGCCTGCCGCGAGCGCAGAAAGCTGAATGAATTGGCGGCGGAGCATCGAGTGACGCGGGAATTCGGATGAACTCATGGTGTGGTTCTCTGTTGTTTTTATTATTGATCAGGGTTGTGCTCATGCCGGACGGAAGCCGACATGAGCACGGGCTGGATCAGAGGACTTCAGGAATCCGTACCCAGCCCTCCATCAGCCGGCGAGCACTGCGGCTCATCACAGCCTTGTCCACACTCCAGGCACCGTCCTCCAGCACAGTTTTTGCGCCTACTGCCACACTGCCAGCGGTATGCCCCATACGAACTTGACGATCCCCGATGTCACCCACGATACGATTCACCAGCGTGCCGTCGAGAGCTGCCGCGACGGCGACAGCGACTGCACCCGTACCCGTAATCGCATGGTGAAGTTTGCCCATCGACAAGATCCGGGCGATCACATCGATATCACCAGGCTCAACGAGCTTGCCGCCTGCCGCCTGATAGGCCTGAGGCTTGGCCACGAAGCACAGCTTCGGCGTGTGCGGACGCAGACGAGTTGCCTCTTCGGCGGTGGCGGCCAGTCCCATGGCAACGGTGCAGTGGGCACGGATGGTTTCGCAGCGTGCCAGCAGCTCAGCATCCCCATTGACCTGATCCTGAGTTTCGGTGCCCTTCAGGCCCACTCGGTCAGCTTCAACGAAGATGGTAGGGTTACCAGCGTTCAACAACGTGACGGGCATATTGCCAATGCCTGGAATATTTAGTTCGTCGATGGCGTTACCCGTCGGCAGGATGCTGCCCCCCGAGCCGCCTGGTTTAAGAAACTCCAGCACGACTTCAGCAGCGGGGAACGCCACACCGTCGAGCACGAAATCACCTTCTTCCAGAACCTCGCCGTTGCGCATAGGCACATGCGCGATGATGCGTTTCTGGATATTGGCCTGCCATATACGGACGACGGCGATGCCATCGCGAGGCGCATCTACCAGACCTTCAGAGATGGCGTATGGGCCGACAGCCGAGCTCAGGTTGCCGCAGTTGCCCGACCAGTCGATCACTGGCGTCTCGATGGCCGGAGCCCCGAACAGGTAATCCACGTCACAATCTTCGCGACTAGATTTACCGATGATCACCACCTTGCTGGTACTGGAGGTCGCACCACCCACCCCGTCGATCTGCTTGCCGTACACATCCGGGCTACCGATCACGCGGAGCAGGATGGCATCTCGCTCTTGGCCTGCAGGCGGCAGATCCTTGTCGAGAAAGAACACACCCTTGCTGGAGCCGCCACGCATGTAAACGGCTGGAATACGTCTTTGAGTCATTTGATATCTCCTGCGACAAATCAGCGGCACATCAGTTAGCGGATGCGTTCTTCATGCTTTCGATCAGCAACTGCGGCAACAGACCACCATTGCGGAAGTAACGAACGTCCTCGAAGGTATCCAGACGACTCACCACAGTGACGCGCTCGGTTTCGCCGTTTTCGCGCTCGATCACCAGAGTGACCTTGGCGCCTGGCTGGAAGTCATCGGTGATGCCTTCCACGCTGAACGTTTCGCGGCCATTCAGACCCAGGCTTTGGCGCGAGACACCCTGCTCGAACTGCAGCGGAAGAATGCCGAGACCCGCCAGGTTGGTACGGTGGATACGCTCGAAGCTCTCAGCTACTACCACGCGCACACCCAACAGGCGTGGGCCTTTAGCCGCCCAGTCACGAGACGAACCACTGCCATATTCTTTGCCGGCGACAACGATCAGGGACTGCTTGCGATCTGCGTAGATCTCGGCAGCCTGAAAGATCGTGGTGACCTCTTTCTCAGGCAGCAGCAGCGTCCATGGGCCTTCACGACCATCTTCGAGCAACTCGTTCTTGAGGCGCGGGCTGGCGAAGGTGGCGCGCTGCGCAGCCTCGTGGTTGCCGCGACGTGTGCCATAGGAGTTGAAGTCAGGCACCGCGATGCCGTGCGATTGCAGGTATTGGCCCGCATCGCTTTCCGGCAGGATCGCACCCGATGGAGAAATGTGGTCGGTGGTGATGTTGTCCGACAGCATGGCGAGGACGCGCATGTTGCTCAAGTCTTTGCTGATGTCAGTGGCCGTCACCGCATCGCTCCAGTAGGGAGGTTTGCGAATGTAGGTGCTGTTCGCTTGCCATGCGTATTGGTCGCTGACACCGGCGCGCAGGTCGCTGGCAATCAGTCCGGCTTCGCGCGGGACGTCTTCGTACGCCTTGTCGAACAGGTCGGCGGTGAGGTTTTCAGTCTCGATTGAGGTGAGTTCCTCGTCGCTTGGCCACAGCTCGTGCAGGTAAACAGGCACACCGTTGTCATCCACGCCCAGCGCGTCTTTTTCCGGATCGATCAGATAGGTACCGGCGATGGCGTAAGCAACGATCAGCGGCGGCGACATGATGAAAACTTCGCGAGCCAGCGGATGAACACGGCCTTCGAAGTTACGGTTGCCCGAGGTCGCAGCCACGGTTTCCAGCTTGCGGGTGCGGATCTCCTCTTCGATCTCAGGGCTCAGCAATGGCCCCGACATACCGTTACAAGTGGTACAGCCGTAACCGACCAGGTTGAAGCCCAGTGCATCCAGATCATTGTTCAGACCCGAACGCTCCAGGTAACCAGCAACCACCATCGAACCTGGCGCAAACGAAGTTTTTACCCATGGAGCGCGCTTCAGACCACGCTTGCGGGCGTTGCGTGCTACCAGACCAGCGGCGATCACACCACGGGGGTTGGAGGTGTTGGTGCAACTGGTGATTGCAGCCAATACGACCGAACCATTGTCCAGGCCAGTTGGTAGATTGGTTGCCGGTGCCTTCTGACCCAGCACGATACGCTGGTGAGGCTGTTTCGGGCCGGCGATGGAACGCTCCACGGTGCCGAGATCCAGGGTTACAACGCGGTTGTATTCAACCGCGCCGAGGCTGTCATGCCACAGGCCTTGAGCACGAGCATAGGCTTCAGTCAGCCCCGAGATCTGACCGCCACGACCGGTAATGCGCAGGTAATGCAGCGTGCGGTCGTCGATGGCAAACATGGCAGCGGTAGCGCCGAACTCAGGCGCCATGTTCGACAGGGTGCCTCGGTCAGCAAGAGACAACTGTGGAACACCTGGGCCGAAGAACTCCAGGAAGGAGCCGATCACGCCAGCCTTACGCAGCAGCTCGGTCAGAGCCAATGCGATGTCCGTTGCCAGGTAGCCTTGGGGCAAGGTGCCTTCCAGACGCACACCGACAATTTCAGGCAGACGAAGCATCAGGGATTTACCCAGCATAGCTGCCTCAGCCTCGATACCACCGACACCCCAACCCAGCACGCCGATGGCATTGATCATGGTGGTGTGGCTGTCGGTGCCGACCAGCGTATCCGGGAACGCCCACAGCTCACCATCACGGCGCTGAGTGCCAATTACGGTAGTCAAGCGTTCCAAGTTGATCTGATGAAGGATGCCTTTGCCCGAAGGGATGATCGACAAATTGCTGAACGCCTTGTTGCACCAGTCCAGAAACTGGAAACGTTCGGCGTTGCGCTCACGCTCAATGGCTTCGTTATCGGCGAGTGCACTGGCGTCACCCCAACGCTCTACGTTGAGCGAATGATCCACTACCAAGTGGGTCGGTGTAACAGGGTTAACCAGCCTCGGGTTGCCGCCTTGAGCAGCGACGGCATCGCGCAGACCCGCGAGGTCGACCAGCGCCGGCGTACCGAGCAGATCCTGCAGAACGACGCGAGCTGGACGGAAAGGAATGTCGAATTCTTTAGAGCGGGCGCAGATGACTTTGAGCGCGGCTTCAGGGTCAGCCTCTCCACGCAAAACGTTCTCGGCAAGGATTCGCAAGCTGTAGGGCAGCTTCGCGTAATCACCACCCAGGTCGGTCACGACCCCCCGGATGTCGCTGACACGGTACTCGATTCCGTTGGCGGAAACGATTTGACCCTTTGACTTAGGCATTGACTATTCCTCACAAACAACACGGGTAACGTTCTTGTGGGACGCATATTGCACTTTGTGATGATATAGGTCAATGTTGGGTCATCCGATTCATCTTGTTTGAGTGTCGGACGTACCCAACCAACGATTTCTACTGCGCATGCTCGCTCCTTCGACGTAGCGCCCAGTCAGGTACGGTAGAAAAAATAAAGATAAGAAAAATCGAGGCCCGCCATGATCAAGCTCTTTTGCCCCCGCTCCCCCACCACTCCCATTTGGATCGAGCCGGTCTCGACCTGAGACCTATTGCGCTATCCAGGCCATATGGCCGACCAGAGCCACATAGATCTGAAAAATGGGAGTTCGACCGTGCTAACAGTCCTTGGCTTTTCAATGGTTATCTGTTTCATGTACTTGATCATGACGAAGCGCCTTTCTGCGCTCATCGCGTTGATCTTGATACCTATCGTTTTCGCGCTGATCGGAGGCCATTACGTAGGCCTCGGTGCCATGATGCTCGACGGCGTCAAAACACTTGCTCCAACCGGCGTGATGCTGACCTTCTCGATTCTCTACTTCGGCATAATGATCGACGCTGGGCTGTTCGACGGGCTCGTCCGCTTCATCTTGAAAGTGGTGAAAGGCGACCCTCTCAAGGTCTCGGTAGGCACTGCGGTGCTGACGATGCTGGTGTCGCTGGATGGTGACAGCTCGACTACCTACATGATTGCCTGCGCTGCATTCCTGCCGCTGTATCAGCGACTGGGGATGAGCGTGCTGGGCATGACATGCCTGGTGAACATTGCCAGCGGGATCATGAATATCTCGCCGTGGGGTGGGCCAACTGCTCGCGCAGCAGCAGCGCTGCATGTGGATGCAATGGAGATTTTCCTGCCCATGATTCCTGGCATGCTGCTAGGTTGCGCCTGCCTCATCTTTACTGCCGTAGTCATTGGGCGCAAAGAGCGTGCGCGCATTGGCATTCTTGATATGGACGGTCTTCATCACGGCCCTGTGTCGCTGGGCAATGGATCAGCAGAGCAATGTGATGAAAATCGTCGTCCGAAAATGTTTTGGCCGAATTTGATCTTGACACTAGGCCTCATCACTTGCCTGATCATTGGCGCAATGCCTATCCAGATCCTGTTCATGGTCGGCTTCGCCATTGCCATCATGCTCAACTACCCGAACATTGAGCAGCAAAAAGCACGTATTGCCGCTCATGCGACGAATGTGTTGGCCGTTACAGCAGTCATTTTTGCTGCGGGCATTTTCACGGGGATCCTTTCCGGAACCGGCATGGTGGACTCAATGGCGAAAAGCTTGCTGCATGTAATCCCACCAAGCTTCGGCCCGTTCCTGGCTGTCTTCACCGCCCTCGTTAGCCTGCCGTTTACATTCTTCATGTCTAACGACGCGTTCTACTTTGGCATCCTTCCGGTGATCGCACAGACTGCAGCCCAATACGGGATAACTCCACTGGAAATCGCGCGGGCTTCGGTTGTGGGTCAACCCGTCCACCTACTCAGCCCGCTGGTGCCATCACTCTATCTGCTCGTTGCCTTGGCCAAAGTAGATCTCGGAGATCATCAACGCTTCGCGCTCAAATGGGCTATTTTGGCCAGCCTCGGCCTGTTGGTGGGCGGCCTTCTGTTTGGGGCATTTCCCTTCTATCAGGTTCGGTAAGCCCCGCTGGACGTCATAATTGAGGCGGAGGCCAAACGGTCTCTGCCACAGCGTAAAATGACGCGCTAGAATGGGCTTTCTTCGGTTCAGATCTCTGTGGTTTCCGACCTAATGCCTCTAAGCCCGCTGCAAGCACGCATCGCGCGTGACATCGTTTCCCACGTCCGACGTGAACGCTTCCCTGTTGGCCATCATCTGGTTGAATCACAGCTAGCGAACACACTGAATGTGTCGCGCACGCCTGTGAAGTTTGCCCTGGGCCATTTGGTTGAAAAGGGTATGCTGACCTACGACCGCAACAGGGGATTTTTCCTCGCGCGATCCAGTGACGACTTGAGCGACCTTGTCTCTGAAGTCATGGAGAAGAGCGACGATCCTCTGTACCTGACGCTTGCAGAACTTCGCCTCAGTCGGCAGCTTCCTGAACTGTTTACCGAGATCGAATTCATGCGGCAGTTCGATGTGTCCAGAGCAGCTCTGAGGGCCGTGCTGTCTCGGATGCAGCAAGAAGGGTGGGTTGAACAGCGTGCAGGCCAAGGGTGGCGTCTGCTTCCCATGATCGACTCTGTTGAGGCTTACGAAGAAAGCTACTCCTTCCGAGCGACCGTCGAACCTTCTGGCCTTTTGTCACCGACTTTTCAGATTGATCGCGAGACGTTGGCGGCATGTCGTAAGCAGCAGGAATTCATCGCGAACGGCGGCTACCTGACCATGACGCCTCAGGAGCTTTTTGAGGCCAATTCCCAGTTCCACGAGACATTGGCAGCGTGCTCGGGTAACCGTTTCCTGCAGCAGACTGTCCGCCGTCTCGACCAGTTACGACGCCTGGTGGAATACCGCCAGGCCAGCGCACGCACACCCCGTAAAGGCCAAGCGGAAGAGCACTTAGCGATTCTCGATTGCCTGGAACGTGGCGACCGCTTGGCTGCTGCTGACCAGATGCGGCGCCACCTTGAACAAGCTCGCCGACACAAAGTCGATCCTGCTTTGTTTGAATAAGATTTCCACTCCCTAGCCCCTAGAGCATTGACGCGATCAACCTGGTCGCATGCGCTCACTCCTGGCGCTTGGACGACGCTCTGCCAGCTAGCGGTATCGTCGTAGTCCCATAACGCGCTGATTGACTTATATTTCCATATAAAACATTCGAACTAAGACATCCGAGTGCGCGCTTTCGTGTCATTTTGCACCCAGCTCGATCACGCTGTTAGACGAGGTCGACCTCAAGTTTTGTAACCGTCCGGCAAACATATCTTCCTCGAACGACTGCTAAAGGCCATGGTTTCCACCTAATTTAAGTAGACACCATCTCTGGCCCAGAGAGCGGATTTCCCATGATCCATGGCGACCCGCAACATGTCGCTCATGTGACGGTACAGGCTGTTCGATGCAGCCAGGCCGGCATACAAAAGCCTCTCTCTGGTGCAAAGGCATGAGTAACCTACCGACTGATCGGACATAGACGCGCCCCACATCCCAAAATACGCATTAAGGCTTTTATTGAGTGGCCAAGTGCTATCCTGCCAATCTCCACCTGCCGTCTCACTGGGAGCATGACGTCGGCCAGTGAAACTGAGCAAAACCGATACGTTCCGCATGTCGACGCTCGCTGCTCACCAAGGCCTTTGACTCGCTATGACTTCAGATTACGGCAAAACCTGTTTTCACAGCATGCAAGGAGTGCAAGATGCAGTACGTGGCTTGTTTACGAGTTGGTCAGAATGACGTTAAGGCGCTGATAAATCTGGAAGACCACAGGCGGGAAGTAGTGGCTCCGCTGTTGGACATGCGAGGTGACGACGACAGACACCTTCAAACATTCCTAGCGAGTTGGACTGAGCATCCTTTTTTCCTGGACGTTTCAAGAATAGCTAAGGACGTTGGTGAAGAATTCATTACTACCAATGACCTGCACAATCCTCATGGCGCGTTTGAGAACAAACGTCGCTTCTTTTCCGATGTGGCAGCCATCAACCAGAATGTTATACCGGTGGTCTCCTGGGTTGATGACGATCCCCAACGAGCAGTCATCCAAAGTGCACTTGCTCTCCAGGGCGATTTCCCCCATATAGCCATAAGGGTTACCTGCCCGGAAAACCCCACCTCGACTTCGTGGAGCAGATTGCTATCAATCCTGGATGCTCTTGAACGCCCGGACACCGCGACGGTGATTTTAGACTTCGGTGCCACCGCTCCGGCCAACACCGCCTCAGGGTCAGATTTCAACGTATCCCTGAGACAACTGAACAGCTATCAGATACGAAATCTGATCCTCATGAGCACTTCCTTCCCTATCGATAAGCCGGCTTCAAACACTTCACGTTCCTCCGCCTGTTACGACGTTGCGTGGCAAGCAAGGGTCGATACCAGTGGCATAGAGTTGGATATCGTCTACGGGGATTACGCCGCCACCAATCCGACCGCCTCGATGGAATACATACGAGGCATGCCTGTGCTTCCTTTTGCCTGCTATTACACGCCAACAGAATGGTGGCAACGACGCAAAGGTTCGGACAAGGAGTTTGTACGGTACGTTGAAATCGCCCAAGAAATCAGAGGCCTGCCGGGTTACCACGGTGATGACTTTTGCTGGGCTACTCGTGAGTACAGCAGAATTGTCGCCACATCTACAGGTTACGGGAACAATGGCACATGGAATGGGTACAGGATCAATCAGCATATCTGCGCCATGATCGAGTCCATCGTAGATACGGATAACAGTTTCGATGACTTTGATGCCGACGACTTACTCTAGCGAGCGATAGCGTTGTTTCAAGCTTGCTAGTACATGCGATCTGATCACGTTCATGGGGAGGGCGTCGCATAGCTGGCGACGCACCTCTTTTATGAGGTTGCGACTTTTCGTTGGCACCCCATACTGGGCCGCGAGTGCGTCCAACTCGCTACGCCACAAGAATCCCGTAAGGTGAAATTTATCCTGGAGCTTGTTGGGCTTCGCCCTTCGAATCATCGCCATGCCCGAATAGTCATCGACTACGAGCACTCCAACATGCGGTAGACAGGACTCAAGAGCCTTCACCAAGTGCTTCGAATGGCAGCATAGCCAGACTTCGTCAAAGCATGCCATATAGGCCTGCTGCTGGCCTTCCCAGCGAGCCAAGGTATCAGCATGCGATTTGATTTCGAACGCGGTTAGCTTTCCATTGGCGTGAACGAGATCGGCGCGTCTGGCCTTATCAATGAAGCACAGCTCCTCGATGAAAACGTCACTCTCTTCATGGGACATCGCTTTCGCGACCCACTGCTTGAGGATTGGGCGGATTTCGGTTGGATTCAGCATGCGCGGATTATAGACAGACAGTTGAGGCTTCTCACGCTAAAAAAGCATCCGGTCGTCTAAGGCCACAGAGCCCGCATCTGTATGATAGCCATCTTGCACGAAGTGGGGATGCGCCCGGTAGAAGCTTGGTGGGTTCATTCCGATGCGGCTAGAAATTGGCATTTAGAGCGACGCCCGAGGCTAGAACCCAGTACTCAGCTCAGTAGCCCTGAAAATCGCTCTTCAGAAAGTCCCGCAGCGACAACGGCTTCGGCTTTTATCAGCGCACCATCGGAACATGTCGGCTTGTCCAGGCCTATCAGCGCGCTGGTGCTGTACAGCGTGGTATAAGCGGCGCCCGCTAACACTGGGCAAGTGGTCTGAATACACGGGGAGTCGATTACGCGATCGACTTTTCCATCCGGCGCATAACGCACCACCCTGCTGCCGCCCCATTCGGCATTCCAGAGAAACCCCTGCGCATCAATGCAAGAGCCATCTGGAGCGCCTTGACCGTCAACCGTCGTGAACACACGCTGGTTTTCCAGTGAGGGGTAATCGCAGCAGAAAATACGTCCCTGCAGGGAGTCCGCGTAATACAGAGTGAAGCCGTCCGGGCTGAAACAGATGCTATTCGGGATCGCCACTGCGGGAATGTCCAACGTTTCTGTTTCGAGCGTCGACGCATTGAGGCGGTGAAATCTGCCGATGGTTTGCACCTGCTCACTGGCGTCCATCGTGCTGAACACAAAGTTGCCCATACGGTCGCAGCGGCCATCATTGATTCGGGTTCCGGGTACACCAGGCGTGACTGCAATTCTGCTGAAACGGCCTGTGCTCAGCTGATAGTAGCCCAGGCAGGATGCCAGTCCCATTAGCAATACGTCTTCGTCTGCCGTGAGGGCAAATGAGCCTAGCGACTCGGGCAGCGGCCAGCACTGCACTTCACCGCTTACGAGATCTATAGCACGTAACTCGCAGCTTGGAATGTCCGTCCAGAACAGGCGTTCGGTTCTTTCACACCAGACAGGGCACTCGCCAAGCATGCTGGTGGTGTCGGTTAGAGTTTTAAACATGGTTGCTTCCTACGAAACAGAATGGGGTAAACAAGGTAGTCAGTTGGAGAAAAGCGCTGACCAACGGTCACCGAACAACGCGATAGCCAAACCTGCGAGCATCACCACCGTCCCGACCAACTTGATGGAAGACACCGGCCTCTCCAATGCCCCCATCAATCCGAAGTGATCGATCGCCAGTGACGAAATGATCTGCCCAGCGATAGCGAGGCCAAGCAGTGCTGACAGACCGATTTTCGGTGCCAGCACTACATAACTGAGCAACGCGCTGGCACCCAGCAAACCACCCAACAGGCTCCACCAAGGCTGTGCAGGTATGGCCGCCAGTGAGGCTGCTATCCCCCCGCGCATCAATGAAAAAATGCCCAGGCATACCGCGCCAGCAGTAAAAGAGAACAGCGCCGCCGCTACGGAGTCTCCACCCACACCTTTAGCGAGTTGGCCATTCAGTGTGGTCTGCAGGGTGATGCCAAGCCCCGCGCAGATGGCCAGCAGGTAGTAGGCTGCATTCATCTCACACCTCCTTACTTGGCTGACTCAAGCGGCAGGAATTTCTCGGCAAAGATATCCGGCTGATAGCCTGCAGCAGCAAACAGATGCTCACGGGACTCGTTGATCGCCGCACGCAGCCTTTCGCTATCCACACCTAAAACCTTGCCACCGCGCTTGACGATACGCCCGCCAATCATGACGGTGTCGACATTGCTGCGCTCTGCCGCATGTACCACGGTACCGAAGGCATTGCCTGACGGATAAAGGTTGATGTCCCGCGCGTTTATCAGGATCAGGTCAGCCTGCTTGCCGGGACTCAGGCTGCCGATTTTGTCCTGTAAACCGGCACAGACCGCGCCGTCGACGGTGGCGGATTTGAGCAAACCATGGGCGGGCAGGGTCACCACCGGATGATGGTCTTCACCGCAGCAGCGCTGGTGGTGCATGCCCATGACGCGCTGCAGGTAGAACGCCACCCGCATCTCCATGAACATGTCACCGCTGTAGGAGGTTTCGTTATCGACACTCAGGCCTGGACTGATACCGTGACGTTGGGCCGACTGCATGGCGAACATTCCATCTTCAATGCCGTAGTGGGCATCTGAACGCGGGCATACGTTGACCCGAACGCCAGCCTCGCGAAGGATTTTCCAGCCGGCGTCCGGCAGCGCGGTGCAGTGGTTGAAGATGTTGTCGGAACGCAGCAGCCCCTCGCGATGCAATCCTTCCAACTCAGCCGCCATGTCACCGCCAAAGAACTCGGTGATGATAGGCAGCCCTAGGCGTCGGGCCTCAGCCCACAGCTCAGGCTCCAACTGCGCCATCACCGCCAGAGAGAGCAGCGGGTTGTCGCCTTTCTTGATGTATTTTTCCTGCAGACGCTCCAGATTGCCCGGCCAGTGGGCTTTGTCCCACTCACCCGCAACCGGCGCCCCCGAGGCGTGTACGGCGCGTATGCCTGCATCGAGCAGCGCTTCGACAGCGGCATCGGAGTGCTCACCCGTGCGGCTGTTATGCGAGTTGTCCACCAAGGTCGTTATACCGGCATCGATGCAGCCCAATGCGCTCAGGAGGTTGCCGATATACATGTCCGCCGGGCGATAGTATTTGGCGAACGAGAAGTGGGTTGCGTTGCAGTAGTCCTCCAGGGTTGCGGCGTTCGGATTTATTCGCCGTAGTTGCCCCTCCCAGGAGTGACGGTGGGTATCGACCATGCCCGGCATAGCGATCATGCCGGATGCCTCAATCACGACAGAGTCGCCGGCTTCGAGATTTTCACCGATTGCCGTGATGGTGGTGCCTTCGATAAGAATATCGCCACGCGCCAGATTGCCGATGTCGCCATCCATGCTCAGTACAGTGGCGCCGCGGATAAGTGTGCGTGCGGCCGGAGCGACTGGGGCCTGCACAATGCTGCGGTTGTATTCAGCCATTTCAGTACACCTCTTCCAATTTCGTTGGAAGAAATGTACGCAAGGCGATACTGCGGGAAAAAGATGATTAAACTGTTTTTATTATTCAAGAATGACGAATAATAATGCTTTCCCCGGTCACTGCTTTGAGGCTGCTAACAGTCATGGATCGTATTCAAGCGATGCAGGTATTCGTCCGTGTGGCTGAGGCAGGAAGCTTTATCCAGGCGGCGCAGACGCTCTCTTTGCCGGCCTCGACGGTTACCAGCACCGTCAAGAATCTTGAGAAGTACCTGCAGGTGCGCTTGCTCAACAGAACCACGCGGCGGGTTAGTCTGACGCCTGAGGGCGCACAGTATCTGGCGCAATGCCGGGAAATATTGGAGCTGATAGAACACACAGAGACTAGTCTGACGGATTCCGTAAAACGGCCACAGGGACGTTTGCGGGTTGATATGCCGGGCGGCATTGCACACTTCATCGTCATGCCACATCTGCAAGCTTTTTACATGCGCTACCCAGATATCTACCTAATGATCGGCGTCAGCGATCGGCAGGTTGACCTTGTTCAAGAGGGTGTAGATTGCGTCATTCGCACAGGCGAGCTCGACGATTCAACGCTTGTTGCGCGCCCCCTTGGCCGATTTCGCTGGGTGACCTGTGCATCTGTTGCCTATCTCGAAGAAAACGGTACTCCGCAAACACCACTGGATTTGTCACACCACCGGGCCATCCATTACTTTTCGGGCCACGCAAGGCACGCGGGCGAAATGCGCTTCGCCAGTGGCTCTGAAAAGCTCTCGGTTCAGGTGAACGGAACAACAGCCGTCAACGAGACTGGGCTCTACATAAAATTGTGCCTTGAAGGCTTTGGGCTGGCGCAACTCGCCGAGAACGTGGTTTCCGAGCACCTGCGAGAAGGGCGGTTGGTGGAAGTACTTGCTGACTGGCAACCGGCTTCGATTCCTGTGCACCTGTTATACCCGCATCAGCGCTTTCTTTCGCCAGCCGTGAGCGCATTCGCTGACTGGATCTCCGAGCTCGTTCGTGACGGGGATTCAGCCTGAGTTCAGTGGCTGCAGGGCTGAACAAACAGGCTCGAATATTCAGCTGGTGCGCCAATAGCGACGAGTAGCCAAGCGCAGCGAAGTGCTCGGCGGCCAGTGTGGCGAACGTATTGTTTAGTTCTCCCTTGGAGATGAGAAATGGCTTGGCACCGTTGATGATCAGTACGTTGCTCGCGAGGCTTAATCACCGACGATGAGGATCGTGATAGGGCCGCTCGGTGGCGATCGACACGTATTTGCCATGTTTGCTGGCCTAGCTGTGTTGCATGGGCGTGCTTCTGTAATGAGTGGGTTCGAGTTGAACATTGCGCCCGGCCAGCATGCCGGTGGATGCGCCGGCAACGGCGATTGCCGCTGTGATCAACAGCGGTGCTGTCCAGCCATCAGTCCAGTCGTGCAGTTGGCCCAGTAGCAATGGGCCTGTGGCCGCCATCAGATAACCCACACACTGCGCCATTCCTGATAGTGCCGCCGTGTCGCCGGCATTTTTTGTACGCAAGCCAATGAACGTCAGGCCAAGCATCATGCTAGCGCCAGAGCCGAAGCCCAGGAAAGCTGCCCACAACATGGCGTAGCTTGGTGCGTAAATGAGCCCGATCAAAGATGAGGCGGTTAACAGGCTAACGGTAGCGGCTGCCAGTTTCTGGTCTTTGAGACGGCGAAGCGTGGCCGCCAGAATCAAGCCGGGAATGGCGGTGGTCAATTGCAGCGTGCCGTGTACCATGCCAGCTTGCTCCGGGGATATACCATGATCCATCAGCATGGTCGGCAGCCAGCCTACGGCGACGTAAAAAGGCATCGCGTTCAGGCCCATAAACAGTGTGACCTGCCACGCCAGCGGTGAACTCCAGACGTTCACGGTTGCCGCTTGTTTGGGGCCGGACAGAACAATATGTTCGTGTTTTTTCAACTGGGGTAGCCACACAATCAGCGCCAACAGCGGGGCTGCTATCAACAAACTCAGGGCAATCGGCCATCCCCATGATTGGGTCAGCGGAATGATAACGGCGGAACCGGCAGCACCTGCTGCCCCCATCGTGATGGAGTAAGCGCCCGTCACAGACGCCATCTTCGTCGAGAAGTCGCGTTTGATCAGGCCAGGCAATAGCACGTTGCCCAGTGCGATCCCGGTGCCTATCAATACCGTACCGGCATACAACGCCCATGCGCTGCCTGCCGAGCGCAGCAGGATGCCTGCTGAAATGACCAACAGTGCACCGAAAAGCGTGCGTTCAATGCCGAACCTGCGGGCAACCGAAGCGCTAAGCGGGGAAAAGGCGGCAAAAGCCAGAAGTGGTAGTGAAGTAAGCAGGCCTAGAGCTGAGGCGCTTAAGCCAAAGTCATTCTGAATGAGCGGTAAAACAGGGGCGATGCCCGTAAAGGGAGCGCGTAGGTTTACGGCAATGAGCAGAATGCCCGCGACGAGCGCGATGGCATGCCACTTGTTTTTTGTATCTGACATATTCTGTAGCTGTCCTCTGAAAAGAAGACCACTGTAGAGAGCTTCAGAATTATCTAATATAGATATCAAGACACCTGATACCTAAATTATGCCAAGCTCAAAAAATGTCGTTACCTCGCCGGAAGATTTCGATTCAAATCTCTTCGCTCAGGCTGCGATTGCGCTCAAGGTTGCGCCTGCCCCCAATGATTCGGTTGCCCGCGCCCATGATCATCGGAAAGGCCAGCTAGTCCTGTCTTTGCACGGAGCGGTGAGCTGTGAGGTGCAGAACGCACTTTGGCTTGTGCCTCCCCAACATGCGGTATGGATTCCCGGCGGCACGCCGCACAGTTGCCGCATGACCGAAAACGCCCGCACTTGTTTTTTGTTTGTTGAACCCGATGCAGCAGAGATGCCTGACGCCTGCTGTACGGTTGCCATTACCCCCATTGTCCGCGAGATGATCCTTCACCTCGCAGAGCAGGAACCCTCCTGTCTTTGCGAGGGTAAAACTGCGCGGCTGGTTGCAGTACTGCTTGAGCAGCTTTCCGATGCTCCGCTGAAAGAGCTGCATTTGCCGATATCCGACCACCCCAAGATCAAACAAATCGCGGATACGCTCTTTGCAGACCCCGGTGACCGAACCACGTTGCGCGAGTGGGCCAATCGGCTTGCAACGAGTGAGCGAACGCTAGCCAGACTTGTGGAAAGTACGACTGGGCTGAGCTTCGGACGCTGGCGCCAGCAACTGCATCTGATGATCGCACTGAGTCATCTGGCAGAAGGCGTATCCGTGCAGCATGTGGCAGGCATCCTGGGCTATGACTCTGTTAACGCCTTTATCACGATGTTCAAGAAAGCTTTGGGAAAACCGCCCACTCTGTACTTTTCCTCTCTGCGATAGTGCTTTGCTTGTTAAATATCCGACCCATTGAGTCGTCGAGCCACCTGCACGATTCTGGGGATCACCCCCTGCTCAGCTTCTCCATCTGGAGTCCTCGTCGCAGACACCCACTGACCATCGGCATCACTAAATTCTGTAAAATGGGAAAGTGCGGTTCTGACACGGCCAGTCGTGAAGTGAGAATGGAGCCATCAAATAGTTAAGGATTGCTGACATGTCACGTTTCAAGGGCCGCCGCCTCAGGCAATACAGGTCGAGTTCGACCATCATAAAGATTTCAACATAGCTCACCCGACCATAGGCCTGTAATCCTAGGGATTGGTGAAGGCACCAGCCAGTTGCTACAACAGCCTGGCGGGAATATCCACCTCAGTGCGGGCACCTATGCCAAGAGCATGGGTACAAATGCTCTGAAGTGTGAACGGTGCGACGCAACAGTAATTCATGTCAATTCCTTCACTCGGGGCTGCTACTACAAAACCTCTAAGGTTCGGGCCTGCTTCCGCCCGCAAGCGAATGGAACGCATGGCCCCAACTGTCGTTTCGGTGTTGATAAGCAAATCGTTGAGCTCGCCAGCACCTCTAACTGCCTGGTCGAAAGCGTCCAGAAAAACCGCTTCCGCATGCGTCGGTCGCGGTGACAGAAGAGTTGAAAGCAAATGCTAGACGACTCAAGAAAGATGACGGTGGTGAGACATCCTCTACTGCCATCTGAACCTACACACCATCATCCAATCGGTTGTCCTCCTATATCAATACCGCACAAAGCGTCCTCAGACTGCGCGCAATGTGCGACGAAGACGCTGACATCGACGAGCACCTAGAACCAGTGTTTGCAGGCAATACCGTTGGCTGGAATCAGTTCTACTTCGACCATGCCCGGCAAATGGAGGCCCACTACGCCGTCTCAAAGAGTTCGACTCAATACCCGATCGCGATCCAAGGACGCGTGGGTAAGATCAAGCGGCGTGTCAACGGCGATACCACGCTCAATGTCATGAATCTCGAACGACTCAGGGTGACCCAGGATCCCAACGAACCCCACATATGGTATTAGCCTAGAAGTGGGTGTATGGGCGGCCTAGGCAAGCTGGTTTGATGGGCTAAGCGAAAACGACGAGTTCATAAAATCTGTCTGTGGAAAGCACCTCCCCCGGCCCGGAGCAAGGCCACCAAGGCGGGGTCTCTTGCATTACCGAATTGGCAAGTGCGTCAGTGTGCCGTGCCGGTTTCGCCAGGGTGGGCAGTCGCTTCTATTTTCTACCAATTGGTGGTCCCAAATGGGATGTCGGTGAGCTGCATGGGATTATCTCGGACGAGGGCGGGGTGGAATCGTACCAAGGTAACAAGGAAGCCAATAGATACAGATCCGGTTGATTTCATCAATGCTCGAGGGAAGTTGTTGCTCTCCCGTCGATTTACGTCCGTGTCCGCCCCCCCTTGACTGGCCGCTTCGGCCGATAGCTGCCGCTCACGAACGGCGGCTTTCGGCCAAAAGCGGACACTCAAAGATGCTAACGAAGCCAGGGAACGCAATCCTCCTGGACGCCAGTAGGATCCCTGGGCAGGAATGCGTTTTCTCCACTACCTACCTATCATCGCCTTCTCGGCTCTGATGGCCAGCTATGCCTAACTGTGGCTGATTATACCGACGTCTCTTTTAAATGATTTGGCTTAAACCAGTAATTACAGGTCATGGCAATCAACGCATCACTTAGAGCAAATGGCTTCTTCGCCGGCCTTTTGGAGTCAGAATTGTTGCTCGCTGCATCGCTCGAGTTACGGCTACTGGTACAAAAGGAAATAAATGAGAAAACAAAGAATGAACTGAGACAAAGATTTCTTTGGTTCGTGGTGGTGATTGCTGAACCCACTTTGGGATTTCGAATAGATAAGGCGTTCTCGATATTAATGGGACTGACTGAGATGAGCGCCTTAATGTCCGTAAAAGCAATTTTAAGAAAGGGCGAACTCTGTCCTATGGAAAACTTCCTCTTCTCCACATCTAAAGCAGGTTGCCTGTCGCCGCACTACAGTATTTCCATACTTAATGTGAGCGACATGACGGCTTGAGAGAGCACCGGTTCAGTTCAACGATGGGCTGCCCCACCTCAGGCCGATAAAAAATAACGTCATGCCCGGGATTACTTAAACGCTACAGACACCATTCCCCTTAATGCTGGAGTTGGAAGGCGAGTTCGCCGGACGCTTACACTAAAAATCTAAAAAAATAGCGAGGGGGGGGCTGCCAACCGGCTAGAAAATGCAAATTTATTTTTATCTCCCTATATAATCAACGTCTGATGTTCGTACAGTTGACTATTCAGAAATGCCATCTTGCGTATCCTAGCTTACTGGTTTTTCTCGGACGAACTGGACGGACAGCTCTCCACTGGTCCAGCGTACAGATAAAACTATTTTATTCACTATGGTGGGTTCTTGTTGATTTTCAAATAGTATTTTTCGACCGGTCGTGAAGTTTAATTTCAGTACCAATGTTGGGTAATCGGTAAGATCTTTTTGTCCGACAGATTTATTAGATTTATTAGATTTATTTTTCGTGGATACGGGGGATGGTTCTTTTATGAGGTTTTCCGCAGCGAGTACATCAGAACGGGCTTTTTGGGATGCCTTGTCGTTTTTTCGTAATAACTTATTAGGCATTGAACCGGAAAGCGCGGTGGGAGTACCGACATCCGAATCAAACAAACCAGCAGTATGAAAAGTTTCGCCAGGAATATAGAGCTCGCTAAATGCGCGCTTTGCTTTTTTGCATTGAAGCTCAATATCTCTTTTCTCTTTGGCTTCGGCGTAATTTTTTTTATAATCATCAAGAAGCAAGTGATTGGTAATTCTTATTTTAACTTTCTCTACGAACTGGGATATTAAAAACGGATAATTGTGGGCAATCCATGTTTCCCCATCAGTTGTCCCGCTCCTGTCAAGTGGCCATGCGTTGTTCGGACTTGCAATGAAAATATCCGCAATTAAAATGTCGTCTGCTAATGGCATTTCACCTTTTTGGCCGGATAATTGAGTGAACGCATCTCTGATGGCATTATTTACTGCTGATGGTGTATCGCAAATGGTATGTTTCAGCTGAATAACCTTTCCTTGGCTTTTTCCCTCCTCGTTGTATTTATTGGTTGTTGTTGTAATGTCACCGCGGTTTTTTTTGACGACCTTGTTATTAACTTTTTCAGAAAAGCCTCCTGCGAAATTTTTTTTCTTAAGATGTTTTAGGCCTTTTGCGGATTCTACGTAATACCCCATTGCTATGCCAGTTATCGAATTTTCCCAACCATTGTGTTTGTCCAACAGCCAGTCTCGTGACTTTTTGTTTGCCGGCGTTTCCGGGAGTTCCTGCGTAGAAATTAGCATTTTCTCCAGAAGGTTGAGAGCGTTTTTGGCTCCGGGGTAATAAACTGAATCTGGCATTTCACCGACTCCATTACAGAATGGCGTTCAATAAATAATGAACGCCATTCCAAATATTAGTTTCTATAGATTGCTTTGGGCGATAAGACACCGGATGCAGCATCGAAGTGAAGCCCGATGGCCAGAAGGCCCTGATTATCCGGTGACTCTATATTGGAAAGGAAGGTACTGGAAACACTCAGCTGTTGAGGCTCGTCCGATGCATCATCTGCCACAAAGGTCCAAGCACTATCCGGCTTCAATTTGTATTGAAAGCAAAGTCGCTTGCTTTTGGGCTTTACATCGAGCTTGATTGCGTGTATCGGCTCCTCGGGTAAGTATAGAAACTGAGTGTCGATACCCGTGACAGAATCGGAAGTGATTTCTAACACTTGATCATCATCCGGCTCATTATGGGTTTCATAGGCGGGCTTAGCATTTTCCCGCGAAACACCTATCGTCAGCTGAACGGCATAGCCTTCATTGATTGACCAAAAACCACCACGTTTGATGAGCTTAAGCGCAAGCGAAGTCAGATTTCCCGCGATAATTAACTCTCGCCGATCTATCATCTTCGCCCATTCATTACTTCGCTGCGAATTGGCTACTATTTGCTTGTAGCTGGTGTATCCCAGGCTCTTCCCAACTGTGACTTTCGTCCACTTCTGTTTAGAAGCTGTACCACTGACCCTCATGGCTAAAGGGTTACCAGTTTTCGCGTTGTTGGAGTCATTACCGGCCGCGATTACCAAATCCGCCAGCTCTGAATGACGTGACACGATTAGCTGGTCGTTTTGCAATGTCCATCGCTGGGCAAAATTGGGTGACTCTGGGCTCACAACCAGGGCTTTGGTTTTAAGGTCGGCTGACAATAGTAGATCCATGAAGCTCCCAGCATCCTGCGCTTTTACAGCTGAGATCAACCGTCCTTTCGCATCCAGTTGCCATATTTGATGTGCACCATTGATGTCAGGTTGTGTAACTACCGAACATTGTGAAGTCGAAAGCACAGACTCCAGGCCTTCGCCGCCATTGATCGAAAGAACCGGACCGCCGTCGGCTAGCCGAAGTTTGAACCAGAGTGGAGCAGTGTCTTCGTTAGCGGCTTTGATTAGGTTGTCGACAAAATAGAGGGGTATCTCGTCCAGTTGCCATAGTCGATCATTACGGGTGTTATCTGTTCGTGCTTTCAGTAGAATTTTATTTTCCGCTGCAGCAAGCAGTGCGTGGTTTTTCCCAATCCCGACATTGGTGATTTCACCGGAGCCTGCTGATTCCCAGATTTGGTTATCTGCTTTACCAAGCTGATGGGCGATTAGCGTATAAACGGCATCTTGGGTACCAGAGGCCTTTTCGGGAGTGATGGCGAAAGTGATATCCCCGCGGGCGCCCCACGCGCCAGCCTTACGTGTGACCAGGCTCACTATGTGGCCTTCGGCAGTCATACGCCACAGCTGTGATCGCTCTGGCGCATCTTCACTTTTTTTCCAGACGATGGCAGTTCCTTCAAGCTCGGTGTCGGATGCCAAGCTCAATAGTGCGTCGTTATTTTTGTTGCCAATCGTGAAGTAGATATCCTTGGCCAGGCAGCCTACGGAATCTCCATATTCGCCATAAAAAAGGAACCACGCGTTTTCCTCAAATAGCAGAGCGCGTTTCGTTTGAGTTTTTGCATAGCGCTTCAACATTGCCCAGCACTTGCTGGATAACTCATCCGGTAACACGTTGATGCTCGGAATCAGGTTCTCTCTTTGAACTGCTGCCCAGCGTTTGTAATCGTAAAGCGATTCGGCCCATCGAGCCGCATCTTGAACCACGATGCCTTCACCGCCGACGGCATGGAAGGTTGATGATTGCGATTCGTTGCTGGACTTGTTCTTTTCGTCCGCCTGAGTGCTTTTTTCCGCAGATGCGGACAACTGCACATCAACTGTCGGTGCGCTGAGGCTAGCTTGAACCTTCGCTGCGAAACGTTCAGTCAGGCTGGATTTATCTTCCTTTCCGTCAAATACCTTCGACTGCGTTGCGAAAAGGCGTCCTCCTACTAGGGTCCGCGTCGAGACGAAATGCCCGTAATACCCGAGCACCTTTTTCAGAGCTTTGAACTGTTCGGTGTCGTCTTCTTTGTCCATGGCAGCCTGGCATTTTTCGAAAAAGCTCTGACTGGCGCATGGTTTATGTTCGTCGAACGACAATTCGATGCGGGGTAGGAAGAAGTTGGCCGTGGTGTACGACCTCTTTCCAATCATTCCAGCACTCGATTGCTCTTGGCTGGCATAGCTGGCTGCCATCCCGACGCCGACGGTCGTCATAGCTCCGCCGGCGACTGCTAGCGAAAAGGAGAGGTTGGATATTCCGCTTTTTTGCGTTTGATGCACCGCTTCAGAAAAGGTGAATTGGTTCTCAAAATAACCGGAAAACAGCGGTTTCCTGTACAGCACTGTGGCTGGAGACAGTTCATTGTTATCGACCTGTGTCGCACTGAAGTCCGGGCGACGGAGCACTTCTCGAAAGCTGGCATCTATAGACGTCGACGGATCGAGGACGATACCGCGGTAAAAACCAACACGATCGAGTAAGTCATCACGTTGAGCCACTGTCAGGTCAAAAAAATCCTGCGCATCCTTTAGAGGAGCCAATTGCGCCTGAAGCAATGCGACCTTTTCTTGAGGAGAGAACTCGTGTCCTTCGTGCTCAAGGCTTTCCATCTTCTCGAACAGCTTCGCGCTCAAATCCGGCGTTGATGCCTCGACGGCCTTCAACAACTGCGCACGCCTGTCTTTCGCTTCTTTCCGGAACTTCTCCGCTTCGGCCTCGCTTTCTTTCTCCATCTTGCGCACATCCAAAGCATGCTTGCGCAGCAAGATACGGTCGAGTCGTTTATCGATGTCGTCAGCGGAGATAGCATCCAGATCATCCGGTTCTTTGAATCCGTTGCTCATCCGTTGCGGCGGTTCGTTGGAGAGGGGCCTTCCTCCCTCTGGGTTTTCCGAACCTTCGCCATCTTCAAGTACGTCGTCGACCATGAGCGCTTCTCTACGGATTGAGATTTGCGACTGACAGTGCCATATTGCCATTATCAGGTTCAAGACCCTTGGTGCAATGCCTCGACGTGAATGCGAAACCCGCTTTACTAAATTTCTGCAGATTCGAGCCACATTGCCGATACACGCTGATCCCAGAATAAATTGCAGTCTGAACAGCCCCCTTCACTTGGCTGGCAATTGCGCTTGAAACAGGTTTGTCGGAATGTCCCTGACACGGAAGCTAATTTTCACTGCGGTTGCCAGAAATCTTGCGCTAACTTTGCTAGCGACGGCGTCCCTTTTTGGTTTCTCTCCATCGGTATATGCCCTCTCCGCAGGGTGTACAACCTTGAACGCCCAAAGCGGTACGACGTCTTTCTCGCGATCATTTGCTGCAGGATCTTTCGATCCTGGTGATACCTTGACTGTCTCGTTTTCGGATAACGGTTCAAACGTCGGAAATTCCAATCCCAGTTCTGCAGATTCGGTCATTCTTCGTAATCCGACGACGTTTACCGCCTACTATGATTACCGAAGCAACACCGGTAGCGGAGGTAGTCACACTGGTGGTGCGACATCCTCACAGTTGACCGGTGGCGCGTTCGTCAGCATCAAAGCTGGGACATACTTGAGTGCAGTGTCGATTTCCTGTGGGTCGGCAGTATCCAGTGACGCCACGCTTTCCAATCTCATTCCGTCGACTGGCACGTTGTCTCCATCATTTTCTCCAGGTACCACCAGTTACAGTATTTCTGTTGCTAACAGCGTTTCTTCGATTGGCTTCACGCCGATTGCCAGCAGTGGCAATGCTACGATTAATGTAGGCAGCAATACGGTTGTATCTGGTGCGGCATCTCCCACGATCGGTCTAAGTGAAGGCACAAATCCGATCAGCATTTCCGTCACAGCCCAAGACGGCACCACCACGAATCTCTATTCAGTAAGCGTCTTGCGAGCAGTCGCAGTCCCAATTTCGAATGCAGTGACGGCGACTGTCTCGGCCAACAGTTCGAATAACATTGTCACGCTGTCCAACTCAGGAGGCGCTTATACGTCGGCTGCGGTGTCCGTAAATGCGTCTCATGGCAACGCAGTAGCGACAGGTACATCGATTTATTACACACCTACAGCCGGCTATTCAGGGGTAGATAGCTTCCAGTACACCCTTAGCAATGGAGCTGGTAACTCACAGTCTGCCACGGTGACAGTTACAGTGACGGCGCCACTGTTAGCGCTGTCGCCGGCGGCCGGAACACTAAACTCTGGTCAGATGGGTGTTGCGTACAATCAGTTCTTCAGTGCTTCGAGCGGTACAGCACCCTACAGTTATGTGGCTACGGGAGTTCCGCCAGGTCTTATTTTTGATCCCTCCAATGGGCACCTCAGCGGCATCCCGAGCAGCAGCGGTACCTATAATTTGTCTGTTACCGCTACCGATCATTTCGGTGCCACCGGTAGTGCCAACTACACGTTGAATGTTGCTGCTGCTGCGTTACCTGTCGCCAATCCAGTCTCCGCCACCGTTTCGGCCAATACCAGTAATGCTGTTTCCGTCGCGTTGTCGGGAGGCACAGCGACATTTGTAACGGTAGCGTCTGCACCGATGCATGGCATTGCCGTGGCTAGCGGTACTTCAATCACCTATACGCCGAATGCAGGTTATTCAGGCGTCGACAGTTTTACCTATACAGCAAGCAATGGTTCTGGCACATCTGCGCCGGCAGTGGTCACTTTGACCGTCACATCGCCGACACTTGTTCTGACACCGACTTCAGGCACGTTGACGTCGGCGCAGGTCGGCGGCACTTACAGCCAATCTTTCAGCGCATCCGGCGGTTCGGCTCCCTACAGTTACGTCGGTTCGGGCCTTCCCGTAGGTATGAACCTGGACTCAATCAGTGGACTGCTCAGTGGCTCGCCTACTGGTACAGGCACTTTCAATTTGTCTGTTACGGTGACAGATAGCCATGGCGCAACCGGAAGTGCGAACTACACGTTGAATGTTGCGGCTGGAGCACTACCCGTTGCGAATCCAGTCTCAACCACCGTTGTTGCCAACAGCAGCGGCGCGGTCGCATTGTCGATCAGTGGTGGGACGGCAACTGCTGTGGCGGTAGTAACACCGCCATCACACGGTTCGACGGCAGTCAGTGGAACTTCGATTTTCTACACACCGGTAGTAGGTTTCGCCGGCACAGATAGCTTCCGATACACAGCCAGTAATGCCTCGGGGACATCACCAGCAGCGACGGTCAGCATTACTGTCGCTCCGTCAGTGCTTACAGTTTCGCCGGCGGGGTCGGAGTTACCCAGTGCAACAGTTGGTGTCGCTTATTCGCAGCTCATTAGTGTTTCAGGCGGAGCCACCCCCTATCATTTTGTAGCGGCAGGCCTGCCAGCAGGGCTTATTATCGATGCATCCTCAGGCGTCATCAGTGGCATGCCGACCACCTCTGGTACGGCCAATGTTTTGGTAACAGTGAGCGATAATACGGGCACATCTGCGAAGGTTCCCTATAGCCTGACGGTGAATGGCTCGGTGCCAAGTGGCGCGGATCGTAGTACGTCTTTGTTGGCAGGTCAGTCACTAACGGTTGATCTCACCGATAACATCAGCGGCGGTCCATTTACTCAAGCCTCATTGCTTGATATCCCACCCAGAGCAATGGGACAGGTCAGTCTGAACGGTATGAACCTCACTTTTCTTGCGGCCGCTCAGGCCTCGGGAGCGACAGTGATCCATTACACGTTGAGCAACCGTTGGGGGACTTCTCAACCTATTGCGCTGAGCGTGCAGATTACCGGGCGATCCGATCCAAGCAAGGATCCAGAGGTTATCGGTATGGTCGGCGCTCAAGCACAGAGCTCCACGCGCTTTGCTCGCGCGCAGATCGACAACTTCAATGATCGGCTTGAACAGTTGCACGACGACGAAAGCCGGCGGAATAGAGGCTTCAATTTACAGTTGGGTCTACCGCAGTCCCGCCCATCTCGCACCGGAAATACCAGTGCTGCCGAGATGTATCAGGCACTGTCGTCGCTGAGCGGTAACGATGCTCCGGCAATTGAGCGGCACGCTGCAGCAGGTGAGCAGGATGGTTGGTTGGGAGACGATAACCTCGCGTTGTGGAGCGGCGGTTACGTGAATGTTAGTGATACTCATCGAGATGACGTCAAGTTCGACAGCACGATGGTGGGGGTTAGTGCGGGTGCTGACTATCGTTTCTTCGATACCTTCACCGCCGGCATCGGCTTCGGTTATGGAAGTGATTCGAGCGATATTGGTTCCCGGGATAGTCGCAGTAAGGGGCGCTCATTCAGCACCGCGTTGTATGGCAGCTTGCATCCTGGACGGATATTCGTCGACGGCTTACTCGGCTACAGCAGCTTGTCATTCGATAGTCGGCGCTACGTTACCGATAACGGAGGCCGCGCCAAGGGCAGCCGCGATGGAGATCAAATATTCGGCTCCCTGAGTTCTGGCTATGAGTTCCGGGACGAGAATTGGAAGGTCGCGCCTTATGGCCGCATGGATATTTCTTCGACCAAGCTGGACGGATTTCGCGAGAGCGGTAGCGGCATCTATGACCTGGCTTACGCGGAGCAGCGTATGACAGTGTTTTCTGGCGTTGGTGGGGTGCGCGGGCAATATGGCATACCGTTGACGCAGTCAGCCGTTACTCTGAGAGGTCGAGTCGAATACAGCCATACGTTTAGCGGCGATAGTACTGCACGTGTTGGCTATGCCGATGTCAGCGATTCTACCTATGCCATCTCAACGGTAGGGCAGAGCGAGAACATCATGACGGTGGCGCTGGGATTAGACTTCCTTCTGTCATCGGGCGTGAGTACTGGACTGACGTACCAGGGCTCATATGGACTCGGCGATGACTCAAGATCGAATGCGTTGATGTTTCGGGTCGGCAGCCGTTTCTAACCGCCGACCCAAGCGTCCTGCACACCCCATTACTCGCAGCCCGGCCATCTCTCCAGACAAATTATGTTTTTTTGCATAATTGCGCATAAAGCTAGTCTTTTAGATTTTGCCCGCCCGTTCACCAACCGGATCTCAAAGATCTAACCACATCAAGCGACGCTTTCATTGGCGAGCATGCTAATGCTTCATAGCGTGCTTGCCTCTGTTTCTTTGGCCCCACACTGAGGGTAGAACTGGGGGCCTTGGGCATTATCGCGACTACAAGGCCGCTCGTTGCCGGGCCTCTTCTCGTGCCTGAAGCTGCAACTGAAGCTGGGCTTGAATCTCGGTGTAGAGCTGAGCCTGCTCGTTATCACGGTCGGCTAAGTAACATCACTCAGGAGGATTGTGATCTGATAGACGACTTGATGACACGATACTCTGTGTATGAGCATTCTCAGGCAGACGATCTTCCAGCGGTCCCCCCCGAACTCGCCCAACTCGAAACAGATGTGCGATCGCTTGCGGACTGGATAGAGGGGTACTCGAAGCGAGTGGCCTGACCCACATTGAAACGCCGACTGCTTGTTACCTGTAGCGGTCGCTAGTGAGCGTCCGCTTTTGGCCGAAAGCGGACCATTTGGCTCACCCTGTGAACTCCTCTCGCCTTAGCACTCGTCCGATAAAAGTCCAAAGTCGTCGCTGGACACTTGAGCTGCTTCATTAAGCCGTTGACGTAGCGCAGCGGTCAGCTCCCGCTCCACTTCCCACGGGTCCGATAGCGCAGCAAGTTGAGGCGCCAACTGTGGCGACAGGCTCATCAGGGACTGATTGAGCGAACGCGCCGTTTCATAAGCGGCCTTCTGCACGAAGCTGACTTCCACCAGTTCACCTTGGGCCTTGCGAAACTCCATCTCCGCCATCCGCGCCAAGTAGTGCTCGCGATGCGCTCGTGCTTTCTGAAAGTCCGGGGACTGCCCTTGCGCGGGATCAGCGGGCGGCGGCGCAGCCATGTTAGTCGGCTCGGATTGTGCAGCGACGTGGCTGTACACATCACGCTGAATCCGCTCCTGTTGATGGCGAGCAGCGACGGCAGCCTTGCTCGGGTCGGCGGTATCGCGGATCAACGCTTCAGTGGCCAGCACGTCGACCTGCTTGCCATTGGGAGACAGGACCAGTCGGCCGTTTTCCTTAAGCCAGGTGATGTAACTCGGTGACCGGCCGATGTGCGCAGCGAAGGCGCTCTTGGATAGGTAGGTGGCTACGGTCATAAGCCCTCCTTTTCAGCGGCTTTTCAATGAATCCTTTCAAGATTTCAGTGGATTGAAATTTCAGTAAGCTGGCGGGCCTCCCACTAACAAGATCCCGCGGGTTTCCGACCCCGTGTCCTTTGAAAGTCCCCAGGGTCCCCGGCGGGTTTCTGCCGGGTCCGGCCGGTCGAGCCAGCATCCGAGTGCCATGCCCTGCCCCAATTCCGTTGGAAAGACGGACATCCCTGCAACCATTTCAGCTAGAGAGATTCCGCGAGTTCGATAACCCGTGTAGGGGGCGGCCCTTGGGGAGGACCCGTGAAATCTGCGCCCTACCCGGCCCGCCCGGCTCATGCTTTCGGCTCGGCCTCGCTCAGGTCCAGCCGCTTGGCCACCCAGCGCTCGTACAAGCCGATGGCGACATCGGCGCCGGCCATCGCGGTCAGGCAACCCAGGGCGCCCGCTGTCCAGATCGACAGGCCCGCACCGAACAGCAACATCATCGCCGACACGCCGCACACGATGCAGGCACCGGAGCGAAGTACTAGCCGGCGCAGTAACGCCCAACCTCGTGCCCCGTCCTTGTCGGCGCGCCACATCTCGCCGGACACACCGCCAACCAGGGAAAGAGCAATCACCAACCAGATCGGCATCTCTGCCAGTGCCTGTTGCTCGTTCGTCATTGCCCTGCCCCTTAAACAAAAAGACCCGGCGCAATGGTCGGGTCAGGTGGTGGGTGGCCTGCCGCGCTTTGCGGTCGCACCCATCGAAGATGGCCCCTTTTTACAGGTCGATTCTGGTGGCAGCAAGACCGTTTTAATGCCACCCGGTGAATGTGTGGGTGACACCCGGTGAACGGCTGGCGAATGTCGGTGAATATCTGTCCCGGCTGTCTTTTGCTTTTCTGGCGTCCCATGCGTCCCACCTCTTTAAAACGAGGTGGGACGTCTGAAAGCCCCGCAGATTGGGGCTCTGCCCCACCGTCCTACTTTTATCTCTCTTTTCTCGTGTATAGAAAGAAATTTAAAAAGCACGCGTGCGCGTAAACGCGCGTACCTGTACCCGCTACGCACACACGGGCGGGAGGCATGAAAAAGGTGGGACGGTGGGACAGCCCAACAACGACGCGGCCTGCGCCCGTCCCACCACCGCAAAAAGCGGTGGGACGGAGGCAGGCCAGTGGGACGGCATGAGCCAGAGAGATGCCCACGATCAAGCCGCTTCCCCCAGGAGGAAGTGCTCGACCACGATGTGGGCGTCGTGCAGGCGCTGGTAGTAGACGTTGCGCGTGCAGCCACTGCGGGTCAGACGTGCGGCTAAGGGCGCGTCAGGCTGGAAGTAATGCACCTTGACCACGGTCATCAGCTCGGGGTCGAGGCGTTTCTTGACGATGCGCTCAATGTCCAGCGAGGCTTCCAGCGGCACCCGGCTCCCGCGCCGGCCGCGCACCAGTTGACCACCGCTCTCCATCATCATGGCGACCATGTTGCCGCCCGAATAACCGGCGGCCACTTCGTCGCTGTGCAGCTCCTGGGCCCATTGTTTGAGGGCCATATCGATCGCTTTAATCATCGAAGCACGGCTCCTCGAATTCTTCCTTCTGAAGTGCAGGCGCCCTGCCCCAGTGCTCGGGTTTCTTGTACGCCCATGGCCGCTGACCGCTCTTGTTCAAAGCCCCCAGACGGAACCGTCGCCACCCCAGTCGATGCAGAATCGCACCGACGCGCATCTGCTCGGGTTTGCCCCAATGACCGGGATCGAGCTTGAGCGCCTGACTCATCACCTCACTGCCGGTGGTGGTCTCGCCAATCTGCGACTCTTCGAGCCAGTTCAGAATCGGTGTTTCCCATTCGTCCACCACAAAGCGTTCGTCCTGCTCCTCGCTGAACATCGGTGCTTCCTCTCGTGTCACCCACCAGAGATCGCCGGCCTCGAAGCAGAACACCGCTTCGGCCCACAGCTGGTCGCGGATCTCGCGCAGCAACGGCACATCGACCTTGGTACAGGCCACCGGCCAATAACGCCGGTTGCCGGTGGCGTCCTTGAGGTACTCGTCCTGGTTGGTGGTCCCGACGAAAACACACTGGCGTGGCACGTCCAACGTTCTGCGGCCATAGCTTTCGCGGTAGGTGTCGGTCGACGCCGAGAAGAACTGCTTGGCCTTGGTGCTCTCGGCCTTGTTGAAGCTGTCCAGTTCGCCCAGCTCGACAATCCACTTGCCACGAATCGCCTGAAAGCCGTCCTTGTCGCCGAGGGCAAACGGCGTGTCCATGAACCACTCGCCACCGAGCACGCTCATCGCGGTCGACTTACCGGCGCCTTGTACGCCTTCGAGGATCATCACCGAGTCCGCCTTGCAGCCCGGCTTCATCACCCGCGCCACGGCGGAGATCATCCAGCGCTTGCCGACCTTGGAGGTGTAATCCGTTGCCTTCACCCCCATCACATCCGTCAACCAACGCTCCAGGCGCGGCACACGATCCCATTCGAGTTTTTTCAGGTACTCGCGCACCGGGTGAAAGGCGTGGTCGTGGGCCACGACACTCACCGCCTCGATCACGTGCGACGACTTCACGCGCAGGTTGTACTGCTGCGCGAGCCACTTCATCACCCGCACGTCGTCGATGTCGGCCCACTCGCCGGTACCACCCCCATAAGGAGCAGCCCGCAGCTTGACGATCTTCGAGCTGAAGGCGCAGTAGCTGATCACCCCGGCCCAGCGTTCGTCATGCGCGAGGATCAGTTCGACGTTCTGCATGTGCGCGATCAGGGCCCCGCTCTCGCTGCGAGCCAGCTGATCTTTCCAGCCACCGGCGGCCGGTGGACGCACAACCGCGAGCACTTGTCGGCGAACCGCATCCAAACCTTCGGCGACGTGCAGGTCGTTGAAGTCGGTCCACTTGTCGTGGCGCTCGAGCGCGAAGGTCGGCGCAACCACCTGGGCACCGACAATCAGCGCGGCGTTGCCGGCCTTCTCTTCGCCGGGGTTCCACGCATCACCGTTGGGCTTGGTGGTCTTCCAGTCATCGTCGCGGCAGATGATCAGCGGGCATCCGGCAAAACGCTCACGCATGGCTTTGCACACCGCGAGCAGGTTGCCCGCATCGAAGGCCACCGCCACAGTGAGCGAGGTCGCCATGTGCAGGCTGGCGCCGGTGGCGTAACCCTCACACACCAGCACCGGTTCACCCGGCTCCGGGTGCGGACCGAGCAGGTGAAAGGTGCCCTCCTTCGCCATGCCGTAAGGCCAGTAGGATTTGTCGCGGCCAGTGTCTTCCTGCTTGCTGGGGAAGATCACCTGCAGGCCCATGATTTGATCACGGGCATTTTTCATCGGGACCAGCACGGCGCCGGTGCGCGGCGCGTAACGCACATTGATCCCGACGATCTGTTTGCGGTCCAGGTAGTCGCTGCGTCCGGTGGTCGGCATGCGCTCGAACAAACCCTGCGCCCTTTTCGCCGCCCGCCGCGCAGCGTTGTTCGCGATTTCGGCGGCACGGCGCTTGGCTTCCTCCTGGCGAGCGCGCATCACTTCGCGCTCTTCCGGCGACATGCGCCCGGCCTTGACCTTGATCTTCTGCGTCTCGCCCGAACGCCAATCACCGAAGGCGCCGAAGATCAGCGTGTCGCCCTTCTCCGTGCGCTGCTCGTGAACCACGTACCAGCCGTTCTTTTCCTTGCCCTTGTCCTGCGCTGTCTTGCAGCGGGTCAGCTTGCCGAACACCAGCGGTTGCGCTGGCTCCAGACCGTAGTCGGCGAATTGGCCCAATACCTCATCGAGCATGCTGAATCCCCCGCTCAGACAGGGACTGGCAGCTGATGCACTGCGAGCAACCCGGTTGGGCCAGTCGGCGTGCTTCCGGAATCGGATCGTCACAGGCTTCACAGAACAGCAAGGAATGGGCAGCACTCTCGGCCTTGGCAGCGCTGCGCGCTGCCATGGCCTGATCGATGCGTTCCTGCACCAGATCGTTGGCGAAATCGGCGATGTCAGCCACGGTCGGCACCTCGCGTCGTCTGGTTGACGTAGGTGGCGCGGTTGAACAACCCGAGCAGCCCTTGAATGCCGCGGAACACCTGCAGGCGAATCGCCGCCAGTTCCTGATCAGTCACCACACCGTCGCCAATGCTCTTGGCCCAGGTCTCGGCCAGATCGGCGACCTGACGGAAGTATTCGGCGATACCCGTGGTCAGGGTCTCGGGCATGTCGTTGGTGTAGGTGTCGGCTAGCTCCTGCCAGATCGTATCGCCGACCAGCGCATGCACCGCATCCAGAATGCGGCGATCCTTGGTCAGTTCGAGGATTTCGCCAAACTCCTGAATGTTGATGGAGTGGCTCGGATGGGTTGGCGACAGCTTGTGCTGCAGCGTGGTCGGGTTACGACCGGTCGTGGCAGCGATGGCAGCAGCGCCGCCTGGGTATTCGCGAGCGGCGTGGTACAGCGCTAAATCGAGCGGCAGGATTTCCCGCTGCGCCCGTTCCAGAGAACTGAGAGCGATTCGGCTCATGGCATTAATCCTAAAAGTTGCCAGTGCCATGCGACAGATGTTGGTGATACATTTGCCGCGTGGTCTGGAGAGGCCCAAACGCCGGTAACCCTTGCAGGGGACAACCGGCACCGTGCCGGGGCGAACAATCCGTTGTTCCCCCCTGGCGCAACAGCTGCCAGCTCTGTGGTAAGAACGGCAGCAACACCAAGGCTTCCGAGCCTTGGAAACGCGATGGAGGTCGGCGGCATGTGGTGTGCGCACCTACCGACATCGCGCCCCGGCAGCATGTGATGATGCTAACGGGAGGAACTGGGCGGCCCTTGGGTCGCCTTTTTTCTAGGTTTTATGCAGCGACAGCGGAAATAGCTGGAGCTGGAGCTGGAGCTGGAAAAAGATCAGGTAAATCAGGACGCAATTCGTGGGGTAACACTTTTCCTTCCGATGCCTTAGCAACCGAATGCACACGTTCGGTGGGAACCCGCCCCGCCCTGACCCATTTCCAGACATGCGGTTGCTTGACGTTGCAGCGGCGAGCAAGCTCTGACTGGTTGTTACCGCAAATCTTGATGACCTTTTCTAAGGCCTGCCGACATAGCTCGGCGTCTTTAACGCAGTAAGTCACTGATTAAGCTCTCCCTGATGAACGACGAAGCGAATCTACAACCTTCGTAATAGACAAGTCAACACCCAATAGTTTAGGACGCCCTATAACCGAGGTCGTAGAATTACCCCATGAAATACTTACCGATCGATCTCCTCCCCACGCTCTCCGATCGGCTGAAATATGCCATGGAGCAACTCAACCTCAGTCAAACTGATGTGGCGAAGCTTTCGGGATGCTCTCAAGCGACGATTTTCAAAATCGTAGATGGCCAAACACGAGAAAGCCGCAAAACAGGCGCTATAGCTCGCGGACTTAACCTTTCGTTACCGTGGCTTGAGAATGGCGATATGCCAGCCAGCATAGTGCCCATCACTCGTCGTCAGGAAAAATCACCCCCGCCTCTTATTCTTGAACCGGTATCCGCGTGGGATAACGACACCCCCTTGAATGATGACGAGGTGGAGATACCACTTTTTAAGCAAGTTGAGATTTCAGCTGGGGCAGGGAGAACAGCTGTTCAGGCTGAATATGGCCGTGTGCTTCGTTTTTCCCTTGCAACACTTCGGCAGTGCGGCGTCCACCCTGCTAATGCGTTATGTGCGCCAGTCACAGGTAGGAGCCAGGAACCGTTAATCCTTCACGGTGCGACGGTCGGAATAGACCGCGGCATGACCAAAATCATTTCTGACCATCTCTATGCCATTGAGCAAGAGGGCGCGCTGAGGATTAAATTCCTGGAACGTTTGGAGGGTGGTGGACTGAAGCTCGTGAGCTATAACAGAGCTGAACATCCAGATGAATCCTATACATTTGACCAGTTTGTAGAGCAGCAAATGAAAGTTTTAGGTCGAGTATTTTGGTGGTCGACAATCCGCCCCGTGAATGCTCCTCCTCTTCCAAGAAATTGAAGATCTAAAACCAAAGTAATTGCATCATGCTAACACCTAGGTTATTTTCGCCTCACTCTCCTACCACAGTGAGGCTTCACCATGCGTACCACCGCATCCCTGCATGTCCATCCGGCATGCGTCAGCAATCGAAAACTGATCGAACAGCTGCAGCTCGCCACGGGCTGCCTGGTCGTCATTCATAACAGCAAACCCAAGCTTGTCGCCAAGTCCTGTCAGCCCTCTCCTGTTCATCCGAACGGCGGAGGGCACGCGGCATGATCAAGTTCAAGATCGACAACCGTACCCTGCAGTTGCTCAATGCCCAGGTCAACCTGAGCGAGACCTTCAACCATGTTCTGCGCACAGCGCCGAAGCGCGAGTGCCTGGCATTCCGTCTCAAGGCTGAGCGCGGCCCCGTGGAAAGCACTTTTGTCATCGAGCTGGGCAGTGAACGCCACACGCTGACCCTGCCGAACGACAAGAAGATGCACCTCAAGCTAGCCGACTTCATCGAAGAGATTGCCAACGGCCCGCTTGATCCGAGCAACACCAGCGACCCGGCGCATCGCGCGCATGCCGATCGCCAATACGGCCGCTTTGACGTCCAGGACAAGCAACGGGTGTTCGAGCTGATTCGTACCGGCGGCGTGCTGAGCCTCGACATGGGTTTCGATCTGCCGCTGCACGTGGCTGTTCATCGCCCGCACACTCTCTCCTGCATCACCGCCATCCTCAGCATCGGCAAAAAGAGCCCGCGTACCCGGTGTTTTACCGCGTGCGGTACCGATGTCGAGATCTACGGCAAAGTCAGCGAATCCATCAGCCAAATTGCTGCAGCGGCCACTCCTGCTGCACACGCGGCTTAAGGTGGGCGACATGGAACGTACCCTCGCCCAAACAGCTGCTCATCTCGGCCTGACCCGCCCCAAGCTCATCGCCCGCATGCGCGAAAAGGGTCTGCTCAAGGGAAACCTGCCGGCGGATCTCAACCGTGACGATGATTATCTGCGGATCAAAAGCAGTCCCTGGTACGACGAGAAATACGGCATGCAGTACAGCCAGTCGACTCGGGTCAAGCAGGCCGGAATCCGCTGGCTGGCTGACCAGTTGGGTATCGACCTCCCCGCCATTCCGGCAGGCCGCCGTGACGTGGCCTAGGGAATACGCCCGACAGATCATCGCAATGCGAACACGTGAGGAGCGCAATGCCGCGCTCCAGGAGGTGCCTGAACATCTGCGGGAATTGACCAAACGCCATTGCCTGAACGCCTGGAACCACCCATCACGATCCAAACGCAAGGAGGCTCAATAGCCACATGAACAACGCGAACCAAACACCGCTTCGCCTTCATCCGGCGCCTGAATCGACCACCGTTGAAATGCTCTATCGCACTTTCGGGAATGTGCTGATCCCGCTGGAAAAAATTCGGGAGGCCTATTTTCGCAACCTGAATTCGCAGTTGTTCGTGACTGAGATCTACAACGGCCGGATTCAGCTTCCGATCACCACGATCGACGCCAGTCGCAAGGCACTTAAATACGTCCACATCCGGCACATGGCCTCGTTGATCGACATCTGCGCCTACAAGGCCGATGAAGACATGCAGCGACAGCAGGAAGACCAACCCGATGCTGCACCCACTCCATTAACGGCAGTTACCACTACCCCACGACAACCCCAGGAGCACACCAAATGATGACTCCAATACAAATAGTTGCACTCGTCATCCTGACGGCGCTCGCCGCTCTCCTTATTTGGGGCGATTACATCATGGGCCGCAGAGATGGTCTGGAGGTCGGCCTGCGCGAGAGTGAAGACATTCAGCGCGCCGTGAGCGCCAAAACCATACGCGAGCTTCAGGCCTCCCTGCAGTTCATCAGGGCTGATCACGCGCGCCTGGCACAAACTTGCAAACTTCTTGAAGCAAGTCCGCAGTTCGGCCCGACAGAAAAGCAGACGCTGGTCGCCATCGGCGACCTACTGCGAATTGCCGCCGAAACCTTCAGCGTATTTCGTACTGGCAAGAAGCTCGAGCGCGACGCCAGACCTCTACGAGAACAAGCGCTTCAATTAGCAAAACGCGTAGTAACCCAAAAAAGGACCGATCACATGAAAGGCATTCAGCCAAAAGGAGTGAGAGCATGAGCGCCGCAGAAAAAATTGATTTCCACATAACTCCAGGCGCCTGGTTTCGGCAGGATCTGCTGTATCCAGTTTTTGGATTAAGCACGGAAGCAGTCCGCAAATACCGATCCCGCGGGATCTGGCTAGAAGGGAAGCACTATCGAACCGACCCAGCGAACGTGCTTGTTTATAACAAGGAGGCCATTGAAAAGTGGATGGCAGGCCAACCATGACTGACAAGATGCCCACAGGCGTCGAGATGAATGGCAAGCAATTACGCATCTGGTTCATTTTCAACGGCCAACGTTGCCGAGAACCTCTCGAAGGAATCTCGAAAGTAAACAAAGCCGCAATTGCATACGCCGACAACAAACGGCGCACCATCTTAGCGGAGATTAGAGAGGGCCGTTTCGATTATGCGGCTCACTTTCCCAACTCACCAAGGGCCGCCATGTTCACGGACACCGGCGGCCCGTCCCTAAAGCGTACAGTCAAAGAAGGTATCGACCGATGGCTGGAGGTTCAAAGGGCGCTTAAAGCATCAAGTACCGTCGTTAACTATGTCAGCAAGGCCAAGCACGTCGATAACAAATTTGGCAAACGCCGAATCGTCGACATCAGCAAGAGCGATATAGAGCTATTCCAAGCTCAATTGCTAAAGCAAGGGCTATCCCCTAAGACAGTAAACGACATCTTCACCGTCGTTCGTGGCGTCTGGGCTGACGCCTTTGGCGACGGCATTTTGAAAGCCAACGCACTGGACCGAATCAGTAACGTCGGTTCGGACGTAGACCTTGAGCACGCCGATCCCTTCAGCCGCACCGAGATCGAGCTGATCGGCAAAGCGGATCCGGACAGACGACATGATAGCAGGATGATTGAGTTCAACTGCTGGGCCGGACTTTCGCTATCCGAGCTCATCGCGCTCGCTGTCGAAGATATCGATCTCGATGCCGGCCTAGTGCAGGTTCGTCGTGCGCTGGTCGTTGGTGAGTTCAAAGTCCCGAAAGAGCGCTCCAGGGTTAGGGTGATAGAGCTGATCGATCCTGCACTTGTACTGATGCGAGAGATCGTAGCTGCTGCAAGAGAGGTCCCCGCGGAAGAGATCACCGTTATCCAGCGTGACAACATCACGTCGAAGAAGATGAAAGTCAGGTTTCTTTTCCGCAGCTCCACCAGCGGGCTGCTATGGAGCGGAAAGACCTTGAGCAATTGGTTCACGGCTCACCTGAAGAAGGCAGAGGTCCGACACCGAGGCGCCAACCAATGCCGTCATACCTTCGCGAGCCAGATGCTGTCGAGCTATGTACCAGTGGAATGGGTAGCGAGACAGCTTGGACATGCTGACACCACGATGGTGAGAAAACATTATGGGAGGTGGATACCCAAAGACACCAAGAGCATGGCCGGTGTCGTGTCGAAAATGCTGGGGTTTAGGACGGACTAGAGCGGCATAACGGGCAAGGTTTATGCCCTAGAAATGCCCTAAATGGATCGACAGAAACGAAAAAGCCCCTGTAATCATCAATGATTACAGGGGCTTAGTCTTATTCGATAATGGCGGAGAGATAGGGATTCGAACCCTAGGTACCGGTGAAGGTACAACGGATTTCGAATCCGTCCCATTCGGCCACTCTGGCATCTCTCCAACGGCGCGCATCATAACAGTGTGTTTCGCGGAAGCAAACCCCAAACGCGATTTTTTTCCGTGCTATCAGATGCTTGCGTCGATTAAAGCGGTACGCCGAGACGATTGGCGACTTCTTCGTAGGCTTCGATCACATCACCGAGGCCCTGGCGGAAGCGGTCTTTGTCCATCTTCTTCTTGGTGTCCTTGTCCCACAGGCGGCAGCCGTCCGGGCTGAATTCGTCGCCGAGGACGATGGAGCCATCGTGGAATACGCCGAATTCGAGCTTGAAGTCCACCAGCAGCAGGCCGGCGTCGTCGAACAGCTTGCTCAGCACGTCGTTGACCTTGAGGGACAACTCTTTCATGCGCGCCAGTTGCTCAGCGGTGCCCCAGCCGAATGCCACGACGTGGGATTCGTTGATGAACGGGTCGCCCTTGGCGTCGTCCTTCAGGAACAGCTCGAAGGTGTAGGGATTGAGCTTGAGGCCCTCTTCCACGCCCAGGCGCTTGACCAGGCTGCCGGCGGCGTAGTTACGCACGACGCATTCCACCGGGATCATGTCCAGCTTCTTGACCAGGCACTCGTTGTCGCCCAGCAGTTTGTCGAATTGGGTCGGAATGCCGGCCGCTTCGAGTTTCTGCATGATGAAGGCGTTGAACTTGTTGTTCACCATGCCCTTGCGATCAAGCTGTTCGATGCGCTTGCCGTCGAACGCCGAAGTGTCGTTGCGAAACAGCAGGATCAGGCGGTTGGCGTCGTCGGTCTTGTAAACCGACTTGGCTTTGCCGCGGTAGAGTTCTTCACGTTTTTCCATGATGGGCTCCGCTTTGAGTGAGGTGGGCTAGGCGATGTGTCGCCAGTCGAGCCCTGAATCTTGATCGGCCAGTTGCAGCCAGTCCGGGTCGCACCCAAGGGTGTCGACAAAACATTGCCGGGCAAGCGTCGGCAGGTTGTTCTTGCTGCTCAAGTGGGCCAGGACCAGGTGTTGCAGGTCTTGCCAGCCCAACTCATACACCAGGTACGCCGCCTGGTGGTTGTTCAAATGTCCCAGTTCGCCACCGACCCGCTGCTTGAGAAAGTAGGGGTAATGACCGCGAGCCAGCAGGTCCCGGCAGTGATTGGATTCGATCATCAATGCATCGAGGTTCCGGTAACCGTCCAGCACCTTGGCGCAGTAGGAGCCCAGGTCGGTAAGCACGCCGAAACGCCGCTCGCCATCACTGAATACATACTGCGTCGGTTCCTGGGCATCGTGCGCCACGGCAATCACATCAATGCTCAACGCACCGATCTGCAGTTGCTCGCCACCGGCCAGGAAACCTGCGGGTTCAATCGGTTTGCGCATCCCGCGCAAGGTACCGCGACTGAGGTACACCGGAAGATTGTAGCGCCGAGACAGCAAACCCACGCCATGCACGTGGTCGGCATGTTCGTGGGTCACCAGAATCGCGCTCAGCTGCGTGGGGTGAACACCCAGGCGCAGCAGGCGCCGCTCGGTTTCCCGTAACGAGAAACCACAATCCACCAGCACGTACGTGTCGTCATGAGCGACCAGCGTGCCGTTCCCTTGGCTACCGCTGCCGAGAACGGCAAAACGCATCGGATCAGCCCAGGTTGTCCTGAATCACGCCCAACACTTTGCGCGCTGTTTCAGCTGGCGCAACGGTATTGATGTTCTTCTCGACGGTGACTTGTACGCTTTCGCCAACCTTGCTCAAACGAACCTGATAGCGCTCGGCGCGGGTCTCGATCTCTTCCTTGGTCGGCTTGCTGCCGAACAATTTGCCGAAGAAACCTGGCTCTTCATCTTTGCGCTCGGCTTTTTCAGCCACGTTGATGTAGTAGAGGCCCAGGCTGCGGTTGATGTCTTCAACACGCCATGGGCCCTGCTCCAAGGCACGGCCAACGCTGGCCCAGGCACGGTCCAGGTCTTCACCCAGGTTCAGCACCACGTTGCCGCTGCCGTCTTCGGTGAGGCTGACGCGGCTCGGCGTGTCGTAATCACGTGCGGCGAGCAGGGAGACGGAACCGCCCTTCTCGGAAATGCGGCTCATGCTGGCCAGCATCTCGTCGACCAGTGCCGAGTCGACACCGGTGTTGACCGAACGGTTGGTGAAATCGACGTTGGCGGTGCTGCCGGCAGGACGCTCGGCGCTGACGACGTAGACTTCACTGGTATTGCGCTGCACGCCAGGCTCGATGCGCACCCGCACACGGGCTTCGCTGTCAGCGGCTACACCACCGGCCTGCAGGCGCTTGGCCATGCTGGCGGAGAGTTCGCTGCTGTGCTGCCATGCCGTGGTGAATTCACCGGTCTGTGGACGCTGCTCTTCAATACGGAAGCCGTTGTCCTGGAAGAACTGCACCGCCACCGGCCAGACTTCGGCAGGTGGACGCTGGGCCATGATCCAGCGCGAATCACCGCTCTTCTGCAGGCTGTAGTCGCTGGCATCCGCCACGGCCGAGATCGGCTGTGGACGTGGTACCACGTACTCACCCTTGGTGGTGTCGTCGGCCACATTGCGTGGAATCGGCAGCAACGGGTCAAGGCGCTTGGCGACATTGACGTCCGGCGGCAGTTGCATCGGTTTGGTTGCTTGTGCTTCCAGGTAATCGCTGCCGCGGTCACGGAAGTAGCCTTCCGGGCCCCAGATCCAACCGCAGCCACTGGTGCTGGAGATAATCAAGGCAAGTGCGGAAAGTCCGGCCAATCGCTTCATGCGTAGTGCTTCCTCAATTAAACCAGGACGCCGGACTGGCGCAGGGCCTGTCGCAGCGGTTCGTGACAGGCGTCGCTGAGGCGGGTGAGCGGCAGACGGATACCGTCCGGCATCAGGCCCATCTCGAACAGTGCCCATTTCACGGGAATAGGGTTGGATTCGATAAACAGTGTCTTGTTGAGCGGCATCAGCTTCTCGTGGATCGCGCGGGCGGTCACGGCGTCGCCGGCGATGGCGGCGGCGCACATTTCGCTCATGGCACGCGGGGCCACGTTGGCGGTGACCGAGATGTTGCCCTTGCCGCCCAGCAGGATCAGCTCGACAGCAGTGGCGTCGTCACCGGAATACACCAGGAAGTCGCTGCTCACGCCGGCGAGGATGTCCTTGGCGCGCTGCAGGTCGCCGGTGGCTTCCTTGATACCGATGATGTTCGGCACGGTGGACAGGCGGATCACGGTCTCGGCCTTCATGTCGCAGGCAGTGCGGCCGGGTACGTTGTAGAGGATCTGCGGGATGTCCACGGCTTCGGCAATGGTGCGAAAGTGCTGGTACAGGCCTTCCTGGGTCGGCTTGTTGTAGTACGGGGTCACCAGCAGGCAGGCATCGGCGCCGGCCTTCTTGGCGTTCCTGGTCAACTCGATCGCTTCACGCGTCGAGTTGGCGCCCGTACCGGCGATCACGGCAATGCGGCCCGCGACGCGCTTGACCACGAATTCGATCACCTGGATGTGTTCTTCCACATCGAGGGTGGCCGATTCACCTGTGGTGCCGACCGCCACGATGGCGTTGGTGCCTTCTTGCAGGTGGAAGTCCACCAGTTTGCCCAGGCTGTCCCAGTCGAGATGACCTTGTGCATCCATGGGTGTGACCAGTGCCACCATACTGCCCGCAATCATGCAACCGCTCCTGCCGGAAAAAGAGAGCCGTAATGGTACTGGCGCCAAGATGCTTGTACAAGCTAAGTACCGCCTGACGATGCGTTCCGGAGCAACTAAACGACGGGCAATGCCATCATTGGGCCAAAGTACGGCCGCAAGCCCGAGAAAATTCCGCCGTTCACGCAATGAAAACGCCACCTCCTATCCCTTGGCGACGCTTTTCGCTACCCTTCATCCTTTGATCGATACGGCCCTCACAGTATCGACCGCTCATCGTTTTAGGAAGGCTGCATGTCCACCCCCACAGTTCGCGAACAATTCCTTGTTATCAGTGCCCTCGGCGCCAACCCCATGGAGCTGACCAACGTCCTGTGCCGCGCCAGCCATGAAAACCGCTGCGCCGTCGTGACTTCCCGCTTGACCCGCCACGGCGAGTGCAGTGCGCTGGTGCTGCAGATTTCCGGCACCTGGGATGCCCTCGCGCGCCTGGAAACCGGCTTGCCGGGCCTGGCCAAGAAGCACGACTTCACCGTCAACGTGGTGCGCAGCGCGGCCCTGGAGAACCGTCCCCAGGCCCTGCCTTATGTAGCGTACGTGAGCTCGGCCTACCGCTCGGACATCGTCAATGAGCTGTGCCAGTTCTTTATCGACCACAACGTCGAGCTGGAGAACCTCACCTGCGACACTTACCAGGCGCCACAAACCGGCGGCACCATGCTCAACGCCACGTTCACCGTGACCTTGCCGGCCGGCGTGCAGATCAGCTGGTTGCGCGACCAGTTCCTCGACTTTGCCGATGCCTTGAACCTCGACGCACTGATCGAGCCGTGGCGCCCACAGAACCCAATGTAAGGAAGTTTTTTCATGGCGGTAGTCATCGACAAACCCGTAGCCGATTTCGAAGCCCAGGCCACCAGCGGCCAGACCTTCAGCCTTGCCGCTCTCAAGGGCAAGCAGGTAGTGATCTACTTCTACCCGAAGGACAGCACCCCGGGCTGCACCACCGAAGGCCAGGGTTTCCGTGACCAGTACGCGGCATTCAAGGCCGCCAACACCGAGGTGTTTGGCGTGTCACGCGACAGCGTGAAGTCTCACGAAAACTTCAAGGGCAAGCAGGAATTCCCCTTTGAGCTGATCAGCGACAAGGACGAAGCGGTTTGCCAACTGTTTGATGTGATCAAGCTGAAGAAGCTGTACGGCAAGGAATACCTGGGCGTGGATCGCAGCACTTTCCTGATCGATAGCGAAGGTGTGCTGCGCCAGGAATGGCGTGGCGTGAAAGTGCCGGGTCATGTGGATGCGGTGTTGGCGGCGGCGCAGGCTTTGAACAAGGCTTGATTGCTGCTGCGACCTTTGGATTGTCAGCGCCGGCAAGCCGGCTCCTATAGTGGTAACGCATTTCCCTGTAGGAGCCGGCTTGCCGGCGATGGCGCCTTCAATCCCCCGCTACGTTTAAAGCAGCGGTGCCACCACTGGCTCCTGCCGCGGCCACGCATCCAGCACCGCCTTGAACAGCGTCGCCAGGGGAATGGCAAAGAACACGCCCCAGAACCCCCACAGCCCGCCGAACAACAGCACTGCGCAAATGATCGCCACCGGGTGCAGGTTGACCGCCTCCGAGAACAGCAGCGGCACCAGCACGTTGCCATCCAGGGTCTGGATAATGCCGTACACCGCCATCAGGTAGATGAACTGGTCGCTCCAGCCCCACTGGAACAAGGCGATCAACATCACCGGCACCGTCACCACCACCGCACCGACGTACGGCACGACCACCGACACCCCTACCAGCAACGCCAGCAATGCCGCGTAGTTCAGGTCCAGGGCGATAAAGGCGATGTAAGTCACGCCGCCACAGATAATGATCTCGATGACCTTGCCACGGATGTAATTGGCGATCTGGCGGTTCATCTCTTCGGCCACCCGCGTGATCAGCGCCCGCTCGCGCGGCAGGTAGCCGCTCACCCAACGACCGATCATCGCGCGGTCCTTGAGGAAGAAAAACACCAGGATCGGCACCAGCACCAGGTAGATCATGATGTTGACCAGCAACGGCAGGCTGGACAGGGAAAAGGTCAGCGCCCATTGCCCGAATTTTCCGATCTCGCCGCGCGCCGCTTCGATGGCCTGCAACACCTGCTCATCCGAGACCAGGTGCGGGTAACGCTCCGGCAGCAGCAGCAACAGTGATTGCCACTTGGCGAGCATGCCCGGCAGTTCGTTGAACAGGGTAATCAGTTGGTGCCACAGCAACGGCAACACCACCACGATAAACACCACGAGCAAGCCCATGAACAAGGCGAACACCAGGCCCACGGCAGCGCCGCCCGGCAGTCGCAGACGCTCCAGGGTGGTGACCAGGCCCTGCATCAGGTAAGCCAGCACCATCCCCGCCAGTACCGGCGCCAGCATGCCGCCCAAGGTCAGCACGGCCGTAAAGGCCAGGAAAAGCAGGACCGCCAGCACCACCGCTTCTTCGTCGGAGAAGTAGCGCTGGATCCAGTCTCGTAACACTTTGAACATCAATCAACCTCGGGTGGTGGGGGCGAACGGTTCAGGCCTTGCGCAACCAGTAACGGTACACACCGGCGGCGTCTTCTTCATGTAGCAGGGTATGGCCCGCCAACTTGGCAAAGGTACGGAAATCACGCTGGGAGCCCGCGTCGGTCGCGATGACCTTGAGCACTGCGCCACTGGCCAATCGATTGAGCTCCAGCTTGGCCTTGAGCAAGGGCAACGGGCAATTGAGGCCACTGGCATCGAGTTCGGCATCAAAGGCTACAGCGTCGGTCATGGTTTTACTCCAGGCACGCATTCGGGCTGCTTAGAATATCTGGTCCGAAGCTCAGTGTCCGGCTACAGTAAGCTCTTTGTCGAAAGGCTCTGTGCATGACTTTTTTGCGCCCTACCCTGCTGACGCTGGCTTGCCTGCTGGCCTCCCCGGGCTTCGCCGATGACCTGCCGTCACTTGGCGACGCCAGTTCTGCCATTGTCTCGCCACAACAGGAATACCAACTGGGGCGCGCCTGGTTGGCCTATCTGCGCGGCCAGGTCTCGCAGCTCAATGATCCGCAACTCAAGGATTATGTCGAAACCAGCGTGTACAAGCTGGTAGAGACCAGCCAGGTGAATGACCGGCGCCTGGAGTTCATCCTGATCAACAGCCCGCAATTGAACGCCTTTGCCGCACCCGGCGGGATTGTCGGGGTCAACGGCGGCCTGTTTCTCAATGCTCAGACCGAGGGCGAATACGCTTCGGTGCTCGCACACGAATTGGCGCATTTGTCCCAACGCCACTTTGCCCGTGGTGTTGAGGCGCAACAGCGCATGCAGATCCCGATGATGGCGGCCCTGCTGGGCGGCATCATCGCCGCCGCTGCCGGCGCAGGTGATGCGGGGATTGCCGCAATTGCCGGTACCCAGGCCGCTGCGATCCAGGAACAACGGCGCTTCTCGCGCCAGAACGAACAAGAGGCCGACCGCATCGGCATCCTCAACCTGGAAAAAGCCGGTTACGACCCGCGTTCCATGCCGACCATGTTCGAACGCCTGATGCGCCAGTACCGTTTCGATGCCAAGCCGCCTGAATTCCTGCTGACGCACCCGGTCACCGAATCGCGGATCGCCGACACCCGCAACCGCGCCGAGCAAGCCAAGCCCGGCGGCAAGGAAGACAGCCTGCGTTATCAGCTGATTCGCGCCCGTGTGCAGCTGCAATACGAAGATACGTCCGGGCTCGCTGCCAAGCGCTTCCAGGCACAGCTGGATGAGAACCCTAAAAACGACGTGGCACGCTATGGCTTGGCCATCGCCCAGATCAAGGGCTCGCAATTCAAGGAGGCGCGGGAAAACCTCGCGCAGCTGCTGGCCAAGGCGCCCACTGACATCACCTACAACCTGGCCCAGATCCAGTTGGACATCGACAACAACCACCTGCCGGATGCGCAGCAGCGCACCGATAAGATGTTGACCCAGTATCCGGGCAACTATCCGTTGAATCAGGTGAGAGTGGATCTGCTGCTCAAGCAGAACCGCACCGCCGATGCAGAAAAGGCCCTCGACGCATTGCTCAAGTCTCGTCCGGACGATCCGGATGTCTGGTATCAGGTTGCCGAGACGCGCGGCCTGTCCGGCAATATCATCGGCCTGCACCAGGCGCGTGCCGAATACTTTGCCCTGGTGGGCGATTTCCAGCAGGCCATTCAGCAATTGGACTTTGCCAAGCGTCGCGCCGGCAACAATTTCCCGCTGTCGTCACGCATCGATGCGCGCCAACGTGAGCTGATCGAACAGGAACGCCTGGTCAAGGGAATGATGAGCTAAACCCATCGCCCACAAAAAAGCCCCGCCTTCGTCATCCGAAGGCGGGGCTTTTTATTGAGCTGGCGGTTACTCGGCCAGCTTGAAGGTAATGAAGCTGGCACGGCCCTGACGCAGCACGCGCATCGACACCGAGCGATTCTTCGGCAGCGCCTTGGCGATGTCGGTGAACTGCTTGGTAGAGTCAATCGCCTGATTGTTCAGGTGAGTGATCACGTCGCCTGGCTGCAGGCCGATCAAGGCTGCCGGACCATCCTGCACTTCCTTGATGACTACGCCGCTCTTGAGGTCGAAGGATTTCTTCTGCTCATCGGTCAGCTCAGCCACGGCAATACCCAGGCGGTTGCTGCTGCGCTCGGCACCCGGCTTGGTGTTGCCCAGGGCATCCAGCGTTGCACCCTCTTCAGGGATGGCGCCAACCGTCAGCTCAACGGTCTGGCGCTTGCCTTCACGAATCACTTCCAGCTTGGCCTTGCTGCCGGCCTTGAGTGCACCTACCAGGTGTGGAAGGTCAGCCGACATGATGATCGGCTGGCCGTTCATGCTCAGGATCACATCGCCAACCTGCAAGCCACCCTTGGCAGCCGGGCCGTCGTCCTGGATCTGCGCGACCAGGGCACCGGCCGGCTTGTCGAGGCCGAAGGATTCAGCCAGGTCCTTGTTCACTTCCTGGATCACTACGCCCAACCAGCCACGGCTGACCTTGCCACCGCTTTTCAGCTGGTTGGAAACATCCATTGCCACGTCGATCGGGATAGCGAAGGACACGCCCATGAAGCCACCGGAGCGGGTGTAGATCTGCGAGTTGATCCCCACCACTTCGCCCGCCAGGTTGAACAGCGGGCCACCGGAGTTACCCGGGTTGATCGGCACGTCGGTCTGGATGAACGGCACGTAGTTTTCGTTGGGCAGGCTGCGACCAATAGCGCTGACGATACCTTGGGTCACGGTGTGGTCAAAACCGAACGGCGAACCGATGGCGACCACCCACTGACCGGCTTTCAGGTCCTGGGATTTACCCAGCTTCAGCACAGGCAAGTCCTTGCCATCAATCTTCAACAACGCCACATCGGAACGTGGATCAGTCCCCACCAGCTTGGCCTTGAGCTCACTGCGATCGGCCAGGCGCACAAGAATCTCGTCGGCGTCGGCAATCACGTGGTTGTTGGTGAGGATGTAGCCATCCGGCGAGATGATGAAGCCCGACCCCAGGGATTGTGCTTCACGCTGGCCACCGCCGCCACGGGGCGTGCGTGGCTGCGGCATGCCGCGCTCGAAGAACTCGCGCAGCATCGGCGGCAGGCCTTCGAGGTCCGGCATCTGCTGGTTGGAGACTTTGCGATCCGGCAGCTTCTGCGTGGTACTGATGTTCACCACGGCAGGCGAGGCTTGCTCAACCAATTGGGTAAAGTCAGGCAACTCGGCCGCTTGCGCAGGCAAGGCCTGACCCAGCACCAACACCGTGGCGACTATGGATAGGTAAGACTTCAAACGTGGTATCGACATACAGCTCCCGTTACGACGAGCAGGGTTGAGCGACAGGGTTCAAGAAACGCCGAAAACTGCGACCGACATCTTTGTTCCGCGAACAAAACAAGGCCAGAGCCGACAAGCCCTGACCTATAGAAAACATGAGAGATTTTTGCAAGTGAAAATGCTGATCCGGACATTTCATGCTCTCGGCAGCCAACCTGGCGTGGATACACAGTGAAAGGTCAGGATGAACATAGGATTAACGGCTCACGGCTGGGTGACTGGCTTTTTTTCACCGCGCACTGACAGCGCGATACGTTCGGCCGTACCGATAGGAATCTCGCCGACGACCGTCACCATCATTTCGCCGTCCACCGTATTCAGACGACGGGACACGGCCACCGTCGGGCCCAACTGGGTGCGGGTTTCCGTGACGCTTACATCGCTGATGGGCTCAAGAAACACCGAGAACCGCGCCAGGCCATCTTCATACATCAGGCTTTCGACGGTTGCCTTGGTTTGCGTGTCTTTACGCACACTGCTGTTGCTTAGCTGAAACCCCGGCGGCAACCACTCCAGGTGCCACGCCTCGACAGACTGAGCTTGCGGTGCCTGAGTCTTGGCGACGCTGACCGGCGTGCAGTCGCTGCCGGGCTGCAGGTCGTGATCGTCGGGCAGGGAAGTATCCAAGCGCGTGAACTGGAAACGCTCCAGCAATTGGCCCTGATCATTGAGCAGCAAAGACTTGAGCGGCAGCGCGGTTTCACGGTCCAGGTGCAGCTCAAAGCCATAACGGTACTGATCACGCGGCGTTATCGAAACGATTACCGCATTCCGACCGGCCACGCGCGATTTGCCGATGACGGCCAGTTCGTAGAATTGATTGAGTTTTTGCGGATCCAGCGCGCGTGAAGGTGCATCACGCGAATTGCCAAGGCCTGCGACCAGGGTGCCGCTGACACATTGAGTACGGCCGTCCAGCCGCACGACTTCCTGGGCAGAGCCATCGAGCTGCAAGAGCCGCTCACGGACCTGACCATCCTGGACGCGATGCCAGATGTCATGGGTGGAAAAACTGCCGTTACGTTCGTAGACAAACGTACCTTTAAAGCTTTGCTGCTGCTCTGCACGCCCAAGTCGAGTCAGCCAGTCTTGGGCTTCATCGGCATGGGCGGGGAGTGCAAACCAACCACTGAGCAAAAGCGTAAGGAGCGGTATGGCGCGCATAGGGCTCCTTGACGGTTTAGCGGTTTTCCAGGCTTGCAGCACGTGCATATGGCAGAGCGCTTTCAGTGCCTTTCAAGGCCGATTCCTGTGCGTGCTGGCGCAGGTAGCCTGGAAGACGCTGGTCCTGCCAGCCGGATTGCCCTTGCAACACACCGTTGGCCATAGGGCCGGTGGTGTCAGAGCTTTCCTTGTAGCCGGCCAATACCGCTGGGCCTTTGACTTGCGGACCGGCCATGACCGGTTGCTGAGTCTGCTGGGCCAGTTCGGCACCGGCGATTTCGTCCTGGTTGTACAGGCGAACACCGGCCAACACGGCAACAGTCACCGAGGCAGCAACTGCCAGGCGACCCAGGCTACGCCAAGGACCACGAGCAGCTTTTGCCGGAACGGCTTCATCAGCCAGCGCGGCAGAAACGGCCGCAGCAATATCCAGACGAGGGATTAGAAGATCCTTGTGCATCACCGCCCGAGCGACTTGGTAACGAGACCAGGTATCACGGGTTTCGGCATCATCAAATGCGTTGAGCACTCGACGAAGTTCCAGTTCATCCGCTTCGTTATCCATCACTGCGGACAGCGATTCCTGCAGGGCATCACGACTCATGGCGGTTCCTCTCTTGGCTGTCGCCGCTGTCTTTAGTTTTCCTGCAACAACGGTTGCAAGGCTTTATCGATGGCTTCCCGGGCCCGGAAAATCCGTGACCTTACAGTCCCCACCGGACACTGCATGACGCTCGCAATGTCTTCGTAACTCAGACCATCGAATTCACGTAAAGTTAACGCCGTACGTAAATCTTCTGGCAGTTGCTGAATTGTGCGATGAACGGTTCCTTCGATCTCGTCGCGCAGCAATGCACGCTCCGGCGACTCGAGATCTTTGAGGCCGTGGTCACCATCGTAAAATTCTGCATCTTCTGAACTTACATCACTATCCGGTGGGCGGCGCCCGCGAGACACCAGATAGTTCTTCGCCGTGTTGATGGCGATGCGATATAGCCACGTGTAAAACGCACTATCACCGCGAAAATTGCCAAGTGCACGGTACGCCTTGATAAAGGCTTCCTGTGCAACGTCCTGCGCTTCATGGGTGTCGTGCACAAACCGCACGATCAACCCGAGAATTTTGTGCTGGTATTTCAGCACTAGCAGATCAAAAGCTCGCTTGTCGCCGCGTTGAACGCGCTCGACCAGCTGCTGATCCTCTTCCTGGGTTAGCATGAACACTCCTCGTTGTACTTGAAGGAGGCTTGCATAACTAAACGATCAGGCTTGCAAACATAGACTCGGACTTTTCGCAAAAGTTCTCCCCCTCCAAGCAAGTTTCCGGCATGCACTGATTTGGCACACACGAAAAACGCAGCACGGGCAATGCCGACTGCGCGAATAATCTTGTCGTCGGTTTTCTGACGCGTCCAATGCTCCCGACGGGCCAATAAACTCAACGTTTTCCCAGCTTTCGGGCAACCTGCTATTGAGTCGGGGCTTATGCAAAAAGTTCCCATCTCAATAACCAGCCGATTTTAACCCGAGCCGCGCACCGTAATCTCACATTGCCACGAATGCCCGGCTATTGTGCCGCTCCCCCCCTCTATATACTAGTGGCCCGTGTGACCCTTTGATTCGCCGATCCGGGCGTCCTGTTTGCGCCAACCCTGTGGATCGCTTTTTGCGGAATCCTTCAAATGAGCCAACAGTTTCAACACGATGTGCTGGTGATCGGTAGCGGCGCGGCCGGCTTGAGCCTTGCGCTGACCCTCCCCCGCCACCTGCGAATTGCCGTACTGAGCAAAGGCGACCTGGCCAACGGTTCGACTTTCTGGGCCCAGGGCGGTGTCGCCGCCGTGCTGGACGACACCGATACGGTGCAGTCCCACGTCGAAGACACCCTCAACGCCGGCGGTGGCTTGTGCAATGAGGACGCGGTGCGCTTCACCGTCGAGCACAGCCGCGAGGCGATCCAGTGGCTGATCGACCAAGGCGTGCCCTTCACCCGTGACGAGCACGCGGGCACTGACGACGGCGGCTTCGAATTCCACTTGACCCGTGAAGGCGGCCACAGCCATCGCCGCATCATCCACGCCGCCGATGCAACCGGCGCGGCCATCTTCAAGACCTTGCTCGAACAGGCGCGCCAACGCCCCAACATCGAATTGCTGGAGCAACGCGTCGCCGTCGACCTGATCACCGAAAAGCGCCTGGGCCTGGCGGGCGAACGCTGCCTCGGCGCCTACGTGCTCAACCGCGCCAGCGGCGAGGTCGACACCTATGGTGCGCGCTTCACGATCCTGGCGTCCGGCGGTGCAGCCAAGGTCTACCTCTATACCAGCAACCCCGACGGCGCCTGTGGCGACGGCATCGCCATGGCCTGGCGTTCAGGTTGCCGGGTGGCCAACCTGGAATTCAACCAGTTCCACCCCACCTGCCTGTATCACCCTCAAGCCAAGAGTTTCCTGATCACCGAGGCCCTGCGTGGCGAAGGTGCACACTTGAAACTGCCGAACGGCGAACGTTTCATGCAGCGCTTCGACCCGCGCGCCGAGTTGGCCCCGCGCGATATCGTCGCCCGCGCCATCGACCACGAGATGAAGCGCCTGGGCATCGACTGCGTCTACCTGGACATCAGCCACAAGCCCGAAGCCTTCATCAAGACGCACTTCCCCACCGTCTACGAGCGCTGCCTGGCCTTCAACATCGACATCACCAAAGGCCCGATCCCGGTGGTACCCGCCGCGCACTACACCTGCGGCGGCGTGATGGTCGACCAGCAAGGCCGTACGGACGTGCCCGGCCTGTATGCGATTGGCGAAACCAGCTTCACCGGCCTGCACGGCGCCAACCGCATGGCCAGCAACTCGCTGCTCGAATGCTTCGTCTACGCCCGCTCGGCGGCGGCGGACATTCTCGAACAGCTGCCGCGTATCCCGGTGCCAGCCGCCCTGCCCCGCTGGGATGCCAGCCAGGTCACCGATTCGGACGAAGACGTGATCATTGCCCACAACTGGGACGAGCTGCGGCGCTTCATGTGGGACTACGTGGGTATCGTGCGCACCAACAAACGCCTGGCACGCGCTCAGCACCGGGTGCGGTTGCTGCTGGATGAGATTGATGAGTTCTACAGCAACTATAAGGTCAGCCGTGACCTGATCGAATTGCGCAACCTGGCCCAGGTGGCGGAGCTGATGATCCGCTCAGCCATGGAGCGCAAGGAGAGCCGGGGCCTGCATTACACCCTCGACTACCCGCAGATGCTGCCCGAGGCGCGCGACACTATTCTGGTGCCAACCACCTACGCCGGCTGAACTTCAGGCGAACCCGCAGGTGCCGGTGTATATCGGCGGCCTGCGAATCCCTCGGCACGCAGAGGGAACGCACGCGCCATTGGCCCTTCAGCCGATAGCGCAGCACCACGATCAGCGGCAACGCCAGGCTGTCGGGACGCAATTGCACACTCTGCCAGCCCAGCTCGTCGCTGAATAACTGCCAGCCGTCTTCGTCACGGCGCAGGCCACGAATCGACGAACGGTGAGTCAACAGGATATGGCGCGGTAAAACCCAGGCGGCGTGAGCCAGGCACACCAGCATGCCCAGACTGGCGAACGGTAGATCCACCACCAACAGGGCACCCAAGGCGAACGCCTGGGCAAGAAGATACGCCGCCAGCAAGAGCCGCGAGGCCTGCCAGCGGCATTCAAAACGATTACTTGGGTTGTACACGGTCCAGAATCATGCGGACCATGCGCTGCAGCTCCGGGTCTTCCGACTCGGCACGCTCCATGAACCAGCCGAACATGTCCTGGTCTTCGCACTCCAGCAGGCGGACATAGACATTGCGATCCACCTCATTAAGGGTTGAATAGACCTCTCTGACGAATGGCACCAGCAACACGTCCAGTTCAAGCATGCCGCGACGGCTGTGCCAGTAGAGGCGATTGAGTTCTACATCTTCGACCATGGAGCGCTCCTCAAATAGAGCGCGAGTATACAGGCCGAACGGCACCGGAACAGTCGGCTTTGGTCGCCCCATACGGAAACTATCCATTTGCCGGGCGCCCCTCTATGATGCACCCATGACTTTTTGACCTGCGATGACCCATGGCTGACTCTGCTTTCTTCTGCCCCCTGTCCCACGAAGGCGTTCTTGCCGTCCGTGGTTCCGACGCTGCCAAATTCCTGCAGGGCCAACTGACCTGCAACCTCAATTACCTGAGCGACACGCAGGCCAGCCTCGGCGCGCGCTGTACGCAAAAAGGCCGGATGCAATCGAGTTTTCGCATTGTATTGCAAGGTGACGGCGTGCTGCTGGCGATGGCCACCGAGTTGCTGGAGCCGCAACTGGCGGACCTGAAGAAATACGCCGTGTTCTCCAAATCCAAGCTCACCGACGAAAGCGCCGCCTGGGTGCGTTTCGGCCTGGCCGAAGCCGATCAGGCCCTTGCCAGCCTGGGTCTGGAACTGCCGGCCGACACCGACAGTGTTGCCCGCACCGACCACTTGATCGCCATTCGCGTGTCGCCCGGCCGCAGTGAACTCTGGGTCCCCGCCGAGCATGCCGATGCCGTGCGCAGCCAATTGGCTACTCAATTGAAACAAGCAGACTTGAATGAATGGCTGCTGGGCCAGGTCCGCGCCGGGATCGGCCAGGTCATGCCCCAGACGCGCGAGCTGTTCATACCGCAGATGCTCAACCTGCAAGCCGTGGGCGGCGTCAGCTTCAAGAAAGGCTGCTACACCGGCCAGGAAATCGTCGCGCGCATGCAGTACCTGGGCAAACTCAAGCGCCGCCTGTACCGCTTGAGCCTCAATGCGGCGCAAATGCCCGAGCCAGGCACCCCGCTGTTTTCCCCCAGCCACAACAGCGCCATTGGCGAGGTGGTGATTGCGGCAAAAGCGGACCAGGTGATTGAACTTCTGGCCGTGTTGCAAGCCGAAGCAGCCGATAGTGGCGATGTGCATCTTGGCACCCTGGAAGGCCCCGGTTTACAGCTGCTCGACCTGCCTTACCAACTCGACCGTGATCGAGAGATCCAGCGTTAGTCGCCGTACCTTTTTGCAACACCCTAGAGATCATGAATGAACAAGCTGGCGGAAAAAGTCCAACAGGCGTTGGTGACGGCCATCGACAACGATGACCTGGTTCTGCCGACATTGCCGGAAGTCGCCCTGAACATCCGTCAGGCCGCCGAAGACCCGGACATCAGCATCAGCCACTTGAGCAAGGTAATCGGTCGTGACACCGCGCTGTCGGCGCGCCTGATCAAAGTGGTGAACAGCCCGCTGTTGCGCGCGACCCAGGAAGTCACCGACCTGCACACCGCCATCACGCGGCTGGGCACCAACTACAGCAGCAACCTGGCCATCGGCCTGGTGATGGAACAGATCTTCCACGCCCGGTCCGAAGCCGTCGAACAGAAGATGCGCGATGTATGGCGCCGCAGCCTGGAAGTGGCCGGCGTGAGTTACGCCTTGTGCCGTAGCCACAGCCTGCTCAAGCCCGACCAGGCAGCCCTCGGCGGCCTGGTGCACCAGATCGGCGTACTGCCGATCCTGACCTACGCCGAAGACCACTACGAGCTGCTCTCGGACCCGGTCAGCCTCAACCACGTGATCGACAGCATCCACCCACTGCTCGGCGACAAACTGCTCGGTGGCTGGGACTTCCCGGAAATGCTGGCGAAGTTGCCGGGACAATATTTGAACCTGGAGCGCGACTCCGCCAGCCTCGACTACATCGACCTGGTGCAGATCGCCGTGCTGTATTGCCATCGCGGCACCGATCACCCGTTGGCAAGCGTACCGGTGTCCACCCTGCCGGCGATCAAGAAGCTGCGCGTCGACCCCTACAGTGACAGCTTGCGCGCGGAACTGGATGAAGCGCGCTCGATGTTCTATTGATCAACCGGCGATAAAACTCACGCGCACCTTCAACCCCGCCAGCTCGCCATCATGCAGGCTGATCTGCGCCAGATGCGCGCGGCAGATTTCGCCGACGATCGCCAGCCCCAGGCCTGAACCCATGCCCTGCTGGCTGCGTCGGTAGAAGCGTTCGAACACTCGGTCGCGCTCATCCAGCGGGATACCCGGGCCATCATCCTCCACTTCCAGTACCGCCGGCGCCGTCACCCGCAGGATCACGTTGCCGCCGGGCGGCGTGTGCGCCAGGGCGTTGTCCACCAGGTTACTCAGCAACTCGTTGAGCAGGGTAGGCTCGCCGCGCAGCCACACCGGCTCGTCGGCCTCCAAGGCCAGCGCCACGCCGCGGGCATGCGCCAGCGGCGCCATGGCCATGCCCAGCTCACGGGCGAGCTGGCTGAGGTCGAGCAACTGCGCGCCGCCTTCGGCAATCGCCCGCGCGCCGTTCTCGATACGCGCCAGGGACAGCAATTGGTTGGCCAGGTGGGTCAGGCGGTCCGTGCCCTGGGCCGCGGTTTCCAGGGTGCTGCGCCAGGTCGCCGGGGCGTCGCTGCGCAGCCCCAGCTCCAGCCGTGCCTTGAGCGCCGCCAGCGGGGTGCGCAGTTCGTGGGCCGCATCGGCGATGAACTGCGCCTGGCGCTCGAACTGGCCGCGCAGGCGCTCGGTGAAGTGGTTGAGGGAACGCACCAGCGGGCCGAACTCATGTTGCACCTCCACCAACGGCAGTGGCCGCAAATCGTCGGGCTGGCGCTCTTCCACCGCCGTGCGCAGGCGCTCCAGCGGGCGCAGTGCCGCACTGACGGCAAACCACACCAGCAACAAGGCGCCGATGGCGAGCATGCCCAGGCGCAGCAAGGTGTCGGCCATCAGGCTGCGGGCCATGCTCACACGCGCTTCATCGGTTTCGGCCACGCGGATTTCCGCCATGCCGTTCATGTTCGGTTCGGACACCGCCTTGAGCAGGCTGACCACCCGCACCGGCTGGCCCAGATACACGGCGTCATAGAAGCGCGCCAGTGCCGGGTAATCATCGGTGCGCGGCGTGCCCGGCGGCGGGCCGGGCAGGTTTTCGTAGCCGGAGATCAGCTTTTGGTCGATGTCATTGACCTGGTAATAGATGCGCCCGGCGCTGTCGTAGGCGAACGTATCCAGGGCGACGTAAGGCACATTGGCACTGAGGGTGCCGTCCACCTGGGTCAGGCCCGCGGCGATGGTGCGGGCCGAGGCCAACAGGGTGCGGTCATAGGCGGTATCGGCGGCCTCGCGGCCATTCCAGTAAGCGCTCATGCCGCTGGCCAGCATCAGCAGCACCAGCAACAGCGCCAGGTTCCACAGCAGGCGCCAGCGCAGGCTGCTGGGCTTATGCATCGCGCGCTTCCAGCAGGTAGCCGAGACCGCGAAAGGTCACAATGGCGATAGGCTGGCCGTCGAGTTTCTTGCGCAGGCGATGTACGTAGATTTCGATGGCATCCGGGCTCGCCTCTTCGTCCAGGCCGAACACCTGCGAGGCGAGTTGCTCTTTGCTCATCACCCTGCCCGGTCGCGCGATCAGTGCTTCAAGCACCGCTTGCTCACGGGAGGTCAGGGTCATCAGCTCGCCGCCGACCGTGAAGCGGCGCGTGTCGAGGTCATAGACCAGCACACCACAGGCCTGCTGGCGCTCGCCGCCCAGCACGCTGCGCCGCAGCAGCGCCTTGACCCGCGCCTCCAGTTCCGTCAGTTCGAACGGCTTGGCCAAATAGTCGTCAGCGCCGAGGTTCAGGCCATGCACGCGGTCTTTCACATCGCTGCGCGCGGTCAACATCAACACCGGCAGGTTTTTTCCACGGGCGCGCAACCGCGCCAGCACTTCGAAGCCGTCCATGCGCGGCAGGCCCACGTCGAGGATCGCCGCCGCGTATTCCTCGCTGCTCAAGGCCAGGTCCGCGGCCACGCCATCGTGCAACACATCGACAGTCAAACCCGTGCTCTTGAGCGCCTGGGCGACGCTTTCAGCGAGCTGCAGATGGTCTTCAACCAGGAGGACACGCATGGACTTCTACCTCGTTCGGGCATGGCCGACGCCACGCTTTGCGGGGCAGTTTACAGGCGCCGCCTGGCCTGTGAAGCCCGAAAACATTGAAAGACAACTGAAAGGTTAGTGAAAGCTTCGCCCTTTAGCATCCAGCCACGGTGGGTCATGCCCATCGAGCTACCTGATCCGTAGCGCTCGAAAAACGCCTCGAAGCGTTTTCGCCAAAATAAGAACAATAACGGAGTACCCAACGATGCTGTCGACACAGCCCCAGGCTTGCCCGCCTGTTCGTTCTTCTCGCCTGACCCACACCGCCCTTGCCAGTGCCGCTGCCCTCGCCGGCTTTGCGCCGCTCAGCCAGGCTGCCTTCTTCGAAGACAGCAGCGCGACCCTGGAAACCCGAAACATGTACTTCAACCGCGACTTTCGCGACGGCACAAGTGCGCAGCAATCCAAGCGCGACGAATGGGCCCAGGGGTTCATGCTCAACCTGCAATCGGGCTACACCGACGGCACCGTCGGCTTTGGCGTGGATGCGTTGGGCATGCTCGGGGTCAAGCTCGACTCCAGCCCCGACCGCACCGGCACCGGCCTGCTGCCGACCCATGACGATGGCCGCGCCGCCAACGAGTACTCCAAGCTGGGCCTGACCGGCAAAGTGAAAATCTCTGCCACCGAGTTGAAGATCGGGGCGCTGATCCCTGAACTGCCGATCCTCAAGCCCAACGACGGGCGCATCCTGCCGCAGACCTTCAACGGCGGTCTGCTGACCTCCAAGGAATTCAAGAACCTGGTGTTCACCGCTGGCCGGCTCGACAAGGCCAAGGACCGCGACGACACCAACTACGAGGACATCGCCCTCAATAACAAGAACAGCCGCTTCCTCAGTGGCGCCACCGGCAAGCACTTCAACTTTGGCGGTGCCGACTACAAGTTCGCCGACAAGATCACCGGCAGCTACCACTTCGCCCAGCTCGATGATGTCTACCGCCAGCACTTCCTCGGCCTGGTCGCTGCGCGCCCGATGGGCCCCGGGACCTTCGCCACCGACCTGCGCCTGGCGATCAGCGATGACACCGGCAGTGCCCGTGGCGGCAAGATCGACAACCAATCCCTCAACGGCCTGTTCAGCTATGCGCTCAATGGCCATAAGCTCAGCGCCGGTTATCAGCACATGTCCGGTGACAGCGCCTTCCCGTATGTGGATGGCAGCGATCCGTACCTGGTCAACTTCGTGCAGATCAACGATTTCGCCGGCGCTGAAGAGCGCTCCTGGCAAGCCCGTTACGACTACGACTTCGCCAAACTGGGGATTCCCGGCCTGAGCTTCATGAGCCGTTACCTCTCGGGTGACAACATCAAGCTCAAGAACGGCGAGACCGGCAAGGAGTGGGAACGCAACAGCGAGATCCGCTACGTGGTGCAAAGCGGCACGTTCAAGGATGTGTCGGTGCGCCTGCGCAACGCGACTTATCGTTCCAACTATTCAGCCCGTGACGCGGATGAAATGCGCCTGCTGGTCAGCTATAGCGTCGCGCTTTGGTAGTAACAACTCATAACAACAAAGACGGAGATCATCATGACCCCTTCACTGCGTAAATTGGCCCTCGCCGCCGGCTGCATGTTGTTCGCCGGCCAACTGCTGGCCGCCGACGAGCCCAAGCGCCCGGAATGCATCGCGCCGGCCTCTCCTGGCGGCGGTTTTGACCTGACCTGCAAACTGGCGCAAAGCGCGCTGGTCAATGAAAAGCTGCTGAGCAAGCCGATGCGCGTGACCTACATGCCTGGCGGCGTGGGCGCGGTGGCCTACAACGCGGTGGTCGCGCAGCGCCCGGCGGACGCCGGCACCCTGGTGGCCTGGTCCAGTGGCTCGCTGCTGAACCTGGCCCAGGGCAAGTTCGGTCGCTTCGATGAGAGCGCCGTGCGCTGGCTGGCAGCGGTCGGCACCAGCTACGGGGCCATCGCGGTGAAAGCCGATTCGCCCTACAAGACCCTCGACGATCTGGTCAAAGCCTTGAAGAAAGATCCGGGCAGCGTCGTGATCGGCTCCGGCGGTACCGTCGGCAGCCAGGACTGGATGCAAACCGCGCTGATCGCCAAGGCCGCCGGGATCAACCCGCGTGAGCTGCGTTATGTGGCCCTCGAGGGCGGCGGTGAAATCGCCACCGCGCTGCTCGGTGGGCATATCCAGGTGGGCAGTACCGACATCTCCGACTCCATGCCGCACATTCTCAGCGGTGACATGCGCCTGCTCGCGGTGTTCTCCGAACAGCGCCTGGACGAGCCGGAAATGAAGAATATTCCGACCGCCAAGGAGCAAGGCTACGACATCGTCTGGCCGGTGGTGCGCGGCTTCTACCTCGGGCCGAAAGTCAGCGATGCCGACTACGCCTGGTGGAAGGATGCCTTCGACAAACTGCTGGCCTCCGACGAGTTCGCCAAGCTGCGTGACCAGCGCGAGCTGTTCCCGTTCGCCATGACCGGCCCGGAGCTGGACACCTACGTGAAGAAGCAGGTGGCTGACTACAAAGTGCTGGCCAAAGAGTTCGGCCTGATCCAGTAATCGCCCCTCTGTGGGAGCGGGCTTGCCCGCGAAGAACGTCAACGACGACGCGTGCTGCTCGACACACGCGGCGTCCGTGCATTTTTCGCGAGCAGTTTCGCGCCTGCAAAAGTGGCCCAGGAGTTTCCTATGCTCTTACAACGCATTTTCGCCTCGGTGATGTTGCTGGTCTGTGCCGGCCTCGCCTTGATGGCGTGGCCGTATCAGGCGGCATTTTCCTACGAGCCGGTCGGCCCTCGCGCCTACCCGCTGCTGATGCTCGGGCTGATGAGCCTGGGGCTGATCTACATGCTGTTTCGCCCACAGCCGACCAAGCACACCGAGGAAGAACCCGCGCTGGACCGCCAGACCCTGATCAAGATCGGCGTCTGCGTGGCCCTGCTGATTGTGTTTGCCGGCACCTTCGAACCACTGGGTTTCATCCTCAGCAGCATGCTGATCGGCATCCCCATGGCGCGCCTGTATGGCGGCCGCTGGTTGCCCAGCGTGGTGATCGTCAGCCTGATGGCCATTGGTCTTTATCTGCTGTTCGATAAAGCCATGGATGTTCCGCTGCCCCTCGGCCTGCTCGACGTTCTGGAGAACTGACATGGATACTTTTGGCTATTTGGGCCAGGGCTTCGGCGTTGCGCTGTCCCCCTACAACCTGGTGACCGCGCTGTGCGGCACCTTGATCGGCACCGTGGTCGGCCTGTTGCCGGGCTTGGGCCCGATCAACGGCGTGGCGTTGTTGATCCCGATCGCTTTCGCGCTGGGCCTGCCGCCGGAATCGGCGCTGATCCTGCTCGCCGCGGTGTACCTGGGTTGCGAATACGGCGGCCGTATCAGCTCGATCCTGCTGAACATCCCGGGCGAAGCGTCCACCGTGATGACCACCCTCGACGGCTACCCGATGGCCCGCAAAGGCCTGGCCGGTGTGGCACTGTCGTTGTCGGCATGGAGTTCGTTCATCGGCGCGTTTATCGCCACCTGCGGCATGGTGCTGTTTGCACCGCTGCTGGCCAAATGGGCGATTGCCTTCGGTCCGGCGGAGTATTTCGTGCTGATGGTGTTCGCGATTGTCTGCCTGGGCGGCATGGCCGGCGACAAACCGCTGAAGACCTTCGTTGCGGCGCTGATCGGCCTGTTTCTCTCGGCGGTGGGCATTGATGCCAACAGCGGCGTCTACCGTTTTACCGGCGATAACATCCACCTGACCGACGGCATCCAGTTCGTCGTGCTGGTGCTGGGCTTGTTCTCCATCAGCGAGATCCTGTTGTTGCTGGAAAAAACCCACCGTGGCCAGGAAGCAGTCAAGGCCACCGGACGGATGATGTTCAACCTGAAGGAAGCGTCTGCGGTGTTTGTAGTAAACATCCGCTGCGGCCTGCTCGGTTTCATCATGGGCGTACTGCCAGGTGCCGGCGCGACCTTGGCCTCGGCCGTGGCCTACATGACCGAGAAACGCCTGGCCGGTGCCAGCGGCAAATTTGGCCAGGGCGACATGCGCGGCCTGGCCGCCCCGGAAACCGCGATCGGCGCTTCCGCCTGCGGCGCGCTGGTGCCGATGCTGACCCTGGGTGTGCCGGGTTCGGGCACCACGGCGGTGATGATAGGCGCCTTGTCGTTGTACAACATCACGCCGGGCCCGCTGCTGTTCCAACAGCAACCGGACATCGTCTGGGGCCTGATCGCCTCGTTGTTCATCGCCAACATCATGCTGGTGATCCTCAACATTCCGATGATCCGCATTTTCACGCGCATCCTCGCCGTGCCGAACTGGGCGCTGGTGCCGGTGATCGCGATCATCACCGCGATTGGTGTGTACGCGGTCCACGCCACCACCTTCGACCTGTTCCTGATGGTTGGCATCGGCATCTTCGGCTACATCCTGCGCAAGCTGGACTTCCCGCTGTCGCCGGTACTGCTGGGCTTTATCCTCGGTGGCCTGATGGAGCAAAACCTGCGCCGCGCGCTGTCGATCTCCAACGGTGCGCTGGACATCCTCTGGTCGAGCCCGATCACCTTCGGTGTGTGGGTACTGACGGCGCTGATGCTGGCCTTCCCACTGGTGCGCATCTACCGCAAACGTGCCCTGCAGCGTCGTGCCGTGGCTGATGTCTGAGGTCACCTTCAAGCAATGGTGGGGAACACCGCTGGTCGGCCTGGCCGGCGGTTACCTGGCCAGCCTGGTTGGCTGGCCGTTGCCGTACATGGTCGGCTCGTTACTGGCGATCATCCTGGTGCGGTGCCTCACGCCGTGGCAATTGGCGGAAATTCCCGGCGGGCGCAAATGCGGCCAATGGGTGGTGGGGATCGGCATCGGCCTGCACTTCACCCCGGTGGTGATCGAGCAGGTGATGAGCCACTTCGGCCTGATCTTCTTCGGCGCGCTGGTCACCAGCCTGTCGAGCATCGTCGGCGTGTGGTTGATGCGCCGCAGTGGCGAAGACCGCGCCACCGCGTTTTTCTCGAGCATGCCGGGCGGCTCCGGAGAGATGGTCAACCTCGGCGCACGCAATGGCGCGGTGCTCAGTCGGGTCGCGGCGGGGCAGAGTTTGCGCGTGCTGGTGGTGGTGCTGTGCGTGCCGGCAATCTTCAAGTACCTGCTTGAAGGCGGCGCGCCGCAGTTTCATCCGGCGCCGGTCAGTTGGGCATGGCTGGCGTTGTTGTTTCCGCTCGGGGCGTTGGTGGCCTGGGGATGGCAACGCTTGCGCCAGCCGAACCCGTGGCTGTTCGGCCCGTTGCTGGTGAGTGCGACGGCCAGCGTGGTGTGGGACCTGCATATCGGCCTGCCGGACGGCGGCAGCCAGGTGGGCCAATGGCTGATCGGCAGCGGCCTGGGTTGCCACTTCAACCGTCAGTTTTTTCGCCGCGCGCCGTCGTTCATGGGCCGCACCTTGATCGGCACGGCCCTGACCATGGCGCTGGCGACGTTGGCGGCAGTGGGCTTGAGCGCCTTGACCCATTTGGACCTGCGCTCATTGACCCTGGGCATGATGCCCGGCGGCATTGCCGAAATGAGCCTCACGGCCGAGACCCTGCAACTGTCGGTGCCGTTGGTGACGGCAATGCAGGTGATGCGCTTGCTGTTTGTGCTGTTCCTGGCGGAGCCGCTGTTCCGGCACTGGAACCGCCGTGTCTAGGCGCCGGCTTGCCGGCGCCTGCAGTGGGGTGGCGAGGGTTAGAGCGGTGGCAACCGCCATTCAATCGGCGTCTCGCCATTTTGCTCAAGAAACTTGTTGGTGCGGCTGAAATGCCCGCAGCCCAGAAACCCGCGATACGCCGACAACGGCGACGGGTGCACTGAGGTCAGCACCAAGTGCTTGGTGGCATCGACCAGCTTCTGCTTGCCCTGGGCATGCGCGCCCCACAGCAGGAACACCAAGTGCGGCTGGTGTTCGCTGACCACTTCGATAATCCGGTCGGTAAAGAACTGCCAGCCCTTGCCCGCATGGGCATTGGCGTTGGCGCGCTCCACCGTCATGGTGGTGTTGAGCAGCAACACGCCCTGGTCGGCCCAGCTCTGCAGGCAGCCGTGGTTGGGGATGTCGATGTTCAGGTCGCGCTTGAGCTCTTTGTAGATATTGACCAACGACGGTGGCGTCGGCACGCCCGGCTGCACCGAGAAGCACAAACCATGAGCCTGGCCGGGACCGTGGTACGGGTCCTGGCCGAGGATCACCACCTTGACCTTGTCCAGCGGGGTTGAATTGAGCGCGTTGAAAATCAGCGGGCCAGGTGGATAGATCTCTTTGCCGGCGGCATGTTCCTGGCGCAGGAACTCGCGCAACTCGGCCATGTAGGGCTTCTCGAACTCATCGCGCAGGGCGTGTTTCCAGCTGGGTTCGAGTTTGATACGGTCGCCTTCGGTCATGGTGTGGTCGTCGCCTGAAAAAGAATGGGCGAACCCTAGGAAAGCCGACCCCGCTTGTCAATTGATCTGACACACCATCGGCACTTTCCCACGAAGCGATCATACTGAACCTTCACTTTCTCGATTGAGGTCACGATGAACCTGCACTTCGAAGAGCTGACCGGCAGCGACGGTGCCCGCATCGGCATCGCCAGCCTGGACGCTGAAAAGTCCCTCAACGCCCTCTCCCTGCCAATGATCCTGGCCCTGGCCGACCGCCTGGATGCCTGGGCCAAAGACCCGAACATCGTCTGCGTACTGCTGCGCGGCAACGGCCCCAAGGCTTTTTGCGCCGGTGGCGAGGTGCGCAGCCTGGCCCTGGCCTGCCGTGAACATCCAGGAGAAGTGCCGGCCCTGGCTGCGCAGTTCTTCGCGGCGGAATACCGCCTCGACTACCGCCTGCACACCTACCCCAAACCGGTGATCTGCTGGGGCCACGGCTACGTGCTGGGCGGCGGCATGGGCCTGCTGCAGAGCGCGGCGGTGCGCATCGTCACGCCGAGCAGCCGCCTGGCCATGCCCGAGATCAGCATCGGCCTCTACCCGGATGTGGGCGCCAGTTGGTTCCTGTCGCGCCTGCCGGGCAAACTTGGCCTGTTCCTGGGCCTCACCGGCGCGCACATCAATGGTCGTGATGCCCTCGACCTGGGCCTGGCCGACCGTTTCCTGCGCGACGATCAACAGGACGAACTGCTCGATGGCCTGCTGCAACTGAACTGGCAGGAACAAACCTCGATGCAACTCAACAGCCTGCTCAAGGCCCTGGCCCAGGAAGCCGTCGACCAGCAACCCGAAGCCCAATGGCTGCCGCGCCGGGCGCAGATCGATGCATTGCTGGATGTCGGCGACGTGCGCTGTGCCTGGCGCGCCTTGAGCCCGCTGCGCGAGCACGCCGACCCACTGTTCAGCCGCGCCGGCAAGACCTTGAGCGAAGGCTGCCCGCTGACCGCGCACCTGGTGTGGGAGCAGATCCAGCGTGCTCGCCATCTGTCGCTGGCCGAGGTGTTCCAGATGGAATACACCCTGAGCCTCAATTGCTGCCGTCATCCGGAGTTCAGCGAAGGGGTGCGCGCGCGGTTGATCGACAAGGACCAGACACCCCACTGGCATTGGCCGGATATCAACACGATCCCCGACGCCGTGGTGCAGGCGCATTTCAACAAGGCCTGGGAAGGCCGGCACCCGCTGGCGGATCTGTCGGATTACTGAGGGTTTACAGGCATAAAAAAACGGCGCTTCCTGCGCCGTTTGCGTATTTGATCGATCAACGGTGACCGCCACGGCCGCCGCCGTGATCACCTCCACGTCCATGCCCGCCATTACCGCCGTGATCACCCCAGCCCTGATTCGGGTAAGGCCGGTAGCCCGCCCTCGGGCCTGCCGGGTAGTAGCGAGGCGCCGGCGCGTAATAGCGCGGTGCGGAGTAATAACGCGGTGGAGGGGCGTAATAACGCGGTGCGGGGTAGTAGTCACGACGGTATTGGTACGTCGGGCCACCGCCGTAGTAATACACCGGCGCCGGTGCGGTGTAGACCTCGGAGCGGTAATAGCTCTGGCCTCCATCGTAGTAAGGCACACACGCAGAAAGCGTAAGACCGAGTAACGCACTGAGTAGCAATCGTCGATACATGGCGGCCTCCTGGACCGCGGAAGAGCTCCTCCAGCGACGCTGGAGGGCGGCATTCATCTTTCAACGAATGACGAAATATCTGACATCAAAAACAGAATCTGGTGCGTTCTGGTAACAACTTGATACATCAATGCCGGTGGCTTGAAGGGCCGTATGGCTGCATGGGGAGAGCGTGTTTAGTCTGCTCGAAGCTTTAACGATTCAGTAAATTTATCTGGCTCGAAACTTTGTCGATTGCGATGATGTCACTATGACATCGCACAACGCCAGGAAGGCTCTAGTGTGCGCCCTTCGCCAACATCTGCGGATTCGAGCCATGAAAATTTCCACCAAGCTGCTGCTGTCATTTCTACTGTGCGCGCTGGTCACCCTCGGGGTCGGCCTGCTGGGGATCAAAAGCGTCGTGCGATTGGCGAGTGCGCTGGAGCTGACGTTCTCCAATAATCTGGTGTCCGTCAGCAACACGGCCGCCACCCTCAATGGCCTGGTTGCGCATAACCGTGGTTTGTACCGCCTGCTGGATGCCAGCAAGGGCGACGTCGCCGCGCAGGACCGCAACCGCGTGCGCGACGACATCAGCAACGAACTCAAGCGCAGCCAGGCCGCCTACGCCACGTACCGCGCCACGCCGCTGGAAGATGACGAACGTGCAGCAGGCGACAAGCTCGACCAGCTCTGGCCGACCTATGTCAGCAATTCCGAACGCATCATCGCCATGCTCGATGGCGGCCAGGTCGAGCAGGCCCGCGCGCAGCTCAACAGCAGCAACAATGAACTGTTCCGCCAGGCCCGCGACCTGATCCGCGTGATGATCGACTCCAACAACCGCCAGATCCAGGAAGGCGCCGTCGCCGCCGATGAACTGCGCAGCAGTGCGTTGACCTGGATGATCGCCGGCATCGTGCTGGCCTTTATCATTGCGATCATCATTGGCGTGCTGATCACGCGGCTGATCACCCGTCCCATCGCCCAGGCGGTAGAAAGTGCGCAACGCATTGCCAAGGGCGACCTGACCCAAGCCATCCTCACCGAGCGCACCGACGAAGCCGGGCAACTGCTGATGGCACTCGCCGATATGCAGGGTGGCCTGAAAAGCACCCTGGTGGAAATCGCCAACGCCGCCGACCAGCTCGCCTCGGCTGCCGAGGAACTGAGCGCGGTCACCGACGAAAGCAGCCGCGGCCTGACGCGCCAGAACGACGAAATCCAGCAAGCCGCCACCGCCGTGAATCAGATGACGACGGCAGTCGACGAAGTGGCCAGCAACGCGGTGTCGACTTCAGAAGCCTCGCGCCAGGCCACCACCGAGGCTGAAGATGGCCGCCAGCAGGTCGAGCAGGCCGTGTCCGGGATGTCATCGATGGTCGACGAGATCAACGACTCCACCCAATCGGTGGCCGACCTCGCCGGCCAGGTGCGCGAGATTGGCAAGGTCATCGATGTGATCCGCGGCATCGCCGACCAGACCAACCTGCTGGCCCTGAATGCCGCCATCGAGGCCGCCCGCGCGGGTGAACAAGGTCGCGGTTTTGCGGTGGTCGCCGATGAGGTCCGCGCGCTGGCCCATCGCACCCAGACCTCGACCGTGGACATCGAAAAGATGATTGGCGAAGTGCAAGTCGGCGCCGATGACGCGGTGGCCGCGATGAACAAAAGCCTGACCTGGGCCAACAATACCCAGGCCCTGGCGCAGAACGCCGGCGACGCGCTGCAGCGGATTACCGCAAGTGTGGCGATGATCAACGAGCGCAACCTGGTGATCGCCTCGGCTTCCGAGGAGCAGGCCCAGGTGGCCCGCGAAGTCGACCGCAACCTGCTCAACATCCAGGACCTGTCGACCCAGACCGCCGCCGGCGCGCACCAGACCAACGCCTCCAGCCAGGACCTGTCACGGCTGGCCACTTCGTTCAACGTGCTGGTCAGCAAGTTCCAGCTGTAAGCGCCTCATTGCAGTGCGCCGACGCACCCGCGTGGCGCACGCTGCCTTTGCCTTTAACCTCCCTCCTCGCCGGGCCGCCTGCACAGCCGGGCCCCGGCGCACTTGGCACGAACCTCGCTTTGCATCTGCCGTGCAGGATTCATCACAGGTTCGCGGCACCACAATTTGCAATGGCCGACTAGGGTTCCGGCTCGCCACAAGCGAGTGGCTGGTCCGAGAGTTGGCGACCTCCAGTTGAGGTTACACGGCGGGATAAAAGCCCGGGAGACAAGCCACCGTTCGCGGTGCCGCGTTGCTCCTGCTCGCCCTTGATCAACTGGAGAAGCCCATGCCCTCAATCCGTTTACCCGCCCTCCTCGCCGCCGCGTTCGCCGCCGTTCTGAGCCTGCCGGCCCAGGCCGCCACCAAAGACCACTTCAGCGTCTGCTGGACGATCTACGCCGGCTGGATGCCCTGGGAGTATGCCGGCAGCCAAGGCATCCTCGACAAATGGGCAAAGAAGTACGGCATCAGCATCGACATGGTCCAGCTCAATGACTACGTCGAATCCATCAACCAGTACACCGCCGGCCAGTTCGATGGCTGCACCATGACCAACATGGACGCGTTGACCATCCCCGCCGCCGGTGGCGTGGACAGCACCGCGCTGGTGGTCAGCGATTTCTCCAACGGCAACGACGGGGTGATCATCAAGGGCACGGGCAAGACCGTGGCTGATCTCAAGGGCATGAACGTCAACCTGGTGGAACTCTCGGTGTCCCACTACCTGCTGGCCCGTGCGCTGGAATCGGCAGACCTGACTGAAAAAGACCTGAAGGTGGTCAACACCTCCGACGCCGATATCGCTGCCGCCTTCAACACCGATCAGGTGCAGGCCGTCACCACCTGGAACCCGATGCTCTCGGAGATCAAGGCCAAGCCCGGCGTAAGCGAAGTGTTCGACTCGAGCAAAGTGCCCGGCGAAATCATGGACATGATGGTGGTCAACACCCAGACCCTCAAGGACAACCCCAAGCTCGGCAAGGCGCTGACGGGCGCCTGGTTTGAAGTGGTCGCACTGATGAACGCCAAGGGCGCCGCCAGCACCGAGGCCCTGGAACATATGGCCAAGGCTTCCGGCACCGACCTCAAGGGTTTCCAGGCGCAACTGGACACCACCAAGCTGTTTGCCACGCCCAAGGAAGCCCTGGCGTTCGCCACCAGCGCGCAACTGCCGGCGACGATGCGCAAGGTCGCCGAGTTCTCGTTTGAACACGGTTTGCTCGGCGAAGGCGCCAAGGACACCAGCGCCGTGGGCATGAGCTTCGCCAACGGCGTGACCAGCGGCGACACCGCCAACCTCAAGCTGCATTTCGACCCCAGCTACGTACAGATGGCCGCCGACGGCAAGCTGTAAGAGGACCTGGCCATGCGCCTGATCAACCGTCATCCGGAACGCTCCAGCCGCCTGTTGTTGGTGATACTGCCGTTCGCCCTGCTGCTGTTCGCCTACTTCGTGGGCTCGGCCGAGCGCCTGGCGGAAAATCCCAACGACAAGCTGCTGCCCAGCGCCGCGCAAATGAGCGACGCGGTGAAACGCCTGGCGTTCAGCGCCGACGCGCGCACCGGGGAATACGTGCTCTGGCAAGACAGCGCGTCGAGCCTGCGCCGCCTGGCCATCGGCTTGGGAATAAGCGCCCTCGCCGGCCTGTGCCTGGGCATCGCCGCGGGCACGCTGCCGCTGTTTGGCGCACCGTTGTCGCCGCTGCTGACGGTGCTGTCGATGGTGCCGCCGCTGGCGATCCTGCCGATTCTGTTCATCGTGTTCGGGCTCGGGGAATTGTCCAAGGTGATGCTGATCGTGATCGGCATCGCCCCGGCCCTGGCCCGTGACCTGGAGCAGCGTGCGCGCGAGATTCCGGTCGAGCTGCTGGTCAAGGCGCAGACCCTCGGCGCCTCTACCTGGACCCTGATGCTGCGCGTGGTACTCCCGCAATTGCTGCCGCGCCTGCTGATCTCCCTGCGCTTGATGTTGGGCTCGGCCTGGCTGTTCCTGATTGCCGCCGAAGCCATCGCCTCCACCGATGGCCTGGGCTACCGCATCTTCCTGGTGCGCCGCTACCTGGCGATGGACGTGATCCTGCCGTACGTGGTGTGGATCACCTTGCTGGCCTGGCTGATGGACTGGGGCCTCAAGGCCCTGACCCGACGCGCGTTCCCCTGGTACGAAGGAGCGCGGGCATGAGCTTTATCAGCGTCAACAATGTGTGGCAGCGCTATGGCGACCAGGTGGTGCTCGAAGGCCTCAACCTGCACGTGGCCGAGGGCGAGTTCTGCACGCTGGTAGGCACCTCGGGGTGCGGTAAATCGACCTTCCTGCGCCTGCTGTTGGGCCAGGAAACCGCGAGCAAAGGCCAGATCCTGCTGGACGGCCAACCGCTCGCTGCCGAGCCGGATGCCAGCCGTGGCGTGGTGTTCCAGCGCTACTCGGTGTTCCCGCATCTGAGCGTGCTCGACAACGTCGCCCTGGGCCTGGAACTGCCGCGTTCAGCACTGCTCGGCCGGTTGTTCGGCAAGGCCAGGCAGCAGGCCCGCGAACAGGCGGGCGCACTGCTGCACAAGGTCGGCCTCGGCCATGCGCTGGACAAATACCCGGCGCAGCTCTCCGGTGGCATGCAACAACGCCTGGCCATCGCCCAGGCGCTGATCATGCAGCCGCGCGTATTGCTGCTGGATGAACCCTTCGGCGCCCTCGACCCGGGCATTCGCAAAGACATGCACCAACTGCTGCTGGAACTGTGGCGCGAAACCCGCCTGACTGTGTTCATGGTCACCCACGACCTGAGCGAAGGCTTCAGCCTCGGCACGCGCCTGCTGGTGTTCGACAAAGTGCGCGTCGATCCCCACGCCCCCGGCGCCTATGGCGCCCGTATCACCTACGACATCCCTTTGAACAGCGAGCGTCGCAAGGCGCTCGCCGCCGAACTTGGAGCTCTTTCCAAATGACTGATTCCAACCCGCTGTTCCCGCCGTTCGCCGAGGAAATGCTACCCGGTGGTGGTCACCGTTCGTTCGTGCTCAAGCGCGGTCAACTGCTGCGTCTCACGGATATTCGCGGCGGCGCCAACGTCAGCCTGACCCTGCTCAACGCCAACGAAAAAACCGAGCGCCTGAACCTGCCCGACAGCCTCAAATGCCAGCACACCGCCAAGCTCACCACCGGCCATTGCCTGTACTCGGACATGGGCCGCGTACTGGCGGCCATCACCGCCGACACCTGCGGCTGGAGTGACAGCATTGGCGGCGTGTTGTGCGCCGCCGAAGTCGCCGAGAAGTACGGCCAGGGCCGCTATCAGGAACTGCGCAACGGATTTTTCCGCAACGGCACCGACAACCTGCTGGTGGAGTTGGGCAAGTGGGGCCTGGGCCTGTCCGACCTGCTGATGACCCTCAACCTGTTCAGCCGCGTCAGCGTGGATGCCGACGGCGGCCTGCACTTCGTGCCGGGCAACTCCAAGGCCGGCGACTACATCGAACTCTACGCCCCGATGGACACCCTGGTGGTGCTCACCGCACTGCAACACCCGATGGACCCCAACCCTGACTACGCCCCACAACCACTGAAACTGAGCTGGATGAACGCCGACCCCAGCGTCGCCGAACACTGCCGCACTTCGCGCCCGGAAAACGCGCGCGGCTTTATCAACACCGACCGTCTGTTCGCCTGAGGAGCTGCCATGTCTATCGCACTGAAACAACCGGATGCAGCGGTATACCGCGCCACCATCCCCGCCGGCGAGCCGTGGCTGATGGAGGTCAAGGCCGGGCAGACCCTGCGCATCCTCGACCTTGAGGGCAACCAGGCCGTCGACACGCTGTTCTACAGCCTCAAGAACCCACGTGAGCGCTACGACGTGCAACGCACCTTGCGTCGCCAGAACAGCGTGTACCTGGGTACCGGCAGCGTGCTGTATTCCAACCTCGGCCAGCCGATGCTGACCATCGTCGAAGACACCTGCGGGCGCCACGACACCCTCGGCGGCGCCTGCGCCCAGGAGAGCAACACCGTGCGCTACGCCCTGGAAAAACGCTACATGCACAGCTGCCGCGATAACTACCTGCGCGCCTGCGCCCACGATGGCCGGCTGGGCAAAAGCGACATCGGGCCGAACATCAATTTCTTCATGAACGTGCCGGTAACCGCCGACGGCGGGCTGACCTTCGAAGACGGGATTTCCGCCCCTGGCAAGTACGTCGACCTGCGCGCGGAGATGGACGTGATCGTGTTGATTTCCAACTGCCCGCAATTGAACAACCCGTGCAACGCCTACAACCCCACCCCTGCGGAGCTGCTGGTATGGAATTGAAAATGAGCCGGTTGCGTCAATGGTTGTTTGCCCTGTGCCAGGCCCGCGCCGGGCAGTGCCTCCACAAACGCTGAAGATCAAATGTGGGAGCGGGCTTGCTCGCGAAGGCGGTGTATCAGCGATACATGCATTGACTGAAACACCGCATTCGCGAGCAAGCCCGCTCCCACACTGACCGCATGCATTTCGGACGACCGAAGTGCTCCCTCACTTTGCGGGACGGCCCGCAGGGTTTTGCCATGTTCGAAAAACTGTTGATCGCCAACCGTGGCGCCATCGCCTGCCGCATCCTGCGCACCTTGCGCGAACTGCAGGTCAAAGGCGTCGCCATCTATGCCGAAGCCGATGCGGCGAGCCTGCATATCCAACACGCCGACGAGGCCTACAGCCTCGGTGAAGGCGCCGCCGCCACGACCTACCTGGCGGTGGAAAAAATCCTCGCGACCGCCAAGGCCTGCGGTGCCAGGGCGATTCATCCGGGCTACGGGTTCCTGTCGGAAAACGCAGCGTTTGCCCAAGCCTGTGAACACGCAGGCATTGCCTTTGTCGGGCCGACGCCCGAACAGTTGCGCGTGTTCGGTCTCAAGCACACTGCCCGCGCCCTGGCCAGGCAACAGCACATTCCGCTGCTGGAAGGTACCGAGCTGCTCGACAGCCTCGACGCTGCGTTGCGGGCCGCCGACACCGTCGGCTACCCGGTGATGTTGAAAAGCACCGCCGGCGGCGGCGGGATTGGCATGCGCGTGTGCCGCAGCGCGGCGCAGTTGAGCGAGTCGTTCGAGGCGGTCAAGCGCCTGGGCCAGAACAACTTCAGCGACGCCGGTGTGTTTATCGAGAAGTACATCGAGCACGCGCGTCACCTTGAAGTGCAGGTGTTCGGCGACGGCGCAGGTGACGTGATCGCCCTCGGCGTGCGCGACTGTTCCGTGCAGCGGCGCAACCAGAAAGTCCTCGAGGAAACCCCGGCGCCGAATCTGCCCGAAGGCATGGCCGAGGCCTTGTGTGCAGCCGCCATCACCCTCGCCAAGGCAGTGAATTACCGCAGCGCCGGCACCGTGGAATTTATCTTTGATAGCGCCGACGGGCGCTTCTACTTCCTTGAAGTGAACACGCGCCTGCAAGTGGAACACGGCGTCACCGAGCAGGTGTGGGGCGTGGACCTGGTGCGCTGGATGGTGCAACTGGCGGCGGGTGAACTGCCGCCATTGAGTGAGTTGGACGTAAAACCTCGGGGCCATGCGATCCAGGCGCGGCTGTACGCCGAGGACCCCGGCCGCGACTTCCAGCCGAGCCCAGGGCTGTTGACCTGTGTGGACTTCCCCGCAGGCGATGGCCTGCGCATCGACACGTGGGTCGAGGCCGGGTGTGAGATCCCGCCGTACTTCGACCCGATGATCGCCAAGCTGATCGCCTGGGCCCCGACCCGCGAACAGGCGCGCCTGGACCTGCACCAGGCCTTGAGCGACAGCCAGCTGTATGGGGTGGAAACCAACCGCGACTACCTGCGCCAGATTCTGCTCGCCGCCCCCTTCGCCAGCGGCCGGCCCTGGACGCGTTGCCTGGAAGATCTGGTCTACGTCGCCAACACCTTCGAGGTGCTCAGCGCCGGCACGCAAACCAGCGTGCAGGACTATCCCGGCCGCCTCGGTTACTGGGCCGTGGGCGTGCCACCGTCAGGGCCGATGGACAGCCGCGCGCTGCGCAGGGGCAATCGCCTGCTGGGCAATGACGACGGCGCCGCCGCGCTGGAAATCACCATGAGCGGGCCGCTGCTGCGCTTCAACTGTGCGGCGGTGGTCGCGGTGACCGGCGCGGACATTCCATTGTTGTTGAATGAACAGCCGGTGCCGATGAACACCGCGCTGCTGATCGAGGCCGGCGCGGTGTTGAGCCTTGGCACCATCGCCGGCGCCGGCGCGCGCAGCTACCTGTGCCTGCGCGGCGGGCTGCAACTACCGGACTACCTGGGCAGTAAAAGTACCTTCACCCTCGGCCAGTTCGGCGGCCATGGTGGACGGGCGTTGCGCGCCGGGGATGTGTTGCACCTGGCGCCGCTGCTGGACGCGAGTGCCGGCCAGCAGTGCCTCGCCGAACCGCTGCCGCAGGTGCGCACGCTGCGAGTGATTTACGGCCCCCACGGCGCGCCGGAATATTTCCTGCCGGAGTACATCGACACCTTCTTTGCCACGCCGTGGGAAGTGCATTTCAACTCCAGCCGTACCGGCGTGCGGTTGATCGGGCCCAAGCCATCGTGGGCACGCACGGACGGCGGGGAGGCGGGGCTGCATCCGTCGAATATCCACGACAATCCCTATGCCATTGGCGCGGTGGATTTCACCGGCGACATGCCGGTGATCCTCGGCCCGGATGGCCCGAGCCTCGGCGGTTTCGTCTGCCCGGTGACAGTGATCGAGGCGGACCTGTGGCAACTGGGGCAGCTCAAGGCAGGCGACAAGGTCCGCTTCGAGCCGGTCGACCTCAAGACCGCCCGTGAACTGGCCATGAACGAGAACCGCGTCTGCAGGAGCAAGCTTGCCAGCGATGCCGACAACTCGGTGCTTCAGGCTGACCAAGGCGCCGCCATCGCCGGCACGCCGGGCGCCTACACGTCGCCGGTGGTGCTGGATATCGGCGAGGGCGACACCCGCCTGGTCGCCCGCCTCGCAGGCGACACCCATCTGCTGCTGGAAATCGGCGCCGCCGAGTTGGACCTGGTCCTGCGTTTTCGCGGCCACGCCCTGATGCAAGCCTTCGAAGCCCGTGCGCTGCACGGCGTCATCGACCTGACGCCGGGCATCCGCTCCCTGCAGATCCACTACCAGCCCGAACAACTGCCCCTGGCGGATCTGCTGGCACTGATCGCCAGCGAGTGGAGCGCCGTGTGCGCCCGGCAAAACCTGCAGGTGCCGTCGCGCATCGTGCACTTGCCGTTGTCCTGGGACGACCCGGCGTGCCAGCTGGCCATCGAAAAATACATGACCACCGTGCGCAAGGACGCACCCTGGTGCCCGAGCAACCTTGAGTTCATCCGCCGTATCAACGACCTGGCCAACCTCGATGAAGTGCGCCACACCGTGTTCGAGGCGAGCTACCTGGTCATGGGCCTGGGCGATGTCTACCTCGGCGCGCCAGTGGCCACGCCGCTCGACCCGCGCCACCGGCTGGTGACCACCAAGTACAACCCGGCGCGCACCTGGACCGCCGAGAACTCGGTGGGCATCGGCGGCGCCTACTTGTGCGTGTACGGCATGGAAGGCCCCGGCGGTTATCAGTTTGTCGGGCGCACGCTGCAGATGTGGAACCGCTATCGAGAGGTGGCGGCGTTCGATGGCAAGCCATGGCTGCTAAGGTTTTTCGACCAGATTCGCTTCTACCCGGTGAGCGCGCAGGAACTGCTGCAGATTCGGCGGGACTTTCCCCTGGGGCGCTTTGAGCTGAGCATCGAAGACAGCACGTTGAACCTGGCGGATTACCAGGCATTTCTCGCGCGGGAAGCCTCCACGATCGACGCCTTTCGTGAGCACCAGCAGCACGCTTTCAACGCCGAGCGCGAACGCTGGATCGCCAGCGGCCAGGCGCATTTCGACAGTGAAGAGTCAGCGCCGCCGCTGGCGCAGGACACACCGTTGCAAGCCAATGAGTACAGCATCGACAGCCATATCGCCGGCAATCTCTGGCAAGTCCAGGTGAGCTCGGGTGAGCGCGTGGCGGCCGGCGATGTGCTGGTGGTCCTGGAGTCGATGAAAATGGAGATCCCGGTGCTGGCGCCGTTTGCCGGGGTGGTGCGCAAGATTCCAGTACAGCCGGGCAGCAGCATCGGTGCCGGACAGCGGGTCGTCGTGCTGGAACGCGACTGAACGGCGCTGTATCGTGCAGGGACTTCCGAGGCCCTGCCCGACCGACCATGACCACGCCAACCCTTTGCCCTGCCTGCGGTGCCCGCAACGACTGCACCCTGGCCGACCCACGTACCGCCGATCAGCCTTGCTGGTGCTATAGCGTCACCATCGACCCGGCGATACTTGAAGCGCTGCCCGATGAACTGCGCAACAAGGCCTGCCTGTGCCCGCGGTGCGCGCAGGTCGATGAACAGATTCGCCATGCGCGTTGACCGTTTCCTCAGCAATCTGCCGCGTTTCAATCGCCAGCAAGTGCGGGTGTTGCTGGTCGAGCGGCGTGTCAGCGTTGATGGTGTCGCCGTCAGCGATCCTCACCATGAAGTACGCGAATTCAGCCGCGTGTGCGTGGACGCTGAAGTGTTGCAGGCGGGCCGCGCAGCGCGTTACTTCATGCTGCACAAACCCCAGGGGTGCGTGAGCGCTACCGCTGACCCGCAACACCGCACGGTCCTGGACCTGTTGGATGAGCCGGACAAAGACGAGCTGCACATCGCCGGTCGTCTGGATTTCAACACCACGGGCCTGATGCTGATCACCAACGATGGCCAGTGGTCACGGCGCCTGACGCAACCGCAGACCAAGCTGCCCAAGGTCTATCTCGTGCAGACCGAGCAGGACATCGGCCCGCACTACGCGGCTACCTTTACGGCGGGCGTGTATTTNGCGTTTGAAAACCTGACCACGCAACCCGCCGATCTGCAGTTGCTGGGGCCCAGGACCGCACGCCTGAGCATCATCGAAGGCCGCTATCACCAGGTGAAGCGCATGTTCGGGCATTTCAACAACAAAGTGACGGGCTTGCACCGGGAGCGGATGGGCCCGTTGGTGTTGGACCTGAGCCTGGCGCCGGGCGAGTATCGGGCGCTGTCCGAGGAAGAAATTCGGCAGGTCTGACGACCGTTCAGCCGGTGATGGCAAAAAACCTGTCTGCCGGCTTGCGAGCTGGCCACTCGACTGCTTGAATCAAACCGTCAGCCAAATTATGACTGGCGAGTCGCCTATAACCTCCAAGAAACACCTTGCCCCGCCCGCGCTTGATCTACGGGCCTCCCAGGCAAACAGCCCGCCATAACAACACCCGTCGGCCAACCGTCATCGGATCGACATGGGCCCTCATTTTCCAGGCGTATGCCTACCTGTCACAAAGCTCGTGCAGAGTGATCTGCGCGCCCTACCCGCTTGCCAGGAGTCTTACGACATGAGGCCAGAAATCGCTGTGCTGGATATACAGGGTCAGTATCGGGTTTACACGGAGTTCTATCGCGCGGACGCTGCTGAAAAGACCATCATCCTGGTCAACGGCTCCATGGCCACAACGGCATCCTTCGCCCAAACCGTGAAAAGCCTGTACCCGCAATTCAACGTGGTTTTGTACGACCAGCCCTACGCCGGTCGCTCCAAGATCCATAATCGCCATGAGCACATGCTGACCAAAGAAGTCGAAGGCCAGATCCTGCTGGAACTGATCGACCACTTCGCGGCCGAGCACGTGCTGTCCTTTTCCTGGGGCGGCGCCGCGACCCTGGTCGCCCTCGCCCACCGCCCGCGCCGTGTGGAAAAGGCCGTGATCAGCTCGTTCTCCCCGGTGATCAACGCGCCGATGCGCGACTATCTAGAGCGTGGTGTCGACTACCTCGGCAACCTCGATCGCCACAGCGTCGGCCACCTGGTCAACAGCACCATCGGCAAACACTTGCCGTCCCTGTTCAAGCGTTTCAACTACAAGCATGTGAGCAGCCTGGCCGAGCACGAGTACGGGCAGATGCATTTTCACATCAGCCAGGTGCTGCACAGTGACCGCCTGTGCTACCTCAAGGCCGCACGGCAGATCGACGTACCGGTGCTGTTCTTGAACGGCGAGTGGGACGAATACACCAGCGCCGACGACGCCAGGCAGTTCGGGCAGTACGTGACGAACAGCAGCTTCTGCACCATCCAGGCGACCGGGCACTTCCTGGACATGGAGCACAAGGCGGCGTGCCGGGACAGTCGTGCGGCGGTGGTGGGTTTTCTCAAACCCGAGCGGCAGGTCAACCGATTGCGCTATCACCAAGGCCAGACCCAGCATGCCTTCGCCATCTGAAACACGCTCGCCAGCGTGCCTAGGCACTGGCTTGCCCGCGATAGCCTGACCTCCAAGGTCCATCTATCGCGGGCAAACCCAGCCCTTACGCACGCTCGCGCCCCACCGAGATCAGTTTGCTGCCTCGCCTGGCGCACGCAACCCACACATTTTTCGAAGAAAAACTTCAAATCCCGGCGCACATCTGGTACAAAGTCAGCCGCTCTGAGCGGGTATAGTTTAATGGTAGAACAGTAGCTTCCCAAGCTTCCGACGAGGGTTCGATTCCCTCTACCCGCTCCACTCAGATTTTGCGCCCACGTCAGGATGGTTCTGACGGGGGAGGCCTAAAAAAACCGGTCCTTGGTGGCCGGTTTTTTTATGGGTGGGATTTGTGCTACTCGTCAGTCGCCTCGCACAAACATGTACAAATCAATATTTTTGTACAAGTATCAATCCTGAGCGATGGCACTACGCCGCGCACCTTCATGGAGCCGGACAATGACGCGTCTATGGATTTCATTGTTGCTGGTGTTGAGTTTGAGCAGTTGCGGCAACGTGGGGGTCGATCACTATGCCCGCCAGCAACCGCAGCTGGACCTGGAGCGTTTCTTCAGCAAGCCCGTGAAAGCCTGGGGCATCTTCCAGAAGCGTTCGGGTGAAGTCGCCAAGCGCTTTGAGGTGAATATCGCCAGCCGGCGCGAGGGCGATGCGTTGATTCTCGACGAGCGGTTTCTCTACAGCGACGGCACGCGTCAGCAACGAATCTGGACGCTGACCCCGGACGGCCCGGGACGCTGGCGCGGTCGAGCAGGAGACGTGGTCGGCGAAGCTATCGGCGAGGTGGCGGGCAACGCACTGCGTTGGCGCTACCGTCTCAACCTACCGGTGGATGGCTCCGTCTACGAAGTCAGCTTTGACGACTGGATGTACCTGATGGACGAGGACACCCTGATCAACCGCTCGAGCATGTCCAAGTTTGGTGTCGAGTGGGGTCAGGTCACTTTGTTCTTTCGTCGCCAATGACCCTGAAGCGAGGCTCAATCATGAATCTGCAACAGCTGGCCGAACTGGCTGGGAAAGGCGAAATACGTGAGCTGGAATTGTTGTCGCTGGAAGGCGGTTTCTATATCGCTCGCGTGAGACTGGATGACGTCGAAATGACGTTACTGGACGATAGCGGCAAGCCGATGCGCATCGGCTCCACCACGCATTTGCGCGATGTGTTGCAAAGGGTTCCACCGTTTCCGTGTGTACTGGTGCAGCACTGCGTTCATGACGAGATGTGCGGTACGCGCGAAGGGCCGATCGGGGCGTTGCGCATTCCGTTTTCGCTGGCGGCGACACTTTGAATCCTGGCTTCATCCGTTCATGAAGCGCGAACGCTACAACCCAGGAGGCCCAGGTCATGACGTAGGACGGAACTGAGTTTCACCTGCGAAAAGCGATCATCGTTGGTTCCTGTCCACTCCCCGCTGCACTACCCACGCCAGCGGCAACGTCACACACAAGACTCCCGCCAGCACCATCACCGCCGCCGGTACACCCAGCGCGTCCCCCACGCCGCCAAACACCACCGGTGCCAGCGCCCCGCCGCCGATCGTGCCGGTGTAGAACAGCGCAAACGCCTGCTCGCGCTTGCCCGCGCCGGCCAGGTCCGGCACCGCGCCGTAGAGCACCGAAGACGTGCCATTGAGCGCCAACCCCAGCAGCGGCAACATCACCATCAACCCGGTCAGCGGCAGGTATACGGCGGCAACGATCAGCAGCGCAGTGCTGGTTTCGGTGATCCATACGGTCTTCATCATGCCAATGCGTGCACCGAGGTAACCGCACAGCAATTTGCCGAAGGCGCCACCGATAAACAGCATCGTCAGCGCCAGGCCGATGCCGGCGGTACCGGCGCCCTTGGCTTGCAGCAGGAACGGTAGAAACGTGAGAAAGCCCATGCGCACGGCACTGTCGAGCGTACCGGTGAGGATCAATGCGCGCAGGCCAGTGACGGAGCCGACGCCCTTGAGCGGCCTGGCTTTTTTGCTGACGGTGGATTCGCAGGCTTGAGTAGGAATAAGCCACCACAACAGCCCCGCCGCCGCCAGGCCGATCAGCCCCAGCAGTGTGGCGCTCGCTCGCCAACTGATGACGGTAAGCAGCAGGCCGATCAGCCCTGGGATGAGGGTTTTGCCGATGTCGCCGGAGAAATTGTACTGGGACAGCGCCTGCTTGACCCCGCCCCCGTCCTCATAGGCGTCGGTGATCATCGAGGATGCCAGCGGATGCTGAGTGCTGGCGCCCAAGCCGCCCAGCAACAGCGCCACCAGCAACAGCGTCAATCCCGTCGCCTGCCCCACCAACAGGTAGGCACACCCTGCCAACGCCGTACCCCCCACCAGCAGCGGTACGCGGCCCCAACGTTTGGCGGCGCGGCTGGCCAGCAATTGGAACACCGCCATCATCCCGGAATAGGCCCCGCGTAAAAGGCCGATCTGCGCGTAGGACAAGGCGAACTGAGCCTGCCAGATAGGCAGCAGCACGTAGATGGCGTCGGTGAGTCCATCGTGGATGGCGTGAGCGCTGCAACCGGCGAACAGCACGCGACGACGAGTGGATATTTCAGACGCAGGCACAGCGACGGTGTCGTTCATGAGGTAGGAATCAGCTCGGGTCTAGGCGGCTTCCAGCCGGTCAGGGCGATCAGCAACGTCAGTAATTGGAAACCGATGATCAGCGTCACGCAGCCCGCCCAGCCCCAGCGTTCCCAGATCAAGGCCGGCACGATGGCGCCGCAACTGCCGCCGAGGTAGTAACAGGTGAGATACAGCCCCACAGCGCGCGCCTTGTTGCCATCGGCGGTGGCGCTGATATAGGCATTCGCGGCGGCCTGTGCGAGGAACACGCCGGTGGAACTGAGCGCCAGGCCCACCACGATGCACCACAGCGACGACGTCAGGGTCAGCGCCGAGCCACTGACGCCGAGCACCGCAGCGACCGTCAGCAGCTCGGTGTGCGGACGGGCTTTGCTGAGACGCCCGGCGATGGGGATCACGATCAACGCCAACAGGAACACCATATACAGCGTGCCCAACGCTGCAGGCCCGAGATTGAAAGGCGGTAAGCCAAGGTGCAAACCTGCGTAGGTAAACGCCGCGACTTGCGAGAACAACACGCAGAAACCTACGGCGTAAGCGGCGAGCAAAGGCAGGCGAAACACCCCCGATGAAGAGGCTTTGACGGGGACCGTCCTCGCGCGGTTGGGTGGTAGTAGAAACTGGATAAACCCGCCGACCATCAAACTCAGGGCCGCGAGCAATTCAAAGGCTTCGCGCCAGCCCACGTACTCGGTCATCACCCCGGTGACAAAGCGCCCGGCGAACCCGCCCAACACGGTGCCCGCGACATACAGGCTGGTGACTTCAGTCACTGTGCCGCCACTCCAGCGGTCGCCGATATAAGCCACGCTGGTGGCGAACACCACCGGAATCAACATGCCCTCGACAAAGCGCCACACCAACACTTCGGCGAAACTGTCGGCATAGGCTGTCATCAACGCCGGCACCGCCAGCAACAGCGCAGCCACGGCGATCACGCTGCGCTGCTCGAAACGCCCGGTCAGGCGGCTGACGAAAGGGGCCGTGATCGCCACCGCCAGGGTGGTCACGGTGATGCTCCACCCTGCCGCCTTGGCGCTGATATGAAACTGCGCGGCAAAGGTTTGCAGAATGCTCTGGGTCGCATAGAGGTTGAGAAACGCCGCGCAGCCACACAGGAACAGGGCAAGGCGGGCACAATGCAGGCGCGGTTTCATGAAACCTCTCGTTTTATTTTGTAACGCCTTTATAGAATGAGCGGCATGATCGTGACCAATACCGATTTCCGACCGATCAATACCCAAGGATCAGGATGCTCGACCTACGCAAGCTGCGTTACTTTCTGACGGTCGCCGAAGAATTGCACTTCGGCCGCGCCGCCTTGCGCCTGCACTTGGCGCAGCCACCGTTGACCCGGCAGATCTCGGCGCTGGAAACCGAGTTGGGGTTCAAGCTGTTTGATCGCACCAGCCGAACGGTGACCCTCACTGCCCAGGGCCGCGCGTTTTTGCCCTACGCCCGGGGCGTACTCGAACAGGTGGAACTCGCGCAGGTGATCGCCACCAAACTCGCGGCGGGCACTGCCGGGCAGCTGACATTGGGTTACGTCAGCTCGATTGCCCTCTCGGATTTGTTCAGCCAGACCATCCAGGCCTTTGCCCAGCGCTTTGCCGATGTGCAATTGACGCTGGTGGAATGCGCTTCCGGCAGCCTCGGAGCGCAGGTGGCGGACGGGCGGCTGGATATCGGCCTGAGCCGGTTGTTGCCGCAAAACGAGCAGGTGCAGGCGCTGTCGCTGGGTCAGGAGCCGTTGGTGGCCGCAGTGTCCAGCGACAGCCCGCTGGCCCAGCAAGCGCACATCAGCCTGGCCCAACTGAGCACCTACCCCCTGATCCTGTTTCCCGCCGACTACGGTTCGGGACTGAACCAGTCCATCGAGCAACTTTACCGCCACCACGGCGTGCCGCTGCGTGCCGGGCCGACCGGGCGACAGATCACCTCGATCATCGCGCTGGTCGCGGCCGGGCAAGGGGTCGCGCTGGTGCCGGCGTGTACCCGCAGCTTGATGAACAAGGGCGTCACCTATCGACCCTTGGTGGAAGCGGATGCGTGCGCACAATTGCTGGTGCTGACCCCCACACACAGACACAGTGTGTTGGTCGACGCGTTCCTCGCCGTGATCGCAGAGGTCATGCCGTCTCGCTGACGCATTCGCAAAACCCCGCAATACCTCTTCCAAACGCCCTTCCTGCGCGGTCATACACTCCAGATACCGCCTACCGAAATACCGGTCGCCGACCGCTGGTAGGTATAGTGTTGATAATTTATTTTCCGTGGTTATAGTCACCACCAACACACACCACAAGGAGGTGCTGTGGATAGCCGATATTTGATGGGGCACATCGTTGCCGATGGCTGGTATCTGGTCCGCATCAGGGGCAGTCATCATCACTTCAGGCACCCGACCAAACCGGGACTGGTAACGATCCCTCATCCAAAGAAGGACCTGCTGGACAAGACCGCCAAGAGCATTCTCAAACAAGCTCTGCTGAGTTAAGCCGTCCCTGGAGGACAACGAACATGCTGTATCCCATCGCAATTTCAACCGGCGACCAAGACCATGCCTGGGGCGTGGAAGTCCCGGATATTCCTGGCTGCTTCTCGGCAGGCGACGACCTCGATGACGCCATGGCCATGGCGCGTGAAGCCATTGAAGGACACTTCGAGATCCTTGCCGAAGACGGTGCACCGATCCCCAGCGCGCAGAAAGTCACCGTGCATGCAGCCAACCCACAGTACGCCGGCTGCACCTGGGCGGTGGTGGACATTGACGTCACCAAGTACCTGGGCAAGGCGCAAAAGCTCAATATCACCTTGCCGGGCTATTTGCTCAACCGCATCGATGAATACGTGCTGCATCACCCCGAGGAAAAAAGCCGCTCGGGTTTCCTCGCGTCGGCGGCGCTCAAAGTGCTGCAGCAAGAGCACTGACCGGCCTGAATTCAACCGCAAGAAACGAAGTTTTCAGTGGCGCGGGCTGCGCTAGATTGAACCCATACCCGCCCACCCAGGAGCTCGATCATGGCTTACGAATACACCCTCATGCCCTCCCCTGTCGGCGTCCTCACCCTGGTGGCGCGCGACGGCAAACTCAGTGCCATTCTGTGGGAGTGCGAGCGCGCCAACCGTGTGCGCCTGGGCGCCTTGCACGAAGCCAATGACAGCCCGGTGCTGTTGGAAACCAAGCGTCAACTGGCGGAATATTTCGCCGGTACGCGCCATCAATTCGAGTTGGAGCTGGACTTTGCCGGCACTGAATTTCAGAGGCAGGTCTGGCAGGCACTGCTGACCATCCCCTTCGGCGAAACCCGCAGCTACAGCCAGATCGCCCAACAGATCGGCAACCCAAAGGCCGTGCGTGCCGTGGGGGCGGCCAATGGTCGTAACCCCATCTCGATCATCGCACCGTGCCATCGCGTCATTGGCGCGTCAGGCGGGCTGACCGGCTTTGCCGGGGGGCTTGAGGCCAAGCAGTATCTGTTACGACTCGAGGATCGCGGGCAAGTCAAAATGGCCTTCTGATGACGGCGCGGCGAGGGGTCCACGAACAAACGACTGGTAGTCGAATAAGCGCGTGAAGCGCAACGTTCGATACAGCGGTAGGCCCTGCGTCGATGCTTCAAGAAAACACCGTTCGGCACCCAGGCTCGTAGCGTGACGCAAGGCCGCTTGAATCAATTGGGTGGCGTAGCCTCGTCCGCGAGAGTCCATGAGCGTGCCGACATCATTCAGCCGCGCTTCCCCGTCACACATCGACAACGTTAACGAAGACCTCACCTGCCCTTCGCTGGACAAGGTGAAGTGGTAAAGCGCCTCACCCGCCTCAAGCGCCCGTTCGTGCCGGGCTTGATAGCGCGCGAGGCCTTCGGGCAGCATCGAAAACGCATTGCCGAGCGGAGCTGCCCAGTCATCCAAGTGCTGCGTCAGGCTGATCTGCACGGCGCTGTCGCTCGTCGGCGGAACAAGGTGCGACTGTTCGAGCACCATCGCGGTGGTAACTTCAGCCGCCTGGAAGCCCAGCTCCGTGAGTACGTCACGCAACCCCTCGACCTTTTCCTCATGGATCACCACGCGTATATCCAGCGTTGTACCGCGAATCACGTCCAGCATCGCGGCCACCGCGTCGCCCATGGGGCCACTCCCGACCCGGATGAATAACAGGTTAAAGGGGTCCAACGCTTCGTCGGTCAGATAAGCGTTGATACAGGCGTTGTGGCGGCGATGCAGCGAGCATGTCGCGGCAAAATAGTGGTCCTCGGTTCGGTGGTAGAGCATGGGCAGGTCACAGGCGACATCAGCGTGCATGAGCAATATCCGGATAAAAATCCAGTCTCGCGCCCATCACGGCAGGGGCGGCGTAGGCCCCCTCCTAAACACTTGTAAAAAAAGCGCATACCTCCGGTCACGCCCAGCAATTGTAAAAAGAAATTTCAGAGCATCCCTGCGGTCAGTATTTTCATCACCCACCCTTGAGGAAAACGGTCATGAAATTCTCCGCAGTCTCCCAATCTCTGTCCCGCTGGGCAGGCAGTGCCCGGACGTTTTACGCGGCCGTCGCGTTGATTTTCCTGTGGAGCCTGAGCGGACCCTACTTCCACTACAACGACACCTGGCAACTGATCATCAACACCTCGACCACCATCATCACCTTCCTGATGGTGTTTCTGATCCAGAACACGCAAAACCGCGACAACGACATCCTGCATATCAAGATCGACGAACTGCTGCGTGTGTCCAAGGATGCGCAGAACGCGGTGCTGAGCCTGGACGGGCTGGACCGCAAGGAGCTGGAAAAACTGCGCAAGGAATACCGCAGCATCGGCGCCACCGGCAGCGTCACGCTCAATAGCAGTTGCGGCGAAGCCGTCGACGATGCGGTGCCAAATAAAACCGATTTGAACCAGGCATAAAAAAACGGCGGTTGGATGTGCTCCAACCGCCGTTTTTGCTACTGGCGAGAGTTTCAGCCGTCGCCTTGATGACCTTTACCGTAGGTCGATGCCAGGGCACGGGCTTTTTGCAGGCGCTCTTCCAACTTGGGCAGAGTCTCATCCACCAATGCCTTGATTTCCGGCACATCCGACGCTGCGCCTTCCTGTTTGAACAGGGCGATGGCGTCTTCGTTTTCCTTGACCTGCTGGGCGGTGTAGGCGGCGTCGAACGAGTCGCCGTCCTTGAGTTCAGGCATCAAGGTCTCGGCCTTGTCGACGATCTTCTCGCGCGGCGCCACCGGCAGGTCGAGCTTCTTGGCAATGGCGGCCAGATGCTGGTTGGCCAGGGTGCGCTCGTTGATCACCTCGATGGTGTAGTCCTTGATTTCCTGGGACGAGGTCTTGGCGTGGGCCATGCGACTGGTTTCGATATCGGCCATACCTTTGGCCGAAGCCTGCTCGATGAATTCGGCAGGCGACTGGGCGAAAGCATTGCTGGCGCCGAGGCCCAGCAGCATCGCGAAACTGGCGGTGCGTAACCGGATAGCCATGCGGCTCATGATGGGTTCCTCCAGGGCAAAAATGGGTGCGGGGACTACACCCCGCCCTGGATTCGAATTTTTACGGCGGCAAAGGTTTAGAAAAAACTCGCCAGTACGACGAACGGTCGCTGCCGCCTCAGGCCGGTTTGCTGCCAAACAGCCCCGGCAATGCATGGGCCAGGGCGTTGATGGCAAAGCCGATGAACATCACGCCACAGAGTCGGGTGATCAGGATTTCATGCCGCTGATACACGGTACGCACCCGCCGGGCACCGACCACGCCGATCAGGATCGCGTAGGCCAGCAGGCCGCCGACAAAGCTGAGAAAGATCAACGAAGGCAGCATCGCCCAGGTCAGCAGTTCGGCACGGCTGGACAGCAACGCAGTAAACGTCGCCACGGCCACCGGGTAGGCCTTGGGGTTGGTCAGGCCGAACAGGATGCCGTGCCAGAACGGATGCCGCGCGGCGCCCTGGGGCGTATCACTGCTGCGGTGCTGGGTGCGGATCGCGCGCCAGCCAAGCCAGAACAGGTACAACCCGCTGAGCACACCCAGTACATCAAATGCACGGCTGCCGACTTCGCGCGCGCCCACAATCGCGATCAGCGCGGTGCTGCACCACACCACGTCGCCGAGCAAGTGCCCGCATAGAAAACCCGCTCCGGCACGTCGGCCACGGGCGGCGCCGATGCCGAATACGGCCAGCACGCCCGGCCCAGGCGTAATACCGTAGATGAAACCGGAGGCGAGGACGGCAAACAGCAAGGATGGGGTCATGGGCACGACTCTGACAGACGGTGGAAAGGTGTGGTGGATGTGCGCTAGGGGTAAAACTTCATGCCGGCGTAGGGCTTGTTGCGGCAGGCCTCAAGACGCGAGGCCAGGTCGCCGACATGGGCTTCGAGTTTGTGGCCATCGGGATCGAGGAAGTAGAACGAAGCCCCTTCACTGCGATTGTCGCGCCACTCTTGAACGCCGGCGGCGCGCAGCTGGGCAACCAGCGCGGTGAAATCAGCCGCCTCGACGGTAAACGCGTAGTGGGTGTAATCCGCCGCCGGCATGGACTCGCGAAGAGGGTCCAGCGACAGGCAGAGCCATAGGCCCGGCAAAGAGAGGTAGGCCCCGGTGTCCCAGGTGGCGTCAAGTTTCAGGTGCAACCGCTCATGGTAGAAGCGCACGCTGCGCTCCAGATCGGTGACGGCCAGGGTCAGGTGGTTGAGGCCTGAAAGCATGTGGGTTTCCTGTTATCGGGGGCCTACGGACAATACACCCTGCAGTTGCTCTTTCAACCACTGCAACCCCGAATCCCCACCGCGACGCGTATGCCACGCCAGCTCGAACGCAAACGAGGGAATATGAAACGGCGGCGGCACGGTCAGCAAGTGCTGATGATCGATGTTCAGCAAGCCTCGGGATGAGACGGTCAGGATCAGGTCCGTGCCCTGGATCAACTGCGGCGCCACGCCCCAGTGCGGCAGGCTGATCGCCACATGTCGGCGCTCACGAATCGCCGTCAGCGCGCGCTCGATTTCCGGCGTGCCGCTGCCGCGCATCTCCAGCAGTACATGGGGCCGCGACAGGTAGGTGGGCAGGTCCAGCACGCCGCCTTGCGGCAGGCTGGCGCGGTCCACCAGGCAGGTGTAGTGCTCGTCGAACAATGGCGTGGTGCGCAGTTCGGCGGGCATGTCAGGGAACACGCCAGCGGCCAGGTCGAGGTCGCCGTTGAGCACGCCGTCGACCATGCCTTCACGGCTGGCCTGGATGATTTGCAGGTCGATGCCCGGCGCTTCGCGGCGCAGGGTGCGCACCAGTCCGGGCAGGAATATCGCCGCGCTGTAGTCCGACATCGCCAGCCGAAAACGCCGCTTGGCCGAGGCCGGGTCGAAGCGATTCGGCGCCAGCAGTGCCTGCACCTGCGCCAATGCTTCGGCCAGCGGTGCCGCCAACTCCAGGGCGCGGGCGGTGGGTACCAGGCTGCCGCCCTGGCGCACCAGCAACGGGTCGCCCAGCAGGTCACGCAGACGCGCGAGCGCATGGCTGACGGCGGGCTGGCTCAGGTGCAGGCGCTCGGCGGCCCGCGTGACATGTTGCTCACTGAGCAAGGCGTCGAGGATCACCAACAGGTTAAGGTCGATGCGGCGCAGATCATTCATCAGCTGCATGCCTGACATTAGAATTTGGAATTTAAATTTGCGCGACGAATAGCCTAGAGTCCAGCAAAACCTCTGGGAGATTCACCATGACCACGTTGCACTGGCTGGGATTATTGGCGTTGGCGGTGATTGCCGGCGCGGTGGTGCCGTTTCAAAGCGCGATCAACGCCAACCTCGGGCGCGGGCTTGGCCACCCGCTCTGGGCCACGCTCGCCTCGTTGCTGGTGAGCATTATCGTGCTGCTGCCGGTCATCATCGCGCTGCGCCTGCCGTTGCCAAGCCTGGCATTCATCAGCAAGGCGCCGTTGTGGATGTGGGCCGGCGGCGCATTCGGGGTGTGTTTTATTTCCCTGGCGTTGATGCTGCTGCCCAAGCTGGGCGCGTCGGGGTTTATTGCGTTGGCCATGGCCGGGCAGATTCTTGCCTCGCTGCTGCTCGACCATTTCGGCCTGTTCGGCCTGGTGGAGCGCCAACTGACAACGCCCCGCGTGTTGGGGGCGCTGCTGTTGATCGGCGGCGTGGCGTTGATTCAGTTCAGCGCCACGCCGGCCCGGGCCTTGGCGACGGCGGGCTGATCAGCCTTTATCGAGGGTGCGCAGTTTCTGCGGCAGGCCCCACAGCAGCAGCGCCGCGGCCAACAGCGCGCACACCCCGATCACGTAGAGCGCCGGGGTGGTGCTGCCGGTCAGGTCCTTGATCCGCCCCACCATTACCGGGCTGACGATCCCACCGAACTGCCCGAGGGTGTTGATCACCGCGATCCCACCCGCCGCGCCCGCACCGGCGCCGGCCAGCAGCTTGGGAGGCAGCGTCCAGAAGGTCGGGATCGAGGCGATGATGCCCGCGCCCAACATGCCCAGGGCGATGATCAGGAACGTCGTGTGGTCGGCAAAGATCCCGGCACTGAAGAAGCCCACCGCGCCGAGCACCACCAGGCCGCAGACAAACTTGCGGCGCTCGCCGGTGGCATCCGACAGACGCCCGATCACCACCATGCTGATCGCACCGCACACATACGGGATGGCCGTGAGCAGGCCAATCATTACCGGGCTCTGGGTGCCGGCGCTGCGGATTAATTGCGGTGCCCAGAAGTTGAGGCCGTAGGAAGCGACCTGGATCAGGAAGTAGATAAAGCCGAGCATCAAGAAACCCGGAATACGTATCGCCGACAGCAGTGAACCGCCATGGGTGTTCGGTTCATGCTTGGCGATGCGGCTCGACAGCAAGGCCTTTTCCGCAGAAGTCAGCCAATGGGCGTCTTCGATACGGTCCTTGAGCAACGTCAACACCAGGAACCCCAGGCCGATGCACGGCAAGCCGCCGAGCAGGAACAGCCAGTGCCAGCCGCGCATCTGCAGTACACCGTCGAGGTGCTCGAGCACCAGGCCGGAAAACGGTGCACCCACCAAGCCGGCGAAGGCTGAGGCCAGGAACAGCATCGAGGTGATGCGCCCACGGAAATGCTGCGGGAACCACAGGGTCAGGTAGTACAACACGCCAGGTGCAAAGCCCGCCTCCATTGCGCCGATGATGAAGCGCAGGCCATAGAACTGCCACTCGGCCGTGACAAACACCATGGCCGCCGTGGCCAGGCCCCAGGACATCATGATCCGCGCGATCCAGCGCCGGGCGCCGACCTTGTACAGCATCATGTTGCTCGGTACTTCAAAGATCACATAGCCCACCACAAACAAACCGGCGCCCAGGCCGTAGGCGGTGTCGCTGAGGCTCAGGTCGGTTTGCAGCTGAAACTTGGCGAAGCTGATGTTGATACGGTCAAAAAACGCGAACAGGTAACACACCATGATCAGCGGCATCAGGCGCCAGGCGACCTTGCTGACCAGGGCTTTTTCGGCATCGATTTCAGCGGCCGGGCGCGCGCCGGCCTCCAACGTATTAGTGCTCATGGGTTTCTCTCCAGCGGACTGCTCACAGGCGTCCGATTGTTTTTGTTGTCTGGTGCGGCGTTACAGCGTGGCGATGTAGGCCGGTGGCGGATGCAAGTCGCTGTTGCGCCCGGCCTTGGCCACCTGGCCGGGCAACTCATGGCCAAGCAAGGCCGGCAAGCGCCGGGACATATGCAGCAGGTGCGGCAGGTCGATACCGGTGTGAATGCCGACCTCGTCACACAGGTTGACCAGGTCTTCGGTGCAGATATTGCCCGACGCCCCCGGCGCAAACGGACAGCCGCCGAGGCCACCCAGCGCCGCATCAAAACGTCGGGCGCCGGCCTCGTAGGCAGCCAGCACATTGCACAAGCCCAGGCCGCGGGTGTTGTGGAAATGCAGGGTCAGGTCGCCCGCCGGCACACGCTGCAACACACGTTTGACCAGACGTTCCACCTGGCGCGGGTTGGCCATGCCGGTGGTGTCGGCCAGGCTGATGCCCTGGATGCCGAGGGCTTGATACGCGTCGACAATCTGTAGCACGCGGTCTTCATCGATCTTGCCTTCGAACGGGCAGCCGAAGGTGGTGGCGATGCTGCCATTGAGGCGCACCGCGTGATCGGCGGCAAAGCGCACGATGTCACCGAACGCTGCCAGCGAGGCCTCGCAGCGCATGCGCATATTCGCCAGGTTGTGGGTCTGGCTGGCGGACATCACCAGGTTCAACTCATCGGCGCGCGACTCGATGGCGCGCTGGGCGCCCTTGAGGTTGGGGATCAGCGCCACATAGATCACCCCGGGTTTGCGCGCGATGCCCTGGAACACCTGCTCGCCGTCGCGCAACGCGGGGATGGCCTTGGGCGACACAAACGAACCGGCTTCGATACGCGAAAAACCGGCCAGCGACAACTGATCGATCAGCGCGATCTTGTCGACGGTCTCGACCCAGGTCGGTTCGATTTGCAGGCCATCGCGCGGGGAGACTTCCTGCACGATCAGCGGGTCCCCATAGTCAGTGATCATTGCACCACTCCCGAAGTTTTCAGGCGTTGGATATCGGCGCCGGTAAGGCCCAGGCTGCCAAGGATGTCATCGGTGTGCTGGCCCAGGGCCGGGCCCTGCCAGTTGACGCCACCGGGGGTTTCGGAAAGTTTGGGCACGATGCCGGGCATCTTCACCGACACACCACCAGGCAACTCGGCATCGAGCAGCATTTCGCGCGCCTGGTAATGCGGGTCGCTGACGATATCCGCCACCGAGTAGATGCGTCCGGCCGGCACTTCGGCAGCTTCCAGGGCGCTGAGCACCTGGTCGATGGGCAAGCTGCTGGTCCAGTGGGTGATCGCGGCATCCAGCAATCCACTCTTCGCCGCGCGGCCGTCGTTGTGGGCAAACTCAGGGGCTTCGGCCAGGTCGACGCGGCCGATGGCGGTCATCAGGCGCTTGTAGATCGGGTCGCTGTTGCCGGCGATCACCACATAAGCACCGTCGGCGGTCAGGTAGGTATTGGACGGCGCAATGCCAGGCAAGGCCCCCCCACTGCGTTCTCGCACGTGGCCGAGCATGTCGTATTCCGGCACCAGGCTTTCCATCAGGTTGAACACGCTTTCGGCGAGGGACACATCGACAATCTGCCCGTCGCCCTGGCCGGTCTTGACCCGCAGCAGCGACATCAGCGCGCCGATCACACCGTGCAACGAGGCAAGGGAGTCACCCAGGCTCACGCCGACCCGCGCCGGTGGCGAATCCGGGTTGCCGGTGGTGTAGCGAATGCCGCCCATGGCCTCGCCGATCGCACCAAAGCCTGGGCGGTCGCGGTAAGGGCCGGTCTGGCCATAGCCGGAGATGCGCACCAGGGTCAGCTTGGGGTTGAGCGCGTGCAGCACGTCCCAGCCCAGGCCGAGTTTTTCCAGGCCACCGGGGCGCAGGTTTTCGATCAGCACGTCGGCGTCGCCCAGCAGCTGCTTGATCAGGCCCAGGCCTTCAGCGGACTTGAGGTCCAGCGCCAGGGACTTCTTGTTGCGCGATTGCAAGTACCACCACAGCGATGTGCCTTCGTGCAGCTTTCGCCATTTGCGAAGTGGATCGCCCTGGCCCATGGCTTCGATCTTGATCACCTCGGCACCGAATTCGCCCAGCAGCCGGGCGGCGAACGGCGCGGCAATCAGCGTACCGATCTCGATCACCTTGATACCGCTCAGGGGAGCCGTCATGGGGTGTACCTCTTGTTCTTGGAATGTGCGGCCAAGGCTAGAGGACAGTCGCAGGAAAAATCCAACCGTCAGTTGGCAAGGAGCGTTCGCGAAACGCGAACACACTGGTGGGCGACCGGATGCTTGAGCCCTGCGGCGATGTCGAGATCGCCATCGCCGCAGGGCTTCTACAGGGGCGCGCTGAGGTAGTCGAACAGCAAGCGGCTGACGGGCGACAACTGCGCTTCATCGCGCACCACCAGGATCAGGCTGCGGTGCGACCATGCATCGGTCAGCGGCACCGCGTGCAATCCCAGCGCGCGGCCAAACAGTTCGTAGGCCTTCTGCGGCAGGATGCCGATACCCATATTGGCCTGGACCATCCGGCACATCGCATCAAACCCCGGCACGTGGATGCGCAGGCGCAACATTTTGCCGGCCTCGCGCGCGGCGGCGTGGGTGCGCATGTTGATCGAGCTGGCGGCGTGCAGGCCAACGTAGTCGCTGTCCAGGGTGTCGGCGAAAGCCAGGGATGAGCGCGCCGCCAATGCGTGATCCGCCGGCATCAGCACCACCAGTTTGTCATGGCGATAGGTCACGCTGGGCAGGCCCTTGGTGTCGGTATCGCTGGAGCAGATGCCCAGGTCGGCGACGCCATCCAGCACGCCCTGGACCACGCCGTTGCTGGGGCGCTCTTCAAGGTCGGTCTTGACTTCGGGGTGCAGTTCGGAAAAATCGCGCAGGTCTTCCGGAAGGAACTCAATGATCGCCGACAAATTGGCCAGCATCCGCACGTAACCACGCACACCGTGGCTGTGCTCACCGAGTTCCAGGCCCATTTTTTCCACGTTGAACAGCATCTGCCGCGCATGGTGCAACAGGGTCTCGCCGGCCGCGGTCAGGTCCATGCCCTTGGCCCGACGTACGAACAGGCTCACGCCGAGCACCTGCTCCAACTCCATCAGGCGCTTGCTGGCAGCCGACACCGCGATGGCTTCGCGGGCCGCGGCGCGGGTCAGGGTGCCCTCCTCGAACACCGCGACGAACAGTTGCAGGGTGATCAGGTCCAGGCGGCGCACCAGGCTCTTGTGCAACATCAGCCGCGCTCGGACGCCAGGCGATTGATCTCGGCCTGCTCCACTACCGGCTGTGGCGCGCCATGGCGCACCGCCGCCAGCATGGCCCGGCCGACAGTTTCAGTACTGACCACCCAACCCGGCTTGAGCCGACGCACAGACGACAGCAACGGCCCGAGCACGGAGTAAAACGCCTGATACAACGGCGTCTTCGAGCGCACCCCATGCAACGGCTGGATGATCCCCGGCCGGAACAGGTAAACCGCCTTGAACGGCAGGCGCAACAAGGCATTCTCGGTCTTGCCCTTGACCCGCGCCCACATCGACTTGCCGGCCTCGGAACTGTCCGTCCCGGCACCGGACACGTAAATGAAGGTCATCTGCGGATTGAGCCGTGCCAGGGTGCTGGCGGCAACGAGGGTGAGGTCATAGGTGAGGTGGGTGTAGCGGGTTTCATTCATACCCGCCGAGGACACCCCGAGGCAGAAAAAGCACGCGTCAAAGCCTTGCAGCAAGTTTTCCAACGGCTGGAAATCCAGCATATCGCTGTGCAACACCTGATGCAGCTTGCCATGCTCCTGGGTGAGCGGCGTGCGCCCGACGGCGACCACTTCCTGCACGTCAGGGGCAAGCAGGCACTCGCGCAGGACGCCCTGGCCGACCATGCCGGTGGCACCGAATAACAGAACTCTCATAAGGGGGACCTCAGCGGCAAGCCGCAAGCTTCATGCTCAAGTTGAATGCAGTGCGAGCCTCACACCTTAACAGCTTGTAGCTTAACGCTTGCAGCTTGTGGCTGCCCCGTCAGAACGCGCTGCGAAAGATCTCCTCGATCTGACGCTGATCCGCCCGGCGCGGGTTGGTCAGCCCGCACGCGTCCTTCAACGCGTTAGTGGCCAACAGCGGAATGTCCTGCAACTTGGCGCCCAGCTCGCGCAGCCCGGCGGGGATTTCGACGTCCAGGGACAGCGCACGAATCGCGGCGATGGCGGCCTGGGCGCCCTCTTCGTCCGTGCTGCCTTTGACATCCGCTCCCAGCGCGCGGCCGACGTCGCTCAAGCGCTTGGCGCTGACGCTGGCGTTGAAGCTTTGCACGTGGGGCAACAGCACCGCGTTACACACGCCATGGGGCAGGTCGTAGAGGCCGCCCAACTGGTGGGCCATGGCGTGCACGAAACCCAGGGACGCGTTGTTGAACGCCATGCCCGCCAGGAACTGAGCGTACGCCATGTTTTCCCGTGCGGCATTGTCGCTGCCGTCGCGTACGGCCAGACGCAGGTTGGCGCTGATCAGCTCGATGGCCTTGATCGCGCAGGCGTCGGTGATCGGCGTGGCAGCAGTGGACACATAGGCTTCGATGGCGTGAGTCAGGGCGTCCATGCCGGTGGCGGCGGTGAGGCCCTTGGGCATGCCGACCATCAGCGCCGGGTCGTTGACCGACAGCAGTGGCGTGACGTTGCGGTCGACGATGGCCATTTTCACGTGGCGGCTTTCGTCGGTGATGATGCAGAAACGGGTCATCTCGCTGGCGGTGCCGGCGGTGGTGTTGATGGCCACCAGCGGCAGTTGCGGCTTGCTCGATCGGTCGACGCCTTCGTAGTCGCCAATATGCCCGCCGTTGGTGGCGCACAGCGCGATGCCCTTGGCGCAGTCATGGGGCGAGCCGCCGCCCAGGGACACGACGAAATCGCAGGCGCTCTGTTGCAGCAGCGCCAGGCCGTTCTCGACGTTTTCCACATTGGGGTTGGGCTTGGCGCCGTCGTAGATCACCGAGTCGATGTCCTGCATCGCCAATTTCTCGGCGATCATGCTGGCCACGCCCGCCTTGGCCAGGCCGGCGTCGGTGACAATCAGTGCCTTGCGAAAACCGTAGTTGCGGATGGCGGTCATGGCTTCGTCGAGGCAATCGGTGCCCATGATGTTGACGGCGGGAATGAAGAAGGTGCTGCTCATGGCGAATCCTCGGATGACGTTTATGCCTACAGCATCGACTTCACCCGCCTGCGGCATCTTGATCAGGATCAACGCCGGCTCGTGATAAAGTCACCGTCCAGCCGAATTCGAGTAGACCCGCCGCAATGAAGGATTTCCAGGATATTGACGCCCACCTTGAAGACTGGAGCGCACTGCGCAGCCGCACTGCCTTCAGCGGGATTCTGATCGGCAACGGCGCCAGCCGCACGATTTGGGAAGACTTCGCCTACGACTCGCTGTTCGAAAACGCACGCACCGTCGAAGAAAAACCCCTCGGCCAGTCCGAACTCAGCGTGTTCGACGCCCTGCAAACCCGCAGCTTCGAACAGGCCCTTGGCGCGTTGAAGACCACCAGCCGGGTCAACAAGGCCCTGGCAGTCAGCTCGGCGGCACCGCGCAATCGCTACTACGCGATCAAGGAAGCGCTGATCAATACCATCCACGCGGTGCACATTCCGTGGCGCCTGGTGCAGCCGTCGACGCTGGCGACGATCAACGCGGAGCTGGCGCAATACACCACGGTGTTTACCAGTAACTACGACTTGCTCAACTACTGGGCGATCCTGCACACGCCAGGCATCGACGACCTGTTTCGCAGCGCCGACTCAAGCTTCGACCTGCGCAACACGCGCACCGAGGCCACGCGCATTCTGTACCTGCACGGTGGCCTGCACCTGGTGCGCAACCTCGATGGTACCGCGCGCAAATTGCCGACCACCGACAGCACCCTGCTGAGCAGTTTTGCGATCAATAACACGATCAAGACCCTCGACGATGTGCCGCTGTTCGTCAGCGAAGGCACGGTAGACGAGAAGCTCAAGACCATCCGCAGCTCGGATTACCTGTCGTTCTGCTATGAGCAACTGCTGACCCATGAAGGCGCGCTGTGCCTCTTCGGCCACGACCTCGGGCCGCAGGATAAACACTTGGTGGATGCGATTCGCCAAGCCCCGGTGACCACGCTGGCAATCTCGGTATCGGGGCGCAGCGACGGGTTTATTCGCCAGCAGAAGCGGCGGTACTCGGAGCTGTTTGATGGGTCGGGCGTGGCGCTGGAATTCTTTGCGGCGCGCACCCATCCGCTGGGCAATCCTGCGCTGTCAGTCCCGGTCGAACGCTGACTTTCCGGGCGACTTCGATCAAATACAGGCGCTGGCTTGCCAGCGTCCACCATGCGCGTGTTCACAACAGCCAAGTGACGTCAGTCCTGCGCGCTGTGCACCACCACCAGCAATTGCGCCTGCACCGGCCCCACCGAGCGCAGGCGGTGGGGCTTCTGCGCATTGAAGTGCAGCGCATCGCCACGCTCGAGGATCACGCGCTCAGTCATGAAATCCACTTCGACCTGGCCTTCATGCACAAACAGAAACTCCTCCCCCACGTGCTCCTTGAAGCTCTTGTCGGTGAATTCCGCCGGCGGGTAGATGATGAAGGGCAGCAGGCTGCGCTCGCTGACCTGATGGGCGAGCACCGCGTAACCGGGCGCCGTGTCGGGCCGTTCATGGCTGCGCACCAGGCTGTAGCTGTCGAGGCTGACGCTGTCTTCGCTGAACAGCTCTTCGACTTTCACGTTCAGCGCCTTGGCCAGTTTCAGCGCGGCGGCAATCGACGGCGTGTTGAGGCCGCGCTCAACCTTGGACAGGTAGCTCTTGGTCATCCCGGACTTTTCAGCCAGGCTCTCCAAGGTTACGCCAAGTTTTTTTCTCAATAATTTCAAACGGATAGACATGTTCCGCGGTTAATCCATGCAGGAAGCGATGAGCTGTGCTTGCCAATGACACTTTGTGTCATATAGCATCTTTAGTGTCATTTGCGTTCACCCAGCGACCTTGCGAGCAGCGGGAGACCAGCAAACCAGACGTCCATTGAACCACCCAAAGGACACCGATATGGCCAAGACATTAGCACTCCCGAAAGACCAGCTGGTCAAGCAAGCGCTGATCCAGATGCAAAATACCCTGGCGGATAATACGTGGACCGTGCGGCAAAAGCTGGCGCTGACCTGCCGTATCCTGTTCGAGCACGGCCACGACTCGGGCCTCGCCGGGCAGATCACTGCGCGCGGGCCCGAACACGGCACCTATTACACCCAGCAATTGGGGCTGGGCTTCGATGAGATCACCGCCAGCAACCTGCTGTTGGTAAACGAGGACCTTGAAGTGCTGGAAGGCCACGGCATTCCCAACCCGGCCAACCGTTTCCACAGCTGGGTCTACCGAGGGCGCCCGGATGTGAACTGCATCATTCACACGCACCCCACGCATATCGCCGCGCTGTCGATGCTGGAAGTACCGCTGCAGGTGTCCCACATGGACCTCTGCCCGCTGTACGAAGACTGCGCGTTCCTCGAGGCCTGGCCAGGGGTGCCGGTGGGCAACGAAGAAGGCGAAATCATCACCGCGGCACTCGGTGACAAACGCGCGATCCTGCTTTCGCACCACGGCCAGTTGTCGACCGGCGCGAGCGTCGAGGAGGCCTGCGTGATTGCACAGTTGATCGAGCGCGCCGCCAAGCTGCAGTTGCTGGCGATGGCGGCCGGCACGATCAAGCCGATCCTGCCGGAGCTGGGGCGCGAGGCCCACGACTGGATCTCCCGGCCCAAGCGCCATGGCGCCGCGTTCAATTACTACGTGCGACAGAACCTGCGCCAGCACGCCGATTGCCTGAACTGACCCGCCCCTTTTCTGACAGGAGACTTCCCATGTCCAGCCCCGATATTCACGGCATCATCGGCTACACCATTACCCCATTCAGCGCTGACGGTAAGCGCATCGACCTCGACGCCCTCGGTCGCTCCATCGACCGCTTGATCGACGCCGGCGTCCATGCCATCGCGCCCCTGGGCAGCACCGGCGAAGGCGCTTATCTGAGCGATGCCGAGTGGGATGAAGTCAGCGCCTACAGCCTGGCAAAAATTGCCCGGCGGGTACCGACTGTGGTCAGCGTCTCGGACCTGACCACCGCTAAAGCCGTGCGGCGCGCCCGTTACGCCGAGGCAAATGGCGCCGATGTGGTGATGGTGCTGCCAGCCTCGTACTGGAAACTCAGCGAAGCGGAAATCCTCGCCCACTACGCTGCGATTGGCGACAGCATCGGCGTGCCGATCATGCTCTACAACAACCCCGCCACCAGCGGCACGGACATGTCGGTGGATTTGATCCTGCGGATCGTCAAGCACGTGGAGAACGTGACGATGGTCAAGGAGAGCACCGGCGATATTCAACGCATGCACCAATTACGGCGCCACAGCGACGTGCCGTTCTTCAACGGGTGCAACCCGCTGGCACTGGAAGCCTTCGTGGCGGGTGCCAAAGGCTGGTGCACCGCAGCGCCAAATCTGATCCCACAGCTCAACCTGGCTTTGTACGACGCGGTGCTGGCGAATGATCTGACCCAGGCGCGGGAACTGTTCTACCGCCAACTGCCGCTGCTGGAGTTCATCCTCAAGGGCGGACTACCGGCAACGATCAAGGCCGGCTTGCGCCTGACCGGGCTGGAAGCCGGCGATCCACGGTTGCCGGTGTTCCCGTTGAGTGAAGCCGGGATCGAGCAACTAAAGACATTGCTGCGCTGACCCTGTAGGAACCGGCTTGCCGGCGATAGCGCTCTCGCAGTCAACATCAACATCGACTGCCTCGACGCGATCGCCGACAAGCTGGCGTCGACAATTAAACCAAGACAAATGACAATAATTCTCGATATCATTCGAGGCATTTCTACGCCGTGCTTCGTCACGAAGGATATCCATGTCTCGTCCCAAGCCCGACCCGCTGTCGGCCGATGCTTTTCGCGGGTTTTATGCAGATATTCTGCATTTCCTGCGCAAACGCACGGACAACGCCAGCGACGCGGCGGACATGACCCAGGATGTCTTTACCCAGTGGCTGGACTACCGCGACCGGGCCAAGGTCGAGCAGCCACGGGCCTTTCTGTTCCAGATGGCGCGCAATCTGCTGCGTGATCACTGGCGCAGACAGAAGGTACGGCACACCGCCCATTCCGATCAGGCCGACAGGGACGCCGAACCGGTCACCGACGAGCAAAACGATCCCATGGCCGCCGCGCAGCGCTTGCAACGCCTGGAACAGTTGAAAGAAGTCCTCGCCGAACTCTCGCCGCGCCGGCGAGAAGCCCTTATGCTGCACCGCTTCGAAGGCTTGAGCCAGGCGCAGATCGCCGAGCGCATGGGCATTTCGACGAGCATGGTGGAAAAGCACATCGCTTTTGCCCTGCTGCATTGCAAGCGACGCCTTCAATCAGACCCCGGCACGGAGCAGCCAGAATGAACCGCCTGAGCGACACCGACGCCCTGGATATCGAAGCGAGTGACTCCATCGATGCCCAAGCCGCCAGCTGGTTTGCACGCAACCGTAATGACGCGAGCCGTGCCGACCGCAAGGCGTTTGCCGCCTGGCATGCGGTTGCGGCGCATGCTCGCGCCTATGCCGAGTTCGAGCAACTGTGGGCCGACCTGGCACAGTTGCAGCAACTGAACAAACCGGTGCCCCTGCCCAAGCGCAAACCGTCGGTGTGGCGCCCTGCCCTGGCCGTCGCCGCCGCAGTGTTGTGCGCCGTGCTGGCCACGCATATCGGCGCGCCCCGCGAGCTGTATCACACGCAAGTGGCGGCCCATGCCAAGGGCATGCGCACCTTCAACCTGCCCGACGGCAGCACGCTGTATGTAAATGCCAACACGCGCCTGCGTGTGGACTTCACCGCGCACCAGCGCATCGTGCACTTGGACAAGGGCCAGCTGTATATCGAGGTGGCCGCCGACAAGGAGCGGCCGCTGTTCGTGCAGGCCGGCGAGGCCAATGTGCGGGTGGTCGGCACCGGCTTCGATGTACGCCGCAGCCAACAGCAACTGGTGGTCAGCGTCGCCCACGGCAAGGTAGCTTTCGAGCCGGACGCAAAGAGCCCGGTGACCCTGCTCGGCGCCCAGCAGCGCGCCACCTACAGCTACGCCAAGGGCACCGTGCAGCAACAAACCCTCACCGCCGAAGAAGTGGCCGACTGGCGCAGCGGGCACTTGTCGTTTCGCAACCGCGAACTGGCCAGCCTGATCGATGAACTGAGTCTCTACCGTCCCCAGGCGCCGTTGCAGGTCAGCAATGCGGTGGCGCAACTGAAGGTCTCGGGCAACCTCGATGTCAACGACCCGGACGCCCTGCTCAATGCCTTGCCCGCCTTGCTGCCAGTGAAAACCGTGGCCTCGGCCGATGGCATCGTGCGGATCGAGCCCAGCAAATAACCCTCGAAACAGTACTTGAGAATATTTTTCATTCGCAGGTGTGGATTTTTTTGCCTGCCCCGTCTTCCTCCGGTCTGCGTTTGATACGCACGCATTTTTCGGCCACTTGGCCACACCGGGGGATTTCATGTTTCGCGCGCCTTGCCACGCTTCGCACCTGTTTCTTCGACCGACCGTCATTGCCACCTGCCTGGCCTTCAGCCTCAGCGCCCAGGCCGAGTCGTTCAAGCTGCAACTGCCCGCCCAGTCGCTGGCCACGTCGCTGAGCCAAGTGGCGCAGCAGGCGAAGATCCAGCTGTTGTTCGATGAAGCACTGCTCAAGAACGTGCAGGCACCGGCGCTCAACGGTGAGTTCAGCCCGGAAGTGGCGATTCGCACCCTGCTGAAAAACGGCGAGTTCATCCTGATCAGGGTCGGCAGCACTTACGTGGTAAAGCCCGAAGAGGCAAAAACCACCCAGAGCGGCGCGATCCAGCTGGAAGCCCTGAGCGTGATCGGCACCGGCAACGAGGTCGACTCCAGCACCGTCGGGCGCTCCACCTTGAGCCAGGCCGATATCGACCGCTACCAGCCCGACAACATCCCTTCGCTGCTGCAGACCTTGCCGGGAGTGTCCATGGGCGGCTCGCCCAAGCCCGGTGGCCAGACCATCAACATTCGCGGCATGGGCGATGCCGAAGATGTGCCAATGACCGTGGATGGCGCGACCAAAAGCGGCTTCGAGCGCTACCAGCAAGGCACGGTGTTCATCGAACCCGAGCTGATCAAAAGCATTGAGGTGGAGAAAGGTCCGTATTCGCCGTTCAACGGCAACGGCGGTTTCGGCGGCACGGTCAACATGATCACCAAGGATGCACCGGACCTGCTCAAGGATGGGCGTAACGCCGGGGCGATGGCCAAGTACGGCTACTCCAGCAACACCCACGAACAGGTGTACACCGGCGCAGTGTATGGCCGCACCGACGACGGCCGCATGGATGGCCTGATCTACCTGACCAAACGCGACGGCGATGACTTGAAGCTCGCCGGCACCCCGCCCGACCCACGCAACGAATACCCGATCAACCCCAAGCGCCTGCCCAACAGCGCGCAGGATGTAGAAGGCGAGCTGCTCAAGTTCAACGCGCACTTCACCGACGAGCACAGCATGGGCCTGTCCTATTCCAGCGCCAGAAGCGAGCGCATGGCGCCGTTCTCGGCTAAAACCTACCCGTCGCCGCCGACGCAATCAGCCATCGACCGATATGGCTACGAAGGCGCACTGAAACGCTTTCTGGCCGACCGCGAAACCGTGGACACCACCTGGTCGGGCAAGTACGAATACCAGCCGTTGAACAACCCGCTGATCGACTTGAAACTCAGCTACTCGTTCTCCAAGACCGATCAAACCGACGAGCGCGCCGAGAATGCGGTGATCAGCCTGGCCACCGGCGGGCGCAAGATGGAAACGTCTTACACCGACCGCATCCTTGAGCTGCGCAACATCAGCCTGTTTACCACCGGCCCGCTGGAGCACGCCGTGACCACCGGCGTGCAGGTGCGCAAGCACGATCGCGAAACCGAAAGCTGGATGCCGGGCGCGACCTACAACACCGCTAGATACAACTATGGCCATTTCCAGCCGTACTTCATGCCCCACGGCAAAGTCGACACCAACGCGTTCTACCTGCAGGACGCCGTGACACTTGGCGACGTCACCCTCACGCCGTCCCTGCGCTATGACCACGTGCGCAACCGCGGCGAAGCCAACGATGCGCCGTACTACAGCAGCCCGGACCCACGTGTCGGCCATGACTACAGCGACCGCACCTACACCGGTTGGTCGCCACGCCTGGCAGCCTTCTGGAACGTGACCCCGGATGTCGCCTTCTTCGCCAGCTGGAACCGCACCTGGCGCGCGCCGGTCATCGATGAGCAGTACGAGGTGCAAGGCTCTGCCAGCACGCGCAGCGCCACCAGCCTCAACCTCGACCCGGAGCGCATCACCGCGATTACGGCGGGCAACGTCACGCACTTCTCCGGCGTCTTCACCCGCGATGACAACCTGCAGCTGCGCACCACGCTGTTTCACAACCGCATCGAAGACGAGATCATGAAGGCCACCGGCCTCGGCTGCGAACGGCAAATGACCGTGCCGGGCAGTATCGATGCGGTGTGCACCGACGCGGCGTCCAGGACCAACTATCGCAACGTGGGCGGCATGACCATCAAGGGCTTCGAGCTGGAAAGCTACTACGACTCGACGTACGTGTTCGGTTCCCTGACTTACTCCTGGGCTACAGGTAAACGAGATAACCCCTACACCAACCCTTGGGCTACCGACCGGCACGTGTGGGCACGGGATATTCCACCGGCCAAATGGGTGGTAGTCCTCGGCACCAAGATCCCGAGCTGGGACGCCCAAGTGGGCTGGCAGGGCCAGTTCGTGCGCAAGACCGATCGCGTGCCTACCGACATCTATCCTGGCGGCTTCAACTCCACCATTGGCGACTTTATCTACGACCAGACCGAGAACCCCAGCTACGACACCCAGGGCCTTTTCGCCAACTGGAAACCGCAGCAGGCGGGCCTTAAAGGCACCGAGATCAACTTCACCGTCGATAACCTGTTCAACCGCAGCTACCAGCCAGCACTCAGCGGCGACGGTGTCTACAGCGAAGGGCGCAACGCCAAGATCAGCATCACGCGGTTCTTCTGAACCTGTAGGCGGCGGCGTGCCGGCGATGCGGGCGACTCGGTTTACCCGCGAAACAGCAGCCATCCCATCGCCGTCTCGCTCAAGCTCGACAGCGCCTACACGGCGATGGCGATGGCGGCGATGGCAGCGGCACTGTCGGCCCTGGCACGCAACTGTACGGATAAATCCGCACCCAGCTGTAGGCCCGCGATTGGCGGGGGATGTGGCTAGATGGGCTTCCCTTGAAGCCCTCTGGATTTCGGATCCCTCCCATGAGCTCGCGCGAAAATACCGGCATGGCCCTCGGCCTGCTGGGCGTCATCATCTTCAGCCTGACCCTGCCTTTCACCCGCATCGTGGTGCAGGAAATCCACCCGTTGCTCAACGGCCTCGGCCGTGCGCTGTTCGCGGCGATTCCGGCGGCGGCGCTGTTGCTGTGGCGTCGTGAGCGCTGGCCGACCTGGCGTCAGGTGCGCGGGCTGTGCCTGGTGATCGCCGGGGTGATCCTGGGCTTTCCGGTGTTGTCGGCCTGGGCCATGCAAACCTTGCCAGCCTCCCATGGCGCGCTGGTCAACGGCCTGCAACCCTTGTGCGTGGCACTGTATGCCGCGTGGCTGTCGCATGAGCGACCGTCCAAAGCCTTCTGGGCCTGCGCGGCGCTGGGTAGTGCGCTGGTGTTGAGTTACGCGCTGATCACCGGCGCCGGCAGTATTCAGGCCGGCGACTTGTTGATGCTCGGCGCGATTGCCGTCGGCGGGCTGGGCTATGCCGAAGGCGGCCGGCTGGCCAAGGAGATGGGCGGCTGGCAAGTGATCTGCTGGGCGCTGGTGCTGTCGACGCCGGTGCTGATCGGCCCGGTCTGGTACCTGGCGGCGCAGCATCAAGGCGCGATTTCGATGCGCACCTGGTGGGCGTTTGGCTATGTGTCGCTGTTCTCGCAGTTCCTGGGATTCTTCGCCTGGTACGCCGGGTTGGCCATGGGCGGGATCGCGCGGGTCAGCCAGATCCAATTGCTGCAGATCTTCTTCACCATCGCGTTTTCGGCGCTGTTCTTTGGCGAACATATCGAGCCGATTACGTGGCTGTTCGCCTGTGGGGTGATCGTCACGGTGATGCTCGGGCGCAAGACGGCGGTGCAGCCTGCGCCCGCGCCAAAGGTAAATGCTATCTAATGCAGGCGCCGGCTTGTGTGGGAGCCGGACTTGCCCGCGAAAGCGGCCGGTCAACTAACCCTTCTATCGCCCATGCCGCCGCCTTCGCAGCCTCGCTGAAGCTCGAGAGCTCCCACAGGGGAATGCGGGATGGCTATGAGATCTGTGGCGGGGTACGGTCAAAATGTGGGAGCGGGCTTGCTCGCGAAAGCGGTCGGTCAGCCAAACCCTCTATCGCCAATACCGCCGCTTTCGCAGCCTCGCTAAAGCTCGACAGCTTGCTCCCACACAAGCCGTCACCTGCCCGTGGTGTGTTCAGTTCAAGAAACCATCCGCCCGCAGCAGGGTTTCCAGGCAGTGCTCGGTGATGTGGTAGAACGCCTTCAGCTCCTGGATTTTCGCCAGCAACTGCGCGTTGTCCAAAGGCTCGGCGCGCTTGACCGCGAGGATCATCTTGTTCTTGTTGGTGTGCTCCAACGAGATGAACTCGAACACTTTGGTCTCGTAGCCACAGGCTTCGAGGAACAGCGCACGCAAGCTGTCGGTGACCATTTCTGCCTGCTGGCCCAGGTGCAGGCCGTACTGCAGCATCGGCTTGAGCAGCGCCGGGCTCTGGATCTGCAGGCGAATCTGCTTATGGCAGCACGGCGAGCACATGATGATCGACGCGCCGGAACGGATGCCGGTGTGGATCGCGTAATCGGTGGCAATGTCGCAGGCATGCAGGGCGATCATTACGTCCAGCTCGCTCGGCGCCACGCTGCGCACGTCGCCGCACTTGAACACCAGGCCCGGATGTTCCAGGCGCGCAGCGGCGCTGTTGCACAGGGTCACCATGTCTTCACGCAGTTCCACGCCGGTCACTTCACCCTCGGCCTTGAGGGTGTTGCGCAGGTAATCGTGAATCGCAAAGGTCAGGTAGCCCTTGCCCGAGCCGAAGTCGGCGACGCGCACCGGCTGGTCCAGTTTCAACGGTGATGAGGTCAGCGCATGGCTGAACACTTCGATGAACTTGTTGATCTGCTTCCACTTGCGCGACATCGACGGGATCAGTGCCTGCCTGGCATCGGTCACGCCGAGGTCGGCGAGGAACGGCCGGCTCAGGTCGAGAAAGCGATTCTTCTCGCGGTTATGCTCAGCCGAAGGCGCCTCGCGCAGTTGCTGCGGCTTGCTTTTGAACAGCGAGCTTTTGTTCTTCTTGCTGTATTCCAGCTGCGCTTCATCGGTCAGCGACAGCAGGTGCGCGTTCTTGAAGGACGCCGGCAGCAACTCGGCAATCATCGCCACGCCTTCGGCCAGCGCGAAATTCTTGGTGATGTCGCGGGTCTTGTAGCGGTAGACGAAGGACAGGCACGGCTGCTCCTTGACCTCTACCTGCTTGATGATCAGCCGTTGCAGCTCGGCTTCCGCACCGACGTACTTGGCCAGCACCAGCTTGATAAACGCATGCTGCGCCAGGCTTGCGCTCAACAGTTCGATGAACTGGGCATGATGATCCGGCGCAGGGCGGGCAGGTTGAGCGGTGACAGACATGAACAAAAAAGCCTCGGGCTGGGGATGCCGGGCATTTTAGGGGGGATGGGGGCCGAGGGCACGGGGTTATTTGATCAACGGTCAATCAACCCTGCCCATCCACGGCGGGATCCACGTTATGTCGGAGCCGGGCTTGCCCGCGATTGCATCACCTCGACGGGCCTGACAGACCGAGTTGCCCGCCCCGCAGGCAAGCCAGTTCCCACCTGGAGCAAGATGGGCTATTCGAGCACGACCAGGCGATTGGGCAGTTCATTGCGGGTCTGCGTGACCGGCACATGCACCTTGAGCAACTCCCCGCAGGCTTCAATGCAGGCAATAAACCCCGCCAGTGTCTGCCCCTGTTTCACTTGCTGAGTGAACGCCCTGACGATGGTGTCCCAACTGCTGTCATCCAGGCGCGTCGAAATCCCCTCATCCACCAGGATCTCCACGTAGCGCTCGGCCTCGCTGACAAAAATCAGCACACCGGTGCTGCCCAGCGTGTGGTGCAGGTTCTGCTCCAGGAACTGCCGGCGCGCCAGGTTGGACGCGCGCCAATGGCGCACCGAGCGCGGGATCAGGCGGGTGGTGACCTTGGGCAGGCGAAACACCAGGCACAGCACGATAAACGTCGCCCACTGCGCCAACAGCAAGGTGTACATGGTCAGGTAGCCGGACAAGTAATGCACCACACCCGGCACCACCAACGCGATCAGGCTGGCCCACAGCAATGGGATGTAGGCGTAGTCGTCCGCGCGGGCAGCCAGTACCGTCACCAGTTCGGCGTCGGTCTGCTGCTCGACGCGGGCAATCGCCTCGGCGACCTGGCGTTGCTCGTGTTCACTCAGTAGTGCCATGGTTGTAGATGCTCTGTTGTCGTTATTGTCATTACCAGCCGCCCGAGGCCCCGCCGCCGCCGAAGCCGCCACCGCCGCCGCGGAAACCACCGCCACCGCCTCCGCCACCACCGCCGCGCCCGCTGCTGCTGAGGATCGCCAGCAAGATGGCGCCCACCGGCAGCCCCAGCCGATTGCACAGCCACAGCACACCGATCAGCAAGATAAACAGGCCGATGGAAAACCCCGGATTATCCTTGGCAAAGTTGGCGTCCGCCACGTGCGCCGGCACCGCCAGCGGCTCACCGCCGACCACCTGCACCATCGCCGAAACACCATCGCTGATGCCCTGGCTGTAATTGCCAGCCTTGAACTTGGGCGCGATCACCTGGTTGATGATCACCCAGGACTGCGCATCGGTCAGCACGCCTTCCAGGCCATAGCCGACTTCGATGCGCAATTTGCGCTCATCGCGGGCGACGATCAACAGCGCGCCGTTGTCCTTGCCCTTCTGGCCAATGCCCCACTGGCGGCCCAACTGATAACCGTAGTCTTCAATCGGCACCCCCTGCAGGTCGGGCACTGTGACCACCACGATCTGGTCGCCACGGGCTTGCTCGAGCGCCTGCAATTGCTGGGTGATCTGCTCCCGGGTCGCCGGGTCGATCATCTGGGCGGTGTCCACCACCCGACCGGTCAATGCCGGGAAGGTCAGCGCCGCCTGGGCCACGCCCACGCAGGCCAGCAGCCACAGCGCCAGGCCTATCCTGAATAAACGCATCGACACCTCAATGCAGCCTTATTTGAACTTCACTTGCGGCGCTTTATCGGCATCGGCACTGGTGGCTTCAAACGTGGCGCGGATCGGCAGATCGCTGTACATCACGCTGTGCCACAAGCGACCGGGGAAAGTGCGGATCTCGGTGTTGTAGGCCTGCACCGCCTGGATAAAGTCGCGGCGGGCCACGGCGATACGGTTTTCGGTGCCTTCAAGCTGCGATTGCAGGGCCAGGAAGTTCTGGTTGGCCTTCAGGTCCGGGTAGCGCTCGGACACCACCATCAAGCGGCTGAGGGCACCGCTCAAACCATCCTGGGCCTGCTGGAATTGCTTGAGTTTTTCCGGGTTGTCGAGGGTGCTGGCATCCACCTGGATCGAGGTGGCTTTGGCCCGTGCCTCAATGACGGCGGTCAGGGTGTCCTGCTCATGGGCAGCGTAGCCCTTGACCACTTCCACCAGGTTGGGGATCAGGTCGGCACGGCGTTGATACTGGTTCTGCACCTGGCCCCAGGCGGCCTTGGCCTGTTCATCCAGGGTCGGGATGGTGTTGATGCCGCAACCGCTCAGCAGCGTGCTGATCAGTAGCAAAGCCGCGGCCTTGAGGCCCCAGCGGGAAGAGTGTGCTGCTTGCATGGTGTTTCTCCTGACCAAACTGGATGGAATGTGACGACTAACCCTATAAACCGCGCGCTTGGGGCATAATCCGCCACCACTGGAATGCATTGAGCCAATCAGCTACAAAGATGCCCAGCGCGAAAAAGAGTTCAGAGTGTGCTGCATTTATCTGAACAACACCCGAACAACAATAGACGCTCCCCACATTTTGGCCGATCAGCCCCAGCGCTGTGCAGTGAGCCGAAAAAGGATATTCATGAAGAAGCTGTGTTTGCTCGGCCTTGTTGCCACTCTGGCCACCCACCCCGTCTGGGCAGAAACAAAGCCTGCTGCGCTCAAGGACAAGGACGCCTTCGTCAGCGACCTGCTCAAGCAGATGACCCTCGATGAAAAGATCGGCCAGTTGCGCCTGATCAGCATCGGCCCCGAGATGCCCCGCGAGCTGATCCGCAAGGAAATCGCCGCCGGCCGCATCGGTGGCACCTTCAACTCGATCACCCGCCCGGAAAACCGTCCGATGCAGGACGCAGCCATGCGCAGCCGGTTGAAGATCCCGATGTTCTTCGCCTATGACGTGATCCACGGCCACCGCACGATCTTCCCGATCAGCCTGGCCCTGGCGTCCAGCTGGGACATGGACGCCATCGGCCGCTCCGGGCGCATCGCCGCCCAGGAAGCTGCCGCCGACAGCCTCGACATCACCTTCGCGCCGATGGTCGACATCTCCCGCGACCCGCGCTGGGGCCGCACCTCCGAAGGTTTCGGCGAAGACACCTACCTGGTCTCGCGCATCGCCGAAGTGATGGTCAAGGCCTTCCAGGGCACCAGCCCCGCCAATGCCGACAGCATCATGGCCAGCGTCAAGCACTTCGCCCTGTATGGCGCGGTGGAAGGCGGGCGTGACTACAACGTGGTCGACATGAGCCCGGTCAAGATGTACCAGGACTACCTGCCGCCCTACCACGCGGCGATCAAGGCCGGCTCCGGCGGCGTGATGGTCGCCCTGAACTCGATCAACGGCGTCCCCGCCACCGCCAACACCTGGCTGATGAACGACCTGCTGCGCAAGGACTGGGGCTTCAAGGGCCTGGCCGTGAGCGACCATGGCGCGATCTTCGAGCTGATCAAGCACGGCGTGGCCAAGGACGGGCGTGAAGCCGCCAAGCTGGCGATCAAGGCCGGCATCGACATGAGCATGAACGACTCGCTGTACGGCAAGGAATTGCCCGGCTTGCTCAAGTCCGGCGAGATCGAGCAGAGCGACATCGACAACGCCGTGCGCGAAGTGCTCGGCGCCAAGTACGACATGGGCCTGTTCGCCGACCCGTACCTGCGCATCGGCAAAGCCGAGGATGACCCGGCCGACACTTACGCCGAAAGCCGCCTGCACCGCAGCGAGGCCCGCGACATCGCGCGCCGCAGCCTGGTACTGCTGAAGAACCAGAACGACGCCCTGCCGCTGAAAAAGTCCGCGACCATCGCCCTCGTCGGCCCGCTGGCCAAGGCACCGATCGACATGATGGGCAGCTGGGCCGCCGCCGGCAAACCGGCGCAGTCGGTGACCCTGCTCGACGGCATGAATGCCATGATTGGCGAAAAAGGCAAGGTGATCTACGCGCGAGGCGCCAACATCACCAACGACAAGGCCGTGGTCGACTACCTCAACTTCCTCAACTTCGATGCCCCGGAAGTGGTGGATGACACCCGCTCGCCGCAAGTGCTGATCGATGAAGCGGTCAAGGCCGCCAAGGATGCCGACGTGGTGGTGGCTGCCGTGGGTGAATCGCGCGGCATGTCCCACGAGTCGTCCAGCCGCACCGACCTGAACATCCCGCAAAGCCAGCGCGACCTGATCAAGGCCCTCAAGGCCACCGGCAAGCCGCTGGTGCTGGTGCTGATGAACGGTCGTCCGCTGTCGATCCTGGAAGAGAACCAACAGGCCGACGCGATCCTGGAAACCTGGTTCGCCGGCACCGAAGGCGGCAACGCGATTGCCGACGTGCTGTTCGGTGACTACAACCCGTCGGGCAAGCTGCCGATCACCTTCCCACGTTCGGTGGGGCAGATTCCGACCTACTACAACCACCTGACCATCGGCCGGCCCTTTACCCCGGGCAAGCCGGGCAACTACACCTCGCAGTACTTCGATGACGTCACCGGGCCGCTGTTCCCGTTCGGTTATGGCCTGAGCTACACCACGTTCAGCCTGTCGGAAATGGCGTTGTCGTCGACCACCCTGAACAAGACCGGCAAGCTCGACGCCAGTGTCACGCTGAAAAACACCGGCAAGGTCGACGGCGAAACCGTGGTGCAGCTGTATATCCAGGACGTGGCCGGCTCGATGATCCGCCCGATCAAAGAACTGAAGAACTTCCAGAAGGTCATGCTCAAGGCCGGTGAGGAGCGCACGCTGCACTTCACCATCACCGAGGATGATTTGAAGTTCTACAACACCCAGTTGAAGTACGCCGCCGAACCCGGCCAGTTCAACGTGCAGATCGGGCTGGACTCCCAGGATGTGCAGCAACAAACCTTCGAACTGCTCTGACCTGAAGCTGTAGACACGGTCAATGTGGGAACTGGCTTGCCTGCGATAGTGGTGGAACATTCACCGCCGCTATCGCAGGCAAGCCAGCTCCCACCGTTTATCGATGTGATCGAATCAGCCGCGTCGATCAAGCAAGTTGACCACCAGCCGATCAATCCACCCCCACACCCGCTGCTTCACCCGCCGCCACAATGGCCGCGCCTTCCACGCCTCCAGGCTCACCGCCAGGCTCTGGGCAAAGTCGCGCTCGAAACTGCCCGCCACCGCCTGCGTCAATTCCGGGTCCAACGCTTCCAGGTTGGCTTCCAGGTTGAAGCGCAAATTCCAGTGATCAAAGTTGCATGAGCCGACGCTGACCCAATCGTCCACCAGCACCATCTTCAGGTGCAGGAAACACGGCTGGTATTCAAAGATCTGCACCCCCGAACGCAGCAGGCGCGGGTAATAACGGTGCCCGGCGTAGCGCACGGACGGGTGATCGGTGCGTGGGCCGGTGAGCAACAGGCGCACGTCCACCCCGCGCCCGGCTGCGCGGCGCAAGGCACGGCGGACACTCCAGGTCGGTAGGAAATACGGCGTGGCCAGCCAGATACGGTGCTGGCCGCTGTTCAAGGCGCGGATCAGCGATTGCAGAATATCGCGGTGCTGGCGGGCATCGGCATAGGCCACGCGCCCCAGGCCCGGCCCGGTCGCCGGCACCTTGGGCAAGCGGGGCAAACCAAAATGCGTGGCAGGTTTCCACTCGCGCCGCGCGGCGTTGGCGTGCCACTGGCGATCGAACAGTGCCTGCCAGTCCTGCACCAGCGGGCCGCTGATCTGCACCATCACTTCGTGCCAGTCGGCAGTGTCTTGCCCCGGCGTCCAGAACTCATCGGTAACGCCCGTGCCACCGACCACGGCGATGTGCTGGTCGATCAACAACAGCTTGCGGTGGTCACGGTAGAGATTGCGCATCCACCGTCGCCAGTTCAGGCGATTGTAAAAACGCAACGCCACACCGGCGTCGGTCAAGCGTTTGCGCAGCCCCAAGGTAAAGGCCAGGCTACCGTAATCATCAAACAGGCAGCGCACCTGCACCCCGCGCTCGGCGGCCAACACCAGCGCCTGCACCATGGCTTCGGCGCAGGCGCCGGCTTCCACCAGGTACAACTCCACATCGACTTGCCGCTCGGCGCGGGCAATGCCCACCAACATCTGTGGGAAAAATTGCGGGCCGTCGATCAACAACTCGAAACGGTTGGCGCTGCGCCACGGGAAGACCGCGCCGCTCACGTCAGCGCGCCGTGAAAATCAGCACCGCACCCACCGGCACCGACAAACTGATCGACTTGAGCCCCGCCGCCTTGCGCAACGCGGCCACACCCGGCACCAGCTCGAAATCCTCGGCATGCAACACCACCGGTTCCAGGGTCACCACCTGGAACCGTCGATCATCCAGGCGCGTTGCCAACAGCTCGGCGCTGTAGGTCTGGGTCTTGCCATGCAACGTCACGCTCAGTGGCAGGCGCAATTCCAACTGCGCGCCAGGCGCCAGGTCGTTGATGGGTTGCAGGTTGATCTGCGCGTTGATCAGCGCGTCAGGGAAGGTCTTGATCTCGAACAGCTGGTTGCGCATGCGCTCATCGCGCAGCGGAATGCCACTGTTGACCGACTCCAGCTCCACCTCCAACTGCGCCGCGCCTTTGCCGTCGACCTTGCCGTGCAACACCAGGAAGCGCTGCACCTCGGCAATCTCGGTGTTTTTAGTCGTCACGAAGGACAGGCGCGAGGACTCGTTGTCCAGGTACCAATCGGCGTGTGCAGGCGCAGCGGCGGCGATCAGCAGGAAGAAGGCCAGGGGTTTGACATTGAACATAAAGACTCATGCGGCAAAAAACCTGCACGAACCTTAACTGTGCCGTGGGCCCGGTGCAATGGAACTGACGAAGCCGATCAAATATGGGCGCTGGCTTGCCTGCGATGGCGGTAGACCAGCCGACATCCCTATCGCCGGCAAGCCGGGGCCTGCATGGGAAGGCGGTGTGTCAGGAGTTCGGGCGACACCTGGCACCGCGTACTGGCGCGATGGAACTGACAAAGCCGAGCAAATGTGGGAGCTGGCTTGCCTGCGATAGCGGTAGACCAGCCGACAACCCTATCGCCGGTGCCGCCGCCATCGCCGGCAAGGTGGTTACTGTATGGGAAGGTGGTGTGTCAGGGGTTGAGGCGACACCCCTGCCGATCGCCGAACCACCGCGCGCTGTGTGTGCGTCCCAACCCACTGGCCGTCACTTCACTGCGCTCCGGGTTGTCGGTGAATGCGCTGGTGGGCACGTACTGCTGCACATACCCCCGGCAATATTCAGCCGGGTTGTTCGCCACATACCGACACGAGCAATATTCCTTGGCGGTATAGGCCGCGATGATGTCGGGGAAGGCTTGCAGGTTGACGCGCTCGTGCCAGATCCATCCCAGCAGGGCGAGCAACAGCAGCAGAAACAGGCTGGTAAACGGGCGACGACGGATCATGGCTTCACCGCCGCCAGCACGCGCTTGAGCAGTTCGTTATGGCGGTAGCTGCCATCGCGGTCATCGCCGTAGCGCACGATCACCAAATGTTCTTCAGGCATCACAAACAGCGCCTGGCCCCAGTGACCCAGGGCGGCGAAGGTGTCCGCAGGGGCGTCGGGCCACGGGCGTGGAGCCCCTTGGTTGAGCCACCATTGGCCGCCGGGCACGGCTTCGTCCTGGCCGGCCTGGTAGCGACCGAACGGCTGGCGATTGAAATCGACCCAAGCCTTGGGCACCAGCTGTTGCTCCCCCCAGCGCCCGTCTCGCGCCATTAGCAGACCGACACGCGCCAGGTCACGGGCGGTGAGGTAGGCGTAGGAAGAGGCGACAAAGGTTTCGTCGGCGTCGGTCTCCCACGTGGCGTTGTGAATCCCCAGCGGCTTGAACAGTGCATCCCACGGGTAGCTCATATAGGCCTTGTGGCCGAGCATGCCTTTAAGGGTGGCGGAGAGAATATTGCTGTCACCACTGGAGTAACGAAAGACCTGGCCCGGGGCGGCGAAAGCTTCGGTGTCGGCGGCGAACTCGGCCATGTCGGCGTGGCCACGGGTGTAGAGCATCGCCACCACCGAGGATTTCAACGGGGCGTATTCGTAGTCTTCCTGCCAGTCCAGGCCCGAGGCCCAGTGCAACAGGTCAGCCATGGTCACCGTGGGGTGCTGTTTCATCGGCGGGTAAAACCGCGCCGCCGGGTCGGTCAGTTTGAAGCGATTATCACCGAAGGCCACGCCCAGCACGGTGGCCATCAGGCTTTTGCTGATGGACCAGGTCAGGTGCGGCGTGGTGGCAGTGGTGGGCGCGGCGTAGTGTTCATAAATGATTTGGCCGTCACGGATCACCAGCAACGCATCGGTGCGGATGCCTTGTCGGGTGGTGTCATCACGCGGCGGGAACGCGTAGGTGTTGAGCGCTTCGACAGCGGGGCCTTCAAGCGGTGTGCCCTTGACCCATTCCTTGTCCGGCCAGGCTTCGGCGCGGGCGGTGACGGTGGCTAACAGCAGGGCAACGCACAACAGGCCTCGGACCATGGACGCAAACTCAAGGGGGCATTCAAGCCCGCGAGCCTAGCCGAGGCCAATGATGGTTTTGTGACAACCCGCTACGACAAGCATCGCACGCTTATGATTTCTTGAATGCATATGCGTAAATATCCTCCCCAGTCGGGGATGGACCGCCGCGCAGCCCCCAACGCTCCTCTTTACCACCCACGCTCACAGAGCTATGACTGCCGTTTTTAGCGCCGCTGGAAAAAGCCCCTAAACGGCCCTTGAGCAAGTCTTCAGGCGATACCATTTCAATCATATTTCCCAAGCCAAGCCGCGCAAGCGCCAAAGGAAGGGCGTCAGGGCGATTCAAGACCTGCAGCGCTTCGCCAAACCCCACATTCCTGTTCTGTTCCTTGGATAATTTCTGCTGCTCAACCTTGGCCATAACCGTACTGATTACGTTCGCCGAGGTGATCGCCCCTGGATCCGTCCCCTTGAACTTCATTGCCATGGACGTCATTTCAAGCTCAGCCTGGGTCACGTAAACCGACTCGTTATTTCTTAACGTAACCTGGAAACCACCCGGGACTTCTCGCACCTCCTTGAATACGTCGGTTGGCTGCTCACCAAACTGCATCATCGCCATCTTTATTGCCGCAACGGTCACACAGTTGTCCTGATTCCACTGGCTGAAGGCACTCCAAATGTCCTCGGGTTTTTTCCCAGGATCACGACTATCTGGCTTGTATACAAACAGGTGCATGCCCGACGCTACGACCTTGTTGTTGACGGGTTCGCCATAAGACCGACCATCCTGGCTGCGGGTGCCGCTGTACCGTTTGCTGATGACTTGCACCTCCGGCGGCTCAGAACCCTGACTTTTTTCATGATTATTAATTTCCCACCAGGCGGGAGTGGTATTCGAAACTGGCGAAACCGGCATAGTGCTCCTACCTCCACAACGGAAGGCTTGGCAAACGTCCAACGGCATAAGGCGCCCATCTGCCCTCACATCCAGAGCCTGTGTGGCAGCATGGGTAATCCGGTTCCCTCCAAGCGGTCGTCCTACTCCAAATCAAAAGTAGGAAAACAATATCGGGCGACCGTTGCTGTGCAGCCCTATCAAAACGCCTGTCATCCAAGCGTCACCATAACTTCATGGAGATGACACCGAGGCTACATAGCCTGACTTTGGACAACAAAGTCGACCGGCCGAAATCGTGGCCGGCACTCGGAGACTCGCCATGACTCAGATCGCCCGCATCAGCGACACCGGCAATGAACGCCGTCTGCAAGCCGAACGCCTGATCGGCGCGCAGGCTTTGCAGGAAGCCCAGGCCCTGCGGTTCAACGTGTTCAGCGGCGAGTTCAACGCCAAGCTGAAAGGCGCGGAACTGGGCCTGGACATGGATGACTATGATGTTCACTGCAGCCACATCGGCGTGCGGGACTTGAACAGCGGTCGACTCGTCGCCACCACCCGCTTGCTCGACCACCAGGCCGCCAGCACCCTGGGCCGGTTCTACAGCGAAGAAGAATTCAGCCTGCATGGCTTGCTGCACTTGCAGGGCCCGATCCTGGAGATCGGCCGCACCTGCGTCGACCCGGCCTACCGCAATGGCGGCACCATCGCCGTGTTGTGGGGCGAGTTGGCCGAAGTGCTCAACCAGGGCGGCTACAGCTACCTGATGGGGTGCGCGAGCATCCCGATGCACGACGGCGGCATCCAGGCCCACGCGATCATGCAGCGCCTGCGCGAACGCTACCTGTGCAACGAACACCTGCGCGCCGAACCGAAAAAACCGCTGCCGGCGCTGGACCTGCCGTCCAACGTGATCGCCGAAATGCCGCCGCTGCTCAAGGCCTACATGCGCCTGGGTGCGAAGATCTGCGGCGAGCCGTGCTGGGATGAAGACTTCCAGGTCGCCGACGTGTTCATCCTGCTCAAGCGCGACGAGCTGTGCCCGCGCTATGCACGTCACTTCAAGGCGGCCATGTGATGAGCCGCCTGCGCGTATACGGGCGCATTGCCCGGGTGCTGGGGGTGGTGGCACTGGGCTTGAGCATGGCCAGTGTGTTTGGCGTGTTCGAACGCATGGGGGTGGCCAATTCGATGGTGCGCCGCCAACGCTGGTCGCGGTTTTTCATGGCGCGACTGACCAACGCCCTGCCCTTTCGCGTGACGGTGCACGGTGAGCTGCCGCAAACGCCGATGCTGTGGGTGAGCAATCACGTGTCGTGGACCGACATCCCGCTGCTGGGCATGGTCACGCCGATGTCGTTCCTGTCCAAGGCCGAAGTGCGCACCTGGCCGGTGGCCGGCTGGTTGGCGGCCAAGGCCGGCAGCCTGTTTATCCGCCGCGGTTCAGGTGACAGCCAGTTGATCCGCAAGCAGATGACCCGTCATCTGGAGCAACAGCACCCGCTGCTGATGTTCCCCGAAGGCACCACCACTGACGGGCGCAGCCTGCGCACCTTCCACGGGCGCTTGCTGGCGTGTGCGATCGAGGCCGATGTGTCGCTGCAGCCGGTGGCGATCCGTTACCTGCGCGACGGGCAAGTCGACCCGCTGGCCCCGTTCATTGGCGATGACGATTTGCTCTCGCACCTGATGCGCCTGTTTGCCAATGACCAGGGCGATGTGGAAATCCATGTGCTCAAGCCGATCGCCTGCGCCGGACAGGAACGCGCGGCACTGGCGTTCCAGGCGCAGCAAGCGGTGCAGAAGGCGTTGTTTGGGCCGTTGCCGGAAGCTGAACAGGTGGATACCCGACCTGCGTTTGCAGCCTGATATCAACTGAACACGGTTTAAAGTGTGGGAGCTGGCTTGCCTGCGATGACGGTCTACCTGTGAATACTGCGATTGCTGACACACCGCGATCGCAGGCAAGCCCGCTCCCACATTAGATCCCACTGACCAGTTGGGTGCGTGCAAACGCCTGCAACTGCGGATAGAACCGCCGGAAATCCTCACTCAGCGGCTCATACAGCACCCGCAATTCCTGCATGGCCTGGCCCAGTTCCTCGGGTTGCGTCAGGCGCCGCGAGATCCCCCGCAAGACCTGCTCCATCACTGCAAACTCGCGGTACGACCCCAACCAGTCATCCGCCGCCATGTACGGCGCAATCTGCGCCAGCCGCCCTGGCAACTGCGGCTCGGCGGCGAGCACGCGGTAGACCTGCGCGGTGAAGCGCTCCAGCGGTTGGTCGGCATACAGCGCCCAATCGCGCGCCAGGCAATGATCGAAGAACACATCAAGGACAATCCCCGCGTAGCGCCTGCGGGTCAGGCTGAAACGCGACAACGCCTCGCCGACCAGCGGGTGACTGTCGGTGAAGCGGTCGATGGACCGATGCAGCTGGATCGCCGCCTCGATTTGCGGGCTGAACTGGCCCTGCAGGCGGCCTTTGACGAAATCGCCATACAGGCTGCCCAGCAGTTGTGCAGGAAGTTGGCCGCCCAGGTGCAGATGTGCGAGATAATTCATGGCGCGCAGTCTAGCACTGCCGACAACGTATCGTTATAACCCGATATACCGATTTAGCCTGGCCTCAGACCAAAATCATATTGGTATATCGGGATATAACGATTTAAGGTTCGCCTCATCGCGATATAACGCTTTACGACACCGAGCACCTGCCATGTCCATCGACCTCGACGAAATAATAAAAGCCCTGGCGCACCCAGTACGACGAGACATCCTCACCTGGCTGAAAGACCCGAAAGTGCAGTTCCCCGAGCAACTGCACAACCACGAATACGGCATCTGCGCCGGGCAGATCGACCAGCGCTGCGGCTTGTCCCAGTCGACGGTGTCGGCCCACCTGGCGACCTTGCAACGGGCGGGACTGATCAGCAGCCAGAAGGCCGGGCAGTGGCACTTTTTCAAACGCAATGAGGAAGTGATCCAAGCCTTCCTCACGGCGCTCATCACTGAACTCAGCGCACCGCTGTAACAAGGAAACGCAAATGCCCCTCTCGCTACTCATACTGGCCCTGAGCGCCTTCGCCATCGGCACCACCGAGTTCGTCATCATGGGCTTGCTGCCCGATGTGGCGGCGGACCTCGGCGTGTCGATTCCCGGCGCCGGCTGGCTGGTCACCGGCTACGCCCTGGGCGTGGCCATCGGCGCGCCGTTCATGGCGCTGGCCACCGCCAAGCTGCCCCGCAAGGCCGCCCTGGTAGCGTTGATGGGCATCTTCATTGTCGGCAACCTGCTGTGCGCCCTGGCCAGTGACTACAACGTGCTGATGTTTGCCCGAGTGGTCACCGCGCTGTGCCACGGTGCGTTCTTCGGGATCGGCTCGGTGGTTGCCGCCAACCTGGTACCGGCCAACAAACGCGCTTCGGCAGTCGCCTTGATGTTCACCGGCTTGACCCTGGCCAACGTGCTCGGCGTGCCGCTGGGTACGGCGCTGGGCCAGGCAGCCGGCTGGCGCTCGACCTTCTGGGCCGTGACGGTGATTGGCGTCGTTGCGCTGATCGGCCTGATCCGCTTCCTGCCGGCCAAGCGTGACGAAGAAAAACTCGACATGCGTGCCGAACTGGCCGCCCTCAAAGGCGCCGGCATCTGGCTGTCGCTGACCATGACCGCGCTGTTCGCCGCGTCCATGTTCACCCTCTTCACCTACGTGGCGCCTCTGCTTGGCGACGTCACCGGCGTCTCCCCCAAAGGCGTGACCTGGACCCTGCTGCTGATCGGCCTGGGCCTCACCGTGGGCAACATCATCGGCGGCAAGCTGGCGGACAAACGCCTGGCGGCCACGCTGATCGGCGTGTTCATCAGCATGGCGGTGGTCTCCACCGCGCTGACCTGGACCAGCATCGCCGTGATCCCGACTGAAATCACCCTGTTCCTGTGGGCCACCGCCTCGTTTGCCGCCGTCCCCGCGCTGCAGATCAACGTGGTGACCTTCGGCAAGGCCGCACCGAACCTGGTATCCACCTTGAACATCGGTGCCTTCAACATCGGCAACGCCCTGGGTGCCTGGGTCGGCGGTAGTGTCATTGCCCACGGTTTCGGCCTGACCAGCGTGCCCCTGGCAGCCGCCGCCCTGGCGATCCTCGCGCTGGTGGTGACCTTGATTACTTTCCGTCAGAGCGGCGATGCCGACCTGGCCCCTGCGACCAACTGATCAACTTCAAAGAGAAAGGTGTTTTCCCCATGACGACTATTTTCGATCCGATCAAACTGGGCGACCTGGAACTGGCGAACCGCATCATCATGGCGCCGCTGACCCGCTGCCGTGCCGATGCCGGCCGCGTACCCAACGCGCTGATGGCCGAGTACTACGTGCAACGCGCCTCCGCCGGGCTGATCCTCAGCGAAGCCACCTCGGTGACGCCACTTGGCGTGGGCTACCCGGACACCCCGGGGATCTGGTCCAACGACCAGGTGCGTGGCTGGGCCAACGTCACCAAGGCGGTGCACGGTGCCGGTGGCAAGATCTTCCTGCAGCTGTGGCACGTGGGCCGTATCTCCCACGAGTCGTACCTGAACGGCGAAACGCCGGTGGCTCCGAGCGCCATCCAGGCTAAAGGCCACGTCAGCCTGGTGCGCCCACTGGCGGACTACCCGACGCCACGTGCGCTGGAAACCGCTGAAATCGCCGACATCGTCGACGCCTACCGCACCGGCGCCGAAAACGCCAAGGCCGCCGGCTTCGATGGCGTGGAAATCCACGGCGCGAATGGCTACCTGCTCGACCAGTTCCTGCAGAGCAGCACCAACCAGCGTACCGACCTCTACGGCGGCTCCCTGGAAAACCGTGCACGCCTGCTGCTGGAAGTGACCGACGCAGCCATCGAAGTCTGGGGCGCCGGCCGTGTCGGTGTGCACCTGGCACCACGCGCCGATGCCCACGACATGGGTGACGACAACCTGGCAGAAACCTTCACCTACGTCGCCAGCGAGCTGGGCAAGCGCGGTATCGCGTTCATCTGCTCCCGCGAGAAAGAAGCCGGCGACAGCCTCGGTCCACAATTGAAAAAGGCCTTCGGCGGCGCGTACATCGCCAACGAGCGCTTTACCAAGGACAGCGCCAACGCCTGGCTGGCGGCGGGCAAGGCCGATGCGGTGGCCTTCGGCGTACCGTTCATTGCCAACCCGGACCTGCCAGCACGCCTGAAGGCCGAGGCGCCGCTCAATGAGCCACGCCCGGACACCTTCTACAGCAAGGGTCCGGTCGGCTACATCGACTACCCGACACTGGCCCTGTGATGTAACTTGCTGAAACGAAAAAGCCCCGGCTCGCGAGAACCGGGGCTTTTTCTTGAGTGCGAAGAAACATTCCTTCACAGCCTTGCAACAAAATCGCTACAAAATACTTAGGCGGCTACCTATCAACCGCCCGCCAGCCCGTATATAAAGTCACCCCACCGATCAGGCAAAAGGACGATTGACGGTCCTTGGGCTTTACTGTTGACACAACTGGATGCAATTACGCATTTTGTCTTAATTGCGCAGGCTGGGGCTCCAGCGCAGCATGTCCAGCCCGGCATCCACCCAGCGCTCGGCGTCCTGGTGCAGTTGGAAACTGTCGGGGACCAGCAGCCACTGGCCAATCAACCCGTTGATGTAGGCATGAATGCACACTGCCCCTCGGGTAGTGTCGAGGTTTTCCGGAAGTTGCCCGCGATGGACCGCATTACGCAGTGTCAGGCCGATGCGCAGGTTGCATTCCAGGCTGTGGGTCTGGCGCTGACGGCGCATATCGCACATTTCATCGGTGAATTCGCACTTATGAAACAGGATCTCATTGATGCGCCGGGTTTTCGGGTCCAGGGCCACTTGATGAAACAAATGAATCAACAGCTTGCGCATGCACCCGAGCGGGTCGAGTTCATCCTCGCTTTCGCTGGCGCGCGCCAATTCATCCAGCGGCTCATGCAGGGTGTCGAGCAGCGCCTGCAACAGATCGGATTTATTGCTGAAATGCCAATAGATGGCACCCCGCGTCACCCCGGCCAGCGCGGCGATGTCAGCCAGCGTGGTCCGCGCAACGCCGCGCTCATAGAAGGCTTGCTCGGCGGCGGCGAGAATCTGGCTGCGCGTTTCCTGAGCTTCCTCTTTGGTGCGACGAACCATGGCAGTAAAACCTCAATCAGGACACTTGGGACTATCGGTAACGCACGATCAATAGGCGGTAACGATCATCTGAATAATTGTGGGACGACACCGTCATGGGCGCCGAACGTACTAAAATCGAGGCTTTGGGCGGTGCTTTGTCAACATTCCGCGAAGCCTGTCAAGAGTTTACAAACAACCATGAACGTAAGTATATTGCGTAGCAAGCTACTTATCTACTCACAGCTTGTTTTTTACCCTTCCACACTTCTTGTGCGCACTCTGCGCGCCTGACCCGAGGATCTTCATGCAACTTAAGCCAGCTGTTACCGCTCTGGTCACTGCCGTCGCCCTGGCATCGCTGCTCAGCGGATGTAAAAAGGAAGAAGCGGCTCCGCCCGCTCAAACCCCTCAGGTCGGCGTGGTCACCCTTCAACCGCAAGCCTATACCCTGACCTCCGAACTGCCGGGCCGCACCACTGCCTACCGCATCGCGGAAGTTCGCCCACAGGTCAACGGGATCATTCTCAAGCGCCTGTTCAAGGAAGGCGCGGATGTGAAAGAAGGCCAGCAGCTTTATCAGATCGACCCGTCGGTCTATGAAGCCACGCTGAAAAGCGCACAAGCCAGCCTGACCCAGACCAAGTCCATCACCGACCGCTACAAGCAGTTGGTCGATGAGCAAGCCGTCAGCCGCCAGGAATACGACACCGCCGTCGCCAACCGCATGACTGCCGAAGCAAACGTTCAAACCGCCCAGATCAACGTGCGCTACACCAAAGTGTTCGCGCCGATCTCCGGGCGTATCGGGCGTTCTTCGGTGACCGAAGGCGCGCTGGTCAGCAACGGCCAGGCCGATGCCATGGCCGTGATCCAGCAACTGGACCCGATCTACGTCGACGTCACGCAGTCTTCGGCTGAAATGCTGAAACTGCGCCGCGACCTGGAAAGCGGCCAGCTGGAGAAAGCCGGCGCCAATGCCGCCAAGGTCAAGCTGACCCTGGAAGACGGCAGCGACTACGGCCTGGACGGCAAGCTGGAGTTCTCCGAAGTGTCGGTTGACCAGACCACCGGTTCCGTGACCCTGCGCGCCGTGTTCCCCAACCCTGACCACACCCTGTTGCCTGGCATGTTCGTCCACGCCCAGTTGCAGGCCGGTGTGAACAGCAAGGCCATCCTGGCCCCGCAGCAAGGCGTGACCCGCGACATCAAGGGCATCCCGACCGCGCTGGTGGTGAACAAGGACAACAAGGTCGAGCAGCGCCAGTTGGTGGCCAACCGTACTGCCGGCGCCTACTGGCTGGTGGAAAAAGGCTTGAACGCCGGTGACCGCGTGATCACCGAAGGCCTGCAATTCATCAAGCCGGGCATCGAAGTCAAGGTCAAGGACGCGGACAACGCCAAGCCCGCAGGTTCCGCTGCTGCTCCTGCTGCTCCTGCTGCCGCTGCTGGCCAGGGGGAGTAACCCATGTCGAAATTTTTTATCGACCGTCCCATTTTCGCCTGGGTAATTGCCCTGGTGATCATGTTGGTCGGGGCACTGTCGATCCTGAAGTTGCCCATCAACCAATACCCGGCCATTGCGCCAACCGCCATTGATATCCAGGTGACCTACCCAGGTGCGTCTGCACAAACCGTGCAGGACACCGTGGTACAGGTGATCGAGCAACAGCTCAACGGTATCGACAACCTGCGTTATGTCGCCTCGGACAGTAACTCCGACGGCAGCATGACCATCACCGCGACGTTCAACCAGGGTACCAACCCGGACATCGCCCAGGTCCAGGTGCAGAACAAGCTGAACCTGGCGACCCCACTGCTGCCGCAAGAAGTGCAGCAGCAGGGTATCCGCGTGACCAAGTCGGTGAAGAACTTCCTGATGGTGATCGGTCTGGTGTCGGAAGACGGCAGCATGACCAAGGACGACCTCTCCAACTACATCGTGTCCAACATCCAGGACCCGATCTCGCGTACCGCGGGTGTAGGTGACTTCCAGGTGTTCGGTTCGCAGTACGCCATGCGTATCTGGCTCGACCCGGCCAAGCTGAACAACTACCAGCTGACGCCGGTGGATGTGAGCAACGCGATCCAGGCGCAGAACGTCCAGGTGGCCACCGGCCAACTCGGCGGCCTGCCTGCCCTGCCCGGCACCCAACTGAACGCCACCATCATCGGCAAGACGCGCCTGCAAAGCGCCGAAGAGTTCGCCAAGATCCTGATGAAAGTGAATGCCGACGGCTCGCAGGTGCGCCTGGGTGACGTCGCGCGTATCGAACTGGGCGGCCAGAACTACAGCATCAGTGCACAGTTCAACGGCAAGCCGGCTTCCGGCATGGCGATCAAGCTGGCTGCCGGTGCGAACGCCCTGGACACCGCCAAGGCCATCCGCGCCACCGTGGCGTCCCTGGAGCCGTTCTTCCCGCCTGGCATGAAGGCGGTGGTGCCGTATGACACCACCCCGGTCGTGACCGAATCGATTTCCGGTGTTGTACACACCCTGGTCGAAGCGATCGTGCTGGTGTTCCTGGTGATGTTCCTGTTCCTGCAGAACTTCCGCGCCACCATCATCACCACCATGACCGTACCGGTGGTATTGCTGGGTACTTTCGGGATCCTCGCAGCGTTCGGTTTCACCATCAACACCCTGACCATGTTCGGCATGATCCTGGCCATCGGCTTGCTGGTGGACGATGCGATCGTGGTGGTGGAAAACGTCGAGCGGGTCATGGCCGAGGAGCACTTGTCGCCGAAAGAAGCGACGGTCAAATCCATGAGCCAGATCCAGGGCGCCCTCGTGGGTATTGCCCTGGTACTGTCGGCGGTACTGTTGCCGATGGCGTTCTTCGGTGGTTCCACCGGTGTGATCTACAAACAGTTCTCCATCACCATTGTTTCGGCGATGGCGCTGTCGGTACTGGTTGCCTTGATCTTCACTCCGGCCTTGTGCGCCACCATGCTCAAGCCGATCGACCCTGAAAAGCATGGCCAACCCAAGCGCGGTTTCTTTGGCTGGTTCAACCGCACCTTCGACCGTGGCGTACTGAGCTACGAGCGCGGCGTGGGCAACATGATCAAGCACAAGTTTCCAGCGTTCCTGGTCTACGTGCTGATCCTGGCCGGCATGATCTGGATGTTCACCCGTATTCCAAGCGCGTTCCTGCCTGAGGAAGACCAGGGTGTGATCTTTGCCCAGGTGCAGACACCGGTCGGTTCTTCGGCTGAACGTACGCAAAAAGTCATCGACGACATGCGCGCCTTCCTGCTGAACGACAAGGAAGGCGAGCCGGGCGAAGGCAAGGCCGTGAAGTCGGTGTTTACCGTGAACGGCTTCAACTTCGCCGGTCGTGGCCAGAGCTCGGGCCTCGCGTTTGTGATGCTCAAGCCGTGGGATGAGCGTGACTCGTCGATGTCGGTATTCGAGGTGGCCAAGCGTGCGCAGGGTTACTTCTTCGGGGCCTTCAAGGACGCCATGGTATTTGCCATCGTGCCGCCTTCGGTACTGGAGCTGGGTAACGCCACCGGTTTCGACGTGTTCCTGCAAGACCAGGGTGGCGTCGGCCACGAGAAGCTGATGGCGGCACGCAACCAGTTCCTCGGTGCAGCGGCGCAAAGCAAGATCCTCGCAGGTGTGCGTCCCAACGGCGTGAACGATGAGCCGCAGTACGAGCTCACCGTCGACGACGAGAAGGCCAGCGCCCAGGGCATCAGCCTGGCGGATATCCAGCAGACCCTGGCGATTGCCCTGGGTGGTAGCTACATCAACGACTTCATCGACCGTGGTCGTGTGAAGAAGGTGTACGTGCAGGGTGACGCGGCCAGCCGGATGTCTCCGGAAGACCTGAACAAGTGGTTCGTGCGCAGCAGCTCCGGGAAGATGGTGCCGCTGTCGGCCATCTCGTCGGGCCAGTGGATCTTCGGTTCGCCGAAACTCTCGCGCTATAACGGTGTAGCGGCGATGGAAATCCTCGGTACCCCGGCACCTGGCTACAGTACCGGTGATGCGATGGCGGAAGTCGAGCGTATCGCCAAGGACCTGCCAGCCGGCGTCGGCTATGCATGGACCGGCCTGTCGTATGAAGAGCGCCTCTCCGGCTCCCAGGCGCCTGCGCTGTACGCGCTGTCGCTGCTGGTGGTGTTCCTGTGCCTCGCGGCACTGTACGAAAGCTGGTCGATCCCGATCGCGGTGATCCTGGTAGTGCCACTGGGTGTGATCGGTGCATTGATCGCCACCAGCCTGCGCGGCCTGTCCAACGACGTGTTCTTCCAGGTGGGCCTGTTGGTCACAGTGGGCCTGGCGGCGAAGAACGCCATCCTGATCGTGGAGTTCGCCAAAGAGCTCCACGAACAAGGCAAGGGCATCGTCGAAGCGGCCATCGAGGCGTCCCGCATGCGTCTGCGTCCGATCATCATGACGTCCATGGCGTTCATGCTCGGCGTATTGCCACTGGCGATCTCCACCGGCGCCGGCTCGGGCAGCCAGCACGCCATCGGTACCGGCGTAATTGGCGGTATGATCACCGCCACCGTCCTGGCGATCTTCTGGGTGCCACTGTTCTTTGCAACCGTGTCGGCCGTTGGCGAGCGTAAAAAGACCGACACTACTGAAACTCCTAAAGAGGCTGGCCAATGAGCAAGTCGCTACTTTCCCTAGCCGTCACGGCATTCGTGCTCAGTGGCTGCTCGTTGATACCTGACTACCAGCGCCCCGACGCGCCGGTAGCAGCGCAATACCCGCAGGGGCCGGCGTATTCGTCGGCCCAGGCGCCGGGCCAGGCCGCTGCCGAGCAGGGCTGGAAGCAGTTTTTCCATGACCCTGCCCTGCAACAGCTGATCCAGACCGCGCTGGTGAACAACCGTGACCTGCGCGTTGCGGCCTTGAACATCGACGCCTACGCCGCGCAGTACCAGATCCAGCGTGCCGACCTGTTCCCGGCCATCTCGGCCACGGGCAGCGGCAGCCGTTCGCGTACCCCGGCCAAGTTGTCGCAGACCGGCGAAGCCGGGATCACCAGCCAATACTCGGCCGGCCTCGGGATCAGCTCGTATGAGCTGGACCTGTTCGGTCGTGTGCGCAGCCTGAGTGAAGAAGCACTGCAGAAGTACTTCGCCACTGAAGAAGCACGGCGCAGCACCCAGATCAGCCTGGTGGCCAGCGTGGCCAACGCCTACCTGACCTGGCAGGCCGACAAGGAACTGCTCAAGCTGACCCAGGACACCCTCGGCGCGTTCGAGCAGAGCTACAAGCTGACCTCGCGCAGCAACGAAGTCGGCGTGGCCTCGGCCCTCGACCTCAGCCAGGCGCGCACCTCGGTGGAAAACGCCCGTGTGCAACTGGCGCGCTACACCCGCCAGGTGGCCCAGGACGAAAACAGCCTGACCCTGCTGCTGGGCACCGGCTTGCCGGCAAACATCACCAGCAAGCCGCTGTCGGATGACCTGCTCAGCGAAGTGCCGGCCGGGTTGCCATCGGACCTGCTGCAACGTCGTCCCGACATTGTGCAGGCCGAGTACAATCTCAAGGCGGCCAACGCCAATATCGGCGCAGCCCGCGCGGCGTTCTTCCCGAGCATCAGCCTGACCGCGAGTGCCGGCACTGCCAGCCCGACCCTGGGCGGCCTGTTCAAAGGCGGCTCGGGGACCTGGTCGTTTGCCCCGCAGATCAACATCCCGATCTTCAACGCCGGTAGCCTGCGCGCAAGCCTGGACTACTCGAAGATCCAGAAAGAGATCAACGTGGCCAACTACGAGAAGGCGATCCAGACCGGCTTCCAGGAAGTTTCCGACGGCCTCGCCGCGCGTGAAACCTACAAGCAGCAGCTGGATGCCCAGCGTGGCTTCGTCGCCGCCAACCAGGATTACTACCGCCTGGCCGAGCGTCGCTACCGCATCGGTGTCGACAGCAACCTGACCTTCCTCGACGCCCAGCGCCAACTGTTCAGTGCCCAGCAATCGCTGATCACCGACCGCCTGGCGCAGCTGAACAGCGAGGTCAACCTGTACAAGGCCCTCGGCGGTGGCTGGAACGAGCAGACCGCGAAGAACGAGCCGTTGAAAGAACAAGCACCGCCACTGAAGTTGTTCTGACAGTGCGGCTGTAGATAAAACCGCTTCCCTTACCGGAAGCGGTTTTTTTATGCCTGTTCACTCCCCGACGGTGCTTTTCTGTGGGAGCTGGCTTGCCTGCGATTGCATCGAATGGGTGTCACTGATGTACCGAGGTGCCTGCATCGCAGGCAAGCCAGCTCCCACAGAAAAGCCGCGTGTTTTTTGCTCGGTTGCCCATCTCGCTTCAACCCCACCGATCCGCCTATCCCCGGTCGTGCACCTTGCGCTCCCTTCAACCTTTCAGGGTAAAATCTGTCACAGATTCTTACAGACCACAGAGGGAGCTTGTCGTAATGATCGTAGGAATCGACTTGGGGACCACCAACAGTCTCGCGGCAGTCTGGCGGGGTGATGCCACTGAATTGGTGCCCAACGCCCTGGGCCAGATGCTCACCCCCAGCGTGGTCGGGCTGGATGATCAGGGCCGCGTGCTGGTCGGCCAGGCCGCCAAAGAGCGCCTGCACACGCACCCGCACCTGACCACTTCGCTGTTCAAGCGCTACATGGGCAGTGCCACCGAAGTGCGCCTGGGCGACCGTTCGTTCCGTCCCGAAGAACTCTCGGCACTGGTGCTCAAGAGTCTCAAGGAAGACATCGAGCGCACCTACGGCCATACCGTCACCGAAGCCGTGATCAGCGTGCCCGCCTACTTCAGCGACGGCCAACGCAAGGCCACGCGCATCGCCGGTGAACTGGCGGGGCTCAACGTCGAGAAACTGATCAACGAGCCCACCGCGGCCGCCCTCGCCTACGGCCTGCACCAGCGCGACAAGGAAACCTCGTTCCTGGTGTTCGACCTCGGTGGCGGCACCTTCGACGTGTCGATCATCGAGCTGTTCGACGGCGTGATGGAAGTGCGCGCCAGCGCCGGCGACAACTTCCTCGGCGGCGAAGACTTCGACACGCTGCTGCTCGAACACTTTGTCGACAGCCAGCGCAACGCCCAGGGTTTCCCGCCCACCAGCAGCGTCTTGCAAGCCCTGCGCCGCGAGGCCGAGCGCGTGCGCAAGGCCCTGGGACAGGACGACAGCGCCGACTTCAGCCTGCGCGTCGACGGCCAGCAATGGGTCACGACCATCACCCAACAGGAACTGGCCAAGCTCTACACGCCGCTGCTCGAGCGCCTGCGCGCGCCGATCGAACGGGCCCTGCGCGATGCGCGGATTCGCGTTGGCGACCTCGATGAAATCCTGCTGGTCGGCGGTACCACGCGCATGCCGCTGGTGCGCAAACTCGCCGCCGGCCTGTTCGGGCGCTTCCCGTCCATCAGCCTCGACCCCGACCAGGTAGTCGCCCACGGCGCCGCGATCCAGGCCGCGCTGAAGGCACGCTCGGCCGCCCTCGAAGAAGTCGTGCTGACCGACGTCTGCCCCTACACCCTCGGTATCGAGACCTCGAACCAGTACGGCAGCCACATCGAAAGCGGCCACTACCTGCCGTTGATCGAACGCAACAGCAGCGTGCCGGTGAGCCGGGTCAAAAGTGTGTTCACCCTGTACGACGACCAGACCCGCGTGCTGTTGAAGATCTACCAGGGCGAAAGCCGCCTGGTCAAAGACAACATCGAGCTGGGCCAGCTGGAAATTGCCGTGCCCAAGCGCAAGGCCGGTGAAGTCTCGCTGGACGTGCGTTTCACCTACGACAACAACGGCCTGCTGGAAGCCCAGGTGAAAATCCCGCTGACCGGCGAGCAACACTCGCTGGTGATCGAGAACAACCCCGGCGTACTGAACCCGCAGGAGATCCAGCAGCGCCTGCAAGCCTTGGCAGAGTTGAAGGTTCATCCCCGCGACCAGCAGGTCAACACCGTGCTCGTCGCCCGCCTCGAACGCCTCTACCAGGAAAGCCTGGGTGAGTTGCGCGAGCAGCTCGGGCACTGGGCCGGGCAATTCCAGCAGGTGCTCGACACCCAGGACGAACGCCGCATCCGCGAAGCGCGCAGTGAACTGACCCGGCAACTTGAGCAACTCGACAACGGGTTCTGGCGCTGAGGGAACACTCCATGGATTGTTGGACCCTGCTGCAACTGCCGGAAGATGCCGACGAGCGCACCATCAAGCGCACTTATGCGCGGCTGCTCAAAAGCTGCCGCCCGGACGAAGACGCCGAAGGCTTCCAGCGCCTGCGCGAGGCCTACGAAGAAGCCCTGAGTGAAGCGCGCTGGCGCGTCGATAACCAGGACGAGGACCGGGTCGAGGCGCCTGTGGCCGAAGCCGCCTACGGCAACCTCAGCGACCTGGCCGAACTGATGGACGTTCGCCCGCTCAGCCCTGCCCCCTTCGAGGCGCCGGCGCCGAACCCGGCCCAGGCGCTGCTCAGCGGCCTCAGCGTGGATAACCTCGACGAGCGCTGGGCCCAGGCCCGCCAACAGGGCTGCGCCGACGCCTTCCAGGCCCTCTTGCTGCTCCATTGTTTCGATGCCCCGGGCGAGCGCAGCGCCATCGCCAGTTGGGCAGTGCAACACCTGGAATGGCTGACGCCGTGGCAGCAGGTGGCGATGACCCCCTGGCAATACGAAGCGCTGACCAGCGAGCTGCTGCAGGATTACCGCCGCACCTTGCAGGAACTGCTTGAGCAAAAGGCCGAACGCGAGTTCATCACCCGGCTCACCCACTACAACAACCAGCCCTGGCTGCGGGTCTTTGACCTGCAGCAACAGTGGCAACGTATCGTCCTGCACCTGCTCCACGACACCCAATGGAGCGTGCCGCTGTTTGAACGGGTGTGCCAGGCGTTCGGCTGGGACGACCAGAAAGGCGTGTACCCGGAACCCGCCTGGATATGGCGCCAACTGGTGTCCCGCTGCGAGCAGGAAAGCTTCTACGCCAACCTGCTCGACAAAGCCCAGGACAAGCGGCGCAACTCGGCCGATGCGCTGGCCGCGCGCCTGCTGCTGACGCCGATGTCGGCCACGCAACAAAAACGCCTGACCGACACCTTCGGCGAAAACGACTGGCAGGCCTGCAAGCACCTGGCCGAAACGCTCACCTGGCGCTACCCGCAACTGCTCGAACGCCTGCCCCACAAACAGCTGTTTTTCTGGCGCAAGTTCGTGCCCCGGCCCATCTACACCCAGGTGTTTATCCGGCTGTGGGCCGTGTTCGCCCTGGGGTTCGGCCTGAGCATCGCGCACGACAAACCCGACAACCTGAACCTGATGTCGCTCGTGATCTTCATGCTGATGGCGTTCGTGCCGGCCGCCATCGGTTTTCGCGTGACACAACTGTGGGCCGGGATGAGTTCCACCTATCGGGTACCCGACCTGTGGCTGAGCCAGTACCTGATCCCCAAGCGGATCAACCCCAATGAATACTGGCTGGTGATACGCCACGGCGTGCCGCAGGCGATCATGCTGGTGGCCTGCGGGCTGATGCTCGGCGTGCTCGGCGCGCTCACCTATGCCGGCATGGTCCTGATCCACCTCTTGCACAAAAAACGCATCGGTTCCATGAGCCCTGCCTTCGCCGAAGGCTACCCGTGGCTGAATGGCTTGCACTGGGCGTTCTGGAGCCCGTTGCAAGCGGTGTTCCTGGTGGTGATGGTGGCGCTGATCGTTGCCGCCCAGCACTACCTGCCCAGCTTCCCCTGGACCCACTTCGACCTGCCCAAGCGCTGACCCTGACTGCCGGGCCCGACGGCCCGGCAACTTGCGTTCGATCATCGCCCACAACCCGCCCTCCCCCGATTGAATCGTCCCCGCACCGCCCCGCACCATGGCCGCCACCTGCATAACCCCAATAACAACAGGTCCGACACCATGAGCACTTTCCACCCGCGCCGGCTCTTGCTGGCCACCGCTGTCGCCAGTCTTCCGTTGCCTGCCGTCGCCGAAGAACATGGGTTTCTCGAAGACGCCAGCGCCAACCTCAACCTGCGCAATTTCTTCTTCAACCGCAATTACACCAACCCCACCAAGACCCAGGGCGGCGCGCAGGAGTGGACGCAAAGTTTCATCCTCGATGCCAAGTCCGGCTTTACCCAGGGCACGGTCGGTTTCGGCGTGGATGTGCTGGGCCTGTACTCGGTGAAGCTCGATGGCGGGCGCGGCACCGGCGGCACCCAATTGTTGCCGCTGGATCACGATGGCCGCCCGGCGGACGAGTTCGGTCGCCTGGGCGTGGCGTTCAAGGCGCGGATATCGAAGACTGAAGTCAAGGTGGGCGAATGGATGCCGGTGCTGCCGATCCTGCGTTCGGACGATGGCCGCTCCCTGCCGCAAACCCTGCGCGGCGGGCAGATCACCTCCAGGGAAATCGATGGCCTGACCCTCTACGGCGGCCAGTTCCGCGCCAACAGCCCGCGCGACGACAGCAGCATGACCGATCTGTCGATGGTCGGTAAACCGGCCTTCACCTCCGACCGTTTCAACTTCCAGGGCGGCGAGTATGCGTTCAACGACAAGCGCACCCAGATCGGCCTGTGGAATGCCCAGCTCAAGGACATCTATAGCCAGCAGTTCGTCAACCTGATCCACAGCCAGCCCATCGGCGACTGGACGCTGGGGGCCAACCTCGGATTCTTCTACGGCAAGGACGATGGCAGCGCCCGCGCAGGCAACCTGGACAACAAGACCTGGTCCGGGCTGTTCTCCGCCAAGTATGGCGGCAACACCTTCTACGTCGGCCTGCAACGACTCACCGGCAACAGCGCCTGGATGCGCGTCAACGGCACCAGCGGCGGCACCCTGGCCAACGACAGCTACAACTCGAGCTACGACAACGCCGAGGAAAAATCCTGGCAGGTGCGCCATGACTACAACTTCGCCGCCCTCGGCGTCCCCGGCCTGACCCTGATGAACCGCTACATCAGCGGCAGCAACGTGCACACCGGCACCATCACCGACGGCAAGGAATGGGGCCGTGAAAGCGAAATCGGCTACACCGTGCAGAGCGGCTCCCTGCAAAACCTGACGGTACGCTGGCGCAACTCAAGCATGCGCCGGGACTACAGCAACAATGAATTCGACGAAAACCGGTTGATCGTCAGTTACCCGATAAGTCTGCTGTAAACCGCCGCCGGACTTGCTGTATGGTGCGCGCCTGCCGCTGCTGATCCACTCAGCAGCGGCTTTTATCCGGGCCCGCGCACACCATGAAATCCTTCGTCATCGCCTTCGCCCTCTGTGCCCTGGCCCTGAGCCTCAGTGGCTGCATTGGTGCGCCCATTCCCCTGACGCCGCAGACCGAACAGCGCCTGCAAGCGCAGGCACCGATCCGTTTCCTGCTGACCTTCGACGACGGCCCCAGTGCCTCGGGCTACAACAACCCCAGCCGTTCCGTGGTCGCCGACCTGGCGCACAACCCGGTGTTGCCGGGGATCAAGGCGGTGTTTTTCCTGCAGACCGAAGCGAGCCGTTCCGGCGGTAGCTCCCGCGGCCGCAAGACCATGGAGCGTGAGTACGCGGGCGGGCATATCCTGGCCTTTCACACGGCGACAGCGTTTCATACCAACCATCGCTGGCTGAATGACGCCGAGCTGGACAGCACCCTCGCCCAAGGTGCGGCCGACATTGCCGCGATCACCGGCACACCGCCCGTGCTGGTGCGCCCACCGTTCTGGAACTACGACCGCCGCACGTTCGCCGCCTACCAGCGCCATGGCATGCAGGTGTTGCTGACCGACTTGAGTGCCAATGACGGCAAGATCTGGGGCTTCAACGGCAGCCCGCGCCGCCGCGCCAATCTGTATCGACAACTGTCGGTGGTGCGCGAACACATCGCGCTCGGCGAGCTACCGACGGTGGACGGGGTGATACCGGTGGTGGTGACCTTCCACGATATCAACCGCTACACCGCGCGGCACCTGCAGGAGTACCTGCAGATCCTGCTCGACAGTGCCCGCATCAATGGCATGCCGACGGCTGCCGAGCCGTTCTACACCGACACCGGCGCCCTGCAACGCGCCGCGCTGGCGCGTACGGTCAAGGATGTCAGCGAGCCCGTGCATCTGCCCGGCGTGTGGAATTGGGTGTGGGACGCCGATTCCCATTAAATCCAGGCCGCTCGCAAGGCACGCAACATCAAGAGAAGTGTTTGACTGCCCTCTCCTCGGAACAACACTTCCCTGCCCACCACTCAAAGGAAAATCTGCCAGCAACGATCGAGCCTTACCATGACTATCTCTGCGTCCACGCCCGTAATGACGAATTACACCCACAGTCCATCGCCGACGCCGCCAGAACCCTCCGTCCAGATCAAATACAAACGCCCTGACTCCGATGCCCTGACCCCTGCCTCCCGTCCGTCTCCGGAAATCGCCCTGGGACACAAAAGCTACGTTAACAGCGAGGTCCTGTTTCAGGACAAGAATGTGAAAATCTCCCAGGAGGTTGAATTCAGCGCCGAAAAAAACGGCGACGTCAGCACCATATTCAGTCAAATGGTGTTAGAAACCGGCAACCATGCAGACCGGGTGAACATCAAGCGCGCCCCCGATGGGAAGCTGCTCGCGACGGTCAACGGTAAAGCCTACAGCCTCGAGCTGCTCAATCGTCCCGAGCAGGGAATGGTCCAGCCCCTGTATATCAAGACCCACGGCGGCAACGATTCCGTGGTGGTGGCTCCAGACGTCGCGACGCCCATCAAGATCGATTTGGGAGACGGTGACGACTACGCCCGCGGTGGTGGCGGCAACACCCAAATCAAGGGCGGCGCAGGCGACGACTTTATCGTGATGGGCAGGGGGCGTGGGGTCGCATCAGGCGGGGAAGGCAACGACACACTGATCGCGGGCAGTGGCAGCAGTGCGCTGTATGGCGACAATGGCGATGACCGCCTTCAGGCCATGCAGGGCCCTGCCCACCGAAAGGTGCATATGGACGGAGGGCGCGGCAACGACTTCATGATCGCCAAAAATGGCCACACCGTGATGCACGGTGGCGGTGGTGACAACCTGATGGTCAGCCATGGCAGTTCGGTCATTTACACCGGCAGGGGTAAAAACAACGTGAGGTCTTACCATGACAACACGGTGATCTACGCCAAACCTTCGGATAACGTGGTCCACTCGCCCAGCTCACGCAGGATTGATGTAACGCCCAGTGATGCCGGGAAAACTGCCTATAAGGTCGAGGGTTCCGCCGAGTTCAAACAGCGCGTCGAAGACGATCTGGAGCTATTGAGAATGTCGCCCATAGGCCAGCAGTCCTTGAAGAAAGAGGACGAACTGGCCGCGAGCAACAACGCGCCAGTCACCCTGCGCGAGCTGGACACCCGGTATGACATGACCTACGGCTTCAACACCAAGGCCATCCAACAGCATCTTCAAGCCGGCGGCGCCGTCGAAGCCCTGAGCGAGTCACAGTTGGGTTATATCGTGGAGGGTAAAGCCGGAGAAAAAGCTGACCTGGGCACGATCAATTACAACCCGATGTATATGCATGACGACAGTTCCTCCCCGATCACCAGTCTCGCGCATGAAAGGGGACACGCCTTCGCGGGTGCCACAGGCCAAAATCTAAAGGGCGCAACCGCAGAACCCGACAATAACCAGGAAGGTGAACCCAACAGGGAGCGACAGGCGATCGGTCTGCAATCGGCAGTCCCCCCGGTTGATTTCGACGGCGACCCCAGCACCGCGAAAACCACCACCAATCCACGGGCATTTACCGAAAACGGCCTGAAAGAAGAAATGGGGCTTCCATTGCGCAAGAGGGTCTACACCACGTAGACGGCCTGAGCCGGCTCGACCGCCTCAGGCCCGGGCGGGTCCAGATGTCACCCCAGGCGTGGCGGGTGATCATTTCCTGGAACTCACTGTTGAACTCGGTCAGGGCATTGAGGCTGCGGTCGACATGCGCATCCCCCAGTACTTCGCGGCGCACCTGCAGGCCATCGGCATAACGGTGTTTCTCACCCACAAAAACACTCCCGACTGAACGTGATAAAGGCTCACCCCACCGTGGCAAACGCACTTGTTTTGGCGAGCGGGCTTGTTGTGGCGAGCGGGCTTGCCCCGCGTTGGGCTGCGCAGCAGCCCCAAAATCCAAGCACTGAACAAACGCACTGACTGACTCACCCCCGCTTCGCCCCCCAACGCGCGGCAAGCCCACTCACCACAGGCTTACCTGCAACACAACTCCCGGCCTATGTCGAATGGCCGGCAAATTTTTGAATCAGATGAGTCGGCCCAGACACGATCAGCAGATCCCCCGGCAGTACCTGCGTACCCGGGGTGGCATGCTGAAAATCTTGACTGGCACGCTTCAACCCTACGACCGTCACGCCGAATTTTTCGCGGATTTGCCCATCGGCCAGCGTGCTGTTGTGGCTCGACGCGGGCGAATGAATCTTGGCGATGGCGAAACCGTCGTCGAACTCGATGAAATCAATCATCCGCCCGGTAATGAGGTGAGCCACACGCTCGCCCATTTCCTTCTCTGGATAGACAACGTGGTGAGCGCCAATGCGTTGGGCTATCTGCCCGTGCTCGGCTGTTCGGGCCTTGACCCAGATATCCGGGATCCCCAGCTCGGTCAGCGTCATGATGGTCAACAGGCTGGCGGCCAGGTCGGTGCCGATGCCCACAATGGCATGGGCAAAGTCGGCAACGCCCAGTTGGCGTAACACCTGCTGGTTGGTGGAGTCGGCCTGCACCGCATGCGTCAGCAGGTCAGCCCACTCATGAACCGGTGCCGCGTCGCGGTCGATGCCCATCACGTCGTGCCCCAGCCGCATCAGCGATTGGGCCACCGAGCCGCCGAAGCGGCCCAGACCGATTACCACCACGCTGTCGCCCTTGGCAAATGAGAACTTCTCTGAAAATAGAAAGTTAGCCAACAATGGGATGCTCCTCTGGGTAACGGTAGGGCATACGGTGCTTGCCCAAGGCCAGTGACGCCGCCAGCGTGATAGTGCCCACCCGTCCGGCGAACATCAGCAGCGTCAACACCAGTTGGCTTGAGGTGGGTAGCTCGGCGGTGATACCGGTGGACAAGCCGACGGTACCAAACGCCGAGATGACTTCGAAGATGACCTGGTCTGTGGGCAACGCGGTTTCACGCAGGATAAAGAGCGTTGCCAACACGATCAGGGCGCTGCTCAGGACCAGCACGGTTATCGCTTGACGCTGGGCCGCAGCGCCGACTCGCCGGCCAAAGGCCTCGCAATCACTGTGCCCACGAATTTCAGCAATCACCAGCAAGACCAGGATCGCCACAGTACCGACTTTCACCCCGCCCGCAGTGCCTGCACTGCCGCCGCCGACGAACATCAGAAAGTAATGCACCGCCCAGCTTTCCGGGGTCAGTGCACCCATGTCGATCGAATTGAACCCGGCGGTACGCGCGGACACGGAAGCAAATGCTGCCGATAACACTTTATCGGTCACGGCCATCGGGCCAAGGGTGGTGGAATGGTCCCACTCGAACAGCAACAGCGTGATAAACCCGACCACCAGCAAGATCGCCGTGCCAGACAAGGTGAGCTTGGTATGCAGCGACCAGCGATGAGGATGGTTGAACCGGCTGCGCAGGTCATACAGCACGGGAAAGCCAATGCCGCCGATAATGATGGCGGCCATCACAGGCAACAGAATCCAGGTATCCGTGGCGTAATGCATCAGGCTGTCGGGATAAATCGAGAACCCTGCGTTGTTGAACGCCGATACCGCATGAAACAGGCCGCTCCAAGCCGCATCGGCCCATGACTGGCCATAGCCCCAATGCAACCTTAAAGTGAGCCACACGGTCGTGATGAGCTCCAAGGCGAACGTCACCACCAGCACCAGTTTGGCCACGCCGGCAATGTCTCCTACTCCCAATGAGCGCGACTCCAACTGTGCGACCATCTTGGTGCGCAGGCGCAACCGGCTGTTAACCATGAGGCCAAGCAGGGTCGCCACCGTCATGATGCCGAAACCGCCAAGCTGGAACAGCAGCAGAATCACCGACTGGCCGAAGGTCGACCAGTACGTACCCGTATCCACCACCACCAACCCGGTCACACAGACGGCCGATACCGCCGTAAAGAAGGCCGTCGCCCACGGGACGGCGTCCCCCTCGGCATGGGAAATCGGCTGCATCAGAATGAAGGTTCCGACCCCTATCGCGGCCAGGAACACCAAGGCGACAACCCTGGCGGGATGCAGCAGTAATTTCATTAGGGCCGGGGCTGAACTGGTCAAGTAATCTTGGACACCGATTAAGGTTTCACGCCACCAGCTTCTCCCTGGCGACTGGTGACCGATAGTCGTTGTAGCTATGCGGCCTGGTGATGTTGTAGCGCGATACATAGCGCTGCACATCCGCTCGGGCCTCATGTTCCGACCCGTAGCCTGCTTCTGGCACCCACTCTGATTTCAAACTTCCAAAGAAACGCTCCATCGGAGCGTTATCCCAGCATTCGCCTTTACGGCTCATGCTTTGTCGGAGTCCATGTTCCAGCAGTTCATTTCTGAATTTATGGCTGGTGTACTGGCAACCTTGGTCGGAGTGAAACAGTACGTCTTTTGGGCGACCGCGCAGTTCAATCGCCATGCGCAGGGCTTCGCAGGTCAGCGTGGCATCAGAGATCATCGAAAACGACCAGCCCACAATCCGGCGAGCGAACAAGTCCAGAACCGCCGCAAAATACAGCCAACGCTTGCCGACTTTGATGTACGTCACGTCCCCACACCACACCTGATTGACCGTCGCAACATCAAACTTGCGTTTGAGCACATGCGGTGCCACCAAAGCCTCCACGCCAGGTGACTTGTACTTATGGCGCCGGCGTTGACGGCTGACAATGCCTGCTTCTCGCATCAAGCTGCGAGCCATGAACCGCCCGACATCATGCCCGCCGGCTTGCAGCTGTTTAGCCAAGGTACGAGCGCCCGCAGACTCTCTCGACGCCCTGTGGTGCTTGACCAGCATAGCCTTGAGTTTCTCTCGCTTAGGGCTCACCTTGCCTTGGCGCTGACGCCATGCGTAAAAGCTACTGCGGTTTATTCCGAACACACGACAGCAATCGTTAACGCCGTACTGCTCGCCCAGCTCACAGATCAACGAGAGTGATCTTTGGCGTCCAAAAGCAGGAGAGCACTGGCCTTTTTTAGGATTTCGATATCCCGGTCTCTTTGCCTGAGCAAGGCTTTAAGTTCCTGGATCTCTCGCTGATCCGCGGTAATCGCCTTGGCTCCCACCGGAGTCGAGCCCAAGCGTTCCTTGCGAACTTGATCGACCCAGCGGCGCAAGGCCGTAGGGCCAATATCCAAGCTGGCACAGACCTCGGGAACCGACTGCCCCTCGTCCAGCACCATGCTGGCAGCCTTGAGTTTGAACTCACATGAATAAGATTTACGCATATCCAAACACCTCAGATTTGGACGCCATCATAGCGCCCGATTGAGGTGTCCAAAATCATTAGGCCAGTTCA
>NZ_MAUE01000002.1 GCF_001702265.1 Pseudomonas aylmerensis
GATTGCGGTGTGTGAAGACGAAATGAACCGAAAGTTCGACGCTCACAAAACACCGAAAGCTATCACATACCCAATTTGCTGAAGCGAGACCATATGGTCACGACTCAGTACCCGAATTTCTTGACGACCATAGAGCATTGGAACCACCTGATCCCATCCCGAACTCAGCAGTGAAACGATGCATCGCCGATGGTAGTGTGGGGTTTCCCCATGTGAGAGTAGGTCATCGTCAAGATTAAATTCCAGAACCCCTGTTTGCTAACGCAAACAGGGGTTTTGTTTATGTAGAAGTCCATGAATTTCATCGGCACGTTGCTTCATGACGGGCTGATACACAGAATTTCTTGACGACCATAGAGCATTGGAACCACCTGATCCCATCCCGAACTCAGCAGTGAAACGATGCATCGCCGATGGTAGTGTGGGGTTTCCCCATGTGAGAGTAGGTCATCGTCAAGATTGAATTCCGAAACCCCTGTCTGCTAGCGCAGACAGGGGTTTTGTCGTTTATGGGAAGATGGAAACCTCTGTGGTTCGAACCCCTGGGCATCCGAGAGAGGCAATCCAAAGGGCAACCCATATTGCCGACACAAAAAAGCCAGTGCCTGCTATCAGGCACTGGCTGGGGTTGAACGCTATCGGATTAGAACTGGTAACTCAGTGTTGCGCTGACGTTGCGTTCTTCCCCCAGATAGCAGAAGTTCAGGCTGGCACAGGAGGCTACATACGTCTCGTTGGTCAGGTTATTGGCATTCAGTCGCACATCCACACCCTTCAAGCCGACCTTGCCTAAGTCGTAACCTAGCGAAGCATCAAACAAGGTGTAGGACGGTACCTTCATGGTGTTCTCCGCATCTGCCCAGCTGTACCCGACATAGCGCACACCGCCCCCAAGCCGCACTCCGTCCAAGGCGCCACTATCAAATTTGTAGTCCGCCCACACCGAGGCCATATGACGAGGTGCCTGTGTCGGCGAGTTGCCCTTGTTCTCAATCACGTTGTCCGCGGTACTCAAGGTACTCACCATCGACTTGGAATACTCGATGTCGGTGAAGGTGTAGCTACCCAAGACCTTCAGGTTATCGGTTAGCTGCATATGAGCCTCCAACTCCAACCCCTGAGAGCGCACAGCGCCTACGGCACGATAGAAGTTCTCCTGTGGCAACTTGGTCGCGAGGTTCTCCTGGTCGATGCGGAACCATGAGGCCGTAAACAGGTTGTCAGTGCCCGGCGGTTGATACTTCAGCCCCACCTCCCACTGCGTCCCGTCCGTAGGCGCGAGAGGATTGCCCGAGCTGTCTGAATAAGAGTTCGGATTGAAGGACTCGGAGTAGCTGACATACGGCGCCAGGCCGCTATCAAACAAGTACAGCGCGCCCGCGCGGCCGGTGAGCTTGGTTCGCTTGTCACTGATCTCAGTGCCGAGTGGTCGCCCCGCCTCAGCGATACGATTTTCATCGGACGTCTCTACCCAGTCCTGGCGCATTCCCAGGGAAAAACGCCACTTATCCATTTCGATCAGGTCCTGCAGATAAACGCCGGTCTGTTCCAGGCGTCGCAGATAACTGGTCGGGCTGTAGTAACTGATAGCCGAGTTGCCATAGACCGGGTTGAACGCATTGATCGGTTGCAGTGACCCGCTCGTCCAGTCCACCACCGTTTTACGTCGTTGATAATCTGCGCCCATCAGCACGGTGTGCTTGGTGGCCCCCGTAAAGAATTCGGCTTGCAGCATGTTATCGATGATGAACGCATGCAGCTTCTCATCACCGCCCGAGTAGTAGCGATTCAGTTCATTGCTGGTCGGTGTGGTCCAGCCGTAGGCGTATACCTGATCCAACTTCACCTTGGAGTCCAGGTAACGAAAGTTCTGGCGCGCGGTGAAGACATCATTGAAGCGATGCTCAAACTGATAGCCAAACGACTGCTGATCGCGCTTATAGCCATCAACCCCCGGCTCACCCTCAAAGAAGTGGCTGGAGATCCGCTGACCATTGCGCTGATGCAATGCCCCATCTGCCGGCATTCCGCCGTGGTAGCCGCCATCAGGATCGTGCTGCAGATACGCTTGCAGCGTCAGCGAAGTGTCATCGGTAAAATCGATGCTCAGTGTCGGCGCCAAAGCGAAGCGCTTTTCCTTGGCGTGATCAAACTGTGTGTCGGACTTATCCGTTAGCCCTGTGAGTCGATAGGCAATGCGCTTGTCATCATCCACAGGCCCACTGAAGTCAAAGCCCATGCCGCGCTGCCCGTTGCTGCCGACGGTTGCCTGCACCTGGTGATAAGGCTCGAACAATGGCTTCTTGCTGGTCAGCGCCACCAGGCCGCCGGGCGAACTGCGTCCATACAGCACTGAAGAGGGGCCCTTGAGAATGTCCACGCGTTCCAGAAAGTACGGATCCACCTGCATCGTGCTGTACGTACCGCTGTCCCCCATGGACTTCAGCCCATCGAGGTAAATGTTATCCACAGAACCATCGTTGAAGCCGCGCATTGCCACATAGTCATATCGATGAGTGGCGCCATATGGGTTGGTCAACACGCCAGGGGTGTAACGCATGGCTTGAGCAACCGTCTGCGAGCCCTGGTCGTCCATCTGCTCGCGCGTGACGACCGAAACCGTTTGCGAGGTTTCCAGCAACGCGGTGCTGGTCTTGGTCGCGATCTGGCTGTGAGTCGCGTTGTAGCCTTCCATGCTTCCCAGTGCGTTACCCAAGGCAAATCCCTTGATATCAGTGGTCGGTAACGTGAGCGCAGTACTTTGCGGCGTCGCCTGCAGCACGAAACTGACACCGTCTTCGGAAATAGCCTGCAAGCCGGAGCCGTTGAGCAAATGATTCAGGCCCTGTTCGGCGGAATACTCGCCCTGCAGTCCGGTCGATTGTCGGCCCTGAGTTTGCGCAGGCGTGGCGGAAAGAGTGATGCCTGCCTGCCGGGCGAACTGATTGAGCGCGTCGCTCAGCGGCCCTGCGGGAATCTCATAGTGTTGACTGACCTGTACGGCACCTGCCTCTGCGGCCATGCTGCTGGTCGATACCACGCTGATGCCCATCGCTGTCGACAGCATTGCCGCGCGTACGGCTTTCCTCAATAACGGGTAGGAAGAGTTGGAAGAGTTGCGGGGAAAACGCACAGTCATGATCAAGGTCCGTAGAGGCCGGTGAGGGCAGATTGAAGGCTTACTGTCTAAGCCGGTCTCACGGGAAAAAGCCGCCAAAAAAAGTCAGCACATCAGACAGACCGCTCAAGGCTCACCCACCAACGCGTGCGATAGCGCACCTGGACGGGCAGGGTCTGCGGCAAGATCGCCAGCAACTTGTCGGTGTCTTCCAGGCGGAAAACCCCCGATAGCCGCAGGTCGGCGACATCTGCCGAGCAACCCAGATAGCCATGACGATAACGTCCTACTTCCGCTAGGAAATCAGCCAGGCGCATGGCACGCGTCACGATCAGCCCATCAGCCCAGGCGCTGATGTCCATATCCAGGGGGGGGACAAGGGTGGCCTGGGTCGGGCTCACGAGGTAGTTTTGGCCCGCGTGAACCTGCGTTGACAGGCCATCTGCCTGGTGCGGGGAATGAATGGCGACATTGCCGCTGACCACACTCAGCCGCGTGCATTCGCTGTCTTGGCGTACGGCGAACCGGCCATCGATGCCTTCGAGCAAGCCGTGGCGTGTTTTCACCAGCAACGGCGTGGATGCGGCCGCGCCGCAGGTCACCAGGATTTCGCCGCGCAGCAGGGTGATCAGGCGTTGCTGCGGGTTGAAGTCCAGGTCCACTGCACTGTCAGTATTGAGTTGCAGGCGGGTGCCATCCGGCAACTGGATGCTGCGCCGTTCGCCGGTGGCCGTAGCGAGGTCGGAGGTCCAGCGCTGCCAGCCGGCGAGGTCGCGACTGATCCAGGCCGCGGATCCGAGCAGCACGACACCCGACAACAGCTTCAGCGCCTGCCGTCGTCCCAGCCCCTGTGCACTGCTCTCAAGTGCCCTATGCGCCCCGGGAATCGCCGTGAGTTGGCTGCTCAATTCCTGTTGCAGCGCCTGCACCCGTTGCCAGGCCAGTTCGTGGTCGTGGTGAGCGGCGCGCCAATGCTCACATTGCGCGCGCAGGCGCACATTGGCGCGGTTGTTACGCAGGCGCAGTGCCCAGCTGATAGCTTGTTTGACCACCTGGGGATCCGGCCCGGAACGCGCGACGTTATCCATCGGCGTCATGATTCATACCGCAGCACGTAACAGTGGTAGAGCGCTTCGGCGACGTATCGCTCGACCGAGCGCAGCGACACGTCCATCTGTTGTGCGATTTGCTTGTACGTCAATCCATCGCACTGAGCCAATAGAAAAGCCTTACGCACCTTTGGCTTCAGTCCTTCAAGAAGTCGGGCGACCTCTTCCAACAACTCCAGCACCAATGCCCGCGCTTCGGCACTCGGGGCCAATGCTTCCGGCAAATGGGCGATGGACTCAAGGTAGGCCCGTTCGATTTCCTCGCGACGCCAGTGATCAATCACCAAGCCGCGTGCGATGGTGCGCAGGAAAGCCCGAGGTGCCCTCAGTTCAAACCGTTCGGTTTTCTGCAGCAGCCGCACAAAGGTGTCTTGAGCCAGGTCGGCAGCATCCGCAGCATTCCCCAGGCGCCCGCGCAGCCAGGTCTTCAGCCAGTGGTGATGGGTGCTGTAAAGCGTGTGCACGACATTTTCACACGCGAGGTACTCAGAAGACGGCATTCAAACTGACCTGGCCAAACGTTACAAATGATAATTAGTCGCATTGTTTGGGAGGCTGAAAAATTTTGCAACTCTGATCCTTGTACGACAACCACTTGTCGGTTTCCTACGCAAAATAAGGATCCTTCTCACAATTTCCTAAGTTTTGCCGGGGCCTGGCCGAAAGCCTGACGAGCCATGCGTGCACCGAAATAGAGCAGCCACAGAAGCTGCCTATACCGTACATGGAATGTTCCACTCGGCACGCTCACCCCCCTTTGGCAAAAGAAGTCGATGAAATGAATCTCAAATTCAGTCATAAAATTCTGTTGGCCGCGTCAGGCGTCGTGGTTCTGGCCTTCGCGTTATTCACCCTCTACAACGACTACCTGCAACGCAGCACCATCAAGCAGAACCTGGAATCGTCTATCCAGCAATCCGGTGAACTCACTGCCAGCAGTGTGCAGAACTGGCTCAGTGGTCGAATACTGGTGCTCGAAAGCCTGACGCAAAACATTGCCCATCAGGGCAGTGGTGCCGACCTCCCAGGATTGGTCGATCAGGCGGCCTTCACCTCCAACTTCCAGTTCACCTATGTCGGGCAAACCAACGGTGTGTTTACCCAACGTCCTGACGCGAAGATGCCCGACGGCTATGACCCTCGCCAGCGCCCCTGGTACAAGCAAGCTGTAGTCGCCGATAAGCCCATGCTCACGCCGCCGTACATGGCCGCAGTGGGTGGGCAGATCGTAACCATCGCCATGCCAGTGAAAAAGAACGGCGAATTGCTCGGTGTGGTCGGTGGCGACCTGAGCCTGCAGACCTTGGTGAAGATCATCAACTCGGTGGATTTCGGTGGTATTGGCCACGCGTTTCTGGTCAGTGGTGACGGCCAGGTCATCGTCAGTCCGGATCAGGACCAGGTGATGAAAAACCTCAAGGACATCTACCCAGGCACCCACGTCCGTATCGAGAAAGTCAGCCAGGATGTGGTCCTCAATGGTCAGGACCGAATCTTGTCATTCACCCCTATCAGCGGGTTGCCGGGTGCAGATTGGTACATCGGCCTGTCGATCGACAAAGACAAAGCCTACGCACCGCTGGGTAAATTCCGTACTTCCGCACTGATCGCCATGCTGATCGCCGTGGTCGTCATTGCTGTGCTGCTGAGCTTGCTGATCCAGGTACTGCTGCGCCCTCTGACCACCATGGGTGTGGCCATGCAGGACATTGCCCAGGGCGAGGGCGATTTGACCCGCCGCCTGGCTGTCACCAGCAAGGATGAGTTCGGCGAAGTCGGCAGTGCGTTCAATCAGTTCGTGGAGCGCATTCACGCCTCGATTTCCGAAGTGTCTTCGGCCACTCGCCAGGTGCATGACTTGTCGCAGCGCGTGATGGCGTCTTCGAACGCCTCGATCGTCGGCTCCGACGAACAAAGCGCCCGCACCAATAGCGTGGCCGCCGCGATCAATGAGCTGGGGGCGGCCACCCAGGAAATTGCACGTAACGCCGCCGACGCTTCCCAGCATGCCAGCGGTGCCAGTGAGCAGGCCGACGATGGCCGCAAAGTGGTGGAGCAGACCATCCTGGCGATGTCTGCGCTGTCGCAGAAGATCAGCCTGTCCTGCACGCAGATCGAAACCCTGAATGCCAGCACCGACAATATTGGCCACATCCTTGATGTGATCAAAGGCATCTCCCAGCAAACCAACTTGCTCGCGCTCAACGCCGCCATCGAGGCAGCGCGCGCTGGCGAGGCCGGGCGTGGTTTTGCGGTGGTCGCCGATGAGGTCCGCAACCTGGCTCACCGTACCCAGGAGTCGGCCGAAGAGATCCACAAGATGATCACCTCGCTGCAAGTGGGCTCGCGTGAAGCGGTGACCACCATGAATGCCAGCCAGGCATCTAGCGAAGAGAGCGTAGAAGTCGCCAACCAGGCCGGTGAGCGCCTGGTCAGCGTGACGCAGCGGATCGTCGAGATCGATGGCATGAACCAATCCGTCGCCGCGGCCACCGAGGAGCAGACCGCGGTAGTGGAAACGCTCAACGTCGACATCAACCAGATCAACCTGCTGAACCAGCAGGGTGTGGCCAACCTGAATGAAACCTTGAAGGACTGCGATGCGCTGTCGCAGCAGGCCAATCGGTTGAAGCAACTGGTCGACAGCTTCAAGATTTGAACCGCTGATCAACCTGGCAGGCGCGGAGCATTCTGCTCCTGCCGCTCAACCCAGCAACCGCCGCACATTCTCCAGGGCACTGTCGGCGAACCCCTGCAAGAACTGCTCGAATCCAGCCTGTGCTGCATCCATGGGCTCGGCAACGAGGGTCCAGGTCACCCTGGAACACTCCGTACCCATGGCTTCCACCTGGATGGCCGCCCACAACCTGGCCACGCCCAGCGTGTTGTAGAGGGTGGTCCAGGTCATGTGCATGGCGTGTTCGTCGCGGCTGTTGAGTTGCTCCACGACACAGTGGCCGTCGCGGAAAAACTTGCGACGTAAAGCGCCCACGCCGGTGCCGATCATTTCGATATGCGTGAGCGCCGGGATGAATACGTTGAAGCCGGCAAACTGTCCCACCATGCTCCACAGGCGGGTGGCAGGGCAGTCGACCACGACAGAGGCCACGATCGGCGGGGCGCTCGGGTTGCGGATTAATGTATCGGGTTGCAGTGGTTTCATGAGGGTGTCCTGAGGCGTTTCAAAGAAAGCCGATGGCCTTGAGGTAGTTGCAGCCTTTGCTCAGCAGTGCCGCGTCTTTTTCCGGGTACTGCTCCCCCATCTGCCGGACGCCTTGCCGCGCGTTGTCATGACGAATCATTGAGGTGTCGCCGATGTCTTCGTCCAGGCGGTCGAGGTAAAAGCCGAGCACGCCAAACAATGCGTTGTCCTGGTTGACCGTACGCAGCGCCTGCTGCCAGTGCGCGACGCTCACCCGTTCGAAACTGTGGCCCGCCTGGCTGAAGGCATCCAGGTAGTGCGCCCAACTCAAAGGCTGTGGGTTGTGCAGGTTGAACACGCTTGCGCCTGCTTGAAAGCTGGCGCAGTGGAACGCAATGAACCGGGCCAGGAAGTCCACCGGCACCAGGTCGAAATTGAGTTCCAGACGCGGTAGCAGGCCCAACTGGAGCGAGCCTTTGAGCATCAGCATCAGGCGATTTTTCTGCGGCTGGCAGGCACCGTTGCGGCTGTTGAAACTGATGTTCCCGGGGCGATGGATATTCACCCAGGCACCTTGGCTTACCGCGTGCCCCAACTGCCGTTCGGCAACCCATTTGGAGAGGTTGTAGCCGTTCTTCAGATACAGCGGCAACGTGTCTGATGCCGGCGCTTCGAGCACGTGCCCCGAGGCGTCGATGCTGCTGCAGGCCGACAGCGTCGAGATAAAATTGAAGACTTTCTTGCGGCGGGTCTCGCACAGGCGCAAGCACTCGAAGATGGGCTCGACGTTGTCCCTGGCCAGCGTGGCGTATTCCATCACGTGGTTGACGCGCGCGGCGTTGTGCACCAGCACGCCGTAGTCTTCGGCAAGCGCGTCATACACCTCATTGGCCAGGCCCAGCAGCGGCAGGCTGATGTCGGCCGCGAACACCCGTACTCGGCTCAGGTCGAGACCTTCCAGGTGGTATTCGCGCAACGCATGCTGGAAGCGCGCCATCGCTGTGTGCCCCGGTTCTTCCCTTACCAGGCACGCCACCTCGGTTGCGCCACCGGCCAATAGCGCTTCGACGATATGCACGCCGACGAAGCTGTTGGCGCCTGTCACGATCACTTTGTGCGCGTCGCCTGCGCGGTCCTCGGGCAGTGTGTGGATCACCCGCTGCCGTTGAGCATCCTTCACTGCCTGGCCAGACGGAGAGTCGGGTCGTTGACCATCTTCCAGCAAGGTCGCAAGCGTACGAATCGTCGGGACTTCAATGAAATGGCTCAAGGCGAAACTGCGTCCGAATAGCTCGCGAGTGCGCAGCAACAAGGTCGACAGCAAAATGGAGTGACCACCGAGGTCGAAGAACCCCTCATCGATAGACAACCCGCCGGCGGGTACTGCCAACAGTTCGCTCCACAGGTGGGTCAATCGCACCTGCAACGGGGTGCGTGCAGTGCGTTGGCTGGGCTGCGTCGGCGCTGGCATCGGCAGGGCCCGCAGAGCCTGGCGGTCGACCTTGCCGTTGCTGGTGGGCGGCATACAGGGCAACTCGCTCCAGCAACCGGGCTGCATGTAATCCGGTAGCTGTTGCCGCGCATGCTGTTGCAGGGTCGCGATTGTGGCGCCCGGTCGGGGTTGGGCGACGAACGCCCGGATGCTGCCGTCTCGGTCGATCACCACCGCCACCTGGCGATACAGCTGACTGTTGCGCAGGCAATGTTCAATGTCCTGGGGCTCGACCCGAAAACCACGGATCTTCACCTGATCGTCGCGCCGCCCTCCAAACACAATGCCGTCGGCAGTCCACTTGGCCAGGTCACCGCTGCGGTAGGCCGGCAGGGTCTGGCCGCCAGGCACCGCCAGCGTCACAAAAGGGTTGGCGGCCCCTTGGGGTAGGTTCACATACCCCAGGCTCACACCGGGGCCGACGATATACACCTCGCCCATCACCTGTTCATCCACCGGTTGCAGCTGGTCGTCGAGGATCAGCACCTGGCTGTTGGCGATAGGCTGGCCAAGGCTGCGATTGCTGTCGCCGGGGCGCAAGGTGCGATGGCAGACCAGCACCGTGGCCTCGGTGGGGCCATAGAGGTTGTGAAACTGGCATTGTCCCGCCAACTGCTCGATCACATGGGGCTCGCAGACATCGCCTCCGGTCAGCAGGTGCCTCAGGCCCAGTGGTTGATCAAGCGGCAGAATGTTGAGAAGGGCCGGGGGTAGAAAGGCGTGAGTGACGTGTTGCCGGCGCAGCAGGTCGAGCAGTTGCCGGGGATCGCGTCGTTGCGCTTCGCTGGGGACGATCAGCTCGGCGCCTGCTATCAGCGCAGGAAAGATATCGATCAGCGACGAATCGAAGCTCAACGGCGAAAATTGCAACACACGGCTGTGTTCTCCCATGTCCATGCAGGACCTGAACCACGCGGTGAAATGCGCCAGGTTGCCCTGGCTGAGCAGCACGCCCTTGGGCTGGCCGGAGGTGCCCGAGGTGAAGAGCGCCATGCAAGGCGCATCGGGGCAGGGACGAGGGTGCATCAGTGCCGCGTTGGTGTCGGCATCGTGCGGGCTCACCCTACTCACATCTAAAGCATTGAAGCGCCCCCGCAAGGGGTGTTGGCCGGCGTCCAGCAACACCCGTGCTCCCGCGCTGTCGAGCATACCCTGATGGCGGTGGGGAGGCTGTTCCAGTCCGAGTGGCAGGTACACCGCCCCACAGCCCAACACTGCAAGAATGCTGGCGTACAGCTCGATGGATTTCTCCAAGTATACGCCGACCACCGCCGGCGTCTCGACTGCTTCCAGCAGAGGTCGCAACCGGCGCTGGATCGCCAACACCAGGACCTGCAACTGGCGGTAGGTCACCTGGCGTCCGGCGATATTCAACGCAGGCCTGTCGGCGAACGTATGAAGGCTGGCCTGCACCTGTTCGATCACGGGGACCCGGGCCTCCTGCAGCAATGCAGGGTCTGCGGTTTGATTGAATCGGTGTATGAACGCCAGCGCCTCAAGCGCTCGCAAGTCGTGCTCCGGCCAGTCGTTGGCTACCGCACTCGAACAGAAGTACCCAGGGTCCCGCGAGAAACTGCTGACGTGCAGCGCGATCCATTCAACCAGCGCACCGGTCACTTGTTGGCGCAGGCGCTTGCCGTTGCCACTGGGCTCATCGGCGATGTCCAGCACCGCCAGCAGTCGCCGCTCATGCCCGTAGGCCCGCAGTTGCAGGGCTGGCAGGCCGTGCTCGTTCAACGGCCCCATGCCGGCGCGCAGGCCTAGCATCGGGTGGTGGTCCGCGTGTGTCGGCAATGCCTGGCTACCGTCTTCAATCAACAGGTCGATGGCCTCGTCGCCCGCGATATGCCCATACCGTTCCAGCTCTTGCCGGATGGCACCAAGGGCGCTGCTGGTGCCGCTCCAGCCGATCTCCAGGCGCCTCATATCGGCCTCCCTGGCACCGGCAGATAGTCCTTCAACGCCAGCGCCACACTGGGTGTCTGCAGCAAGCCGCTGTGCTGCAGGAAGCCCATGATATTTCCCAGCAAGGGATGCTGGCGGTGGATGGGGAACGCCAGCGCGGCGACTTCATCGCGCAGTGCATTGCGCAAGCTGTGGCTGATGTCGAGGTGGTCAATCAGGTGCAGGTCGAAGTTTTTCTGCAAGTCATTGGTCAGGTAATGGGCGAGGAACGTCGGCAGTACCTGAGCGATGCTGTCACGGTCGGCCGCACTCGCGGATTGCCAATACAGGCGCACCAGCCGCGTCCAGAATTGCGCATGACGACCTTCGTCAAACAGGTGGTCGGCCATCAATCCACGGACAGAGGCCTTGACGCTGCTGTCCTTGGAGAACGCCGCCACATCCTGGGTGACGGTATTTTCGGCGATGGCCACCCCGATCAGCTCCACGGCATCACGAAGGTGAGCGGGTACCTGCGCCTGTGCCGCCGGCAGGGCGTGGCTCAATTCGATCTGGCCTGGCAGGTCCAGCGGTTGGATACCGGTCATGGCCACGGTTTGTTGCAGGAAATCCAGCGCGACCAGCGCGTGATAATCCTCGTCGACCACGACCGTCATCGCGTCTACGCGGCAGGCCAGCGGGAAGGGCAGCGAGAAGCGATTCTTGGCAATGCTGCGCGCGGTCTTGTCGACGATTTCGGTTTCGAAAATCACCACGTCGTTGATGAATTTGTAGAAGCTCTGCACCAGCACGAAGTCGCGCCAATGCGCACAGTGTTCGAGAAAGGTCGCGCTGAGTACCAGGGGTTGGCGGCTCAGGGGATAGATCAATTTGTCATCGTTTTCGAGCCAGCGACGGGGGCGGGTGCGAATGGTTGCGCGGCGCTCCCAGTCGTCGGCAATGGAGGGGTAGTCGGTGCTGTTCATGGGCGCACCCTGTGCAGCGAGGCCCGCACCTCATCCCAGAAGGCAAGGCGGCTCTGCACCGCCGCAAGGGCTGTGTCGCAGGCTTGTCGCGGGTAATCCGGATCCGCGCTGACCAGGCGCTCCAGCAACCGCTCGGCCGCCGGCCCGTGCTCCTGGGAGTCCACTTCGATATGGCGCTTGAGATAGCCCTGCAAGGTAGGCGCCGGGTCATGAATGAGTTCATCGGCTTGCAGGAGGTGCTCGAACATCGTCGGGATGACCCGTTCACGGCCGTGAAGAAATGCCGCCGCGACACAATGAGTGGGCGCGTTCAATGCAATGTGCAGCGTGGCACTGACAAAGCGGGCAACACCGGCAGGCACATCGACCGCCTGCAACGCCGAGTCGGCTTCCAGGCCCTGGCGCAGCAGCGCGATAAAATGCTCGATCGCCGAAGTGCTGGCGCCGACCTCGGCCATGGCCTCCAGGTACAGTTCGAAGTGGCTGCAATAGCCTTGTCGGGGATGCGAGTCCGATTCTTCGCCCAGTACAATTTCATTGATCAGGCGCGCAGCGTGTGGGTCGGCAGGTGGAAGCCAGGGCAGGCGAGTACCGGCCAGGTCCTGTTGCAGGCGTTTGGTGAGGGTCATGAAATCCCACACCGCAAATACATGACTTTCCATAAAAAGTTGTAACTTGTGGCGCGAAGTTATTTCTGCAAATAACGGGTGATTGCATAACTGCAGTTTGGTCTGTTCAAGTAACGGTTGATACATGGTTGATGCCTATAAGTTGTTGCGTCTGCTGTAGGAACAGCGAGGGGCTATTGTGATCGGCAATAAAGAAAAGCGGATGTAAACCAGGCGTGATGCGCACGGCCGCCCACAGGCGGTGTGGCGCTGTTGAAGAGGGCGGCTGGTTTAGTGATAAAAGATAATAAGCGGGTTAAACAGTTTGGCGAGCATATAAATGTGTTAGAAGTTTTTCTAAATAATATGTGCTGTCAGTAAGTTACTCTATTGCAAGTAGGAGATATCTTCGGTGCTACGCCCCTGTCCGACGGTGGGGCGTAGCGCTTGAAGGGCGATAGGGGTAAACAGAGGTGCGCGGCTTAGTTGTCGCCTTTGTCCAGGCCATTGAGGTAGGTCGTAATCACTTCCATGCCACGCATCAGGTGATTGCGCAGGGTCAGGATGCTTTCATCGATTTTCTTCTGTGCCACCAGTTGCAGCAGCTCACGGTGGTCTTCCTGGGAGGTTTCGCCCAATCCCATCGCTTCCAGGTTGAAACGCAAGAAGCGTTCCTCCTCATTCAACCCGTGCTCCACCAACTTGAGCAACCGCTGGTTGGGTGCCTTGCCATAAAGTGCCATGTGGAACAGGCGGTTGAGGCGGCCAATCTCGGCGTAGTCTTTTTCTTGCTCCAGCGCACAGATCAAGGCGTCGGCTTCGGCGATATCGGCCTCGGTGAGCAAGGGGATCGACAAGCGCAGGGCTTCAGACTCCAGCAACATTCGCAGTGCATAGGTTTCCGCCGAGTTATCTTCGATCAACGGTGCGACCACGGCGCCCTTGTGTGTCACCACATGCAGCAGTGACTGGGCTTCGAGCTGGCGCAGGGCTTCACGCACGGGCATGCGGCTGACCCCGAACAGGCTGGCCAGCTCCTGTTGGCGCATGGCAGTACCGCAAGGCAATCGCCCATCCAGGATGGCATTGCGCAAGGTTTCTTCAATCACGGAGCGAGCGAGATGGGCGGGAATAGGACCGCTGATCTTGATGCTGTTCAATGGGTTCGGCTTCTGCGTCACGGTTACGCTATCCTCCTTATTAGAATAGGGGTGGCTAATTGGATCCAATGCACACTAGAGACTGCTTATAGGCTTGTCAAACGGGCACGGTTTCGGCTTGTAAGCGGTTCAACACAGCGCTCCCGGCGCCCACATCCAGCCTTTATGGCGTCTTACGCGACCCGGTTTCAAGAGCCGCCTGCCGAGTCGGCATTCGCCGCAGGTGTTGACCCGGACTCAACGCTTTATTGCCCTGCTGTTTATTGCGTCAATAACGCGCCGGGCGGGGTTGCGCCGCTACATTCCCGCATATCGATATTCACTAACGGTATTTAAACTGCTGTTCTTATATCTATAAAGTCACTCTCCTGTCTGACCGGGAGTGACCTCATGTCCGCCACCTCTACTGTTCCAACAGCGACCACCGCCCAAACATTCGAGATTCATCCACTGCCCGGCAGCGTTGGCGCCGAGATCATCGGCCTGGACTTGTCCCGCCCGGTCAGCGACGAGGAGTTCGCGCGCATTCACCGCGCCCACCTGGACCATCACGTGGTGGTCTTCCGCGACCAGCGCATCACCCCCGAGCAGCAGATCGCCTTCAGTCGCCGCTTCGGTGTGCTGCAGATCCACGTGCTCAAGCAGTTCCTGCTGGCCAATCACCCGGAAATCCTCATCGTTTCCAACATCATCGAAAATGGCCAATCCATCGGCCTGGGGGATGCGGGCAAGTTCTGGCATTCGGACCTGTCTTATAAAGAGCTGCCGAGCCTGGGCTCTATGCTTCACGCCCAGGAGCTGCCCTCCGAAGGCGGCGACACGTTGTTCGCCGACATGCACAAGGCCTGGGACCAATTGCCCGAGCACCTGCGCAAAGCCGTTGAAGGCCGCAGCGCCGCGCACTCCTATACCGCGCGCTACAGCGAAACCAAATTCGAAGGTAACTGGCGCCCGACGCTGACTCCCGAGCAGCTCGCCCAGGTGGCCGAGGTCGTGCACCCCATCGTGCGCACCCACCCGGAAAACGGGCGCAAGGCGCTGTTCGTCAGTGAAGGCTTCACCACCCGCATTGTTGGCCTGCCGGAAGACGAAAGTCGTGACCTGCTCGCCCAGCTCTACGCCCACAGCGTGTTGCCACACAACATCTACCGCCATCAATGGCAGCCCCATGACCTGGTGTTCTGGGATAACCGCTCGTTGATCCACCTGGCCGCCGGTTGCCCGAGCAATCTGCGCCGCAAGCTCTATCGCACCACCATCCAGGGCGACGCGCCTTTCTGATTCGGAGCATGACCATGTCCAGGAAAATCCCATTTGCACGATTGGCCGCGACGGTTGGCCTGGGTGTCAGCCTGTTGGCTGGCAGCCTGGTAGCTCCGGCGGCTGCGCACGCCGAAGGTGAGATCCGCATTGCCGAGCAGTTCGGCATCGTCTACCTGTTGCTCAACGTCGTACGCGACCAGAACCTGATCGAGAAATATGGCAAGCAGGAAGGCATCGACATCAAGGTCGACTGGACCCAGCTGTCCGGTGGCGCGGCGGTCAACGACGCGTTGCTCTCCGGTTCCATCGACATTGCCGGGGCCGGTGTCGGCCCGCTGCTGACCATCTGGGATCGCACCCACGGCAAGCAGAACGTCAAGGCCGTGGCGTCCCTGGGTAACTTCCCGTACTACCTGGTGAGCAACAATCCGAAGGTCAAGACCATCGCCGATTTCACTGAAAAGGACCGCATCGCGGTGCCGGCCGTGGGTGTTTCGGTGCAGTCGCGCTTCCTGCAATACGCCGCCGCCAAGCAGTGGGGCGACAAGGAATTCAATCGCCTCGACAAGTACACCGTCGCCGTCCCGCACCCGGACGCCACGGCGGCACTGATCGCCGGCGGTACCGAACTGACCGGGCACTTCTCCAACCCGCCATTCCAGGAGCAGGCCCTCACCAACCCTAACGTGCATGTGGTGTTGAACACCTACGACCTGCTCGGCCCGAACTCGCCGACGGTATTGTTCGCCACTGAAAAGTTCCGCAACGACAACCCGAAGACCTACAAGGCATTCGTGGAAGCGTTGACCGAAGCGGCGCAGTTTGCCCAGAACGACAAAGGCGCCGCCGCCGACACTTACATTCGCGTGACCAAGGCCAAGATCGACCGCGCCGAGCTGCTGAAAATCATCGAGAACCCGCAGTTCGAGTTCAGCGTCACGCCGAAAAACACCTACCCGCTGGCGGAATTCCTCTACCGCGTCGGCGCCATCAAGAACAAGCCGGAATCGTGGAAGGACTACTTCTTCCAGGACGCCAAGCCCCTGCAAGGAAGTTGAGATGAACGCGCCCTTGCAAGGCCACACGGCCAGCAACCTGCACACCACCGCCCCGCTGCTGGCGGTGGATAAAGTCAGCCTGGAATACCGCACCCCCGAGCGCGTGGTGCGGGCCACGCACCAGGTCAGTTTCGAAATCGATCCGGCCGATCGCTACGTGTTGCTGGGCCCGTCGGGCTGCGGCAAATCCACCTTGCTCAAATCCATCGCCGGGTTTATCAGACCCTGCGAAGGCGAGATCCGTTTGCTGGGGCAAAAGGTCGAACACCCGGGCCCGGACCGCATCGTGGTGTTCCAGGAATTCGACCAACTGCCACCCTGGAAAACCGTCAAGCAGAACGTGATGTTTCCGTTGCTGGCGTCGAAAACCCTCAAGCGTGCTGAGGCCGAAGAGCGCGCGTTGCATTACCTCGACAAGGTCGGCCTCAGCGCCTTTGCCGACGCTTACCCGCACACCCTTTCCGGCGGCATGAAAGCCCGCGTGGCGATCGCCCGCGCCTTGGCGATGCAGCCGAAAATCCTGCTGATGGACGAGCCCTTCGCCGCCCTCGACGCCTTGACCCGGCGCAAGATGCAGGAAGAGCTGCTGCTGCTTTGGGAGGAGGTGCGCTTCACCCTGTTGTTTGTCACTCACTCCATCGAAGAAGCGCTGGTGGTGGGCAATCGCATCCTGTTGCTGTCGCCGCATCCGGGGCGGGTGCGTGCGGAAATCCACAGCCATCAATACGACCTGCACAGCCTCGGCGGCGTGGAGTTCCAGGCGTCGGCGCGACGCATTCATCGCCTGTTGTTCGATGAAGCGCCCGAGGCCGAACGTGAGTTGGGTTTCGCCGATATCCGCATCGCTTACTGAAGGGACAACCCATGCGCCAGGAATACGAAATTACTCTCGAGCCGCTGCTCAGCGTTCCCGTGGAACGCGAGCTGCCCCTGCGCCAACGTCTGTGGCAACAAGGCTGGCTGCGCAAAGGCCTGATCCTGATCGTGCTCGCGATCCTCTGGGAAGCGGTCGCGCGTTATCAGAACAACGACCTGTTGCTGCCCAGTTTCCTGCAGACCGCTTACGCGCTGTATGACGGCTTGCTCAGCGGTGAATTGCTGAGCAAGGTGAGCATTTCGCTGGTGGTGCTGATCAAGGGCTACCTGATTGGTATCGTGCTGGCGTTCGCGCTGACCACCCTGGCGGTGTCGACGCAACTGGGCCGCGACCTGCTGAGCACCCTGACCTCGATGTTCAACCCGTTGCCGGCCATCGCCCTGCTGCCGCTGGCGCTGCTGTGGTTTGGCCTGGGGCAGAACAGCCTGATCTTCGTGCTGGTGCATTCGGTGCTGTGGGCGCTGGCGCTCAACACCTATTCGGGATTTCTCGGCGTGTCCGAAACCCTGCGCATGGCCGGCCGCAACTATGGGCTCAAGGGCATGCGTTTTGTGCTGTTCATCCTGATCCCGGCGGCGCTGCCGTCGATCCTCGCCGGCCTCAAGATCGGCTGGGCCTTTGCCTGGCGTACGCTGATCGCCGCCGAGTTGGTGTTCGGGGCTACCAGCGGCAAGGGCGGCCTGGGTTGGTACATCTTCCAGAACCGCAACGAGCTGTACACCGACAAGGTGTTTGCCGGGCTCGCGGTAGTGATCCTGATCGGCCTGCTCGTGGAAAACCTGGTGTTCGACACCTTCGAGCGTCTGACGGTAAAGCGCTGGGGCATGCAGCGCTGATTCGCCCGTCCTGCTAGGATTGCATTCCGCTCACTCCCCACTGCTTACGAGTGCTTGGCATGCAACTACCGGACATGAACCTGCTGGTCGCCCTCGACGCATTACTCGACGAGGGCAGCGTGGTCGGTGCCGCGCGACGGATGAACCTCAGCCCGGCGGCCATGAGCCGCACCCTTACGCGTATTCGCGAGGCGGTAGGCGACCCGATCCTGGTGCGCGCCGGTCGCGGCCTGGTGCCGACGCCCAAGGCCCTGCAGTTGCAAGGCCAGGTGCGCAACGTGGTGGAGCAGGCTGCATTGCTGTTTCGTTCGGCGGACCAGGTCGACCTGAGCACCTTGCGCCGGCGCTTCAGCGTGCGCGCCAACGACTTTTTTATCGGCGTGTATGGCGGTCGTCTGTTCGACACCATGGAGCGCATGGCGCCGCTGTGCGAGCTGTGCTTCGTGCCCGAGGGTGACACCGACGACGAGGCGCTGCGTGAAGGGCGCCTGGATTTGCGCGTGAGCAACACCATGCCGGTCAGTCCCGAAGTGAAGGTACAGAACCTGTTTTCCACCACTTTCGTCGGCCTGGCGCGGGAAGATCACCCGTTGTTCGACGAAGAGATCACTGCAGCGCGCTTCGCCAGCTATTCCCACATCAGCATCTCGCGGCGTGGCATCGCCCGCGGCCCGATTGACACCGCACTGAACGCCCAAGGCCTGGAGCGCCGCGTGGCGATGATCGCCCCGGGCTTTCACGGCGCGATGTTCATGCTGCCCGATTCCGACCTGCTGCTGCCGGTGCCCAAGGAAGCGCTGCTCAGCGCCAATCGCCTGAAGCTGCCACTGCGCGCGTTTGCCTTGCCGATCTCGCTGCCGACGCTGGTATTGGCCCAATCCTGGCACCCGCGTTTCGACAAAGACCCGGCCCACAAATGGCTGCGCGAAACCATGCGCGAGAGTTGCCACGCCACCTGGCTCGAAGCGCAACCCACCTGACACCCCATAGCCCCTGTAGGAGCCGGCTTGCCGGCGATAGCGCAGGCTCGGCGAATACCTCGACGTGATCCAGGCCTCCATCGCCCCAAGCACGAGTTAATAGTGAGTTAAGGATTGCGTCTGGTGCAGTTATAACCTGCCGACAAGTAACTTTTTGTCATGTGTACGCCTGATTAAACTGCTCGGGTATTTACCATTCCGAGTTGCCTGTTCATGACTTCCCTCGCTGCTCCCGCACTCCAGGCCGCAGCCAAGCCCACCGCTATCACCCCGCCTGTATTCGGCCCGCGCATCATCATCGGCCTGGTCGGCGTATTGCTGGCCGTGCTGGTCTCCGGTCTTAACGAGATGGTCACCAAGGTGGCCCTCGCGGATATTCGCGGCGCGCTCTACATCGGTTTCGACGAAGGCACTTGGCTGGTTGCCGCCTACACCGCCACCTCGGTGTCGGCCATGGCCTTTGCGCCCTGGTGTTCGGTGACCTTCTCCCTGCGCCGCTTCACCCTGTGCGCCATCGGCCTGTTCACTGTGCTCGGCATCCTGTGCCCGTTTGCGCCGAACTACGAAAGCCTGCTGGTGCTGCGCACCGTGCAAGGCCTGGCCGGCGGGGCGTTGCCGCCGATGCTGATGACCGTGGCGCTGCGTTTCCTGCCCGCCAACGTCAAGCTGTATGGCCTGGCCGGTTATGCGCTCACTGCCACCTTCGGCCCGAGCCTCGGCACGCCGCTGGCGGCGCTGTGGACCGAATATGTCGGCTGGCAGTGGGCGTTCTGGCAGATCGTCGGCCCCTGCCTTGTGGCGATGGCCGCCGTGGCCTACGGCTTGCCGCAGGACCCCGTGCGCCTGGAGCGGTTCAAGCAGTTCAACTGGCGCGGCCTGCTGTTGGGGTTTCCAGCGATTTGCATGCTGGTGATTGGCATCCTGCAGGGCAATCGCCTGGACTGGTTCGAGTCGGGCCTGATCACCTTCCTGCTGAGCGGCGGCACCGTGTTGCTGGTGCTGTTCATGCTCAACGAATGGTCGCACCCGATGCCATTTTTCAAGCTGCAGATGCTCGGCCTGCGCAACCTGTCGTTTGCCTTGATCGTGCTGGCCGGCGTGCTGATGGTGCTGACCTCGGTGATCATCATCCCGTCGAGTTTCCTTGCCCAGGTCCAGGGTTATCGCCCGCTGCAAACCGCGCCGGTGATGTTGTTGATGGCGCTGCCGCAATTGATCGCGCTGCCGCTGGTAGCCGCCTTGTGCAACCTGCGCTGGATCGATTGCCGCTGGGTACTGGGCACCGGGCTGGGCATGCTGGTGCTGTGCTGCGTCGGCAGTGCGCACCTCACGTCGGAATGGATTCGCGACGATTTCTACGGCTTGTACCTGCTGCAGATTTTCGGGCAACCCATGGCCGTGCTGCCGCTGCTGATGCTCTCCACCGGCAGTATCCAGCCGGCGGACGGGCCGTTCGCCTCGGCCTGGTTCAACACCGTCAAAGGCCTGGCCGCCGTGATCGCCACCGGTGTGCTGGATGCGCTGACGACCCAGCGCCTGCATTTTCACTCGACCATGCTGGTCGACGGCCTGGGCAACTCGCCGCTGGCCGAGGGTGATGCGCCGGGCGTTGCCCACCGCCTGCACGAGCAGGCCGTGGTGCTCACTTCTTCGGATCTCTACTACGTCATGGCCGCCGTCGCGGTGGCGTTGATCCTGCTGATTTTCTGGATGCCCACGCGGATTTTCCCGCCTCGCGCACCGACCTAGCCACAAGGAATTTTCATGAAACGCAAAGACAAAATTGCCGTCTCCGTTATCGCCGTGTTCGCCGTCGGCGTGCTGGTGTACCTGGTGGCGCCGGGTGTGTTGGGCAGCAAGCGCCAGACCACTAACGATGCCTTCGTCGCCGCCGACTTCACCCTGGTCGCGCCGCGCGTGGCCGGTTTTATCAAGGAAGTGCTGGTGGAAGACAATCAGCGCGTCAAGGCCGGCCAACTGCTGGCGCTGATCGACGACCGTGATTTTCGCGCCGCCGCCCAAGCGGCCGATGCCGACACCCTGGTCGCCCAGGCCCAGCTGAAAAACGCCAGCGCGACCCTGGAGCGCCAAAGCTCGGTGATCGCCCAGGCCCAGGCCACCGTGGCGGCAGACCGCGCTGAAGTGGCCTTCGCCGAGCACGAACTGAATCGCTACAACCATCTGGCCGGCGTCGGCGCGGGCACCGTGCAAAACGCTCAGCAAGCCAAGACCCGTATCGACCAGGCCACCGCACGCCTGGCCAATGCCACGGCGGTGCTGGCGGCCGAGCGCAAGCAGGTGGAAATCCTCACGGCCCAGCGCGATGCCGCCGAAGGTGGGCTCAAGCGCGCCCAGGCGGCGCTGGAAATGGCCAGTTATCAGCTGTCCTATACGCGCATTGTCGCGCCGGTGGATGGCATGGTCGGCGAGCGTGCGGTGCGGGTCGGCGCCTATGTGACGCCGGGCAGCAAGATCCTCGCGGTGGTGCCGCTGGCCGAGGCCTACGTGGTAGCCAACTTCCAGGAAACCCAGCTCTCGCACATGCACGCCGGCCAGGCCGTGCAGGTGCGCGTCGACAGCCTCGACGGCGAGTTGCTCAACGGCCACCTGGAAAGCCTTGCGCCGGCGACCGGGGTGACCTTCGCTTCGGTCAAGCCGGACAACGCCACCGGCAACTTCACCAAGGTGGTGCAGCGCATTCCGGTGAAGATCGTGCTCGAGCCCAACCAGGCCCACACCGAGCGCCTGCGCGTGGGGATGTCGGTGGAAGCCAGTGTCGACACCCGGCCTGTCGCACAGCAACGTGAGGTGGCCCAGCAATGAGACACCTTGCCTGGCTCACCGTGAGCCTGATCAGCCTGAGCGCGTGCACCGTCGGCCCGGATTTCCAGCGGCCCCAGAGCCCGCAGGTGACGCAATGGGCCGAGCCGCAGGGCCGTCAGGCCGCCAGTCGCGCGGTCAGCGACCCACTGCAGGAGCGCTGGTGGGATGTGTTCCACGACGCGCAACTGTCGGCACTCACACGCCGTGCGCTGACCGATAACCTCGACTTGAAGCTCGCCAGCAGCCGCCTGCAACAAAGCCGCGCGGTGCGCCAGGTGACCACCGCCGAGCGCTATCCCAACGTCAACGCCACCGGCGATTACCTGCGCCAGCGCAACAGCGGCAAAGGCTTGAGCGACCCGTCCGGCGAAAATGGCCGGTCGGCCTTCAACCAGTGGGACATGGGGTTCACCGCGTCGTGGGAGTTGGATTTCTGGGGCCGCGTCAAACGCGAAACCGAAGCCGCCGACGCCACCCTGCAAGTGGCCGAAAACGACCGCCGCGCCGTGCTGTTGTCGGTGCTCGCCGAGACTGCCCAGGACTATATCCAACTGCGCGGCGTGCAGAACACCCGCGCCGTCACCGAGCAAAACCTCGACGTCGCGCGTCACAGCCTCAAGCTGTCGCAACTGCGCCTGGCCGACGGCGTGGCCACCGACCTGGACGTGGCCGAAGCCGCCGCCCAGGTCGCCGCCATCGAAGCGCGCCTGCCGGATCTGCAGCAACGCCAGGACCAATTGATCAACGCCCTGAGCCTGTTGATGGGCGAACCGCCCCAAGCCTTGCACGCGCAACTGTCCAAGGACGCTGGCGTGCCGCAGACCCAGCGCCAGGTCGCCATCGGCCTGCCGTCGGAGCTGGCCGAGCGTCGTCCGGATATCCGCCAGGCCGAGGCGCGCCTGCACGCCGCCACCGCCAGTATTGGCGTAGCCAAGGGCGATTTTTACCCGCGCATTACTTTGTCCGGCAGCCTCGGCTCGCAGGCCATGCAGCTGTCGGATTTTGGCTCGTGGGGTTCGCGCGCATTTGCCTTCGGCCCGCAATTGAGCCTGCCGTTGTTCAACGGCGGGCGCCTGCAAGGCATGCTGGACCTGCGCGAAGCCCAGCAGCAGGAAGCGGCCCTCGCGTACCAGCAGACGGTGCTGCGCGCGTGGCATGAAATCGACGACCAACTGACCCGCTACAACGCCAGCCAACTGCGCCGCGACAGCCTTGCCGAAGCGGTGCGCCAGAACCAGATCGCCCTGAGCACGGCACAACAGCAGTACGTCGAAGGCGTGGTGGATTTCGTCAACGTACTCACCGTACAGAGCGCGTTGCTGGCGACTCAGGAGCAGTGGGTGGAGAGTTCTACCGGGGTGTCGCTGGCCATGGTCGGCTTGTACAAAGCGTTGGGCGGCGGCTGGGAATCGGTGTATCCGCTGCAAACTGCCGGGCGCTGAACCGCAAAGAGTTTTTGCCAGCCGCGAAACAAGGTGTAATGATAATTGCTCTCAATCGTGTATCTGAGCTTTTCATGGACACCGCGACCAACGGCCAGCAACAGCTTCACCTCCTGTACCGCGATCATCACGGCTGGCTGCAAGGCTGGCTGCGCAAGCGCCTGGGCGATCGTGAACATGCCGCTGACGTGGCGCAGGACACCTTCCTGCGCCTGCTGGTCTCCGGGCGCTTCCCCGGTGACAAGGAAAGCCGCAGCTACCTGGCACAGATCGCGCGCAACCTGGTGATCGACCAATGGCGTCGCCTGCGCATCGAGCGCGCCTACCTGGAAAGCATTGCGCACTTGCCTGAGCCTGAGTCGCCGTCGCTGGAAACCCGCGCGCTGATCCTCGAAACGCTGATGCAGATCGACGCCATGCTCGACCGCATGCCCGATAATGTGCGCCGTGCATTCCTGCTGTCACAGTTCGAAGGCTTGAGCTATGCGCAGATCGCCGAGCGCCTGGGCGTGACCGTCAGCTCGGTGCAGAAGTACATGACCCGCGCCATCGTCGCCTGCTACCAGGTGGCGTACGCAGAATGAGGCATGACGCGCCCATCGCCCCGGCCATTGTCGAGCAGGCCAGCGAATGGCTGATGCTGCAGTGGGGCGGTGAGCTGCAGGGCCAGCAGCACGAAGCGTTTGCCCAGTGGCAGGCCGCCGATCCGGAGCATCGCCGCGCCTGGCAACGCTTGCAGCACCTGCAGCAAACCCTCGGCGGCGTGCCGGTCGACAGCGCCCGCGCGGTGCTGCGCGACACCCCGGACACCCAGCGCCGTGCCGCGCTCAAGCTGCTCGGCCTGCTGCTGGTGGCCGGCGGCAGCGGCTATCTGGTGCAACGCAGCGAACCCTGGCAGGCCACCTTTGCCGACTACCGCACCCCCACCGGCGAGATTCGCCACGTTACCCTCAGCGACGGCACGCGCCTGGACCTGAACAGCGACAGCGCGGTGGACCTGCGTTTCAGCGCCAGCGAGCGGCGCATTCGCTTGATCCGTGGCGAGGTCCTGCTGACCAGCGGCCACGACCCGGTGCGCCCGCTGATCGTCGAAACGCCTGCCGGTGATGTGCAGGCGCTGGGCACTCGTTTCGCCGTGCGTGAACTGCCCGAGGGGAGCCGCGTCGACCTGTACGAAGGCCGCGTGCGCGTGACCCCGCGACATGGCCCGGCGGTGCAGATGAATGCCGGCGACAGCCTGTGGTTCGATGCGCGGCACAGTTCAGCGCTGCCGCCAGTGAGCGCCGCAGCCAGCAGTTGGACCGAGCATCGGCTGATCGCCGAGCGCCAGCCGTTGGGCGAGTTCGTCGCGCAACTGAGCCGTTACCGCCCCGGCCTGTTGCGTTGTGACCAGGCGGTGTCGGGCCTGCTGCTCACTGGTGTTTTCCCCCTGAACGATACCGACGCAATCCTCGCGGCCCTGGAGCGTTCGCTGCCGGTGCAGGTACAGTCGGTGACGCGCTACTGGGTGACCATCAAGGCGCGGGCCTGAATATTTTTTCTTCAGGTCTTGTCGGTTTGCGCGATCCGTTCGGGATACCTCTTGAAAGCCAATCAAGAAGCGTTCTCACGGGGAGTCCTGCAATGCCGCACCACCCAATCCAACCCTTGGCCCGCGCCCTGCGCCGTGGCTTGTTTGTCAGCCTGCTGGCGACGGTGCCGATGCTGCCGATCCAGGTTCACGCCGAAGACACCACTGAGACAATGCGCGCCTACAACATCCCGGCGGGCAGTCTCGATCAGGCCTTGAACCATTTCGCGAGTGCCTCGGGCATTTTGTTATCGGTCGACGCCACATTGACCGAGGGCAAACGCAGTGGCGGCCTGCAGGGGCGTTACGGCGTCGGGTCGGGCCTGGAGCGGTTGCTCGCGGGCAGCGGCCTGGTGGCGGTGCAGGCCCAGGGCGGGTGGTCGTTGCAGGCGATTTCCGGTGGCGGGCCGTTGCAGCTCGGTGCCACCCAGATCAGCGGCCAGCAGGCCCAGGAAAGCGCCTGGGGACCGGTGGACGGTATCGTCGCCACGCGCAGCGCGTCCGGCAGCAAGACTGATTCGGCACTGGTGGAAATTCCCCAGACCATCAACGTGATCACCGCCGCCGAGATCAAGGCGCGCGGTGCCCAGAGTGTCACCCAGGCGTTGCTCTACACCCCAGGCATGACCGCCGGCGGCTTTGCTGACCGGGTCAAGTTGTTCGACGAGCCGACCTCGCGCGGCTTCACGCCAACGCCCTTGTACCTCGACGGTTTGCACCTGCCCTACGGCGGCGGCAGCACGGGTGGCGCGTTGCAGATCGAGCCCTACTCCCTGGAGCGCATCGAAGTGCTCAAGGGCCCGGCCTCGGTGCTGTATGGGCAGAACCAGCCTGGCGGTATCGTTAACATGGTCAGCAAGCGCCCCAGCGAAACCCCGGTGCACCAGGTGGTGCTGCAAGCCGGCACCTATGAGCACAAGAGCGCGGCCATCGACCTCAGCGGCCCGCTGGATGAGCAGGGGCAATTCCTCTACCGCCTCACCGGCCTGGCCAACGACGGGCAGGACGAGATCAATTACGTCGAAAACAAGCGCCAGTTCATCGCGCCCAGCCTCACCTGGCAGCCCAGCGACGACACCCGCGTGACGCTGTTCGCCCAGTATCAGAAAGACAAAGGCGTGCCCGAAGCCCAAGGCCTGCCGGCGTCCGGCACCTTGTGGGCGAACCCCAATGGCAAGATCAAGCGCGACCTGTTCCTCGGCGAGCCGGGCGTCAACCAGTACAACCGCGAGCAGTACGCGCTGGGCTACGAGATTTCCCATCGCCTCAACGAGACCTGGACCCTCAAGCAAAACGCGCGCTACGCCGAGGTGGATGACCGCTACACCGCGCCGTTGCACGGCTACCGTTTCGTCGCCAATCCGGCCACCGGCGTGCAGGACCAACGCTACCTGCAACGCTTCGGCGTGGACTGGGCGCAGAACAATAAAGTGTTTGGCGTGGACAGCATTGCCCAGGCCGAATTCGACACGGGCGCGTTGGCCCACACCCTGATCATCGGCCTGGATTACTACCACTCCGGCTCCCTGTTCCATGGCCGGTATGACCGCAATCCGCCGGTGATCGACCTGTTCAAGCCGGTCTACGGCCAACGCCTGGATTTCGGCCAGCCGTATCGTTGGGACCGCACCCTGAGCCAGACCGGGCTGTACGTGCAGGACCAGATCAAACTGGATAAGTGGGCCGTGGTGCTCGGTGGTCGCTATGACTGGGCCAGCGTGGTGAACAAGGAACCGCTGCAAGGCACACGTTTTGCCAGCAAGGACGAAGCCTTCACCGGCCGCGCGGGCCTGGTGTATTTGTTCGATAACGGCTTGGCGCCTTTTGTCAGCTACTCGGAGTCGTTCCTGCCGCTGACCGGTACCGACGCCCAGCGCAAACCGTTCGACCCCTCCACCGGCAAGCAATATGAAGTCGGCATGAAGTACCAGCCGCCGGGCCAGAAGAGTTTTGTGCAGGTGTCGGTGTATCAGCTGGACCAGGAAAACGTGATCACCACCAACCCCACCGAGACCTTCAGCACCCAGAGCGGCGCCATGCGCTCGCGCGGTGTGGAGCTGGAAGCCAAGGCGGCCCTCAGCGATGCCTGGGAGGTCATCGCCTCGGCCTCGCGCAACGACATCAAGTACACCAAGGATGAAGAAGGCCGTGAAGGCCGCCATCCTGCCGGGATCTCGCCGCTCACTGCCTCGATGTGGGTCAACTACACCGTGCTGGGCGATACGCCGCTGGCCGGCGTCGGCGCCGGACTGGGCGTTCGCTATGCGCGCCAAAGCCTGGGCGACTACTTCGAGGGCGCGTTCAGCGTGCCGTCGTACAGCGTCTACGACGCGAGCCTGAGTTACGACCTGGGCGCCTCACCGATCAAGCTCAAGGGCGTGAAACTGGCGATGAACGTGCAGAACCTCACCAACAAGACGTATGTGTCGCAGTGCACCAGCGACCTGGATTGCTACTACGGAGCAGGGCGCACGGTGGTCTCAAGCCTGACGTATGACTGGTGACCCCCTGAACCTTTAGGAGCCCGGCTTGCCGGCGATAAGGTCTGAAAGCACCTCAGCTCTTCAGGCCGTCATCGCCGGCAAGCCGGGCTCCTACAGTTTTGTGCCTTTCACGGGTTCCGTAGAAACACCACATACCCTCTGAACCACTCACTCCCCTGCAAATACCCAGGCTCATCCCACTCTCCACCCTGGATCAGCCCGATCTTGAACGGCAGCCCCAGCCGATTCATGCGGGGCAGGTATGCCGCGTAGTCCGGGATGCTCTGGCGTCCTTGATAGGTCTGCACCACCACCTCGTCCACCACGCCCTTGAGCTGGGCGATGGCGGCGGGGTCGGCGTTGCTGCTCCAGTCCATCAGGCCGGTGATGCTCAGGCGCAGGTCGGCCGGCAGGCGTTGGCGCAGGTCGCGCAGGAAGTCGGCGTATTCGTGCAGGTATTGGGTGCGGGCGTCGAAGTCGATCTGGATGCCGACCACCGGGTTGCCCGCGTCGCGCCAACGTTGCACCTGGCCCAGCAGTTGGGTGTAGACGCGTTCCGGCCAGTGCAAGGTATGGGCGCGATACACCACCCAGACTTCACCGCGGGTCAGGCGCGGCACGCTGATGCCCTGGGCGATCAGTTGCACGCCGCGCTGCGGGGCGCGGCGTGTAGCGTTGATCTGGCCCTGGAGGATGTACAGGGTCTTGGCCTGCTTGAGCACCGGCTGCGGTGCGACGCCGCTCCACAGCCAGAAGGCGTCATAGTCACCCGCGTCGACGGAGCCGAAGGCCGGGCTTGCCAGCAACAGCAAGCCGAGCCACAGGTGCTTCACCAGTAGTACTGCAGCGACTTGCCCCACTGGGTGTCGGCAAATCCGCTCTTGAGCTGGCGGAACCAGGCCTTGCGCACGGCCGGCTCGACGTCCTGGCCGCCGCAGCTGTTGTAGCCGGCGGGCGCGTAGCAGTTGATGGCGCGGAACAGTGCATAGGCCTTGTCATTCTTCGGCGCCTTGGGATTGCCGATGACGAGCTTGTAACCGTCCAGCCGCGAGAAGGTCTCACCCTTGAAGTCCGATGCAGTGCTGCCCAGGCTACCGGCAGCGCGCGCTTGCTCAAGCGGCATGCCGTCGAGGCCGTTGCGCAGGATGAACTCACCAAAGCAGTTCAGGCCCTGTGGGTTTTTTGCATCGGCTTGAAGCATCCCGGCGGTGTGCAAAATGCTCGGGCAGGCATAGCCGGATTCGGCTTTGTCGCCGTTCCATTGGAACAGTTTCAAGCTCTGGCTGGCGCTGTAGACGTAGCCCAGGCTGGTGCCCAGTTTGTCTTCCGGCGCCTGGGCGGGCAGTTGCTTGAAGTCCTCGGCGAAGGTCGCGAACTGGCCGTGCAGCAGGTCTTTGTAGAGCAGCACGAATTGCGCGGTCTGGCGCTCCAGCGGGTCGCTGGCCTGGGCAATTTGCTGACGCAGCAACTCAGGCCCGGCGACGTTGCGCAGCAGGATGTAGCGAACCTGCTTGGCGCTGATCGGCGAGTCGGCCGCAAACACCTTGGCCAACTGGCCGCTGCGCTCGTAGTTCATGGCCAGGGCCAGTTCCAGCTGATCGCGTTGCAGTGGTTGCTTGGCCAGCGGCAGCAGTTGCAGCCAGAGCGCCTCGGCGCCTTTCCAGTCTTGCTGGGCTTCCAGCGCCAGGGCGCGCAGGGTCTGCTGGCTGAAGGCAAAGTAATCCAGGTTTGACGGCACGTCCCGGGGCAGGTGCTTCAAGGCATTTTCGGGTTGATGTTCCACGTACAAGGCGTACACCGCCTGCAGGTAGTCGAACAGGGCTGGCTCGTTGGCAAATGTGGCTTTCTGCTTGTCGAGATCTTCGCGGCTCAAGCGCGGCGGGTTTTGGGTGCGCATCAGCATCAGGTCCCTGACCGCCTGCAGCATCGGGTCGCCGAGGCGACTGCTGCCTATCAGCAACTTGAGGTCGGCTTCCTCCACCAGTTCGTCCACCGACACATTGCGCTGGGCGTCGCTGGCGTCGGTGAGTTGCCAGGCAAAGTCGGCGGCGAGCTTGTCGTCATCGTTCGCCAGCCAATGCACCCGGCGCAGCAGGCCATGGGCAGAGGCCACATAAGCGCCCTGTGGATAAGTTTTCAGGTAGCCGAGGAAGCCCGCTTCGGCATCGCCCAGCGCGGACTTATCCACATGGTCGAGCTGCGGCATGTCGTATTGGTCGAACGCCTCGGCCTGCGCCTGATTGAGCGACGCGCGCGCGGTCATGTACAGCGCGGTTTCCTTGAGCCATGGCAGCTCGCTGCTGCTGGCGGCGGCAAAGCCCCGTTCGGCATCGCTGAAGCGTCCGCTGTAGAAGTCGGCGGCGGCCTGCAGGTAAGTGCGCAGCAGTTGTGCATTGGGTGACGAGGTTTGCTGCGCGTCGAGCACCTGGCCCTCCCAGGTGCAGGTGCCGAGCAACTGCAGGCGCGCCTTGATCAGCAGGTCGCGCTCGGCCGGCGGCATGTCGGCCTTGATCACCTGGCTGATAAACGTGGTGGCGCTGTCCTCGTTGTTGCTGCGGCAACGGCTGCCTTCGCCGTTGAGGAAGGCGTCACCGGCGGGCGTGACGTCGCCGCGCGGGATGCCCAGGGGTTGCAGCAACGTCTCGAGTTCGGCTGTACGCGAGTTGCCCGGCGGGTTGTCGGACGCTTCGTTCGCAGCGGGAATCGGTACGAGGCGGTATGCCGGGAACGGCACCGGGCCGAATCCTTGGGACAGGTCGTCCTCGCTCAGGGCATTCGGCGCCAGGGGCGCGGCCTTTTTGTCGGCCAGCAGCAAGCGCAGGTTCACGCGACTGTCGTTGCCGGGGCTGAGAAAGGGCTGGTTGCTGCACGCATCGAGGCTGTCATGCGAGACCCGCCAGTCGGGGTAGCACGAGTCGTCGGAGCTGGCGAGTGCCGGCTGGGAAATACCGGCGAGCAGTGCCAGTGCCAGGGGTGACAGAAAACCGATGCGCATGACGTGTCCTTGATCCTGAGTCCTTGGAGGGCGCCAATAATAGCCTGTTCCTGCGGGTGCTTCGGTGAAGCCCTACACAAATTGCTGATTTGTCCGATTCCAGAAGCGAACCGGGGGCTTTTGTCCTAGAGTGGCGGTGTTTGCACTGAGGCAATCAGGGCAGTGCTAGGGAAATCGAGGTGCGTCGGTCTGTGGTAGAGCAAAACGAAAAGGTCGGGACGTTGCCCGCATTCAATCGACTCACGTGGGAAGGTGCCGGTTGGCTCAGCCGATTGTGGTGGGTGCCGATCCTGGCCCTGGCCATGGGCCTGCGTTTTTATGGCCTGACCTCGGCGGCGATCTGGGGCGATGAAGGTTCCAGCCTGCTGCTCAGCGAGTACGCGGCGGCCGACCTGTGGTTTCACGCGGCCCATGATGTGCATCCGCCGCTGTACTTTTTCCTGCTGCGCGGCTGGATCGAACTGTTCGGTGACAGCATCCTGTCGATTCGCGGCATGAGTGCGATCCCCGGCGTGATCGCCGTGGGCCTGGGGATCTGGCTGACGCGGCAACTGTCCACCCGGCGTGCCGCGGTGCTGGCGGGGATCCTGCTGGCGCTGCTGCCCACGGCAGTGCGCTACAGCCAGGAAGTGCGCATGTATTCGTTGCTGGGTGTGTGGCTGCTGGCTGCCACGCTGGCGCTGGTGTACTGGGTGCGCCAACCCGAGCGTACGCGTTACCTGGCGGTGTATGTGCTGTTGATGACTGCCGGTTTCTACACCCATTACTTCACCGCACTGTGCGTGCTGGTGCATTGGGCCTACCTCGGTGTGCTGTGGCGCACGCAACCGCGCGGCCAGCGCCTGCTCGCGCGCCCGGCCTGGTGGGTGACCAACGCCGTGATTGTGTTGCTGTACCTGCCGTGGTTGCCGAACCTGTGGGATTTGGTCCAGCACGTCGACCAGCTCAAAGTCGGCGGTGATATTGGCTGGGAAGACCCGGTCAACCTGTTCTCCCTGCCGTCGATGATCTGGCAGTTCGTGCTGCAGGATGAAGGCGGCGGTTTCTGGCCCCTGCTGTTCTGGCTGTACCCGCTGCTGCTGGTTGCCGTGGTGGTGATCACCGCCGTGCATGACCGTGAACGCTACCGCCCGGCCTGCCTGCTGGCGCTGTTTCTGCTGCTGCCGCTGTTGCTGGTGTATGGGGTGTCGTTCATCTCCCCGGTGTTTATCGAGCGCTATCTCACCGCCTATGCCCTGGCCTTGCCGATGCTCGTGGCGCTGGCCATCGACCGCCTGCCCGCGCGTTTTTCACTGCTGGGGGCGGCACTGTTCGTGCTGTTTGTCGGCGTGGAGTTGGTGGGCCTCAAAAACAACTTCACGGTGGATGAGCACGACCAATTCAACGTGCCGGTGGAGTTCGTCAACCGCAACTACCAGGAAGGTGACCGCATCGTCCTCAGCGACATGATGTGGTACCTCAGCTACGTGTATTACGACCAGACCGATGCGCAATTGCAGCTCTACACCCCGCCCAAGCCCGACGGTACGCCCACCCGGCCGAACGCCTACGGCTTCGGCACCCTGGTGGACCAGGACGGCGGGCGCATCTACCTCGACCGTCTATCGGCGCTGCCTGTCGAAAGCCGTCGCGTGTGGCTGATCAGCAGCAACGAGGCGCCGGATGACTTCGCCCCGCTGCCCGAGGGTTGGCGCGAGCTGAGTCGTCAGGACGGCGGCGGCGCGAGGGCGCGTCTGTTTGTGTTGTGCAACGTGCCGTCGGCGCAACCCGAGGGCTGCCGCTAGACTCGGTTAAACCACTTCCAGCAGGAGCCCATCATGGAATCGCCCGTGCACAGCTTGCCGTCACTGTTCAAACAACTGGGGTTGCCGGATGACCCGGTGAGTATCGAGCAGTTTGTGGCGGTGCATTCGCCGCTCAAGCCGGATTTGAGCCTGGCGGAGGCGTTTTTCTGGTCAGAGAGTCAGCGCGCGTTTCTGCGCGAGGAGATTCTGGAGGATGCGGATTGGGCTGAAGTGGTGGATGAGTTGAACCTGATGTTGCGCGGTGGGCGAGGGGGCTAGGCGGCCTGTGCCTCACTCGCTTTGAATCCATCACTGATCTGCACGTGGGAGCAAGCCCTCTCCCACAGAGGTGCTGCCAAGTAGCCTTCCCCGCTGAAAATCCAGCGCCCGCGCCGAATCCCGCTTTACTTACCCCAGCGTGTCCACCACCCATCCGGCAAATTGTTTCAAAACTTGACGGCTCTGGATCCATCCACCATATTGATAGTTAGCAAACTAACTGTATGCGAATTATTCAGTGTCCCAGACCCTCGAACAACTCCAGATGAACCTCAGCAGCAGCATGGTGGTGGGCGCCCGCAACTGGCGCAAAATCTGCCAGACCACGCTGGTGAGCTATGGTATTTCCGAAGCCTGCGCCGTGCCGTTGTTGATGATCGGCCGCTTGGGCGACGGTGTGCATCAGGTCAAGGTGGCCCAGGCCTCCGGCATGGAAAGCCCGTCGCTGGTGCGCCTGCTCGACCAGTTGTGCAGCGGCGGCTACGTGTGCCGCACCGAAGATGTCCACGACCGCCGGGCCAAGGCCTTGAGCCTCACCGAGCGTGGGCGCGAGCTGGTGCAAGCGGTTGAAGAACAACTGGTGCGCCTGCGCAAGGACGTGCTGGCAGACATCGCTGCGAACGACCTGGAAGCGGCTCTGCGGGTATTGCGTGCCTTTGAGGCGGCGACACTTTGAACGGATTTTTTACCGGTTTTCCACCGGCCCGCGACTGGTTCTACGGCGTGCGCACCTTTGCGGCGTCGATGATCGCCCTGTATATCGCCATGCTCATGCAGATGCCGCGCCCGTATTGGGCGATGGCCACGGTGTATATCGTCTCCAGCCCGTTTGTCGGGCCCACCAGCTCCAAGGCCCTGTACCGCGCCATCGGCACCTTCATGGGCGCGGCGGCGGCGGTGGTTTTTGTGCCGATGTTCGTGCAGTCGCCCTACGTGCTTGTGGTGGTGATCGCGCTGTGGACCGGGATTCTGCTGTTCCTCTCCATGCACCTGCGCACCGCCAACAACTACGCCTTGATGCTGGCTGGCTACACCTTGCCGCTGATCGCCCTGCCGGTGGTGGATAACCCGCTGGCCGTGTGGGATGTGGCCGAGGCGCGCACAGAAGAAATCTTCCTGGGCATCGCGGTCGCGGCGGTGGTCGGTGCGATGTTCTGGCCGCGTCGCCTGATGCCGGTGTTCGACGGCTCGGTGGCCAAGTGGTTTGCCGACGCGCAGGTCTACAGCCTGCGTTTCCTCAGCCGCAATGTGCAGCCGGAAGAGGTCAGCACCTTGCGTGGCGGCATGGTCGCCACCTTCAACACCCTGGAATTGATGATCGGCCAGTTGCCTCACGAAGGCGCGCGGCCGCAGACGGTGCGCAACACCAAGGAATTGCGCGGGCGCATGATCCACCTGTTGCCGGTGGTGGATGCCCTCGACGATGCCCTGTATGCCCTGGAGCATCGCGCGCCGGAGTTTCTCGAGCGCATCACGCCGGTACTGGAAGCCTCCCGGCAATGGTTGGAAAGCACCACGCACGCTGCGCCGCTCGAAGCCTGGCGTGCCCTGCGTGACCAACTCGACGCCCTGCAACCCGAAAGCGAAGCCCTGGACGACCGCCACACGCTGCTGTTTTCCAATGCGCTGTATCGCCTTGGCGAATGGATCGACCTGTGGCAGGACTGCCGCAGCCTGCAAGCCGCCATCCAGTGCGAAAGCCAGGACACCTGGCGCGCGGTCTACCGCCACTGGAGACTGGGCCGGCTCACGCCGTTTCTCGACCGTGGCCTGATGTTCTACTCGGCGTTTTCCACAGTCACCGCGATCATCGTCGCCTCGGTGCTGTGGATCCTGCTCGGCTGGACCGACGGCGGCAGTGCAGTGATCCTGGCCGCGGTGGCCTGCAGCTTTTTCGCCTCGATGGACGACCCGGCGCCGCAGATCTACCGGTTCTTTTTCTGGACTGCCATGTCGGTGCTGTTCGCCAGCCTGTACCTGTTCCTGGTGCTGCCCAACCTGCATGACTTCCCGATGCTGGTACTGGCGTTCGCGGTGCCGTTTATCTGCATCGGCACGCTCACCGTGCAGCCGCGTTTCTACCTCGGCATGCTGCTGACGCTGGTCAATACCTCGTCGTTCATCAGCATCCAGGGCGCCTACGACGCGGACTTCCTCAACTTCGCCAACGTCAACCTGGCCGGGCCCGTGGGCCTGCTGTTCGCGTTCGTGTGGACGCTGATCGCGCGGCCCTTCGGTGCCGAGCTGGCGGCCAAGCGCCTGACCCGTTTCAGCTGGCGCGACATCGTCAGCCTCACCGAGCCTGCGACCCTGGCCGAACACCGGCACATGGCCGTGCAGATGCTCGACCGCCTGATGCAGCACCTGCCGCGCCTGGCCCTGATCAACCAGGACACCGGCACCGCCCTGCGCGATTTGCGCGTGGCGCTCAACCTGCTCGATCTGCTGGCGTACTCGCCGCGCATCTACGGCGTGCCGCGCGTGCTGCTCAACCAGGTGGTGGAAGGCGTGGGCGGTTACTTCAAGGCCTGCCTCAAGGCGGGTGAACGCTTGCCCGCGCCCAGCGGTCTGCTGATGACCCTCGACCGCACCCGGCGCGCGCTCAACGGCCAGGGCCTGCAAGACGAAGACGACACCCGCCTGCACTTGCTGCATGCGCTGGCCGGCCTGCGCCTGTCGCTGCTGCCGGGGGTGGAATTTATTGGTGGCACGGAGATGGAAGCGCCGCTGCCTGATGGAGCGCCTTTATGATCGGTGATCTGGATATCAGCGGGGTGTTCCTGCCCACGCTGCTGGTGCTGATGGGCATTACGTACGTGTTGTTCCTGGTGGTGCACGGGCTGTTGACCCGCGTCCACTTCTATCGCCTGGTCTGGCACCGGGCATTGTTCAATGTGGGGCTCTACGCGCTGTTGCTGGGCGCGGTGGACTCACTCAGTCGATACCTGATGACATGAAAAAACCTTTTTTGACCATCGGCCGTGTAGTCCTCACGTTGTTGATCGTGACGTTCGCGGTTGTCGTTGTGTGGCGCATGGTCATGTACTACATGTTTGCACCCTGGACCCGTGACGGGCACATCCGTGCCGACATCGTGCAGATCGCCCCGGACGTCTCCGGGCTGATCCAGCAGGTAGAGGTGCGCGACAACCAACTGGTGACCAAGGGCCAGGTGCTGTTCGCCGTCGACCAGGACCGCTTCAAGCTGGCCCTGCGCCAAGCCCAGGCCGCCGTGGCCGACCGCCAGGAAACCCTGGCCCAGGCCCAGCGCGAGTACAAGCGTAACCGTGGCCTCGGCAACCTGGTGCCCAGCGAGCAACTGGAAGAAAGCCAATCGCGCGTGGCCCGTGCGCAATCGGCCCTGGCCGAAGCCCAGGTGACGGTGGATTCCGCCCAGCTCAACCTCGACCGCTCGGTGATCCGCAGCCCGGTGGACGGCTACGTCAACGACCGTGCGCCGCGTGCCCAGGAGTTCGTGACGGCCGGGCGCCCGGTGCTGTCGGTGGTGGACAGCAACTCGTTCCATATCGACGGCTACTTCGAGGAGACCAAGCTCGACGGCATCCACGTCGGCATGAGCGTGGACATCCGCGTGATCGGCGACAACGCGCGTCTGCGCGGCCATGTGCAAAGCATCGTCGCCGGTATCGAAGACCGTGACCGCACCAGCGGCTCCAACCTGCTGCCCAACGTCAACCCGGCGTTCAGCTGGGTGCGCCTGGCCCAGCGGATCCCGGTGCGCATTGCCTTTGACGATGTGCCGGCGGACTTTCGCATGATCGCCGGGCGTACGGCGACGGTGTCGATCATCGGTGACAAGGTCAAAGATGGAGACAAACCATGAAGCAGCTCCTGGCAACCGCTGCGTTGGGGTTGTTGCTGTCGGCCTGCCAGGTGGTAGGGCCGGATTACAAGCTGCCGGAAAAGTCCGCCGTCAACCGTGGCGACCTGCAAGGGCAGCTGGCGGGCGAGGGCAACAATGTGGTGTCGGCGCCGGTGCCGGCCGACTGGTGGAAGCTCTACAAGGACCCACGCCTGGATGAGTTGGTGCGCCAGGCCATGGCCTCCAACACTGACCTGCGCGTGGCCGCCGCCAACCTGCAACGCGCGCGTTTCCAGACTCAGGAAGCTGAATCCGCCGGCGGTTGGAGTGCCGGTGCCAAGGCCGAGGCGCAGCGCCTGCAGGAGTCGGGTGAGGCCTATTTGCTGACGGAAAAAGTCCCGGTGGCCAACATCGGCAGCGCCAGCATCAGCACCTCGTACCAGTTCGATCTGTTCGGCACCCTGCAACGCGGTATCGAAAGCGCCCAGGCCAGCGCCGATGCTGCGCAAGCCGCCGCCGATATCGCCCGCATCACCCTGGTGGCCGATGTGGTGCGCTCCTATACCCAGGTCTGCGCGGCCAATGAAGAGCTGGCGATTGCCAACGAATCCCTCGACCTGCAAGGCCAGAGCACTAAGCTGACCCAGCGCCTGCGCGACGCCGGGCGTGGGGATGAAACCCAGGTAACCCGTTCGCAGACCCAATACAAATCCCTGCGTGCCGACATGCCGCGCTACGAAGCGGCGCGCCAGGCCGGGCTGTTCCGCCTGTCGATGCTGCTGGCCAAGCCGCTGGACCAACTGCCGGCCGGCACCGCCACCTGCGCCGAGCTGCCGCACATCGCCCAGTTGTTGCCGGTGGGCGACGGCGCGGCCCTGCTCAAGCGCCGTCCCGACGTACGCCAGGCCGAGCGTCAACTCGCCGCTGCCACCGCGCGTATCGGCGTGGCGACCGGTGCGCTGTACCCGGACATCAGCATCGGCGCCACGGTGGGCACCGTCGGTATCCTCGACGACCTGGGTACCGCTCCCACCAACCGCTGGGGGTTTGGCCCGCTGATCAGCTGGTCGTTACCCACCAATGGCGCGCGTGCGCGCATCCACGAAGCCGAAGCCGCGACCCAGGGTGCCCTGGCCCACTTCGATGGCGTGGTGCTGAATGCCATCCGCGAGACCCAGACCGGCCTCGCGCAATACACCGCGCAGTTGCAACGGCGCGACGCGCTGGCCGAGGCCGGCGAGTCCGCACGGGAAGCCGCCGACCAGACCCACCGCTTCTTCCAGGCCGGCCGCGCGTCGTTCCTGGCCGACCTGCAGGCCACCCGCACCTACACCGACGTCCGCGCGCAACTGGCCGCGGCCAACACTCAGGTTGCCATGAGCCAGATCGATCTGTTCCTGGCCCTGGGCGGTGGTTGGGAAAGCGGACGAACGCAAGCGTCACAGGGCAGCAAACCCTGAGCAGGTAGCTATGCTTTGTCAGGTGGATCGCCGTGACGATCCGCCTGACACTGCTCGCGTTTGCTCATGGGGATTCCAATAATGAAAAACCCTTATGCTCCCGCTTTCTGGTGCGTGTGCTTCGCACTGGTGTTGTTATCGGCTGCCTATTTCTACGGCGTCATGCTTGCCCATCAGATCGACAAGGCCATGGTGTTTCTCGACAGCGCGTGCCTGGTGATTGGCACGCTGTCCATCGGCGTCGTGGCGTGGGCCTCCTACCAAAATCAACGCGTGAAGAAAAAGCTCCTCGAACAAGGCAAGACCCGCGTGGCCATCTGGGACACCAAGGTTGCCCTGCGCCGGGTCGAAACCGTGTTCGACCGCTATTTCTGGGGCAGCTACTGGCAGCCTGGGCGCACCTTCCAGGAAGTCATGGGCGACCTCACTGGCACGCCCCTGGAAAAAAGCCTCGAAGTCCTGAAAAAACAATGCGTGGCCCTCGATCAGCAGGTCGCCGAGGGTAGGCATTGGCTGAATAACGCGCGGGAATTGTCCGATGTCGCCACGCAGATGGCCCGCGAGCGCTACCAACTGGACTTCTGCGACCCCAAGACCGACACCCCGGGCAATGCCGTCATACACCGCGAGTTTGAGGTGCTGGTATACACCTGGACCGCGCGCCTGAAGAGTTTTGACCACCAGCTCGACGAGATCGAATTGGAGTACTCGTGAACCAACTGCACGCCTGACCCCTCTGAAAAGCTGGGCCGTCCGCGGCCGCCAGTGCTAATCTTCCCCCGCTTTCGGCGGGCTTGAGCCAACCCCTTTGGGGTTCAAGGAAGACAGCCCACTTCTCACAGGATTTGATCAGGTCACTTCATGAATAAGCCAGCAGTTGTTCTTTTGGGTTTCGTTGTCGCCGTTGGCGTCGTCAGTGCAGGCGGCGCCTGGTACACCGGTAAGCAGCTGGAGCCCGTGCTGCAAACGGCGGTGCAGGACGCCAACAAGGAACTGCAACGGTCCATGGCCGGCGTCGACGGCAGCGTCGCCCTGGAACTGGTCTCCCTGGACCGTGGCTTGTTCAGCAGCACCGCGCACTACCGCCTCAAGGCGCAAGGCTCGTTCTTCGGCGAGCAGAACCCCAATCCCGAACTGCTGTTTGTCGACCATATCGAACACGGTCCGCTGCCGTTCTCGCGCCTGGTGTCGCTGAAATGGCTGCCGGTCATGGCCACCAGTCACTACGAACTGGAAAAGAACGCCACCACCGAAAAATGGTTCGCCGCCGCCAAGGACGTGTCGCCGCTCAAGGGCGTGGCCAATATCGGCTACAACCGTTCGGTCAGCGGTAACCTCGAACTGCTGCCCCTGGAGTACAAGGACGAAACGTCCTCGGCAAGCTTCTCCGGCGCCAACCTGGACTTCGACAGCACCGCCGAAGGCAAGAAGGTCAAGGCCGATGGCTACATGAACAGCCTCAAGATCGCCGTGATCGATGCCAATGGCACGCCGTTCGACGCCGAGTTTGCCGGCCTGACCGTGGCCAGCAACCTGGAGAAATCCACCTTCGGCTTCTACACCGGGCAGAACACCGTTGAGTTGACCGACAGCAAGCTGACCTTCGGTCCGCAGAAAGCCGTGCTGACCCTCAAGGGCTTCGAGCAGAAAGACACCAGCGAAATCAAAGACAACAGCATGGATGGCCGCGTTGACTACAAGATCGACGAGATCGGCTACCAGGGCAAACCGGTTGGCTCCGCTGCCATGGCCGTGAGCCTGAAGAACATCGACGTGCCATCGGGCCTGGTGCTGACCAAGCTGTACCAGGACAAGATGCAGCCGGTGCAAGCCGCCGCCGCTGCCGGCCAACCGGTGCCGGAGCTGCAACTGACCGAGGCCGAACAGACCCTGGCCGAAGCCAACGTTAACCAGTTGCTGGCCGCCAAGCCGCACCTGGCGCTGGAAAACCTGTCGTTGAAAACCACCCACGGCGAAAGCAAGCTCAGCCTGGTCGTGGACCTGGCCAAGCCGGCCTCCATGGAATTGCCACCGATCGAGCTGGGCAAGCAGATGGTGTCCCTGCTCGACGCCAACCTGACCCTGTCCAAGCCAATGATCGCCGACGTGGCCGCCCTGCAAGCGCAGGTAGGTGGTGTAACCGATCCTAAAGCCATCGAGCAGCAATCCCAGATGGCCAGCGAGATGGTCAGCGGCATGGCGGTCGGCACGCAACTGGCGACCCTGGTCGGCAGCGACGTGGTGTCCAAGCTGCACTACGCCAACAATGAAGTGACCTTCAACGGCCAGAAGATGACCGTTGAGCAGTTCATTGGCTTCGTGATGTCCAAAGTCGGTGCGGTGAGCGGCGCGCAGTAAGAATTTCGCCATCACCCCGAAATAAATAATGGGGGAGCGGGGTTGCCTGCGATAAGGGTCAAACGGTCGGCGCGTAGCCTTGCCGTCACCCCCTTATCGCACGCAACCCCGCTCCCCCATTCGCTTTTCAGAATCTGCGGCAATTCTGAACAATTGTTCTGAATTGTCCATTTCGATACAAGCGTCGGGGATAGTTCCTACAGGAAAGCTAGGTCGGGTCACGAGACGCCGACACCCTGAGGCAAATTGCTCAGGACCACCTATCGTTACAGCTTTCCGTGTGTAAGGAAGCTCACGATATGTTGCGAAACCTACCACTCAGTGCCACAGGACGGTTGCGACTGCTCATCGGGGTCGCCTTGTGCAGCCAATTGCTGGTCCCCACCTTCGCCATGGCCGATGCGGCCTATGACGCCCTGATCATTCAGGCGCGCAACGGCAACTTCACACCCGCCCTCACGCAACTGCGCCAATGGCCCGCCGAGCGCCAGACGCCAGGCCAGATCAGTGACCATCTGGTGATCGCCGGCTGGGCCGGGCAAGACGCTGAAGTGCTGAAGGTGTACGAGGCCCAGGGCGCGAACCGCAACCTGACCTCCCAGGCGCTGGCCACCGTTGCGCGCACCTATCGCAACCAGAAGCAGTGGGCGCAGGCCGAGGCAGTCTATCGCCGCGCGCTGCTGCGTGAACCGAACAATGTCGACCTGCAACTGGGCCTTGCGCTCACCCAGGCCGACGGCGGCCAGGCCAACGAAGCCGTGCAGCGCACCCGCGCGCTGGTGGCGGCCAAGCCGGACGATCCCAACCGCCGCATGGCACTGGGCTACGCACTGACCCGCGCCGGTCTCAATTACGACGCGTTGTTTGAATTCGACCAGGCGTTTATCCGCACTGGCGACAAGCCTGAAGTCGCTCGCGAGTACATCGTCGCCCTGCAAAAGGCGCGCTTGCCGGAAGCCGCGCTGCGCCTGTCGGCCAAGCGTCCGGGCCTGCTGGATGACGTCACTCAGCGCCGCCTGGAAGGCGACGTGGCGGCCGAGCGTGTGCGCATGGCCGAGTTCGCCACGCGCACCGAGCAGGAACGTTATGTCATCGCCGACCGGGCGCTGCAGGACTACGACAAGCTGCTCGCTCGCTGGACCCCGGACCCCACTGCGCATGACGACGTCGTGCGCTGGCGCATCGACCGCCTCGGTGCACTCAAGGCCCGTGCGCGCATGGCGCAGGTCATCCGCGAATACGAAACCCTCAAGAGCGAAGGCGTGCAGTTGCCGACGTATGCCGTGCGCTGGGTCGCCGCCGCCTACCTCGACCAGCGCGAGCCGGAAAAGGCCGAGCCACTCTATCGCCAGGCCATCACGGCGCCGGACGCCGACCCGGCGGACCACGTCGAAGACAGCACCGCGCTGTTCTATGCCTTGCTCGAGAGCGACAAGGTGATGGAAGCGCGCGAGGTCGCCAGCAACCTGGCCGACAGCCAGAACCCACGGGTGGAACTCAAGGGCCTGCCGATCGGCAACCCCAACGACAGCTGGATGGATGCGCAACAACTGTCGGCCCAGGCCGGCACTTACGGCGGCGACCTGCCAGGCAGTGAAGCCGGCCTCGAAGCGCTGGTGGCCAAGGCCCCGGGCAACGTCGGCTTGCGCCTGGCCCAGGCCGATATGTACCGCGCCCGTGAATGGCCGCGCCGGGCCGAGGGCAGCCTCAAGGAAACCGAAGCCCAGGCGCCGCGCGACATCGGCCTGGAAGTGAGCCAGGCCTACACCGCGATGGATCTGCAGGAATGGCGGCAAATGGACGCGCTGACCGACGACGTGCTCGCGCGCAACCCGGACAACCGCCAGGTGCAGCGCCTCAGCCGCCTGCGCGATGTGCATGACATGGCCGAGCTGCGTGTCGAGGCCTACACCGGTAAAAGCTACGGCGGTGGCGGCAATGACGACGTGGGCGCGGTCGCGGGCAGTCGCGACTGGGGCATCGAAAGCGTGCTCTACAGCCCGCCCATCAATGAAGATTGGCGCGTGTTCGCCGGCGCCGGTTATGCCACCGCCGACTTCACCGAAGGCACCGGCCAGCACCGTTTCCAGCGGGTTGGCGTGGAGCAGCGCACCCGCGACATGACCCTGGAGGCTGAAGTCTCCAACCATTCCTACGGCTACGGCTCCAAGCAAGGCGCTGCGGTGTCGATCACCCGCGACATCAACGACAACTGGCAATACGGCGGCAGCCTCGGCTACCTGCTGGCCACCACGCCGTTGCGGGCGTTGAACGCCGACGTCACCGCCAACGGCGGCAGCGGCTTTATCCGCTGGCGCGCGAATGAAAGCCGCGAGTGGAAACTGTCCCTGAGCCCGTCCCACTTCAGCGACGGCAACAATCGGCTCGAAGCCTTGCTCACTGGCCGCGAGGGCATCTACAGCTCGCCCCATGTGCAAGTCGACCTGGGCCTGGAGGTCGGCGCGAGCCGCAACACCAAGGACGACACGGTGTACTTCAACCCCAAGTCGGACCTCAGCGTGTTGCCCAGCGTCACCGTCAATCATGTGCTCTATCACCGCTACGAGACCCAGTGGAGTCAGCAGTTCCAGGTCGGTGCGGGTACCTATAGCCAGCGCGACTACTCCACCGGCGGGGTCGGCCTGATCGGCTACGGCCAACGCATTCGCTGGAATGACGTGCTGGAAGCCGGCGCCAACCTGAGCTTGATCAGCCGACCTTATGACGGCGATCGCGAACGCGATCTGCGCCTGCTCGTCGACCTCACTTACCGTTTCTAGAAGAGCCTGACCATGACCGTCCTCAGCCGTTGCTTGTTGGTCCTGGGTGTATTGCTGGCCAGTGCCTGCGCCCAGCAACCCGCGCCTTACATCCCACCCGCCGAGCGGCCGACGCCGCCCAATGAGGCGCCGTGGCCGAAGAACCATTTCCTCGGCATCGCCTACCACGATGTCGAGGATCGCGACCCGGACCAGGCGGTGGTGGCGGTGCGCACCGAGCGGTTGATCGACCAATTGGCCTGGCTGCGCGAGAACGGCTACCAGCCGGTCAGCGTCGACCAGATCCTGGCTGCACGCAGCGGTGGGCGCGAGCTACCGCCCAAGGCCATCCTGCTCAGCTTCGACGACGGTTATTCGAGTTTCTACACCCGCGTGATGCCGATCCTGCGGGCCTATCATTGGCCGGCGATCCTGGCCCCGGTGGGCTATTGGATCGACACGCCGCTGAACAAACCGGTGGACTTCGCCGGCACGCCCCGCGCGCGCTCGGACTTCCTCACCTGGCAGCAGGTGAAGGAGATTTCCCAATCGGGCCTGGTGGAAATCGCCGCGCATACCGACGCCAGCCACACCGGCATCCTGGCCAACCCCCAGGGCAACCTGGAGCCCGCCGCCGCCACACGGCGCTACGATGCCGCTACCGGCAAGTACGAAACCGACGCGCAGTTCCAGGCGCGGATGCGTGCCGACGTGACGGCCATCTCCAACAAGCTGCGCGCCGTCACCGGCAAGGCGCCGCGTGTGTGGGTGTGGCCTTATGGCGCCGCCGATGGCACGTCCCTGGCCGTTGTGGGCGAGCAGGGCTACCAGATGGCCCTGACCCTGGACGACGGCCTCGACGACCTCGCCAACCTCAAGAGCAGCCCGCGCTTTCTGGTGGCGTCCGACCCGGACGGCGAGCACTACGCCAACGCGATTGTCGGCACCGAGACCAAGGCCTCGATGCGCGTGCTGCATGTCGACCTCGACAACGTCTACGACCCTGACCCGGCCCAGGAGGCGCGCAACCTCGACCAGTTGGTGCAGCGCGTGGTGGACATGGGCGTGAGCACCGTGTTCCTGCAAGCCTTCGCCGACCCCAAGGGCGACGGCCTGGTGCATTCGCTGTACTTTCCCAACCGCCACCTGCCGGTGCGCCGCGACCTGTTCAACCGCGTGACCTGGCAACTGCGTACCCGTGGTCATGTGGCGATTTTCGCGTGGATGCCGGTGCTCAGTTTTGCCCTCGACCCGGCGTTGCCGCGCGTCACCCGTTGGGACCCGAAGACCGGCCAGCTCGGCCTTGATCCGGACCAGTACAAGCGCCTGTCGCCGTTCGATCCGAAAGTGCGCCAGCAGATCGGCGAGATCTACGAAGACCTGGCGCGCAACACCGCTGTCGACGGCGTGCTGTTCCACGACGATGCGATCCTCTCGGACTTCGAAGACGCGAGCCCGGCGGCGCTCAAGGCCTACGCCGCCAACGGCCTGCCCGACACCATCGCCGCCCTGCGCGCCGACCCGGCCGTGATGCAGCGCTGGACACGCTTCAAGAGTCGCTACCTGATCGACTTCACCCAGGAGCTGACTGCCAAGGTCCGCGCCATCCGTGGGCCGCAGGTGCAGACCGCGCGCAATATCTTCGCCGAGCCGATGCTCAACCCCGGCAGCGAAGCCTGGTTCGCGCAGAACCTCGATGACTTCCTCCAGACCTACGACTGGACCGCGCCCATGGCCATGCCGCTGATGGAAGGCGAAACGCTGAAGAACTCCAATGCCTGGTTGGAAAAATTGGTCGCCACGGTCAAGGCGCGCCCCGGTGCGCTGCAACGGACCGTATTCGAACTGCAAGCCAAGGATTGGCGCACCCAGGCCGCGCCCGATATCGACGGGGCGCAGATGGCACAGTGGATGGGTGTACTCAAACGCCAGGGGGTCACGAGTTTTGGTTATTACCCGGACAACTTCCTGGAAAACTCGCCGGATCTGAAGACAGTGCGTCCGGCTCTTTCCAACCAATGGAACCCTTGACCATGTTCGACAGAATCCTGGCGTTATTCGTGCTGGCACTGGTGTTGGGTGTGCCCCTGGGCCTGATCTTCCTGGTCACCGGGCAGTTCCTGATGGACTTCGTGTTTTTCTACCCGCTGTTCATGTCGGCGCTGTGGATCGCCGGCGGGCTGTATTTCTGGTTGCACTGGGAGCGCCACTGGCCGTGGGAAGAAGACACCCCGGCGCCGGTGCTGGCCGGCAACCCGCTGATCTCGATCATCATCCCTTGCTACAACGAGGGCGAAAACGTCGCCGACACCATGGAGGCCGCGCTGGCCCAGGTGTACCCGAATATCGAGGTGATTGCGGTCAACGACGGATCCTCCGACAACACCGCCGCAGTACTGGATGCCCTGGCCTTGCAGCAGCCACGCCTGCGCGTATTGCACCTGGCGCAGAACCAGGGCAAGGCGGTGGCGTTGCGCATGGGCGCGGTGGCCGCGCGCAGCGAATACCTGGTGTGCATCGATGGCGACGCGTTGCTGGATAAGAATGCGGCGGCCTACATGGTTGCGCCGATGCTCGACAACCCGCGCCTGGGCGCCGTCACCGGCAACCCACGGATTCGTACGCGCTCGACGCTGATCGGGCGGGTGCAGGTGGGCGAGTTCTCGTCGATCATCGGCTTGATCAAGCGCACCCAGCGGGTGTTCGGGCGGATCTTCACGGTGTCGGGTGTGGTGGTGGCGTTTCGCAAGAAAGCGCTGGACCGCATCGACTACTGGAGCACCGACATGATCACCGAGGACATCGACGTCAGTTGGAAGCTGCAGCTCGATCACTGGAGCATCTTCTACGAGCCGCGTGCACTGTGCTGGATCCTCATGCCGGAAACCGTCGGCGGCCTGTGGAAGCAGCGCCTGCGCTGGGCCCAGGGCGGCGCCGAGGTGCTGTTCAAGAATATCCGTGGCATCTGGCAGTGGCGCCACCGCTACCTGTGGCCGTTGCTGTTCGAGTACTGCCTGTCCACAGGATGGGCCTTCACCTTCCTGCTGTCGGTGATCTTCTGGGGCGTGGGTAAATTCATCCCGCTGCCACAGGCAATTACCGTGGACTCCCTGGTGCCGCCGGCGTTTACCGGGCTGGTGCTGGCGATGGTGTGCCTGGTGCAGTTTGCGGTGAGCATCCTGATTGACCGGCGCTACGAGAAAGACCTGTGGAAAACCCTGTTCTGGACCGTGTGGTACCCGATGGTGTTCTGGCTGGTCAGCCTGTTCACCACTTTGGTCAGTTTCCCCAAGGTGCTGTTCAACCAGCACCAGAAGCGCGCCCGCTGGGTCAGCCCGGATCGCGGTATCAAACCCCTTGAAGAGGAGGCGTGAGCATGAAACTGGTCAGAACCCGCCAACGCTCCGTGATGTGGATCATCGATGTGCTGTTGACCCTGATGGCCTGGGCCGGCTTGATCTGGCTACTGGCTCGCGGGATTACCTCGATGCTCGACACCCACGGCGGTCCACGTATCGAGGCGCCGATTTTTGCGGCGCTCAACACCCTGCAGGTTTACCTGTGGATTGCCTTGTTCAACGCCGTGATCCTGATCAGCTGGGCGCGCTACCAGCAACGCCGGGGTCGCAAGTTCGCCCAGCGTCGCGCCGAGGCCAAGGCCCTCACCGACCAGAACCTGAGCGACAGCTTCAGCCTCGGCGAGGGTGACCTGGAGCAACTGCGCCGGCCTGGCGTGCTGGTGATCCACAATGACGACGACGGCGGTGTGGCGGAGGTCAAATCCCATGTCTCGCGGGATGTGGAAAAGCCGGGGCTGACCCTGGTGCCTGGCCAGGATCGCAACAAGGACGCCAGCTAGGATTTACGCTGGAGAGTGTTCCCGCGCAATGTGGGAACACTCTTGGTTAATACCGATAAGTGGGATCCAATTCACAAAAACGCCGCGAACTTTTCTGCCTTTTCCGGTACTAACTTATCTCGGCAAGAACTTGATGGCTAACTAATGGCAACTTTCAAGTTCTCCGACGAATCGCCATCAAAACTATTGCCGCTTGTCGGAATAATACTGCCAGTCACAGGCTGTATTTCTTTTTGATGATTTTTAGTTGTTATTAATCAATAGGTTAAGTGAGTAACTAGTACGGCTGTGCAACTAATCCAGCTTCTTGGGTTGGCGCAAGTTCGATGTTAGTTTGCCGCCCCTTGATTTTCGACGGATCGAACATGTCTTTGTTATCGCCACGGACTCGGTATTTGCTGTGCACTTTCCTGCTCGCTTATTTGAGTATGAACAGTGCCATGGCCGCCCCTACGCCAGGGGATCAGGACCTGATTCGCGACCGCCAGAACCGCCTTCTCGAAGAGCAGCGCCGGCGCCTGGAAGAACTTCAGGACCTGCCCGGCAAAGACACCAAGGCCCAGGCGCCGGCCACGCCCGTCGATACCCGCTGCTTCCCGATCCAGGACATCGAACTCAAGGGCGCCGACAGCCTGTCCGCCGCCGACCGCACGCGCCTGCTCAAGCCCTATATCGGCCAGTGCCTGGGCGTGGCACAGCTCAATGAACTGCTCAAGGTCATCACCGACTATTACATCGCCAAGGGCCGGGTCACCAGCCGCGCCTACCTGCCGCAACAAGACCTCTCCAGCGGTCACCTCCAGGTGCTGGTGGTGGAAGGCAAGCTCGAAGGCCTGAAGGGCGCCGAGGGCAGCAGCGTGACCGACCGTGAATTGGCCATGGCGTTTCCCGGCAAGGTCGGCGAGGCGCTCAACCTGCGTGAAGTCGAGCAACTGGTGGACCAGCTCAGCCGCTTGCCGTCCAAGCAGGCGCAGATGGAATTGATCCCCGGCAGCCAGGTCGGCGGCAGCGAAGTGGTGGTGAAAAACCAGCCGCAAAAGCCCTGGCGCGCCAGCCTGTCGCGCAACAATGACGGGCAGAAAAGCACCGGCGAACAGCAATGGGGCGCGGGCCTGGAGTGGGACAGCCCGCTGGGCCTGGCTGACCAGTTGATAGTGCGCGGCGGCCACGACGCGATCAGCGACCACCAGAAAACCTCGAAAAGCAGCATGCTCTACTACAACCTGCCGTGGGGCTGGTGGAACTTCAGCTACAGCTACAGTGAAAGCGACTACCGCACGCCAGGTGACCTCCAGGGCTACAAATACAAGCAGACGGGCGACAGCCAGAACCACCAGCTGCGCGCCGAGCGCGTAGTGCATCGCGATGACGTGAGCAAGACTTCGGTCAACGTCGGCCTCACTCATTTGCGCACCAACAACTACATCAACGACGAGCGCCTGGGCGTCAGCAGCAACCGCCTCAGTGAGTTCCAGGTCGGCCTCAGCCACGGGCGGCGGATCGCCAGTGCCTTCGTCAACCTGGACGTTGGCATGCAAAACGGCATCGGCGCCTTCGATGCCCAGCGCGACGAACAGCGTCGCGACGGCTTCGGCAACCTCACGCCCACCCCTCGCTACCGTAAATACACAGCCACCGCCAGCTACCTGCAGCCGTTCACGCTGTGGGGCGAGTCGTTCAGTTTCACCAGCCTGGCCACCGGGCAGCGCAGTGAAGATGTGTTGTATCCGTCGCAACGCATGAGCCTGGGCGGCTCCTACTCGGTGCGCGGGTTCAAGGACCAGCAACTGAACGGTGACAGCGGCGGCTACTGGCGCAACGACCTGCGCTGGACCCGTCCGGTCACGGTCGGCTGGCTGCGCCCGGCCTTGCTCGAATACGGCGCCGGCGTCGGTTACGACCAGGGCGTGATTCGCAATGACCGTTACAACGACACCCAGCATGGCCGGGTGTCGAGCAACTCCGTTGAGTTGTTCGCGCGGGGCAAATACGTCAGCACCAGTGTGACGTTTGCCCATTCCCTGGAGCGACCTGGCGTGGTGACCGAGCGCGAAGCGCCGATCTACTTCCGCCTGGATTTCTTCCTGTAATTCAACGCCGCTGCCGTGAGATTCTGAATATGGACGTTCGCCCTGTTGTTGCCCTGAAAACCCTGTCCCAGCGTGGCCTGGCCCTGATCCTGGCCAATGCGCTGTTCTGGCAGCCGCTGCTGGCCCAGGCCGACGGTATCGTGGTCAGCGGTCCGGGCACGACTGTCGGCCAGGCGGGCAACGGCGTGCCGGTGGTGAACATCGCCACGCCCAATGGCAGCGGCCTGTCCCATAACCAGTTCCAGGACTACAACGTCGGCCCCAATGGCGTGATCCTCAACAACGCCACGGGCATGGTCCAGAACACGCAGCTGGGCGGGATCATCGTCGGTAACCCGAACCTCAAGGGCGGCGCTGCGAATGTCATCCTCAACGAAGTCAACGGCGGCAGCCCCAGCCAGTTGCGCGGCTACACCGAAGTGGCGGGCCAGTCGGCCAAGGTGATCGTCGCCAACCCGTATGGCATCAGCTGCAACGGCTGCGGTTTTATCAACACCCCGAATGTCACCCTGACCACCGGCAAGCCAGTTATCGACAAAGTCGGCCGCCTGGACCATTACCAGGTGGATGGCGGTGCGGTGACCATCGACGGCAAGGGCTTGAACGCGAGCAACGTCGACCATTTCGAGATCATCACCCGTTCGGCCAAGATCAACGCGCAGATCAATGCACGCGAGCTTACGGTGATCGCCGGTCGCAATGACGTTGATGCCAAAAGCCTGAAAACCACCGCGCGCGCCGACGACGGCAGCGCCAAGCCGGAGCTGGCGATCGACTCGTCGGCGCTGGGCGGCATGTACGCCGGCGCCATCAAGCTGGTGGGCACCGAGGCCGGCGTCGGCGTGAAGCTCGACGGCACATTGGCCGCCAGCGGCGGCGATATCCAACTCGATGTCAACGGCCACCTGAGCATGGCCCAGGCCGCCTCCAGCGGTGCGGTGGACATCAAGGCGGCAAGCCTGGATGCCCAGGGCCCGGTCTACGCCGGCACCACCCTGAAGGCAAAGACCAAGGGCGAGCTGAAAAACCGCAAGAGCCTCGCCGCCCGTGACAGCATCACCCTCGCGAGCAACGGCAAGCTGACCAACAACGGCATCATCGAAGCCGGGGTCAACGCCGACAACACCCGCAACGCCGGGGGCGACGTCACGCTCGACAGCCAGCAGATCACCAACACCGGCACCGTAATCGCCAATCGCAACCTGACCGCGACCGTCGCCCAAGACCTGGATAACCAAGGCGCCAGCATGAGCGCCAAGCAAGCGCTGAACATCACCGCCGGCAGCCTCGATAACCGCAACAAGGGCCAATTGCTCAGCGACGGTACTCAAACCCTAAACGTCAGCGGCCTGCTGGACAACAGCCAGGGCGGCATCATCGACAGCACGGGCGCATTCACCCTGCACGGCAATACCCTGGACAACAGTGCCGGCAACCTCACCGGCGCCAGCACGCTTACCCTGGATTTGCTCGGTGACCTGATCAACCGCAACGGCAAGCTGGCGAGTGTCGGGCCCTTGCTGGTCCAGCGTGCGGCCCACCTCGACAACCAGGGCGGCAAGCTCGCAAGCCAAAGCTTGCTGACGGTGTTCGCCACCAGCATCGACAACCAGAACAGCGGCACCCTGGCCGCCAACGATGGCCTGAGCCTGACCGCCTCCGAAGGCGTACAGAACGGCACCAACGGCCTGATCCACAGCGAAAAGGCCGGCCTCAGCATTACCGCCGGCACCCTCGATAACAACGGCGGACGCATCGCGGCCAAAGGCGGTGATGCGCTTATCGATGCCACGGATTTCAACAACGGCAGTGGCAACCTGTTCGCCCGTGACCGCGTGCACCTGAGTGGCGTGAATGTGGATAACGGCGGGGAGATCGCCGCCAACCGGATCGACGTCAGCCTGCGCGGCGCGCTGGTCAACCGTGGCTTGATCGAAAGCGCCACGACCCTGGATGTCGACAGCGCAAGCCTCACCAACAGCGGGCAAATGCGCGCCCTCGGCGTCGTCGGCAAGACCCGCTACGCCATCGGTGGCCTGCTGAACAACAGCGGCAGCCTGGAGACCGCCAACGACCAATTGAGCCTCGCCGCCGGCACCTTCCAGAACACCGGCGGCAAGGTGTTGCACGTCGGCACCGGCGTGCTCGACCTCAGTGGCATCAGCCTCGATGACGTCGGCGGCAGCCTGGTGACCCAGGGCGACTTGACCCTCGACAAGACCCACTGGACCAACAGCACCGCGATTCAGGCCGGGCGCCTGACGGTGAATGTCGACAACCTGCATCAGACCGCCACCGGGCAATTGCTCGGTACCCGCAGCCTGGTCGGCAGCGGCCAGGACTGGACGGTGGGCGGCTCCGTTGCCAGCCAGGGCAGCCTCGACCTGTCGGTGGGCAACCTGCTCAATGACCACGGGTTGATCTTCAGCGGCGGCGACATGAACCTGAAGGTCGACCGCCTGAAAAACCTCGGCGCCAACATCTACGCCATGGGCAACCTGCGCGTTGACCGCGACGGCCAGGGTGGGCTGGCCACCAGCATCATCAACAGCTCGGGCACCATCGAAAGCGAGCGCAACCTGGTCCTGGCGGCCAGCACGATCGACAACATCCGTACTGTGCTGACCACCGAATCGGGCATCTACAGCGCCTCCATCACCCCTATCGCCTGTGTCGAGGGCGTGACCGGTGGCGACTGCGACGGTGGCAAGCAGAACCGACCGTTCCAGATCACCCAACGCGATCGCTTCATCGTCAGCAACGCGACGGCGGCGTCCAGCATTACCTCGGGCGCCGACATGCTGCTGGCCGGCGGCGACCTGCTCAACAGCAGCAGTAGCATCGCCTCGGGTGGCAACATGACGGTGCGGGTCAACCAATTGACCAACGTCGGTGTGGTGACTCACGACACCCAGTACGACCGCGTGTTTACCTCCGATCGCGAGCGCAAGCCAGAGGGTTGGTACCGCTACGCCGCGGACTTCACTGACCAATATTCCATTGGCGGCACTCGGTACGACGCCAACAACCTCGGCGGCCTGGAAGCGTCGCTGGCGACGTTTATCGGCGCGATGCAGATGGAGAAGCTCCCCCTGCGCAAGACCACCGAACTGGCACCGGTGGACCAGAGCTACGCGGCCGTGATCCAGGCCGGTGGCGCTGTGACTGTGCAGGCCCAGGCCGGTATCGACAACACAGTCGTGCGCGGCGGCTACACCTACGTCGGCAGCGGCGCCAACAGCCATGCGCCGGGCTACTCGACCGAGGTCAGCCTCAACCCGCAGCTGCCGCCGGACGTCGCCCAGCAACAAGTCAACCCGTTGGGCCTGCCAGGCTTCGACCTGCCCACCGGGCAGAACGGCTTGTTCCACCTCAATGACGGCAATGGCGTGAACGGTGTGCCCACCAGCCAGTTCGCGGCCAACCCGCACAAATACCTGATCGAAACCAACCCGCTGCTTACCGACATGCGCCAGTTCATGAGCTCGGACTACATGCTCAGCAAGCTCGGTTACGACCCCGACACCGCGCAACGGCGCCTCGGCGACGGCTTCTACGAACAGCGCCTGATCCAGCAGGCCGTGCTTGCGCGCACCGGCCAGCGTTTCATCGACGGCCTGACCAGCGATGCCGACCTGTTCAAGCACCTGATGGACAACGCCATCAGCAGCAAGGACGCTCTCAGCCTGTCGGTGGGCGTCAGCCTCACCGCCGAACAGGTGGCGGCCCTGACCCACGACATCGTGTGGCTGGAAAACGCTACCGTCGCCGGGCAACAAGTGCTGGTCCCGGTGCTGTACCTGGCCCAGGCCAGCAACCGCCTGGCGCCCAATGGTGCATTGATTACCGGTAGCGACGTCAGCTTGATCAGCGGCAGCCACCTCAATAACGCCGGCACCTTGCGCGCCAACGGCAGCCTGCTGGCCAATGTCGGCAGCAACCTCACCAACAGCGGCTTGATGGAAGCTGGTGGGCGTCTCGACCTGCTCAGCGGCAACAACCTGACCAACCGCGCGGGCGGTGTCATTGCCGGGCGCGACGTCAACCTCGCCGCCGGCGCCGACCTGCTCAACGAGCGCACGGTGACCACCCACGAAAGCGCCAGTGCCTATCGCACCGAGCGCAGCGATTTCGTCGACAGCGCCGCGCGCATCGAGTCAGCCAACGCGCTGACCTTGCAGGCCGGGGCCAACCTCAACAACGTCGGTGGTGTGCTCAAGAGCGGCGCGGACACCACCGCGCAAGCCGTGGGCGACGTCAACATCAGCGCCTCGCAAACCCTCGACAGCGGCGCCATCGGCACGCGCTCCAACTACAAGACCATCGCGCAGCAAGGCTCCGTGGTGGAAGCCGGTCGCGACCTGCACGTGGCCGCCGGGCGCGACATCAGCATCGTGGCCAGCCAGGTGCAAGCCACGCGCGATATCAACCTGGTTGCCACCCGCGATTTCAACGCGGGAGCAGCGGCCAATGAGCAGCACTCGACGTTCAACTCGAAAAAGGTCAAGCGCATCGAGGACCACGTCCAGCAAGTCTCCAGCGTGATCAAGGCCGGTGGCGACGCCAGCCTGAGCGCCGGGCAGGACCTGCAACTGGTGGCGAGCCAGGTCAATGCCGGCAGCGAGGCCTACCTGGTGTCGGGTAAAAACCTCAGCCTTAAAACCGCTGAAGACCAGGACTACAGCTTCTACAGCAAGACCAAGAAAACCTCCCAGGGCAAGAAATTCCGCCTCGACGAAACCGACGCCGTGAACAATGTCGGCAGCCTCGTCAGCGCTGGCACTCACAGCACGGTCGTGGCCGGCGAAAACCTGCTATTGGCCGGCAGTGCCGTCACCGCCGAAAAAGGCGCGGCGCACTTGGTTGCCGGGCAGGACGTGAGCATCCTCGCGGTGAGCAATTCGGACAGCGCCCGCCACGAACGCAAAGAGAGCAAAAGCAGCTGGGGCGGGCTCAAGGCGAGCAAGGTCGAGGACAAGGTCGACGAAAAACGCACCACCGCCATGGGCAGCATGGTCTCCGGCGAAACCGTCACCGTCGCGGCCAAGCGCGATGCCGTGGTGACCGGCTCCGCGCTGGTCAGCACCGGCGACCTCGCCGTGCAGGCCGGCCGCGACCTGACCATCGATGCGGCGCAGAACACCTTCGCCCGCACCGACATGCACAAGGAAAAAAACCGCGACCTCACCGGTGTGTTGACCGGCAACACGCTGGGCCTGGATGACATCACCGGCAACCAGAAACTGTACATCAACAGCTCGAAGCACAACGGCACCGCCAATGAAATGACCCTGACCGGCAGCACGATTGGCTCAAGTGCAGGCAATGTGTCGCTGACTGCAGGGCGTGAGCTGGCGGTGATTGCCAGTGATCTGGTGAGTACCAAAAACATGGCGCTCACCGGTGCGAACGTCAGCATTACGGCCGGCATGGAAACTGCCAGCCAGACCAGCAAGGACAGTTCCAAGAGCCTGGCGGTAGGCCGTGTGATCGCGGGCACCGTGGTCGATACCACTAAAAGTATCCGTGATGCCGCCGAGGCAGCGCGCAGCTCCGACGACCCGCGTCTGAAGGCCGTGAAAATCGCCCAGGCGGCGCTGTCGGTCTACAACCTCAATAACCAGGCGGGCGAGCTCAATAAGCAAAGCACCGGTTTCAAGGACAAGACCGGCGGCTCCGCCGGTAACGGCTCGCTGATCAAGATTGGGACTGAACTGGCCAACACGCGGACCAAAAGCAGCAGTGAATACACAGCCCAAACCGCCCATCAGAGCAGTCTCAATGCGGGTGAAAACCTGCTGATTGTCGCGGCGGGCGACGCGCCGCAGACCTTGGGCGACCTGCTGATCACCGGCAGTTCATTGAAAGCGGGCAACACTCTGTTGTCGGCGAAAAACAACATCCTGCTGCAAAGCGCGCAGAACACCACTGAGCGTAAAAACGATGGCTCGCGCAACCGGACTGCCATCGGCGCCAGCTTCAACATTGGCGAGCAAAACGGCTTCACTCTCGACCTGGGCGCACAAACCGCCAAGAACCTCGGGTCGGGTGGCTCGGTGACGCAAGTCAATACCACCCTGGACACCGGTTCACTGGTGCTGCGCAGCGGCCAGGACACGACCTTGGCGGGAGCGCAGGTACGGGCTGATCGCATTGATGCCGACATCGGCGGCAACCTCAACATCCTGTCGCGACAGGACACCGAGACCTCCAAGAGCAAGCAGGACAGCGCAGGCTTCGGAGCGAGCATCTGTATCCCGCCGTTCTGCTACGGCTCCACCGTGGCGGCGTCGGCGAACCTGGCGGCGTCGAAGATGAACAGCGATTACCAGGCGGTGACCGACCAGAGCGGGTTCTTTGCCGGCAAGGGCGGCTACACCATCGACGTGGCCAAGAACACCACCCTGCAAGGCGCGGTGATTGCCAGCGAAGCCACGGCTGACAGGAATTTACTGCTCACCGATCGTCTGCTGGTCAGCGACATCAAGAACAAGAGCGAGATCGAAAGCAAATCGGCGGGCATGAGTGTGTCCGGTTCCTACGGTGGCGGTGTCGGTACGCTCACACCCGGGGCCCTGTATGGCATGGCGCTGAATGATTCGGACCACAGCCACACCCGCAGTGCCGTGAGTGAAGGCACGATCGTGGTGCGCAACCCCGAAGGCGCGGGCGACCTGATCGGCCTGAACCGCGACACGGCGAATGCCAACCAGCACCTCGACAAGCCTGACCAGAAGGCCATGCAAGAACGCATGGACCTGATCAAAAGCTCGATGGAGTTGACCAAGGGGATCGGCGATGCCATCGCCGCCGCCAGGATCAATGCCGCCAATGACCCCAACAGCGACATCAATAAAGCCACACGGCAGAAGCTGATTGAGGACGGTATCGCTAACCCGACACCGGCGCAGATCAACCAGCAAGCCCAGAAGGATTATGGTGTCGGCAGCAGCTTCCAGAAGGCCAGCCAGGCCGTGACGGCCGTGGTGCAGGCGGTCATGGGTGGCAGTGTTGGCGGTGCGTTGGCGGGTGCGGCGGCACCGTACCTGGCCCATGAAATCAAGCAGCAGACTGAAGGCGACCCCTACGCCAACCTGATGGCTCACGCAGTGCTGGGTGCGGTGGTGGCGCAAGCCCAGGGTAACTCGGCGTTGTCAGGGGCAGCCGGTGCTGCAACCGGCGAATTTATTGCCCGCCAGCTGTATCCGGGCACCGCGACCGCTGACTTGACCCAGGCGCAAAAGGCAACGGTTTCCGCGCTGTCGAGCTTGGCTGCGGGCGTGGGCGGAGGGCTCGCGGGCGGTGACATGTTCGGCGCTGTCGCCGGCGCTCAAGCAGGACGTAATGCGGTGGAAAATAACTGGCTGAGCGAGACAGAAGCCCGTGCGCTTGATAAAGAACTGACAGCCTGTAAAAACGTCAGGGGTGGAGACTGCGCGCCGGTGATAAAGAAATACATTGATATCAGTAATGAAAACAGTAAAAGAATGGCGGGTCGCTGTACGGGCGGGGGATGGACGTGTGTCACGCGCGAAGAGGAAATCCAGGCAAGTACCAATGCTGCCAGAGATGCCGATCCCTCACAGTTTCGCACGAGTGAAAAGTTGAAGAACCCCGAGGCCATTGCGCTGGTTAATTATCTGAATGGCGCGGACCTCAAGTTTCTGAAGGAAAACATTACCGACTCAGACCGCGTGATGTCGGTTGTCATCGATCCGTTAACGTGGCCTGCCATTTTGATGGGCGGTAAATCCATTCTCACCAATGCAGTGACCAAAGGGCGAGAACAGTTAGTCTCCGTGGGCGTTTCCGCCGGTGTTGGCGCCGGTATCCAATACGCGGCGGATGGCAAGGTGACACTGGCGGACGTGATTGGCTCTGGGATAGTCGGGGCCATCACCCCCGGTAAAGGGTACAGCCCTACGGTCACGTGGAATGCAACAGGTAGTTATTATCAGGCTGAAATGAAGGGCGATGATCCGTTCATGGCGGCCTTGGTAGGTAAAGCGGGCGCAACCGTAGGGTTCGGCATTGGTAACATGGTCAAATTACCCTTGGAGAAGGGCCTTAACCCTTTGTCCAAGCAGTACGAGTGGGTACCGGCCGGAATATGGACTATTACAAAGCCCGCCCCGCCAAGCTCCATTCCTTCCATCGCGGGTAATTTGGGTGACTCCACGGCCTCCGGGCTTTTCAACAAAAGCGTTGAGTACTATATGAAGAAAAGAGACCTCAATGAGAAGAAATGAACCCTGGTGGGTCGCCATTTATCTGCCGTGTGCCTTTGCGTTGGCGCTGCTGTTCATGAGTGTGTTCTTCCAGGTGGCGGGGTACTGGTTGAGTGGTGGCGAGGATGTCATCGGACTGGTGAAGGAAAACAGCCTGCTGTACCTGAAAGTGGCCGGGGTTGGATTCATCGCGGGGTGGGTGCTTTGGTTCTTTAATGTGCGCTGATTATCCACGGGCAGCGGAGCGTATCAGGCGGACACTGCGTTAAACTCCGGCCCGTTGTTCGGCTAGGCGCCTTTACCTTTTCAAGGACGATGAATGAAACCCGTAAAACTTTCCCTGCAGGCCTTCCTGATGTCCTGCCTGGTGGCCGGCTGGGGCCTGGTGTATGTCGACCGCATCCAGTGGGGCATCCGCGTCGCGGCGCTGATGTATATCGGCATCGTGCTGCTGGGCCTGTGCGGGCTGATCTCGACGCCGCTCGGTTTGTATGTCCTGTTGGGCTTCATCATCAGCGTCAAGCTTGCCTCGGCGGTCACCGCCGCGGTGCTGGCGCGCCGCTACACCGGCCCGCTGAATGTGCCGCGCAAACGTGTCCACGTGCTCTATGTGGGCGTGCTGGTGGTGGTCACGCTGGTCTTGCTCTCGGTGCTGCGTGCACCGCTGCTGGGCTTCAACACCTACTTCGTACCGACAGCCTCGATGGCGCCCACCGTGTCGATCGGCGACTACATCGTGTCCGACCTGCGTGCGGGGCCACCCAAGGTCGGTGACATCGTGGTGTACCGCTGGAATGGCACCGAAGCGATCAAGCGCGTGGCGGGCGTCGCCGGGGACACCTTAGAAATCGTCAACGGCGAGCTGATCCACAATGGCGAAAACCTCGGGCTGTTCCATGCCCAGGCCGACCGTGTGAAAGGCCCGGAATCGCTGACGCTCGCGCCGATAAAGGTTGCGCCGGGGCACGTCTACCTGCTGGGCGATAACCGCCACAACAGCAATGACAGCCGCTTCATGGGCCAGGTCGCGGTTGAAGACGTGGTGGGCAAGGTGACCGGCATCTGGTCCTCCAAAGACCGGACGCGGATCGGCACGACATTCCCTTGATACCTTCTTGAAGCTGGAGCAACACCCTATGAATGTCCCGAACACCACCGGACGGGCGACCATCCTGGCCAGCATCGGCCGCCGCCTGGCCGCTCGTATCATTGATTGCGCCATCGCAGTGCTGATCTTTTTCATCGTCAAATCCGGCGCCGACGCGGTGTCTGCCTATGTGCCTGCGATGACGTCCCAGCGTGGCATTCTCTCGGGCTTTTTTGCCGGCTTCGCCTACGTCCTGTTGGCCGATGCATTGCCCAATGGCCAGAGTCTCGGCAAGCGCCTGTTGAGCATTGCCACCGTCGACCGCAAGACCCGCAAGGGCTGTACCCTTTCGCAGTCGCTCACCCGCAATGCCGGGGTGCTGGTGGTGATCGATTGGGTGTGGATCTTCATGGAGTCACGCACGCGCCTGGGGGATATGTTCGCCAAGACCATCGTGGTCCAGACCGGCAACCTGACCACGGTGCGCAGCCTGGCGGACATTTATGACAACGGCACTTCCCGTGGCTGATGGCTATTTAACGGACAAGGACACGTCAGATGATTTACCGAGCTTTTATCCTCCTGTGCCTGGCAGCCCTCGCCGGATGCCAGGGCCTTCCCTATCGCGGCGCCGAAGATCAGGCGCGGATCACGGCTGACCTGAAGCTTGCGGCGACGCCCGCCGAGTTCACCAGGTTGCGTTGGGCGTACACGAACTATGGCGTGATGAAGGGCGAGCAGACCGAGGATGCAATCGCCGTGGTGCAGCCGGGCCTGATCACGTTGGTGGGCTATGCGGGTGGGCACTATGTGCGTCAGGCCAGCTTTCGCGTGGCCACGGTGGACTGTGCGTACATTTTCGATGGCGAGACCAGTGATCGGCCGATCTGGCTGCTGCAGCAAGACCGTATCGTGTTCCTCACCGTCAGCGACTTCCGTGGCAATGGCGACGTGCTCAAGCGCACGCAATTGGTCAAGGCATTGGCCGCCAGCGGCTTCACGCTGCACACCGATGCCCAGGGCCCGGCCTACCGCCCCACCGGCAAGTCGGAACGCCTGTTGGTGCTCAACCCCATCGTCGGCAAGCACATGGAAGACATCGCCGAGAACCAGGCGCACAACGTGTGCCGCCCTCAACCCCTTAAGGATAAATGACTGATGAGCGACTCAGCGTTGGTGGCCGGCAGCGATAACCTGGCCAGCCCGGTCAAGCGGCTGCTGGGCTACCTCATCGATATGGGCGTGGCGTTTGGCTTGCTGTTGTTGAAGACGCCGCTCGGCTATGCCGCCCTGTATGCCCACACGGCGACGAGCCTGATGTTTTTCCAATACGCCAGCTCCGCGCTGACCTTATTGGCGATTGGGTACCTTCTCTTTTGCGATGCATTGCCCCAGGGCCAGAGCCTGGGCAAGCGCGTGTGCCGCACGGCGGTCGTGGGTTATCCGTACCCCACGAACTGCACCGTGGTGCAGTCGTTCCTGCGCAACCTGCCGAAGCTGTTGCTCAGTGTGCTGGACGGTATGTTTGTATTGATGGGACTGCGTCGGCGCCTGGGCGACATGTTGGCCAAGACAGTGGTAATCAATACCTGACGCGGGCATTCAAGGTGGGAGCGCGGCAGCTCCCATCCTGATCCCAGGCGTGTTACAGCAACTTGCGCTGCACCGCCTCGTCGAGCGTGCTGCGCGTCAATGCGTCGACCACTTCGCGTGTATCGCTCTGGAACGGCAGGCCCACGATCAGCACCAGATGCACCCAGGTGCGCACCGATTCACTCTTCTTGACCCGGCCCAGTTCCTTGCCATCCTTGTCCTTGAACACCGTTTCAAGGGTGAAGATGTTCTTCGCGGTGGTCGGGATGACACAGAACGTGAAGCCGGTAATGAACGCCGACACCGGGCTGTATTCTTCATTGTTGTGCAGCGTGGCATCCACATAGATGTCCGAGTCGACCTTGTCGGTGCTCACCCGCGCGAAGCGGTTGGACTGGCGAAACGTATCCGCCACAGTCTTTTCCCACAGCGCCGCCGGTGCACCCGCCGCCGCATTGCCCGGGCCGCCGTTGACGTGGTTCTGCGCGGTGGTGCGCACGTACACCGTAGGTTTTTGCTCCGGCGCATTGGCGGTCGGCGGCCAGGTCTGCACGGCTGGCAGTTCGTGTTGCGAGTACGACACGCAGCCCGTCAACAGGACGGCGGCGAGTACCAGGCAGTGTTTGATCAATCCTTTCATGCAGTGCTCCTTGAAGTTATGGCTTGGCCAGTTTGGCGGTGGCCGTGTCGAGCAGTTGCGCGACCAGTTTGCTCAATTGCTGGGCGCCCATGGACGGTGCCCAATACTCGCCGCTGTAGAGGCCGACGTTGTGCTCGAACTTGATCGACTCCTTGGCCGCAGCCAATTCCTTGCCGTTGCGGTCGACGATCACCAGGTCGCCGGCGACGTCGAAGCTGTCGACATAGATCGGGCCGTTGACCCAGATCCAGATCGTCAGCGTCAGCAGCGCGCCGGGCACGTAGGCCGGGTGCGGCCCGCGATGGCCCTTGAGGGAGGTCATGTTGAACTTGAGCACGACGTCGTTTTCTTCCAGGCGCACGGGGTACTCGGTGACTTGCTTGAAGTAACCCGCCGTGCGCACGTACTGGTTGAGCTGGGCCGTCAGGGAGCGGCTGATCGCCGTCTTGTTGGCCTCGTTGACGTCGGCGTCACTTACCGCCACATCGGCGATTTGCGCGCTGCGCGGGCTGCTGGCCGCTGCCGGGTGAAACGGGGCGCCGATAGGGCCGGTGACGGTGTAGGAGGCGCAGCCGGTCATCGACAGCGTCGCGATCACGGCCGCGGCCCGGAGGAGAAGTTTAAGCACGCAATATCCCTATAAGTGAACGAACCAAGTCAGTGTCTCGACCCATCCGGGGATAACTTGAGCCTCCATTTTTTATTTCGCCAAAAGGCCTTCGGGCGGCTTTGCGAGCGGCGGGGCACAGGAGTAAAGTCGCGCCCGTTACCTGACATTCCCCTCGCATTCGTTGCATGGAAACCCGCTCAATGGACCTGAAACCTCTCGCCCTGTGCAGCACGCTGTTGCTGTTGTCTGCCTGCAACCACCAACCCTGGGTGCCCTATGTTGCACCGCCCGCCGGTACCGACACGGCCAAGTTGCGTGTGATCACCAATGGCGAAGTGCGGGGCGGCGCGTACACCGGCTGCGTCGGCAATGAGCAAGGCTTGGCCAAGGCCGGGCGTTTTTATGATGTGGTCAAGCCGAGCATCAATTACCCGCAATCACCCTTGGTGCCGCCAAAGTTGGGCATGCCCCCGCGCGTGCTGCCGAAGATGGCCGAATACCTTGGTGTGACCAGCATGGCCGAAGGGATGTACACCGAGATCGTGGCCGAATACCAGGTACCGGCGGGTAAGCCGTTTCTGATGGTGCGCGAGGAGTTGGCGGTGGGCAGCTACGGCAGCACCTACAGCAAGTGCCCGGCGCTTTCGCGGGTGTACACCTTTGAAAAGGGCCGCCAGTACGAGGCTTACGTCGGCATGGTGTATGGCTCGGATACCGAGGGCAAGATGGGCGTGCGTTGTCCCTTCTTTGTCTACGAGTTGCTGGCGCCGAACCAGGGCATCCCGATGGCGATGGAGTCGACAGTGGCAGCCGATCGCCCGTGCCATTGAGGTGCGGGTCGATTGAGTAGACACGGCTTAACCCGAACCACCTGAAGCTTGCGTCTGACCTTGTGAACGGATCATTCATTCACGAGGTTCAGACCCATGTCCTACTCCCCGCTCTTCCTGCGTCCTGCTGCCCAGGGCTTTGCCGTGACCTTGCTGGTGGCGCTGGCTGGCTGCGGGCTGTCTGCCTCGCATGATGTGGCCAAGCCGGCCAACCCTGCGCCGGTCGCCGAGTTGAAAAGTGCCGCCGTGCAGGGCGCCGTGAGCCAGCGCATGCCGTCGCCCGCCCCCATGACCACGCGCCTGGTGATGCAGGATTCGGCAGCGATGGCTTACCGCAGTGAGCCCCGCGAGCAATACCAGAACCTGCCGGATAACCCCGTGCACCGCGTGGCCGAAACGCCGGTGTCCACCTTCAGCGTCGATGTCGACACAGGCAGCTATGCCAACGTAAGACGTTTCCTCAACCAAGGCAGCCTGCCGCCCGAAGGCACTGTGCGACTGGAGGAAATGGTCAACTACTTCCCCTACAACTACGCGTTGCCTACCGATGGCTCGCCCTTTGGTGTCACCACTGAAGTCGCCACCACGCCGTGGAACCCGCACACCCAATTGCTGCGCATCGGCATCAAGGCCTCCGACCGCGCCGTGGCGGACCTGGCCCCGGCCAACCTGGTGTTCCTGGTGGATGTGTCCGGCTCCATGGACCGCCGCGAGGGTCTGCCCCTGGTCAAAAGCACCCTGAAGTTGCTGGTGGATCAGTTGCGCGAACAGGACCGGGTGTCGCTGGTGGTCTATGCCGGTGAGTCCCGCGTAGTGCTCAAGCCCACCTCCGGGCGAGACAAGGCCAAGATCCGCAACGCCATCGACCAACTCACTGCCGGCGGTGCCACGGCGGGCGCGTCCGGCATCGAACTGGCTTACCAGATGGCCCGCGAAGGGTTTATCGACAAGGGGATCAATCGCATTCTGTTGGCCACCGACGGTGATTTCAACGTCGGCGTCAGCGACTTCGACAGCCTCAAGCAAATGGCCGCAGACCAGCGCAAAAGTGGCGTCTCCCTCACCACCCTCGGCTTTGGCGTGGACAACTACAACGAACACCTGATGGAACAATTGGCCGATGCCGGCGACGGCAATTACGCCTACATCGACACCCTGCGCGAAGCGCGCAAGGTGCTGGTCGAGCAACTCAGCTCGACCTTGGCGGTGGTGGCGCGGGATGTGAAGCTGCAGGTCGAATTCAACCCGGCGCGCGTCAGCGAGTATCGCCTTTTGGGTTATGAAAATCGTGCGCTCAAGCGTGAGGATTTCAACAACGACAAGGTCGACGCCGGCGAAATCGGTGCAGGGCATACCGTCACCGCGCTGTATGAAATTGTGCCGAAGGGCGAGAAAGGCTGGTTGGAGCCGCTGCGCTACACGTCAGCGCCTGAGGTGGCGCACAACACCGGCGAGCTGGCGCTGCTGCGGGTGCGCTACAAGCCGGCGGCAGGCGGGGACAGCCGGCTGATCGAACGCCCGATCGTCAACGCGTCCACTGCGGCCAGCGACGACTTGCGCTTCTCGGCGGCCGTGGCGGCCTTCGCCCAACAGCTCAAGGGCGATGGCCGCTACACTGGCAGCATGAGTTTGCCGGACACCGCCGCACTGGCCCGCTCGGCGCGCGGGGATGACCCGTTCGGGTTGCGTAACGAGTTTGTACAACTGGTGGAATTGGCCCAGAGCCTCAAAGCCCCGGCCAAACAGTGAATAAAGGGAGTTAGCCATCGATATGCCCGCTCCAAACGACCTGCCCAGCGACGAATCGCTGCTGGCCCGCTACCGAACCGGCGATGGTGCCGCGTTCGAAGCCTTGTACGCGCGGCACCGCCAAGGCCTGTATCGGTTTTTGGTGTCCCTGAGCAACAAGGCCGAACTGGCCGAGGAAATCTACCAGGAGACCTGGCTCAGCCTGATCCGCAGCAACACGCAGCCACAAGGGAGGGCGAGTTTTCGTACCTGGCTGTTCCAGATTGCCCGCAATCGCCTGATCGATTACTGGCGCAAGCACGGTATTCACAACCCCCTGCACGACAGCTACGACGAGCAACTGCACGCCCAGCCCGACGACAGCGCCGGGCCCGAGCAGCAACTGAGCCTGAGCCGCGACCAGGCGCGCCTCGACGCCGCGTTGCAGGCGTTGCCTGAAGACCAGCGCGAAGTCTTCCTGCTGCGCCTGCACGGCGACCTTGAGGTGCCGCAAATCGCCGCCCTCACCGGCGCCCCGCTGGAAACCGTAAAAAGCCGCCTGCGTTACGCCCAGCAGAAACTGCGCCGCCTGCTGGCCGAGGAGATACCCGCATGACCGACTCACGACAAATGCCTGACGACGAGCTGATCCAGCATTTTCGTCAACACAGCACGGGCGAACCGCCTGCGTCCCTCGACGCCTTCATCCTCGCCACCGCCCGCCGCGAAGCCCCGGCGCCGCAGCCAAACCTGTGGCAACGCTGGCTGCAAGCCTGCCAACGCCCGCGCTGGCAGATGGCATTCGCTACCGTCGCAGGCCTCGCCCTGATGATCGGCGTGGTGATGCGCTCGCCGGTGCCGCAGCCCGAGATATCCACCGCGACCTTCTCCGGTCTTCAACAGGACACTGCACGCCCGGCGCCACAAGCGTTCTCGGCGCCTGCGCCTGCCCCCATGGCCCGCCTGGCCGTCGCCCCACCGCCCCAAGCTGAAATCGCCGGCTCATTGGCAGATGCCCCCGCCGCCAAACAACTGAGCAAGCGTGCGCCGGTGGCATTGCCATCGTTGGAACAGGGCTTGCGCGAAATCCTGCGGTTGCGCGCGGCGGGAGAAAGCAGGGCGGCGGACGAGCAACTGCTGGCGCTGCATGAGCGTTTCCCCGAGGAAGACCTGCCGGCGCGGTTGGAGGCGTTGCAGAAGCACTGAATCAACATGTCTAGTCCTGAAATAGGTTTACACCTATTTCAGTCTCAAAACGCCCGATGCACTGCATCGGGCGTTTTGTATTTCAGGGACAGGTGTGGCCGTTCCCCGTTGTAGATCAGCACCGACTCATCCACCATTTTCACTGCGTCCGCCAGATCTTTAGGGCGATACAGCAGGAGCTCGGTCTTCAAAATGCCGTTTATCCTCTCCGCCGTGTTGTCAGGTAGTCAATCTACCTCGAGCCAGTCGCATTGCATATCAGCTGTCCTCACCACCTGGTGATCAGAAATCACGCTGGTCATCTTGATTCCCTAGATGCGTAGTTGCATGGACTTGACCAGTCGTTTGCATCGGATTTGACCAGCACACGGGGTGGCCTTGATCGGCAAAAAACCGCCAGAAGCAGCCCATCGCGATCAGTAACGTTTGACGACAACGCGTCGCTCTCGCACTCTGTTTCCCCCCTATTATTCACTAGGCTTCCCTATGTCATTCGCAACCGTAGTGCTGCTTGACTCCTGGCCACAGCCAAGTACGTCGCCCGAACCCATCGTGTTTGCCACGGACACGCAGCTATGTTTACGGTATTGCGCCGCAGGGGAAGAAATAGCTGTAATCCATTTTCCCCTAGTTAGGAAAATGCAGTTCGGCTCACCAAACGACGAGGCTTTGGGCGGTCATCCGCTTATTGGGCTTGGTCTCAAGCATTACCAAATTCATCGAATAGATAATTCGCCTTGGCTAGCAGAGCTTGAGCAGAGAAACGCCATTCATCCGCGACACGATAGACAGCGGTTTCTAAAAGATGCCATCCATTATGTCTTCACGTTTCAGGACTCTACTCTGGAATGCATCGTAATTGAGGGGCAGTTCTGGCATCCAAAAGTACAAGTCTTTACCTCGGAGCAGAACGCAAGGGATGCCTGGCGCGAACTGATAAATGACGTGGGCGCATGATCTCAAAAGTCACGAGTGGATGCCCGCTTTGGGGCGACTTCTGCCAATCAGGCCACCCAGTGTGCTGGTCAAATCCGATGCGAACGACTGGCTGCGCTCCACCAGCGCCTTGAATTGTGCCGCCGTTGGCGCCTTTGCGCTTCGCAGTGGATCACACCGGTCGATCTTCTTAAGAGCGACGATTAAAAGCCAGAAACAACAAAGCCCGCACAAGGCGGGCTTCGTTGGGGCTTCATAGACTGTCTGATACAGCCAGAAACTAGTATGTGGTGCCCCGGCGTCGTTTGAACTGGGTGGTTAGAGGTCCGTATTTGCTGGGTCTTGTGGCCTCTAGTTCGGTTAGGCATACATGTGGGCATACACCGCCAAGGCTCTTGCAATCCTATTCACGACTTACTCTTTGCACTGCGTACGTGTGAGGGCCGTCTGGTTTTAGGAATTCCAGGAGGTCGTAAAAAGAAATGTCCACACTCCATCTTCCAGCTGCATAAGAGCTCACTTGGTATGGGGCGAATAAAAATGTGAAATGGTCTGCGCCGATTGTGAACGCGCTGAAGTTTTCCTCTGTACTCGCGGCTCCGGTGTTAAACCACTCAATCTGGTGCTGATCTGGCTTTTCACCGGTTCTCCTCCAATATTCTCTACACAACTCTGCGATACATAGCTGGCTGATGCGTTTTAACGCAGCTTCGTGGTCACGAAAAAAATCTTCGAGACTCAAACGCAGGAGACGCTCGCGTAGGGAGAAATTGTAGGTTTCAAAATGCGAATTTGGGTGCGCGGCACCAGCCCCGTACCAACTAACTTCGTACGTCAAGCTCAACATTTCGTCGGTTGCATGTACGATCCCGAAGCCATCCCAACGCCCATTAAGCGACGTATACCCGCCGGGCTCCGGGAATAAATCCGTTTGCTGTTCCCATGGCTTCTGTCTGGATTGAATCAGGCCTTGAGCAGCCCGTCCGCCGAAATAGAGCGATAGCTCTTCAGCAACGGCACTTAAATAGGCCGATTCAAAGCGAGGGTACTCGATCTTAATATTATGCCCGGGAGCCCCTTCCCAATAATCTTTCAGGTGTTCAGAGAAAACCTTAAATGGGCCCGCATTGGAGCCGTGCTTTATTTCTATCGACTGTTGCTCAGCTGCCAATTGGAGGGAGGCCTGAACCTGTTCCCACGCACCCGACGTGGTTAAATCGATATATTGAAGGCGTCCTGCTATATGACTAGAGACCTCACATTGCTCCAGCAATAGGGGTAAAACGTAAATATCAGTTGGCTGTTTGTACCTTAGGCGCTCTATAGCATCGTTCGCTTCTCTCTGAACGAATCCTCTTTTGTTAACGCTTTGATTGCTGAGCAGCAGCATTACAACATTGGCATCTAGGAAGGCTTTGTCGATTTCCGCTTCCCAATTTTGCCCAGGGAGGATGTGCTTCACATCGATCCATGGAGCCATGCCATCCTGGACAAGAAGGTCGTAATATTTCAGCGCTTGCTGCCTGTCTTCTTTGGCGTAGCTCACGAATACTTTAAGCGACACGATGCCCCCCTATTTTCCGTTGTGCCCTCAATCGGGCGATCATCTGACACTGTAGCTGCAGATTAGCATCAGGCTCTCGAGCTTAGTATGGGGGGCGTGCCTGGAGAGGTTGCCATCGGAGCCGGCGTGCGATCGTATGTTGAGACGCGGGTAGCTAGAGCTAAGAACGAGCAGATTGCGCCGGGGCCCCTGGAGCGAATTAAGTGATACGGGGCATGAAACCCGCGGGACTGAGTTAGTGGGAGGTGCTGGAAGTTACTGAAATTTCAAGCGTTGAAAATTGAAAGGATCTTGAAGAAAAAAGGGGATCCTTACCGGAACGGTAACGGACCTCGGTTTTGTTCAGGATTGTGAACGGATAGCTAGGTCAACTCAGTCAACCAGTCAACTAACTTTGGAGCCCAGCCACTAACGAGATCTGGCGGGTTCTTTGCCCCGTGTCTATCCGAAATGCCCAGGGTCCCCAACGGCTTTTCGATTCATAGGGCAAATGCACTGGTGAACGGCAGTTCACCCGGTTCACCTGTTCACTAAGCTGGGCATCTTTCCGCTGACACGATCGCGCGGGTTTCCTACCTCGTATCTAGTCTGATCATCCAGAGGCCCCTTCGTTTTGAAGTAGAAAGGCACGCCTATCACCCATGTCGCTGGAGGGGCATTTACTACTGGGGCTAGGGGATACTCTTTGAAAGTCGGTGTTACAGGTGTAACTCGTGTAAAAATGAGCATAGCATAATGATTTTAATGAGTTTTTTATTTGTTACACGTTGGCGCTGTGTTGTCGATCTGGCGTGTTACATAGGTAATTGGTGTCACATGGAGATGGCCTACGAGGGCGGGGTGCATGTTGCCGGTCCGTTCATACGTACTTATAGCGTCGTTATACCGTTGTCCTCTCTGACCTAGCTCGCTACGGTTGGAGGGAGCTGACTGATTGGCGTCTAAGAGCATGAATTCAATACCAGCAAGCACGTCATCGACTAAGATAGACCTGCTTCAATGCCCCCTCCCGAGGCAAGCGTGAGACCCATTTCAGGCTCTTCAATGACGCCTGCAGTGCTCGGGCTAGATAGGATCTTACTGGCCCTGAGCGCTTAATGCTCACTAGCTGTTGCTTACTCAGAAAGCGTACGTTGTAGGGCTGGACTGCTCCCAAATCATTCATGGCCGGCTTTTTCGGCGGATATAGCTCACATTAGAGCGTTGGAGAGCTTTATCTGACGACCGTGAGTAGGCTCGGGATAGATGATCGTCTAGACTGCTGATTGAATCCAAGCAGCCCATAGACAGGACAGGGAAGACGCTTCTATGGCTACGGCCCGACAAATTATCGCACTGCTCAGCAGCCACAATCAGGGGGACGAGGAGCAGTTTCTCTCGATCGCTCTCCAGGTTGCAGCTGCGGAAGCGCGTCGTGGCCGTCAGGAAGTCGCTGACGAGTTGAAGACGCTCGTTGATACCGCACGCAAACGAAAAACGTCAATCCGAAGTGTTTCCGGTCGTTTGGGGGGCGAAGTTGCGATTCCCATTTCAAAACCTCGGGGCGATCTCGAGAACCTTCTATCTGTTTCGTATCCCAAGGCACAAATTCAAGACTTGATCTTGCAAGACTCTATGCGGGATCGGCTAAAACGTTTGATTCATCAGCAAAGGCAGCGCGACCGACTGCGGCATCACGGTCTTTCACCTAGCTCTCGTTTGTTACTCGTAGGGCCGCCCGGGTCTGGTAAAACATTAACCGCTTCGATCTTAGCTGGTGAGCTGCAACTGCCCCTGTTCACTATCCGCCTCGAAACGGTTATCACACGATACATGGGTGAGACCGCTTCTAAATTAAGGTTGATTTTCGATCAAATTGCATCTGTTCGTGCCGTTTATTTATTTGATGAATTTGATGCCATTGGCGGGCGGCGCAATGCAGACAATGATGTTGGAGAAATGCGACGGGTATTGAACTCCTTTCTACAGTTTCTCGAGGAGTCAAATAGTACGGATAGCCTCGTTGTTGCTACAACTAACCACCCAGAGCTCTTAGATCGCGCACTGTTTCGTAGATTTGACGATATCCTAGAGTACGAACTTCCCGATTCCGAGGGCATCAAAGCAGTATTAAGTTCATTTTTATGCCCCTATCTGCCCAAGCGCTTTTCCTGGGGGAAAATTGTTGATGCTGCTGTAGGCTTAAGTCAGGCCGAACTTAGCAGGGCCGCAAGTGAAGTTATAAAAGAGATGATTCTCGGTGATGTGAAACAGATTGCAGTCGATGTGATAATAAGAGCTCTTAAAGAGCGCCATGCTCTTAGGGAAGCTATGTCGGGGTTATCCCAAAACTAGGTAGTAAGCGTAGGCAGGAGCCGTAGAACTATGGAAGATGCGACTAAGGCCTTAAATTACAATCTTCCACACTTTCGGGTCGAAGCTTTTCAAAGCGGCCATCTGTATCGGCGGCCGAATAAAGATTTAAGCGGTATGACTTCTAGTCGAGGTGTCTCTCACGGTAAAAAACTTCGCGACAAGTTGATGTTGGCTTTTCAGGCTGCTGCTGGAAATAATGGTTTTTATGATTCTGATATAAGTGAGAGCCGTCCAGCAATATACTTGGAGGTTTCAATTTCTGCAGAGTTTTCTATTCCAGATCTTAATTGGAATAGTCAGGATATACGATTTTCGGCATTAAGAGTGGCTGAAGATGGTGAGGTTGTCGGCGCTTTATATGTCCCCGAAGATGCAGTGGAGTTCCTAACTCTAAAGGTTCAGGAGTACGCTGAGGAGACAGTTGAGTCAGGTAAGGCAAAAAATGAGTTAAAGTTCGCACCAGTCGAGGATATCACAGTAGGTGATATCGAAAGTCTGTGGACTGACTCACGGTCTTTTCCTAGAGATATGACGAAACATTTGTGGTGGGAGTGTTGGTGCATATCTTCTAGATCAGAAAAGCTTCGCAGAATCGCCCGCAAGCTAAAATTGCGCATAAATGAAGCCGGTTTGAGTTTTCCAGATACAGAGGTCTTATTGGTTTATGCTAACCCACTCGAGATGAGTATACTAATCAGTAACACCGACGCAGTTGAAGAGTTACGAAAAGCAACAGATAATCCCTATTTTTTTACAAGATTAACTCCCTCGGAAAAGGAGAGTTGGGTTGCTGATTTAGTGGGGCGAGTGGTCCCTCCCTCCATTGACTGTCCGGCGGTATGTGTACTTGATAATGGGGTTAATCAAGGTCATCCTCTTCTTCAATGTGCTTTGGCGTTAGAAGATTGTCAGTCAATTCATTCTGACTGGGGAAGTGATGACCATGATGGTCATGGGACAAATATGGCCGGTACCGCTCTGTATGGCGATCTCACATTTGCTTTAGCGGATCAGCGGAATATTAGCTTAAATATACGATTAGAATCTGTAAAATTTATCCCTCCACCTAATTGGTCAAGAAACGAACCTTCCAGTTATGGCGTCATCACTCAGGCAGCTGTTGCTCTTGCGGAAACTCAGGCGTCTGGGCGAAAACGTGTATTTTGTATGGCTATCTCTAATGAGGATGTATCTGGTGAGCGGCCAACTACATGGAGCTCGGCAATTGATCAGATTTGCTCTGGATCTATGCTTGGTGAGTTAGATGGCGATCAATCAGGCCCGAAACGGTTATTCATTCTATCGGCAGGAAATGTCCCAGATTCATCGGATCCAGATGATGTCTCTGATCTTGATGAGTTTCCAATTGAGGACCCAGGACAGTCATGGAATGCTATTGCTGTTGGAGGTTTTACAGACAAAGTAGATCTGTCGGACCAACCCAAGATGGATGGCTGGGGAGTGCTAGCTGAGGTTGGCGGCCAGAGCCCATATAGTCGTATTAGTACAGACTGGCAGCACTCAAGAAGCCCGATAAAGCCTGAAATCGTATTTGAGGCAGGTAACAAAGCTATTAGCCCAGATGGGCGGGAGCTGCTATCTGGTGTGCCAGCACTTTCCATACTAACAACTGGAAAGAACCTCACAAAAAATCCGATTGAAGAATTTTGGGCGACGAGTTCTGCAACTGCTCAGGCTGCCGGATTAGCGGCAGAAATCATGGCGAGGTTTCCAGAGCTTTGGCCTGAAACTATAAGGGCTCTTATTATTCATAGTGCACAGTGGACTCCGGCAATGCTTGCCAAGCTCCGTGGGAAAACAAAAAAAGAATGCATTATGCTAGCGCGCCAGTTTGGGTATGGCGTACCGCAATTAGAACGCGCTCTCGCATCTGCACAAAATGATCTTGCGCTAATTTCCGAAACTTATATTCAACCATTCAAAAAAGAGCTAAATGATAAAGGCAGAGAGATCGGGTCGCCATCGTTTAACGAAGTGCATTATTACGATCTTCCTTGGCCAAAAGGCGAGCTTGAACGCTTGGAAAACCGAGAGGTTCAACTTAAGATTACGTTGTCATATTTTATAGAGCCTAGCCCTGGTGAGATGGCGCAGGTCATACCTGCCCGGTATCAGTCTTACGGTCTTCGTTTTGAGTTGAAGAGAAAATCAGATACTGATTCTGATTTCAAGCATAGAATAAATAAACTTGAAAAAGCGGAAATAAAGCCTCAACCAGCTGAAGTTGATAATAATTGGACTTTTGGGTCAAAAAGTATAGCTGCAGGTTCGGTGCACAGCGATGTTTGGATTGGTCACGCGATTGACTTGGCTGCTAGAGATAAAATCGCGGTTTATCCTGTGTCGGGATGGTGGCGTTATAGAACACATTTGAATAGACACCGATCTAAAGCCCGTTATAGCCTCATTATTTCAATTTCTTCTAAAGGCGAAGACGTGCAGTTATATGCTGAAATTGCTAATAAAATTGCGACTCATGTTGAGGCTGTGGTACCGATTGAAGCGAGCATTTAACACGCTATTTAAAATATTGATTTAGACTTAACTGTAAGCATTGGTATGTCTTTTGCTTTTGGCCGAGTCTGAAAGCAGTGGATGACCTATCAATGCAAAGGGCTTGAGCAGTGCCTGCTTGGAGTGGTAAGTGGTCCGAGCATAGACTGCGAAAAAGTTCTAACTTTGTGAGTTTTTAAGCTCAAAAATGGCCAATTGTATTGGAAACTTTATCCAAAAGGGGTAGCAGTTTGAGCGTGGAAAATATTGACCATGTCGCACGACAAGACCGCGCCATTGAAAATACTAAATCAGATGCATTGGAACGAGGCCCGTTTGTTGCTAGCTTGGTAAAAACCCTAGTTCACACTGAGTACACCGGCTCAGGCACTGTTGTGTCCCGCCGTGCGACCGGATTTGTCGTTGGGCTCACAGGAGAGTGGGGCTTAGGAAAATCCAGCGTGTTGAACCTTCTTGGGCTCCAGCTTAAACAGATGGAGCATGTGGTAGTGGCTACGCTGAATCCTTGGCTCTTCAAGGGGCGGGATGAATTGGTGGACGCTTATTTCAATAGTCTGCGGGAGGCTCTCGGACATAGCAAAACAGAAAAAACAAGAAGTTTGCTGAGACAGCTAGAGCGGTACAAGGCCTCGATTGAATATGTGGGCACAACGACTGCCAGCCTAATTGATGTGTTTGTCGGCGGCGGTACAGGCTCAAGTTTCTTTAAAAGATGGTTTCTTAAGTCGGTCAGCGCCTTAATCAAGCCAAAAGAGCTTTCTGCGAGCCAAGAACGAAAAAGCCTAGAGGCCAAACTCTCGGAGCAGAAAGTAGCTGTAGTAGTATTGATCGACGAACTTGATCGAGTAGAGGACGAAGAGGTACGGGCTGTCGCACAGCTTGTTAAAGCGGTAGGGGATATTAAAGGGATTTCTTATCTCGTAGCCTATGATCCTGATCGAGTGGCTCAGGCTCTAGGCAGGGGAGGCAGCCAAGAAGAAAGGCAAAAAGCTGGCGAGAGTTATCTTGAAAAAATTATCCAGTTTCCTATTCCTTTGCGTCCTTTGTTCGAAGACGACTCTCGTAGTCTGTTGCTCGATGCGATGAAAAATAACGGTATTGCTATGCCGTCAGTGGCACACCCATATCAGACTGAGATTTTCAACCAGTTGCTCAGGGCCGTTCGTACCCCGCGTGAAATCAAGCGTTTAATAGGTGCGTTTTCTGTGTTGGAAGAAATTGTGCGAGGCGAGATATGTCCTTTTGATGTACTCGCATACAGCTGGTTAACTACAAAAGCGCCTAGCATACGCCAGGGCATCTCAGATAGGATTCAGAGCCTGGTTAATGATCCAAGTGGCGCTGAGCAATTGAGACGGCAGCGATGGCGCCGCGACAATAGCGATAGAGTCGAAACTTTGGTGGATGTACTCGGGGCATCTGCAGAGAGCCATTTAGAGATGTTAGAACTGCTCTTTCCTCGTTTCAGTGATAGCCAACAGCGTCCTGCTGAAACGTTCGACGGTGAGAGGATCGCGAAACGTAGAAACCTAACCCGTCTGCTCTATTTGGGAAATCCGCCAACGCAGCTTTCAAGGGCTAATATAGAACGACTTTGGGTAATTAATGATCAGGATGTTCTTGTCAATGAGCTGAGATCGATGCAGCAAGTCGGTCGTCTTGAAACTCTATTAGATCGCGTCGGAGATCTATCATCTTTATTGTCCCGAAGTACCGACCAGGTTTTTTGGGGTGCTCTATCTAGGGTGCTGATGCGTGAGCATGATTGGATTTTAAGCGAAGAGGTCGAGCGAGGTTTCGTTGAGGATATTGGTTCAATTTTGTGGCGGATTGCTCATGCTGGTGAAGGTGGAGTTTTACGCTTTAAATTAATTATCGACGCTTTGATCGAGAGCGGAGATCTTTTGATTGTTCCCTGGATATTAAGAAGGCACCTGTTTGCTCACGGACTTACCTCGTATAGGCGCCAAGGGCTTGGCGATCAAATATATACTTTCAGCGAGACCATGGCGCTATGTGAGCGAGAGCTCCCTCGATACCGATCGGCTGTAATGGAAGGCATCGCGCTTCGGAGGCTGCCTGATACTGAGGCAATCTTCTGCATAATAAATAGCGACTATTGGGATGGCGATCTCAGGCAATGCTTTACCGATCAATTGGACACCCCGGAGGCTTTAATCTCTCTAGCCGCGCTCATACTGCCTCCAGGGCTCGTCTGCGATCGTAGTACTCTTGATTTGATGTTTGATGTCGATGTCGTTTTGGAGAGGACGAATATATTGTTTACCGAGACCGGCACGCCAGAAAACGAATGGCTCGCGACATCTATACGCCGTTTTCGTGCGGTCCTAGCAGGTAGTGATGTACCCGGTACTATTTTGGGGAGTGATTATAATAGCTAGGAGTCCTCTTAAAGTTTTACGGAGAATGATCTTGATTGGCCGGGTGCGGACTTATTTAGAATGCCGTCTGTAGGAGATATATTTAGCGAAGCGGAAGCCTTTGAGGATTCCGCCTCTGCATTATCCCTCCTTTCTTTTCATCTGATGATCAATGAAACCTAACTCTGCTTGAATTGCATCAATCGTGAGCCTCTCAACTTTAGTGTCTTTGTTTTCTCTTGCGTTGAGCTTTTTCATGCCAGCCATGCCGACAATTATCCCGTTTAAATGAAGCTTTCGAGCCTTTAGGTCATCAGGCATATTTGCGCTGTTCTGTGGTGGTTTGTTCATGGGGACACCCTTGGTATGCCCGAAACAGCCTGCCTTTCTCAGGCTGCTTCGGGGAAGGTTTGGGTTAGGCAGCCAAAAGGTCAAGCAGGCTGTGTTGGTGTGATCGATCTGCAAGTTCTCGGAAGGTCCAGCTTCCAAAGTTTTCACCTTGCTCAGGGATGTCCAGATTCAGCAGCGCAACCGGATCACGATTAATCAGTCTGCGCGCAGCCCACAACTTGCCGCCGGTCTCCAGCAGTGCTTTCGCGGTCTCATTCCATTGTTCCTCCAGCATAGTGTTCGCCAAGTGAGCCGCTTTGTTCTCGATCGTGGCGCGTTCTTTTTGTGCCTCTGTGATGTGCAGAGCAATTGTCACCAGCTCCTGCTCCAGCGCCGTGATGAGCAACTGTTGGCGGCGGTGGTGCTCAACCGCAGCCGTAAGGCTTTTCGCAGCCTTTTGGGCTTCCGCATTAGCGGCTTTCTCACCCTCCACATCGCCCCACGCTACCGCCTGCGCATATGCGGTGGCTGCGTCCGTTTCAGCTTGTCGCGCCTTTGCCATGTCTTCCTGATCGCTCTGGCGGACCTGTTGCAACCGGGTCTCGATGCTGTTGCGCTTTTCGTTGAGCTCCATCTCGTCGGCCTTCCAATTCGCGATCGCGCTGATGTAGCCCGCAGCCAAGCTCTCACGGTTAGCCAGTGCCTTGAGGCGATCGATCTTTTGATTCAGGCGGTGTATCTCAAAGCTTCGCGAGTCGATGCGTCTTTTGTGATCGTTGATTTCATCCTGCACAGCCCGTTGACGCCCTTGCTGGATAACCTCTGGGCTTTCCAGTTCCGTTTCGAAGGGCACCAGGTCAGCCTGAATGCTCTCCATTTCGAGGGTCAGTGTGTCGCGGCGGTCTTTCAGTTCTTGGATAGTGTTCATCTGTATTGTCTCTGGGCACTGCGGTTGATAGGGATGGTTGTCGAACGGCTGGCGAGGCCGGGAATGAGCCGGCGCTACCTCGATCAGCAGGCATGCCGTCAGGCGGCCCTGGCCTCGCCTTCATCCGTTCCTGGAACGGTCTTCACCACGTAGCAGCGTTGAGGTCCTAACCCGGGCAAGCGAATTAAGCTGTACGCCTTGCCGTCGCTTCCCGGCTCAAGCACGCCGCGTTGCAGCAACTCCTTGTTCACCGCACTGATATTCATGCCCTTGAAGATCTCGGCCCTCCAGGCTTCAGGCAGCACGTAGTAGGTGTTGGTGGTGTGCAGGGCGTCGCCCATGCCGTGTTCCATCGTCTTGCGAAAGCCCAGCCGATCAATCGTGCGTGGGCCGTGCTCATCGATCTTGGCGGCGGCGGACTCCCAGCGGGTAAAGCGGCTTTCTCCAAACCGCTCGATGACCTGGCGCAGTCGAGCCAAGATCGCATCACCCTCGAAGTTACCGCCGCCGCCGCGCTCTGCCAGCCATGCATGCAGGCACACCCTTGCGGCGGTCGTGGCCGTGCCGTCGGGCCAATCGGTCACTCCGAAGGCAGTCGCCAATTCTCCGGCCGCTGCCGCGAGGCCGAAGCGAAGGGCGGCGCGCTGGGCTTGTCCAGTGGCCGAAGCGGGCAGGTTTTGGCTGATGAACTGTTCTACCGTGCGGCGAACGATCACCGACCACCTGAGCATTTCGCCAGGCGCGCACAGTGCATGCAGAAAGGCGGTGAGGGGGGGGCGTGGTATTTGGCTACACGGGCCTTGAGCGCATCGGAGAGGGCAGCAGCATCCTCAAAAACCCTTCAACACATCGAACATACCGAGGCCTTTGCTCGCATCCGCCAGCACGACGAGCATGCGCACTTCCATGCACGCTTTCAGCTACCTATTGGCATCCGCCATGCGCTGCGCCCACGTCTTTTCGCCAGCCGAGCGCGGTGGGCCCACCAGATATGGCCTGTCATAGAAAGAATTTGTGCTGCAGCTGTGTGGTCTTGCCCTCGGAGCCGTCCCCGTAAATGGAGAAAACCTCCCGGCTAATACCCGAGCAGGTTCGGCACCGGGCCTGCAAAGACCGCTGAGACGATAATGCGCGTGTTCCTTGCCGCCGTTGGCGCCTTTGCGCTTCGCAGTGGATCACACCGGTCGATCTTCTTAAGAGCGACGATTAAAAGCCAGAAACAACAAAGCCCGCACAGGGCGGGCTTCGTTGGGGTTTCATAGACTGTCTGATACAGCCAGAAACTAGTATGTGGTGCACCCGGCGGGATTCGAACCCACGACCCCTGCCTTCGGAGGGCAGTACTCTATCCAGCTGAGCTACGGATGCTTGTGCGGGCGACATCATACCCATGTCGTCCTTGGGCGTCCATGCCGGTCTTTGGACGTTTAAGGGTGGGATTTTTCCGTACAGTGGCCCTGCGCCGGGCGCCAGCGGTCGGTGTGGCGGAACCGGTCCCGGTTACGCTGATCAGAAAGATTCGGCAAATGCGCGGTTTTCGTTCTTTTTTTCGAACAGACTATTGCCCTGTACCCCCATTGATCCTAGGATTCGTTTGAGATTTCAAACGCTCTGTCTCCCGTGCGCTCTTTCACTGATCCCGCGCGCTGGGGCTGATTTCCCTGACGGCAGCCCACAAGGCGCCTTTCAACAACTCTAATTCGCTCCGCGTGCGCGCGGTGCTGTTAAGGAAAGCCGACATGCAGCTCAAAGATACCCAGTTGTTCCGCCAGCAAGCCTTTATCGATGGCGCTTGGGTCGATGCGGACAACGGTCAGACCATCAAGGTCAACAACCCTGCCACGGGCGAAATCCTCGGTACCGTGCCGAAGATGGGCGCCGCTGAAACCCGCCGCGCCATCGAAGCCGCCGACAAGGCGCTGCCGGCCTGGCGCGCGCTGACTGCCAAGGAGCGCGCGAACAAGCTGCGCCGTTGGTTCGAACTGTTGATCGAAAACCAGGAAGACCTCGGTCGCCTGATGACCCTCGAGCAAGGCAAGCCGCTGGCTGAAGCCAAGGGCGAAATCGTCTACGCCGCCTCCTTTATCGAGTGGTTCGCCGAAGAAGCCAAGCGCATCTACGGTGATGTGATCCCCGGCCACCAGCCCGACAAGCGCCTGATCGTGATCAAGCAGCCGATCGGCGTGACCGCTGCAATCACCCCGTGGAACTTCCCTGCCGCGATGATCACCCGTAAAGCCGGCCCGGCCCTGGCCGCCGGTTGCACCATGGTGATCAAGCCGGCTTCGCAAACCCCGTTCTCGGCCCTGGCCCTGGTTGAGCTGGCGCACCGTGCCGGTATCCCTAAAGGCGTGTTGAGCGTGGTCACCGGCAGCGCCGGCGACATCGGCGGCGAGCTGACCAGCAACCCGATCGTGCGTAAATTGTCCTTCACCGGCTCGACTGAAATCGGTCGCCAGTTGATGGCCGAATGCGCCAAGGACATCAAGAAAGTCTCCCTGGAGCTGGGCGGCAACGCGCCATTTATCGTGTTCGACGACGCGGACCTGGACAAGGCCGTCGAAGGCGCGATCATCTCCAAGTACCGCAACAACGGCCAGACGTGCGTCTGCGCCAACCGCCTGTACATCCAGGATTCGGTCTACGACGCGTTCGCGGAAAAACTGAAGGTCGCAGTGGCCAAGTTGAAGATCGGCAACGGTCTGGAAGATGGCACCACTACCGGCCCGCTGATCGACGAAAAAGCCGTGGCCAAGGTTCAGGAGCATATTGCTGATGCCCTGAGCAAAGGCGCCAAGCTGCTGGCCGGTGGCAAGGTGATGGAAGGCAACTTCTTCGAGCCGACTATTCTGGTCGACGTGCCGAAAAACGCCGCTGTGGCGAAGGAAGAAACCTTCGGCCCATTGGCGCCGTTGTTCCGCTTCAAGGACGAAGCCGAAGTCATCGCGATGTCCAACGACACCGAGTTCGGCCTGGCTTCCTACTTCTACGCCCGCGACCTGGGCCGTGTGTTCCGTGTGGCTGAAGCCCTGGAATACGGCATGGTCGGCGTCAACACCGGGTTGATCTCCAACGAAGTGGCGCCGTTCGGCGGCATCAAGGCGTCGGGCCTGGGCCGTGAAGGCTCCAAGTACGGGATCGAGGATTACCTGGAAATCAAATACCTCTGCCTGGGCATCTAAGCCGGGAAGGGATCGCAGCAAACGCAAAGGGCACGAGAGCGCTGACCCTTTGCGTGTTTCAAAACGTTATTCGTAGTGGCCGGGAAAGCTGTGGCAGTCGATCATCGCATGCTGCCGTAGTTGCCTCCCCGCCACGTATTCCTTGAGCTAGGCCACCCGATGAGTGGCGAATGAGGACTTTATGAGCAAGACCAACGCTTCTTTGATGAAACGCCGCGAAGCCGCTGTACCGCGCGGTGTTGGCCAGATTCACCCGATCTTCGCCGAATCCGCGAAGAACGCCACCGTGACCGACGTTGAAGGTCGCGAGTTCATCGACTTCGCCGGCGGTATCGCCGTGCTGAACACCGGTCACGTGCACCCGAAAATCATCGCCGCCGTGACCGAGCAGCTGAACAAGCTGACCCACACTTGCTTCCAGGTACTGGCCTACGAGCCTTACGTGGAACTGTGCGAAAAAGTGAACGCCAAGGTCCCTGGTGATTTCGCCAAGAAAACCCTGCTGGTCACGACCGGTTCCGAAGCCGTAGAAAACGCCGTGAAAATCGCCCGTGCTGCCACTGGCCGTGCCGGCGTAATCGCGTTCACCGGCGCCTACCACGGTCGCACCATGATGACCCTGGGCCTGACCGGTAAAGTCGTGCCTTACTCCGCTGGCATGGGCCTGATGCCTGGCGGCGTGTTCCGCGCGCTGTACCCGAACGAGCTGCACGGCGTGAGCGTCGACGACTCCATCGCCAGCATCGAACGCATCTTCAAGAACGATGCCGAGCCGCGTGATATCGCCGCGATCATCATTGAGCCGGTACAGGGCGAAGGCGGTTTCTACGTCGCGCCTAAAGCCTTCATGAAGCGCCTGCGCGAACTGTGCGACAAGCACGGCATCCTGCTGATCGCCGACGAAGTGCAAACCGGTGCCGGCCGTACCGGGACCTTCTTCGCCATGGAACAGATGGGCGTTGCTGCCGACCTGACCACCTTCGCCAAATCCATCGCTGGCGGCTTCCCGCTCGCCGGTGTGTGCGGCAAGGCCGAGTACATGGACGCCATCGCCCCAGGCGGCCTGGGCGGCACTTATGCCGGTAGCCCGATCGCTTGCGCCGCGGCCCTGGCCGTAATGGAAGTGTTTGAAGAAGAGCACCTGCTGGACCGCTGCAAAGCTGTCGGCGAGCGCTTGGTGTCTGGCCTCAAAGCCATTCAAGCCAAGTACCCGGTGATCGGCGAAGTGCGTGCCCTGGGCGCGATGATCGCAGTCGAGCTGTTCGAAGACGGCGACAGCCACAAGCCAAACGCTGCCGCTGTTGCCTCGGTGGTTGCCAAGGCGCGTGACAAGGGCCTGATCCTGCTGTCCTGCGGTACCTACGGCAACGTATTGCGCGTACTGGTCCCGCTGACCTCGCCGGACGAGCAGTTGGACAAAGGCTTGGCGATTATCGAAGAGTGCTTCTCCGAGTTGTAATCACAAGCTGCTCTGATCGACAGAAAAAACCCGCCTCGGCGGGTTTTTTTGTGCCCATTGCGGCACATTCAGGTGTTGTTCATTGTACGTAGGTGCCTGCATTGTCTAAGGTGCAAGCATTGCCGATGGAGCGTGCAGATGACTGCTGTTGATTTACCCGCTGTACCCCGAGTGTTGATCGCCGAGGCAGACCCCTGGTCACGGGATCTGCTCAAGCAAGTGTTACTGACTGTGCGCTGTGACGCACGGTTGGACGTGTGTGCCGATGGGCAGCAAGCGGCCACGCTGCTGCGCGAAAAGGCCTACGACCTGATCCTGGCGGATTGGGAGCTGCCCGGCATAGATGGGCTGAGCTTGTTGCGTAGCGTGCGCCAGAAGCGCCGTACGCCGGCCTTGCCGTTTATTCTACTGAGCAGTCGCAATGACAGCGCCAGCGTGCGCGAAGCCTTGCCCCTGGCGCCCACCGCCTATCTGACCAAACCGTTGAACATGGAAGGCCTGACCCAGCGCCTGCAAGACCTGCTGCTCAACGAAGGCGAGAGCGTGTATTGCGAGATTCCGCCGTTGGCGCCCGGCATGACCTTGCCTGTCTTCCTTGAGCGCCGCCGTGATGCCTGCGATGGCGCGCCATTACGCGTAGACGTCAAGGCGGCCGTGCAGCACAGCCTCGGCGCCGACGGCCTGGACCTCAAGCGCCTGGAAGACCAGGTGCGCATGGACCCGCAAATCACTGCCGTGCTGATCGCCGCTGCCAACAGCGCCGGCCACCACGGCACGCCGGTACAGACCCTGCCTGCGGCGTTGCACAAGCTGGTGGCCGGGCAGAGCATGAACTTGATCCTGGGGTTGGCCCTCAAGCACAACGTGGTGCTGGGCGACCCCGCGCTGGTGGCCTATGCCGAGCGCCACTGGCAACTCTCGCAGGACACTGCCGACTACGCCCGACGCCTGGCGCGCATGCTGGAGCTGGATCACGAGCGCTGCTACACCGCCGGCATCCTGCATCGGCTGGGCGATCTGGCCTTGTTGCGCTGCCTGGAAGACTGGCGACAGGGCGGTGGTGCGCTGGATGACGAAGCGATTGGTGAGTCGCTGTATGCCTTCGGCGCCGCCTATGGCTCGGCGCTGCGTGCACGCTGGCGTTTGCCGCTGGAGCTGCGTCAATTGATTGCGGCGATCTATTCCCTGGAAGGCGGAGTGTATGCGCGGGACGCGCTGGTGGTGAACCTGGCCGCGCAAATGGCGCGGTTGACCGAGCATGAAGGGCTGGAAGCTCTGGCCGCGAGCAAGACTGCTCGGTTGCTCAAGGTGGGCCTGTCCGAACTGACCCGAGTGCGCAAATCCTGAAGCCTGCGCCCCCTCTGTAGGAGCCGGCTTGCCGGCGATAGCCGTGGTAACTGACACACCGAAATCGCCAGCCAAGCCGGCGCCTACAGTTGATCGGGGTTAGCCCGCGATCACGCGGTTCTTGCCCAGGCGCTTGGCCTCGTACATGGCGGCATCGGCGCGGGCGAACAGGCTGTCCAGGGTCGAGTCTTCCTCTTTGAGGCTGGCCAGGCCCTGGCTGATCGTCACGCTGAAGGCCTGGCCTTCATAGCTGAAGCTCAGCTCCTGAATCTCCCTGCCCAGACGCTCGGCCACTTGCAGCGCCATTTCCGGTGCGCAGCCTGGCAGTACGGCGGCGAATTCCTCGCCGCCAATGCGCCCGAACAAGTCGCCACGGCGCAATACACCGCGACCGCTTTCGGCGATACGCCTGAGCACCTGATCGCCTTCCAGGTGGCCGTAGGTGTCGTTGACGTCCTTGAAATCATCGATGTCCAGCAGCAGGAAAGCCAGCGGCGCACCCTGGGCACAGGCGCTGTCGAAGGCCTGGTTGGCGCACTCGAAGAAGTGCCGGCGGTTGCTGCTCTGCGTCAGCACGTCGGTGGTGGCGAGGCGATGCAGCTCCAGTTCCATCTGCTTCTTTTCAGTAATGTCCTCGGCCATGCCCACCACGATCACCGGTTCGCCGGGCTCGACCTGCTGGTTGATGTAGCACTTGTCGCTCAGCCAGCGGATCTGGCCGTCTGCGGTGATGATGCGGTACTCGCGGTCCTCCACGGCACCTTGCTCCAGCACGCGGGCCATGCTGTGCTCGGCGTAGTCGAGGTCTTCGGGATGGATGCTGTTGCGCCATTCCCGATGGTCGGCCAGCAGCAGGCCGGCGGAACGGCCGAAAATACGCTCGTAGGCCGGACTCACGTACAGCACGCGGCGCGTTTCCCAATCGATGGCCCACAGCACGGCGTTGACGCTGACCAGCAGCGAACTCAGCAACTGCTCGCGCTCACTCAGCCGCTCGACTTCACCCTGGGCATGCATCAGCGCCAGCAGGGTCGCCGCCGCTGCTGGGCGAGGATGCTCAGCAGTGGGGGCGTCGTGTAAGTAGGACTTTTCGTGAACCATCGGCACAACTCTCTCTGGGCGCGCCGCAGGATGGAGCAGCGGTCACTACAAGGGGCCACCATGATGGCGAAGTGTTCATTGAGAGAGGGGATTTGCAGTGAAGTTCCGTCAACTGGACCGATTGACGGTGACCGAGAAATGACGCCAAAAAGCTGATTGGCGGGAGGGAAGGCCCTCCCGCCGCACTCTCAGACGGCTGCAGGACGCAGTGAGTAGGTCTTCAATTGGTGGGCAAAATCGCGCAGGGATTGGATGCCGCTGGCCTCGGCTTCATGCACCCATTCCTTGATGGCTGCGAGCATATCGTGGCCATTGGAGCTGGTCTTGAGCCAGATCTGTTGCAGTGCCAGGCGCTTTTCGTAGATCACCTGGAGGGCATGGCTGTGCTCCAGCATGCTCTGGATGCGCACGTGGTGGCGGTCATCCAGCAAGCTGGTCTCGCGGGACAGCAGGCGCTTGGCGCGATGGAACTGGTGGCGCACCGAGTGATCGACCTTTTCCAGCTCCTGCTTGACCAGCGGGCCAATCACCAACTTGCGGTACTGGGCCATGATCTGGAAGCGGTTGTTGAGGATCGCCATGGCGGTGTCCATGTCCAGGTGGCCCTTGCCCTCGACGCGGTGCGCGATCGGCGCGACACGCTGCACCTTGGCCAGGCGCAGGAAGCTGAACACTTTGATCCACGCCCAGCCGAGGTCGAACTCCCACTTCTTCACCGACAACTTCGCCGAATTGGGGTAGGTGTGGTGGTTGTTGTGCAGTTCTTCGCCGCCGACGATGATGCCCCACGGCACCAGGTTGGTGGCGGCGTCACGGCATTCGAAGTTGCGATAGCCCACGGCATGCCCCAGGCCGTTGATCACGCCGGCGGCCCAGAACGGGATCCACATCATCTGGATCGCCCAGATGGTGATGCCGATGGTGCCGAACAGCAGCAGGTCGATCACGCCCATGATCGCCACGCCCAGCAGCGGGTAGGGCGTGTAGATCTTGCGCTCGATCCAGTCGTCCGGGCAGTTCTTGCCGTAGATGCGCAGGGTTTCAGGGTTTTCTGCCTCGGCGCGGTACAGCTCGGCGCCTTTGCGCAATACGGTGGACAGGCCCTTGATCACCGGGCTGTGCGGGTCATCGACGGTTTCGCACTTGGCGTGGTGCTTGCGGTGGATAGCGGTCCACTCGCGGGTGTTCTGCGCCGTGGTCAGCCACAGCCAGAAGCGGAAGAAGTGTTTCAGGCCAGCATTGAGTTCCAGGGAACGGTGGGCTGAATAGCGGTGCAGATAGACGGTGACCGCGACGATGGTCACGTGGGTCATCAACAGAGTGACTGCCACCAGTTGCCAGGCTGACAAGTCAAGAAAACCGTTGTACCACATAGGCTGTATGGCCCTCAGAAAAAGAAAAGAACAGCTCACGCATTATCACTAAGCCTACAGAGAAAACCAGCAGCCCTTTCAGATAGGAGTGACTGGATGTTTCTTATTCTATAATCCGCAGCCTTTGTAGGGCGATTGTGTTTTTTGGGTAAGGATTACTGACCATATGCTGTTTTCATACCGAGGTGCCCTGCGTGCAGGGCTGGTATACCTGCTGGTTTCCATTGCGTGGCTCCAGCTCAGCAACCATTTATTGATCAACTTTCTCGATGAACCGCGGGAGTTGGGGCGCTGGCTGCAGGTGCGCGGGTACGTGTGGGTGGCCTTGAGCGCACTGGCCATCTACCTGATGTGCGCGCGATTTGCCCGCGCGCATCAGTTGCAGCAGCCACTCAAGGAAAACCGCGAACGCCTGCGCCAGGCCGCCGCAGTGTTTGATTGCACCCGTGAAGGCGTGCTGGTGACCGATGCCCAGGGGCTGATCGTGCACGTCAACCGGGCCTTCATGGAGATCACCGGCTATCGGCGCGAAGACGTCATGGGCCAGCAGCCCAGCCTGTTCAAGTCCGGACGCCATTCGTCGCATTTTTACCAGCAGATGTTCCAGAGCCTGGAACGCACCGGCGAATGGAGCGGTGAAATCTGGAACCGGCGCAAAAGCGGTGAAATTTATCCACAGTGGCAAACCATCCGTGTGATCCACGATGACCAGGGCCGCGTCAGCCATTACGTCGCGGTGTTTTCCGACATCAGTGCCATCAAGGATTCCGAGCACGAACTGGCCCACCTGGCCCATCACGACCCGCTGACCGACCTGCCCAACCGCCTGCTGTTCACCGACCGCGCCGAGCAGGCGCTGGCCTCGGCGCAACTGCACAAGCGCGGCTGCGCCCTGCTGCTGATGGACCTCGACCACTTCAAGATCATCAATGACAGCCTGGGCCACAATGTCGGCGACCAATTGCTCAAGCTGGTCGGCGAGCGGCTGCAGGGCCTGTTCGGGCCCGGCGTGACCCTGGCGCGGCTAGGCGGGGATGAGTTCGCCGTACTCGCGGAAAGCTGTCCGCAGGTGGTCCAGGCGGCCGCATTGGCGCAGCGCATGCTGGAGGCGATGAAGCAGCCGTTCATTTTCGACGGTCACCAATTGTTTATCAGCGCGAGTATTGGCATCAGCCTGTTCCCCAATGACGCCCTGAGCGCCGAACAGCTGCTGCGCAACGCCGACTCCGCGTTGTTCAAGGCCAAGAGCGCCGGGCGTGAAGGCTACGCGTTGTACACCGAAGAACTCACCGCCCATGCGCAGAACCGTGTGGAAATCGCCAGTGAGCTGCGGCGTGCCCTCGACCAGCAGGAACTGCGCGTGTACTACCAGCCGGTCCACGATCTGCACACCAGCCGGCTGATCGGCGTCGAGGCGCTGGTGCGCTGGCAACACCCGGAACGCGGGTTGGTGCCGCCGGGCGAATTCATCCCCATCGCCGAGCGCACCGGGCTGATTGCCGACATCGATGGCTGGGTGATGCACCAGGCCTGTCGGCAGATGTGCCAGTGGCTGGCCGAGGGTACGCCGTTGAGCTTTATCGCGATCAATGTGTCCAGCCGCTTGTTTGCCCGGCGCGAACTGTACGAGCAGGTCGCCCAGGTGCTGCATCAAACCGGCCTCGACCCGGCCTTTCTGGAGCTGGAAGTCACCGAAAGCGCGGTGATGGACGACCCTGAAGTGGCCTTGGAACAACTGCATCGCCTGCGTGAGCTGGGCTTGCGCCTGGCCATCGACGACTTCGGGACCGGCTATTCCTCGCTGCTGCGGCTCAAGCGCCTGCCGGTGCAGAAGCTCAAGATCGACCAGGGCTTTGTCGCCGGGCTGCCGTGGGACGAGGATGACGCGGCGATTGTGCGTGTGGTGATCGCCCTGGCGAAGAGCATGGGCATGCAAGTGCACGCCGAGGGGATCGAGCAGGTGGAGCAGGCACGGTTTCTGTTGGAGCAGGCGTGCGACCTGGGGCAGGGTTACTGGTTCGGGCGGCCGATGCCGGCGCAGGAGATTGATTGGGCAAGGGCCCCTGCCATTCGTTAGGCACACCGCGGTCAATGTCCGGGCGGAGCTTGCCGGCGATGAGGAACTGTCAGGCGAAATATTCGCCGCCTGACACACCGCCATCGCGGGCGAGCCCGGCTCCCACAGGGTTCAGCGGCGCCTGTGCGTCAGTATTTTCATGGCCAAAGTCCTCGCAACCCCGCGCCCCACCAGAAAATTCTTTCTGGTTATATAAACATTCTTAAATAGTATTTTTAAGAATATCCCTGCTTATCTACTATCGCCCTCACGCCGCAAGCAGTGCCGCCACTGCGAGGCACTATTCATTTCAGGAGCGAGACCATGAGCGCATCTCTACGTAGCGTCGACGGCCAGGACGAAGCAGCCATTTTGCGTGAGATCCAGAGCGCCCTGCGCGATCTGCGGTTTGGCGCGGTGGAAATTACTGTGCACAACGCCCAAGTGGTACAGATCGAACGCAAAGAAAAATTCCGTTTGCAGAACCCGGGTAACAAACCGAGCTAAGCAAAAACGGCGATTCGCATGCTAGACCCGCAACTATAAGAAAAAGCCAACACCCAAGAATTTCAGGAGCCTTCTATGTCGTCGATTCGCCGTTATGCCCTGGCCGCCCTGGCCAGTGCCGTGTTTGCCGGTTCCGCTGTTGCCAAGGACTACGAGTTGCTCAACGTCTCGTACGACCCGACCCGTGAGCTGTACCAGGACTACAACGCTGAGTTCACCAACTTCTGGAAACAGTCCCACCCAGGTGACAACGTCAAGATCCAGCAATCCCACGGTGGCTCGGGCAAGCAAGGCCGGGCAGTGATCGACGGCCTGCGCGCCGACGTAGTGACCCTGGCCCTGGCCGGCGACATCGACGAAATCGCCAAGTTGGGCAAGACCCTGCCGGAAAACTGGCAGACCCGCCTGCCGGACGCCAGCACCCCGTACACCTCGACCATCGTGTTCCTGGTGCGCAAGGGCAACCCTAAAGGCATCAAGGATTGGGGCGACCTGATCAAGAAAGACGTTTCGGTGATCACCCCGAACCCGAAAACCTCCGGCGGTGCGCGCTGGAACTTCCTCGCCGCCTGGGCCTACGGCCTGAAATCCGGTGGCAGCGAAGCCAAGGCGCAGGAGTACGTGAAAGAGCTGTTCAAGCACGTGCCGATCCTCGACACCGGCGCCCGTGGCTCGACCATCACCTTCGTCAACAACGGTCAGGGTGACGTGTTGCTGGCCTGGGAAAACGAAGCGTTCCTGGCCCTGAAAGAAGACGGCGGCGCCGACAAGTTCGACATCGTCGTGCCTTCCCTGTCGATCCTCGCGGAGCCGCCAGTGGCCGTGGTTGACAAGAACGCCGAGAAAAAGGGCAATACCGAGATCGCGACCGAATACCTCAAGCACCTGTACAGCCCGGCTGGCCAGGAGATTGCGGCGAAGAACTTCTACCGCCCACGCGATGCAAAAGTTGCCGCCAAATACGCCCAGCAGTTCCCGAAACTGGACCTGGTGACTATCGACAAAGACTTCGGCGGCTGGAAAACTGCCCAACCGAAATTCTTCAATGACGGTGGCGTGTTCGACCAGATCTACACGGCGCAGTAAGCCAAACTACCGGTAGGAGCCCGCCTCTCGGCGAGAGCTGGGCTTGTGTGGGAGCTGGCTTGCCTGCGATAGCGTCACCCCGGTGCGACTGATACACCGAGGTGCCTGCATCGCGGGCAAGCCCGGCTCCCACACAAGCGCCAGCTCCTGCAGGAAGCGCGCTCCTACAGTGGTATCTACCCGCTAACCAAGGACTCTTATGTCGCGTCGTATTTCCCCCGTCATACCCGGCTTCGGGCTGACGCTGGGCTACACCGTGGTGTACCTCAGCCTGATCGTACTCATCCCCCTCGCGGCGATGTTTGTACACGCCGCTCAACTCACTTGGGATCAGTTCTGGAACATCATTTCCGCACCGCGCGTGCTGGCGGCGTTGAAACTGAGCTTCAGCACCGCGCTGTATGCCGCGCTGATCAATGGCGTGATCGGCACGCTGCTGGCCTGGGTGCTGGTGCGCTACACCTTCCCCGGACGCAAGATCATCGATGCGATGATCGACCTGCCGTTCGCCCTGCCCACCGCCGTGGCCGGTATCGCGCTGACGGCGCTGTACACGCCGACCGGCCTGGTCGGCCAGTTCGCCACTGACCTGGGCTTCAAGATCGCCTACACCCCGCTGGGCATCACCCTGGCGCTGACGTTCGTCACCCTGCCGTTCGTGGTGCGCACCGTGCAGCCGGTACTCGCCGATATCCCCCGGGAAATCGAAGAAGCCGCCGCCTGCCTGGGCGCCAAACCGCTGCAAGTGTTCCGCTACATCCTCGTGCCCGCGCTGCTGCCTGCCTGGCTGACCGGTTTCGCCCTGGCCTTTGCCCGTGGCGTCGGCGAGTACGGCTCGGTGATTTTCATCGCCGGCAACATGCCGATGAAAACCGAGATCCTGCCGCTGCTGATCATGGTCAAGCTCGACCAGTACGACTACCACGGCGCCACGTCCATCGGTGTGCTGATGCTGGTGGTTTCCTTTATTTTGCTGCTGCTGATCAACTTGCTGCAGCGTCGCATCGAACACCCATAAGGAGGCGCGGAACATGTCCCAATCGTCTATTTCCGCCGCGTCCTCGGCCAACGCTGCCCGTCGTGGCAGCGCGGTGTCGCGACGCATCCTGATCAGCCTCGGCTGGCTGGTGTTCTTCCTGTTCCTGCTGTTGCCGCTGTTTATCGTGGTGTCCCAGGGGTTGAAGAATGGCCTCGGCGCGTTCTTCACCGCGATCCTCGAACCCGACGCGCTGTCGGCGCTGAAACTCACGGTCATCGCCGTGGTGATTTCGGTGCCGCTCAACGTGGTGTTCGGGGTCAGCGCCGCGTGGTGCGTGAGCAAGTACTCGTTCCGTGGCAAAAGCATCCTGGTCACGCTGATCGACCTGCCGTTCTCGGTCTCGCCGGTGATCGCGGGCCTGGTCTATGTGCTGATGTTCGGCGCCCAGGGCTTCTTCGGCCCATGGCTGCAAGACCATGACATCCAGATCGTGTTCGCCTTGCCCGGCATCGTGCTCGCGACCATTTTTGTCACCGTGCCCTTCGTTGCGCGTGAATTGATCCCGCTGATGCAGGAGCAGGGCACCCAGGAAGAAGAGGCCGCGCGCCTGCTCGGTGCCAACGGCTGGCAGATGTTCTGGCATGTCACCGTGCCGAACATCAAATGGGGCCTGATCTACGGCGTGGTGCTGTGTACCGCACGGGCCATGGGTGAGTTCGGCGCAGTGTCGGTGGTGTCCGGCCACATTCGCGGCGTGACCAACACCCTGCCGCTGCACGTCGAGATTCTCTACAACGAATACAACCACGTCGCTGCGTTTGCGGTGGCGAGTCTGTTGCTGATCCTGGCGCTCTTCATCCTGCTGCTCAAGCAGTGGAGCGAGAACCGTATTAATCGCCTGCGTGCCAGTGCGGCTGAGGAATAAGTCATGTCGATCGAAGTCCGTAATGTCAGCAAGAATTTCAACGCCTTCAAGGCCCTGAACAGCATCAATCTGGACATCCAGAGTGGCGAGCTGGTGGCGTTGCTTGGCCCGTCCGGCTGCGGCAAGACCACCTTGCTGCGCATCATTGCCGGCCTGGAAACCCCGGATGACGGCAGCATCGTGTTCCACGGTGAAGACGTCTCCGGCCACGATGTGCGTGATCGCAACGTCGGTTTTGTGTTCCAGCACTACGCGCTGTTCCGCCACATGACGGTGTTCGACAACGTCGCCTTCGGCCTGCGCATGAAGCCGAAAAACCAGCGCCCGAGCGAAAGCCAGATCGCGGTCAAGGTGCATGAGCTGTTGAACATGGTGCAGCTGGACTGGCTGTCGGATCGCTACCCGGAGCAACTCTCCGGTGGCCAGCGCCAGCGTATCGCCCTGGCCCGCGCCCTGGCGGTGGAACCGAAAGTGCTGCTGCTGGACGAACCTTTCGGCGCTCTCGACGCCAAGGTGCGTAAAGAGCTGCGCCGCTGGCTGGCGCGCCTGCACGAAGACATCAACCTGACCTCGGTGTTCGTGACCCACGACCAGGAAGAGGCGATGGAAGTCGCCGACCGTATCGTGGTGATGAACAAGGGTGTGATCGAGCAGATCGGCTCACCGGGCGAAGTGTATGAAAACCCGGCCAGCGATTTCGTTTACCACTTCCTCGGCGACTCCAACCGCCTGCACCTGGGGGAAGACAAGCACGTGTTGTTCCGCCCGCATGAAGTGTCGCTGTCGCGGCATGAACTCGAAGATCACCATGCGGCTGAAGTGCGCGACATTCGCCCGCTCGGCGCTACCACGCGGGTGACCTTGAAGGTGGAAGGCCAGAGCGAGCTGATCGAAGCTGAAGTGGTCAAGGATCACGACAGCCTGACCGGCTTGGCGCGCGGTGAAACGTTGTTCTTCAAGCCCAAGGTCTGGCAAAAAGCCTGAGTCTTCAAACACCGCAAAACTCACTGTGGGAGCGGGCTTGCTCGCGAATGCGGTCTATCAGTACCCCATGTACTGACTGACACACTGCATTCGCGAGCAAGCCCGCTCCCACATTCAGGCCTCGCCAGGCTTTATATCCCGGCGCACCACCGGCCCCGACCGCTCTTCAATCTCCTGCTTGAGCCCCTGCCGCAGCCCCAGCCAAAACGCCAGTTCCGCGACCACAAACAGCGGCCCCACAATCAGCCCCGAGACGTCATCTACAAACGCCGGCTTCCTGCCCTCGTAATAGTGGCCGACAAACTGAATCACCCAGCCCACCACGAACATCCCAATACCGCTGCTGAGCCACACCAGCGTGCTTTGCGCCGCCAGCACATGCCCGGCCCACACGGATAAACCCATCAGTACCGTCATCAGCACACCCAGTGCCAGTTCCAGGCGCAGGTAAAACCACGCCGAAAACAGCGCGACAAGCACCGCCGGCGACAGCCGCAGGCTGCCCACCGCCCACTCTGGACGTGACAGCAGCACGGCCACGGCCACCACGATCAACGGGATACCGATAAAGTGGCTGGCAATATTGCGCGGGTCGCGGTGGTAGGCAGCGTATTGACTGAGGTGGTCGACGAGGCTTTTCATTGTTGTTCCTCCTGTAGGATGTTTGATCATGCCCTGTCCGCCTGTGACTAACTGTCAGCTGGGCGACAATCTTCGGAGTTCGCATGGACGTAGAGCAATGGCGCTCCCGGTTGGCCACCGGTCACTGGTTCAGCCACCTGCCCGCACCGTTTCAGCATAGCCTGCTGGCGCATGCCCGGTTGCGCCAGCTGGCGCCGGGGCAGTACCTGTTCAAGCGCGGTGATCCGCCCTGTGGCCTGTATGCGGTGCTCGAGGGCACGCTGCGGGTGAGTGCGGTGAATGAGCACGGCAAGGAGGCAGTGTTGAGCCTGGTGGAGCTGCCCTACTGGTTCGGCGAAATCTGCCTGTTCGACGGTTTGCCGCGCACCCACGACGCCTGCGCTGTCGGGCCGTGCACGCTGTTGCAGGTGCCGCAGCAGGCGCTGTTGAAAGTCCTCGATGAAAATCCCCGCTACTGGCGCGACCTCGCATTGCTGATGAGCCAGAAGCTGCGCCTGAGCTTTATCGGCCTGGAGCAACTGAGCCTGATGCCAGCCTCGGTGCGCCTGGCCCATCGCTTGTTGATGATCGTCGAGGGTTATGGCGATATCGAGCACTCCAGGCGCGTGCTGCAATTGCCCCAGGAAGACCTCGCGGCGATGTTGAGCCTGTCGCGCCAGACCACCAACGCCTTGCTCAAGGACCTGCAAGCCCAGGGCGTCGTGCGCCTGGGGTACGGCGAGATCGAAATCCTCGACGCCCGGCGGCTGCGGGAGGCGGCGCAGACCTGAGGGTGGTAGCCTGCACACCTGATCAATCGAGGTGTGTTATGCGCGTGCTGTTAGTGGAACATGAATCCGAAGAGGCACAGCGGATGGCCCAGGGCTTGAACGAGGCGGGCTACAGCGTGGAAGTCGCCGCCAACGGCATGGCGGCGCAGCGTTTTGTCGAAAGCACCGAGTACGACCTGGTGATCCTGGACGTGATGCTGCCCGGCCTGAATGCCTGGAAATTGCAGCAGGCGATCCGGCAGAAGGGCGCCACGCCGCTGCTGTTCCTGACCACGCCAGGCGGGATTGAAGACCGCCTGCGCGGCCTGGAGCTGCATGAAGATGATTACCTGCTCAAGCCGTTCGAGAGCAAGGCGTTGGTGGCGCGGGTGAAAAAGCTGCTTCGGCGGGACCGGAGCCGGCAACTCTAGTGCCTGAACCGTTGCTATCGCAGGCAAGCCAGCTCCCACATTGGAAAGTGTTCACCGATCAAAAAGTGGGCGCCGGGCTTGCCCGCGATGAGGTGTTGAAGGATCAGGGTAGGGGGTGTCTGGTCCATCGCTTTCGCGAGCAAGCCCGCTCCCACATTTGGAATGCATTCCCCTGTGGGAGCGGGCTTGCTCGCGAAGGGGCCATCACACACACCACAGATTTACTTAGCGCAAGCCATCCCGAAACTGCCCCGGCGTCATCCCCGTCCAACGCTTGAACGCGCGGTTGAAGCTGCTGGTATCGGCAAAGCCGAGCAAATGACTGATCTCGGCCAGTGAGCACTGCAGGTCGCGCAGGTGCAGCAAGGCCAGGTTCTGCCGGCATTCATTGAGCAGTGCATCAAACCGGCAACCCTCATCCGCCAGGTGCCGCTGCAGGCTGCGCAGGCTCAAGTGCAAGGCCTGGGCAACGCGTTCGGCACTCGGTTCGCCGTCGGGCAATTGCGCCTCGATGGTCGCACGGACCTTGCGCTCCCAGGTCAGCGGTTGCAGCTGCGCGAGGGTGCGCTTGAGTACGGTTTCGTTGTGCTCGGCCAGTTCCGGGTTGGCGTCGTCCAGATGGCTGTCGAAATCGTGCGCGGCGAATTCAATACGGTCTTCCTCGGCGGCAAAGAACACCGGTGCGCGAAAGACCGTGTGCCAAGGCGTGGGATCGGCCGGTGGCGGTCGGCGCAGGTACACCGCCAACGGTGCATAGTCGCGGCCCAGGCGGTTGCGGCAGGTGCGCACATAGATCGCGGCAAACGCGTCGATGGCTTCCAGCGCCGGCGCCGGGCTGCCGGGCGGTTGCAGCAGGCGAAAACGGTAACGCTCGCCGTCGCCGCTCAGCTCAAGCGCGAGGGCATCGCTGACCACCTGGTGATAGCGCACGATGCGCTCGAACACCTCGCGCAGGCTGCCGCTGGCCACCAGGGCATACCCCAGCGCATGAAACGTGGTGGGGCTGACGAACCGCGACACCCGCAGCCCAATCGCCGGATCGCCGCTGGCCTGCACCGCCAGTTCCCACAACCGCGTGGTGGCTGACAGCGGGTAGCGCGCATTCGGGTCGTCCATCTGCTGCGGGTCGAGCCCGGCCTCGGTGCACAGTGCGGCGCTGTCGAGGCCCAGGGCGTCGAGCTGCTTGCGCAGGGCGCGGGTCCAGCTGGCGAGGGACGTGGGTTCGGTCATGACGATTGGCGCTTGCGGTCAACAGGTTGGCGTGTGCGGCTAGCGTCCGGCAAGAGGGCTTGGTGCAGGATGTAGCCATCAATGAACAAGAGGATGGAAGCATGGACGGTACTTCTGCAAGTCCCCAGCAGATGAACGCACAACAACGCTCGGCGCATATCCGTGAAGTGGTGCTCGCCGAAGGCGTCCGGTTGCGCCGGCAGCACCCCTGGCTGCTGCATCAGGACGCGTTGGGCGCGGGCATCCTGGCCTTTGCGCTGCTCGGCATGGTCGGTTCGGCGGCGCTGTACATCACCGGGCATATGGCCTGGTGGGTGTGCCTGCTGCTCAATGCCTTCCTGGCCTCACTGACCCATGAGCTGGAACACGACCTGATCCACAGCATGTACTTTCGCAAGCAACGCCTGCCCCACAACCTGATGATGGGCCTGGTGTGGCTGGCGCGGCCGAGCACGATCAACCCGTGGATCCGCCGGCATCTGCACCTCAACCATCACAAGGTGTCGGGCACCGAGACCGATATGGAAGAACGCGCGATCACCAACGGCGAGCCCTGGGGCATCGCGCGGCTGCTGATGGTCGGGGACAACATCATGTCGGCGTTCATCCGCATGCTGCGCGCCAAGACCTGGAAGCACAAACTCAGCATCCTCAAGCGCTCATTGCTGGTGTACGCGCCGTTGGCGCTGCTGCATTGGGGTGCCTGGTACGTCTTCCTCGGCTTTCATGCCGCCAACGGCATCGCCAGCGTGATGGGCACGCCCATCGACTGGTCGGCCAGCACTGTGCAGATGATGCAGGTCATCGATATCGCCGCCGTGGTGATCATCGGCCCCAACGTGCTGCGCACCTTTTGCCTGCACTTTGTCAGTTCCAACATGCACTACTACGGCGATGTGGAGCTGGGCAACGTGATCGAGCAAACCCAGGTGTTGAACCCTTGGTGGCTGTGGCCGTTGCAGGCGTTCTGCTTCAACTTCGGCAGCACCCACGGCATCCACCACTTTGTGGTGAAGGAGCCGTTTTATATCCGCCAGATGACGGCCAAGGTGGCACATAAAGTCATGGCCGAGATGGGCGTGCGCTTCAATGATTTCGGGACGTTTGCGCGGGCCAATCGGCTTGGCTTTCCACCGCCAGCAGCGTCTCGATCAGCGCCTTCGCCGCAGGCGACAAGCGCACCCCAGCGCGGCTGATCACGCCGCAGCGGTTGCTCAGGCTGTCGAGGGCGTGGGGCAGGTTGCGCCAGTGCAATACGCGCAATTCACCGCGGGCAAAGGCGTCGACGAAGGCTTCTTCGGCGCCCAGGCCAATGGCGTCCGACTGGCGCACGATGCTGGCCAGCGCGGCAAACTGCTCGAGTTCGATGGCGGGCGCAAAGTCGACGCGCCCACTGAGGTTGGCCAACAGCTTGCGAATGCCGGGCGCGATCAGCGGCGTGGCCAGCGGGTAGCCGAACAGGTCGTTGGTGGACAGGCTGTCCTTGGCCAGCAGCGGGTGCCCGTCGCGGCAGAAAAACGCACTGCGGCGCGGCGTCAGGGCCTGGGTCTGGAAATTTGGGTCGGCTTCGAAATGGCGCACATCGGCAATAAAGAATTCGATCTCTTCGCGGTTCAGGCTGCGCCCGAGCTTTTCCCAGTTATCCACCTGCAGCGCGGTGCGCACCTTGGGGTAGGTGGTGATAAAGCGCGCCATGGCCTGGGGCACCAGGTTCACCGCTGCCACGGCGTCACTGCCCAAGCGCACTTCACCGGCGTCGAGCTTGGTCATGCGCGTGACCTCATGGCTGAGCAGCGCCGCGCCTTGCACCAGGCTCAACGCGTGTTGCAGCACCACCTGGCCTTCCGGGGTCGGGCGCAAGTCTTTGTTGGCGCGATCCACCAGCACGCAGCCGAACTCCTGCTCCAGGCCCTGGATGCTGCGGCTGAAGGCCGGCTGGGTGATACCCATGGCATCCGCCGCGCGCACGAAACTGCGGTGCTCGTTGAGCGCGATGAAGTAGCGCAGTTGGCGAAGATCCATGGTGTGCCCGGCATCCTGTAGGAGAACCGGGATTTTAAGGCGGCTGCTTATTCCGTCAACGAAGCATGATTGTTTTATCTAGATCTTAAATGCATATCTATAGAGCGGGGGCCGTGCGGTAGGTCGCCGGGCTGAACACCCGCGTCACCACCAGCATCGTCACCACGGTCACGGTCAGCACGACCCAGGCACTGACGAAGCTGCCGGTCAGCTCACGCAGCCAGCCGGTCAGCCAGGGCGAGAGGGCATTGATCAAGAACCCCACGCCCTGCACAAAGGCCGCCAGTTGTCCGGCCTGTCGCGGGTCGCGATGGTGGTCGAGGGTCAGCAGCAGGCTCAGGGCAAAACACGCACCGAGGCCGAAACCGCACAAGGCCACCCACAGGTGCGGATAATCCTGCGGCGCGAGGATCAGGCCGAGGTAACCCACGGTCTGCGCCAGCAGGCTGATGCCAAGCAGGGGCCGGCGGTCGATCCCGCGTTGCGCCAGCACCGGCATCAACAGCGCGGCGATCACCTGGAAGATCGTCATGAATGCCAGCAACGAACCGCTGGGCAACACGCCCCAGCCCAGTTGCTGATAGTAGGCCGGCAGCCACGCCACCATGCTCATGTAGCCGCAATTGACCAGGCCGAAATACAGCGCCAGCAGCCAGGCGCGGCGATTGCGCAGGCCCTGGAACGCCGGCGCCACCTGAGGATTTCGCGCCGCGCCGAGGGGCAACCAGGCCCACAACAGCAACGCCCCCAGCGCCGGCAGCAGCCACACGCCGAGCCCCGCCTGCCATTGCTGGAAGTGCGTGGCCACCACCGGGCTGAGCAGTGCCGCCAGCCCGCCACCGGCCATCAGCGAGGCCGAATACACGCCCATCGCCACCGGCACACGGTGATGAAACTCGCGCTTGATCATCGCCGGCACCAATGCCTGGATCAACGCCACACCGGCACCTCCCAGCAGTGCCGTGACCAGCAGTGCCGAACCCTGGCCCATCAGCCAGCGCGCGAGGCACGCCAGCAGGATCATCATCAGGCCCAGGGCGATGCCACGCCGCTCACCCAGGCGTGCCTCCACGCGCACCCCCACCAGCGCCACCAGGCCCATGCACACCACCGGCAGGCTGGTCAGCAGGGCGCTGCTCTGGAAACTCAAGCCGGTGGCCTGGCGAATCTCGCCGAGCAACGGGCTGATGGAACTGAGGATCGGCCGCAGGTTCAGGCCGAGCACCACCAGCAGGCACCAGCCGGCGAGGGATTTATTCAGGGTCATGCAGGGTTTTCCACTGGTGGTACAACTGGGTCATCGCCGGGTCCGGCAGGTGCTGGATCGGCAAGCGTTGCTCGCTCAAGGGCAAGCCCACCTGTTGCCCGATCGCCGCCGTCGACAGGCCGAACGGCTCGGCCATTTCATTGCTGGCGGCAAACACTACGCGCTGGATACCGCACAAGTACATGGCACTCAGGCACATCGGGCAGGGTTGGCCGCTGGCGTAGACCACGCAACCTTCCAGGCGCGCGCCGAGCTGCCGGCTTGCGGCGCGGATCGCCAGTAGCTCGGCGTGGGCAGTGGGGTCCTGGGTCAGGTGGATTTCATTCACGGCCTCCACCAGCACTTCGCCATTGCGCGTCAACACCGCCCCAAAGGGCCGGCCACCTTGGGCGACGTTCGCTTGTGCAAGTCGGATGGCGCGTTGCAGGTGATGATGATCGTCGGTCATGGAGGCCTCTGGGCAGAATGCAGGGGTGAAGTATGGCCAGCCGCCGATGTATTCTGAAATTAAATATAACCATGCCAATCAGTGGCAAACGCAATGGTGACAGCGATGTTTGATCCCGTGTTGTTGCGCAGTTTTGTCGCGGTGGTGGACTGCGGCAATTTCACCCGCGCTGCCGAGCGCCTGCACTTGACCCAGTCGACTGTCAGCCAGCAGATCCGCCGCCTGGAAGAAGCGGTGGCATGCCAGTTGCTGGACCGTGACCAGCGCCAGGTGGTGGCCACGGCGGAGGGCGAGCGCCTGCTGGCCTATGCGCGGCGCATCCTCGCGCTGCACGAAGAAGCCGCCGATGTGTTGATCAACCAGCAAAGCGACGGCGTGCTGCGCCTGGGCGTTCCGGAAGACTTTGCCGCCGAACGCCTGATGCCATTGCTTTCGGCGTTTGTGCAGGCATTTCCGCGGGTGCGCCTGGAGGTCACCAGCGGCCTTGGTCCGGAATTGCAGCGCCAGTACCGCAGCGGTGAGTTCGATGTGTTGTTGGTCAAGCAGATGGGCGACAGCGCCGACTGCCTGGCCTCGTGGCCGGAGCCGTTGTGCTGGGTCGACAGCCGCAGCACGCCGTCTCTGGGCCGCGATCCGTTGCCGTTGGTGGCCTTCCCGGTGGGCGGGCTGTACCGCAATGAGATGCTCCAACACCTGGAAGTCGGCGGCTGGCGCTGGCGCATCGGGTATTCCAGCGCAAGCCTGGCCAGTGTGTGTTCAGCCGTGGCGGCAGGATTGGGCATCAGCCTGTTGCCCCGCCGCGTGGTGCAGGCCGGGCATGTGATAGTGGCTGCAGAGAGCGGCTTGCCGCCGGTGGAAGGTGTGCGACTGGCGCTGTACGGCCGCACGGGCCTGGGGGCGGCGGGACAGAGTTTGCAGCGTCAATTGCTCGATTTGTGTGCAAACAGCCCCGCTTGAGCCATGCCTTTTCTGAATATTTTTTATGCCTGTAAAGCATCAGAAAATCGCGCGGTGGCGCCAAGCCCCGCAGGACGGGGCTTCGGCGTTTTCGAATGTTTCGTTTATTCAGTTTGGATCTATGTATAACTTTAAAGATTACTTTAAGAGATAAGCGTCTGGCCCCGATGATTCAGCCCTCGACGGCCTCAGGCAGGCCTGTCGGTTTTTTTGTTTCAAAACCGTAGGGAGTGAATCAATGGGCAATGTCCAGACCGCCGCCAGTGCACACGAGGCGCAATGGCGCCAGGCACCGAGTGGTGAGTTGGTCGACCTTGGCCGGCCGCACCGCGCGCCGTTGGGGCAATTGCGTCTGCAGAAAACCCCGAAGCGCTTTTCGAGCCGTCGCGAAGGGATCCTGCTCGGGTTGCTGGTACTGGCCCTGCACGGTGCGGTGATTTATTGGGTGAGCCAGAAGCCCACCCCGGTGCTGCCGATTGTGCCGCCGGAAATCCCGCCGATGACCATCGAATTTTCCCAGCCGGCACCGCCGGTGGTCGAGCCGCCACCGCCTGTTCCGCCGCCACCACCGCCGCCCGTGGTCGAGCCACCGCCACCGGTGGTGGACGAGTTGGCTGCCAAGCCGGCGCCGCCTAAACCGATTCCAAAGCCCAAGCCGAAGCCTGTGCCCAAGCCTGAGCCGAAACCTGCACCCAAGGCGGTCGAGCAACCGCCTGCGCCGCCCACGCCGGCACCTCCGGCTCCGGCGCCAGTGGCTCCGCCTGCACCGGCTCCAGTAACGCCCGCTTCAGCGAACGCGGCGTACTTGAAGAACCCGGCGCCGGAGTATCCGTCACTGGCCCAGCGTCGCGGTTGGGAAGGCACCGTGCTGCTGCGGGTGCATGTACTGGCCAGCGGCAAGCCGGGCGAGATCCAGATCCAGAAGAGCAGCGGTCGCCAGCAACTCGACGACGCCGCACTGGCCGCGGTGAAGCGTTGGAGTTTCGTGCCGGCCAAGCAGGGCGATGTCGCCCAGGACGGCTGGGTCAGCGTACCGATCGATTTCAAGATTCACTAACTATTCGGCTGCGGTGTGTTGCACACGCCGCGACCTGCACAGAGGGAAAACATCATGGCATTAGCATCTCCACTTGAATCCATCGAAAGCGCGGTGATCTGGCTGCTGGTGGTCTTTTCGGTCGCCACCTGGGGCCTGGCCCTGCTCAAGGGCGTGCAGTTCGGTCGCCTCAAGGCGCAGGATCGCAAGTTCCATAAGCAGTTCTGGGCGGCATCCAGCCTGGACTCGGCGGCAGAACTGGCTGAAACCCAGCCCGGCGCTGCTGCCCGCGTAGCCCAGGCCGGCTATGCCGCGATCCAGGTTGGCGATGCACCGCACGCTGCCGACCTGAGCCAGGCGATCAACCATCAGGACCGTCTTGAACGTGCCCTGCGCCAGCAGATCGTGCGTGAGCGCCGCTCGCTGGAAACCGGCCTGGCCGTGGTCGCCAGTATCGGCAGCACCTCGCCGTTTATCGGTCTGTTCGGCACCGTGTGGGGCATCATGGAAGCGCTCAAGGGCATCAGCGCGGCCGGTTCCGCCAGCCTCGAAACCGTGGCCGGCCCGATTGGTGCCGCGCTGGTCGCCACCGGTGTGGGGATCGCCGTCGCCGTACCGGCGGTGCTGGTCTACAACTATTTCCTGCGTCGCCTGAAGCTCACGGCTGCCGACCTGGACGACTTTGCCCACGACTTCTACAGCCTGGCGCAGAAGAACTCCTTCCGCGTGCTGCTGCACCCGGCCCTGACCAAAAACGCCGCCGGCAACCCGCAAAAAGTGAAGGAGGCGTCCTGAGATGGCCTTCTCCACGCAAGACAGTGATGAGGTGCTGAGCGAGATCAACGTCACGCCGTTGGTGGACGTGATGCTGGTACTGCTGGTGGTGTTTATCGTCACCGCGCCGTTGTTGACCAACGCGATCCCGATCAACCTCCCCAAAACCGAGGCCGTGGCCCCGGTGGAGCAGAAGGACCCGCTGGTGGTGAGCATCGACGGTGCCGGCAAGCTGTTTATCAACAAGGACGAAATCCAGCCGGACCTGCTGGAATTCAACCTGCAGGCGGCCAAGACCAAGGACCCCGATGTGCGGGTGCAACTGCAGGCCGATGATGGTGTGAACTACGGCGAAGTGGCGCGAGCCATGGCGTCTATCGAGCGCGCGGGCATTACCAAGTTGTCGGTGATTACCGCACGTTAGCTTCAAATGCCTCGACAATTTTTTGGCCGTCTCCTTGGCAGGGTGCGGCCTTTTTTTTGCCTCAATTTCAGCCAATCGAGTGAGCGCGACGGCTCAGCCGTTTAGGTCAAGCTAACCCCAGCGATGTGTGGGTGCCTGACTGCAACTTCCCGCAAAAACTCTCCAGCATTGGTCTTGAGCCAATCAATTAACCGAGCGATATCGGGCTCCGACTGCCGCCCATTCCGACAAATAACGTAGTACGCAGCAGGCGACATCATTACTGGTGCTTCCAGTGCGACCAATGTACCCGCCTCCAATTGGTCATACACCAACGCAGTCCTGCCCAGCGCAATCCCGCCGCCCTTCACCGCCAGACTGATTGCCAGGCTGGAGTCCGGAAAGCGTGGCCCATGGTGATAAGGCGGAGCCGCTAGCCCCTGGAATGAAAACCAGCTTTCCCATCCCGGGCACACTTGATCGTCCACGCGGTGAATCAGCGGGTATCGTGCTACATCCGTCAGGGAAATATCGCCATTCACTCGTTGAAACTCAGCTGCGCAAACCGGGAACACCGCATCGCGCATCAGCAGTTCAGCATGATGGTCCGGGTAATCGCCGTATCCCATCACAATCGCGACATCGAATTGATGAGCTCCGAGATTGGCGCTGTTCATATCTGCACTGGTCAGGATCAGGTCGATATTGAATGAAGCTTGCGTGTGAGAGCCGTGCATCCTTGGAATCAGCCAGGTGGAACAGAGTGAAGATGTGCACGACAGGTAAAGCGGCTGGGATTTGCTCGGGTTGAGCGAATGCAGCACCGCATCAAGCTCTTTGAAGAAGCCATCGGCTACCGGTAGCAAAACCTGTCCTGCGGCTGTGAGCTTGACGCCCCGTGAGTGACGCTCGAACAACGGCACGCCCCACCACTCCTCCAGACCTGCAATTTGATGGCTGATTGCACTAGCGGTGAGATTCAATTCTATGGCCGCGCGGGCAAAACTCCCCGTTTTCGCCGCACTGACAAAGGCTTGCAGCATGGGGGTAGGAGGCGGGCGTTGGGACATCAGGTGCTCACTTTGATCAGGATGATCCCGCAAACAATGACGAGTGCCGAAAGCATCCGCCGCCAGCCGAAGCGTTCATGAAAGAACAGCGCGGCAATAATGGCGCCGATAATAACACTGGTTTCTCGCAGCGCTGAGACCTTGGCTACCGCGTCCAGCGACAGTGCAAACAGCACCAACCCGTAGGATGTGAGGTAAAAAACGCCGCCCATAAGGCCGATCCGCCACTGGCCGCGAATGGCCTGTGCGAGTGACGAACGCTGCTTGAAAAACGCCAGCGCCGGAATCGGAATGCTTTGGAATACCGTCAGATAGATGATGTATTGCAGGACCGTTTCACTGGCTCTTACTCCCTTGGCATCCACCACCGTGTAGGACGCGATGAAGGCACCCGCGCACACTGCCATCAGGATAGGTTTGAACATGCGTGCGGTCATTTTTCGCACGAACGTCAGGCTGATAATGCCTGCACATATCAGCAGCACCCCTGCCATTGCATGAATCGAAAGGTGCTCATTCAGTAGGAAGTATGAAAACAGCGCGACCAAAACCGGTGGCACGCCGCGCATGACCGGATAGACCTGGCCAAAGTCGCCGGTTTCGTAGGCCTTGATCAAGAACAATCGATAGGCCGTGTTGAGCACCACGGAAACCAGCACGTAGCCCCACACCTGCAGGCTTGGCACATTAACCAGAGGCAGCGCCACCAGACAGATCAGCAACGCCGTACCATCGACCATGGCCAATGTCATGAAACGACTGCTACCGGCCCGAACGACCGCGTTCCAGGTCGCGTGCATGATGGCGGAAATCAAAACGAGGGTGATCGCGATGTCGGAGTTGTCCATGGGCTCTGCTGTTGATAGATATTGGAAGTCGTAGGCGATGACCGTTAAGGCATCATTGTTTGCGCAACCACATCCGTAACATGTACCGATTCAAGTCCTTTAAAGGTGTCGCGTCATCAATCTCTTCGGACGGAGCGTTGATATCGATGAAGTGCGTTCGGGTATGGAGAAACTTGTTGTCAGCTGAAATGAGTACCTGTCCTGGTTCGAGCAACACTCGATGTTGGACTGATGATTGATCAAGAACGGTATCTAAAAAATCCAATGCCTGAATTTGCCCGGAGGTGAGGGGCACTCCAGCTTTGAGGTGAGCCGACTCAATGTAGACGCGAAAGTACCTGATCAAAGGAATACCTTCTTTGGAAAAGCTCAGGATGGGGGCTCTGAACAATTGTTCTTCGATTGCCATGCCGCGGTTTTCAAAGTAAAAATCGCACTTAAGTTCTTCCAGTACGTCAGGGAATTCCATGAGCTCCGCGTATACCGCGCTAGCATTTATCAGAATACTTTCGCCACCCAGAAGGGCTTTCTGCCCACAGGCCAAGATCAAATAATCGATAGGAAGCGGGTCGCTTACACCATCGTTATGGACATATGCGCCCTGACGGGTCTGGTGATATCGCGCACCGTCTTCAATGCTTTTACCTCCCCGGTCATAAACCTCGATGACCTTATGGCCAAGATGGTTTTGCACCATTGGTTTTCCAAGCAAAGAGCCGAAAGTCCATATCAGTGATTTAAAATCCGCAAGGTCATCAGTTTTAAACCCATCGAGAATAAGGACATGGGCTTCGTGATCAATCATGTTTCGAATATTGCGCAATTCCGCGCTAAGGACCTGCGAGTGAACGGGATCAATATAAGCAGGTCTTGCATCGAATCGGTTAGCGTGAGAGTACGGTTCGGGTATGGTTTTCGTGCTCAATAGCTCATCAAATGCGGCTTTAGACAGCCTGACTCTAGATACTTCTTGGCGAAACATACTGACATTGACGTTCATCGCAATCCCTTACGAAGGTTAGTTGAAGTCCTTATTTAACTAAGCTCACCACGCCCTGAAAAAGCGAAACATCGTCAGCGCTGCCATCAAAATCCGTCATGGGAGACCTCTCCTACAAAAAAGCCATCATCTGAACGGAAGTGGCATTTCGTCATGTCTTGTAAAGGGCCAGCAAGGCGTGTCCCTTTAGATTGCAGGACGTTTCCGAGGCAATCGCTGCCGCCTTGTGGCTGTTGGAATGGATGGCTAGTCTTCGGCCCGTCGCTGGTTTTCAGTGATCGGGTTTAGCAGCCTGAGCTCAATAGGCACACGGTCACATCTCCCTTATGGTGGCTGTGCGTGGGGCGCCCTCGGGTGCGCTGGTGTTCCTATCGACCAGTCTGCTAACCCGCGTACAGCTGCTACCTACCGTTTAGCAGCGTGCGATAGTGGTCTTACAGATACAGATAAGCTGGCTGACACACCGCCATCGCAGGCAAGCCAGCTCCCACAGTTTGATTCTCCTTTGAATTGAGGTTTTGGTTATTAATAAATAGCTTCTTATTCCTTAACGAATATAACACCCGTCCCTATACTGTTCAGCAACGTTAAACGCTGCAGGAGGGCACACCCATGCACAGCGAGTCGATTCGTTATCTGATCGTGCCGGGCTGGCAAGGATCGCCAGAAGATCATTGGCAAACCCATTGGCAAAACAGCCTGCCCAACAGCGCGCGCGTGGAGCAGGCCGACTGGCTGACGCCACGCCGCGAAGACTGGGTGGCCGCGCTGGCCGAGGCCATCGCCGCCGACAGCACGCCGGTGATCCTGATCGCCCATAGCCTGGGCTGCATCACAGTGGCTCATTGGGCCGCCACCGCACCCGTGCAGTTTTTGCGGCAGGTGCGCGGCGCCTTGCTGGTGGCCCCGGCCGATGTCGAACGCCCGGCCTGCTCGCCCGCCTTGCGCAACTTCGCCCCGATCCCGACCGACCTGCTGCCGTTTCCCAGCCAGGTGGTCAGTTCCGATAACGACAGCGCCGTCAGTGCCCCTCGGGCGCTGGAGCTGGCGCGCAATTGGGGCGCCGAAGCCGGAATCCTCTCGGGGGCCGGGCATATCAATGTGAAGTCCGGTCACCAGCGCTGGGAGCAGGGCTTCGCTTACCTCTATCGCCTGCAAAGCCGCCTCGAGCATCACGCCCGGCGCACTGCCTGACCCTTTTTCAACGCCCCGTCCCTGAGTGGATTTGGGGCGGGAGCCTGCCATGAGTCTGCATGAAACCTACGGTCAGCCCCTGCTGACCTTCCCCGACGCCGAAAAAAGCCCGCTGAGCATCCGCGCCAAGGCCCTGGTGTTTGTCGATCCGCGCTCGCGCCAGCTGCGCGAAGACCTGGAAAACCTCGCGCCGCGCGCCTTGCCCGTGTTGATTCGCGGCGAGACCGGCAGCGGTAAAGAGCTGTTGGCCCGGCATATCCATCGGGGCAGCGACCGTACTGGCTTGTTTGTCTCGGTCAACTGCGGCGCCATCAGCCCGACTTACGCCGACGCCGAGTTGTTCGGCTACGCCGCCGGTGCCCACAGCGGGGCGGCCAGTAGCCGTGCCGGTTGGTTCGGCTCGGCCAATGGCGGCACTTTGTACCTGGACGAGATTGGCGACTTGCCGTTGCCGATCCAGGTCAAGCTGCTCGCGGCCCTGGAGAATCACGAAGTCACCCGCGTCGGCGCCCACCAGCCAAGCCCGGTGGATGTGCGGCTGGTGGCGGCCACCAGCATCGACCTCGCCCAGGCCGTAGCGGCCGGCAAGTTCCATGAGCGCCTGTTCCATTACCTGAGCGAAGGCCAGCTGGACTTGCCCGCATTGCGCGAGCGCGTCGGCGATATCCTGTCCCTGGCCGAATACTTCCTGGGCATCTACAGCCAGCGCCTGGACCTGCCGGTGCCGCTGATCAGCGATGCGGCGCAACGGGTGCTGGAACACCACAGCTGGCCGGGCAATACCCGCGAGCTGGAAAACGTCATTCACTTCGCCTTGCTCGTCAGCAGCGGCGACGAGATTTTGCCCGAGCATTTGAACCTGCCGGTAGCGGGCTCGCCGCTGGAACAGGTGCAGCGCATCTTTGCCGCCGCCAGCCCTGCCGAGCAGGAAGCCTTGCGCGCCTTTCTACGTGAGCAAGCCGCTACATGAACAAAATGGAATATCAACGTGAATAAAAGATATTGTTCGGGAATAAAAAATCTAGGTATTGTCCATTCCACGCCGCGATAGCACTTCGCTGGCACACCACATAAAAAACGGTCGTCAGAGACGCCCCGGAATTTCGATAAGGACACTGCATGAAAAAGGTTCTGTTGTTTACCGCACTGGCGGCTGCCCTGACTGCAAGCTTCGCCCAGGCCAACGAGAAACTGGTGGTTGCCGCCACCCCGATCCCGCACGCCGAGATTCTCGAACTGGTCAAGCCAACCCTCGCCAAAGAAGGCGTGGACCTGGAAATCAAAGTCTTCACCGACTACGTACAGCCAAACGTGCAGGTTGCCGAGAAGCGCCTGGACGCCAACTACTTCCAGACCCTGCCGTACCTGGAAAACTTCAACAAGGGCAAGGGCACCAACCTGGTCACCGTGGTCGGTGTGCACGTTGAACCCTTCGGCGGCTACTCGAAAAAAATCAAGAACATTTCTGAGCTCAAAGATGGCGCCACCGTGGCCATCCCGAACGAAGGCTCCAACAGCGGCCGCGCCCTGTTGCTGCTGCAGAAAGCCGGCGTGATCACCCTGAAAGACCCGACCAACGCCCTGGCCACGCCGAAAGACATCGCCAGCAACCCGAAAAACCTGAAATTCAAAGAGCTGGAATCGGCGCTGCTGCCACGCGTGCTGGACCAGGTTGACCTGGACCTGATCAACACCAACTACGCCCTGGAAGCTGGCCTGAACCCAGCCAAGGACGCGCTGATCATCGAAGACGCCAAGTCGCCGTACGTGAACTTCCTGGTTGCCCGCCCGGACAACAAGGACAGCGACGCCATCCAGAAACTGGCCAAGGCCCTGACCAGCCCGGAAGTCAAAGCCTTCATCGAGAAGAAGTACAACGGCGCCGTAGTGCCTGCGTTCTGATGTAACCCAAAACCCCCTTCAAGGTTTGAACGCCGACGGCTATTACAGCGTCGGCGTTTTTTTATGGGCTTCAGAGGCTTCAAGACTGTAGGCACTGGCTTGCCGGCGATAGCGGTGGGTCAGCCGGCCTACCGGCGACTGAAAGACCGCTATCGCAGGCAAGCCAGCTCCCACAGTTGGGCGGTGTGGGGGCTGGAATCCCTGCCACACAGCGACACTCTGGAGAAACTGCAACCAGCGAACGCCGGCTCTTGCTCAAATCCCAGCCACACAGCAGATCCCCCTGTGGGAGCCGTCGAGCCCCAGCGAGGCCGCGAAGGCGGTGTGTCAGCCACAAAAGGACCGTCAGTGCCGCCGCCTTCACAGCCTCGCTACAGCTCGACCTCTCCCACAATCAGGCCGCGCGGCTATTGATCGCCCTGCGCAACGCCACCAACCATTTCACCAGCTCCTGCGGATCAATCGGTTTCGTGTTGTTCATTGTTCATTCCCTCGAATCACAGACCCCCCAACCATAGCTGCCACCCATCAAACCCGCGAATCCGGGGGTTATCTTTTTGGGTGATATCAATATGCTATTTGGGTATTTAAATTTTGCTTTTTATACCTTTAGAGTTCGCGCTACCCGACGTTACCCACGCCGGACTGGATTGCGCCCGCTGCATTACCCTTGCGGCGTCATGGACTCAAGATGACCTTCGATTTCGCTTTTATCCTCAGCACCCTGCCGGCGTTTCTCAAGGCCGTGGGGGTGACGCTGCAAGTGGGCCTGATCGCCATTGCCACCTCGTTGCTGGTGGCGCTGATCAACGCCGCGCTGCTGGTGTTTCGCACACCCTACCTGTCGCGCCTGGTGGCGCTGTACGTCGAGCTGGCGCGTAACACACCGCTGCTGATCCAGCTGTTCTTCGTGTACTTCGCTTTGCCCGCGCTGGGCTTGAATATCTCCGGCTTCTGGGCGGCGATCATCACCATGACGTTCCTCGGCGGTGCCTACCTCACCGAAGTGCTGCGCGCCGGCGTGGAAGCGGTGCCGCTGGCGCAGATCGAGTCCGGCAAGTCCATCGGCCTGTCCGACTGGCAACTGCTGCGCCATGTGATCCTGCCCCAGGCGGGCATCCTCAGCCTGCCGGCGTTGTTCGCCAATTTCATCTTCCTGCTCAAGGAAACCACGGTGGTTTCCGCCGTGGCGGTGCCGGAGATTCTCTACACCACCAAGAGCTACATCGCCCTTTACTACAAGACTTACGAAATGCTCGCCGTGCTGACGCTGATTTGCGTACTGCTGTTTTTGCCGTTGTCGCTGCTGCTCAGCCGCCTGGAAAGGAGGCTCCAGCATGGCCAGTTCGGGTCTTGAGTTGTTGTGGGTGTCGTTGCCGCAACTGGGCAAAGGCGCCGCACAAACCCTGTCGATTTCGTTTCTGAGCATCGCCTTCAGCACCGTCGGTGGCGTGTTGTATGGCGTGCTGCGGACCTTGAACAACACACTGATCAACGCGGTCCTGCGGGTGTACCTGGAGCTGTTTCGCGCGATCCCGGTGCTGGTGTGGTTGTACCTGCTGTTTTTCGGACTGCCGATTTTCTTCGGCCTGAGCATTCCGAGCTTCTGGTGCGCCGTGCTGGTGCTGTCGCTGTGGGGCGCCAGTGAGGTGGGCGAGGTGGTGCGTGGCGCATTGCATTCGCTGCCCCGTGGCCAGCGTGAAGCCGGCTTGTCGATTGGCCTGTCCGACCCGCAGCTGTACGGCTATGTGCTGCTGCCTCAGGCCCTCAAGCGCATGACGCCGCCGACCATCAACGTGTACACGCGCATCATCAAGACCAGCTCGCTGGCGGTGCTGATCGGCGTGGTGGACGTGATCAAGGTCGGCCAGCAAATCATCGAACGCACCTACGAGTCGGTATTGATCTATGGCGTGCTGTTCCTGTTTTTCTTCTTTATCTGCTACCCGTTGTCGGCCGCCTCCAAGGTGCTGGAACGGCGCTGGGCCCAAGCATGAGCGCATTGATCGAGTTTAAGGGTTTCAACAAATTCTTCGGCGAGCAGCAGGTGCTCAAGGGCATCGACTTGAGCGTGCAAAGCGGCGAAGTGGTGGTGATCCTCGGCCCCAGCGGCTGCGGCAAAAGCACCTTGCTGCGCTGCCTCAACGGCCTGGAAGTGGCGCACAGCGGCAGCCTGCGATTCGCCGGCAACGAACTGTTGGACAAAGCCACCGACTGGCGCCAGGTGCGCCAGGACGTGGGCATGGTGTTCCAGAGCTACCACCTGTTCCCGCACATGAGCGTGCTCGACAACATCCTGCTCGGCCCGCTGAAAGTGCAAAAACGCGACCCTCGCGAGGCCCGCGAACAGGCGGAAAAACTGCTCGAGCGCGTCGGCCTGGCCGACAAGCGCGACGCCTTCCCGCGTCAGTTGTCCGGGGGCCAGCAGCAACGTATCGCGATCGTCCGCTCGTTGTGCATGAACCCGCAGGTCATGCTGTTTGACGAAGTCACCGCCGCCCTTGACCCGGAAATGGTCAAGGAAGTGCTGGAAGTGATCCAAGGCCTGGCCCGCGATGGCATGACCCTGTTGATCGTCACCCATGAAATGGCCTTCGCCCGCGCTGTCGCCGACCGCGTCGTCTTCATGGAGGCCGGTCGCATCCTCGAACACAACACCCCCGAAGAATTCTTTACGAACCCGCAAACCGCACGCGCGCAGCAGTTCCTGGAGAAGTTTTCCTTTGTTTCAACACTGCCCAAGAAGAACCAGGAACTGGAGCTGATATGAAAAAGTTACTGCTGCCCCTGATTGCCGTCGCATTACTCGCCGGCTGCGACAAAAAGGCCGAAGAGCCTGCAAAACCAGCGGCTGCCGCCGTGAGTTCGCTGGACAAGATCAAGGCGCGCGACAAGCTGATTGTCGGCGTATTCACTGACAAACCGCCGTTCGGCTTCGTCAACGAATCCGGGCGCTATGTGGGCTTCGATACCGACATCGGCCGCCAATTCGCCAAGGACCTGCTGGGCGATGAAAACAAGGTTGAGTTCGTCGCCGTCGAGCCGGCCAGCCGTATTCCGTTCCTGCAAAGCGACAAGGTCGATCTGATCCTCGCCAACATGACCGTGACCCCGGAACGCAAGGAAGCGGTGGACTTCACCAACCCCAACCTGAAAGTCGCGGTGCAGGCCCTGGTGCCTAACGACAGCGCGGTGAAAAGCCTGGATGACCTGGCCACCCGCACCACCATCGTTACCACCGGCACCACCGCCGATATCTGGCTGACCAAGAACCACCCGGACTGGAAACTGCTCAAGTTCGAGAAAAACTCCGAGTCGCTGCAAGCACTGTCGGCCGGCCGTGGTGATGCGTACGCGCAGGACAACCTGGTGCTGTTCAGCTGGGCCAAGCAGAACCCGGGCTATCGCGTGCTGGAAGAAAAACTCGGTGACGAAGCGCCGATTGCGCCGGCGGTGAAGAAAGGCAACATCGAGCTGCGCGACTGGGTGAATGCCGAGCTGGCGAAATTGGGTGAGGAGAAATTCCTGCTCAAGCTGTACGACCAGTACGTGCGTAAAGAGCTGAGCGATGACACCAAGCCTGAGAGCGTGATTGTTGAAGGCGGCAAGTGGCAGGGTTGATCATTCAGCTGTTGGGTGACTGATCTACCGTCTTCGCGAGCAAGCCCGCTCCCACATCGACCGAGCTCCACCTTTGGAATGCGGACAAATGTGGGAGCGGGCTTGCTCGCGAAGAGGCCGTCCCAGGCCTCTCTTATTCCGGCCAATGCCAAGCCGGTGCATCCAGAATCCCCTGTCCCACAATCCGCGTCTCCCCCAGCACCTTCTCCAGCACAATCGAATTGCACCCTTCATCCTGCTGCAACGCCGCAATCAGCCGGCTGGCATGCGACACCACCCACACCTGGCACTGCTGTGACGCCTGGATAATCAGGCGCGCCAACGCCGGCAGCAGGTCCGGATGCAAACTGGTTTCCGGCTCGTTCAGCACCATCATGGTCGGCGGCCGAGGCGTCAGCAGCGCCGCGATCAGCAGCAGGTAACGCAAGGTGCCGTCCGACAACTCCGCCGCCGAGAGCGGCCGCAGCAACCCCTCCTGATAAAACTCAAGGGCGAAGCGCCCACCCTGCAACGGCTGGATATTCAGGCGTGCACCGGGAAACGCATCGCTGACCGCGCGCTGCAAGGCTTCGGGGTCGCCAATCTCGCGAATGGTCTGCAACGCGGCCGCCAGGTCGCGACCGTCGTGGTGCAGCACCGGTGTGCGCGTGCCCAGTTGCGGTTGGCGCACGGGGGCATCGGCATCGCTGCGAAAGTGATCATAAAAACGCCAGCCACGAATGCTTTCGCGCAACAGCAACACTTCCGGTGAGCCGCGCAGGCTGCCGACCTGGTCGAACAGGCTGTGGTAGTTCGGCGTGTGCTGGGCCAGCACATCCCAGGCGCGGCCTTCGCGAGCGCGCACCATCGGCCCTGAGCGTTGCACCAGCAGGCTGGCCGGGCGGTAGACGTGGCCGGCCCAGATGCATTCCTTCTTCACCTCCGGGTCCAGGGAAAAATACGACAGGGTCTTCTCCGGCAAGCCGAGGGAAATCGCGTAGCTGAAATCCTCGGCGGCAAACCCCAGGCGCAGACGCTTCACACTCTGGCGCACGACCGCTTCCACCGGCACCTCGCCGTTGTGCATGCGTCGGCTGATGGTCTCGGGGCCGGCCCAGAAGGTCGAGTCCAGCCCGCCCTCACGGGCCAGTGCATTGATCACTCCGCCCTGGGCGGTTTCGGCCAGCAGGCGCAAGGCGCGGTACAGGTTGGACTTGCCGCTGCCGTTGGGCCCGGTGATCAGGTTCAGCCGGTCCAGCGGCACCACCAATTTGTTGATCGAGCGGTAATTGGCCACCGCGAGGGTCTTGAGCATGGGCATTCAGTCGGCTTGGGAACCATTGGAGTATGGGAGCCTCCATGCAGATAAGGAACCCTGATCTAAGCTCACAGTCGCATACACACTGGCAAGTCGGCATCACGCAAAAGGAGCCTGCATGGGCGGTCGCACTGCAAACATTATTCTGAGCCTTGGCCTCCTGGCGCTGCTGAGCGGCTGTGGCCAGGACAAAGCCGAGCCCAAGCAGCATTCCCGGGTGTTTGTACAGACCGTACAGCCGGCGGATTTCGCCGCGGCGGTCACGCTCACCGGGGACATCCAGGCGCGCGTGCAAACCGATTTGTCGTTCCGCGTCGGCGGCAAGATCATCCAGCGTTCGGTGGATGTCGGTGACCGCGTCAGCGCCAGGCAAGTGCTGGCCAGGCTCGACCCCAAGGACTTGCAGACCAACGTCGATTCCGCCCAGGCCCAGGTCGTGGCCGAGCAGGCGCGGGTCAAGCAGACCGCCGCCGCGTTCGTGCGCCAGGAAAAGCTGTTGCCCAAGGGCTACACCAGCCGCAGTGAATACGATTCTGCCCAGGCCGCGTTGCGCAGCAGCCAAAGCGCTCTGGCCGCGGCCCAGGCCCAACTGGCCAACGCCCGCGAACAGCTCGGCTACACCGCGCTGGTGGCCGATGCACCGGGGATCATCACCGCGCGCCAGGCTGAAGTCGGCCAGGTGGTGCAGGCCACTGTGCCGATCTTCAGCCTGGCCCGCGATGGCGAGCGCGATGCGGTGTTCAACGTGTATGAATCGCTGCTGGTCGAGCCGCCGCCCGATGCACCGATCACCGTGAGCCTGCTCGACAATCCGAGCATCAAGGCGGTGGGAAAAGTCCGCGAAGTCACCCCGGCCGTGGCGGCCAACACCGGCACCGTGCAAGTGAAGATCGCTCTGCAGGCGTTGCCCAAAGGCATGCAGTTGGGCTCGGTGGTGAGCGCCACCGCCAATGGCCCGGCCAAGGCCAGCATCGAACTGCCGTGGGCGGCGCTGACCAAAGACCTCAGCGAACCCGCCGTGTGGCTGATCGACGACGACGGCAAGGCGCAACTGCACAAGGTCACCGTGGCACGTTATCTCACCGGCAAAGTCATCATCAGCGACGGCCTCAAGGGCGGCGAAAAAGTCGTGGTGGCCGGCGGGCAGTTGCTGCATCCGGGCATGGTGGTGGAAATCGCCCAGCCGCCGGATCAGGCCCAGGCGCAAGGAGTGCAACCATGAAGCAGTTGACGGTGGTACTCGCTGCCAGCTTGTTGCTGATGGCCTGCTCCAAGGAAGAACCGCCGCCCGAGCCACTGCGCCCGGTGCTGTCGATGGAAGTGAAGTCCGAAGACCAGGAAAACCTCGGTCGCTTCGCCGGCACCATCCAGGCCCGCTACGAGAGCAACCTGGGTTTCCGTGTGCCCGGTCGCATCGCCCGCCGCGCCGTGGACGTCGGCGCCGAAGTGGAGAAGGGCGCCTTGCTCGCCGTGCTTGACCCCACCGACCAGCAAAACCAGTTGCGTGCCGCCCAGGGCGACCTTGCCCGCGTGCAGGCGCAGTTCATCAACGCCCAGGCCAATGCGCGGCGTCAGCAGGAGCTGTTCAACCGTGGCGTCGGTGCCCAAGCCCAGCTGGACGTGGCCCAGACCGACCTGAAGACTACCCAGGCGTCCCTCGACCAGGCCCAGGCTTCGGTCAACCAGGCCAAGGACCAACTCAACTACGCCGAACTGCGCACCGACCACGCCGGCATCGTCACCGCCTGGAACGCCGAGGCCGGCCAGGTGGTCAGCGCCGGCCAGCAAGTGGTGACCCTGGCCCGCCCGGATATCAAGGAAGCGGTGATCGACCTGCCCGCCGGCCTGGCCGAGCGCCTGCCGCCGGATGTGGTGTTCCTGGTGGCCGGGCAACTCGACCCCAGCGTGCACACCACCGCCATCGTGCGTGAGATCGAACCCCAGGCCCAGAGCGCCACGCGCACGCGTCGCGCGCGCCTGACCCTGGCCGAGACGCCGCCCGCGTTTCGTCTTGGCACCGCGATCAGCGTGACCTTGAGTTCAACCATCGCACCGCGTATCGAATTGCCCATCAGCGCCTTGCAGGAAGTCGACGGCAAGACCCGCATCTGGCTGCTCGACACCCAGAGCCAGACCGTGCAACCGCGTGACGTCACGGTCATCAGCCGTGACGCCAGCAGCGCCTTGCTCAGCGGCGGCGTCAAACCCGGTGAGCGTGTGGTCACTGCCGGCGTGAACAGCCTGAAACCCGGGCAGAAAGTCAAAATCGACGAGGACAGCCCGCGATGAAAGGGAGCTTCAACTTATCCGACTGGGCCCTCAAGCATCAGTCTTTCGTCTGGTACTTGATGTTCGTCGCGCTGCTGATGGGCGTGTTCTCTTACATGAACCTGGGCCGCGAGGAAGACCCGTCGTTCACCATCAAGACCATGGTGATCCAGACCCGCTGGCCGGGCGCGACCCAGGAAGAAACCCTCAAGCAGGTCACCGACCGCATCGAGAAGAAACTCGAGGAACTCGACTCCCTCGACTACGTGAAGAGCTACACCCGGCCGGGCGAGTCCACGGTATTCGTGTTCCTCAAGGACACCACCAGCGCCAAGGCCATCCCGGAGATCTGGTACCAGGTCCGCAAGAAAATCGACGACATTCGCGGCACCTTCCCCCAGGGCCTGCAGGGACCGTCGTTCAACGATGAGTTCGGTGACGTGTTCGGCTCGGTGTACGCCTTTACCGGCGATGGCCTGTCGATGCGCCAACTGCGCGACTACGTGGAACAGGTGCGTGCCGAGATCCGTTCGGTGCCGGGCTTGGGCAAGGTCGAGATGATCGGCCAGCAGGACGAAGTGATTTACCTGAACTTCTCCACGCGCAAACTTGCGGCGCTGGGCATTGATCAGCGCCAGGTGGTGCAGAGCCTGCAATCGCAGAACGCGGTGACGCCGGCCGGGGTGATCGAAGCCGGACCGGAGCGGATCTCGGTGCGCACTTCGGGGCAATTCGCCTCGGAAAAGGACCTGGCCAACGTCAACCTGCGGCTCAATGACCGTTTCTATCGTCTGGCGGACATTGCCGACATCAGCCGTGGCTACGTCGACCCAGCACGGCCCATGTTCCGCTTCAACGGCAAGCCGGCGATTGGCTTGGCCATCGCCATGCAGAAGGGCGGCAATATCCAGTCGTTCGGCAAGGCCTTGCACACACGCATGGATGAGCTGACCGCCGACCTGCCGGTGGGCGTCGGCGTGCACAAGGTGTCGGACCAGGCGGAAGTGGTGGAAGAGGCCGTGGGCGGCTTCACCAGCGCGCTGTTCGAAGCGGTGATCATCGTGCTGGTGGTGAGCTTTATCAGCCTCGGCATGCGCGCCGGGCTGGTGGTGGCGTGCTCGATTCCGCTGGTGCTGGCGCTGGTGTTCGTGTTCATGGAATACAGCGGCATCACCATGCAGCGCGTGTCGCTGGGCGCGTTGATCATCGCCCTCGGCCTGCTGGTGGACGATGCGATGATCACCGTCGAGATGATGATCACGCGCCTGGAAAAAGGCGAGACCAAGGAGCAGGCGGCGACCTACGCCTACACCTCCACGGCGTTCCCGATGTTGACCGGTACGCTGGTCACCGTCGCCGGTTTTGTACCGATCGGCCTCAACGCCAGTTCGGCGGGCGAGTACACCTTCACGCTGTTCGCGGTGATTGCCGTGGCGATGCTGGTGTCATGGGTGGTGGCGGTGCTGTTTGCACCGGTGATCGGCGTGCATATTCTCAGCGCCAACGTGAAGCCCCACAGCAACGAGCCAGGGCGAATCGGGCGTGGCTTCAATTACGGCATGCTGTGGGCCATGCGCAACCGCTGGTGGGCCATTGGCATTACCGTGGGCCTGTTTGTGGCGTCGGTGTTCTCCATGCAGTTTGTGCAGAACCAGTTCTTCCCGTCGTCGGACCGCCCGGAAATCCTCGTCGACCTTAACCTGCCGCAAAACGCCTCGATCAACGAGACGCGCAAGGCCGTCGACCGCCTCGAAGCGATCATCAAGGACGACCCGGACATCGCGCGTTGGAGCACCTACATCGGCCAGGGCGCGATCCGTTTCTACCTGCCGCTGGACCAGCAATTGGAAAACCCCTACTACGCGCAGTTGGTGATCGTCAGCAAGGGCCTGGAAGAGCGAGGGGCGTTGATTGCGCGCCTGCAAAAACGCCTGCGTGATGACTTTGTCGGCGTCGGCAGCTTTGTGCAGCCGCTGGAAATGGGCCCGCCGGTGGGGCGCCCGATCCAGTATCGGGTTTCGGGCAAAGACACCGACCAGGTACGCAAGCACGCCATCGAGCTGGCGACCCTGCTGGATAAAAACACCCACCTGGGCGAGATCATCTACGACTGGAACGAGCCGGGCAAAGTCCTGCGGGTGGACATCGCCCAGGACAAGGCGCGGCAATTGGGGCTGTCGTCGGAAGACGTAGCGCAGTTGATGAACAGCGTGGTCAGTGGTGCCTCGGTGACCCAGGTGCATGACGATATCTACCTGATCAACGTGGTCGGCCGCGCCGAAGATGCCGAGCGCGGCACCCCGGAAACCTTGCAGAACCTGCAGATCGTCACGCCCAACGGCACCTCGATTCCGCTGCTGGCGTTTGCCACCGTGCGTTACGAGCTTGAACAGCCGCTGGTGTGGCGCCGCGACCGCAAGCCGACCATCACGATCAAAGCGTCGGTGCGCGATGAGATGCAGCCGACCGACCTGGTCAAGCAACTCAAGCCCGAGATCGACAAGTTCAGCGCCGGCCTGCCGGTGGGCTACAAGGTCGCCACCGGCGGTACCGTGGAAGAAAGCGGCAAGGCCCAGGGCCCGATTGCCAGCGTGGTGCCGCTGATGCTGTTCTTGATGGCCACCTTCCTGATGATCCAGCTGCACAGCGTGCAGAAGATGTTCCTGGTGGCGAGTGTCGCGCCGCTGGGGCTGATCGGCGTGGTGCTGGCGCTGATTCCCACGGGCACGCCGATGGGCTTTGTGGCGATCCTCGGGATTCTGGCGCTGATCGGTATCATCATCCGCAACTCGGTGATTCTGGTGACCCAGATCGATGCCTACGAGCGCGACGGCTACACGCCGTGGGACGCCGTGGTGGAAGCCACCGAACACCGGCGCCGGCCGATCCTGCTGACGGCGGCGGCGGCCAGCCTGGGCATGATCCCCATCGCCCGCGAAGTGTTCTGGGGCCCGATGGCCTACGCGATGATCGGCGGGATCATCATCGCCACGTTGCTGACATTGCTGTTCCTGCCGGCGCTGTATGTGGCTTGGTACAAGATTCGCGAGCCGAAGCCAGAGCAACAGGAAAAACGTGGTTGAAAATGTGGCAGCGGGCTTGCTCGCGAAAGCGGTGTGACAGTCATAGGTATGTCGACTGATCCGCCGCCTTCGCGAGCAAGCCCGCTCCCACATTTGGATGCAGTGCCACGCTGCTTTCAGGTTTTGCGCCACACACTCGCCAGCCACGGTTGTTGCTCCCGAGGCAACCCGGCCGGCCGATAGTAATGCTCCAACTCCACGAATCCTGCCGCCGTCAGCAAGGCCTGCCACGCCTGCAGGTCGTGATAAGACCCATAGCGCGGCCCATTCCAGCCCTCGCGATTTTCACCGCGGGGATTGGAGCTGAACAACACTCCGCCAGGCTTCAGCGCGCCATGCAGCTGTTTGAGCACGCGCGGCAATTCCTGCTTGGGAATATGAAACAGCACCGCATTGGCGAATATCCCGTCGAAGCGCCCGACCGGCAGGTCCAGCTTGAGGAAGTCCTGCTGCAACACCTCACATCCACTGTCCTCGCGCGCCATCTGCGCAAAGCGCTCGGAGCCGTCGAGGCCGACAGCGATGTGACCCAGGCGGGTAAACGTCTGCAAATCCCGGCCCGGCCCGCAGCCGAAATCCAGCACGGTGAACGGCGCCGTACCCTGGATATGCCGCAACAGCGCGTCGATGTTCTGGCTCACATCGTGGTCGCGGGTGCCTTCGCGGAAAGACTCGGCCACGCTGTTGTAGTGGCCGAGGGTAGTGGACGTGATCTGGTCGAGGTCGTCGGGCTTGAGAGGCATGGTGAGCAATACCGGGCACTGAGAGGGCCCGACTATACCCCAATCGATCGACCCACCCTGTGGCGAGCGGGCTTGCCCCGCGTGGGGCTGCACAGCAGCCCCCAATACTCAGCGCTTGTTCAGCACCCGCGCCAACCGGTCGCCACCCAACTGAATCACCGCCACCAGAATCACCAGCAGTACGATGACCGTGAGCATGATCTGCGTGTCAAAGCGCTGGTAACCATAGCGGTACGCAATGTCACCCAGGCCACCCGCACCAATCGCGCCCGCCATGGCCGACGAGTTGATCATGGTCACCAGGGTAATCGTGAAACCGCCGACAATCCCCGGCAGCGCCTCCGGCAACAGCACATGCCAGATGATGTGCCAGCGCCGGCAGCCCATGGCCTGCGCCGCTTCGATCAGGCCGTGGTCGACCTCACGCAGGCTCACCTCGGCGATGCGCGCGAAGAACGGCGTAGCGGCGATGGTCAGCGGCACGACCGCTGCCCACACGCCATAGGTGGTGCCGACGATCAGCCGGGTGAACGGGATCAGCGCCACCATCAGGATCAGGAACGGAATCGAGCGGAACAGATTGACGAACGCTCCCAGCACGCGGTTCAGTGCCGGGGCCTGATAGATCCCGCCCTTGTCGCTGGTGACCAGGAACACCGCCAGCGGAATCCCCACCAGCAACGCGATCAACGAAGACACGCCGACCATCAACAGGGTGTCGATGGCGCCTTGTATTAAACGATCAAACCACATAACCCAGCACCTCCACCTGTTGTGCCCAGTTACCGGCGCGGCTGCGCAGCACGTCGGCGTCGTGCGGTGAACCGTTCACCGCCAGCAGCAATTGCCCCAGCGCGTGGCCCTGGATGCGTTCCACCCCGCCCTGCAGCAAGCGCACGCGCCCGCCGAGGGCCGCGAACAAGGCGGCCAGGTCCGGCTCGTCGGTGTCGTTGCCGGTGAACTGCAAGCGCAGCACGACTGCCGCGTCCGCCTGGCCGGGCGTGGGCTGCAGACGGTTTTGCAGCTCTTGCGGCAGCCCGTGTTGCAGCGGCGCCAGCAGGGTCTTGCTGACCTCATGCTGCGGGTTGCCAAACACTTCCCAGACCGGGCCTTGCTCGACGATGTGCCCGTACTCGAGCACCACCACGCGGTCGCAGATTTCGCGGATCACCGCCATCTCATGGGTGATCAATACGATGGTCAGGCCCAGGCGCTGGTTGATCTCGCGCAGCAGGTCGAGGATCGACTGGGTGGTCTCCGGATCGAGGGCCGAAGTGGCCTCGTCGCACAGCAGGATCTCGGGGTCGTGCACCAGCGAACGGGCGATGCCCACGCGCTGTTTCTGCCCGCCGGAAAGCTGCGCCGGGTAGGCCTTGTGTTTGTCCTGCAGGCCGACCAGTTCGAGCAGCTCGCGCACCTTCTGCTCACGCTGGGGCTTGGGCACGCCGGCGACCTTGAGGGGCAGCTCGACGTTCTGCCACACGGTCTTGGCCGACATCAGGTTGAAGTGCTGGAAGATCATGCCGATGCGCCGCCGCAGCGCCACCAGGCGGTCTTCATCGAAGTCGCCGATGTCCACCTGATCGATCAGCACTCGCCCGCTGCTCGGTTGCTCCAGGCGATTGATGGTGCGGATCAGCGAGGATTTACCGGCGCCGCTGCGGCCGATGATGCCGAACACTTCACCGCGCTGGATCGCCAGGTCGATGCCTTGCAGGGCATGCACGTTGCCGTCATAGGTCTTGCCCAGGTTGATAAAGCGCACGTGCGCGCGGTTCAGGTCAGGGTGCAGTTCTGTCTGCTCGGCGTCCCTGGGCGGCAAGCCCAGGTCGCGCAGTTGAGAGTGGGCGGCGGTCATTTTTTATCTTCCCAGCCCACTTGGTATAGCTTGCCGAGGGATTTATCCAACGCGGCGCGCACCACCGGCGAGTGCTGGTAGATGTCGACGAACTTGATCACACGCGGGTCGGTTTTGCTCTTCGGCTGGATCACGAACTGGATCACGTATTCCGGGTGGTCGAGGCCGTCGAACAGCAGCGCCGACTCGGCATCGAAGGTCTTGGACAGGCGGATATACGCCGGGTAGCCCTGCACCAGGTCGGCATCGTCATAGGCGCGCACCAGTTGCACGGCCTCGACTTGCAGGATCTTGATCTTCTTCGGGTTGGCGACGATATCTTCTTCAGTGGCCTTGTAGCCCACGCCCGGCTTGAGCGTGATCAAGCCGGCCTTGGCCAGCAGTTGCAGGCCGCGACCGCTGTTGATCGGGTCGTTGGCAATCGCCACGCTGGCGCCTTGGGGCAGGTCGTTGATGCTTTTGTACTTCTTCGAATACAGCCCGACGTTGTTGATGATGCCCGGCGCGTACGGCACCAGGTCAAAACCGGCGGCGGCCTTGGCGTTTTCCAGGAACGGGATGTGCTGGAAGTAGTTCACGTCGATGTCACCGGCGGCCAGGCTGACGTTGGGCGCGATCCAGTCGGTGAACTCCACCAGTTCGACTTTGAGGCCTTGCTTGCCGGCTTCGGCCACGGCGGCTTCGAGCGGAATTGCGAAGGCGGCGGTAGTGCCGATTTTCAACGGCGCATCGGCCGCGAACACCGCCGAGCTGAACAAGCCGAAGGCCAGGACCAGTGCTTTGACTGGGTGAGTGAGGAGCGTCTTTTTCATAGTGGTTTTCCAGTCATAAGGTGTCGATGTTAATAACGCGATCAACTGTAGGAGCCGGCTCCTCCAGGGTTCAGTGGCGGTAGGTGGAGCCGGTGTGCTGTTCGGGCAGGCGGGCAGTGCCGTGGAAGACTTTTTCCCGCAGCGTCCCTTGCGCATATTCGGTTTTGTACGACCCGCGCCTCTGCAACTCCGGCACCACCAGGTCGATGAAGTCGACGTAGCTTTCCGGGGTGACGATGCGCGTGAGGTTGAACCCATCCAGGCCGGTTTCGCTGATCCACGATTCCAGCTCGTCGGCGACTTGTTCGGGCGAGCCGACCAGGGTGATATAGCGACCGCCCAAGGCGTGTTGCTCAAGCAATTTGCGCCGGGTCCAGTCGTTGTTTTGCAGATTTTTGGTGGCGGATTGGATCGCGTTGCTCTTCACGTACTGGATCGGTTCGTCGAGTTCGTACTGGGCAAAATCAATCGCGGTGGACGCCGAGAAATGCGCCACGCCCGCCTCCGGGCTGGCGTAGCTCAGGTACTCGGCGTGCTTCTTCCAGGCGAGTTCCTCGGTCGCGCCCACGATCACATTGAGGCCCATGAACACCTTGATGGCGTCCGGGGCGCGCCCGGCCTCGACCGCGCTGGCGCGCACCTTGTCCACCTGGACCTTGGTCGCGGCCTTGTTCTGCCCGCTGATGAACACGCACTCGGCGTGGCGCCCGGCGAACAGCAAGCCACGCTCCGAACTGCCGGCCTGGAACAGCACCGGCGTGCGTTGTGGCGAAGGCTCGCAGAGGTGATAACCCTCCACCTGGTAGAACTCGCCATGGTGCTCGACCTTGTGCACCTTGCCCGGCTGCGCATACACCCGCGCCTGTGGGTCGTTGAGCACCGCGTCGTCTTCCCAGCTGCCTTCCCAGAGTTTGTAGAGCACCTCCAGGTACTCATCGGCCTGGTCGTAGCGCCGGTCATGCTCGACCTGCTCGGTAAGGCCCATGGCCTTGGCAGCGCTGTCGAGGTAGCCGGTGACGATGTTCCAGCCGACCCGGCCACGGCTCAGGTGGTCGAGGGTGGACATGCGCCGGGCGAACAGATACGGCGGCTCGTAGGTGAGGTTGGCGGTCAGGCCGAAACCGAGGTTCCGGGTGACCGCCGCCATCGCCGAGACCAGCAGCAGCGGGTCATTCACCGGCAGTTGGATCGACTCCTTGAGCGGCACATCGATGGAGTTCTGGTACACGTCGTACACGCCGACGATGTCGGCGATGAACAAACCGTCGAACAGCCCGCGCTCCAGGGTTTGCGCGAGGTCGGTCCAGTACTCGAGGGTTTTGTATTGGGTCGAGGTGTCCCGTGGATGGGTCCACAGGCCGTGGTTGATATGCCCGATGCAGTTCATGTTGAAGGCATTGAGCAGGATCTTTTTCTTCGCCATCAGATGGTCCCCCGCAGTGGCGGGTTTTCATCGTTGAGGTAGTAGTTGCCGACCGCGTGGTACTTCCAGCGCACCGGGTCGTGCAGGGTGTGCACGCGGGCGTTGCGCCAGTGCCGGTCGAGGCCATGCTCGGCGAGGGTGGCCTGGCTGCCGGCGAGTTCAAACAGCGTGCTGCCAGCGGCCAGGGAAATCTCGGTGCTCAGGGCGCGCACTTCAGCGACGGCGATGGAGGCTGCCGCCACGGTCTCGGCGTTGCTGTCGGCCTGGGCGCGGTCGAGGCATTCGCCGGAGCGCTCCAGCAATGCCTCGGTGGCGTGCAGGCGAATACTCAGGTGGCCGAAGCTCTTGAGGGTCAGCGGGTCTTCGGTGGCCTTGTCGTTACCGGAGTCGATCCACGGGCGGGTCTTGGTGCGCACAAAGTGCAGCGCGTCCTCGAAGGCGGCGCGGGCGATGCCGGTGTCGATGGCGGCGTGGAGGATCTGCGCCAGCGGGCCGACGGTGGTCGGGCGCTCGAAGGCGCTCTGGAACGGGATCACGTCTTGCGCGGCCACCCAGACGTTATCGAACACCACCGAACCGCTGCCGGTGGTGCGCTGGCCGAAGCCGCTCCAGTCGTCGATCACGCTCAGGCCTTCGCTGTCACGGGGGACAAACGCCAGTTGCTGCACGCCGTGTTCATCCACCACTGAGGTGGGGATGCGCTGGGCGTAGATCGCGCCGGTGGAGTAGAACTTGCGGCCGGTGATGCGAAAGCCGTCGCCGTCGCGGGTAATTCTGGTGACGCGGTCGTGGGCGGTCTTGGTGCCCAGTTCCGCCAGGGCATTGCCGAAACGCTGGCCCGCGAGCACTTCGGCGTACAGGCGGCGTTGCTGCGCCGGCGTACCGTTTACGCGCAGCACTTCCAGGGCATAGAAATGGTTTTGCGGAATCTGGCCCAGCGAGGCGTCGGCCTGGGCGATCAGTGCGATGACCTTGGCCAGCGTGACGTTGGACACACCGGCGCCGCCGTATTCCTTGGGCACGCTGATGCCCCACAGGCCGGAGCGCGAAAACACGTCCAGTTCAGGCAGCGGCAGGCGGCGCTCGCGGTCGCGCTGGGCGCTGTCGCGGCGGAAGTCTTCGGCCAGGTCGCTGGCGACAATAAGGGCTTGTTCGTCGCTGGTGATAACCGCGACGTGATGAGAAAGGGTCATGCGTATTCTCCAGAGGTCTGGTCGGTTAAATCCAGGAGTGACGAGCCGGCAAGGTGCCGTTCAGGCGATAAGCGCCCACCGCGTGATACTTCCAGCGCACCGGGTCGTGCAGCGTATGCACGCGGGCATTGCGCCAGTGACGGTCGAGGTTGAATTCGGCGAGGGTGGCGCGGCTGCCGGCCAGTTCGAAGAGCTTTTCGCTGACCAGCAGCGACACTTCAGTGGTCAGCACCTTGGCTTCGGCGACGGCAATCGACGCACGGGCGGCGGATTGCGCGGTGATCGGCGCGGCACTGACCTGGTCCAGCACCTGGCCGGCCTTGCGCAGCAGCGCTTCGGCGGCGTGCAGTTCGATTTTCAGCTTGCCGATATCGGCGATCACGTACAGGTCATCGCTGGCCCGTTCGACCTTGGCGTCGATCCACGGGCGCGAGCGCTCGCGCACGAAGGCAATGGTGTCATCCAGCGCGCCACGGGCGATGCCGGCATCGATGGCGGCCTGGATCAGTTGCGACACGGCGCCCTGGATGGTCGGGGTTTCGCCGAGGCGCCAGTTCTCGACCACCAGCTCGGCGTCCACCGGCACCCGGTCCAGCAGCACGGTGCCGCTGGCGGTGGTGCGTTGGCCAAAGCCGGACCAGTCGTCGACGATGCGCAGCCCCTCGGTTCCACGGCGCACGAACGCCATGACTTGCTTGCCGTCATCGTTGAGCGCCTTCACCGCAACCCAATGCGCAAACAGTGCGCCGGTGGAGTAGAACTTCTGGCCGCTGATCACGTAGCCGTCACCCTCGGCGGTGATGCGGGCCTTGAGTTCCAGGGTGTTCCTGGTGCCGCGCTCCGGGCCGGCGTTGCCGATGCGCCAGCCGTCGAGCACGCTCTGGAACAGCTGTTTTTTCTGGCGTTCGGTGGCGGCGCCCTGCAGCACGTGGAGGATTCCGAAATGGTTCTGCGGGATCTGTCCGAGGGCCGGGTCGGCCGCGCTGATGATCGCGAACACGTCGGCCAGGGTGGTGAATGACACCTGTGGGCCGCCGTATTCGCGGGGAATGGAAATACTGCCCAGCCCACTGCGGGTGAACTGCTCGATCTGTGCCCACGGCAACTTGCGTTGCTGGTCGCGCTTGGCGGCTTGCAGGCGCGCAGCCTGGGCCAGCTCATGGGCGGCGTTCAGCGCCTCTGCATCGTTGCGCAGCACGACGGCCGGCAACAACAGAGGGGCTACGTCCAGATCACTCTGGGGGGGTGTTAGAGCCAAGTTAGACATCAGCGCCGCTCCTTGGCTGCACGTAATGCCCTGGCGTTATGCACCGGGGTAATTCTGACCATACCGACCTCGCATTCAATGAAATGACAACAGGAAAATCAGGAATGTCCGGTGGTCCGGTGCATATACCCTAAGCGTGTTAAATATTTAAATAAACTAACTTTTGGGAATATGCATAGAAGGTCTGTCACCCAGGTTCGCAGGGTGAACCGAGGGGGCGTGGCTGATAGCTCTGCGCGGCCCCGCCGGGGCGGGCGGGCACCCAGGCGGCGATCCTCAACGTGCGGGCGGGCGCCCAGCGGGAATTGTTGCCGACGCGGTCCAGAATGCAGTACGTCACCTCCAGCCGGCAGTCGTCGCCGGCTTCGACAATCACCGTCGACGGCACCCAGACCTGCACGGCCAGGCCGACGGCCTTGGCCTGGATGCTTGGCAGGTCCATGCGCACATCGCCCCAGCGCAGGGTGATGGCATCGCCGGTGGTCATGTGCTGGTAGGGTTCGATGGTCAGGGGAATGCCGCGCCGCACCTGGCTGCTGTTGACGCCGTAGCGGCGGATCGTCTCGGGCAGGCCAACGGGGGCGAGGTTGTGGTTTTCGTCGCTGTACAGCTGTGCAGGCTGCCCGCCCGGGCATTGGGTCTTGACGCGCACCTGCGTGGTCGCCGAGCGCGCAGGGCCATGGCCGATCTGCATGACCTGATAGTGCACCTGCGCCGGGCCGTCCTGCACAAAACTTTCCGGTACGCGCAGGCGCGTCGACGTGCCGACCTTGCCGGCCGTGACTCGCCGTGAAGCCGCAAAGCAGTTGTTCCAGAACAGCTCGATCAGGTCGCCTTCATCCATGCCGGGGTACGGCGCGATATCGACCTGCAGCTGAGTGGCGGCGAGGGCATTGATGCCGTTGCGAAGTGCCTGGGGCAACGTCGGGGCGTTGAGCATGGCCGGGGTGGCGGTGCGCGTCATAAGTAATCTCCTTGATGCAGCCAGCAGCAATCGTTCCGGCCCCTTGGCGCGGGTGCGCACGGGGTCGAAATGAACGATTCAGAAAATAGCCGGGATAGGATCCAATCCTCTGAGTGCTAGATAAGAGGGTTGGCCAAGGGGCGTCAATGGCGGCAAAGGGCTAAACGGCGGGTTGCTGCAGATTCAGAAGGGTCTGACTGTGAGGGGGATTTCAGCGGGTGTGTGGCGAGGCGTTTTACTCGTTGAAACGAGGACTTCGCGTAGGAACGCACTCAGGTGGGAGCAAGGCTTGCCCGCGATGCAGGCACCTCGGTGTATCCGCCGCACCGCAGTGATGCTATCGCCGGCAAGCCAGCTCGCACACAAGCCCGGGAGGCTGTCAGTGGGCGAGGAATTTGCTCAGGAACTGCTTCGTGCGTTCTTCCCTGGGGTTGGCGAACAACGCCTTGGCTTCGCCTTGCTCCACGATCACCCCCTTGTCGAAGAAGATCACCCGGTTGGCCACGTCACGGGCAAAGCTCATCTCGTGGGTGACGATCACCATGGTGCGGTTTTCCTCGGCGAGGCTGCGGATGGTTGCCAGTACTTCGCCGACCAACTCCGGGTCGAGCGCCGAGGTCGGTTCGTCGAACAGGATCACTTCCGGCTCCATGGCCAACGCGCGGGCAATCGCCACGCGCTGTTGCTGGCCACCGGACAGACGCCGAGGGTAGGCGTCTTCCTTGCCCGCCAGGCCAACCCTGGCCAGCAGCTTGCGCCCCAGGGCCTCAGCGGCTTCGCGCGGCATCTTCTTGACCACGGTCGGCCCTTCGATGACGTTTTCCAGCGCGGTGCGATGGGGGAACAGGTTGAAGTTCTGGAACACAAAGCCGACGTGCTGGCGCAGGCGTCGCACCAGGGTTTGCTGCTGATTGATCGGCTTGCTGCTGTCGATCTCGATGTCCCCGACCTTGATGCGGCCGCTGGTGGGTTGCTCGAGGAAATTCAGGCAGCGCAGGAAGGTGGTCTTGCCGGAACCGCTGGGGCCGATGATGGCGACGACTTCGCCTTCCTTGACCTCCAGGTCGATGCCGTTGAGTACCACCTGACCCTTGAATTGTTTGGTCAGTTTTTCAACCACGATCATGCTTCAGGACTCCAGGTCATGCCGGTTGACCCGGTCTTCCAGACGATTTTGAAAATGCGCCAGGATGCTCGCCAGGATCCAGTAGATCAGGGCTGCAGAGAGATACATGGTGAAGATTTCGAAGGTGCGCGCCGACACCAGTTGCGCCTGGCGAAACAGCTCGGGCACCTGGATGGTGGCCGCCAGCGCGGTGTCCTTGACCAGCGAAATAAAGCTGTTGCCCAAAGGCGGCAAAGCCGTGCGCATCGCCTGCGGCAGGATGGCCCGGCGCAGGGTCTGCGCACGGGTCATGCCGATACTGGCCGCGGCTTCCCACTGGCCACGCTCGATGGAGCTGATAGCCGCGCGCAGGATTTCACAGGCGTAGGCGGCCATGTTCAGCGAGAAGCCGATCAGGGCCGCCGGGATCGGATCCAGCTCGATGCCCACTTGCGGCAAGCCGTAGTAGATCAGGAACAGCTGCACCAGCAAGGGCGTGCCGCGAAAGAACGACACGTAGACGCGGGCAAGCAAGCTCACTGACTTGAAGCGCGACAGGCGCATCAAGGCCAGGCCGAAGCCCAGCAGCAAGCCGAAAAACATCCCGCCAAGGCTTAGAATCACCGTGTAGTACGCGCCCTTGAGTAGAAAGGGCGCGGAGTCCAGCGCGAGTTGGAAACCTGCTTCCATTATTGAGTGACGTCAGCGTTGAAGTACTTCTCGGACAGCTTCTTCAAGGTGCCGTCGGCGCGCAGCTTATCGAGGGCCTTGTTCACCGCGTCGAGCAGTTCAGGCTCGCCTTTGCGCAGGGCAATACCGGCTTCCTGGCGGGAGAAGGCATCGCCGGCGGTGGCGGTGTCCGGGGCTTTCTTGGCGTATTCCAGGGCGGCCAGGCGGTCGATCAGAATGGCGTCGATGCGGCCGATGCGCAGGTCCTGGAACTTGGTAGGGTCATCGTTGTAAGTCTTGATGATGGCTTTAGGCTGGTTGTCCTTGAGCCATTGCTCGTAGTTGGTGCCCAGGCCCACACCGACTTTCTTGCCGGCCAGGTCGTCGGCGGTCTTGATGCTGTCGACATTCTTCTTCAGCACCAGCGCTTGAATACCGGAGACGGTGTAAGGCTTGGAAAAATCGTATTTCTTCTTGCGCTCTTCAGAGATGGTCACCTGGTTGACCACGGCGTCCAGGCGCTTGGATTCCAGGGCGGCGAGGATACCGTCCCATGGCGTGGCTTGCAGTTTGACCTTCACGCCCAGCTCTTTGGCCAGTGCCCCGGACAGCTCGACTTCGAAACCGCTGAGCTTGCCGCTTTCATCGACAAAGCTGAACGGTGGGTAGGTGCCTTCGAGACCGATCTTGATCTCGCCGGCTTTCTTGATGCTGTTCAACTGCTCGCCGGCCACTGCCTGGCCGAGCAGGCCAGCCCCGAGTGCCAGGCCCAAAGTGCCAACCAACAACGTGCGACGCAATACAGAAATAGTCATGAAGAGCCCCTGTGTTTTTTATGTTGAGCGAAGCAGGTGACGCAGTAGTCGTATCCTGCCTTAAAGCGCGTAGCGCGTCTTCGCCTACGGCGCGATGATAGAGCGGGTTTTTAAGACTTGAAAATAATATAAATCTAAATTGATATTCGATTATCGAATATGCGAGCTATTTAATGTGGGAGCTGGCTTGCCTGCGATAGCGGTGCAAAGGTCAGCACATCGGTAGCTGACAGAGCGCCATCGCAGGCAAGCCAGATCCCACATTTTTTAGTCCGCGTTAATTCAATTGAATACCGAGTTGTAGGCAAACAACGCCGGCGCCCCGCCGGTATGCAGGAAAATGATCGGACCCTCCTCAAAACGCTGACGCCCGATCCCATCCAACAAGCCGGCCATGGCCTTGCCAGTGTAGACCGGGTCCAGCAGCAGGCCTTCCTGGCTGGCGAGCAGCTTGATGGCCGCCAGCGTACCGGCGTTCGGCTCGCCATAACGGGGGCCGAAGTATTCGTCCCAGAGAATCACCTTGAACGCCTCGGGCACCGTTACGCCCAGCAACTCGGCGGTGCGTTCGGCCAGGCCCTGCACTTTCGGAAACTGTGCTTCTTCGGTACGCGACACGGTGACGCCAACCACCGGCAGGTTCGGCAGCACGTCGCTCAAGGCCAGGGCGAGGCCACTGTGGGTCCCCGCACTGCCGGACGCCAGCACCACGGCGGAAAACTCGATGCCGCTGTCTTCAATTTGCGCCGCCAGCTCAAGGCCGGCGCGCACGTAACCCAAGGCGCCGAGGGCGTTCGAGCCGCCGATCGGCACCAGGTACGGCTTCTTGCCGTTGCTGCGCAGGCGGTCGGCGAGGGCATTCAGTTGGTCGTCGACATTGTCGAGGTTTTCCACCAATTCGACCTTGGCGTCGAAGAGGTCCAGCAGCAGACGGTTGCCGTTGCCCAGGTAGTTGGGGTCTTCGGTGCCGGTGGGGTTTTCCAGCAGCGCTACGCAACCCAGGCCGAGCTTGGCGGCGAGGGCGGCGGTCTGGCGCACGTGGTTGGACTGGATCGCGCCGGCGGTCACCAGGGTGTCGGCACCCTGGGCGAGGGCATCGGCCGCCAGGTATTCGAGTTTGCGCAGTTTGTTGCCGCCCATGGCCAGCGGCGTGGTGTCGTCGCGCTTGACGTAGATGTCCCTGCCCAACCAGGCCGACAGCCGCTCGAGTTTTTCCAGGGCAGTGGCACCGCCCAGCAGTTCCAGGCGGTTAAAACGGTCGAGCTGTTGTTTGATCATGGCTACGCACGGTGACTGAATGATTGGCCGACTATAGGCAGGCACTTTTCATCGGGCAACCGCCAATCGCTTATTCCGTGAAGTTCTTAGAATCGCACCATTGGTTCTTAAGGGCGGCCAGGGTGCATACCGTAAAGTGATGGCCATTTCGTCAGGAGTGAAGACCGTGAGTGAGCGTTCCAGTCATTGGCAATTACAGACCATCGTCAGCCAACTGCGCGGCGCCCGGGACCAGTGGCGAACGCGCAATGGCCGCTTGAGCGGCGAGCATGGCGGCCGCGAGTTGCCGTCCCGCGAGGCCGTCGCGCAGATTCTCGAAGCACTGTGCGGTGCGCTGTTCCCCATGCGCCTGGGGCCGGTGGACCTGCGTGAAGAAAGTGAAGATTTCTACGTCGGCCATACCCTCGACGTCGCCCTGAATGCCTTGCTGGCACAGGCGCGCCTGGAGCTGCGCTACGCCGCGCGCCAGGGCGGCCAGGATGACAGCGCGGTCGACGCCCTGGCCATCCGCCTGATCCAGGATTTTGCCCTGGCCTTGCCGTCCCTGCGCAGCCTGCTGGACACCGACGTGCTGGCCGCCTACCACGGCGACCCGGCCGCGCGCAGTGTGGATGAGGTGCTGCTGTGCTATCCGGGAATCCTCGCGGTGATTCACCATCGCCTGGCGCACCATCTGTATCGCGCCGGTTTGCCGCTGCTGGCGCGGATCAGCGCCGAAATTGCCCACTCGGCCACCGGTATCGACATCCACCCGGGTGCGCAGATCGGCCCGAGTTTCTTTATCGACCACGGGACCGGCGTGGTGATTGGCGAAACCGCGATCATCGGCGAACGGGTGCGTATCTACCAGGCCGTGACCCTGGGTGCCAAGCGCTTCCCGGCGGATGAGGATGGGCAGCTGCAGAAGGGCCACCCGCGTCACCCGATTGTCGAGGATGACGTGGTGATCTACGCCGGGGCAACGATCCTGGGGCGGATCACCATCGGCAAGGGCTCAACGATTGGCGGCAATGTGTGGCTGACCCGCAGCGTGCCGGCGGGGGCGAATATCACCCAGGCGAATCTGCAGCATGATGATGGGGCGCAGAAGTAAAAAAAACTGCACACATCCCCTGTGGGAGCGGGCTTGCTCGCGAATGCGGAGTATCTGTCAATGAATCATCGGCTGACCCAGCGCATTCGCGAGCAAGCCCGCTCCCACAGTTGGAATGCATTCCAGACCTGAGCGGATTTCTCCCGAAAATCGCTGAACGTTTTACCTCCCGCACCCGTCATACCAGTCCTTGAGCTAGTGTAGGAATTATCTACCACTCAGCCCTGCGATTAGTCCCAGACCGCCTATCCATGTTTAACTTGAATGTTCGTTCAAGTTAAACCGGTGGTTCGCTGCCCGCTCACAACAGGAGGCTTACCTTTGCTGAGTCCGTTTTTTACAGCCACATCTCCCGCCCGAGGGGTGCATCGTTCATGAGTGCATCGTCGACCCCAGCCAGCGGCCTGGTGCGCATGAATGCGCCCGTCTTCTACTTTGCTGCAACCTTCATCTTGCTGTTCGGCATCACTGTCATCGCTATCCCGCAACAGGCCGGCGCCTGGCTGCTGGCCGCGCAAAACTGGGCGGCCAATACGGTCGGCTGGTACTACATGCTGGCGATGACCCTGTATCTGGTCTTCGTGGTGGTCACCGCGCTATCAGGCTACGGCAAGATAAAACTCGGTGCCGACCACGACGAGCCCGAATTCAGTTACCTGTCCTGGGCCGGCATGTTGTTTGCCGCCGGGATCAGCATCACGCTGTTCTTCTTCTGCGTCTCCGAGCCGCTGACGCACCTGGTGCAACCGCCCCAGGGCGCACCGATGAATGCCGACGCCGCGCGCCAGGCCATGCAGATCCTGTTTCTGCACTGGGGCCTGCATGGCTGGGGCGTGTTCGCCTTTGTCGGCATGGCCCTGGCGTACTTCGCCTACCGGCATAACCTGCCGCTGGCGCTGCGTTCGGCGCTGTACCCGCTGATCGGCAAGCGCATCAACGGCCCCATCGGCTATGCGGTGGATGGCTTCGGCATTATCGCCACGGTGTTCGGCCTGGGGGCCGACATGGGCTTTGGTGTGCTGCACCTCAACTCCGGCCTCGACTACCTGTTTGGCATTGCCCATACCCAGTGGATCCAGGTTGGATTGATCACCTTGATGATGGGCGCGGCGATTCTGGTCGCGGTGGCCGGCGTCGACAAGGGCGTGCGAGTGATGTCCGACATCAACATGCTGCTGGCCTGTGCGCTGCTGCTGTTCGTGTTGTTCGCAGGTCCCACCCAGCACCTGCTCAACACGCTGATCCAGAACATCGGCGACTACCTTGGCGCGTTGCCGACCAAGAGTTTTGACGTGTACGCCTACGACAAGCCGAGCGACTGGCTCGGCGGCTGGACGGTGTTCTACTGGGCCTGGTGGATCGCGTGGTCGCCGTTTGTCGGCCTGTTTATCGCGCGGATTTCCCGTGGCCGGACCATCCGTGAGTTCGTCTTCGGCGTGCTGCTGATCCCGCTGGGCTTCACCCTGGCGTGGATGTCGATCTTCGGCAACAGCGCCATCGACCAGGTGCTCAATCACGGGCTGACGGCCCTCGGTCAGTCGGCCATCGATGACCCGTCGATGAGCCTGTACCTGTTGTTGGAAACCTACCCGTGGAGCAAGACGGTCATTGCGGTCACCGTGTTTATCAGCTTCGTATTCTTCGTGACCTCGGCCGACTCCGGCACCGTAGTGCTCTCGACGCTGTCGTCCAAGGGCGGCAACGCCGATGAAGACGGGCCGAAATGGCTGCGGGTGTTCTGGGGCGCGATGACGGCGCTGGTCACCAGTGCGCTGCTGTTTGCCGGCAGCATCGACTCGTTGAAATCAGCCGTGGTGCTGACCTCGCTGCCGTTCTCGATGATCTTGCTGCTGATGATGTGGGGGCTGCACAAAGCCTTCTACCTCGAGTCGCAAAAGCAGATCGCGCAGTTGCACTCGTTGGCGCCGATCTCGGCCTCCCGCAAGGGCCGTGGCGGCTGGCGCCAGCGCTTGAGCCAGGCCGTGCATTTCCCGTCACGCGATGAGGTGTACCGCTTCCTCGAATCGACGGTTCGCCCGGCGATCGAAGAAGTGACGGCGGTGTTCGTCGAGAAGGGCCTGAGCGTGGTCACTCAGCCGGACCCGGCCAACGACAGCGTCAGCCTCGAAATCGGGCATGGCGAGGAGCATCCGTTCATCTACCAGGTGCAAATGCGCGGCTACTTCACGCCGTCGTTCGCCCGGGGTGGCATGGGTTCCAAGGAGATCAATAACCGTCGCTATTACCGCGCGGAAGTGCACCTGAGTGAGGGCAGCCAGGACTACGATCTGGTGGGCTACACCAAGGAGCAGATCATCAACGACATCCTCGACCAGTACGAGCGCCACCTGCAGTTCCTGCACCTGGTGCGCTGACCTGTAACTCCCCGCAAAGCCCCGTTCTACGGGGCTTTCTTAAATTTAATTTCATTCGTCAAACCCTCGGTTTGACGCGCAACTGTCATCTGGCCACTGCGTAATTGTGTGAAGCGTTTGACGCTTTCATTTCAAAACAGTGACGGAGACCGGTAACAATGAAGACGTTATTAAGCCCTATGGTGGGTGCCGCCATGGCGAGCTTTATGCTGTCCGCCCATGCCGATTTTATCGATGACAGCCACGCCGACGTGACCCTGCTCAATCGCTATCTCAACCAGCAGGGGCGTGATGTGGTGAACAGCAATGCCAAGGCCCACAGCATTCGCGATTGGGGCCAGGGGTTCGAGTTCAACTTCAAGTCGGGATACACCGAGGGGCCGGTGGGTTTCGGCTTGGATCTGCAGGCGTTCTACGGGCTGAAACTGGATTCCGGTGGCGACCTCAACGACAAGGATCACCAGGGCCGCTACCCCGGCAGCATGTTCCCGCTGGACAACGGCAAGTCCGCCGACCAGTTCGGCGTGCTCAGCCCGACGTTCAAGATGCGCTTCGCCCAGGACGAGCTGCGCGTCGGCACGCTGTACGGCAACAACCCGGTCCTGGCCAACACCGACGGGCGCCTGTACCAGCAGACCAATACCGGCGTGCAACTGGTGTCCAAGGACCTTACCGACTTCACCTTCACCGGCGGCGATATCCTCAAGACCAAGATCCGTAACGAGACCGGCGACCAGGGCATGATCACCGCCGGCGGCACCAAGGAAAGCGATCGCTTCCTGTTCGGCGGTGCGGACTACACCGGCATCCAGAACACCACCGTCAGCCTGTGGTACTCCAATCTTGAGGACTACTACCAGCAGTTCTTCCTCGGTGCCAAGCGCCATGACGCTTTGTCGGTCGGCGCGATCGACACCGATGTGCGGGTGTTCCGCAGCCTGGGCGTGGGCGGCAACGCCGACGGTGACAAGGACTTCGCGGCGGCGGGTCTCTACGGTGACGGCGTGAACAAGGGGCGCATCAACCAAACTACCGCCAGCTTGCTTGAGAGCTACAGCCTGGACGGCCATACCGTCGGCCTGGGTATCCAGAAAAACAGCGGCGACAGCGACTTTCCCTACCTGGATTCCGGCTTGAACAGCGGCGACAACCGCCAGGGCCCAGGTTCAGGTGCCGACACCCCGGCCCTGACCAACATGCAGTTGAACAAATTCCAGCATGCCGGCGAGCGCACCTGGCTGGCGCAGTACAAATATGACTTCGGCAAACTCGGCCTTACCGGCCTGACGTTCTCCGCGGCGTATGCCCACGGTGATGACATCCGCACCGCACAAGGCACCACCAGCGAATGGGAACGTAACGTTGCCGTGGCGTATCAAGTCCCCACCGGCACCCTCAAAGGGCTCGGCGTGACCTGGAAAAATGCCCACGCCAGCCCGGACATCAGCGGTGCCACCGTGCAAGATGAAAACCGCTTTTATGTCAGCTATGTCGTTCCACTCTGGTAGGCAATTGCTGTAAAACGGAAAGGCAGACTTAAGCGATTCAGCTGGTTAAAAGGCCTGGGAATAACCTTATTCCCAGGCCTTATTTGCCTACGTCCAAGAGAGGATTCGATGACTTACATTGCTGCCGAAAACCGCTATGAATCTATTCCGTATCGCCGCGTAGGCCGCAGTGGACTGGTGCTGCCGGCACTGTCCCTGGGGCTGTGGCACAACTTTGGCGACAGCACCCCGATCGACACCCAGCGCGCCCTGTTGCGCACCGCGTTCGACCTGGGGATCAACCACTTCGACCTGGCCAACAACTATGGCCCGCCCTACGGCAGCGCCGAGATCAACTTCGGCCGTTTGCTGCGCGAAGACTTCAAGCACTACCGCGACGAATTGATCATCTCCAGCAAGGCCGGCTGGGACATGTGGCCCGGCCCCTACGGCCAGGGCGGCGGTTCGCGCAAATACGTGCTGGCCAGCCTCGACCAGAGCCTGCAACGCCTGGGCGTCGACTATGTGGATATTTTCTACTCGCACCGGTTTGATGCCGATACCCCCCTGGAAGAAACCGCCAGCGCCCTCGCCACCGCCGTGCAACAGGGCAAGGCCTTGTACATCGGCATCTCTTCCTACTCCGGGGTAAAAACCCGCGAAATCGCCGCGCTGCTCAAAGAGTGGAAAGTGCCGCTGCTGATCCACCAACCGGCCTACAACCTGCTCAACCGTTGGGTGGAAAAAGACCTGCTGGACACCACCGAAGAACTCGGCGCCGGGGTGATTGCGTTCACACCGCTGGCTCAAGGGCTGCTGACCGACAAGTACCTCAACGGCGTGCCGGCCGACGCACGAGTGAATCGTCCGGGTGGCGGTTCGTTGCAGGCCAAGCACCTGTCCGAAGCCAACATCGCCCATGTGCGTGCGCTGAATGAAATTGCCCAGCGCCGTGGCCAGAGTCTGGCGCAACTGTCCCTGGCCTGGACCTTGCGCGACCCACGGGTGACCAGTGCGCTGATCGGTGCGAGCCGGCCGGAGCAGATCATTGAAAACGTCGGGGCGTTGAAGAACCTCAGCTTCAGTGCCGAAGAACTGGCGGAGATCGATCGGTTCGCGCAGGAAGGCGGGATCAACTTGTGGGAGAAGCCGTCTACTGCTGAGTAATCTGCAGTAGTCGGTCACTGTGGGAGCCGGGCTTGCCGGTGAGGGTGGTGTGTCAGTCGATGAAGGTGTTGGCTGGGCTACCGCTTTCGCAGGCAAGCCAGCTCCCACAGTTGATCTTCAGTGGGGCGAATTTCCTTGGCCGGGCTCGGTCACTGTGGGAGCTGGGCTTGCCTGTGAGGGTGGTGGGTCAGTCGATGATGGTGTTGGCTGGGCTACCGCTTTCGCAGGCAAGCCAGCTCCCACAGTTGGTTTTCAGTGGGGCGAATTTCCTTGGTCCGGCTCGGGCAATGTGGGAGCCGGGCTTGCCCGCGATGGCGGTGTGTCAGTCGATGGAGGTGTTGGCTGATCCACCGCTTTCGCAGGCAAGCCAGCTCCCACAGTTGATCTTCAGTGGGGCGAACTTTTTCGGCACGATTCAAATCACTGTGGGAGCCGGGCTTGCCCGCGATGGCGGTGGGTCGGTCGATGAAGGTGTTGGCTGGGCTACCGCTTTCGCAGGCAAGCCAGCTCCCACAGTTGATCTTCAGTGGGGCGAATTTTTTCGGCACGATCCAAACCACTGTGGGAGCCGGGCTTGCCTGTGAGGGCGGTGGGTCAGTCGATGAAGGTGTTGGCTGGGCTACCGCTTTCGCAGGCAAGCCAGCTCCCACAGTTGGTTTTCAGTGGGGCGAATTTCCGTGGTTCGGCTCGGTCATTGTGGGAGCCGGGCTTGCCCGCGATGGCGGTGGGTCAGTCGATGAAGGTGTTGGCTGGGCTACCGTTTTCGCAGGCAAGCCAGCACCCTCCCTCGATCTTCTGTGTGATCTAGAACGGCACATCCCCCAAGATCGTCGCCCGGTGCATCACTCGCCGTTGCGGCCGGTAGTCATCTACCGCGTAATGCTGGGTCACGCGGTTGTCCCAGAACGCCACGTCATTTTCCTGCCAACGCCAGCGGATGGTGAACTCCGGGCGGGTCGCGTGAGCAAACAGCAGCTTCAGGATCGCATCGCTTTCGGCAGGTTCTAGCTCATTGATCCTGGTGGTAAACCCATCGCTCACAAACAACGATTTACGCCCACTCACCGGATGCGTGCGCACCACCGGGTGCGACAGCGGCGGGTTTTTCTTGCGGGTTTCTTCCCAGCGCGCCAGGTCTTCGGCAGTGTTGCCGAAGCGTTCCAGCGGGAAGGATTTGGTGAAGTCGTGGGTGGCGGTAAGCCCGTCGAGCAAGCGCTTCAACGGCTCGGACAGCGCCTCATACGCCGCGATGCCACTGGCCCACAACGTGTCGCCACCAAACGCCGGCAGCAGTTTGGCGCTGAGCACCGCGCCAAGCGCAGGAGTGGGCAGGAAGGTCACATCGGTGTGCCACACGGCGTTGTCACGCACGTCGGTGACGGCGGTGTCGAGGATCAGCACTTCGGGCTGTTCCGGCACGTTGGGGTAGATCGGGTGGATGTGCAGGTCGCCGAAATTCGCCGCGAACCGCGCCTGTTGCTGCGGGGTGATCGGCTGGCCACGGAAGAACAGCACCGAGTGCGTGAGCAACGCCTGTTCGATGGCGTCGCGCTGTTCGACGTTCAGCGGCTGGGTGATATCGACGCCACTGATCTGGGCGCCCAGGGCGGTGCTTAATGGCGTAACGGTCAGGCTGCTCATGCGGTTCTCGTCAATAAGTGCTTAGTGTGCCTGGCCATGCCAAGGCACCAATTTGCGCTGCAGGGCGCGCAGGCCCATTTCCATGGCGAAGGCGATCAGTGCGATCACCAGGATCCCCAGTACCACCACATCGGTGACCAGGAACTGCGCCGCCGACTGCACCATGAAGCCCAGGCCGCTGGTGGCTGCGATCAGCTCGGCAGCAACCAATGTCGACCAGCCCACACCCAGGCCGATGCGCACGCCGGTGAGGATGTCGGGCAGGGCGCTCGGCAGGATCACATGGCGAATCAACTGGGCGCGGGTCGCACCCAGCGATTGCGCCGCGCGTAGTTTGGCCGGGTCGACGGTGCGCACGCCGGTCGCGGTGGCGATGGCAATCGGGGCAAAGATCGCCAGGTAAATCAGCAGCACCTTGGACAGCTCGCCGATGCCGCACCAGATCACGATCAGCGGCAGATACGCCAACGGCGGAATCGGCCGGTAGAACTCGATCAGCGGGTCGAGAATGCCACGCGCAATACGGTTGGCGCCGATGGCAATACCCACCGGCACGGCGGTCAGCACTGCAAAGCCCAGGCCCAGGCCGATACGGCTGAGGCTCGCGCCCAAGTGCTGCCATAGGGTGGAATCCATGTAGCCCGTGGTCGCCAGCAGCCAGCCTTTTTGCAGCACGGCAGACGGCGGCGGCAGGAACAGTGGCTCGATCAGGCCGGTGGCGGTCACGGCCCACCAGATGGCCAGCAAGGCCACCAGGGTCAGCAGGCTGATCCAGCGCGTGCTCAGGCTGCGGCGCACGGGGATAACGGCGTGCGTCACCGGCTTGGTCGCGGTGGCGGGAAGTTCGTAGCTGCTCATGCGGACACCTGCCGTTGCGAGAACACTTTGCCCAGCACGTGTTCGCGGGTTTCGATAAAACGCGGGTCGGATTTGATCGCCCGCGCCGACTCACCGGCGGCGTAGCGTTGGCCAAAGTCCAGGTGCAGGCGTTCGACGATCTGGCCGGGGTTGGGCGCCAGCAGGATCAAGTCAGTGGCGAGAAATACCGCCTCTTCGATGTCATGGGTGATCAGGAATACCGGCTTGGCCGTGCGCCGCCAGACTTGCAGCAACAGCTCCTGCATCTGCTCGCGGGTGAAGGCATCGAGGGCGCCGAAGGGTTCGTCCATCAGCAGCACGCGCGGGTCTGCTGCCAAGGCGCGGGCCAAGCCGACGCGCTGTTTCTGGCCGCCGGAGAGCTGCCAGATGCGGCGGTTGTCGAAACCGGCGAGGTCCACCAGTGCGAGCATTTCCCGGGCGCGCACTTCGCGTTGTGCCTTGGCCACGCCCGCCAGTTCGAGGCCGAAGCCGACGTTGGCGAGCACGTCCTGCCAAGGCAGCAGGGCGTCGTCCTGGAACACCACGCCACGTTCGGCGCTCGGGCCTTTGACCGGCACGCCATCAAGGGTGATGCGCCCGGCTGACGGTTCGACAAAGCCGGCAATCAGATTCAACAGCGAAGTCTTGCCACTGCCGGACGGGCCGAGGGCTACCAGCAATTGCTGGGGCCCGAGCTCCAATGAAATATCAGACAGTACCGGTTCTGTGGCGCCTGGGTACTGTGCGCTGATGCGCTCCAGTTGTAGCAAGGCCATCGCGATGAACTCCTGAATCAGTTAGTGATGAACTTGGCGCTGACGTAAGGGGCGTAGTCCGGCAGCACGGCGTCGACCTTGCCTTGCTCCTTCAAGAACGCTGCAGTGTCGGTCACCGCCTTGGTGGTCGGGGCGCCCAGCAGGGTCACCTGGTCAGCCGCCAACGGATAGACGTTGCCTTGCAGCAGCAGCGGGATATCACTGGCCTTGGCGCCGGAGAGCTTCACCAGTTTGTCGACGTTGCCTTTGTCAGCGATCCAGGCTTGTGGGTCTTTGCGGTACGCGGCGTAGGCGTCCAGGGTGACCTTGGCGAAGGCCGTGACGATTTCCGGGTGCTTCTCGGCAAAATCCTTACGTACGATCCACGCATCGAAGGTCGGCGCGCCGAACTTGGCCAGTTCGCCGGAGGTGATCAGCACCTTGCCGTTTTCCTTGGCCACGCCTAGGGCGGGGTCCCATACGTAAGTGGCATCGATGTCACCGCGCTTCCAGGCGGCGATGATTGCCGGCGGGGCGAGGTTGAGGATGGTCACTTTCGATGGGTCGATGTTCCAGTGCTTCAGCGCGGCGAGCAGGCTGTAGTGACCGGTCGACACGAACGGTACCGCGACTTTCTTGCCGACCAGGTCCTGCGGGCTGTTGATCCCCGAACCGTTGCGCGCCACGAGGGCTTCGGCACCGCCGATCTGGGTGGCAACGAGGAAGGTTTCCACCGGCACTTTGCGCGTGATCGCTGCGGTCAGCGGGCTGGAACCGAGGTAGCCGATCTGCACGTCGCCGGAGGCGATGGCGGCGATGATGTCGGCGCCATTGTCGAATTTGCGCCAGTCGATCTTGGCGTTGGTGGCTTTTTCATAAGCACCGTCGGCCTGGGCGACTTTCGCCGGGTCCACGGTGGTCTGGTAGGCAATGGTTACATCCGCTGCGTGGGCAAACAGACTGGCACCGGCCAAGGACAACGCCGCCAGGAGGCGCAGTGGGGTCAAAAGTTTCAAAGGGAAGCTCCTCAATCAGGCGGCCGAGGGTCGGCGTGTGAGGAGACTAAATGATCTAAGAATCCGAAAATAAATAACATTTTCGAATTAGCTTATGAGGAGAAGAGTGAATGCGGGTGTTGAGGGCGCATTGGCCAAATGTGCGAGCTGGCTTGCCTGCGATGCTCACGACTCGGTATTTCAGATCTACCGGGTTGATGCTATCGCAGGCAAGCCAGCGCCCACACGGGGTGGCGTGATGCCTTAGTTACTGATCGCCAGGATACTGGCCTGGTACGACCCGACAAACACGTCAAAATCGCCCACTTCGTTCTGTTCCAGCTCCGCCTGCTGTGCCAGCGACGTGCGCGCCAGCTCTTCAAAGCGCGCCTGCTCTTCGGCTGGCAACGGCTCGCGGCGAAAATGCTCGGCGTGGACCTCGCTCTGATGCAGGGAGAACTGCGCAAAACTCTCTTTGCGCTCGGCCATCGCCGCCAGCACTTGGGCCGATGGCGTCAGGGACGGGTCCTTGACCTTGGCCAGTTGGGCGTCCAGCGCCTCGCTGTGTTCGCTGATGCCGTGGCTCGCATCCAGCAGGGCCGCCAGCGGCGCAATCTGCTCGAGCAATTCGGTGGCCCATTCCTTCATGTCCACTGCCTGGCCCTGGCGCTGCAATTGCAGGCCCGGACGCCGGCCTTCCTTGACCACGCTGAGGAAGTTGGACGTGGCGTTGCCGCATTCGTTATTGGCGAACAGCGGGCTGTCGTTCAGCGCGCAGTACAGCAGGAACGCGTCGAGGAAGCGCGACTCCGGCAGGTCGATACCCATCGGCAGGAACGGGTTGATGTCCAGGCAGCGTACTTCGATGTACTGGATGCCACGTGCCATCAGCGCCTGGATCGGCCGTTCGCCGGTGTAGGTCACGCGCTTGGGGCGGATGTTGGAGTAGTACTCGTTTTCGATCTGCAGGATGTTGGTGTTGAGTTGTACCCATTCACCGTCCTTGTGCGTGCCGACTTCGACGTAGGGCGCGTAGGGCGTTGCCACCGCTTCGCGCAGGCTGTCGGTGTAGCTGGCCAGATCGTTGTAGCACGGCGTCAGGCCGGCCTGGGCGTTGCTCTGGTAACCCAGGTCGCTCATGCGCAGGCTGGTGGCGTACGGCAGGTACAGGGTGTCGGCGTCGAGCACTTCCAATTGATGCGAGCGACCGCGCAGGAAGCCCGCGTCCAGTGCCGGCGAAGCCCCGAACAGGTACATCAACAGCCAGCTGTAGCGGCGGAAGTTGCGGATCAGCGCGATATAGGCAGTGGACTGGTAGTCGCGGTCGGTGCCGACAAACCCTTCCGTCTCCTTGAGCAGCGGCCACAACTGTTCCGGCAGCGAGAAGTTGTAGTGGATACCGGCGATGCACTGCATGGTCTTGCCGTAACGCAGGGCCAGGCCCTTGCGGTACACGTACTTGAGCTGTCCGATATTGGAGGTGCCGTAGTAGGCAATCGGAATGTCTTCCTCGGCCGGCAACGGGCACGGCATCGAAGGGCTCCACAGGTATTCGCTGCCGAGCTTGGTGTAGGCAAAGCGATGGATCTTGTCCAGGCTGCTCAGGGTATCGGCCGGGTTGGGCAGGGCTGGGGTGATGAACTCCAGCAGCGATTCCGAGTAGTCGGTGGTGATCTGTTCATGGGTCAACGCGGCGCCCAGGGCTTCGGGGTGCGGTGTTTGCGCCAGGCGACCCTCACCGGTGACACGTAGGCATTCACGCTCGATGCCGTGCAAGCATTGCTCTAGCAGGGAGAGGTGTTCGCGCTTGCCGAGCAGGGCCAGGCGGCGGTTGAGAAGTTCGCTCAAGTTGGATTCCTTCACGCGTCAGTCGCCCCAATATGGGGGTGGGCAAGACGGTCTACAAGGGTGAAGTTAAAACTGGCGTTATCGCCTGGTTTTGAGTCGATTTGACTCGCTTTGGAAAAGCCTACTTCACTCCTTGAATTGGGCTATAGCGCAGCAAGAAAATTCCGACGCTGTTGTCGCAGCGCCGAAATTAACTCAAATCGAGGGCGGGGAGCTATAGGACAGCGAAGGTGCCTTGTGCTTTTGCGACCAGTTTTTCGTCCTGGTACACCTCGGCCTCGACCACCAGGGTGCGTCGACCGGCGTGAATCACGCGGCTGGTGCATAACACGTCACCGTCGGAGACCGCGCGAATGTAATTGATCTTGCACTCGATGGTCGCGCTCTGCTGGTCGAACCCATGGGAGCTGGAACAGGCCAGCCCCATGGTGATGTCCACGAGGCTGAAAATCGCCCCGCCATGGAGCTTGCCTGCGCGGTTGCGCAGTTGCGGCTCCAGGGTCAGGGCCACCTCGGCAACGCCTTCGTCCAGGCGTTGCAGGCGGCAGCCGATCAGTTCGCTGAAGGCGCTCTGGGTCAAGCCGGCTGGGATTTCCATCAGCGCTTCTTCAACTGTTTGGCGTTGGCGAACAGCGAGGCCATGGCGTTGTTGGACGGCGCGGCGGTCGCGGTTTCCTTGCGCGGCGCGTTGTTCTGCGACTGGCGCGGCGCCGAGCCTGGGCGGGCACCGCGAGCCCCGTCGATTTTCTCGCCAGGGGTGTCGCTCATGCGCATCGACAGGCCGACGCGTTTGCGCGGGATGTCGACTTCCATGACCTTGACCTTGACCACGTCACCGGCTTTCACCGCTTCACGCGGGTCCTTGATGAACTTCTCCGAAAGCGCAGAGATGTGCACCAAACCGTCCTGATGCACGCCGATGTCCACAAAGGCACCGAAGTTGGTCACGTTGGTCACCACACCTTCGAGGATCATGCCCAGTTGCAGGTCCTTGAGGTCTTCTACGCCGTCCTGGAACTCGGCGGTCTTGAACTCGGGACGCGGGTCACGGCCGGGTTTTTCCAGCTCTTGCAGGATGTCGGTGATGGTCGGCACACCGAAGGTTTCATCGGTGTACTTTTTCGGATCCAGGCGCTTGAGGAACGCGGCGTCGCCGATCAGCGAGCGGATGTCGCGGTCGGTCTCGGCCGCAATGCGCTGCACCAGCGGGTAGGCTTCCGGGTGAACCGCCGAGGCGTCCAGCGGGTTGTCGCCATTCATCACGCGCAGGAAACCGGCGGCTTGTTCGAAGGTTTTTTCACCCAGGCGTGCGACTTTTTTCAGCGCGGCGCGGGTTTTAAACGCGCCGTTCTCGTCACGGTGGGTGACGATGTTCTGCGCCAGGGTCGAATTCAGGCCGGAGATCCGCGCCAGCAGCGCCACGGAGGCGGTGTTCACGTCCACGCCCACGGCGTTTACGCAGTCTTCCACGACCGCGTCCAGGCCGCGCGCCAGTTTCAGCTGCGACACATCGTGCTGGTACTGGCCGACACCAATGGATTTAGGGTCGATTTTCACCAGTTCGGCCAGCGGATCCTGCAGGCGACGGGCGATGGACACCGCACCACGGATCGACACGTCGAGGTCCGGGAATTCCTTGGACGCCAGCTCCGACGCCGAATACACCGAAGCGCCGGCCTCGGAGACCATGACCTTGGTCATCTTCATGGCTGGATATTTTTTGATCAGCTCGGCGGCCAGCTTGTCGGTTTCACGGCTGGCGGTGCCGTTGCCGATGGCGATCAGGTCCACGGCGTGCTTGGCGCACAGGGCCGCCAGGATCGCCAGGGTCTGGTCCCACTTGTTGTGTGGCACGTGCGGGTACACGGTCGCGTGGTCCAGCAGCTTGCCGGTGGCATCGACCACGGCGACCTTGCAGCCGGTACGCAGGCCCGGGTCGAGGCCCAGGGTCGCACGCGGGCCGGCCGGCGCCGCCAGCAGCAGGTCGTGCAGGTTGTGGGCGAAGACGTTGATCGCTTCGGTTTCGGCGCCGTCGCGCAACTCGCCCAGCAGGTCGGTTTCCAGGTGGGTGTAGAGCTTGACCTTCCACGTCCAGCGCACCACTTCGCCCAGCCATTTATCTGCAGGACGGTTCTGATTTTGAATGCCGAATTGTTGACCGATCATGCCTTCGCACGGGTGCATGGTGCCCGGCAGCTCGTCGCCGACTTTCAGCGCGGAACTGAGAATGCCTTCGTTGCGGCCACGGAAAATCGCGAGCGCGCGGTGGGACGGCATACTTTTCAGCGGTTCATCGTGTTCGAAATAATCGCGGAACTTGGCGCCTTCTTCCTCTTTGCCGGCGATGACGCGGGCGCTGAGGGTGGCTTCCTGCTTGAGGTAGGTGCGCAGTTTTTCCAGCAGGCTGGCGTTTTCGGCAAAACGCTCCATGAGGATGTACTTGGCGCCTTCGAGGGCGGCCTTGACGTCGGCGACACCTTTTTCGGCGTCGATAAAGCGCGCGGCTTCGGTTTCCGGGGTCAGCGACGGGTCGTTGAACAGGCCGTCAGCCAGCTCGCCGAGGCCGGCTTCCAGGGCAATCTGGCCCTTGGTGCGGCGCTTCTGTTTGTACGGCAGGTACAGGTCTTCGAGACGGGTCTTGGTGTCGGCGAGCTTGATGTCGCGTTCCAGTTGCGGGGTCAGCTTGCCCTGTTCCTCGATGCTGGCGAGGATGCTGATACGCCGTTCGTCGAGTTCTCGCAGGTAGCGCAGGCGCTCTTCCAGGTGTCGCAGTTGGGTGTCGTCGAGGCTGCCGGTCACTTCTTTACGGTAACGGGCGATGAAGGGCACCGTGGAGCCTTCATCCAGTAGAGCGACGGCCGCTTCGACCTGTTGTGGGCGTACACCGAGTTCCTCGGCGATGCGGCTGTTGATGCTGTCCATAAAACCACCTGAAATTCTTAGAAGCAGCCCGCAGGCCCGGAAAACAAGGCCTTGCGCGGCTGGTTGAGCGGCCCGACTGGCGCCGCTGCCTGGGTCAAGAGGCTGCCTATTGACCCTCGAAATCGAAAAAATCACGACAAGCGGGTGAAAAAAAGCCCGGCAGTAAACGGTAACGATCTGACGTTGCCCTGCACGACGGCGCCGCATTATAACCAGCGTTCTGTCCTTGGGGGGTACTGCGCCCGTGGTTGTGGGACGCGGGTTCGCTGGCGGTAGAGGAAAAATCTGCTAACAATGCACACGGTGCGTATAACGGCAGCTACGCCATAATGCGCGCCGAGATAAGAGGAGCATCCAATGAGCAGCACTGCACAAACTGCTGAAGGCGAAAAAATTCTCATCGTTGATGACGATCCGGGGCTGAGCAGCCTGCTGGAGCGTTTCTTCAACTCCAAGGGCTATCGTGCCCGCGCGGTGCCGAACACCGAGCAAATGGACCGCCTGTTGGGGCGTGAAGTGTTCAACCTGGTCGTGCTCGACCTGATGTTGCCCGGCGAAGACGGCCTCACCGCCTGCAAGCGCCTGCGCAGCGCGAACAACCAGATTCCGATCATCATGCTCACCGCCAAGGGTGATGAGTTGAGCCGCATCAAGGGCCTCGAGCTGGGCGCTGATGACTACCTGGCCAAGCCGTTCAACCCTGACGAGCTGATGGCCAGGGTCAAGGCCGTGCTGCGTCGCCAGGCCGCTCCGGTACCCGGTGCCCCGGGCAGCGAAGACGAGAGCGTCACATTTGGCGACTACGAACTGTCGCTGGCCACTCGTGAGCTCAAGCGCGGCGATGAAGTGCACATGCTCACCACCGGCGAGTTCGCCGTGCTCAAGGCGCTGGTGATGAACGCGCGCCAGCCGCTGACCCGCGACAAGCTGATGAACCTGGCCCGTGGCCGGGAGTGGGACGCCCTGGAGCGCTCCATCGACGTGCAGATCTCCCGTCTGCGCCGGATGATCGAGCCGGATCCGTCCAAACCACGGTACATCCAGACGGTATGGGGCGTGGGCTATGTGTTTGTGCCGGATGGCACCGCAACAAAGTGACCAATGATTTGCAGGGCGGGCATTCCAACGTTTGATTCCATGAGGGTCGACGGGATGCCCGGCGTCTGCAATTCTGCGAGCGCCGCTCGTTCCTGCCAGGTGTCCAGCTGTCTTCTATGAAAACCCCTCTTTGGTTCCCGCAAAGTTTTTTCTCCCGCACCCTTTGGCTGGTGCTGATCGTCGTTCTGTTTTCCAAGGCGCTCACGCTGGTTTATCTGTTGATGAACGAAGACGTGCTGGTGGATCGGCAGTACAGCCACGGTGTCGCCCTGACATTACGTGGCTATTGGGCAGCCGATCCCGAGAGTCGTGAAAAAATCGCCAAGGCGTCGACATTGATTCGGGTGGACGGGGCCGGCGTGCCGGAAGGCGAGCAGCATTGGCCTTACAGCGAGATCTACCAGCGCCAGATGCAGGCCGAGCTGGGCGAGGACACCGAAGTTCGGTTGCGCATGCATGTATCGCCCGCGCTGTGGGTGAGGGCGCCGAGCCTGGGGGATGCCTGGATCAAGGTGCCGCTGTACCCGCATCCGCTGCGGGGGCAGAAGATCTGGAACGTGCTGGGCTGGTTCCTGGCGATCGGGCTGCTCTCAACCGCCTCGGCGTGGATTTTCGTGCGCCAGCTCAACCAGCCACTCAAGCGCCTGGTCTTTGCTGCGCGCCAGCTGGGGCAGGGTCGCAGCGTGCGCTTGCCGGTCAGCGATACGCCCAGTGAGATGACCGAGGTGTATGGCGCGTTCAACCAGATGGCGGAGGACGTCGAACAGGCCGGGCGCGAACGCGAGCTGATGCTGGCGGGCGTGTCCCATGACCTGCGCACACCGTTGACGCGCTTGCGGCTTTCTCTGGAACTGATGGGCAATCATTCCGACCTGACCGATGACATGGTTCGCGATATCGAGGACATGGACGCGATTCTCGACCAGTTCCTGGCGTTTATCCGCGATGGTCGTGACGAGGTGGTGGAGGAGGTCGACCTGACGGACCTGGTGCGTGAGGTGGTAGCGCCTTACAACCAGAACGGCGAACAGGTACGCATGCGCCTGGAACCGATCCAGCCGTTTGCGCTGCGCCGGGTGTCCATGAAGCGTTTGTTGAACAACCTCATCGGCAACGCCTTGCACCATGCCGGCTCGGATGTGGAAGTGGCGGCGTATGTGTCCGGCGACAGCGCGGCACCTTATGTTGTGCTGAGTGTGATGGACCGTGGCACCGGCATTGACCCGGCCGAGCTGGAAGGCATCTTCAACCCGTTCACCCGTGGCGATCGTGCGCGGGGTGGCAAGGGCACCGGTCTGGGGTTGGCAATCGTCCGCCGGATCGCCTCGATGCACGGCGGCAATGTCGAGCTGCGCAACCGCGAAGGGGGCGGCCTGGAAGCGCGCGTACGGCTGCCGCTCGGCCTGATGTTGCCCCGCGACGCGGTATAGGGGCAGCTTCAAGCTTCAAGCTTCAAGCTTCAAGCTTCAAGCTATAAGCTGCAAGAGCAAGGCAAGCCGATTTGCTCTTTCTTGCAGCTTGAGGCTTGCAGCTTACAGCTTGAGACTAGCCTTTGCCCTTGGTCCTGGTCATGTTCGGCCCGCCATTTTTCTCCAGGTGCTGGATGATGATCCCCGCCACGTCCTTGCCGGTGGTGGTCTCGATGCCTTCCAGGCCCGGTGATGAGTTCACTTCCATCACCAGCGGGCCATGGTTGGATCGCAGGATATCCACACCCGCCACGCTCAATCCCATTACCTTGGCTGCACGCAGCGCGGTCATGCGTTCTTCAGGGGTGATCTTGATCAGGCTGGCGCTGCCGCCCCGGTGCAGGTTGGAGCGGAACTCACCGGGCTTGGCCTGGCGCTTCATGGCGGCAATCACCTTGTCGCCCACCACGAAGCAACGGATATCCGCGCCACCGGCTTCCTTGATGTATTCCTGCACCATGATGTTCTGCTTGAGCCCCATGAACGCCTCGATCACCGACTCTGCGGCGGTCGCGGTTTCACACAGCACCACACCGATGCCCTGGGTGCCTTCCAGTACCTTGATCACCAACGGCGCGCCGTTGACCATCTCGATCAGGTCAGGGATGTCATCGGGCGAGTGGGCAAAGCCGGTGACCGGCAGGCCAATGCCGCGACGCGAGAGCAATTGCAGCGAGCGCAGCTTGTCTCGCGAGCGGGCGATGGCCACCGATTCATTGAGGGGGAACACTCCCATCATTTCAAACTGGCGCAACACTGCGCAGCCATAGAACGTCACCGAGGCGCCGATCCGCGGGATCACCGCATCAAACCCTTCCAGCGGCTTGCCCCGGTAGTGGATCTGCGGCTTGTGGCTGGCAATGTTCATGTAGGCACGCAACGTGTCGATCACCACCATTTCGTGGCCACGTTCGGTGCCGGCCTCGACCAGGCGGCGGGTGGAATACAGACGCGGGTTTCGCGACAGCACAGCAATCTTCATGCAGCACCTGGGGCAGAAATAGTAGAGACCGGGAACACCGGCTTGTCTTGAACGTACTTGACGCCGGGATTGACCACCAGGTGGCCGTCAATCAGCGCCTTGGAACCCAGCAACAGGCGGTAACGCATGGCCTTGCGGCAGGCCAGGGTGAACTCCACCCGCCATACCCGATCCCCCATCGCCAGGGTGGTGCTGATCACATAGCGCACCTGCGCATGGCCGTTGGAGCTCTTGATGGTTTTCATCGTCACCAGGGGCGCTTCGCAGCGGCGGTGACGCAGTTGCACCACGCTGCCCAGGTGGGCGGTGAAGCGCACCCACTTCTCACCGTCGCGCTCAAACGGCTCGATATCGGTGGCGTGCAGGCTGGAGGTGCTGGCACCGGTGTCGATCTTAGCGCGCAGGCCTGCCACTCCCAGGTCGGGAAGTGCCACCCACTCACGCAGACCCACAACGGTCAAATGGTCAAATGTCTTCAATATGGGTAACCGGTCAATTTGCCCAGGCGCGCGGGGAAACCTCGGCCAGGGCTTTGAATGCGGGCTTGGCGAACCAATAACCCTGCATCAGAAATATTCCGCAGTCGGACAGGAAATCGCGCTCGCCGGCACTTTCGATGCCTTCGGCGATGACAGTAACCCCCAACTGCTCACAGATTGTGACAATCCCCTGGACGATCACCTGACGGACACGGTCCCGGTCGACATCGCGGATCAGCGCCATGTCGAGTTTGATCAAGTCAGGTTGGAAATCGGCCAGCAGATTCAGCCCCGAATAGCCCGCGCCGAAATCGTCGATGGCGGTCTTGAAGCCGAATTCACGATATTCACGCAGAATATTGGTCAAATGGCGATAGTTATCTACATGCTCGCTTTCCAGTGTCTCGAAAATCAGTTGGTCCAGCGGAAAATTGTGCGCGCGAGCCGCCTCCAGGGTGCTGCGGATGCACAGCTCCGGACGGTACACGGCGTTGGGCATGAAGTTGATGGAAAGGTGGGTTTGCATGCCCAGTGCGCTGGCCTGGGCAATTGCCTGGGTCCGGCAGCGCTGGTCGAAACGGTAGCGGTTGCTGTCGTTGACCTGCTCCAGTACCGACATCGCGCCTTCGCCATTGATACCGCGCACCAAGGCTTCGTTGGCAAAAATTGTATGGTCTCGCAGGTCTACGATAGGTTGGTAGGCAAAGGCAAAATCGAAACCCAAGGGCTCGCTTTGCTGGCACCCCACGCACCGTTGGTTAGGCGAGGTGAGTGAAATGGGAAAGTCGGTCACGGTGAATCCTCGCGAAATCAGGGTGCTACCTGGCGTATCTTAGGTGAGCCTTGGGGTTTATGCGTCGAAGGGTTTCAACGGTAAAGTTGCGACATTTTTCAGAGCGGGGAATTCAAGTGGCTCAAAAGCAGGAAGAGGAAGAAAAGGTCCGTCTGGACAAGTGGTTGTGGGCCGCGCGTTTCTACAAAACACGTGCCCTGGCCAAGGCTGCCATCGAGAGCGGCAAGGTGCATCATCGCGGCGAGCGCTGCAAGCCGGGCAAAGAGCCACGTGTCGGTGATGAGTTGCAGATTCGTATAGGCTTTGACGAGAAGACCGTAGTGGTCCAGGCGCTTTCGATTGTGCGCCGTGGTGCGCCCGAAGCGCAGGCGTTGTACACCGAGACTGAAGCGAGTATCGCCAAGCGCGAAAACGCGGCGGCCATGCGCAAGGCGGGCGCCACCGGCATGACCACCGATGGCAAGCCGAGCAAGAAGCAACGCCGCGATCTGTTCAAGTTTCGCGGCAGTGGCAATGACGACTAGCTCCGCCGGCGACCCCTATCTGTCCCGGTGCTGCAGCGGACTCGTTGTGGCGAGCGGGCTTGCCCCGCGTTGGGCTGCGCAGCAGCCCCATCCCACCCCCAGTGAGGCGTCTGTTTCCAGGGCTGCTTCGCCGCCCAACGCGGGACAAGCCCGCTCGCTACAGTCGGTTATTGCGGCGAGTTCATGATGCTCAGTCGGCCGATCAGCGGCACCCGCTGAAACAGCCCGAACACCGGCGCCGTCAGCCGCAGCAACCCATTCGACACCTTCGCCGCAAACGGCGTGTAATAGCCCCAGCCCAGTGCCAACAGCGCCAGCAGTACACCGCCGATGTAATCATCCTGGCCCCAATGCGCGCCTGCTACCAGGCGCGGCATCATGAACAACAGCGCCAGGCCCCAGATGACCAGGATCTGGCCGATGCGTTTGGCGAACACCGTCATGAACATCGCCCAGATCAACAACACCGAGGCATGATCCCCCGGGAAGCTCTGGCTGGAGCGGTCCTTCAATTCCCAGGTCTTCTCCAGCCCCGGGAAATAGTCACTCATATGAATCGCGCCGCTGATCACCATCGACGGGCTGCTGTGTTGCCAGCCCATCTGTGCCGCGAGTTTGGAAAACAGCATGCGAATAAACAGCAACAGCAGCAGAATGCCGACAAAACCTAACACTGCCTGGCGCACTTGCACGGCCTTGAATACCCACTCACCGCGAATCAGCAGCGTCAGCAGAATTACCCCGACCACTGCATCAAATGGCCGCAAACTGGCCACGGCCCACACATGCAGCCACGTTGAGTTGCTCGCCAGCGGATCATTGAGCAGATGAAACAGCCACTCGTCGAAAATCACACACAGCATCTGGCCCGTGGGCCACAGCCAAAAACACAGCAGTCCGATAGCGAGTAGATTGCAAAGAGCCCATCGCCGGAGGTTCCACTTGGCTTGGAACAAACCCGGATTGTTCATAAACTGTCCCTCTCGCTCAATTAAGCTCTCTGTTTCCAGGAGAAAGCCGCACCAAGATGGTGCTAAAGCGTTTAATTTTATAAACCTTGTAATCAATTTGTCATCAATTCAGATACCCAGACCTATGACTGATCTACCGGATACCGACTTCACCCAACGCTTTATCTTCGACGAGAACGACGCCCGCGGCGAACTGGTCTCGCTGGAGCGCAGCTATGCCGAAGTCCTTGCCAAGCACCCCTATCCGGAGCCGGTCGCGCAACTGCTCGGTGAGTTGATGGCGGCGGCTGCGCTGCTGGTCGGCACGATGAAATTCGATGGTTTGCTGATCCTGCAAGCCCGTTCCGAAGGCCCGGTCCCGATGCTGATGATCGAGTGCTCCAGCGAGCGCGAAATCCGTGGCCTGGCCCGTTACGACGCCGACTTGATTACTCCAAACGCCACGCTTTCCGACCTGATGGCCAACGGCGTACTGGCGATCACCGTCGATCCGACTGAAGGCCAGCGCTACCAGGGCATTGTCGACCTCGACGGCGAAACCCTGTCGGACTGCTTCACCAACTATTTCGTGATGTCCCAGCAAGTCGGCACCAAGTTCTGGCTCAACGCCGATGGCAAGCGCGCCCGTGGCCTGCTGTTGCAGCAATTGCCGGCTGACCGCATCAAGGATGACGATGAGCGTACCGATAGCTGGCGCAAACTCACCGCCCTGGCCGGCACCCTGACAGCTGAAGAATTGCTCGCCCTGGACAACGAAACCATCCTGCATCGCCTGTACCACGAAGAGGCCGTGCGCTTGTTCGACGCACAGACCCTGCGCTTCCATTGCAGCTGCTCGCGCGAGCGTTCGGCCAATGCCTTGGTGAGCCTGGGCCTGGAAGATGCGCAGAATCTGGTGGTGGAGCACGGTGGCCATATCGAGATCGACTGCCAGTTCTGCAACCAGCGCTACCTGTTCGATGCCGCCGATGTTGCTCAGTTGTTCGCCGGTGCAGGTATCGACACCCCTTCCGACACCCGCCACTAAAACGTTTAAGCACAGGTAAATCACCTGACGAATGCCGGATTAGCGCTGTTCTGACGGGAGGGCCCTACTCTTTTTGGGCTTTTCTGGCATAATCCGGCCCACTTTTTTCGCGGTAGTAGTGCGCAACTTTCTACTACAAAACGTTTGGAGCACTCGGCCATAGGCCGACGGGGAACCTCATGACGCAAGCCAATAACGCCGTATACACCGATCTGAGTGTTGACGATCTGGTCAAAGAAGCCCTGCAGCGCGGTGAAGGCGTGCTTGCCGATACTGGCGCGCTGGTCGTAGAAACCGGTCACCGTACCGGTCGTTCGCCAGTCGATCGTTTCATCGTTGAAGAGCCTTCCACCCAGGATTCCATCGCCTGGGGCCCGATCAACCGCAAGTTCCCGGCCGACAAGTTCGATGCCCTGTGGGCTCGCGTCGAGGCATTCAACAACGCGCAAGAGCATTTCGTTTCCCACGTTCACGTAGGGGCTGCAGAAGACCACTACCTGGCCGTCAAAATGACCACCCAGACTGCCTGGCAGAACCTGTTCGGTCGTTGCCTGTTCATCAACCCGGCCCAGTACAACCCAGCCGGTCGTGAAGAGTGGCAAGTGCTCAACGTGGCCAACTTCGAGTGCGTGCCTGAGCGTGACGGCACCAACTCCGACGGTTGCGTGATCCTCAACTTCGCCCAGAAAAAAGTCCTGATCGCCGGCATGCGCTACGCCGGTGAAATGAAAAAAGCCATGTTCTCGGTGCAGAACTACCTGCTGCCAGCTTCCGACGTACTGCCGATGCACTGCGCCGCCAACATTGGCGAAGCAGGCGACGTGACCTTGTTCTTCGGCCTGTCCGGCACCGGCAAGACCACTCTGTCCGCAGACGAAAGCCGTTACCTGATCGGTGACGACGAACACGGCTGGGGCGAGGGCGTAGTGTTCAACATCGAAGGCGGTTGCTATGCCAAGTGCATCGACCTGTCCGAGAAGAACGAGCCGGTCATCTGGAAAGCCATCAAGCACGGCGCCGTGCTGGAAAACGTGGTGATCGACGATGCCAAGCACGCCGACTACGCCGATGTCAGCCTGACCCAGAACAGCCGCGCTGCCTACCCGCTGGAGCACGTTGCCAAGCGTTCCGAGCAGAACCTGGGCGGCGAGCCAAATGCTGTGATCTTCCTGACCTGCGACCTGACTGGCGTACTGCCTCCAGTGTCGATCCTCAGCGAAGAGCAAGCGGCCTACCACTTCCTGTCCGGCTACACCGCACTGGTGGGTTCGACCGAAATGGGTTCGGGCGCCGGCATCAAGTCGACCTTCTCCACCTGCTTCGGCGCGCCGTTCTTCCCACGTCCGGCCGGTGAATACGCTGAGCTGTTGATCAAGCGTATCCGTGGTTTCGGCTCCAAGGTCTACCTGGTCAACACCGGCTGGACTGGCGGCGGCTACGGCGTCGGCAAGCGCTTCAACATCCCGACTACTCGCGGCGTGATCGCAGCGATCCAGAGCGGCGCGTTGATCGGTGCGCAAACCGAACACCTCGACACCATCAACCTCGACGTGCCACTGGCCGTACCGGGCGTTGAAACCGGCCTGCTGAACCCACGTAACACCTGGGCTGACAAGGCTGCCTACGACGAAGCAGCGAAAGCGCTGGCTGGTCTGTTCATCGAGAACTTCAAGAAGTTTGAAGTGAGCGATGCGATCAAGGCTGCGGGTCCGAAGTTGTAAGATTCGGTCGCTGTAAAAAAGCCGCCCCTCGTGGGCGGCTTTTTTGTGGGCGTTGGGTCAGTGCGCGATATGCAAAACCACCGCGCCGACCAGCACCAGCACAACCCCGAGCACCTGCAGTGCTGACAGCCGCTCCTTGAAAAACACGAACCCCAGAATCGCCGCAATCCCACCTGACAATGTACTGATCACCGTCACTACAGATACCGACCCTGCCATCGCCCCCCACGAAAATGCCGAGAACCCGCCCAGGTTCATCAAGCTCGCGCCGGTCAATGTCGCGCAGTTTTTCAGCGGCGGAATCTTCAGGCCATCCTTGATCTTCAGCACCATCACCACCAGAACGCAGAGGCCGACCAGATAGCCCAGCCAGAGCATGGTGATCGGCCCCAAGGCAGGCAGTGTATAGCGGCCTTGCAGCCAGAAGCTGGTGCCGTACAGCGTTGCGGCCAGCATGGCGTAGGCGATGGAGTGGTTAGAGCTGTTGTGAGGAACGCCGTTGTCCTTGTGGATGCTGGAGAGGACTACGCCGATCACGCACAGGCCGATGCAACCGAGTTGGACCAGGCTGATGTGTTCACCGGTCGCCCAGGACAGCAGGGTGGTGACCACGCCGTAGGACGTCACCAGCGGCGCCACAATGGCGGCTTTGCCCAGCGCAAAGGCATTGGACAACGCAAGCGCGCCGGAGACCGTGAACAGCGCGGCTGCAATGCCCAGCAGCCAGGCGCTCAATGAGGCATCCAGGGATTTGAGCAGCAAGGCGGGGAAGATGACCAGCAGCAGGGTCATGATCAAAAAGCCCAGTGCCTGGCCGAAATACACCGCGCGTTTAACGCCCACGGCGCGGGCATTGAGGCCCACCAGAAAATCCGTGCCGCCCCAGAGCAGGGCGGCCAGCAGGCCCATCATTACGTCCATGTAAGGTCCTTGGTATGTAGGCAGTTCACCAGGTTAGCGCATAACCAAATGTGGGAATGGGCTTGCTCGCGAATGGGGTGTATCAGTGAGAAATACTCTACCTGACCCAGCGCATTCGCGAGCAAGCCCGCTCCCACATTTGATGTTCGGTGCTCTTGGGACTAGCTCAGGTTTTCCAGGGTCTGCGTGTCCCAGCTGTTGGTTTTGATGGCCAGGTAGAGCATGCCGATGGTCAGCGGCACTTTCTCACCACGGCCCTTGGCCCGACGCTTGAGAAACACATCAAACACCGGCGGGTTGAAGTAACGATAAGTGTCGTAGTCGCCCAGGTCGAGGGCAAATTCCTGCTCCAGTGCTTCCATGAGTTGCTTGGCCTCACTGCCGTCGCAGCCCAGGTCGAAGTTGAGTGAGGTCTGCAGGCGAAGGGTCTTGTGTTTCGGCAGTCCGATCTCCTCGTGCAGCAGTTGCAGGAGTTGCCGCATGACGGGATCTTCGGGGAAGTTGGGCGCGAGGTTCATGGTGGGAGCACGCAGGAATGGGTGAGGGGAATGGTTGCGTTGGGAGCGGTGTGTGTTTCGGGTGATAAAGAGTGCCAAGCCTATCAAGAATAGGAAGACAGGTAGAAAGGGCAATCTGAGGATCACTTGCACATAGGGTAGAAGGAGCGTCAAAAGAAGGCCTGCTGTGAGGAATGTGAGTGCGAAGCGCTTTCTGAGGGTGCGGTCGTTAATTTGATAGTGAAGTACCAGGTAGAAACCGAGGAAGCACATTGCTTGCAGGTAGACATTCACGGTTTCTGATACCCCTTCGTCTCGAGTGCCTGGGTATCCCAGGACTTGGCTTTAACAGCGTGGTAGAGCATGCCAATGGTTAAAGGGCGCTTTCCCTCGCTGCCTTTTTCCACATATCGCAAATACGCGTCAAAGCCTCGACGCTTGAAGTAGCGTTTGTCGTTGTAGTCCCCTAGCCTCATGCCGAACTCAAGCTTCAGTAGTGCCATCAATTGCTTGCCTTCGGCACTGTTACACCCGAGGTCATGGTTGACTGATGTGTCGAGGGTGATGGTTTTGTGTTTGGGCAGGCCAATGCCTTCATGCAAAATTTGCAGGAGATGGAGCATGAGCGGGTCATCAGGGAAGTCTGGCGCAAGGTTCAAGGTTGGGGCGATGAATAAAGGGTGATGGGTTTTAGCCCTGCAATATATATTTTGGGTGCTCAATAACCCGATGCCTGTCACGAAGGCGATTATCGGCAGGCTTTCAAGCTGTGCCTCTCTGATCCAAGAGGTGGCATACAGCAGGAGCGCTGGGCCGGCTACCAGGAAGTAGAATCCAAGCCATCTTCTGAGTAAGGGGCGCTTTATTGTTCTGTCGACAATTCCAGCCAGTACGAGAAGGAGAAGCAGGTTGATCCACTGAATGTATTCATTCATTGCATTAGCCACCCTGGAATTGCCGGACCATGGCCGACAGTGATCGCTGAGGACCAATTCCGCCGTTTACCTGTGCGTCGAGGCCGATAACCACATCACCAGCGTGATAGCTACGAATGATCCCTTTAATCGTCAGGCCTGCAGCGGCTCCAGCGGCGAGCCCCGCCGCAGGCGATGCCAGGCTCATTGGTGCTGACACGGCGCCGCTGATTAATCCTGCAACGATCTCCCCACGAATGTTGAGTAATTCAGCCTGTTGCCGGGTCAGCGGTTTGGAGATGGCCACAGTCATCCTGCAAGGCAAATCGCGAGCGAGCATTTTTCTGTAGAGATCTACGAGTCTTCGGCGCACCTCGTTTGCAGAAATACCTGCTTCCAGCAAGCAGAGGTTTGCCATTGCAAGGTGATTGGAAGGCGAGACGATAAGACGCAGCACCGTGAAGGTGACGCCGTAGTGGCCATTGTATTGAGTCCTTTCGATATTCACGGATATATGCCGGGAGCTGTTGAAAGGGCGTTAGTTTCAGTCAGAAAAAGGTGAGTTTTGTAGGGGGGCGGGCAGGAGTTTTAAGCAGTTTCGGAAGGGGATGGCACGACATTTGGAGGTTTCTTACAGGGCTTTCCGAGATTTTTAGCTCGGCAGAGATTTTCCATTGTTAGAACGTTCAGTTGTTGCAGTGAACTTGCTAGCGAAGAGCTCGGGTACGCCGCGTAATTCCAGATACACCGCGTTACTTTTGACGATCTTCGCCAGCAAGCTCGCTCCTACAAAAGGTTACAGCTGAGGTGTATGGCTGTTGAGGTTGCAGTTGAACATGCTACGTGCTTCCAGCAAATCACAGCCGTCCTGGACTAGCAGCTACAGGACATTGGTGATGTGGGAAATGCCGTTGAGGTCGGCGTGTTCGAATGTCCGGCGGGAGAAGGTTTCCAGCAAGTCGGTGGCAGCGCGAATGCGTTGATGGGCGGCGGACTGCGCGCGGGTTGGCCAGCCGGAAACAGCACTCCGGCACGTCCGAAAGCGTCCCCCCACAACCGCCATAGCACTGCTATACGAGACGAAAGACGTTCGAATAGTAAGTAAACTTATGTGTGCTGTTTTTCGGGTGACCAAACCCAGTCGCTGATTTGGCGGCGACACCGCGAACCTTAGAACTGAGTTGGTTTTCGACAATAAACAGATAGTTTAAGTGTGCGCGGTTCGCTTAAGCACTGCCAGGCCGATTGATACACCGCTCAAAAATCGCCTTCAGCCCCCGATAATCACACGCCACTGCGTCAATATTCGCCGGTACCCACGCCGCGTGTTTCACCAGCCACCAATTCACCGAAAATCCCGCATTCACGATGATCTGTTCAAACAGAATCCGCTGCGCCCGGCCGTTGCCCTCACGGAAGGGGTGGATAACGTTGAGGTCGCCATAGGCCTCGGCGATCTTGCTCACCAGCTCAGCCTGGCTCACGCCGACGAACCAGTTCGCTTCCTCCATATGCCGGATGATTTTCGCGGCCTCCGGTGGAATGCGTTCCGGGGTGCAGAACAGGGTGTCGCCTTTCTGGAGATTGACGCTGCGCAGCTCGCCAGCCCACTCGTAGAGGTCACTGAACAGCGTGCGGTGGATGTGTTGCAAGCGTTCGAGGTCGTAGGGCGGGGGGAAGAGGGGGAGGTTGCCTACGGCGATTTCGGACAGTTCGCGCTCGGCCTGGTGCAGTTCGGCTTCGTCGAGCAAATCGAGGCGGTTGCGCAGGACGCTGCTACCGGGATAGCAGTAAGGATCCTGGCCCACCCCGTATTTGTCGAGCATCAGCGCGAATTATTGCGGTACTTGGCGAGCACGGCCTCGCGGGTCGGCAGGGGCTTGTCGACGTCGGTCGGTTGGGTGTCAAACCCTTCCAGACGCAGGCTGGCCAAGTAATTGGAACGGCGGATCTTGTGGTAATGATCCTGTTTTTGCTCAAACGTCAGTTCGCTCATCGCAGCGTACTCCTGGGTAGCAAGGTTTGATTGTAGCGCAATGCTTGCGTCGCCAGGCGGGATATAAACCACGTCACATTCTGTAGAAAAAATCCTCCGGCGGGCTGAATTCAGCGTATGTTTCACCGCAAAATCTTGTAGGGCAATTCCGCCCACTACTTAAAGGGAGTTAAGCATGGGTTTGCTTCGTGTCGCCTCGGCGATGTCTTTGTGTGCAGTGGCCTTTTCCATCCAGGCTGCGCAGTTGCCGATCGAGGTGCTCAGCGCGGTGGTCAAGGACCAGAAAATCGCCGATGCCGAAGTGCTGTTGCAGCGCAACGGCGCACAGAACGTCGTGGGCCGCACCAACGCCCAGGGCCAGGTGACGCTGACCAGCGAAGCCGCTGACGATGCCAGCAACCTGCTGATCATCAAGAAGCCCGGCTACTCCAACCTGGTGGTGAAGTGCCCATGCGCAGGCATGACCTACGCCATTAGCCCCGTGATGGAAAACCTCGACGGCCTGCGCGTCGTGCTGACCTGGGGCAAAAACCCGGAAGACCTCGACTCCCACATGATCTTCCCGGGCAACAATATTTACTTCGAGAACAAGACGGGCACCGACGCCGAGCTGGACGTGGATGACGTCGACAGTTATGGCCCGGAAACCATCACCCTGAAGAAAAAGCACTACGGCGAAAGTTACGTCTACGCTGTGCATGACTTCACCAACCGCGGCAATCCAGGTTCGCGCCAGTTGTCCAACAGCGAAGCCAAGGTGTTCGTGTACATGGGTCAATCGCTGGTGCGCACTTACTACGTGCCGCAAAACCGCAGTGGCAACCTGTGGACAGTCTTCCGCATGACCGGCAGCGGCGACTTCCAGGACATCAACACCTTCAGCGGTGTCACAGTGAATGCCGCGAGCGTGCTCAATGAAGTCAAACCCCTGCTGGATGACAGCGTGGCGGTCACGGCGGTGGCTGTCAGCTCTTCCGCACAGACCGATGCGAAACGTCTGAACGTGCAAGGTGAAGCAGCCTACCAGGCTGGCAAGCTGGACCAGGCGATTGACCTGTTCCGCCAGGCTATCGAATTGGACAACGGCTTCGGCAAGGCCTACGGCAACCTGGGCCTGGCGTATCAGAAGGCTGGCAACACCGCCGAGTCGATCTGGGCCAACCGCAAGGCCATCGCCCTGGCGACCGGCGCGAATGCCGCCACCGTGCGTGCCGGTGCTTACTACAACATCGCGCGGATCTACGAAGCGGCGGGGCAGTTCCCGGATGCGTTGCGTCACTACCAGTTGGCCAAGGAGCAGAAGGCCAACCCGGTGTACGACACTGCGATCGAGCGCGTGCAGAACCGCTGATTCAGACGTAATACAGCGCTAAAAATGAGCGGGCTTGCTCGCGAAGGCGGTTTATCAGTCAGTGCTCTATCGACTGACACACCGTCTTCGCGGGCAAGCTAACTCCCACTTTTGGTTTGTGATGTTCTTACAAAACCCCGCGAAAAATCCCACTTCGGCCCTGGGCCATCCCTCAGTCTGTGTATCATCCTGTCTCTTTTTTCCATGCGACCTTTCTCGATTCGCTGAAATTTTCGGGCTATGTTTTTGAGCCAACTCAGCGGTCAATGGAGTGACAGCGAATGCACGACACCCTCCAGCAGGTCTTTGGTTATCCACAGTTTCGTTTAGGCCAGGAACAAACGGTCAGCGCCGTACTGGCCGGCCGTTCGGCCGCAGCCATTTTCCCTACCGGGTCGGGCAAGTCCCTGTGTTACCAGCTGCCTGCGGTATTGCTGCCGCACCTGACGCTGGTAGTGTCGCCGTTGTTGGCGTTGATGCAGGACCAACTGGGTTTCCTGCAGCGCCACGGTATTTGCGCGGGCAGCATCGACTCGGCGCAAAGCCGCGATGACGCCAATGATGTGATGGCACGCGCGCGTTCGGGCGAGTTGAAAATCCTGATGATTTCCGTGGAGCGCCTGAAGAACGAGCGCTTTCGCAACTTCCTGCAGAGCGTGCAGATCTCGCTGCTGGTGGTGGATGAAGCGCACTGTATTTCCGAGTGGGGCCATAACTTCCGTCCGGACTACCTCAAGCTGCCGGACTACCAGCGTCAGTTCAATATCCCACAGGCGCTGCTGCTGACCGCGACGGCCACGCCCAAGGTGATTGCCGACATGCAGGCCAAGTTCGCCATCGCGCCGCAGGATGTGGTCACCACGGGCTTCTACCGGCCCAACCTCAACCTGCTGGTTGAGCCGGTAGCCGGCGCCGACAAGCGTCGGCGGCTGGTGCAGTGGATGGCCGAGCGCGCCGATCAGCCGAGCATCGTCTACGTGACCTTGCAGAAAACCGCCGAGCAGATCGCCGAGCATCTGAATCGCAATGGCATCCAGGCCGAGGCGTACCACGCCGGTTTACCCAACGATAAACGCGAAGGTATCCAGCAGCGATTCATGAGTGGGCGCTCCAATTGCATTGTCGCCACCATCGCGTTTGGCATGGGCATCGACAAGAGTGATATCCGCAATGTGGTGCACTTCGACCTGCCCAAATCCATCGAGAACTACAGCCAGGAAATCGGTCGTGCCGGGCGTGATGGGCAGCCCTCCGACTGCCTGGTGCTGGCTAACCGCGACAGCCTCAACGTGCTGGAGAACTTCGTGTACGGCGATACCCCCGAGCAGGACGGTATTCGCCGTGTACTGGAGGAGTTGCAGGCCGCGCGCAGTGAGGGGCAATGGGAGTTCCTGCTGCGCTCATTGTCGGACCACAGCAATATCCGCGAGCTGCCCCTGAAGACCCTGCTGGTGCAATTGGAGCTCAGGGGCGTGATCGCGCCGCGCTATGCGTTTTATGCCGAGTACCGCTTCAAGTACCTGATTGAACCGGAGGCGTTGCTCGCACGATTTTCCGGCGAGCGGCAGCAGTTTGTCGCGGCGATTGTCCAGGTGTGCAAGCGCGCGAAAACCTGGGCTACCGTGGATTTTGACGCGCTTTATCAACAGCACAATGCCGAGCGCAATCGGGTGGTGAAGGCGCTGGATTACTTCCAGGAACAAGGTCTGATCGAGCTGGAAAGCAAGCAGATGACCGAGGTCTACAGCCTGCTCAATATCGATTTTGACCCACAGGCGCTGAGCGCCGAGTTATACACAGGCTTCAAGCAGCACGAGGTGGGAGAGGTGGCGCGGATTCACGCCATGCTTGATCTGTTCGCTACTGAACAGTGCCTCGGCCAGCGCCTGGCGCAGTATTTCGGGGATGAACAAGCGCCCCAGCGTTGCGGACATTGTTCGGTCTGCCACGGTGACGTGGCACATCTGCCACCACCGCCCAGCCTGCCGCCGCTTGTGGATAAAAACTTCATGGGCCTGTGCGGTGACTTTATCCACAGGCATCATGAACATACCGGCCAACTGCCCGGCGCCGAGCGGCTGACGCGGTTCCTGGGGGGCATCAGCGTGCCGCTGTTTACCAAGCTGAAGGCGCGGGGTATTCCCGGTTTTGCTGCGCTGGAGGACTACCCCTACGCCGATGTGCGTGAGTGGGCCCAAGCCCATCTGAATGACTTGTAAATCCACTTTCAGTGAGACCTGCCCATGCCTGAGTCAATGCCACAACGCGCTGATTACCGTCACTTCCAGCCGATCATCACGCGCTGGCACGACAACGATGTGTATGGCCATGTGAACAACGTGACCTACTACAGCTTCTTCGACACCGCGGTGAATACCTACCTGATCGAGCAGGGCGGGTTGGATATTCATGAGGGTGAGGTCGTGGGGTTTGTGGTGAGTTCGGCGTGCGATTACTTTGCCTCGATTGCCTTTCCGGACCGTATCGACATTGGCCTGCGCGTGGGCAAGTTGGGCAACAGCTCAGTGCAGTACGAGTTGGCGGTGTTCAAGGCTGGCGAAGAAGACGCCTGCGCAGCGGGGCGCTTTGTGCATGTGTTTGTCGATCGCGGGACGAACCAGCCGGTGGCCATTCCGGGGACGCTGCGCGAGGCGCTGCAGCGGTTGGTGGTGTGACGCCGTTTATGTCGTCGCCGGCTTGCCCGTGATGGTTGGGTGCCAGGCGGTCAGCCTGGTCCAACGCTATCGCAGGCAAGCCAGCTCCCGCAGTGGACTGGTGAGTCCTTCAGGTCGCTGAATTACCGATGACGGTAGTGATGCTTGTTCTTGCGATGCCCGTACGCATGGCCACGGCCGCGATGGTCATCACGGTCATAACGACGGTTATCACGCCCACGGGAGCGACGATCGTCATCATCGCTCTTGTTGCCCATGTAGTTACCCAGTGCGCCACCTGCGCCACCGCCGGCGGCTGCGCCGATCAGGCTGCCGGTGTTGCCGCCCATGCTGCGGCCCACGACGTTACCGCCGGCTGCGCCCAGGGCGCCGCCAATGGCGGCTTCGCCACGGCTGCGTTTGTCGGCACCGACCGCACTGCCGCCCGCGCCGCCGAGGGCTGCGCCGATGGCCGAACCGGTGTTACCGCCGATCTGCTGGCCTACAACTGAACCGAGTACCCCGCCCAATGCGCCGCCCACACCGGCTTCGGTGGTGCCACCGGCCATGGCTGCGCCACTGACCAGGCCAAGGGACAACAAGAGAATCGAGGAGAACTTCATAGAGAGACCTCAAGAGGATGACGGCGCGATCCTGAGGTTGTATCGAGGCACTGACAATCGAAAACCGACCAGTGGTATGGGTTGTATACAATTTGCTAAGTTGCTGTTTTGTATGGGGAACTTAAGTAATTTTTGCGAGTCTCTAGTTACTTCGGAACGGCCGCTTTTATGCAAAAGCGGCCTTTTTTGTGCCCGCGATTTGGGCTCTAGAGTGCTTTGTAATGGGGTGGGCGGGCTTGTCCCGTGTTGGGTTGTGAAGCGGTCCCGAAACCAGGTGATTGGGGGCTGACTGGAACTGTGCGCTGCTGTTATTGGGGCTGCTGCGCAGCCCAACGCGGGGCAAGCCCGCTCGCCACAATAACAAGCCCGCTCGCCACAATAATAAGCTCGCTCGCCACAGTGACGAGGCCGCTAGAGACAGCAACAGGTCAGCTGGACACAGCAACAAGCCGGCAGGACACAGCATGGTGTCCTGTCACAGCACGCGGGCTTGCGCCGTGTGTCAGGCCGAGCGGGCCATGATCAAGCCACTGTCGCTCGCCGCTTCCAGGCAAATCGCCACGAATTTCGAGGTTGGCGTGTGGCTGCCATCGCCGGTGCTTTCCAGCGGCACCAGTGGGTTCACTTCTGGATAGTAGGCCGCTGCCTGCCCGGCGGGGATATCGAACGCCAGCAGGGTGAAGCCTTTCACGCGGCGCTCGCGGCCGTCTTCCCACAGCGACACGATGTCGGCCTTCTGCCCCGGCTTGAAGCCCAGGCGGATGATGTCGGCTTCATTGACGAACAACACGTCACGCTGGCCCTTCACCCCGCGATAGCGATCGTCCAGGCCATAAATGGTGGTGTTGTACTGATCGTGGGAGCGCATCGACTGCATGATCAGGTCCGGCACGCGGCCTGTGGCGTGGGTGCGTTCGTGGATCAGGTCTTTGGGCAGGATATTCGGGCGGAAGTTGGCGCGGCCCGACGGCGTGTTCCAGCGGCGTGCACCGGCGGAGTTGCCCAGGTAGAAACCACCCGGGTGTTTCAGGCGTTCGTTGAAATCCTTGAAGCCCGGGATGGTGTCGGCGATCAGGTCGCGAATACGGCTGTAGTCCGCCACCAGCCAATTCCAGTCTACCGGTTTGCTGCCCAGCGTCGCGGCGGCGATACCGGCGAGGATGGCCGGTTCCGACTTCATCAGCTTCGACAGCGGCTGCAACTGGCCGTTGGAGTCGTGGACCATGCTGAACGAGTCTTCCACCGTCACCGCCTGAGGGCCTTCGGCCTGGATGTCGATGTCGGTGCGGCCCAGGCACGGCAGGATCAGTGCGTCTTTACCGTGGGTCAGGTGGCTGCGGTTGAGCTTGGTGCTGATCTGCACGGTCAGGTCGCAATTGCGCAGGGCCTCGAAGGTGCGCGGGCTGTCCGGCGTGGCTTGGGCGAAGTTACCGCCCAGGCCGATAAACACCTTGGAGCGACCTTCGAGCATCGCGTGAATCGCTTCCACCACGTTGTGGCCGTTGGTGCGCGGCACCTGGAACTGGAAGCGGCGCTCCAGGGAATCGAGGAATGCCACCGGTGGGCGTTCGTTGATGCCCATGGTGCGGTCGCCCTGCACGTTGCTGTGTCCACGTACCGGGCACAGGCCGGCGCCAGGGCGGCCAATGTTGCCGCGCAGCAGCATCAGGTTGGCGATTTCCTGGATGGTCGGGACTGAGTGGCGATGTTGGGTGATGCCCATCGCCCAGCACATGATCACGTTCTTGCCCTTGGCGTACATGCGCGCCGCTTGCTCGATCTCGACCAGCGTCAGGCCGGACTGCGCGACGATTTCATCCCAGGAGGTGTCGTCGATCTGGCCCAGGTAGTCGAGCACGTTGGCCGTGTGTTCGTTGAGGAAGTCGTGATCGAACACCGCTTCCTTGCCTTCGGCCTGGGCCTGGCGTTCCCACAGCAGCAGGAACTTGGCCATGCCGCGCAGGATGGCCATGTCGCCCCCCAGCGCCGGGCGGAAGTAGGCGGTGTTGGTCGGCTTGTCACCGTTGGTGAGCATTTCCAGCGGGTGTTGCGGGTGCTGGAAGCGTTCCAGGCCGCGCTCTTTGAGTGGGTTGATACACACCACCTGGGCGCCGCGCTTAACCGCTTCGCGCAGCGGTTCAAGCATGCGCGGGTGGTTGGTGCCGGGGTTCTGGCCCCAGACGAAAATCGCATCGGCGTGTTCGAAGTCGTCAAAGGTCACGGTGCCTTTGCCGACGCCCACACTTTGCGCCAGGGCTACGCCGCTGGCCTCATGGCACATGTTGGAGCAATCCGGGAAGTTGTTGGTGCCGTAGGCGCGCACGAACAGCTGGTACAAATACGCCGCTTCGTTGCTGGCGCGGCCCGAGGTGTAGAACTCGGCCATGTCCGGGCTGGGCAGCGCATTGAGATGCTTGCCGATCAGGTCGAATGCCGCCTCCCAACTGATGGGCTTGTAGCGGTCGGTCTCGGCGTCATAGCTCACCGGCTCGGTCAGGCGGCCTTGATATTCCAGCCAGTAGTCGCTCTGCTCCAGCAGCGCAGTCACGCTGTGCTTGGCGAAGAATGCAGCGTCGACGCGGCGCTTGGTGGCTTCCCAGTTCACCGCCTTGGCGCCGTTTTCGCAGAACTTGACCATACCGCTTTCCGGCGAGTCGCCCCAGGCGCAGCCCGGGCAGTCGAAGCCACCGTTCTGGTTGGTCTTGAGCATCATGCGGATGTTTTTCAGCGCGTTGTCGCTGGTCAGCCACGCCTGCGCCACGCTGATCAATGCACCCCAGCCGCCAGCCGGGCCTTTGTAAGGCTTGTAGCGCGGGGTCGGGGTTTGGTCGGCTTGGTGATGATTGCTCATGGCTGGTACTCCATCGCAGGGCTATAGACCCGCGGCGCGCTTTTCTGCGGCAGGTGGATGAGATTGAGGTTGTGCCGGCGCGCCCATTGCAGGGCGAGGCCGGTGGGCGATGACAAGCTGACGAGGGTCTGGATGCCCGCGCGCAGGACTTTCTGGATCAGTTCGAGACTGCAACGGCTGGTGACAATCGCCAGTCCACCGTCAGTCGGAATCTTTTGGCGGATCAGTGCGCCGATCAACTTGTCGAGGGCGTTATGCCGGCCGATGTCCTCGCGGCCCATCAGCAGTTCGCCTTGGTTGTTCATGAACACTGCCGCGTGCACGGCGCCGCTGTATTGGCCCAGCGGCTGGAACGCACTGATGCGCTGGCGCAGGCCGTCGAGCCATTCGGCAGGCGGCAAGGGCGCGCCTGGCAGCACTTGCAGGTCTGGCAGTGCCTGTTCTACCGCTTCTACGCCGCACAGGCCGCAGCCGCTGGTGCCGGCCAATTGGCGGCGCTGCTGCTTGAGGTTCCAGAAGGCGCGGCTGGAGATTTGCACCTGCGCGTATTGGGCTGAACCCGAACCGCTGAGTTTCAGGTCATAAATGTCGCTAACGTCGGCGATAATGCCGCTGCCGATACTGAATCCGACAATAAAGTCTTCCAAATCCGTCGGCGTGACCAGCATGACCGCCTGGCTGATGTCGTTATAGGCAATCGCCAACGCCACTTCTTCCGCCAGCGCTGTGCGGGCGACTTCAGTGTGTTCGAGGTTGCAAAACTGATAGCTCTGGCTGGCGGCGGGCGCGGGTGTTTCAGGAGCGGGCGCCGCGCAGACTGGGCGCTTGGCGTTCATGGGGCTGTACCACCGACGGATTGATCAGTGTTTAGACTAGGCGCGACAAAGCGTCGCGTCTAATTGCCAGTACTGATCTACCGATAGATGACGTCGATCAAGGCGTTGTTTGCGATTTCTGATACAGCGCGAAACACGCTTCCGCCAGCGCTGAACGCGGCGCGCTGCGGCGCATGATCAGCCCCAGGCGTGCCAGGGTGTGAGCGTCTTCGATCGGTTGCAGGCGTAGATGCTCGGTGAGTGCGTCCAGGCCGCCGTCCAGTGGCATTACGGCGCAACACAGGCCGCCGTGCACAGCTTGTAACAATTGGTGGACGGCGTCAGTCTGCAGCAGCGGCTGCGGGTTCAGGTTTCGGCTGTGGAAGTTATGGTCGATGGACTGACGAAAATGCATGCCACTGGTGAGCATGCCCAGGGGCAGCTCGGTCAGGGCCTCCCAGCTCAACGGCGTGTCGCCGAAGCTGAAATAGCGCTGGTCGTAGAGCAGGCCCATGCGGGTTTCACCGAGGGCAAAGGAGTCGAAGCGCTCGGTGTCGAGGCGCTCCAGGTACGACACGCCAAGGTCCAGGCGATTGCTCGCCAGCTGTTCGAGGATCTGTTCGGAACTGAGCGCCGAGAGTTCGAAGCGCAGGCTCGGGTGCTCCTTGTGCAATTGTTGCATCAAGGCCAGGGGGTCGAAGCTCGACAGCGGCACCACACCCAGGCGCAACGTACCGACGAGGTTGCCGCGACAGGCCGCGGCTTCGGCCTGCAAGCCGTCGTAGGCCGCCAGCACCGTACGTGCCCACGCCAGCACGCGTTCGCCAGGCGCGGTAAAGCCTTCGAAGCGCTGGCCGCGATTGACCAGTGGCAAATCCAGCTCTTCTTCCAGGCTGCGCAGGCGCATCGACAAGGTCGGCTGCGTGATGTGGCAGCGCGCGGCCGCCTGGCCGAAGTGACGGGTCTCGTCGAGGGCGATGAGGAATTTGAGTTGCTTGATGTCCATCTTCGCTCCAGGGCTTATTCCAATGGCGGGGGGATTCTAGCGCGTTTGGGTCTGTGGCCGGGCCGGAACCCAAATCCGTCGGACTGGTCTAGTCTTGAGCATCTGGACATCAACTACCAAGGAGAGCGCACCATGAGTCTTTTTAGCTTTGTTAAGGAGGCCGGCGAGAAGCTGGTCAAGCTGCTGACACCAGGCAATGCCAACGCTGGTGAAGATTTGAAAAAGCATATCGAGGATGTCGGGTTGGGTAACCCTAACGTTCACGCTACCGTCGAGGGTGACAAGGTCACGATTTCCGGCGAGGTAGCGACGCAGGAGGAGAAAGAAAAAATCATCCTGGCAGCGGGCAATATCGCCGGTGTTGCCAGCGTCGAGGACCAGATTACAGTTTCCGGTCCTGCCGTGGCGGCGGCCCGTTTCGTCGTGGTGAAAAAAGGCGACACCCTCAGCGCGATTTCCCTGGCGGTGTATGGCAACGCCAACCAGTACAACAAGATTTTCGAGGCCAACAAGCCGCTGTTGTCGCATCCGGACAAAATCTACCCAGGGCAGACGCTGCGTATTCCTGAGTAATACACAACGTAAAAATGTGGGAGGGGGCTTGCCCCCGATAGCGGAGTGTCAGTCGATATCAAGGTGACTGATCCACTGCTATCGGGGGTAAGCCCCCTCCCACATGGTTCAGAGTCCGACAATGAGATCGCGGTAATCACCGACTGCTGCAAATTCAGCCGTGTCCTTCGGCCCCTTCTGGCTATCCGGCTCCTTCACCGCCAGTAAATGCCCCACGCCAAACGTGCGGGCACTGCGCAGGATCGGCAAGGTGTCGTCGATAAACAGGCTGCGCGCCGGGTCGAAGGCAATGTCGGCTTGCAGGGCGTCCCAGAACTGCGGGTTTTCCTTGGCGAAGCCGTAGTCGTGGGAGCTGATCAATCGCTCGAAATACGGCGCCAGTTCAATGCGTTCCAGCTTCAACGACAGCGAGTCACGATGAGCATTGGTGATCAGGATCACCCGCTTGCCGGCCTGTTTGATCGCCGCCAGGAACGTGTCGGCATCCGGGCGCAGGGCGATCAGGTGGGCGGTTTCCAGCTTGAGCTCGCGCACCGGAATATTCAGCTCGGTGCTCCAGAAATCCAGGCAATACCATTGCAACTGTCCGGCGTTACGCTCGAACAGCGGCTGCAATTCCATCTCGGCCATGGCCCGGCTCACCCCGTGCAGCTCGGCGTAACGCTGGGGCAGGTGTTCCATCCAGAAGTGGTTGTCGAAATGCAGGTCGAGCAGCGTGCCGTCCATGTCCAGCAGGACGGTGTCGATGGCGTGCCAGGGCAGAGAGGGCATGGAGTGGTCTCATGTAAGTAAAGATATCCGACACAGACAATCGGAAAAGCCACGGTATAGTAACCCGATCACGCCAAGGAGCCGCTTATGCGCCAGAAACCCACCGTCCTCGCCCGCGAAATAGTCGCCAGTAGCCGTTTGTTCCGCGTGGAGGAAGTGCAATTGCGCTTTTCCAATGGCGTTGAACGGACCTACGAGCGCCTGGTAGGCCGCGGCGCCGGTTACGGCGCGGTGATGATCGTGGCGATGATCGACGACGAGCACGCGTTGCTGGTGGAAGAGTACTGCGGCGGCACGGACGAGTATGAATTGTCGTTGCCCAAGGGCTTGATCGAGCCCGGTGAGGATGTGCTGGCGGCGGCGGACCGCGAGCTCAAGGAAGAAGCGGGCTACGGTGCACGTCAGCTGGAGCATCTGACCGAGCTGTCGCTGTCGCCTGGCTATATGAGCCAGAAGATCCAGGTGGTGCTGGCCACTGATCTCTACGAAGAACGCCTGGAGGGCGATGAGCCCGAACCAATGCGCGTGGACAGGGTCAACCTGCACGAGCTGTCGCAACTGGCGCAGAACGAGCAATTCAGCGAAGGCCGCGCCCTGGCCGCGCTGTATCTGGTACGAGATTTGTTGATTCAGCGTGGAGCGTTTATCGCATGAGCGAACTGTTTTTAGGCCACCCGTTTATCGCCCCAGTGATTGAGCTGGCTCGCCAGGCGGGTGAAGTGATCCTGCCGTATTGGCGCGCGGATGTGGCGGTGACGTCCAAGGCCGATGATTCGCCGGTGACGGCGGCAGACCTGGCCGCCCATCACCTGATCCTCGCCGGCCTCACGGCCTTGGACCCGAGCATTCCGGTGCTGTCCGAAGAGGACGCCGATATTGACCAGAGCGTGCGCGCTGGTTGGCAGCGCTGGTGGCTGGTGGATCCGTTGGATGGCACCAAGGAGTTTATCGCCGGCAGCGAGGAATTTACCGTCAACGTGGCGTTGATCGAACAGGGCCGCGTGGTGTTTGGCGTAGTGTCCATGCCTACCAGTGGCCGTTGCTACTTTGGTGGCGCGGGCCTCGGTGCGTGGCGCTCGGATGTCAACGAAGCCCCCAAGCAGATCCAAGTGCGCGAGTCGCCGGCCGTGGGCGAGTCCTTCACCGTCGTGGCCAGCCGTCGGCATACCAGCCCCGAGCAGGAGCGTTTGCTGGACGGCTTGAGCGAAGGCTTGGGCGCCTTGAAGCTGGCCAATATCGGCAGCTCATTGAAGTTCTGCCTGTTGGCCGAGGGCAGCGCCGATTGCTATCCGCGCCTGGCGCCAACGTCGCAGTGGGATACCGCGGCCGCCCAGGGCGTGCTCGAAGGGGCGGGCGGCGAGGTACTGGAGTTGAGCGGCGAGCCGTTCAGCTACCCGGCGCGGGCCTCATTGTTGAACCCATTCTTCCTGGCATTGCCAGCCAAGGCCGCCTGGCGGGACCGACTGCTCACCCTGGCGCGTTCCTGAGTCGGTCGGGGATTCAATGTGGGAGCTGGCTCCCACATTCGAACGGCGCCACCTTGGAGGCGCTGGCGGTGGATCAGCCAGCTTAGCCGGTTCTGATCCACCGCCTTCGCGGGCAAGCCCGCTCCCACATTTTTGATCGGTGTGAAGCTTCGCGTTTGGCCGCGCGGTTGGAATTGCCGGGGTGCACCGCAAGAGCGGACGACGCATCCCCCAATGTGGGAGCGGGCTTGCCCGCGAAAGCGGTATGCCAGTCACCGAAAATGTTGGCTGATCCACCGCCTTCGCGGGCAAGCCCGCTCCCACATTTTTGATCGGTGTGAAGCTTCGCGTTTGGCTGTGCGGTTGGAATTGCCGCGTTGCACCGCAAGAGCGGACGACGTATCCCCCAATGTGGGAGCGGGCTTGCCCGCGAAGGCGGTATGCCAGTCACCGAACATGTTGGCTGATCCACCGCTTTCGCGAGCATGCCCGCTCCCACATGGGAACTGTGTCGGGCGCGGGATGCAGGCTAGCCGCTTCCACGCTGATGCTTTTAGCGGTGCAGGACGTACTGGCCAGTAAACGCCACCGCGCGCGCCTCGCTGCCCTCATTCACAATCCATGTCTCCAGGGTCAAACGCGCTCGGCCATAACGCTTATAGGTGGCGACAAAGCGCTTCCACACCTTCTCTTCCGGCGCTGCGCACATCACCGTCGCATCCTGCGTCACCGGCATCGGATAGCTGATCTGCCCTTCCTGGATCACGATATGCCCGTCTTCAATGCCTTCCTCGCGCAGCTGCAGGTGCAGCCAACCCCAACCCGCCAACACCGCGCCGCAATACAGGCTGCCGCCGAACATGGTGCTCTTGTGGTTGATATTGGCCTGCAAGGGCAGGTGCAGCTGCAATTGGCCGTGTTGCCAGTCGAGCACCTTGAGGCCCATTTCCCGGGTGAGGGGAATGTCGTGGTGAAGGATGGATTCCAGGTAACGGCTGTCGCGGCTCATGGGTGCCTCTTGATGGGTGGGCGGGGTCATTCGTCGTCGGTACTGTGGTTGCCGCTGTCGGCGAAGTTCAGGCCGTGTTTACGCAGCTTGTCGTGCAGGGTCTTGCGCGGCACACCCAGGGCTTCGGCGAGGCTGCGCAGGGAGCTATGGGGGCGTGTGAGTTCGGCTGCGATCAGGCTCTTCTCGAACTGTTCGACTTGCTCGCTCAAGCCTCCAGGAGTGGAGGTCAGTACACCGGCCGCCGGATTGTCCGGCGTGTTGTCCAGCGCCAGCTCCAGGCCCAGGGCAAAGCGCTCGGCAGCGTTCTGCAGTTCGCGGACATTGCCCGGCCAGCTGTGGCGCAGCAGCAGCGCGCGTTGGCCCGGTTGCAGCTCGTGCAGCGGCAGGCCGTGGCGGCTGCTGGCTTCGTCGGCAAAGTGCTGGAACAGCATCAGCGCATCTTCGCCGCGCTCACGCAGCGGCGGGATGCGCAACGGCGCGACGTTGAGGCGGTAGTACAAGTCGGCCCGGAAGCGGCCCTGGTCGGCGGACTGGCGCAGGTCTTCCTTGGTGGCGGCGATGATGCGGATATCCAGTGGAATCAGCTGATTGCCGCCCAGGCGCTCGACCACACGCTCCTGCAACAGGCGCAGCAGCTTGACCTGTACATCCAGGCTCATGCTTTCGATTTCGTCGAGGAACAGCGTGCCGCCGTTGGCGAATTCGAACTTGCCGATACGCCGCTTCTGCGCGCCGGTAAAGGCGCCCGGTTCATGGCCGAACAGCTCGCTTTCGACCACCGACTCAGCCAGGGCGCCGGCGTTGATCGCCACAAACGGCCCGCTGCGACGGCTCGACAAGTCATGCAAGGCGCGCGCGACCACTTCCTTGCCGGCGCCGGTTTCACCGAGGATCAGCACATCGGCCTTGGTCGCCGCCAATGCACCGATCTGCTCGCGCAGGCGCAGCATTTGCGGGGAGTGGCCGACCAGCCGCGTGCTCAATTGCTGGCGATCACTCAGGGCCAGGCGCAGGCTGCGGTTGTCCAGCACCAGGCGGCGCAGGGCCAGGGCGCGGCGCACGCTGTCGAGCAGGGCGTCGCTGGCGAAGGGTTTTTCCAGGAAGTCATAGGCGCCGGCGCGCATGGCCTGCACTGCCAGCGGCACGTCGCCGTGGCCGGTGATCAGCAATACCGGCAGCTCCGCGTCCTGGCCGTGCAGTTCGGCCAGCAGCTCCAGGCCATCCATGCCGGGCATGCGGATGTCGCTGACCACCACGCCTGGCCAATCGCGGGACAGGCGTGCGGTAAGGCCGGTGGCTTCGCCGAGCGTCAGGACTTTCAGCCCGGCCAGGTCCAGGGTCTGGCACAGGGCCTGACGCAAGTGTGGATCGTCGTCGATCAACACCACCTGAATCTGGTTATCGATACTCATACACTGCGGTCCTCGGACGGTTGCAGACTGACGCCCGGCGAGCCGGCACGCAATTTCAAGGTTAACAGCGCGCCGCCTTCCTTGTGGTTGGCGAACAGCAGCTCGCCGCCAAAGGCACGCATCAGGGTGTCACAGATTGCCAGCCCCAGCCCCAGGCCTTGAGTGCGCGTCTTGGTGGTGTAGAACGGCTCGCTGGCGCGGCCCAGGGCTTCCATGCAAAAGCCCGGGCCGTTGTCGCGAATGTACAGGTTGACGCCCTGTTCGGTGGTTTGGGCACTCAGCCAGAGCTTGCGCGGCGGGCCTTTTTCGGTGAGGGCGTCGAGGGCATTGGCCAGCAGGTTGCCCAGTACCTGGCGCAAGCGGGTTTCGCCGGCCTGCACCCACAGGGTCGCTTCCGGCAAATCGCGGATCAACTCGACTTCCATCGACCGCCGCCGCTTGGCCAGCAAGGCCAGCGCGTCGTCCAGCGCCGGCTGCAGCGCCACGCTTTCCGGCGCATGGCGGTCGCGGCGGGCAAAGGCGCGCAGGTGCGCGATGATCGAGGCCATGCGCCCGGTCAGTTCGCTGATCAGCTTGAGGTTGCCCCGCGCATCACTGGTGCGCTCGTGGTCGAGCAGGATCTCGGCGTTTTCCGCGTAGCTGCGGATCGCCGCCAGGGGCTGATTGAGTTCGTGGCTGATGCTCGCCGACATGGTGCCCAAAGCCGACAGTTTGCCGGCCTGCACCAGGTCATCCTGGGCGCGCACCAGTTCCTGCTGGGCGTGTTCGCGTTCGAGCACTTCCTGCTTCAAGCGGCGGTTGAGGCCTTCGAGGTCGCTGGTCCGCTCGACCACGCGCATTTCCAGCTCACGACGGGCCTTGGCTTCGAAGGCAATGCGGTCCAGATAGTGGCGGCGGCGCTGCATCATCAGGCCGAGCAGCAGCATCAACACCAGCAGCGTGGCGCCCCCCACCGCAACCACTGTGCGCACCGGGCGGTTGATCAGCGAGCGCGGCGCCAGGATCTCCACGTTCCAGCCGGTCTCGGCGATGGCTGTGGATTGGCGCAGCCACGCCGTGGAGCTCAGTGCCAATGGCTGCGGGTCGCGAGTCGGGTAGGGCTGGATGGCGATGATGGCCTGGCGTTCTTCGGCGGTCAGTGGCCGAGTGGCACGGAAGCGCCATTGCGGGCGCGAGGTCAGGATCACCACGCCATTGTGGTCGGTGACCAGCAGTTGTTCCGGGGTATTGCCCCACAGGCTCTCGGTGTGGTCCAGGTCGACCTTGACCACCAGCACGCCGATGATGGTGGTGCCATCGCGTACGGCGGCGGCGAAAAAGTAACCGCGTTTGGCCGAGGTGGTGCCCAGGCCGAAGAAGCGGCCCAGGCGCCCGGCCATGGCTTCGCTGAAGTAGGGGCGGAAAGAGAAATTGCGGCCGACGAAACTGTCTTGTTTGTCCCAGTTGGACGCGGCGAGGGTCTTGCCGGTGGTGTCCATCAGGTACATCACTTCCACCCCGGCCTGGGCCGCGACGTCCTTGAGCAACAGGTTGGCGTTGACCAGGTTGGTGCTCACCTGCGGCGCATCCAGGGCCGTGCGCAGGGCCGGCAAGTCACCGAGAATCTGCGGCAGCACTTCATAGCGATGCAGCGTGCCCAGCAGGTTGGCCACGTACAGGTCGAGGGTCTGGCGGTTCTGCCCGGCCAGTTCACTGCGGTAATAGCGCTCGGCCAAGTGCTCCAGCGGCCACAGCAGCGGCGCCAGGCACAACGCCAACAGGGCGAGGCTGCGCCAGCGGGGTCTTCGCGGAAGGGGTGGGTTCATGGGAGTCGTGCGCCTGTGGGTACAGGCGCATTATGCCTAGTGCTGCCTTGCAAGACACTCGCGCAATGCGTCTTGCCACTGTGGCTGGCTGACCTGCCATTGTTGCTGCAGGCGACTGCAATCCAGGCGTGAGTTCAGCGGGCGCTTGGCGGGCGTCGGGTAGGCGCTGGAGGGAATCGCCTCCAGCTCGGCACAGGCTGTGCCGCCGGCGCGCAGCTGCTCGGCGATCGCCGCGGCGAAGCCGAACCAAGAGGTCTCGCCCTGGGCGGTCAGGTGGTAGACACCCCACTCACCGGCCTTGCCGGCCTGCCAGCGATCGATCAAGGCACGGGTGCTGTTGGCGATCGTGCCGGCCCAGGTCGGCGCACCGATCTGGTCGGCGACGATACGCAGGTGCGGTTTTTCCTGCAGCAGGCGTTGCATGGTCAGCAGGAAATTCTTGCCGTGGTTGGAGTAGACCCAACTGGTGCGCAGGATCAGGTACTCACCCCCCACGGCGGCAATCGCCTGCTCACCCGCCAGCTTGCTCTGGCCGTAGACGCCCAGGGGGTTCGGTGTGTCGGCTTCGGTGTAGGGCGCGGGTTTGTTGCCGTCAAACACGTAGTCGGTGGAGTAGTGGATCAACGGGATGCCCAAGGCCTCGGCTTCCTCGGCGAGGACGCCGGGGGCAATCGCGTTGATGGCGAAGGCGACGTCTGCTTCGCTTTCGGCTTGATCGACCGCAGTGTGGGCCGCGGCATTGATGATCAGGTCGGGGCGCTGGGCACGGACCTGCTGGCGGATCTGGTCGACGTCAGCCAGGTCGAGCTGATCGCGGCCCAGCACGATGAGTTCGCCGAGATCCTGCAGCCGCTGTTGCAGCGCCAGGGAGACTTGGCCGTGTTGGCCGGTGATGAGGATTTTCATGGGAACAGGTCGGCTTCCATCAGTCGTTTGCCTGCCTGGTCCTTGGCAGACAGTTGCGGCGGTGCAGTGAGTTCCCAGTCGATGGCCAGCGCCGGGTCATTCCACAGGATGCTGCGCTCGGCGCTCGGCTGGTAATAGTCGGTGGTCTTGTACAGAAATTCGGCGTAATCGCTGAGTACCACAAACCCATGGGCGAAGCCTTCCGGTATCCACAGCTGGCGATTGTTCTGCGCCGACAACCGAACCCCCACCCACTGGCCGAAGTTCGGCGAGCTGCGGCGAATGTCGACGGCCACGTCCAATACTTCACCGGCGGTCACGCGCACCAGCTTGCCCTGGGTGTGTTCGAGTTGATAGTGCAGGCCGCGCAGCACGCCTTTTTGTGAGCGTGAATGGTTGTCCTGGACAAAGTTGCGCTGCAGCCCGGTGGCGTGTTCGAAAGCCCGGGCGTTGAAGCTTTCGTAGAAAAAACCGCGCTCATCACCGAACACTTTGGGTTCGATGATCAGCACGCCTGGCAATGAGGTTTCAATGACGTTCACTGGTTGTCTCCGGCCAGTGAGTAAAGGTATTGGCCGTAGCCGGTCTTGCCAAAGTATTTGGCGCGTTCGAGCAGGTGGTCGCGATCGATCCAGCCGTTGCCGTAGGCAATCTCTTCGAGGCAGGCGACTTTCAGGCCCTGGCGGCGCTCGATGGTCTGCACGTACTGCGAGGCGTCGAGCAGGCTGTCGTGGGTGCCCGTGTCGAGCCAGGCGAAGCCTCGGCCGAAACGTTCCACTTGCAAGTCACCCCGGTGCAGGTAGGCGTTGTTGACGTCGGTGATCTCCAATTCGCCGCGAGCCGAGGGCTTCACCGCCTTGGCGATATTGACCACATCGTTATCGTAGAAATACAGGCCGGTCACCGCGTAACTGGATTTCGGTACCGCCGGCTTTTCTTCGATGGACAGGGCACGGCCTTCGCTGTCGAAGTCGATCACGCCAAAGCGCTCCGGGTCTTTGACCCAATAGCCGAACACCGTGGCGCCCTTGCCGCGTTTGACGGCCGCGTGCAGCTGCTCGCTGAAGCGCTGACCATGGAAAATGTTGTCACCCAGGATCAAGCACACCGGGTCGCTGCCTATGAACTGCTCGCCAATCAGGAAGGCTTGCGCCAGGCCATCCGGGGTCGGCTGTTCGGCGTAGCTGAATGTCACGCCGAACTGGCTGCCGTCACCCAGCAGATTGCGGTACTGCGGCAGGTCCGCCGGGGTGGAAATCACCAGGATTTCCTTGATCCCTGCAAGCATCAGCACCGAGATCGGGTAATAGATCATCGGCTTGTCATACACCGGTAGCAATTGCTTGGACACACCCAGGGTGATGGGGTGCAGGCGCGTGCCGGAGCCGCCGGCCAATACGATTCCTTTCATCATGCGATCAGATCCCTCATGTCGGTGTTGCCCAATCGTTGACCCTGATAACTGCCGTCCTGGACCCTGCGGCACCATTCCAGATTATCCAGGTACCACTGCACGGTTTTGCGTAGACCGGTTTCAAAGGTTTCCAAAGGCACCCAGCCCAATTCGCGTTCGATCTTGCTGGCATCAATGGCGTAGCGTTGATCGTGCCCTGGGCGGTCCTTTACGAATGTGATCAGGTCGGCGTAGTGCTCGACGCCGTCCGGGTGCTGCGGCGCCAGCTCTTCCAACAGGGCGCAGATGCTGCGAACCACGCTGATGTTCTGCTGCTCGTTGTGCCCGCCGATGTTGTAGGTCTCGCCGACGGCGCCTTCGGTGACCACCTTGAGCAGCGCCCGCGCGTGGTCTTCGACGAACAGCCAGTCGCGCACCTGCAAACCATCACCATAGACCGGCAATGGCTTGCCCGCGAGCGCGTTGAGGATCACCAGCGGGATCAATTTCTCGGGAAAATGGAACGGGCCGTAATTGTTCGAGCAGTTGGTCAGCAGTACCGGCAGGCCGTAGGTGCGCTGCCAGGCTCGCACCAGGTGGTCGGAGGCCGCTTTACTGGCGGAGTAAGGCGAACTCGGCGCATAGGGGGTGGTTTCGGTGAACAGGTCGTCCACGCCATGCAGGTCGCCGTACACTTCGTCAGTGGAAATGTGGTGGAAGCGAAACGCGCTTTTGTCTGCGGCCTCGAGTGTTTGCCAGTAGCCCCGGGCGGCCTCCAGCAGGCTGTAGGTGCCGACGATGTTGGTCTGGATAAAGTCCGATGGACCGTCAATCGAACGGTCGACATGCGACTCGGCGGCCAAGTGCATGATTGCCTGGGGCTCAAAGCGCGCCAATACGGCGCTGACGGTGGCCTGGTCGATGATGTCGGCCTGGACGAACTCATAGCGGCTGTTGGCGGCGATACTGGTCAGCGACTCCAGGTTGCCGGCGTAGGTGAGTTTGTCCAGGTTGAGCACTTCGTGCTCGGTGTGCTGAATCAGGTGACGTACCAAAGCAGAACCGATAAAACCGGCGCCACCGGTAATGAGAATGCGCATGTCGGGGGCCCTTTTCCTTAGACGAACGATTAGCGAATGGAGCATAGCCTGTGTTGTGGCGCTGGACAGGGCGGTATGTGTCCGGGGGTTGCGTAAGCCCCCTGAACAATGGCGATATACACCCCTGAAAAAAAACCGAGGCCACCCCATGTTGCTCGCCACGTTGATTCATCGCGCCAGTCTACCCTGCCCGCAAGTAGGCCCCGATCAGGCGGCGCAGTTGCTTGAGCAACATTACGGCCTCGCGGGCACATTGCAGTCACTGGGCAGCCAACAGGACCTCAACTACAAGGTCGACAGCCCGCGCGGGCGCTTTGTTCTGAAAATCTGCCGGGGCGACTACGCCGCTGTGGAATTGCACGCCCAGCACGCGGCCTTCAACAGCTTGCAGGCGCAAGCCGGCCTGCGTGTACCCAAGGTCATCCAGGCCTTGAGCGGCGACGAGCTGCTGAGCGTCAACCTCGACGGGCAAACCCTGCATGTGCGTCTGCTGGATTATATCGACGGGCAGCCGTTGACCCACCTGCCTCACCTGGGGCGTGAGGTGATCGCGGGCTTCGGCGACCTTTGCGGCCGTATGAGCCTGGCCCTCGCGTCTTTTGCCCACCCGGGCCTGGAACGCACCCTGCAATGGGACCCGCGCCATGCACGGGAACTGATCACCCACCTGCTGGCCAGCCTGGAAAACCTGCCGCATCGCGCGGCCCTGGAGCAGGTGGCCGAGCAGGTCGAGCAACGCATCCGGCCCTTGGTCGAGCGCTTGCCGTGGCAAGCGGTGCACATGGATATCACCGACGACAACGTGGTCTGGCAACGCGATGCCCAGCGCCGTTGGCAAGTCCAGGGTGTGATCGATTTCGGCGACCTGGTGCACACCTGGCGCATCGCCGACCTGTCCGTGACCTGCGCCGCCCTGTTGCACCATGCCGAAGGCGACCCGTTTGCGATCTTGCCGGCGATCCAGGCTTGCCATGCCGTGACACCGCTGCAGCCCGAAGAATTGCAGGTGCTGTGGCCGTTGATCGTCGCCCGCGCGGCCGTGCTGGTACTCAGCAGCGAGCAGCAGCAACGCCTGGATCCGGATAACAGTTACCTGTTGAAAAACGCCGAGCACGAGTGGGAAATCTTCCATGTGGCGACATCGGTGCCGTTTGAGTTGATGGAAGCGGCGATTCTCAGCAGCGTCGGGCAGGCGCCTGCAGCGCTGGTCAGCCAAGGCTTCGCGCCGTTGTTGCCAGGGCTGGTGGGGCGCGAATTTGCGCTGATCGACCTGGGCGTGCTCAGCGCGCATTTCGAGGCGGGCAACTGGGAACATGCCGGCGCCGATCAACGTTTGCTGCAGGACGCGGCCGCCGTGCATGGCCTGGCGGCCAGTCGTTATGGGCAGTACCGTTTGTCACGGACTCAGCCTGACAGTGCCCATGAGCCGCAGACGTTCCCATTGCACGTCGAGCTGCACGTGCCCCAGGGTACCTCCGTCGAAGCGCCGTTTGCGGGCACTGTGCACCTGGGCGCCAACGGCGAACTGCGTGTGCACAGCGGTGAAGCCAACGTGCGGTTGTGGGGTGTCAAGGCGTCGCTGCGGCCGGGCGCTGCGGTGCTCAAGGGCCAGGTTATCGGCGAAGTCGAAGGCCCGCTCACCGTGCAACTGTGCCGTACCGAGCTGCCGGCGCCGTTGTTCTGCACGCCCTCACGCGCGCAGGCGTGGCAGGTGCTGTGCCCCTCGCCGGCCGCGCTGCTGGGGCTGGCTTGCGATGCCGAGCCCGAGCTGGACCCCGAGGCCCTGCTGGCGCGCCGCGATGCCAGCTTCGCCCGCTCGCAGAAACACTATTACGCCGATCCGCCGCGTATCGAGCGCGGCTGGCGCAACCACCTGATCGACATGCAGGGCCGCTCCTACCTGGACATGCTCAACAACGTGGCGGTGCTCGGCCATGGCCATCCGCGCATGGCCGAGGTGGCGGCGCGCCAGTGGTCGCTGCTCAACACCAACTCGCGCTTCCATTACGCGGCAATTGCCGAGTTTTCCGAGCGCTTGCTGGCGCTGGCGCCGGCGGGCATGGACCGGGTCTTCCTGGTCAACAGCGGCACCGAAGCCAACGACCTGGCGATCCGCCTGGCCTGGGCCTACAGCGGCGGGCGCGACATGCTCAGCGTGCTGGAGGCGTACCACGGCTGGTCGGTGGCAGCGGATGCGGTCTCGACTTCGATTGCCGACAACCCCCAGGCCTTGAGCAGTCGCCCGGAGTGGGTGCACCCGGTGACCGCGCCCAATACCTATCGCGGCGAGTTCCGCGGGCAGGACAGCGCGCCGGACTATGTACGAAGCGTGGAACACAACCTGGCGAAAATCGCCGCGAGCAAACGTCAATTGGCGGGTTTCATCTGCGAGCCGGTGTACGGCAATGCCGGTGGCATCTCGCTGCCGCCTGGTTATCTGCAGCAGGTGTATGCATTGGTGCGCGCTCAGGGCGGCGTGTGCATCGCCGATGAAGTGCAGGTCGGTTATGGCCGCATGGGCCACTTTTTCTGGGGCTTTGAAGAGCAGGGCGTGGTGCCGGACATCATCACCATGGCCAAAGGCATGGGCAATGGCCAGCCGCTGGGGGCGGTGATCACCCGCCGCGAAATCGCCGAGGCGCTGGAGGCTGAGGGCTATTTCTTCTCATCCTCCGGTGGCAGCCCGGTCAGTTGCCGCATCGGCATGGCAGTGCTGGATGTCATGGAGGAAGAAAAGCTGTGGGAAAACGCCCAAGTGGTCGGCGGGCATTTCAAGGCGCGTTTGGAAGCATTGATCGACCGTCACCCGTTGGTCGGCGCCGTTCACGGCTCGGGTTTCTACCTGGGCCTGGAGCTGGTGCGCGACCGCCACACCCTGGAATCCGCCACCGAAGAAACCGCGCTGCTCTGCGAGCGCCTGCGCGAGCTGGGGATTTTCATGCAGCCTACCGGTGATTACTTGAACATCCTCAAGATCAAGCCGCCGATGGTCACCTCCCGCCGCAGCGTGGATTTCTTCGTCGATATGCTGTCGAAGGTGCTGGATGAGCTTGTGTAGGTAGTCGATTGTTATCGGCTATTTATTGTCATATTTATAAACTATGATCGTTGATTGCTTTTAAAGCCGATTTTTATCCGTTATAAAGTCGGCTTTCACCCCATTCGGAGTCCTGAACGCCATGACCACCCTGCACAGCACACCCCGCGCCGATGGCTTCTACATGCCCGCCGAATGGGCGCCACAGACCCAGACCTGGATGATCTGGCCCGAACGCCCGGACAACTGGCGCCTGGGCGGCAAGCCAGCGCAGGCGGCGCACGTCGCGGTGGCCAAGGCCATTGCGCGCTTTGAACCGGTGACCGTGGCGGTGTCCGCCGGCCAGTACGAAAACGCCCGCGCCCGCTTGGATGTGCCGAATATCCGCGTGGTGGAAATGTCCAGTGACGATGCCTGGGTACGTGACACCGGCCCGACCTTCGTGATCAACAACAGCGGCGAAGTGCGCGGCGTGAACTGGGACTTCAACGCTTGGGGCGGTTTTGACGGCGGCCTGTATTCGCCGTGGAACCGCGACTCGCAGGTAGGCGGCAAGATCCTCGAAATCGAGCGCGCGCCGCGCTACCGCACCGAAGGCTTTGTGCTCGAAGGCGGCTCGATCCACGTCGACGGCGAAGGCACCTTGATCACCACCGAGGAGTGCCTGCTCAACCGCAATCGCAACCCGCACCTGGACCGTGGCGAGATCGAGGCGGTGCTGAGCGCCAATCTGGCTGTGGATAAGATTATCTGGTTGCCGGACGGCCTGTTCAACGACGAAACCGATGGGCATGTGGATAACTTCTGCTGCTACGTGCGCCCGGGTGAAGTGCTGCTGGCCTGGACCGACGACCCGCAGGACCCTAACTACGCGCGTTGCCATGCCGCCCTCGACGTCCTGCAAAGCAGCACTGATGCTAAGGGACGCGCGTTCACAGTGCACAAAATGCCGATCCCGGGGCCGCTGTACGCCACCGAGGAAGAATGCGCCGGCGTGGACCCGGTGGACGGTACCCAGGAGCGCAACCCGAGCGTGCGGCTGGCGGGTTCCTACGTGAACTTCCTGATCGTTAACGGCGGCATTATCGCGCCGAGCTTCGACGACCCGCTGGACAGCCAGGCCAAGGCGATCCTGCAGCAGCTGTTCCCACAGCACGAAGTGGTGATGGTGCCGGGCCGTGAACTGTTACTGGGCGGCGGCAATATCCATTGCCTGACCCAACAACAGCCAGCCCCGCACAAAAACTGAGTGCAGTTGTAACAGCATTCGAGCGATGAGCGGGCGCTAGCCGGTTTCAGCGTTTTGAGCAAGCCCGCGGCCCAGCAAGGTCGCGGGCTTTTTTGTGTCCGCATGCCTATAAACACGGGACATTGGCATAGCTCTTGTATCGGTGTTGTCACAGTGGCCCAGGGTGATGACTGCGCAGTTCTGTCATAAACCTTGAGTAAGTTAGCCGCTCACGCAGTAGGAGAGAGCGCTGAAATGAATGCCGATATCAACCTGATGTACACGCGCACCTTCCACCCTTTGCGGGTCAACGGTGACGCGATCCATGCGCTGGCGCTCTGGTTGAAGGAAAACGGTTCGCGACAGATCCGGCAGCAGCCTGACTTGCGCAGCGTGATGAGTGAACGCTACCCGGCGGGGTTGTTCAGTGAGGAAGAAGTGCACGCGCTGTGTGAATTGATCGCACCCTTGTAGGAACCGGCTCGCCGGCGGCGACGGCCTTGGGCCTGCGCTGATCTCGCCGACGCTATCGTCGGCAAGCCGGCTCCTACAGGTGGAGGGGGAATTTAGAAGCTGTAAGTGCCTGTGACCACCAGGCTGCGTGGCTCGCCTGGCTGGATCTGCGCCACGCTGGTCGCCGAGGCGTAGTAGGTTTTATCGGCGATGTTATTCAGCGCCGCGCGCAGGTCCCATTCCTTTTGACGGAACCCGGCCAATGCGTCCCAGCGACCATAACCTGGCATGACCACGGTGTTGAGGCTGTCGGCATAACGGTCGCCGACCAGGGTCAGCCCGGTTTCCGCGTACCAACCCATTTCCGGTTTCCAGGTGAGGAACAGGCTGGCATTGCGCTTGGCGACGTCGCTGACGCGCTTGCCTTCAAAGCCGTTGTTGTCCTTCACGACCGTAGCGTCCTGCAAGCCGATGCCGCCGCGCACCGACCAGTTGCCGACAATCTTGCCAGTGGCGGTCAGCTCCACGCCACGCGAGCGCTGCAGGCCGCTGAGCAAGGTGATGGTGCGGTCCAGCGGGTCGCTGGTGCGGCGGTTGTAGAGTTCCAGTTCGTACACGGCGAGGGTGGTGCTGAGGCGGTCGTCGAGCCAGTCGCTCTTGACCCCGATTTCCTTCTGCTTGGTCAGTTCGGGGCTCAGGTCGTTGACGCTGCCGGCGGCGTTCGGGGTGATGCCGATCACGCCGCCCCCCGCCGGGGAAAAGGTTTTGCTCCACGAGGCGTAGAACGAGTGATGTTCCAGCGGCGTCCAGACCACACCGAAGCGCGGGCTGGTGCTGTGGCTTTCGACCGCTTGCCGGGTGTTGAGCAGCTTGTTCTTGGTGTCCACTTCAAATCGGTCGTAGCGCAGGCCAGCGAGCAATTGCCACTGATCATTCAGGCGCAGTTGGTCCTGTACGTATACGGCGCGGCTGTCGACTTCAGTGTGATTGTTGCTCGACACGCTCATCCGCCCGGTGTGGCTCAGGTGGCGATTCGGCTGGTTGAGGTCCAGGCTCGGCACGGCCTGCCCGCCACGGTTGACGGCTGTCGCGGTGTACAGCTTGGGATCGCGACGCTGGCTGCCCAGCTCAAGGCCGCTGAGCAGGCGATGCTCCAGGCCAAAGGTGCTGAAGCCACCTTCGAGCTCAAGGTTGTTGAAGATATTCAGGGTGGTCAGGTCCTGCTGCCAGCGCTGGCGTGTGACGCTGTTAGTCGCAGGCGCGTAGGCGGTCTGGTAAGTGTTGTCGAAATCGCTGTCGAGCTTGAATACGCCCAACGTCTGGCGCAGTTGCCAATTGTCATTGAGTTCGTAGGCCAGCTTGGAGCGCAGCGACTGGGTCTTGTCGTCGATGTAGTCGCGGCTGTCAAAGTAGGTGGTGCCGCGGCTCACATCCGCCGGGCGGCCGTTGACGCCGGGGATGCCGCGGTCCGGCGTGCGGTTGTAGCGGCTGTATTCGTATTGCACCAGCCAGTTCAGGTCCGGGGTCAGTTGCCAGCTCATGGACGGTGCGAACAACTGGCGATTGCCGCTGACGCCATCGCGAAAGCTGTTGTTGTCCTGGTTGCCCATGTTCAGGCGCAGGCTGAGGGTGTCGCTGGGGTCGGCGCTGAGATCGGCATACAGGCTGCGCAAATCATTGCTGCCGCCCTGGGCCTCGATGCTCGAGGCGTGGCCGGCGATGGGCAGTTTGCTCACGCGGTTGACGATCCCTCCCTGACCGCCTCGCCCGTAAAGTACGGCTGCTGGCCCCTTGAGCACTTCGATGCGCTCGATGTTATGCAGGTCGCGCACGTATTGGCTGTCGTCGCGAATGCCATCCAGATAGAAGTCATTGCTCGCGTCGAAACCACGGATGCGCAAACTGTCGAAACGTGTGTCGGCGCCGCTGCTCACGTTGGGGATGCCGCTCAACGCCTGGCCGAGGTCATTGGTGCCGTAGGCGCGCAGGGTTTCGGTCTTTACCGAGTCGATCGCCTGGGGCACATAACGCACCGCAGTGGCGGTGCGGGTGGCGGTGGTGGTTTCCCTGACGCGGGGATCGTCTTCGTCGGCGTCGGCGCTGATCGAGGTTTCGGGCAGGGTGGTCGCAGCACAGGCAAAACCGGCAGACAGCAGAACAGAAAGCCCAAGGGTGAGGGGCATCAGGCGTGGGGCTGGCATGGGGAAATGTATCCGAATTGTTAGGGAGGAAATTGCGCGTTAATGGTAATGCTTTGCATTTACGTGCGTTATCTATTCCCAAATGTATCGGCTTTGAAATATGTTACTAAATGTGTTTCAGAGGTCGCCAAAGGCGATTTTTTGTCGTTTCCAGAGCGGCAATAGGCCTTTGCTTAGAATTATTTCGCCTAAATACAGACGATTCACGAAATTGACACATAGTTCAACGCGCGACTAGGATTGCGCCCAACGCCTGTGGCTAACCGCCATGACTCATCCAATAAAAAAGGCCCGCGGCAGTTAAGTCGTCCGCGGGCTTTCTTTTTTCCTGGAAAAGTCGACACCAGAAAAGCGACACGGAGCCTGGTGTCACAGCGCGTACTCAACCAGTAATAAGGAATATAAGAAATGTTGAAGCAACGGATGGGTCTGATCGCTCTGGGGATTTTGAGCGCCACTCAGGCAATGGCCAACGACCAGGAGCAATCCAAGGGTTTTGTTGAAGACAGCCACCTGAACATCGCAGCACGTAACGCCTACATCAGCCGTGACTACAAGAACGGCAAGCAAGATAAAGCCGAGTGGGGCCAAGGCTTCATCGGTAAGTTGGAGTCCGGCTTCACCCAAGGCACCGTCGGTGTGGGTGTGGACGTCATCGGCCAATACGCTATCCGTCTGGACGGTGGTAAAGGTCGCGCCGGCGCGGGCGGCATCGACTTCTTCAAGCAGGGCAATGGCACCACCAACCCTGATGGCAGCAACAACCCAGGCTCGGCACCGCACGACCTGGCCAAAGGCGGCGCTGCCGTGAAGTTCCGCGTTTCCAACACGGTGCTCAAGTACGGTGATCAGTTCCCGGCCGTACCTGTACTGCAGTACGACAACTCCCGTCTGTTGTCGGAAACCTACACCGGTACGTCGATCGTTTCCAAAGAGATCGCCGGTCTGCAACTGGACGCAGGTCACTTCACCAAAGAAGCGCGCAAGAGCATGGAAGGCACCGACAGCGGTCGCCTGAAAAGCATCGACTACATCGGTGGTAGCTACAAATTCACCGAAAGCCTGTCGGCTGCGCTCTACGCTTCCGACATGCAGGACGTGCTGAAGAAGCAATACGTCAACGTCAACTACGTGCTGGCCCTGCCAGAGAAGCAGTCGCTGACCTTTGACTTCAACGGCTACAAAACCAAGTTGGACAAGAGCTTCGCCCTGGAAAACCAGAAAGACGAAGACGCTCGCGACAACAAAATCTGGAGCCTGGGCGCCACGTGGGCTGTCGGCCCGCACAGCTTCACCCTTGCTCACCAGCGCAGCACCGGCGACACCGGCTACCTGTATGGCGGCTACCGCAACGCTGGCGGCATCGGCGACGGCGGCAACACCATCCTGCTGGCAAACTCCTACTGGTCCGACTTCAACGGCAAGGACGAGCGTTCGTGGCAAGCAGCCTACGGTATCGACTTCGCTACCTTCGGCGTGCCTGGCCTGAGCTACAACGTTGCCTACGTGCGCGGTACCAACATTGACGACGGTTCCAACCGCGGCAATGGCACCGAGCGTGAAATCTTCAACCAGTTCAAATACGTCGTTCAGAGCGGCCCGGCCAAAGACCTGAGCCTGCGTGCGCGTGCGTCCTGGTTGCGTGTTTCCAGCAACGCCGACCAGTACAACGTAGGCGGTAACGAAATCCGTCTGTTCGCCGACTACCCGATCAACGTTTTCTAATTGATCTGGCGTCGCGCCTGATCCAAGGCGATAAAAAACCCCGACTGGTTCGGGGTTTTTTTATGCCTGCGCAGAATCCTCCCGGCTCTGCAGGACCTTGCGTGCAACAGACGCGTTGACGTAGTCGAGCATCAGCCTCAGGCCCTCGTAGGGTTCGATCTTCTGGTTGTCGATACACAGTTGCGCCATCTGCAGCAGCACTTGGCGTTTCTTCTTGTTGATCCGCGCGCCGGGCACGCCAAACGCGGTCTTGCGCCGCTCAGGCAAGGGCGCATCCGGCTTCAACTCCAGCGTTACCCAGATGCCCTGCATGAACTGCAGCGAGACATCGGCGATGTGCTCGATCGGCACCGGCTGCTTCAGGTTGGCGAAGACAAAATGCTCCGGCGTCAGGCGCAAGGCGACCTGCGCTGCGCGTTTGTACCGTCGCACGCCCAGCCCCAGGAATATCAGCGCGACGCTACCGACGGCGGCGCCCACGCCGATTGTCGACAACGGCGTGCCCTTCAGGCGCTCCGGGGCCAGCCAGGGGCGGGCCATTATCCACAGGGCGAACAGCACGAAGGGTATCGTCAATACCGCCATCAAGACGCCGCGCCATGCGCCGCCTTCATGCAGTGCGCGTTCGCCATCTGTCGAAACGACCAGGGTTTCCAGCAGCTGAGTGTGCACGGCGTTCTCGGCGACGGCCACCTCGAGCAGATCGCGAGACAGTTGCTCGCGCAGCGTCTGTGGCGCGCTGAAATAACCATCGATTTGCCCGTTCGCCGCGGCGGCGTCGACAGGGCGGGTGGCGGTGCGCAGCGCCTCGTCCAATGGAACCTCAAGCGCCTGCAGGCGTTCGCCATTGGACGGGTGGGAATCGGTCGGATGCGGCTGATGAATCTCCAGTGCTTCAGGCGGCAGATGCAATTCGCAACCGCTCAGCGCGGTGAGCACGGCGCGGGGCAGGTCTTCTTCTGATGCGGCGTCACATAACGCCAGCAGCGATTCCTCGACGTGGGCATGCAGCACCGACACCCGCAACAGGGCCGACGCCGCCGCGCGATTGCCGGCCACGCGCGCACCGGCGGCATCCGCCAGCAGCTCGCGCTCGCGGCTCCAATGGTTCACCGCGTGATCAAAGTGCTGCATGAAAAACACGCCGAACAGAAAGGATGGGCGCATCAGCCAGCCCTGGATCAGGTCGCTCGCCAGCAGGGTTTGCAGCAAGGCCTGCAGGCTGCGATTGACGCCGTCATAGATCGGCACAAAGCGCAGGCTGTAGTCGGTGTCTTCGCCGGCGAAGTGCGCGAGTTCATGGCCGATCACCGCGCCGATTTCGGCGCGGCTCAGCAAGCCAAGGTGCAGCAGCGGCACGTGCAGGGTGCGTCCAGTCAAGCGGGTTTGCGCCGGCAGCACACTGGCCTCGCTGGACGTCACATAAAAGCCCTGGGCCAGGCTCACGACGATATGGTCCGGCGCCAATGCACCCAGTGTGCTCGAAAGCTCATTCACCTGTCGCCACAAGGCCGGCGCCTGTTCGGGCGTCACCACGGCGCCGAAGATCTCCAGCGGCTCGGGCTTGAACATGCCCAGCATGTGCCGCAACTGCTTGAGCAACAGCCAGATCGAATACACGCAGAACGCCGCGACCACCCCCAGCACTGCCATCAGCTTGATTTCACCGCTGCCCAGCCGGCCGACATGCCACATCGCCAAACTTTCATAGCTCAAGGCGAGGGCGACCGTTGCTGCCATCGCCACCACATGGCTGACCAGCACGTAGGGCAGCAAGCGGCTGCCGAGGGTGAACGCCTGCAAGAGTTTGTCCCGCGACTGCTGCGCGCGTTGCCCGGCCCACTGGGTGCCGAGCAGCGCCGCCAGGCCAATCAAGGCCGCCAGCAGCCCGAGGCCGATCACCCACGGTGCCAACGCCCGCAGTGCACGGTTGATGTGATGGGCGGTGGGCAGTTCGGCTTCGATCTTGTCCAGCCGCGAGAGCGCCAGTTGCACGCGGATTTTTTCTTTGCCGAGGTCGACGGTCGCGGCCGGGTCTTGCGCCGCCAGCGCCTGCAGTTGCTGCTTGGCGATGCCGACATTGAGGTGATAGTCGATCACGGCGTTGCTGCTTTGGGCAGCGCGCTGGTGCTCCCAACCGCCGAGTGCGGCCAACAGCAGCGGGAAAATCACCAGTAGAAAGGTCAGCTTCAGGGCGTTCATGGGAGTCCGTTCACAACGCGTGGGCTTCGGTTATACCGAAAAATACGCCAGCGAGGATAGAGCAATACGGCGCTGTTGATCCATTACACCGCGTCACTAATGAAGTACCCAGCCCCACCTTTATCCGCTCAAGGCGCACGCCTAAATTGGCCCCACTGCCAGCCCATCACCCCGATGGCCGGCGACTGGAGCCATTGCCATGCCCTTTGTCAGCCTGCGCATCACCCGAGACGGCGTTACCCCGGAGCAAAAAGCCCAGGTCATCGCCGAGTTCACCGAAACCCTCGAACGCGTCCTGCACAAACGCCCGGACCTGACCCACATCGTCATCGAAGAAATCGACACCGATAACTGGGGCTACGCCGGCATCACCACCACTGAATACCGCAAATCCATTACCGGAGCATCATCATGAGTAAAGTCGTTATCGTTACCGGCGCTTCCCAAGGCATCGGCGCCGCCGTGGTCCAGGCCTACCGCGCCCTCGACTACCGCGTGGTCGCCACCTCGCGTTCGATCCAGCCGTCCACCGACCCGAACATCCTCACCGTCGCCGGTGACATCGGCGACTCCGCCACCGCCCAGCGCGTCATCCGCGAAGCGCTGGCAGCCTTTGGGCGCATCGACAGCCTGGTCAACAACGCCGGTATCTTCATCGCCAAGCCCTTCACCACGTACACCCAAGAGGACTACGCCAACGTGCTCGCGGTGAACCTCAACGGCTTCTTCTACATCACCCAACTCGCTATTGCCGAGATGGAAAAACGCGGCGCCGGCCACATCGTCAGCGTCACCACCAGCCTGGTCGACCATGCCGTCGACGGCGTGCCTTCGGTGCTCGCCAGCCTCACCAAGGGCGGGCTGAATTCGGCGACCAAGTCGCTGGCGATTGAATACGCCAAGCGCGGGATTCGGGTCAACGCAGTGAGCCCGGGGATCATCAAGACGCCGATGCACGCCGAGCCCACCCACGCGGCACTCGGGAAGTTGCACCCGATGGGCCATATGGGCGAAGTGAGTGACATCGCCCAGGCGATTATCTATTTGGAGCAAGCGGCATTCGTGACCGGCGAGATTCTGCATGTGGACGGCGGCCAAAGTGCCGGGCACTGAGTGCGGGTGGTTGGAGTCAATGACGCCTGCCGACTAGTCTCGATGGCGGGCACCGCTGCACAAAAACCTTCCACCCACTGTTCGGGATGAGATCAAAATCGGCAAGGCTGCGCGCGAACAGTTTTCAGGCGGGTTCGATGCTGACCCAATAGCGGGTCAGGTAGCGCACCCTTACCGGCAGGGTTTTGCTCAGGTTCTCCAGCACGGTGTCGGTGTCGTCAATGCGGAACGCGCCGGAAATGCTCAGGTCCTGGACCTGCGGCGCGCAACGCAGCACGCCTGGGCGGTAACGACCCAACTCGGTGATGAAGTCGCCGAGGCGCCAATCGTCCACGCTCAACATGCCGCGAACCCATGCCGCCGAGCCGGGAGGCAGAGGACGCGCGTTTTCAAGCGCATCGTGATCGAACGTGACCTGTTGGCCGGCCTCCAGGCGCAACGCCTGTTCTGGTTGGCGGCGCGGGCGGACTTCAACGGCGGCCTCCAGCACACCGACGTGGGTGCTGTCTTCCAATTGGCGAACGCTGAACTGGGTGCCAAGCGCCTTGATCGTGCCGTCGCCGGTGCTGACGATGAGTGGGCGCTGGGCCGGGTCCTTGGCGGTCTGCACCAGGATTTCGCCCTGGTACAGCTGGATCAGCCGCTGGTGGGCGTCGAAGCGGATATCCAGCGCCGTGCCGGTGTTCAACTCCAGTTGCGTGCCATCGTCGAGCCTCAGCGAGCGCCGTTCCCGGGTGTGGGTGCGGTGTTGTGCGAGCACCGCGCGATACGGCACCTGTTCCACCGCCAGCCACGAACAGCCACCTACCGCGAGCAGCATGCCGAGAATCTTCAACACAGCGCGACGTTGTTTCTGCGCCGCGCCCAGACCGGAAAGCGCCGCCTGGCGAGGCATCTTCGCCCACTGCTGCTGCAGCGCCTCGACCCGTGCCCACGCCGCCGCGTGTTGCGGGCTGGCCTGCAACCAGGCCTGCCAGGCGTGGGTGCGCGCCTCAACCGGCGTACCGTCATTGAGCTGCACGTACCAGGTGGCGGCGGCCTCCAGCGTCTTGAGGTCCGGCGGTGTAGCCATCAGGTTTCGACCAGCAACAGGCATTGGGTCATGGCGCGAACCAGGTGATTTTTCACCGTGGTCACCGACACCCCGAATCGCTCGCCAGCCGCTACGTAATTCAAGCCTTCCAACTGCACCGCGAGAAAAATCTCGCGTGTGCGCGTGCCCAACTCATCCAGCAGCGTGTCGATGGACACCAGCATCTCAATGATTGACAAGCGCACCTCCGGCGACACCTCCACCGGCTCCGGCCGCAGCGCCAATGCCTGCAGGTAAGCCTGCTCAATGGCCCGGCGCCGGGATTTATCGATCAGCAACGAACGCGCAATCGCACTCAGATAGCCGCGTGGCTCCCGGATGGGCGTAGTGTGGCGAGCCGTCATCACCCGTACGAACGTGTCCTGCGCCAAGTCGGACGCATCCGCAGCATTCCCCAGGCGCACCCGCAACCAGCCCTTCAGCCAACTGTTGTGTTCGCTGTACAGCTGGTGAAGTGTTGAAGGATCGAGGGTCGACATGAGCGTGCCACCGAAGTGTAAATGGTAATGGCTCTCATTATTGTGATGGCACGTTTATTAGGCAAGGCCTTTGAATGTTCTTTTAGTGCGTTCGGTACTATTAAAATGTCGGTCTTTTTAAACTTTCCGCTCGTACGTATCCGCACTTTTCCCGCGACTAAACCCGTTATCGAACGCCCTCCATGGCTCCATTTATGTCGTCAAATAAGTGACGTTTTTGCGCAAAAAATGCCGTTGGGCGGCAGATAAGACAAAGCGTTGACAGTTTGATATTCATCCAACATTATTCGCGACGGTTTTGATGGCTCTAAGCCATTAAAATGACATTAATGACGCGCGTTCGTCCCGCTGTGGTTTTTCAAGATAAAGGGATATGGCGGCTCGGATTCAAACGGTCCGGCGGCGTCGGCCAGAGTTAACTAATAAACGCTGTCACTTTATTTAGCAGGCTCGCTTCTACACGCCTGCGCTCGAGTCTTTAGGAAGAAAACTACATGGCTGTTGGACGAATTCTGGTTACGGGTGGTGCAGGTTTCATTGGTTCACATCTGGTAGATGCTTTGCTTGGCAAAGGCTACAAGATTCGCGTACTCGATAACCTGTCGACCGGCAAGGTGACGAACCTGCCCGTCGACAATGCCGACCTCGAATTGGTCGTCGGTGACGTGGCGGACAGCGCCGTCGTTGACCAAGCCATGCGCGACTGCAGCGCCGTCGTCCACCTTGCCGCAGTGGCGTCGGTGCAGGCGTCGGTAGACGATCCTGTCGCCACCCACCAAGCCAACTTCGTCGGCACCCTCAATGTCTGCCAGAGCATGCTCAAGGCCGGCGTGAAGCGCGTGGTGTTCGCCTCCAGCGCCGCGACCTATGGCAACAACGGCGAAGGCACGGCCATCACCGAAGACACCCCCAAGTCGCCACTGACCCCTTATGCCAGCGACAAGTTGGCCAGTGAGTACTACCTGGACTTCTATCGCCGCGAGCACGGCCTGGAACCGGTGATCTTCCGTTTCTTCAATATCTTCGGCCCGCGCCAGGATCCTTCCTCGCCGTACTCCGGTGTGATCAGCATCTTCACCGAACGCGCGTTGGCCCGTAAGCCGATCACGGTCTTTGGTGACGGCGAGCAGACACGCGACTTCGTCTATGTACAGGACCTGGTCAGCATCCTGGTCCAGGCCGTGGAGACCCGCAAGCCGGCCCCTGAAGCCATCAACGTCGGGCTTAACCGCGCGACCAGTCTCAATGACCTGATCGCCGAACTGGGCAAGGCCACGGGCACCCCGCTGAACGTGACGTACCAGGCGCCACGCCAAGGTGACATTCGCCATTCGCGCGCCAACAACACCCGTTTGCTGGAACGCTTTGCACTCCCGGAACCGACCTCCATCGGCCAGGGTCTGGCGCAGCTTTTGCGAAGTTTGTAACTCGCCGGTCAACCTGTCCGTCGTTAACGCAGTATTGGCTCAGTCATTTTTCAAGAGTGAATTATGGAAATCGTTTTCCGCAGGACGCGTGTCCGCGTGATCGCTGAGCGGCTATTAGCTGCTCTTGCCTTGTTCGTCGGCGGGCCAGCGGTCCAGGCTGCTGTGCTACCCCAGCCAGCCAGCGTGGCTTTCTGGTACGCCGACCAGCCGCCACTGCCAGAGTTATCGCAATTCGACTGGGCCGTGGTCGAGCCAGGCCATATGACACCGGGCGATGTGAAAACCTTGCGGGCCCTGGGCAGCCAGCCGTTTGCCTACTTGTCCGTGGGGGAGTTCGACGGCAACAAGGCGGAAATCGAAAAGGCCGGGCTGACCAAAGCTGTTTCGCCGGTACGCAACAATGCCTGGGACAGCCAGGTCATGGACCTCACTTCACCCGCCTGGCGCGAGCATTTGTTTGGCCGTGCGAAGGCGTTGGAAGCCCAGGGTTATGCTGGTCTGTTTCTCGATACGCTCGACAGTTTCCAACTGGTGCCTGCAGCCTCCCGTGAAGCCCAGCGCGTTGGCCTGGCCAGCCTGCTGCGGGAATTGCACAAACGTCAGCCCAAGCTGAAGCTGTTCTTCAACCGTGGTTTCGAAGTACTGCCCGAACTGGACGGCGTCGCCGCTGCCGTTGCGGTCGAGTCAATCCACGCCGGCTGGGATGCCGCCGCCAAGCGTTATCGCCCGGTATCGGAGTCCGACCGCGCGTGGCTGGAAACACACCTGCAACCGCTGCGTGCCAAAGGCATCCCGTTGGTCGCGATCGACTACCTGCCGCCGGAGCGCCGCGAAGAAGCCCGCACGCTGGCCAAGCGTCTGCGCGATGAAGGCTTCATCCCGTACATCAGCACCCCGGACCTCAACACACTGGGCATCAGCAGTATCGAAGTGCAGCCGCGCCGTATCGCGTTGATCTACGATCCGCGTGAAGGCGCGATGGAAGATGCCGCCGGCCATACCAATCTTGGCGGCCTGCTCGAATACCTGGGCTACCGCGTCGACTACCTGCCGGCCGACAGCAATCTGCCGCTCTACAGCTTCAGTGGCCTGTACGCCGGCGTGATTACCTGGATGACCAGCGGCCCGCCGCAGGATGCCCCGGCGTTCAACCGTTTCCTCAATGCGCGCCTCGACGAGCAGGTTCCCGTGGTGTTCTTCAGCGGGCTGCCGGTCGAAGACAAGCTGCTGCTCAAGCGCCTGGGCCTCAAGCGCGATGCGCCGCCGGCGACACAGGTGTTGACCGTCACCCATCAGGACAAGGCCCTGCTCGGCGCTTTTGAAGCCCCTGTAGTGCCGCGCTCCCGTGACCTGGCCGCGGTCTCGGTACTGCCCGGCGGCCCGACCCCGGCGCTGTCGTTGAAAGGCGTCGGTGGCGACGTATTCACCCCGGTAGTAGTGGGCAAATGGGGTGGCCTGGCCCTCGCGCCTTATATCCTGGAAATCAACAACGAGCGCAGCCGCTGGATTCTCGATCCCTTTGCGTTTCTCCAGGCTAGCCTGCGCCTGCCGAACCAGCCGCGCCCGGACACCACCACCGAAAATGGCCGTCGCATCGCGACCGTGCACATTGACGGCGACGGCTTTCCTTCGCGCGCCGAAGTACGCGGCACGCCTTACGCCGGGCGTCACACCCTGGACGACTACATCAAGCCCAACCCGTTCCTGACGTCGGTGTCGATCATCGAGGGGGAAATTTCGCCGCGTGGTGCGTTCCCGTTCCTGGCACGCGAACTGGAGCCGATTGCGCGCGAGATCTTCGCCAACCCGAAAGTTGAAGTGGCCACCCACACCTTCAGCCACCCGTTTTTCATGCAGCCGAACAAAGCCAAGAAACGCGAGAACTTCAACGCGGAATACGGCATGAACATGAAGATCGCCGGCTACGACAAAATTGATTTTCGCCGTGAAATCTTCGGCTCGCGCGACTACATCAACCAGAACCTGACCACCCCGCAAAAGCCGGTGAAGATGGTGTTCTGGCCAGGTGACGCGCTGCCATCGTCCGACACGATCAAACTGGCCTACGACGCTGGCTTGAAAAACGTCAACGGTGCCGAAACCATCATGACCAAGGCCAATCCGTCACTCACGGGCCTCAACCCGCTGCTGCGGCCGACCCCGGGCGGGCTGCAATACTACGCGCCGATCATCAACGAAAACCTCTACACCAACTTGTGGAAGGGGCCGTATTACGGGTTCCGCGAGTTGATCGAGACCTTCGAGCTCACCGACAGCCCCCGCCGCCTGCGCGGGCTGCATCTTTACTATCACTTCTACTCCAGCACCAAGCAGGCTTCGATCAAGGCCATGCATGAGATCTACGGCTACATGCGCGATCAGCAGCCGATGTCCTTGTGGATGAGCGATTACGTCGACCGCCTGCACGGCTTGTACCAGGCGAGCCTGGCGCGAACCGCTGACGGGGCCTGGCAGATCCGCGGGATGGACGCGCTGCGCACCGTGCGCCTTGATGCGCAAATGGGCTGGCCGGACCTGCTCCAATCCCAAGGCATCGCCGGTGTGCGCGACTTGCCGCAAGGGCGCTATGTGGCGCTGAGCAGTGACAAGGCCTTGCTGGTGCTGCGCCCGGATCGAGACCCCAGGCCCGCCCTGGAGGAGGCAAATCTGCCGTTGCTTGACTGGCGCTACATCGATGCAAATCGCGTGAGTTTTGCGTTTGCCGGTCAGTTCGACCTGACCTTCTCCGTACGTTCGGCGACGGCGTGTCGCGTGGAAGTCGATGGACAGCGTTTCGCGGGCAAGGCGTCAGCCGGCCTCTGGACTTTTCAATTACCTATGAAGCAGGTGAGTAATGGTCAGCTCCTCTGCAACTAAAAATAGCCGCCTGCTCAATCCTTGGGCATTGGCGGTGGTCGCGGTCGCCGTGGGCGGCCTGCTGTGGGCGACGTTCCAGCGCGAAGAAGTCTTCCAGCCGGATGGGCGCCAGCCGGACGCAGTGTCGGCCAACTACGCCGAGCTGCTGCTGACGGCCCACCCGGATGACGACCACCTGCGCCTGCAGCTGGTTGATTTGCTGATTCGCCTCGGTGACTACACCAAGGCGCGCCAGCACCTGGAGGCCTGGCCCAAGCCGCAGCCGGAAACCCAGGCGTACTATCGCCTGGAACTGGATGCACTGGTCGCGGCCAGCAGCAACGACCTGATTGCGCAGCAGGCGCTGGTCGAGCGCCTGGAAACATTCGATCACCGCAAACTGGCGGTGCCACAGCTGCAGAACCTGGCGAAGCTGGCGCTGACATTGCAGGCACCGGCATTTGCTGCCAGCGTGTTCGAAGAGATCGCCGCGCGCGATCCGGCGCAGCGCAGTGAATCACTCAAAGCCGCTGCGCAGTGGTTCATGGCCGGTGAAAAACCCGCGCGTGCCGCGCAGATCTACCTGCAACTCAAACGCGATGCCCAGCAACCGGCCGAGCGACGCGAGTACGCACAACTGGCGTTCAACAGCCTGTTGTCGGCAGGCCAAGATGAGCAAGCCGCACAGGTGCTCTCCGATGAGTTGCCCGACCTCACCAACCCGCAGACCGATCCGGCCTGGCTGGAGCAGGGCGTCGATGTCGCCGTGGCGACCAAGCATTACGACCTTGCGCAGCGCGTGCTGCAACAATGGCGCGTGTTGCAGCCGGACAACCCGAAAATTGCACTGAAAGAATTCCACGTACGCCTGGCCATCAATGACCTGGCCGGTGCCTGGGAAACCGGCCAGCAATTGACCGTCGATTACCCGGATGACACCGAGCTGCTCGAGCAAATGGCCCGACTCGGTGAGTGGCGCGGCGATAACGAAGCGGCCCTGGACTACTGGGTTCGCCTGCTCAAGCTCAAGGAAGACCCGGCCACCCGCGAACACGCCTGGCGCCTGGCCAGCCAACAGTTCGACTTTGACCGCTCGATCCCGTTGCTTGCCGAGATCATGCAACAGCGCGCACTCACCGATATCGAGCTGGATGCGTTGATCTACGGTCACGAATCGCGCGGTACACCGGCCGAGGCCGAAGCCTGGTTGCGTACTTACCTGCGCAAATACCCTTCGCACCGCCTGGCCTGGACCCGCTTGCTGCAAAACCTGGAAAACACCGGGCAGTTCGCCGCCAAAGGCAAGCTCTACAAGGACTACGCCAAACGCTACAAGCTGACCACAGCCGAACAGGTCGACTGGGCCAGCACCCACATGAAGCTGTTCGAAGAGCAGGCTGCGTGGGACGTGGTCAAGGTGGATGATCCCTCCATTCAGGATCCGGAGTACTGGCACACACGTGCCGCACTGGCTTGGGACCTGGAGCGCGATGAGGATTTGCGTGTGTCGCTGGAGCGCCTGCTCGCCATCAACGGCAAGTTGGTCAGCGGCGACGAGAGTCAGTTGATCTCCCTGTATCGCGTCAGCAACCCCCAGCGCGCGCTGGAGTTGATGGTTGCCAGCTGGCACCGCGCCCAGGATCCTCAACGCCTGGTCGAAGCCCTGCAGCTCGCCCAGGAATTGCAGGACTGGGACCAAGTGATCGCCTTGCTGGATGACGCCCGCAAATACCCGCAGGCCTACGAGCAAGCCCAGGTCCTGGCCGTGCGTGGCGCGCTGGCTATCGAGCAGGGCGACACGGCCGAGGCCGAGCGCCTGTACCTGCTCGGCTTGTCAAACTACCCGGATGACAACCTGTTCCGCGAGCGCCTGACCTGGCTGTATGTCGACCAGGCCGACACCGCCAAGCTCAAGCCACTGCTCACCAAGTGGCGTGCCTATGCGCGTGAAGACCGCTTGCTGTGGCTGCCGTTTGCGAGCGCCAGCCAGTTGCTGGGGCGCGACACCGAGGCCTTGGCGTGGTACCGCATGTACCTCAAGCTCACCCCGAACGACTGGCTGGTGCAAGCGGCCTACGCCGACGCACTGGACACCGCCGGTTACCAGGACGCCGCCCAGCGCCTGCGCTTGAAGCTGCTGCGTAACCCTGAGGCCGACAACCTGCAACCTTCGTCCCAGCGTTATGCGATCTGGCTGCGGTTGATGTCCAGCAGCTACTCGCCTCGCAAGGCGCAGCAGGAATTGTTGAAGTGGAAGGACGGTTCGCCGTCGATGAAGCAGATGTGGTTCGAGCGTCTGCTGGCCCGCCTGGACGCGACCAACCAGGAAGCGCAGAAAGACCAGTGGTTGGAGTGGGCACGCAGCCAAGGCTTGAAAGTCGATCGCTACGAGCAGATCCAGGAAGCCCTGCGCAGCCGCAACAAGGCCCAGGTTGAAACCCTGCTGGCCAGCAGCGACTTGAACCCGGCCCAGCGTTCCCAAGCGCTGAGCCGTCTGGGGCGCACCAACGAAGCCCTGGAGACGAGCCTGTCTGCCCTCGGCGACGACCAGCCGTCTTCAGTGAACGAGCAACTGCGTCGCCAGGCCGTGGAAATTCACGAAAGCACCCCGCAAGGCGCGTTGCTGTCCTATCAGAAGCAGGATTTCGGTGGCCTGTCGTTTGACTCGCCGCGCCTGGAAATCGCGCATAACCTGGGTGACAACTGGTACGCCGACCTTGAAGCCGAGCACGGTAACTACAAGGGCGACGACATCATCTCATCCCGTATCGGTGATGAGAGCAATGCCGCCCTGACCCTGGTTCGCTCGGTTGAAAACGGCAATTGGAAGCTCTTCGCCGACACCAGCCAGCGCAAGGACGATGACCGTAACGGCCTGGGCCTGTCACGCATGTGGCAATTGGGTAACAGCCACCAGATCGAGACCGGCCTGGACTGGCATCGCAAGAGTGACGACAGCGGCCTGATGCGTGCTTTCGGCCAGCAGGACCGCGCCTGGGTGGGGGGCCGTCACGGCCTGACCGCACGCGATCAGTTGAGCTGGGAAGTTGCGCAGCGGTCGTTCTCGACCCGCGCGGGTGACTCGCTGGGGACTGGTCAGGCGTTGAAGCTGGAACTCAACCACACGCTGGAATTCGCCGGGCCTAACTGGACGGTGCGCAGCGGCCTGGATTACCAGAAAAACAACGTGAAGGATCGCAACCTGGACTACCTGTCCAGCCGCAATGGCGGCGCCGTCAAGATCACGCCTCAGTCGACCGACCCTGACACCGGCCAGCTTGATCCTCTCGATGTCGACACCGTGACCGGCGCCGACCTGCTGCAAAGCCGCTATGGCCAGCTCTACGTCGGCACTTCGTGGCGTCGTGGCATACCCGGCGCACTGGTGCGCAGCAAGCCGCAGTACACCTGGCTGGTGGACATGACGGCGGGCTGGCAATGGACCGATCAGACTTTCAACTACGGCATCAACACGGGCATCGGGTTTGAAGTGCTGGGTGATGACGAACTGGCCCTGACCTTCGGTTACCAATCTGCCCCACAGGGCGGGGATGGCAAGTCCGGCGGCACACTGGGCATGAGCTACGGCGTGCGTTTCGGGCGCTGATTACAGAATCTACGGGAGAAAAACCTATGCAAGCAATTCGTACACTGAGCCTGGCCCTGACAGTACTGTTCGTCGCCGGTTGCTCGAGCTTCACCAGTGAAAACAGCCCGAACCTGTCGCGCAGTGCGAAATGGGGCATCGTGCCGATGGTCAACTATTCCCAGACCCCGCAAGCCGGTGAGCGCAGCGAGCAGATCCTGCTCAGCGTCCTCAGCAGCCACGGTCTGCAGCCTCGCGTTTACCCGACCACTACCCAGGGCGAACAAGCGCTGATGGATGACAACGAGCGCCTCACCGGCGCCCTCGAGTGGGCCCGCGACCAGAAGCTCGACTACGTCGTTGCAGGCAGCGTCGAAGAGTGGCAATACAAGAACGGCCTGGACGGCGAGCCAGCGGTCGGCATCAGCCTGCGCGTGCTGGACGCCAAGGACGGTACCGTGCTCTGGAGCAAGAGCGGCGCGCGCGCCGGCTGGTCCCGTGAAAGCCTGGCGGGCAATGCTCAGACGGTAATCGACAAACTTGTTGGCGCCCTTCGGTTCGAGTGAACGCAATGAATTCTCCACACATGGATTACAGCCTGGCGCCCCGCGCCAGCGGGCCGGTGTCTTGGCTGGAAACGCTGATAGTGACGGGTGCCGCGATTGGCCTCGGCCTCTGGCTGACTCCCGAAGACCCGTTGCAGATGCACGGTGGTTTCCCTTGGGTAATCCTGGCGCCGCTGCTGTTAGGTGTGCGTTACGGTTTTGTACGCGGCTTGTTCAGCGCAGGTCTGCTGGTAGTGGCCTTGTTCGTGCTGCGCTACACCGGGCATGCAGGCTACACCGAGCTTGAGCCGTCGTTTATCGTCGGCGTGCTGGTGTGCGGGATGCTCGTGGGTGAAGTTCGCGACCTGTGGGTGCGCCGCCTGGAGCGTCTGCAGATGGCCAACGAGTACCGTCAGTACCGTCTTGATGAGTTCACCCGCGCTCACCAGATCCTGCGGGTTTCCCATGACTTGCTGGAGCAGCGCGTCGCTGGCAGCGATCAGAGCCTGCGCAGTTCGTTGCTGGGCCTGCGGGAGAAGCTGCGCAGCATGCCGATCGAAGGCGATGCCCTGAGCGACCTGGCCGAGCCGATCGTGGCGATGCTGGGCCAGTACGGTGCCCTGCGCGTTGCCGGGCTGTACCGTGTCGATGAAAGCGAAAAAAATGTGCTGCCCGAGGCCTTGGCCATGATCGGCGTGATGGGCCCGTTGGGCACCGACGACGGTCTGATCACCCTGTGCCTGGAGCGTGGCGAGCTGGTCAGCGTGCGTCAGGACCTGATCGACTCCGGCAACTCCGCGCAGTTCTCATCGCTGCAGGCATGCATCCCGCTGATCGACGCCGAAGGTCGCCTGCTGGCGATCCTGGCGGTCCGGCAGATGCCGTTCTTCGCGTTCCAGGACCGCACGCTGAGCCTCCTGTCGTTGCTCGCCGGCCACATCGCCGACCTGTTGCGCCGCGATCCGCAAGTGCTGCGCCTGCCCGATGCCGACGCGCAGCAGTTCACCTTGCAGCTCAAGCGCTCGCTGGTGGATGCGGAGCAGCACACGTTGCCGGCCGGCCTGTTCGCGTTTGAAATGACGCGCCCCAACGACGAGTTGACGCGTTTGATGGAGCGCAGCCAGCGTGGTCTCGACCTGCACCTGCCGGTTCGCAACAACCGCGATCATCCTTTGCTGTTGGTCCTGTTGCCGCTGACCAGCCCGGAAGGCACCCAAGGCTACCTGGCGCGTATCGGCCTGTTGTTGCACGAGCACTTCGGCATCGACACCGATTTTGACAGCCTGGGTGTGCGGGTAATGCCTTTCAACCTGGAGCCTGGCTGTGACCGCAACGGGCTGCGTAACTTTCTTCACAACGAGTGTGGCCTGAATGATCAGCAAGTGGCTGTTTAGCGGAGCCTTGTTGTTAGAGGCGGGCAGCTGGGCCAGTTTGTGGCTCAATGCGCCGGAGTTGCATCAACTGCTGGTGTTTATCTTCAGCCACGGCCTCGCCTGCCTGATGCTGTGCGCTGCCGTGTGGCGGATGCTGCCGGCGCGCTACCGTGCACCGCTTCCCTGGAGCCCGCTGTTCATTTTCTGCCTGGCATTCTTCGTGCCGGTCATCGGTACCTTGGGCGTGGTGGCGGCAATCTTCCCGGCGCTGTACCTGCCGCGTAAACGCGACCGCCAGGCCTGGCAGGCTGTCGGCATCCCGGGCCTGCCGTTCCGTGCGCAGGCACAGACACGCACGCCGATTTTTGCCGATGGCGGCCTGCAGGATGTGTTGCGTCACGCGCCCGACCCGGACCAGCGCCTGGCAGCCTTGCTGGCGACGCGGCGCATGCCCGGCAAGGACGCGGTGCCCATCCTCAAATTGGCCCTGGGCGATCCGAGTGACGATGTGCGCCTGCTGGCGTACTCGATGCTCGACAAGCAGGAAAGCGACATCAACCTGCACATCCAGATGGCCCTGGAGCAATTGGCCGGCGTGAGCCCACGCATGGCAGGCCCGGTGCACAGCATGCTGGCGCGCTGGTATTGGGAGCTGGCCTACCTCGGCCTGGCCCAGGGCAGTGTGCTCGAACACGTCCTCAATCAAGCCAGCGAACACGCCGAGCAAGGTTTGGCCGCGGGCGAGGGCGGCGAGCTACTGCTGTTGGCGGGACGTATCGCGTTGGAGCGCGGCGAGAACGAGCGAGCTGAAGCGCTGTTGCACGAGGCCGAGCGAAATGGCCTGGGCGCCGCGCAATTGCTGCCGTTTCATGCTGAGCTGGCGTTCGAAGCCGGTCGTTATCACGAAATCCCTGGGTTGCTCGCCAGCCTTCCCGAGAAAACCCGCCAGCGTCCTCCGTTCGCTGAGCTGGTGAGGAGCTGGAATGAATCATAAGGAAGCGACACCCACCGCTGATATCTGTCTGTTGCTGGAAGGCACCTGGCCGTACGTGCGCGGCGGGGTATCGAGCTGGATTCACCAGATGATCCTGGGCCTGCCGGAGCTGACCTTTTCGGTCATGTTCATCGGCGGCCAGCGCTCGGCGTACTCCTCGCGACGCTATGAAGTGCCGACAAACGTGGTGCACATCGAAGAAGTCTTCCTTGAGGATGCCACCCATCCCGCCAACCAGCGCGGTAAGCCACGCGAGGCCGACCCGCAGCAGTTGGCCGACCTGTATCGCTTCTTGCACCACCCGGACGCGCCCCCGCGCGAGCTGGGCGAGCGCATGCTCAATTGTATCGCCGAAGGGCACATGACCCTCGACGATGTACTGCGCAGCCGCGCCAGTTGGGAGACCCTCAGCGAAGGCTATCGCCAGCATTGCGCCGACCCCTCCTTCGTCAATTATTTCTGGACCCTGCGCTCGCTGCAGTCGCCGTTGCTGATGCTCGCCGAAGCTTCGCGCAAGATGCCGCGTGCGCGCGTGCTGCACTCGATCTCCACCGGTTACGCGGGGCTCCTGGGGTGCATCCTCAAGCATCGCTGGGGATGTCCTTACCTGCTCAGCGAGCACGGCATCTACACCAAGGAGCGCAAGATCGACCTGGCCCAGGCCACGTGGATCGCCGAAAGCTCCGGCCAGGCGCTCAACCGCAGCCTCGATGGCGGCTCGGGGTATATCCGCACGCTGTGGGTGCGCTATTTCGAACGCATCGGCCAGTTGGCCTACAACAGCGCCGACAACATCATTGCCTTGTATGACGGCAACCGTCAGCGTCAGATCAAGGACGGCGCCGACCCGAGCCGCACGCAATTGATCGCCAATGGCATCGACCTGTCGCAGTGGGCAAAGGCCTTGGAATCCCGCGAGCCGGGCATTGCGCCGGTGGTGGGGCTGATTGGGCGGGTAGTCCCGATCAAGGACGTCAAGACCTTCCTGCGGGCCATGCGCGGTGTGATCAGCGCCATGCCACAGGCCGAGGGCTGGATTGTCGGCCCCGAAGAGGAAGATCCCGAGTACGTCAGCGAATGCCGCAGTTTGATGGCCAGTCTGGGGCTTGAAGGCAAGGTGCACTTCCTGGGCTTCCAGCGCATCCAGGACATCCTGCCCAAACTGGGCCTGATGGTGCTGACCTCGATCAGCGAGGCCCAGCCGTTGGTGATCCTCGAAGCCTGGGCCGCCGGTACACCGGTGATCAGCAGCGACGTCGGTTCGTGTCGAGAATTGATCGAAGGTGGCAGCGCCGAAGACCGTGACCTTGGCCTCGCCGGCAAAGTGGTGGCGATCGCCGACCCACAAGCCACCTCGGCGGCGATCCTCGAACTGCTGCGCAGCCCGGAACGCTGGAAGGCCGCACAGGCCAGCGGGCTCTTGCGGGTCCACCGTTACTACACCGAAGCCTTGATGCTGCAGCGCTACCGCGACCTGTACCAGGCAGCCATGGAGAACAATTAAATGGCCGGTATTGGCTTCGAACTGCGCAAGATTCTTTCGCGCGACTCATACACCGCAACCCTGCACGCCTACGTGTATGCGGGCTTGATCAGCTCCGGGCCGTGGGTGTTGTCGATCATCAGCGTAATGCTGGTGGGGATTATCAGCCTCGGCCTGTTGTTGCCCAACTCACTGGTCGGGCAGTTCCTGGTGACAGTGACCTACCTGATGGCCAGCTCGCTGATCCTCACGGGTGGGCTGCAGTTGTTCTTCACCCGCTTTGTGTCCGACCAATTGTTCGAGCAACGCTACGAGCAAATCCTGCCGAACCTGTTAGGCATCCTGTTGATGGTCACCGTCGGCGCCGGCGTACTGGGTGTCATCGTGCTGGCGCTGCTGTTCGATCAGCCCCTGATCTACCGCGTGCTGGTACTGTCGAACTTCGTGGTGCTGTGCAACCTGTGGCTGGTGATCATCTTCCTCTCGGGGATGAAAAAATATAACCGCATCCTGCTGGTGATGGTGGTGGGTTACGCGCTGATGGTGGCGAGTGCCTGGTTGCTGAGCTTCCTGAAGATGCCCGGCCTGTTGCTGGCGTTGTTGATCGGGCACGGCAGCCTACTGTTCCTGTACCTCTACGACATCCTGCGCGAATACCGTGCCGAGAAAATGATTGCCTTCGATTTCCTCAATCGTCGCAACGTGTTCCTCAGCCTGCTGGTCACCGGGTTCTTCTACAACTTCGGCATCTGGGTCGACAAGATCCTGTTCTGGTTCAACCCAGGCACTTCCAACGCCGTCATCGGCCCGCTGCGCGCCTCGATCCTGTATGACATGCCGATTTTCATCGCGTACCTGGCGATCATCCCTGGCATGGCGGTTTTCCTGGTGCGCATCGAAACCGACTTCGCCGAATGGTACGACCGGCTGTTCCGCGCCATACGCGACGGCGAGACCTTGCAGCACATCGGTTCGCTGAAAACCGAAATGACTCTGTCCATTCGCCAGGGCCTGCTGGAAATCTGCAAGGTCCAGGGCCTCACCGTGGTCCTGCTGTTCCTCTTCGCGCCGCGCTTGCTCGAGTGGATCGGCATCTCCAGCTACTACCTGCCACTGTTCTACATCGACCTGATCGGCGTGAGCATCCAGGTGGTGTTCATGGCGCTGCTCAACGTGTTCTTCTACCTCGACAAACGTCGCGTGGTGTTGGAACTGTGCGTACTGTTCGCCGTGTTGAACGCCGGCCTGACCCTCCTCAGCATGCACCTGGGCCCGAGCTTCTTCGGCTACGGGTTCACGCTGTCGTTGCTGGTGTGTGTTTTGCTGGGGCTGGCGCGCCTGTCGTCGGCGCTGGAAGACCTGGAATATGAGACGTTCATGTTGGCGCGTTAAGCGTATTTGCGGGTGATAAAAAGGGCACTTGGCGGTTAGGCAAGTGCCCTTTTTGTTGCCTGCGGCTTATTGCTCGGCGCTGCCGGGGTGTACAGCGCCTGAGTGCATGTTGCGGCGCGCACCTGCCCAAGCAGGATGTTGTCATTCTCCGAAGATGTAGCTTACATGCTCCACTTCATGGTCACGGCCACGTTACGCGGGTCGCCGAAGATGTTTGCGCCCGCCGGGTTACTGATGCTCTGGTAGTAGTGCTTGTCGAACACATTGTTCAGGTTGGCTTGGACCTTGAGGTTTTTGTTCACGTTGTAGCCGGTCATCAGGTCGACGATGCTGTAGCCGCCCTGCGATACGCCGTAGGTTGTGTATGTGCTGCTCTGGCTGCGGAATGAACCGCCGATTGACCATTTTTCGAGGTCGCCCGGCAATTGATAGGTGGTGGACAGCTTGAGCAGGTTGTATGGCGTGTCGCTGTCGAAGCGACCGCTGCCGCCCTTGACGTTCTTGGCGCCGGCGTAGGTGTAGCCGGCGGAGGCCTGCCAGCCACGGGCAAGCATGCCTTGCAGTTCAAGGTCGACGCCTTTGGTTTCCACTTCGCCGGAGGCCACGGAGCAGGAAGCAACACCCGGTGCACAGGCATCAAGCCCTTGGGCGAGATTTTCCTGGTTCAACTGGAAGTAGGCCAGGCTAGCGTTCAGCGCCCCGTCAAAGTACTCGCCCTTGATCCCGACTTCACGGTTGGTACCCGTGACCGGCGGCAGAAGGCTGCCCTGGAAGTCCACGTTGGCTTGCGGCTGGAAGATTCTGGTCCAGCTGGTGTACACCGAGTAGGTATCGTTTATGTCGTAGATCAGGCCGGCATAGGGGGTGTATTCGCGCGTAGCCTTGTAGTCGGCGCCGAATGTGTAGTCGCCGGAAATAGTGTTCTGTTCGTATTCATACCAATCCAGGCGTGAACCGAGGATCAATTTCAGGTCGTCGCGCAGATGGAAGCGCACGGTGGCGTAGGTGCTGTATTGATCGACCTTGCCCTTACGAGACCAGTTGTAGTTGATGGCCGGTTTTTCTACGCCGTGATAGTCGAAGTTTGATGGGTCGAGCACGATGTTTGGGTCATTGAGGAAACCACCGCCGGGGCCATCGTCGGTTTTATCATTGCGATAGCTGCCACCGAGTACCAGTTCGTGGGTCGCACCAAACAGGGTGAAGGGCCCGGAAACGTAGCCGTCGACGCTTTTTTGTGTGTGCTGGTAGGTGTAGCGGCCCACGTTCAGGTTCAACTGATCTGCACTGGGGTCCAGTCGATAGAAACTGGTGCCCAGCATGTCCAGGTCGCCTCGCAGCCACGTGGTATTCAGGCGCAGTTTCCAGTCGTTGTCGAAGCGGTGCTCAATTTCGGCAAATGCGCTGGTGTTTTTCTTGTTCCAGTAGGTCCAGTTCGGGCTCATGCGCGTCGAGCGGGATATCGGCAGGAACGTGCCATTGGCCCTGGTCGGGATGCCCGACCAGTCGGCTCCCGGGTTGTCTTCACGGTTGTAGTACGCACCGAGGGTCAGGGTCGTGGCTTCGCTCAGGTCAAATTCGGTGATGCCGTACAACAACTGGCGCTTGCTGCTGTAGCCATCGGTAAAGCTGTCTTTGTCCTGGAAGGCACCGACCACGCGGCCTCTGATCGAACCGACAGAATTGAGTGCGCTGCTGGCATCGATTTCGGTGCGGTAGTTGTCCCACGAGCCGGCGCCCAAGGTGACTGAAACTTGCGGCTCGACGGTGGGGCGCTTGCGGATCAGGTTGAGGGTGCCGGAGGGGTTGCCGGCGCCGAGCATCAGGCCCGACGCACCGCGCACGACTTCAACCCGGTCGAACATCGCCAGGGTCGACGTGCCAAGGGTGTCGCTGTCATACGCGACTGGCAGCCCGTCAATCATGATGTTGTCGATGGCGGAACCGCGGGAATAGAACTCTGGGCGCTCACCACCGGTTTTGCGCATGGTCAGGCCTGGGGTGTGAGTCGAAATGTCCTCCAGAGACTGCATGTTCTGGTCATCCATGCGTTGGCGAGTGATTACCGTGACCGACTGCGGCGTCTCGCGCATGGAGGTGGCCAGTTTGGTCGCGGTACTCATGGAGCCGGTGGTGTACGATCCGCTCCCCTCTGTCGTCGCTCCCAGCGATTGGCCCGTGACACTCGTCGCGCCAAGCACCACCGTGGTTCCGTTATTGGCAGGGATCAACACGTAGCCACCATTGCTCTGACGCTGCGCTTGTAACCCGCTGTTCGCCAGCAAGCGCATCAGCCCTTCCTCGACGCTGTACACGCCAGTCAGGCCCGCCGTAGTCAGACGGCGGGTTTGCTCGGTATCAAATGAAATAGTCACGCCCGCCTGCACTCCGAACTGGGTCAGGGCAGTGCCAAGCAGGCCTGAGGCGATCTGGTAGGACGTCTGGCTTTGCGCCAAAACTGGCGTGGACATTAGCGCCAGCCCCGACAGACTCGCGAGGCTCAGTCCAAAGAGGGCCAAGCGAACCGGGCGGGTCATTGAAGTCTTCGCATAGAGGGGAAGCAGGGGCATTCGTTGATCCTTCCGTTGTCATGGCAGAAAGTCGCCGTCATCGCGGCTTGTGTCATTGACGGATGAGAATCAAAATCAGCAAGGTGACTCGTTAAACATTTTCAAATCGAACTCATGCCGGTTCGATGCTAGCCCAATAGCGCGTCAGGTAGTGCACTCTCACCGGTAAGGCCTGGCTCAGGTTTTCCAGCACGGTATCCGTATCATCGATGCGGAACGCGCCTGAGATGCTCAGCCCCTGAACCGATGCGGCGCAGTACGCCAGGGCGATAGCGTCCCAGCTCTTCGATGAAAGCGTCCAGCCGCCAGTCATTGACGCCCAGCATGCCCTGTACAGGGGTAAAGGGCTGGCTACATCGACTGCATCGCGGTCAAAGGTGCCTTGCTCTCCAGCATTGAGGCGCAGAGTGCGTTCAACATGCTGGTGCAGATTTACTTCAACAGCGGCTTGCAGGACTCCAACACGCGTTTGTTCGGTCAGTTGACGGGCGCTAAACCGGGTGCCGAGCGCACGTACCCGACCTTCGCCGGTCTGAACGATAAATGGGCGCTGGGTGGGATCCTGGGCGGTCTTGACAAGCATTTCGCCACGGTACACCTGGATCAACCGCTGTTTTGAGTCGGAGCGGATATCCAATGCAGTATCCGCGTTCAGTGCCAGTTGTGAGCCATCGTATGAGCGCAGCGAGCGACGCTCACGGATACTCGTACGCTGTTGAGCGAGCATTGAGTGATACGGGACTTGCTCGGTTGATGCGTCGTTGTTCGCAGGCGACTCCAGTAGTGAGATTTAATGGGTGGATTAAATGCGCCTGACTGGAAGCTGTAACGACGTTCATGCCTGTTATTGCTCGATTGCTTGAGATCGCTATCGCGAGCAAGCTCGGCTCCTACGGAATGAGTAGGTCCGGGGGCTTGTTGTTCTTGTGTTGGATGACGCCTTCCCAGCTTTCGGCAGCTCCTACAAAAATCGAGAGCGCACAAAAAAGGCCCACCTTTCGGTGAGCCTTTTCTGGTACTGCGTATGGTGCGGCACCAGGAGTCGAACGATCTAATAAGTTATTGAATTAGCTGATTAATACTTAAAGCCCTGTGCGATTCTACCTCTAAAACTACCTCAAGGTCCTCGTACGGCTGAGGATCTTGCTTGACGTGACTAACGGCGAAGGGCCGGAGTTGCCCCTACAGCGGCCGGTCATTCGTCTATGAGAGTTGGGCCGTTGATGTGTCAACGGTCAACCACGTTAGAGTTAGAGTAGGTCCATGGTGGCCATAGAATCAGCCATGCGGTAGCCCATCGCTTTGTAACCCGCCTGGCGCTTATCCCACATCCTCATCAGCGCGACATTACCCTCGTCAACGAAGTCGATCACTCGCACGTCGGCCTTATCGGCATGTGATCGATGCAACCGCCCCGCATATTGCTGAAGGATTCCCTTCCATGAGATGGGCATTGCCAGCACCAGCGTGTCCAACGGCGGATGATCGAAGCCTTCACCTACTAGTTTTCCTGTTGCCAACAGCACTCGTGGAGCATCAGGGGGAAGGGACTCAAGCTCATGCATACGGGAAATCCGCTGTTTCTTGGGCACTCGCCCATGAAGCGTGAAAAGGTTATGCACGCGCTGCTTCAATTCTAATTCAAGGGCATCCACATGTTCCGTCCGCTCCGTTAGCACTAGAATTTTTCTACCCTCGTTGTACGCCAGCTCAATCTCCGAGACGATTTTGGCTGTCCGCTCAGAGTCGTCGGCTAGACGCCGAAAAACGTCCTGAATCTTAAAGCCGTCGGGGACCACTATTGGTTTGGGCAGCAATCGAGGCACGACAGAGAGGTCATGGGGCGCACTCGCTGGTCGAGCAGCAGAATGTCGGATCGGTCCGCATTGCATAAAAATAATGGGCTGCTGTCCATCTCGGCGCACTGGGGTCGCTGTGAGTCCCAATAGGTACCGCGCGGTCGCGCTCCTCAGTAGTGCCTCGAATGACACTGCTGATAGGTGATGACACTCATCAACGATGATCTGGCCGTAGTTTTTTACCTGATCGCTGATCTCGCCTTTTCGCGATAGCGACTGCATGACGGCAATGTCGATGATGCCTGTAAGCTTCGCTTTTCCGCCCCCAAGAGTACCAACGACACCATTCCCGACTCCCAAGAACGCCTGCAAGCGCTCTTGCCACTGCCTTAACAGTTCCGTCCGATGCACAAGCACCAACGTGTTAATGCCACGTGCGGCAATCAACGCAGCAGCACTCACCGTTTTACCGAAAGCTGTCGGTGCGCAGAGGATACCGGTGTCATGACTTAGCATTGCGCTGACAGCAGCCTCTTGGTCAGAACGCAGGGTCCCGAGAAAGCTCACGTCGATGGGGTCGCCCGCGAAGCGTTCGTCTTTAAGAATAGGGGTAACCCCGTTTTCCTCTAAAAGCTCCAGCGCAGCATCCAAACAGCCACGTGGTAACGCAATATGTTTGGGGAAGTTCTGGGCACAACCGATAATCCTTGGCTTGTTCCACACTGACATGCGCATGGCCTGAGCTTTGTAGAACTCAGGATTTTGAAAGGCAGCGAGCCGGACAAGCTGGTTTGCCAATGGCTGTGGCAATTCCGACTTTTCAAAGTAAATTAAGTTAGCCTGCGTGATGTTGACAGCAGCAGGCAACGGGCATGTCAATTTACGTGATCTCGATTCACGATTTTTCCAAGGTTCTGCATCACCTTCGTCATCGACATAGGCGACCCCTAAAGGGTCCCGATTACCCATCGCCTGGATAATAACGGGCTGGATATCTTCTGGACTCATGCGCTGAATCGATGCCAGGAAGGCCCATTGATCAGGATGAGGCTCAAGCGAATCGTCTACAAAAACGCTATTGTTTTGGGCCCTGGCCCGCTTTTGTAAAGGGAGCGCGATGAGATTTCCAAAGCCGCCTTTGGGCATATAGTCCTGGTTTGGAAACAGTCGATCGTAGGAGCTGAGCGCCAACTGGCGGGTGCGCTCACAGGCATGACTGATGATTGCGGCACCGAGGCGGCGCGCATCGCAGGCAGGAACATTACGCTCAAAGAAAATCCAGCCATGAGCCCCTTGGCCTGAGCGCGATATTTCCAGCGCCACCGGGACGTTCAGCTCATGGCATGACTGCACAAAAGCTTTGGAATCATCTCGCCATTCGGCCTCATCGAAGTCGACTGCCAAAAAATAACAAGTGTCATCAGAGAGTAGGGGGTAGATACCAACGACCACTTCGCCCGCCAGATGGCGATAGACCACCTCATCGGTCAGCGGAAGCAGCTGGCGGTTACTGCAGTCGCCACATTTAATTCGGGGCTTCTCACAAACGCCAGGCCTCCATTCGTTTGCGCAAGCGGGTGCGTATCCTGATTTGCCTGCCTTGCTTTCCCAGCGGATGGGATAAACGTCCGTCCTACCACGAAACAAGCTTCGAAATAGGGCAAGCTTTCCATCAGTATCGAGTTGCTGTGATTGTTCTGCTTGGACAATCGCTATCTTGACTGGCTCAGCAGGCGGGCGCCATTCGATGCCATGAGCATCCAGCAAGGCAACCAATCTTGCATTCTCAGCCCTTAGCTTCGCCACCAGACTAGTGTCTATCACCGCCTTCAGCCTCTACGTCTCAGGTGAAGCCTGTAGCCTCGAGCTACAACCCTCAGTCCATCAGTAAAACATAGAGGTTATCAAACAACAGAGGTTAGGTTCAGGAGCTCAAGAGGTCCGCCCTAATCCCAATCAAATTGTTGGCTGGCTCAATCTGCCAGTTAGGGATACAGAGCGCGCAGTTGCTGGCATTCGGCTAACGTTGAAAATTCCAGGATTTTCCTAGGCGCAGAGTGATCAGGCTCGTGGTCAGCAGGTAGTAGTAGCGCGTCGATTTCGAGTTTGAGTTCATGTGGTGGTTCAAAAACCAAACGAGATGCTTTCTTTGCCATGTCCATGGATTATCTCGGTTCCAGCGTTCAGAAATGGCTGCTTGAATAGTCTTTGCCTGGCGGATGTGACGTTCTCGTGTGGCATGTGCTCCAGTCAGTGCCCCAGTCAAGAAGATCTCCATATCGAATGGTTTATTCATACCCGACCACCGATGTACGCCGATACCACGTCGATTCGACCGTGTCCCAGCTCATAGCTGATTTGTAAGCGTGCCTCTCGATCAAGGCATGGATCGAGGCGCCTGCCCCTGCCACCGTTGATGGGCGCTAGGTGATGGGTGATCTGCTCATAGCGTTCGCATGCATAAGCCGCGCGCAATTCGTGGAAGCTTTTGAGGTTGTGCGTATGGAGGATGTCTCGGGCGAGGCGTATGACACTTGGTTGGAAATCGAGGTAGCTCTCGTTCGGTGCCAGCAGGTTGCGGCTACCGTCGGGAGAGACCTGTTCGGCGTACCTGAGCGCTTCGCGAATATGGTCATCCACCCTGATCCACCGAGGCGCGGTTGCGCCGCCGCGGCCACCTTTGGTGCCATCCTGGATGTTGATCTTGTCGTAGTGTTCGGCTTCTCTTCGCAGGCGCGGAAGGTCGGCCAAGATGGCCTCGCGCAAGTGCATGCCGGTGGCTCGCGTCAGCTGGGCGATGGCCGCCGCACGCGGCATTTGGTGTTCGCAGAGCACGTCGACGATCCGCTTCACGTGTTCGCGGTCTTGGCCTTGCGGCACCGAGCGACGAACACTGTTCCGCCGCATTCCCAGCGTCTTGCTCGGACTCGGCACTTTCACATACTGATCACCGCGAAGTGCGGCCATGGTTCGGTTTACGCTGGACAACCGGTTTTGCGCGGTGGCGATGCTGATAGCGCCTTGTTCAACTTGGTGACGCAGATGGCCGGCGTAATCTAGTAAGGTCTTCCGATCAATTTGTCGCGCATCGTTAATCCCTGGTCCATCCTTCGACCGACACCAGCGTACAAACGCCTGCCAGCGATCGCTATGCGCTTTGACCGTGGCGAAGTGGCCACCTGCAAACAGATCCTTGAGCGCTTGCGGTCCGGCATAACTCAGTTGCCGGCCATAGCCAAAATTCCGCCCATCTCGTCTACCGACCAATCCCATGACCAAACTCCTCTCGAAGCCAAAACGTTGAAGCTTTTCCCCACGTCATCCCGCCAAGAATGTTGAGTGTTATCAGGGATCAAGGCCCCTGCGACCTGTGAGGGTTGTCCTCTAACGCAGGACTGGCGGCTCTTTACGACCGGGAGCTTGGGCATCTCATGATCTGACCTCCTGAACATTTCCAAAGAAGTGGGCGGGTGGAGGCTGCACTGGCCGACGAGACCGGCGCCGCGAGATCCTGAGTCGGGTGAAGGCAGTGAAGCGATGACCGGGGCGTGCCTGACTGTCAGTCAGGTGCAGTCCACTCCGTGGGCTGCGGCACCATCATCTGCATCGCTGTTGCTGGTGATTTCGGTGTTTGTCACGCCGATTGTCACGAGGGGGGATGCCGCAAAGCCTTGTACGATTTGGGCTGCAGCAGCGGTAGGAGCGCCCGTCTCTTTCCGGAAGAAAGAGACGGGCGCAGGTTGGCGCACGGAAATGGCCAAGTGGATAGGGTTGCTGCAGGGCAGCTATGAAAGGGGATGAGTTGCCGCAGTGGGCACACTGGTAAAAGTAGGCATCCATCACATCGCTGTGACCGTGCGAGCCGCCGGACGCTAATCGCACTTTGGGAGAACCACCACGGTGTGGCGTAGCCTTAAAGGTTCTGGCTACCTGGGTTGCAGTCAACGACAGCGCTTTGCCCGATCTTTTCTACGCCTGTGGATAATTCGGGTCAAGGCTCGAATTGTCGGGGTTTCTGCGGCTGTGGATGAAATTATTCACCGGTGGAAATCAGTGGTTTTCCACAGATAGTTGTGTGGGCTTTAGTTTTTTTAAGTGAGGTCCATCCAAACAGGGCGGCTTTGCAGCCCCGCTTGGATGGACCCGCGTGGACAAGCGGATCATCGAGCTTTCGAGAACGTACGCTTACTTTGCTGCGCCGCGATTGGCTTTTGGCCGTGTGACATTCGTGCAGAGTCGTGAGGAGTGACATCCTCCTGCTGATGGGTGACTGGGAATCGGCTCCACCAGTTCATGATCAGTCTCCGCTCGTCGAGTTGCGTGCGACTATGGAAGACTGAGTACAATCCCCGCACGTATGTCTTTTCTTCGACCTTTTGCAGCTACTTGAAGCAGGCTGATCATTTAGGAAGTCTTTTGATGTCACTCAATCCCCACACCCTTGAAGACCTGCCCTCGCTGGTTGAATCTGTCGAGCTCGAATGCAAGCTCGCTCAGGGGCAGGATGGGAAGGGAGAGTTGCCTAAGGATTTCTGGTTAACCTACTCCGCTTTTGCTAACACTCAGGGTGGGGTAGTACTGCTTGGCGTGCGCGAGAAGGATGGGCAGTTCAGCGTCGCAGGCCTATCAAATATCGAGAAAGTACGTACTGACCTGTTCAATACCCTCAACAATCCGGCCAAGGTCAGTGTCAATCTGCTGACTGACCGGGAGGTGGTCGTCAGAGAGCTGGAGGGCAAGCAGGTACTTGAAGTGAAAATCCCGGCGGCTTCGCGTAAGCAGAAGCCGGTATTTCTCAATGGTCAGCCGCTAGGTAACACTTATCGTCGATTACATGAGGGTGATCGGCGTTGCTCTGAGGAAGATGTTCGCCGCATGTTCGCAGAGCAAGTGGAGGACTGTCGGGACGAGCGGATTTTGCCGAATTACGACTTCGCGGACATTGATCCGGACAGTCTGCGTATCTACCGCCAGATGCTAAGCGACATAAAACCAAGCCATCCAGCGCTGGAGTACCAAGGGATTGAGTTTCTCCGACAGATAGGAGGTTGGCGTAAGGACCGCGCGAACGGAGTCGAAGGGCTGACTCTGGCAGGTTTACTCATGTTCGGACGCTGGCTTTCGATCCAAGAGAGTGTGCCGCATTACTTTGTGGACTATCAGGAGCGGCCGTACGCCAAAACAGAACTACGTTGGGTGGATAGGCTCGTCCCTGATGGAACCTGGTCAGGAAATCTGTTTGATTTCTACCGGCGGGTTTATCGCAAGTTGGTTGAGGACTTAAAGGTACCGTTCGCTCTCAAAGGTGATCAGCGCCAGGATGACACACCGGTACATGAAGCTCTGCGCGAGGCTTTGGTTAATACCTTGGTCCATGCTGACTATACCGGGCGGGTTTCCGTGTTAGTCGTGAAGCGTCCTGACTTGTTTGGTTTTCGCAATCCTGGCGGCTTACGTTTACCCCTTGAGCAGGTGTTGCAAGGTGGTACCAGCGATTGCCGGAACAGGCTAATGCACCAAATGTTTCTTCTTATCGGCCTTGGCGAGCGTGGTGGTTCTGGGGTTCCAAAAATCTACAGCGGGTGGCGCAGCCAGCATTGGCGACCGCCAGCCCTTTATGAAAAGCCCGAGCCCGAGCAAACCCTGCTTGAGCTTCGCATGTTGGACTTGCTTCCAGAAGGGGTGGTGGAGCAGTTACGAGAGCGATTTGGGGTTCGTTTCGAAAGCTTGGAACATACTGCTAGGTTGATTTTGGCCACAGCCGCGATTGAGCGGGTGGTCAGCCATAATCGTCTCCTTGAGATTTGTGATACTCATGCTCATGACTTGAGCCAACTGCTTGCACGGTTGGTACGCGAGGGATTCCTTGTGCCCGACGGGCGATCACGGGGCATGATTTATCACCTGCCGGGTGAGCAACTGCCTACGCCGGAGCAAGTGTTCGCAGGTCCGCTACAGAGCTCCGAACATTACGCCGGCAGCTCCGAACATAACGGGGCTAGCTCCGAACATAACGCAGGTAGCTCCGAACATAAGGTCGAGCTGGATATGCAGCGAAACGATGATGGCTGCCTGTTGAGCGATCATATTGACGCGCCGCTGATCGATGCTTTGGACAGGCTTGATGCAGGGTTTCGAGAAAAGCTCGAAATACTGGCTGAGGAGCCGCGCAATCGAGAGCGCATGCAAAAGGATCGTATGCAACAGGTGATTATCACCCTATGCAAGGAGCACTATCTGACGCTCAACGTTTTGGCTAATTTGGTAAAGCGCAGTCCAGATGCCCTCCGTCAGCAGTACTTGAATGGAATGGTGAAAAGCAGGCAGATTCAGTTGGCATTTCCGTCCAAGCCGACTCATGAAAGGCAGGCGTACAAAGCGTACATTAGTGGACAGGACGAGGAGTAGGCTAACGGCCTACTCCCTCAAGCGGCTTTTCGCCTTGAGCCGCGTGACGTTCGTCCCGGTCTGGTTTGCAAATTCGTGCGGGGTGACATGCTCGTGCCGGTTGGCCCCCAGATACCGGCTCCACCAGTTCATGATCAGCCTGCGCTCCTCAATGAACTCGGCCTTGTGGATGTAAGCGGCGCGGACGTTGTTCCGCTCTTTGTAGCTCATCTGCCGTTCAATGGCTGTCTCCGACCACAATCCTGACTCGATCAGTGCGCTGCAGGCCATCGAACGAAACCCATGCCCGCAGATTTCGGTTTTGGTGTCATAGCCCATTTTTCTGAGTGCGCTGTTCACCGTGTTTTCAGACATGGGTTTCCAGGGCTTGGCATCGCCTGCAAACACCAGGTCGAATTCGCCGGTGAGGACGTGGATCTGTTCAAGCAGAGTCACGGCTTGCGGTGATAAGGGTACAAGGTGGATGTCCCTGGCCATCTTTGTACCCCTTGTGGAAAAGGGTACTCCGTCCAATGCTGGACGAGTGTCCGGTATCTCCCAGGTGCCGCGTTTGAGGTCGAACTCGCCCCAGCGGGCGAAGCGGAGTTCGCTGGAGCGTACGAACACATGCAGCGAGAGCATGACCGTCAGCCGGGTAAGTGCGCGGCCTTTGTAGGTGTCGATCCGCTCCTGCAGTTCCGGCAGTCGCGATAAGGGTAGAGCGGGGCGATGTACCACCCGCGGGGCTTTGATCGAGCCTTCGAGGTCGTAAGCAGGGTTTGTGGTGATAAGCCGGAGGCGCTTTGCCTCGCGCATGATGCTCTGCAGGTAGTTTTGTACCCTTAAAGCAACGTCGATCGTTCCGCGCTTCTTGATCGCTTCCAAGGGCTGCGTGAGGTCATGGGTGTCGAGGTCGACAATGGCGCGGGCGCCGATCAGCGGGAATACGTGGGTTTTGAGGCGGCTCATCACAGTCTTGGAGTGGCCTGGTGCCCACTTGGCCGACATTTCTGTGTGCCAGTCCAGCGCAACGCTTTCAAAGGTTCTGCCTTTGATCACGGCTTCCGCCTTGGCTTGGTGCTTGGTCTCTATGGGATCAATGCCATCCGACAGCATTCGCTTGACCTCCAAGCGCTTGCGGCGCGCATCGGCGAGGCCAATGACGGGGTAGTTGCCGAACGAGGTCAGTCCTTCGCGTCCGTCAGGTTTGACGTAACGGAGCCGCCAGCCTTTGCGGCCATTGGGCTGGACTAGGAGGTAGAGGCCATCGCCGTCGAAAAGCTTGTAGGCGCGGTCTGTAGGTTTTGCCAGGCGGCAAGCTGCGTCGGAGAGCGGAGCTGTGGTGCGCGACATAAGGGTACTCCCTTTTATCGAAGTGACCTGTATCCCAAACTCTACCCTTAAAACGGTTGGAATCCACCAGCTTCTGACGGAAACCGATGGAACCCAAAAACGAAAAAACCCGCCAGAAGGCGGGTTTTTCGGGGGTTTCAGAGATTTTGAAAGCCTTCTCTGGAACCTTGTATGGTGCCGGCACCAGGAGTCGAACCCGGGACCTACTGATTACAAGTCAGCTGCCTTAGCTCGAATAATCATAGGCTTGCGTACATTTTATGTACGTGACGCATAAGCTACGGCTCATGTTTCACTGGCTGCTGCCGATCTAATGTACGTGGTGAAGAAACGTTTTTTCATTGAAGATTCAGCTGCGCTTGTGGATAACTGCTCGAGATTCGCAGCCATCTGCGCCCCGTCGTGCTTCGCTTTTGGCGTTAGACGAACGAGTACGCTGTGCTACTATCCGCGGCCACAGCGGTAGGGTGAACGGCGCTGGCGTGTCATGCGCATTCCCTTTGCAGCTGCTATATATAGTGCTAAAGCTTTGTACAAGATCCTTTGAGGTTCCATGGCAGCTACTATCAAGCCCCACGGCGGTAAACATGCGATCAGTAACGTATTGTTTCTGTTCGAGTTCTCTGCGCCATTGGCACCGCACGCTTTCGCCAGCTTGCTGGAGGGGACCCAGCTCCACGACCAGTTGGTGGGGGATTTACCTCGGGTTTCTAAGCAGCAGCAGATGATGTTGAACATCCCCCAAGGGGCTGGTGCTGAGCAATTTTTTGGCGCGCCGTTTCCCAGTCCCTTTGGCGGACCCTTTGGCCCTGCAGGGCCAATCTCAGGCATTGCCTTCGATAGGGTTAAGCCAAACGGCGAACCAGCGCTTTCAGTCAACATTCAGGCGAATGCGCTCATCATCGTGTGCGGCGAATACGTGCGCTGGGCTGGACTGTGGGCAGAGGTCAGGAAATACCTATCAATTCTGACCCCTTGGCTGGGAGACACGAAGTTCTCTGCGCTGTCTTTGCAGTACACAGACGCCTTTAAGGTGAATTTCCCGCGAGGTGAAGCTCAACCCCTTGTAGAGCTTTTTAGCCCGCAGAATAAGTACTTGCCACCGACCTTCACCTCGCTGACTGACGCTTTCCATTCTCATCATGGTTATTTCAGCCGGCCCGAGTTCGGCCTTCGTGGCAAGCTACTGACCAACGTGAATGTAAATGTAACCGAAACCGCTTCGGTGTTCGACGTTCAAATTACGACAGTCCATAAGTACCAGCTGTTTGAAATGTTCAACCCGGTTGTAAATGGTCAGTTGAACGATCAGATGAATGACGTATTCCAATACCTGCATGATCAGAATAAATTGGTAGTGGGGGATATGCTGACGGATCAGGTTAAAGATATGATCTCGTTCAACACAGTCCATCCCAACTAAGGAGAGTTGCTATGGCCGTAGCTATGGAAACACAGTCCACGATTCTGGATCAGCCTCCACCATACGTGGTGCAGATCCCGACTACCAAAAACGCGCCTAAAACGGTGATCCCTCAAGGGCTTACGGGTTTTTTTGTGCAGCTTCCTCCCACGCACACCAATAGCAGGGATGTGGGTATGAGCAGGCTTTACGCGAAGCTACATTCGTATCTCCAGGCGGATAACGACTGGGACGGATACGGCGGAGTGCCGGCCACCTATGCCTCGTGGGTCAACGCAGTTGAGTTTCTGCACGTCCTTCCGATTAGATTTGAAGCTCCTATCCCCATGCTGGCCGGTGACGGAGAGATTTCCCTTTTTTGGAAGGAAGCTGATAGCTACATAGAGATATCCTTCCCTGGGGACGGGACGTTTCACTACATATATAATGCTCCCGGCCAAAGATTCGCGAGTGCCGATTTGGCGCTCAACGAAGCGGTTCTTCATTCTGGCTTCTTGGCCCATTTGGATTTGGTCTGACTTATATATGTCATGTAGGGCATTGTTTGAAGGATTACCGACTGGGAGGGGCGAGGTCTCTACCCGCGCTAAGCTGATCGACGCCAGCTTTCCAGATGCATACTGCGAGTGTGAGTCCGTCAGTAAATTCTCTCCTCGCGTGGTAGGCGCTGAGGAGCATTTACACAGATTCGTTTTTTCACCGCTGCATTTGCACGATGGTGAAGTGCTCCCAGCGCTGTTTTCCGATGCCAAGGATAAAGGCTTATCTTGCGAAAGAGCTGATACGGCAGCGATCGACCCGCAAAGTCATGAGCGTGGACGCCAGCAGGCTGTGGCTTACAATCTGGTCAAGCCAGAGGACAAGCCTGAGAGGACCTACCTCGGAGCCGTCACAGCGACTTGCGTGGCGCTTCGCAGCCTGATGATGGATAACAAGAGGCTCTTAGCGGTGTACGACACCGCTCTCGAGGATAACGTAGTCCATGCCGACGTTTTCGAAGTTGCGGGACGTTCGAATGCGGAAAAGAAGCAAGCTCGAAAGGACCTTGCAGACGCATTCACAAAGGTACCGATAAACGTCTAGCCTCCGGATGGATCTACCAGAGGCAAGCTCAAATCATAGACGTCCATCATCGCTTCATCTTTGTGCCCTGACGCCTGCTGCTTATCCGCCCGGGTGCCCACCGTGTCAGTGATGCCCTTGCGCTTGAAGTCGTGCATCCCGAATCGCTGATCCTCGGTCAGAACACTTTTCTCGATCGCCTGCACGATCAGCCGCTGGAATGCTGTATCAAGCCCCGACTTCGACAACTGTCTGCCGGTGGCGGCGATGATCAGGAAGCGCTGGTCTGCGCGGATCGGCACCGGCACACGCTTCCGCTCCCAAGTCTCCGACCTGATGGCTTTGGCTGCATCCCACGCCGCCCGCAGCCTGGGCGTCCAACGGACAATATTGTCTCGGCTGCCCTTGCGGCGGTTGGTGAGGACGCCTTCGGCGAGCTCGTTCTCGTCGGTGAGCGTGATCGTCTCGATACCGCGTAGGCGGCAGAGGTAACCGATTTCCATCACATACCACAGGTAAGGGGAGCAGGCCCCTGGCTGACCGCTCTTGAGCTGGCCTTGTTGTTTCGCGAACCTGATTAGGTTAACCATGACAGTATCGTCTGGCAGTCGGCGCTGCTTTCGCTCTTTCGGCGACTCAATGCCCTTGGCTGGGTTGTCCTTCACAAAACCACGGTTACGGCCCCACTGCATCACTCGGCGCAGGTAGCGCAGTGAGTGGGCAGCTTTGGAGGGGGTGCCATCTTGGGCTATCTTGTCGATGATCCGCTGGACGAGCGCCGGCGTGAACTTGAGCACCGCCAGTTCGCCCAGCGGTTTGCCAAGCTTCGTCGGAAACGCTAAAAGAACATCGCGGGAGTAGACATAGTCGTCGTGGGTTTTCTCGCTGAGGACCTTATACTGGTCGCTCTTGTGGAACTCATCACAGAGGTATTGCAGGCTGTCGCGGTCGACGCCGTTGCGCTCCTCAATGAGGCGGTGAAGCTCTGAAAGCGTCACGTTACCCGCGCAAAGGTTCTGCCGCTGTCGCCGCCCGGCCTCATTGAAATACAGGATGTACCAGCACCCAGCGCCCCTATGGTCGAAATAGACCGAGCGCGGCAAAGCCGCCTGGTCAATGTGCCCAGGGATGTTGGGATTGTGTTGGCGCTTTCGACCACGTTTCATACGATGTCCGCACTGTAGCTGCCGGTATCCAAGGTTTTTAGCCCGCCCGCCTGGTTGATCAAATCCACCGTAGTCCAGGGCCCCTTTCGTCCACTGAAGATTCGAATTCCTTGGGAGCGCAGCGCTTTTTCAACGTCTGCCCGGCGGCTATATCCGGTTACGCGTTGTAAGTCTTCAAACTCAAGTACACGGGCTGCGCTCATACTGCCTCCCGCTTACAGATATGAAGCCCTTCGATCATTCCGCTGTAAACAATATCAATAATTACCACTTGCTCGCCCAGGGGCTGGGCTTGAGCGTCCTTAAACTGGGCTAGTAACAGCGCGTTTCGTTCCGATTCCCACTTCAGGGCAGCCTCGGCGTTGGCGAGACGTTGCGATAGGGCGTCGTAGTCCGACTCACGAACGCAGCGGATGTTTTGTGCGTTGTAGGACCAGAAGCGCTGCACACTGTCATGACGATCTTGGCCATCAAGCAGGGTGCGCAGCGCCGAAACCATTTTAAAAAAGCCCTCGTTCATCTTATCAATGTCAGAACACAGGTATACCGATTCACGCCGAGAAGCCCCCCATTTGCCAATGCTTGCCCGGTATCGCTTCGGCATGCCGTCATTCATTTGCTTGGTGATCATGGCCAATGCCTCAGTTGTGATTGCGGATCGAATAGCCTGCAAGCTTCTGCAGGGGATTCGGTCGTTCGCCGCGAGGATGAATGCCAATGCGCGCCTTGAAACCATCGAGGTTGACAGTGGCGCCGTCATAGTTGAGTCCCGGCTCGAGACCCATGAACTGCATCGGAACGCCGCAGTGCGTGCATACGATGCTGATTTCTGCCATGAATCGACCTTTGTTTTTGATTCGAGCAACACTTACGGTCGCCTTGAAGTCTTCATGCTTACAAGCCATTGCAATCGCCCTCTCCTGTTAGATCCGAAACGATTGATGAGCGCGCGACGGCAGTAGCTTCTGCTCTGCGGGGTTGTGCGCCGTCGGATTGGATCTCACACACGAATCTGTGTCGTTTCCGGTTGGGCGCAGTCAGCGCCTTGGTCAGATCAGGCAGAACGTCAAGGCATTGCTCGTAGGCGTGAGGTCCCTTCCAGCTATCAGCCTTCACCACCTGGCAGTCTGTATGGGTTGCGTCCGCGCACGGGTACAGCAGTAGGAAAACGGTCATACGCCAACCTCCTGCTGGGCCAGACTCAGCGCAATCGCCACTGGCTGCACCCAAACCGAAATGTTGCTGAGTATGAATGTCTCCCCAGCCTCGGAAAGCAGCAGCGTCATGCCGAACACATCCGCCATTGCCCGTGCCGCTGCGCGTGGTACCGCGTTGCCAATCCGCTCCCGGTGCTGGCCGTCGTTGATTCCGTCCAGCCGGAAGACTCCCGCCTGTTCAATCTTGCGAACGCGCTGCATGCGCTCGATCTCATGGGCGATCTGTGGATCTGCTGACCAGTGATCTTCTGGGTCGAACAGTGATTGCAGCGCGGCCAACTCCAGCGTGGTGAACGGCCGGTGCCAGGTCCCGTCGAGGCTGGTGATCATGCAGGTCAGCCGATCGTTGTGCGCCGGCATGCGCTGATCGGCAACTGACCAGCGGCCGTTATCGTGGCAAGCACTGGCAGATATGGCGCCGGCCGGTGCGCTGTATTCGACCACGCCGTAATGCCCGCCAGTCAGGTACGCATCGCCCTTGCTGCGCGACATTCCTGGGCGAGGATCTGCGATCGATAACGCGCCGCTGGCAACCTGTTGCGAGCCAGTCACGGTCTTGGCGCTCTCGCACCAGGGCGTGATCCGCAACTTTTGCGTGCTGGCATTCGGGTGCCATGTTTTATAGGCGGGATCTGCCACGGCGAAAGCGCCTTGCCCGGTGGTGCTGCCGGCGATGACGGTGCCGGCCGGCTTGCTGTAGTCGGTGACCAGGTACTTGCCGAAACCCTTGGACGGTTGCCGAGGGTCGGCCACGGCCTGCCCGCCAGAGCTCGGCCCTTGTCCTGCAGTCACAGTGCCGGCGGTTTGATCATTGCGTACCACGCGGAACATATTATTGTGGCGCTCGTCGGTCATGCGCGGATCAGCAACGCTGAACGTCCCTTGCCCCGGGCTGCGTTGACCGGTTACGACACCGCAGTGGCGGTCATAGGGCAGTACGCCGAATTGGGTGTACTCGAATTTGTTGGTGGGTCGCGGATCTGCCACGGAAAACTTGTCGTTCATTGGGCGGCTCGCACCTGCAACCACCCCGGCTGTATCGTCCCAATCGACAACCCCGAGTACGCCGTATTGGTAGTCAGGCACGATCACAAAGTCGCGCAGGTGCCCGTCCTCGATCGCAAACCGGCTCAGGCTGCGCCAATCCTTCCCGGCCTCGACCAGGGCTAGGCGTATCCATGTTTTCCACTGCAACGCCGGCACGCGGTGCATCGGCCCTGCCTGATCTATATCGCCTGCCAGCGGCATGCGGCTCAGCACGTCACCGACGGCACGCAGGCTGCGTTTCTCTGGTTCGTACAGGAACGCCGGGACCTTCTCTACGTGCCTGGCCACCAGCAAGAAGCGTTTTCGGCTCTGGGCCAATCCACCAATTTCGCCACAGTCGTGGGTGGTTTCAGCCACCGCGTATCCGTAGTGTCTTAGCAGCTTGGTGATCTGGTCCAGCAAGTACCGGCCACGGGTAGCCAGGCGCGGTACGTTTTCGAACACGATCAGCGACACCGGGTTGTACTTCCAGGCTTCGCACATCAGCCATACGCAACGCAACGTGAGCTCATTGAGCGCCCGGTACTTGGGCGTCTGGCTCATGGTCTCGGACAAAAGGCCCGAGGCACCCTTGCAGGGACTGCTGATGAACACTGCATCCGGATCTTCGTTGCTGGCAGCGCGGCGCAGATCCTCGGCGGTGGCTTCCTTCCAACCGGCGGGCGGCTGTTGGCCGTGGAACGCGGTGTATTGTTCGCGGGTGAACAGGTCCATCAGCGTGCCAGATACACCGGTCATCATCTGGAAATCGCGCAACCCGGCGGGGTCGACGTCGACGCCACCCAGGCAGCGCCATTCAGCTTGCACAGGTCCCAGGACCGGTTTGGAGTCGCTGAAACCAGCAGCGCCGCTGCCGAGACCGCAGCAAAGATGGAAGTGGGTGAGGGTGCGCTTAAGCATGGGAAGCCTCCCGCACGGCATAGCAACTCACATTCCCCGAAACGTGCGTATACCCCGCGACAGGCTGCGCAGGCGGGCGTCCCGAAGCGGTAAGCGTTGCATCACTGACCGCTGCCCCGCGCAGCTTTTCGTGGGGTATACGTGCCTCGGCAGTGGCGCTGGAAGGAGCAATAATGCCTGCTGCTGCGCAGCAGAGACTGTTTGTTTCTGACGTGTCGACACCACTGGTGCTGCGGAGCAAAGCGGGCAGGGCGCTGGTGTTTTCCAGTTGGTTCTTCATGCCGCTTTCCTCCGATGTTCGACAGCGAGTTGGTCCATCAGGCGCTGGTAGTAGGTGAGTCTGGCTTCTGCGGCAGGCCATGGACGGATGATTTCGGCCATAGGTTGTATGCCGACCAAACAATCCCAGATAGCCGGATCGGTTGGCATGAGGTCGCGGCGTTCGGTGGCCAGCGCAATCAAGTCGGCCTGGTGAACGCATGCAGGAAGTTGTGCAGCAATGTCGAAGCGTTGGCACACGCGTTGCCATACCCAGTCTTCAAAGTCCTGGTATGCGTGTAGCCACTGCTTAAGTGGCTTGGTCATGTCGCCCAGGTACGCCTCTGGCGCGTCGTGGAGTAAGGCTACGAGCTTGTGTTCTTCCGGCACCAGCTCGGCGACGATGCAGCAGTGTTGCGCCACGCTGTAGAACTCGCGGGTATGCCCGTTGAAGCGGCAGAGGTGTGCCAGTGAGTGGGAAATATCCCGTGGGTCGATCATGTCGGCGTCAGGTTCGAACAGGTCAAAACGTTTGCCGGTGTGGGTGAGGATCCAGTTCATGCGGCCTCCTTCACGAGATCGGCCAGCAGCAGGGCGTTGTCAGTTGCCTTATGCAATTTGCGCAGGGCGTCGTAACCGATCAGCGCTTTCAGCTGCCGGTCAAACTCTTTGTTATGTCGAGTCATTACGCTCAGTTCCTTCATAGCCTTGTTGTACTGCTGTTGCAGTGTTCCAGCGGCCTGGGGCGTCAGACGCATCATTGGGATAGGGCGACTCATGCTGCATCCTCCTGATAGAAGGAATCCAACTCGGCGGCCATGCTCAAAGCGTGGCCGCGCAGAATGAGTGCTTGAGTTGCGTGGCCTTCCGATTTGATCGCTTGAAAGAAGTCGGCGGCGAGTTTGAGTTTTCCCGCGATGGCCAGAAGGATCTGACGGTCCTGGGGTTCCCTCATCAAAATCAGTTCTAGGCGCTCACATCGCCGTGTGGCGTTTTCGAGAGCAGTGGCGCCCGACGACTCGCCCTCTTCAATGCCCTCGATATAGCCCTTACCGTGGCCGTCGTCGTAGCCTTCGCTCCAGCCATCCTTTAAGCCGCCTCGATACCCGACCCAATACAGAATGGCGAGTGCAATTACGAAGCTGATCAATGCGAAAATTTCAAATGCTGTCATTTGGTTTGCTCCTTGGGTTGTATACCGCTTGGCTGGTGGCGCAGCGGTTGCGGTGGTGCGACTGTTATCGACGTGTGTCGGTCAAAAAGTCATCGCTCTTCTGGCTGGGGTTGAGTGTTTGTCAGCTCCTCGTCCGCAGCATCTGCCTGTGTATCAATGAAGATGGCCAGATGGCGGATGTCGATAAAGCGGGGGCGCTTGGCGCTGGTATCCAGAGTCGTGATGGGTAGCGCTACACGGCCGCTTGTCAGTGCACGAGTGAAGTTGTCCTGGTTGAGATTGCTGAAGTAGCGTTCACGTACCTGTTCGACGGGTACGAGCAGATCCCCGAGCGTTCGGTACAACAGGTCAACGGTCTGACTTCTCGGCGCTATCGGCAGGCGCAGTTCGCGCTGTACGGAGGCCGTCATGCTGCATTTGCCTTATCTACTTGCGCCTTGAGCGTGCCGAGCGTCAGCTTTCCAGATTTACGTTGTGTCGGTTCTTTAGTGTGGGGTTGGTGGCTCGCTCGAATGTCTCGGTTGATGGCTGCCAGTGCTGTACGTGCCGTGCTGGCAAACGCCACGAAACGCGGTAGTGGTGAAGTACTGTCTAGCGGTTCGAGAACGGCACCCAGTTCAACGCCTTCAATGCCATTGCCAAGGCGCAGCATGGCGCGAGCACGGTAGTTGGGGCCGAGATCAATCACGAGTTGGTCGAGAGCGGCCGCCAGTTGTAGGTGCTCGATTTGCAGCGGTGCGCCGGTGATGGTGAGGGAAACGTCGGCGGCAGTTGCGGCCAGGGTGAGATTGGCAAGAATTTTCTCAGCCGTACGACGTTCTTCAGGCAGGTTCAGTAGTTCGATCAGTAGGGTGTCAATCAGTTTGCGGTCCATGTGTGTTCCCTCGGGGGTGGTTCCAGGCGATCTCAACGTGGGTACGTACCAGAGCGCGTAGGTGCTCCGGTACTTCTGCCAGCGCGGCGACGCGTTCCTCGCGGGTTCGCATCGCCGTGATCTGGCGGGCGTACTGGCGCGGCCATGCTTCGGGCTGTCTCATTACGCGACTTCTCGCGGGTCAGGTACGGTGGGTGGGGCTGGGCGCTCAATACCGATCTGCCTGGCCAGCCAGGAAATGCCAATATCGGTCACGCGCGTAGTGCGCTTGTATTGCATGCCATGCTTCTCGTGAAACCAGCGACTTTCACGGGTGACCAAAAAGTCTTTGGTCAGGGCAGGGTTGGTTGGAAGGTTGCGTTGATCCAGCAGGCCTTTGTCGCGCATGCGTTTCATCAACTCGCGGTGCCCCAGGCCCAGGCGTTCGGCTACGCGTTTGAGGGATAGGCTCATGGCGGCACCTCATGCGGCGGCTGCGAGGCTATTGCGGTAGCCCTGCAGGAATTGGTTGAGGTATTCAGCCAGGATTGTGTGGGCGCGCTGGTTGTCGGCGGGCAGGGTGAACAAGTAGCCGGCGTCGTCGAGTTCGAGCGTGGCGATATAACCGCCACGTGGGTTGCGCTGGATCTGAAGTGACGGCTCTAGTTCATCGGCGATAAGGTGGTAGATGCCGCGCCCACGTCGGATAGCCAGACGTAGGGTGGCCTCTATATCGCTGACAGCTTCATGCTCATCTACGTCAGGCACACCGGTAGTGCTGCGGCCATTGGCGATACCTTCAATAAAGCTCGCAATGCGCGTGGCGTTGTTTTTGCGGTGCTTATCAAGGGTGACAGAGTTGAGCGTCCCGCAAATCTGCACCAAGACCGTGATGCCGGCATTGCACTGATCGATCTCGACCCGAGCCGCTACGGATTGGCAGCCATCACACGAATGCAGGGTGTGATTGAACGTGCCGCTAAGGTTTACCTGGGCCTGTAGTCGGATGTAGGCGCTGGCATTGAGAGATAGTTTACTCATGCTGCGCGCCCTCCATCGTCTGGATTGGAGGGAGTTGGAGTTGGGCTGGTGGTTGATTTGCGTTTAGTGGGGGCGAAGGCGCAGCCGTGGATTATGGCTAGGCGGCGCACCTCGAAAACGCGGCTTTCTGGGCACGTTGGTAGGACGTGCAAGGTTGCGGTTTGCATGGGAATTGCCTCGCTCTGTGGTAGGAGAGTGAGGCAATTAAAGTTCTCTTAACTTTTCAAGTCAAGCTTGCTTATGTATTTTGTTAAGAGGGCTAGAATTATAGGGGGCCGGCGTGCCATACGGCCCGTCCGATGATGAGTAGATGACCAATGCTTGTATCGGTAGCGCTCTCATCCGGATAAGCGCGTTTGTCCTCGTTGTCGCTTCGAATTATCCAGCCGTTGGTGAGCGTGTGGACTAAGCGCTTGATGCTGATGTCTCCGTCTGGGCGCTGAATTGCATAGATTCTACCGTTCAATGGCTCCCGCTGGCCTTCGTCAATCAGCAGCACATCATCATCAGCAATGGTCGGGAACATGCTCATTCCTGTGCTGTAGATGACCTTGAGGTTCTTTTCCTTCAAGCCCATTCGGCTAAGCCAGTCTCTCCTAAACATTAGGCCGCCGAGGTCTTCTATGTGGTGGTTTGTGTGACCCGGGCCTGCACCCGCCTTGGCGGTGAATTGGGGAATCAGCACATGGCCCTCCTCGAGGGCACCGGCGTCATATTTGTCCCCAATGCCTTCGGCAAGCCACTGTGCTGAGAACCCGGTAGCGCGTGCGAATAAGAAAAGATTTTCAGCCTTGAGGCTCCCGTCTCCCTGGGCTAACTGGCTAATTCTGGCAGCACTCAGGTTGGACTCTATGGCCAAGACGCTGGCTTTCTTTCCGCACTTGGAAATGGCGTATGCGATTCTTTCCGCTGGAGTATTCATTAAGCTAGCTTAAGGCTTACTTTGTTTGGAGTCCTTCACTTGCTTGCCAAATAAGTTAAGTGTGCTTACTGTATTGGGCAGGCAAACAGGAGAGCACCATGCTCACGACAGAAGTAATCGCCTTCTTCGGAGGGAAATCTAAAGTGGCTGCGGCTCTGAAAGTCTCTCCCGCTGCAGTATCGCAATGGGGTACTGAGCCGCCGCAGTCACGCCAATACCAGGTTCAAGTGCTTACAGATGGAAAGCTCCGGGCGACAGTTAAAGCGTCAACCCAGCAAGCCGCTTGAATGAAGTAAAGGGCAGAGCGGCGCGGAGCAAACCAATACCACGCGCCGTTCTACCACCCCCCCCTAGGGCACGGATGCCTTGGGTTGCCTGCTAACCCACCACGATCTGCAGGCTGTAACGACAGGGCACATGCGGAGCGTGTGCCTTGCCATTGGGGTGCAGCCGGGTTTTCTACCACAGAGCAACCGGCTGCATGCGACCACCTGTAAGTGACCACGGCGTAACTGTACCAAACAGGCATGCGGCGGTCACTGGCAGAGTTTTTGGAGTTTTGCCATGAACCGTAAACAGTTCAATTCCATTGAGCGCGCACGGCGTTCGCTGTTGACTCTACCGCAAGCTTTGCTCCACGCCGCACGTGATTATCCGGGCGGCGCCACTGCCATTGCCGCTATCGACGGCGGCAACGCCACTACCCTCAATCACAAGCTGAGCCTGACCAACACCAGCCACACGCCTAACATTGGCGATCTTGAGTTGGTGCTGGATGCCACGCGCGATCCGCGCATCGTAGACGCGTTGCTGCATCCAATCGGTTGGGTGGGAATCGACGTTTCCGAGTTGAGCGACACCGACACGGCGCAGTCGCTGATGGCAGGCATTGGCGAGTTGCTTTCTCGTGAGGGGGAGTTAGCCACGCATGTATCGACGTCGTTGTCTGATGACAAATTGGATGAAGACGAACTGGCTGAGTTTGAACTGCTGGCCGAGCGAATGGTGCAGGCGGTGTTCAAGTTGCGCGCAGTGCTCCGCAAGATGCATGCGGAGGATCTGCATTATGTCTGACAACGCAGATGTGGCTGATAACGTCATTGCTCTTAATTTCGCAGTGGCCATGGCCGCGCGACCTACTGCCAATCCAGGCCAATGTACGCTCGAGTGCGTGGACTGCGGGGATGTCATCCTAGAGGCTCGGCGGTTGGCAATGCTTGATCGCGGCTGTACGCGCTGCACTGACTGCCAGGACCTGGCAGACCGGCGTGGGGTACGGCATGACTAATCACGAACTACTTGATGATGTGTTGGCCCAGTTGCAGGGCTACGGACTTAAACCAGAAACGCCACTGGTGATTGGTAAGCGAACGCGTTGCGAGTGCGACGGTGATAAGGCCCCGGAGAAAACGGGCTGGTATGTGATCTATGACCATCTGACTGGTGACGGCAAAACACTGTATTGCGGCGCGTTTGGCGACTGGCGTCAGGGTGAAAAAGGCAGTTGGCAGAAGATCAAGCCTAAGGGCGGGCGGCTGAGCGCTGAAGATCGAGCGGTGATGCGCGCCAGGGCCGAGGAGGGTCAGCGTAAGGCCTCCTTGGCCGAGGATCGAAAGCATCGCACTGCCGCCCGGCGCGCTGCTGGTATGTGGAAGCACCTATCTGAAAAGGGCGGATCGCGTTATTTGGATGCCAAGCGGGTAGTCGGGATCGGTCTGCGTTACAAGGCGAAAAGCGGTACGGCTTTTGTGCCGATGCGCAATGTGAAAGGCGATATCGTCGGCCTGCAGGTGCTGTATCCCGAAAAGCAAGCAGCTACGGGCAGGAACAAAACCTATTGGCCGTATGGTTTGGCGAAGGAAGGCGCATTTCACCTGATCGGCCCGGAGCCTGAGCCGGGCGATGTGATTCTGATTGCAGAGGGATACGCGACCGGCGCCAGCCTGCACATGGCGACCTCGTTGACGGTATGTATTTGCTTTGATGCTGGCAACCTGTTGGCGGTGGCACAAGCCATGCGCACAAAGTATCCCGGCCGGCAGCTGGTGTTTTGCGCAGATGATGATTGGAAGACTGTAGTGAATGGGCACCCGTATAACGCGGGGGTAATCAAGGCTAGCAATGCGGCGGTTGTGGTTGGTGGCCAGGTGGTTATGCCGGTATTCGACAACAACCGGGAAGACGGCTGGACCGATTTCAACGATCTTCACTGCGCTGAGGGCCTGGATACGGTGCGCCGTCAGGCACTAGCGGTGGTGCGTCCGTCTGCTGATGAGGGGTGGCGCGAGAAGCTGCAGTATTCCGAAAAAGGCGGGTTGATCGTACATCCATTCAATGTGGCATTGATTCTGGGTAATGATAAACGCTGGGCCGGGGTAATCGCCTGGGATTCGTTCAGTTCAAAGACCCGCAAGTTACGTACGCCTCCATATGGTGGTGGCAAGGGCGACTGGAGTGATCTGGACGATATTAGGGTGGCGCTGTGGCTTGCTGATGTGTACGGGCTGCGGGTGAAGACTGCCCACGTGGTTGAGGCAGTAAGTGCGGTGGCGAATGACAACGCTTACCACCCGGTGCGCGAGTATCTAGAAAGCCTTGAGTGGGATGGCCTGCCACGCCTTGAGCGTTGGTTGCAGGATCGGCTGGGCGTTAAGGATAGTTCGTACACCCGCAAGGTGGGCAAGCGCTGGATGATTTCTGCGGTGGCCCGCGTGTGTCGACCTGGCTGTAAGGCTGACTCAATGTTGATTTTGGAAGGCTTGCAGGGCGAGGGGAAATCCACGGCTGCGCGGGTATTGGGCGGCGAGTGGTTCATGGATACGTCATTTGATCTGAGCAGCAAAGACGCCTATCAGGCGATCCGGGGCAAGTGGATTGTGGAGATGGCCGAGCTGGACTCATTGAACAAGGCAGAGTCGACCAAGGCCAAGCAATTCGTCTCATCGCCCATCGATACCTACCGCGAGAGCTATGGCCGGCGGATGCTGGATGTGCCCCGGCAGAGCGTTTTTATCGGTACGACCAACCAGGATGAGTACCTGAAGGACGATACGGGCAACCGCCGTTACTGGCCGGTGATGTGTACCAAAGTTGATCTTGAGGGCTTGCGAGCCGACCGTGATCAACTCTGGGCCGAAGCGTTAGCCTGTTTTCGCGCGGGTGACATATGGTGGGTGGAGCGCGATGAAGCTGATGTTTTTGCCGCTGAGCAGGATCAGCGTTATCAGGCCGATATGTGGGAAGACCTGGTGGTCGGCTACCTAGCCGACAAGCATATTGGCGATACGGTGACAGGCGCGCACTTGCTTGAGCACGCGCTTAACATCGATCCAAGCCACTGGGGTCGACCCGAGCAAATGCGCATCGGCAAGATTATGCATCGGATGAATTGGCCCCGCCGGCGCAAGGGTAACTGTGTGCGTGGTGTGCGCAGCTATGAGTATGTGAAACCGCCGGAGTGGAAGCGAAGGTCGGCGGTGCCCAGGCAGGAGACCGCATTTTGATCCCGGAAATGGATGAGATGTTGAAATTGTGGGCGCTCGATATGCACGGTGGCGGCGGCCCTAACGGATCTGCCAGCAGTATGTTGGGTCAATTGATCGATTGCCGGGGGGAATTGATTCGAGGCACGCGCGGCGGTTCGAAGATGCTGCTGCCATGGAGTGCAGACATTGAGGTGATCGTAAACAAGCGTCTGTCCTGGCATCTGGCCCAAGTGGTGCAGGAGCATTACCTGAACCGTGAAAGCGTAGAACGCCAGAAATGGGCGCACTGCGGGTGTGGTCGAACGCAGTTCTATGCGCGCTTACACTCGGCACATCTGGAGATCGCAGGCATGCTGCTGGAGCGCGTAGCTTGATGGCGCGGCGCGTCCCTGTACGGCCTGCTAGTGTTTTGGCGGGTGGGTCAACTGCGCGCCGCGTGTTAATTGATGATGGCCCACCGTCCCACCGTTTTTGCATCTTTCCCGCATGTGACGCACACACCCACATACGCGCGCGCGTACGCGCAGCGTTTATTAATTCTCCCTTTACATGGAAAAAGTAATAAATGGTAGGACGGAGGGGCGCCGCTTTGATTTATCGGTGTTTGAGTCGTCGCGCCTCTCTTGAAATCAGTGGGACAGGAGGGTCAATGCCTGCGGCGCTATAGCCAGTGACGTTATATGTCCGTTGATTGCAGGCGTATTGCCGTTGATTACCGTTGATTGCAGGGTGGCAGCGCTGAGCTCTTGCTGCCACCGGACTGAAGGGGTATAAATCAGTCATGTTCAAAGAGGTACGCAAACAGCGATCTCACCAAAAACCCGGCCTTTGTGCCGGGTTTTTTCATTTCTCCTCAGACGTACTACTTCGTACAGACAATTTTCCTTTGGAGCTGAGAAATGGAACGAGATCAGAGGCTGTTGGTGAAAATTCTAGAGGTCTGCATCAAGGACTCCGATGACTGGAAGCTCGATTTATCGGCCAAGGATATACGCAGCAAATTCTCCCGCACCGAGTGTGTTGATTGGTCCGGTGTAGTCGTGGATGGCCATATCGAGCTGCTTGTAGATTTGGGTTGTATCAATGTTGAAGGGGAAACTCCGGATATACGTATCCAGCGCGTCACCAATGCGGGATATAACTATCTCGACAGAAGTAAAAGGCTGAGTTTGCGCAGCAGTGAGCTTCCCATCCACTAGACAACAACGTCTTTGAGCCCTGCCTAGTGCAGGGCTTTTTGTTGGCGCGTCGACGCGATGATGAATTTTCAGCAAGCTCTGATATGCTTGCGCCGCCATTCCTCAGTCCGCCCTCCATCCCTCTCATTTGGGGGCTGGACTGAGGAGTGGTCTTCACCCGACCATTGAGTCGGTTTTTTTGCGCTCACATTGTCGAAGGCCGAAAAAAAACGGGCCTCTGACTAAAAAAGGGGAGAGCGTCATGGTTTTGCGTGGCATGGCACAGATGCATGTCGACGACTTGGCTGAAAGATTCAAGACGTTGGTGGTTGGGCATTCTGGTGAAGCGGACATCCAATTTGCATGGGTTGTTTTTTATCAAGGGCGAATGTTTGGCGCGTATTCAACTGCTGAGCAAGCTCTCCAGAAAATCACGGATATTGAGCACTGCGTTAGCGTTGATGAGGTCCCAGTCCCTCAAACCTAATCTGACTAACTTCCCATTCAAGCCCTGCCCAGTGCAGGGCTTTTTCGTTTAAGGGGCCAAGGCAATGACGAACGAACAGCAAGCGCTGGCAGAAATGCCGATCTGGTTAGTGATCGTCCTGGCCCTGGTGGGCGGTGTGTCGGGCGAGATGTGGCGAGCGGACAAGGAGGGTGCGCGTGGCTGGGCGTTGATCCGCCGATTGGCCCTCCGGTCCGGCGCCTGCGTGGTGTGCGGAGTGTCGGCCATCATGCTGCTGTATGCGGCAGGCATGTCGATCTGGACCTCCGGGGCACTGGGATGCTTGACCGCCATGGCAGGTGCAGACGTAGCGATCGGGCTGTACGAGCGCTGGGCGGCCAAGCGCCTTGGTCTGCGTGAAGCACAAGCCAACGGTGACGCTGGACCATAAACATCTAGAGGCAATGACCATGTTGCGACTTGAGATGCGTGACAACATCGACAAGATCGTCAGGGAGATGCGTGGGCTCAGCAAGTCGAAGGTGCCAATAGCAGCTGCCAAAGCGCTGACCTTCACCGCCGAACGCGTCCAGGTAGCTGAAAAGGTCGAGCTTGAGCGAGTGTTCGATAGGCCCACACGGTGGACGCTCAACTCGGTCTTCAAGCGCAGTGCCACGGCCAGCCGCCTGTTTGCCCGTGTGTGGATCAAGGACGAAGCCAGCTCAGGCGTGCCCGCGTCCAAGTACCTGCCGGTCCACATTGACGGTGGCAACCGACCACACAAGCGATTTGAGAAAGCGCTGATCCACTACGGCTTGATGCCAGCGGACATGTACGCCGTCCCTGGTCGGCGCGCTATGATGGATGGCAATGGCAACATCAGTCGCGGCCAGATCGTACAGATCCTGTCCACACTCGGAGCAGCTGAGCGGGTGTCGGGCTTCATGGCCAACCGCACTCAGCGTAGCCGACGCCGCAACCGCAACGCACCGGACTATTTCGTGGGTCGACCTGGCAACGGCACTGGCCCTTTGGGTATCTGGCAGCGGATCGGCAACGGGGCACGGCCCATTCTGATCTTCGTCAAGCGTCCGACGTATCGGCGGCGCTTTGACTTCTACGGGTTAGCCAATCGCGTCGTCGAGGCCGAGTTCGAGCCGCTGTTCCGACGTGCCCTTGTACGGGAGATGGAGCGAGGCTGACCTCTTGTCCGGATCGTGAATTTTTTCTAAAAACCATTTATTTTCAATGATTTGTCGTAGGTTTTGCTTAACAGGTCGACCTGCGACCCAAAATCAATGGGTCCTTCCAGTCAGCGGGGCAATCGGGGTAATTCGAACCCCGACTTTTTTGCAGATTCAACCCGACGTAGGGGGTTCCGCTTCCTAGTCCCGACCTTGGAGATGAGCATGCCTACACAGCGTGAAATTGCTGATCACCTGGACATGAGCGAGCGAAACGCCCGCGACGTGCTGAAGGGAATCGGCATAAGCGATTGGCAGACAGCCTGCCTAGATGAAATCCGGATTGCTTACATCCGCGACTTGCGCGCAAAAGCCGCTGGGCGCGGAGGCAGCCAGTTGGAAGAACTTAACGCTGTGCGGATCGATGAAGGCCGAGTCAAGGCCGCTAACGGTCGCCTGCTGTATCACGAAAAACTGCGTTCATTGATTCCGGCTGGCGAGGCTGATCGGGTGCTTATCGACTGGGCCAGTTTCGCAAACCGGGAATACCTGGGCGGCCTTGAACGCATCATTCAGGAAATCGAGAGCGTGCAAAAAGTCACGGTTGATCGATCAGTGGTGGCCAAAATTGCTGGACCTACAACCGAGCGAATTGCAGGTTACGCGCGAAAACTTGGCGCGAAGCTTGTTGGCAGCGGCGGGGGAATTCAACCCGCCGCGTGACATCCCGACCGCGCACTACCTGAGCACCGAGTTTTACCTGCCCGCTGAAAGCGGCGTGCTGCACGGCCTGTACGATTTCCACTACACGCCTTACTTCCTCGGCGTTGCCGCTGCCCTGGATGATCCCCGGGTGAGTGAGGTCGACCTGATGAAGGCGGCGCAGATCGGCTGGACGTGGTTCTTGATCGGCTACCTGTTCAAGTTCATCCATCACCTGCCGCGCCCGATCATGATCCTGTTTGCCAAGGAAAAAGACGGCAAAAACTTCCACGATGAAAAGCTCAAGTTCGGCGTGACGGCGAACACTGAGGTGGCCAAATTGATGCCGGTCGATGTGAGCCGCACCTCGGGGAACCGTTGGGACCATAAGACCTTCCCGGGCGGGTTCCTCAAACTGGTAGCGTCGAACTCACCCGGCAACGTTAAGTCCACGTCGTCGGTGGGCTTATCGGTGGTGGAAGAACCGGACGATACCAGCGATGACGTAAAGGGGCAGGGTGATGCGATCGCCCTGCTGGAGGAGCGCGGCAAGCGCTACCCCGGCTCTAAAATGCTGGTGGGCGGTACGCCGGCGATTAAGGGTGCAAGCAAGACCGAAGCGCGCCTGGCCCAGACCGATTGCCGGGTGTTGCCGATTGTTTGCCATGACTGTGGCAGCGCTCATGTCTTGGATTTTGAGCACATCAAATGGTTTGAGCAGGACGAACAGTCCCATTTCGAGGCATTAGATAAACGTGATGACGATTGGCTTCGAGACAATAGCGATCTGGTCAAGGATTTAAAGCGTCTTGGGAAGGGGGCCGTAAAGCTTGCTCAAATACTTGATCAACCGCATGAAATCTATGGCCGAGCGCTCCCGGATACAGCCTATTACGCCTGCCCGCACTGTGGCAGTTGCTGGGACGACTACCAGCGCAAAGAGAACATCCGCAACACGGTGTTCAATGCGATTGATGCCGGCGACCCCTATTGCGGCTGGGTGCCCACCAAGCCCTTTGCCGGTCGTGCTGGATTCATTGAGCTGAACGAACTGTACGCGTGCCTCCCCGGTACCAGCCTGGCCGACATAGTGCGAGAGAAACTCAACGCCGAACACCAGGCGTCGATTGGCAACCTGTCGTTGCTGATCAAGTTCGTCAACCAGAAACAGGGCCGTGCCTACGAGTACAAATCCGACCTGCCTGAGGCCGATAAACTGGCTGAGCGGGCAGAGGACTACCCGGAGATGTTTGTGCCCATGGGGGGCCTGGTGATCACCGCCGGAGTCGACGTGCAGCACGATCGCCTGGCGGTGGTGATGCGGGCCTGGGGCCGAGGCGAGGAATCCTGGCTGATCTACTGGGGCGAGATTTACGGCGAGGTGGTACTGCCCGACCAGGGCGTCTGGCTTGATCTGGAAAAGTTGCTGTTTGCGCCGATTTCACACGCCTGCGGCGCCAAGCTGAGAGTGCTGGCTACTTCGCTGGATACCTCGGACGGCACCATCACCCAGGACGCGGCGTATGCGTTTTGCCGTAAGCATCAGCGCAATGGTGTGATGGCGATCAAGGGCGCGAGCGAGCGTGGTAACACACGCGACGATGAGCGCCGGGAGATCTTTAGCGCCCCTCGGCAGGGTGTCGATACGGACAAAGAGCAAAAGGCCTCGAAGTACGGCCTTCGCCCTTATATCGTCGGCACGTCACGAGCCAAGGATCTGTGGATTGAGGGGCGTTTGCCGTTGACCGGTGATGGCCCTGGTCGGATGCACTTTTACAAAACGGTGCGTCCGGATTATTTCCGCCAAATCACCGCCGAAGTGAAGGCGCCCAGCCGGCGACACCACTACCGCAAGGTCTGGCAGAAAAAGGCCGGCCAGCCGAACGAAGGTACCGACTGTGAAACGTATGCATTGCACGCGGCCCGCTCCCTGAAAACGCACTTGATGCGGGAGCAAGATTGGGCAGGGCTTGATGCACAGATCCGTCAGGGGGCGTTGTTTGACCCACCCGAGCCCGATCAAGCCGAGACGGGTCCCGATCCCGAAACGGACGGGGCTAGTCCGGAACCAACAACACCAGTCGAACCACTCAATCTCCCGCCCTCTGGCGGGAGAGTTGTTTCTGGGCGCCGTAGTGCAATGCGCGTGCTCTCCCAACGCAGGAATTAATTCATGGCTATCACCCTGGAACAAGCGCAGGGCCAGCTGCAAGCCTGGCTCGATGCGAGCATGAAGGTCAGCCAAAAGCAGAGCTACCGCATCGGCACCCGGCAGTTGGAATACGCCGACCTTGCCGAAATCACCAAGACGATCGACTACTGGCAGCAGCAAGTTGATCGCCTTGAAAGCGGTCGCCCTCGGGGGATCGTCCTGCGTGGGATTACGCCGCGATGAGCCGCGCGCCGAAAGTGCCAGAGCCGACGCTGCTGGATAAGGCCATCACCTGGCTCAGCCCCGAACGCGGCGCCAAGCGCATGCACGCCCGATTGACCATGACTGCCTTGGGCGGTTACAGCGGCGCGTCGAAGGCCAAGCGTTCGCTGAGCGCCTGGACCCCGACAGCAGGCAGTGCGGCGGCAGATCTGCTACCCGATTTCCCCACGCTTCGCGAACGCTGCCGAGATCTAGAACGCAACAACCCCATCGGCGGCGGTGCGATCAATACGGTGACGACGAAGACGGTCGGCACCGGCCTGGCGCTTAAGTCGGTGGTCAATCGCTCGATTCTGGGCTGGAACGAAGACCAGGCCAGGGAGTGGCAACGCAAAACGGAATCGCTGTTCAAGTCCTGGGCAGAAACCACCAGCTGCGACATCACTCGCGAGCAGAATTTTTATGGTCTGCAGGATCTGACATGGCGGTCGGTGCTGAGCAGCGGTGACGTCTTTACGTTGCTCACGCACAAAGAACAACCGGGTCAGCACTACTCGGCGTGCATCCAACTGATTGAGGCCGACCGGGTTTGTAACCCTAGCAACAAGGCCGATACGGAAGCCCTCACCGCCGGCATTGAACGTGACGCTGATGGGGCGCCGATCAAGGCTCACATTCTGCGCAGCCACCCTGGGGCGTTGGGCGTCAAAGAGCGCGTCTGGGATGACCGTCCGTTCTTCAACGAGCGCGGCGGTCGGGTGCTGCTGCATGTGTACCGGCGTCGTCGGGTGGGCCAGCCACGCGGTGTGCCGTACTTGGCACCGGTGATTGAAAAACTTAAGCAGTTGGACCGTTACACCGATGCTGAACTGGAAGCGGCTGTGGTGTCTGCGTTCTTCGCCGTGTTCATCAAGCCGGGGCAGGGCGGCAATCTGAGCCCTTTGGCATCGGCCGTTACCGGCAACACCCCGGTGGGTGGCGATAAACCTGCCGGGCGGGATCAGGGCGGTTGGGATGGCTCACTCAGTGGCGGCATTGTCGCCGAGCTGGATGACGGTGCGTCGATCGATACCGCATCACCCGGTCGCCCGAACATGGCGTTCGATCCGTTCGTGCTCGCCATGCTTCGGCAGATCGGAATGGCCCTGGAGCTGCCCTATGAGGTGCTGATCAAGCACTTCACCGCCAGTTACACCGCCGCGCGTGCTGCGGTGATGGAGGCTTGGCAATTCGTTCGCGGTTGCCGTGACTTTCTGGGCCAGCATTTCTGCCAGCCCGTGTACGAGCATTGGCTTGAAGAGGCCGTGGCGCAGGGAGACATCGAGGCTCCCGGTTTTTTCGACCACCCGTTGTTGCGCTATGCGTACAGCGGGTCGCTATGGGTGGGTGATGGTCCTGGCACCGTTGATCCGCTCAAAGACATCAATGCTGCCGAAAAGCGCGTTGATATTGGTGTCAGCACGCTCGCCAAGGAATCCATGCTCTACGACGGCAGCGACTGGGAAGAGAACCACGAACAGCGTGCGCTTGAAGTGAAGCGCCGGCGCGATGACGGCTTATCCGTCTCACCAACGGCTCGCCCCGAGGAAGAGCCTGCGGCCAATCCTGATCTTCCTGAACGGACCTAATTATGATCGACAACCCAACCGATGCACCTCCCGTGCACCGGGTGACGGCGTTCGACCTGGTATCACGCGAGCCCTGGGCCATCACCCCGGACATGCTGCAGACCATTACCGCCATCGCCCGCCGGGAGCATGAAGGCCCGGAAGCCTTGGAGGCCAGGCAGGGCAAACCCTTGCAGAACAGCCGCGCGGTGACCCAACGCGGCAATGTGGCATTGCTGCCCGTCACCGGCCCGGTGTTTCGCTACGCCAACTTGTTTACGGCGCTGTCCGGTGCGACGTCGCTGGATGTGCTGGCCAAGGAGTTCACCACCGCCGTCGACGATCCGCGCACCGACACCATCATTCTGGTGATGGATACCCCCGGTGGTATTGCCAGTGGCATCGCTGAATTCGGCCAGATGATTCGGGCCTCGCCCAAGCGGGTGGTGGCCTACGTGTCCGGTAACGCGGCCAGCGCTGGCTATTGGATAGCTGCAGCAGCCCATGAAATCGTCATGAGCCGCACCGGCGCTGTGGGCTCCATCGGCACGGTGCTGACGGTGCGCAAAAGCGACGACGACGGCAGTTTTGAGATCGTCAGCAGCCAGAGCCCGAAAAAGCGCCCTGACTTCAGCACTGAATCAGGACGTGCTGTGGCCCAGGCCCATGTCGACCGGCTGACTGACATCTTTGTCGAAGACGTCGCCAATTACCGTGGCCTCAGTGTTGAAACCGTTTTGGCCGACTTCGGCCAGGGCGATATGCGTATTGGCTCCGATGCCGTGGCATTGGGCATGGCCGACCGTGAATCCACCCTTGAACAACTCATCGCTGAGTTCAACAGCAGTTCTTCTGGAGAAAGACCTATGTCTACTACCACCAACAGTAACGCACCCGCTCCAACTGCAAACAAACCCGTGATCAACCGCGAATACCTGGCCGCGAATCATGCCGAGCTGCTCGCCAGCCTGGAACATGACGCACACGCCGCTGGTGTCGCTGCCGGTGCCCGCGCTGAGTGCGAACGCATCCAGGCGGTGGAAGCCGCCGCGCTGCCCGGGCACGAAGAGTTGATCGCCACGCTCAAGTTCGACGGCAAAACCAGCGGTGCCGAAGCGGCGGCGCAGGTAATCGGCGCCGAAAAAACCAAACGCGCCGGTGCTCTGGCCGATATTCGTACCCAGGCGCCTGCGCCAGTGCCCAACGTGCTGACGCCACCGGCAGCCCCTGAGGCTGTGAAGGAGGATCCCGAGGCGCCGCTGGAGGAACGCGCCAAGGCTACCTGGGACGGCGACAAGGAGCTGCGAGCCGAGTTTGGCACCTTCGAGGCCTATCACGGCTACCGCAAGGCCACCGAGCGGGGCCTGGTCAAGGTCCTGAAAAAGTAAGTACCAGGTAACCCCTTTCCACCCATGGCTCTGGAGAATCCTATGCCTCTTACACTCGACACTCCCCGCGCTTATGAGATCGGGGACATCAACGATTTATCGGTTGCAGCCGGCGTGCAGATTTTCGAAGGTTCGGCGGTCGGCATTGTCGCGGCCAACGGCCTTGCGCGGCCTCTCGCAGCAGGCGATCTGTTCGTGGGCTTCGCCGATCGCGGTGTCGACAATCGAATCGGTGCCGCTGCAGCAGCACGCGTGCGTCTTCGCGAAGCTGGCAAAGTTGAACTGCCCGTCACTGCGCTGGCGATCACCGACATCGGTAAGCCGGTGTATGCCAGCGACAGCGGCACGTTTCTGCTCACCGCCGCTGGAAACAGCCTGGTCGGGCATGTTCACCGTTTCGTGCGCACCGGCGTTGGCATCGTCAAGTTTACCGCCCAGCCCGTTCCCGTAGCAGCCTGACGCTTCGCTCAACCCGTTTTAAGACTTTTCTCTGACCGTATCCTTTCTTAGGAGAATCAGCCATGGGTGCTGAAGTACTTTCCAGTCGTGCCATCATCGGCATGTTTTACGAACTGCTCGAACAGAATGTGGGGTCGAACTGGATCGACGCCGTGTCCAACCTGTTCGACTCCGACCAGGCCAAAGAAACCTATCCGTGGATCGGTATGGTGCCGACCCTGCGTGAATGGATTGGTGGTCGCCACGCCAAGGGCTTTATCAGCGCGGATCTCGAAATTGAAAACCTGCATTTTGAGGCCACCCTCGAAGTGCTGGTCACCGAGCTGCGCCGCGATAAAACCGGGCAGTTGCGTATACGGCTGGGCGAGCTGGCCGACCGCACTAACGCGCATTGGGCGCGACTGCTGTCGGTGCTGCTGCTCAACGGTGAAAGCCAGACCTGCTATGACGGCCAGTACTTCTTCGATACCGACCACGAAGAAGGCCAGAGCGGCGTGCAGTCCAACAAGATCACCACCGACATTTCCGAACTGCCAGCGACACTTCACGGGACGCCCAGTCGGCCGAGCGTTGAGGAGTTTCAGCAGGCGGTTGCCCGATCGGTCACCCAGTTGACCAGCTTCAAGGATGACCAGGGCGAACCCATCAACGAACTGGCACGCGAGTTTCTGGTGATGGTGCCGTTCAACCTGCTGAGCGTTGCGCAGACGGCGCTTAGCGTGCCGCGCGGTACCAACATCAGCGAGATCGTCATGCCGGACAACGTGGTTGTCCGCGTGGTGGGCAACGTGCGTCTCAACGCCTGGCAGGACAAATTCGTGACCTTCCGCACTGACGGTCGTTTGAAAGCGTTCATCCGCCAACAGGAAACCGACGTGGCCATGAAAGCCAAGGCCGAAGGCTCGGAGTACGAGTTCGACAACGATGCCCATCAATACGGCGTCGATACCTGGCGCAACGTGGGTTTTGGGCGCTGGCAGTACGCCGTTCTCAACCAACTGGTGGCGTAACCCATCCGGCCTGACACCTCACTGAGGGTATTGATATGCCGAAATACCGCGTGGAACAGACGATCACCCTTTATGGGGGTGAGCTGATCCTGAATGCGGCCCAGGCCAGCGCGCGTGCGCACAACTTGGAGCCGGTTGAAAACAAGAAGGGTCGCTACACCATTGTGTCGCCCGTTCAGTTCAAAGCCGGGGAGGTGATTGTGATTCCCGGCGAGCCGGACAAGGCGTTGGGGCAGCGGTTGTCGAAACTGGACAAGGTCGCAGGAGAGCGTAATGCCGAATAAATCCTACACGGTGCTATCCGGCTCCTTTCGCGGGCCAGATGACAAACTGACCGGGGCAGGGGGCGTGATCGAGTTGCCTGATGACGTGGCCCAGCGCTTTCGCCACCAGTTGGAAGTGCTGATGGTCGAGCCACCACCGGCACCTTCCGCTGCGGCTGAGGGCGGACGCAAGCCCGTCAAGGTAAGCCCTGATGCTTGACGAAGATCTCAGGGGCTTCCTTGAAGACTTCGACGTCGGCGGGATGGTTGATGGTCAGCTGTTTCTGGCTGCGCGGGATATGCCGGACGAAATCCACAGCATGGGCGGCACCAACAGCCAGTCGACCGGCTACGAGATCCTGGTCATCACCGCCGAGGCCGAGCGCCTCGGAATCGACAACCCCAAACTGATCACCGTCGCCGGCGTGAATTTTCGCGTTCGTGACCGCCGGATGATCGATGACGGCGCCTTTAGCCTGGCCTCCCTCACCAAGGTTTAACCCTAATGTCCTCGATTTAAGAACGCATCGTCGCAAAGGCGCAGGCGCTGATTCTGGCCGCCGGTACGTTGGCGGCAGACCGGGTGTATCGCAGTCGTACTGAGGCGATCAGACGGAATATGACGCCGGCGATCGTGCTGCGCCCTGATCTTGAAACGTGTGAGCGCGAAAGCGCTGCAGTGGATCGCAATCAGTTCGAGCTGACGGTGGAAATCATCGCCCGGGAGGACACCGACACAGGCGCCGCATGGGATCAGTTGGCTGACGTGGTCAAGGTTGCCGTGCATGCCGTATTGATGGCGGAGGACGCCTTTGAGGAAGCGGATCGGGTGCAACGCTTTTACATCGACTGGATTGAGGACGAAGGCGATAACACCGCCGGCAACTGCATGGTGCGTTACCGCTTCACCTACCTATGCAACACCGGCGACCTGACGGCCGGACCTACCTTTTACTGAGGAACACATTATGCAAATCGCATTCGGCAGCGGGTTGTTTTACGCCACTCCGCTGATGGACGCTTATGGCAATGCCATTTCCGCGCCGACTCCCATCCTGCTGGGCATCATGCAAGAAGCATCGGTGGACCTGTCGTTTGATTCTAAAGAATTGTTCGGCAGCGAGCAGTTTGCGGTTGACGCGGCGCGGGGCCAGGGCAAGCTGACGGGCAAGGCCAAGTCCGCCCAGATAAGCCTGCTGCAGTGGAATCAACTGGTGTTTGGGCAGACCTTGATCACCGGCCAGGTGCTAGTCCATCACGCGACGGTACCCACGGTGATCCCAGCAGGGGCCACGATAAGCGTGTCGCCCCCAGCGGGCGGGACGCTCTCAGGAGATCTTGGGGTACGGGGCGCCGGTGCGATCCCTTACGTACGAGTACTGAGCGCGCCGACAGCGGGGCAGTACACCTTTGATGCCGCCACGGGGGAATATGCATTTGCCGCTGCAGACGTGGCCAAGTCAGTTTTCGTTGATTACCGCTACACCGTTACGACGGGTAAAAGTCTGTCGGTGAAAAACCTGCCCATGGGCGATATGCCGGTGTTCCAGGGCGAGTTGGTCCTGAAATACAAGGGCAAGACCGTGTATGTGCGCGTCCCTAATTTCGTCAGCAACAAGCTAGGGATCGCCACCAAACAGGACGACTACACCATCCCGGACTTTGAATTCACCGGCTACGCGGATGAGTTCGGCGAGGTGTGCTACTGGAGTGCCAACGAATGACCGTCGTGAATGTTCCCGGTGTTTCGTTTCCTTTCCCAGGGAAAACGCTCGTCATCCCACCTCTGGCTCTGGGGGATCTGGAGCAACTACTGGAGCGGATCAACGCGGTGATGGCCGGCAACATGGACCGGGACAGCATCGCGACGGTGATTGATGCCACCCATGCGGCATTGCGCCGGAACTACCCTGACATTGAGCGTGCTGAGGTGGCAGCGCTGCTGGACCTTCGCAACATGCGTGACGCACTGGATGCGGTCATGAGCGCTTCGGGTCTGGAAGTTATGGAGCCGGCATCGGGGGAAGGCCAGGCCCCTTCGACTGGGGCCAACTCTACGCTCACCTGATCGCGTGCACGGGGCAGAGTCCGGTCACGTTACGACGGGACTGGGACATGGTCATGGTCGGCCATATGACCGACTACTGGCGTAGTCACCCACCCGTGCACATTCTTGTTGCTGGATACATGGGCTACAAGCCAACCCAGGAAGTTACAGATGCGCCTGACCTGGCCTGCAACCTAGAAGCAATAGCTGCAGAACTACGGAATGATTTGCCCGATCACCTGCGCAGTGCACTGGACGCGCTCATTGTTCCTGGGTGAGTAGACGGCGTTTCGACTTGCAGGTAATTTCCTCCGTAGGACTAAGGAGGGATCAAAATGCGTTTTATTTTTCTATGTGGTTTTTTGATAATTTCGTCACCTGCGTTTTCAGCAGATGAGTGTGTAGCTCTTAGCGATGATAAAAAAAGGCTTGCTTGTTACGATATGAAGTATAAGCCTATCGATAAGACCGAAAGAGTAGGTAAATGGATTGTGAGCAGCGAGGTTTCGAAAGTTGACGATAGTCAGGCCGTGTATCTGCAAGTTGTATCAAATGAAAGTATTGAAAAACGCTCTGGCGGTTCTGACACTGCAACGCTGACGCTTCGATGTCAAGAACGTGAAACTTCACTTTTGATCAATTTGGCGGGGGAGTTTTTAGCGGATATTAGTGGCTACGGTGATGTAACTTACCGCATTGATAACCAGAAGGCAGAGACAAGAGCGTTTACGGCATCTACCAATAACCAATCCCTAGGTCTGTGGTCGGGTAAGAAGGCTATACCCATGATCAAATCTCTGTTGGATCATGACGTTATGTTGGTGAGGGCAACCCCCTATAATCAGTCGCCTGAGACTGTAACATTTCCTATCACTGGACTTAAGGGGGTGATTGAACCTTTGCGAAATGCCTGTGGTTGGTGAATTTTTAAGTGTGTAAAAAAGCCCCGTATTTACGGGGCTTTTTATTGCGTGTTATTTGGTGAGGTTGGTATGGATAGGAACATTGCTTACCAGTTTACGGCTGGCACTCAGGGTTTCGACCGTGCAGTTGAGAGTATTGAGCGCAATATGCGTGACGCGCGGACGACCTTCAGTCGTGAACTGCGGGCAATCAATACCGAGATGGTTGGTAGTCAAACCCGTCTCGCTCGTTTTGGTCCGGCGGTGAATGAGGCGTTCTCCGGCGTCAGCACCATCATGCGTTCTGGCATCGGTGGTGTAGCGGCTGGCATTGCGGGTGTGTTTGGTCTGGGTGCTTTCAAGCTGGGTCAAATCGTCAGCGATAGCAAGGACGCGGCGATCCAACAAGAGTCGGCTTATCGTGGCCTGGAAGCGGTGGCCAATCACGCCGGTGTCGGTATTGGCCGAGCCATGGATGAGGCCAACAAGCTCGCCTCTGACGGCTTGCTCAGCGTCGGTGACGCGGCCAAAGCACTACAAAACCTGCTCAGCCGTGGCTACAACGTTGACCAGGCGGTGGCGGTGATCAACCGCCTGAAAGATGCAGCAGCGTTTAACCGGCAAGCCAATCTCAGTATGTCGGAAGCGGTGGTAGGGGCAACTGAAGGCCTGAAAAATCAAAACTCGCAGTTGGTTGATAACGCCGGCGTGACCAAAAACGTCGCAAAAATGTGGGAGGAGTACGCCAAAAGCATCGGCACCAGTCGTGACAAGTTGTCCGACTCGCAACAGATCACCGCCGAATACAACGGCATCATGAAAGAGACCGAGGCCCAGGTCGGCAACGCCGCCAAGGCGGCCGATGGATTGACCGGCAGCCAGGCCGAGCTCGACTCCAAAAGCAACCAGCTGCAGGTCACCATCGGTACCATTCTTGAGCCTGTCTTCATCAGCCTGAACAAGCGGCTGTCGGAGACTGCCAGTTGGTTCAATAACCTTCTGAAAAGCATGACGGGTGTTGGTGTGACCGTTGATGAGGTCGCTGCCAATGTCGCCCGCTATGAACAAGCGCTGGCGAATTTTACGGCAGGTCCACGTGCTGGAGGCAGTAAGGCACCGCTTGAAGCCACACTGGCCGAGGAGCGCCTGCTGCTGGAAAACATGCAGTTGGTGTCCAACAAGCTAGAAGAAGTGGACGCGGGTATGCGCTCCCGTTCCGCTCGCATCGAAGAGCAGCGGCGCAAAGTGGCTGAGATGGCCGCGACCGGCAATACAGCCCTGACCAAGGCACCACAACAGGGCAGGACAAGTCCGACCGCTTACGGCGTTGAAGTCGCCAAGTTGACCAAGCTGGAGCAGGCATACGCTGCAGCTGTCGAGCATCGGAAAAAAGTGGTTGAGTCCACAACTCCCCCTAAAAAAGAGGATGACCCGGTAAGTGCGCCGGCGAATACCAAATCACGGGTCAGTGAGTGGGCAGAAGCATTGGACGCGCAGAAGGTCGCTCACGCCCAGCAGCAGGCCGAGCAGGGCACGTTTCTGCAGTTCTCCGAACAGCAGGAAATGCAATATTGGCAGGGCATTCTCAAGCGCACGGATTTGAGCGCGGCCGAACGCTTGAGTGTTCAGCGCAATTACCTGGCGTCATTGAATGCGTTGCGCCGGCAGGACGAAGGCCAGGCCTTTGCCGATCTGCAGGCCCAGGCACAGCAGTACCGCAACAACATGGACGCGCGCTTGCAGATCGCTCAGCAGACATTAGAGCGCAGCCGGCAACTCTACGGCCAGGATAGTCAGGAATACCGCAAAGCTGCGGCTGAGGTGGTTGCTGTCGAGCGCGAAAAGCAGCAGCAAATCACCAACATGAAACAGCAACAGCTGGCCGCTGATCAGCAGGCGCGGCTTACCGATGTTGCCCATGCCGAACAGATGGCCCAGCTGGATCTGCAGGCCAACCTGATCACCCAAGGCCAACTGCTGCAGGCCCAAGCCGAGTTCGAAAAGCAACGGTATGCGATCGAAGCTCAGGCATTGGCCGAGCGTAAAGCACTGCTGGAGCAGGATCCTGACCGTAACCCGGTCGCCCTGCAGCAGGTCCAGCAGCAGATCCTGGCGCTGGAGCAAACCCACCGCAACAGCATGGCGTTGATCGGCAGGCAGCAAACCTTCGAGTCGCAAAGCAACTGGACGGGTATGGTCGACAGTTTGCGTACCAGTTGGTCGAGCGGGTTGAGCGGGATCTTGAGCGGCACCATGAGTACCCAGGGCCTACTGCGAGGGATCTTCACCAGCATCGGGACGGCATTCGTTGAAAACATGGTCACGAAGCCATTGATGGCCTGGATCTTCGGAGAGACGGCTAAAACCGGTGCGACGGTAGTCGGAGTTGGCGTTCGAACGGCAGCAGAGGCGGGCGGTGCAGCTATGTCCGTGGCGATCTGGGGGGCGGCGACGATCAAGAACATCATCGCCAGCGCCTGGCAAGCCATGGCTGGTGCTTTCGCAGCCATGTCCGCCATTCCAATCATTGGTCCGATCCTCGGTGCGGCGGCTGCAGTGGCTGCCGGCGCATTCGTATTTGGCCTGGTGAAAAACGTCGCATCGGCCGAGGGCGGCTATGACATCCCCGCTGGTACCAATCCCATGACGCAACTCCACGAGCAGGAAATGGTGCTGCCCAAGCAATACGCCAATGTCATTCGCCAGGCAGCCAATGGGGAAGGGCAGTTGGGAGGCGCTGGCAACAGCTATCACTACCACGACAACAGCGGGCGAATGTCACCTGCTGATATTCGGCGTGGTGCCCGAGTGCTGGCCGAGGAAATGCAGAAAATGCGGCGCAACGGCGCCATCAAAACTTAGGGGGCGAGATGTCGTTAGGACCTTTTTGGCCGGCGCGCTGGATCGCCAATTACCCCGATATGGGCGCGGCGGTTGAAGGTGTGCTGCCGCGTCTGCCCGGGCAAACCCTGCTTTCAAAAAAGGCGCCTGAGTGGAGCACCGGTGTGCAGAAAGCTGCCAGTGGTCGACGCCGGACAACGGCGTACTACCCCGCGCCGCTGTGGTCTTTCCAACTGAGCTACAACGCCGTGCGCAAGCGCCCAGGTTTAGATGAGTGGTCGAGACTGATTGAGTTCTTTAATCAGCGCAAAGGGCAATTTGGCGAGTTCCTGTTCTTTGACCGTAGCGATCACCTGGTAACGCTTCAGCGCTTCGGCACCGGGGACGGCACCACGCGAACATTTCAGCTTTCCCGAGAGATCGGTCACTGGGTGGAGCCGGTGTATGGCGTCGTCAATGTGGATGCTGTGACCGTCGGAGGCGTTTCCATTTCTGCCTACAGCGTGGATGAGTTGGGGCTTATCACCTTTGCGGTGGCGCCTCCCATTAACGCTGCGTTGGTGTGGAGCGGGGCGTTCTACTTCCGCTGTGCTTTCGAGGCCGATTCGCTCGACGGGGCTCAGCCCTATCGCACGATCTGGGAGCTCAAAAACATCGCGTTTACGAGTATCAAACCATGATCGATGCCACATCTGAATTGAAAGCCTTTCTGGCCACGGCGCGCAGTTTCGTCATGGCGGATCTGTACACGATTGCCCTGGCCAGCGGCCAGGTGCTGCGTTACACCGATGCGGGTATGCAGATCTTCTATGCGGGTCAGAACTACTCGGCCAGCGGTCCTCTGATCAAGCGCACCGGTGTCCGGGCGGTGCGTGGGATTGAGGTCGACACGTTGAACGTGACCTTTACTGCCGGCATGGACGACACCTTATTCGGCGAGCCCTTGTTGCCATTCATTGCCGGTGGCGGTTTTGACGGGGCCACCTTGAACCTTGTCCGAGCGTTTATGGCGGACTGGCGGTCGCCCGTGGTGGGCACGGTCACACGTTTTATCGGGCGTGTCGCCGAGGTGGATCCTGCCGACCGCGAGCAGGCGACGGTGACAGTGAAGTCGCCGATCGAGCTGCTGGATACCAAGGTGCCCCGGGGTGTCTATCAGCCCTCGTGCCTGCGCACGGTATACAGCGCCGATTGCGGGGTGAACCGTGCCCTGTTTGAAACCGTGGGTCTGGTCCAGGACGGCAGCACGGCTCTACGTGTGAACTCCAATGTGCCGGCCACTCAGGGCTGGTTCGATCAAGGCGTGATTCGTTTTGTGAGCGGTGCCAATGCAGGTGTGACAAGAACCGTGCGCCGATTCACGGCAGATGGCGCCGTGACGATGATCCTGGGACTGCCAGGTGTGCCAGTGGCGGGTGATCAATTTTTGATTTACCCGGGTTGTCCACGGACGCTGGATGCTTGCACCAACAAATTTGGCAACCGAGCGCGGTACCGGGGTATGCCCTTCATTCCCGTCGCGGAGACCTCCGTATGAGCGCGTTCGAAGTACTGCAGCGAGATGCTGTGGTCGCGCAGGCCGAGCGTTGGTTGTGCACGCCCTATCAGCACCGGCAGCACCTGCTCGGCGTTGGTATCGATTGCGCTTGGTTGCTGATTGAGGTGTATCACGCCGCCGGATTGATTCCCTCGATCGATCCCGGGGCGTATGCCCAGGACTGGCACCTGCATCGCAGTGAGGAGCGTTATCTGAGCTGGCTGGAGTTGTATGGCCGGCAGGTCGATACGCCACAGCGTGGTGATGTCGCGGTCTGGAAATTCGGCCGTACCTTCAGCCACGGCGCGGTGGTGGTCGATGAGCACCGCATCATTCACGCCTATCGAGATATCGGCGTCGAGTTTGCGGATATGCGCGAAGAGCGGCTTTCCAGCCACACCGTGCGTTATTACACACTTAACCGATATGGAGTCAGCGATGGGGGGCAGCAGTAGTACCATTTCCAACAGTGCGACACGTATCAACGCGTTGCAGGTCCAGAGCAGTGCCAGTGGCAAGCCGATCGCCTGGATCGCCGGCCGTAATCGCATCAGCCCTAATCTCATTTACTACAGCGACTTTGAAGCGGTCGCAAAAACCACGACGAAAAAATCGGGGGGTAAAGGCGGTGGGGGGGCTACTCAGAAGGACACGACCTACACCTACTATGCGGCCATCATTTTGGCTGTCGGGCGAGGGCCGCTGGGGGCGATACACCGAGTTTTTCGCGACAAGGAAGTGTTTTCCTCACTGGCGCAGATTGGTTTGAACTACGCCAATGGTACCCATGACCAGGCCGTGTGGGGCTTTCTTCAGACTCGCCACCCAGCTGAAGCGATCGCCTACGCCGACACGGCCTACGTGTTTTCCAGCAGGTACCTGCTCAACGATAACGCAGGCGTACAGAATCATACTTTTGAGGTGGACGGTCGTTATCAAGTGCCGGGCCTGCCGGATGCCAACCCGGGCGATTTCCTGCCTGGGCTTTTGCTCGATCCTTTGGACGGAATCGGTTTTACCCCGGCATGGGTCGCGGATATGTCGAACTACCGCAACTATTGCTTGGCGGAAAACTTACTCTTGAGTCCAGTGCTCGACGAGCAGGCGCCAGCGAATGAGGCCATCGCGCGCTGGTTGCAGCTGACCAACAGCGAGCTGGTATGGTCTGCCGGTCAACTCAAGGTGATCCCCTACGGCGACCAGGCTGTCACCGGCAACGGTGTGACGTGGTTTCCGAACATCACGCCAGTGGCGGATCTGACCGATGACGATTTTCTCTCAGAGGAGGGTGGGCCTCCGGTCTCACTCAAGATCAAGAGCCAGGCCGACAGCTACAACGAGGTGTCGCTGGAGATCCTTGATCGCGATCACGAGTACAACACGGACGTGGTCCGTGCGCCTGACCAGGCTGCCATTGAGCAGTTTGGCTCCAAACCAATGGACACCATCAAAGCGTACGAGATCTGCAATATCGCCATCGGCGCCCATGCGGCGCAGTTGTTGGTGCAGCGCAAGCTGTACGTGCGCAACGAATATGAATTCTCCCTCGGCTGGCAGCATGTGCTCCTAGAGCCCATGGACCTGGTGACGATCACTGATCCTGGCTTGAACCTGCATCAGCGCCTGGTCCGGTTGATTTCGGTTGAGGAGGACGAAATGGGTAAGTTGGCGATCGTGGCCGAGGATGCGTTGCTGGGCGTCGGCAGCGCGTCCAATTATCCCGTACAGAGCAAGAGCGGTTATCAAGGCAATCAAAACGTCGCGTCAGGCCCCGTCCTTCCGCCCATCATGTTCAACCCACCCGAAAGCTTGCTGCCCGCCGGCACTTTGCAAATATGGGGAGGTGTTGCCGGCATGGGTGAAGCCTGGGGCGGCTGTGAGATCTGGATCAGCGCTGATGGTGACAGCTATCGGTTAGCGGAGACGATTTACGGAAGGGCGCGCATGGGGCAGTTGACCGCAGCGCTCGCATCCGGAAGCGACCCCGATACGGTTAACACCTTATCCATTCAGTTGGCAGCGGCGACCGAGTTGGCAGCCGCCACTACCGCTGAGGCAGATAGTGGCGCCACGCTGTGTTGGGTGGCTGGTGAATTGCTGAGTTACCGTGACGCGGTGCTCACCGGAGTCGGAGGGTATGAGCTGAGCTATCTGAGACGCGGGCGTCTGAGCACGGCCATCTCCAGTCACTCGATCGGTTCACCGTTTGTGCGGTTGGATGATGCGGTCTGGAAATACAGCTACACATCCGACCAGGTCGGCAAGACTGTCTGGGTCAAGTTCCGCTCATTTAACGTGTTCGGCCGAGCGCTTGAGGATCTGGCGGATGTCACGGCCTACAGCGTCACGTTATCACCCGCCCGGGTAGCGCCTGATACTGCGCAAAACCTCGCTCTGGTCGGTGCCTTCGAGGCGCCATACTTCACCGTGAGCTGGGTGGCCGGAGCTCGTGCCGAGGATCGCTTGGTACGTGTTCGTCACGCGGGCAGCAATGCTCTCCTGCGAGAGGTGGCTACCACCAGTACGGCATTCACCTACCAACGTGAAGATGCGTTGGTGGATGGTGCGCTCATTCGCAGCTATCGGGTAGAAATCATCGAGCGAAACGCTGCAGGCCAGGCACCAATGGTGTCGCTGTTGGTCACCAATACGGCGCCTGTGCCCGTTACGGGAACCACCGTCACGGTCACTGGAACCACCACAGCGGATGTCAGTTGCGCAGCCAGTGTTGAGCCAGACGCGGCCGGCTATGTGTTTGTGTATTCGACAGAGGAGGACTTTGATCCGGCAACTGCAGGAACGATCGGCTATCAAGGCGTATCACGCACCGGGCAGATCACGGGGCTGACGCCAGACACCACGTATTACCTCTGCGCTGCAGCGTACGACACCTGGAGCAGTGTGCGCAGTCAACTCAACTTCGCTCCGGCGATCACCTTCATCACCTGACAGAGACTCATCATGCAACCTATTCAATTCTTTGCCGCAAGGGCTGAGGACGGCGTATTGCTGCCTGGAGCCACCGTTCACGTCTACAGCAGTGGTACCTCAATCCTTACGGCGTTGTTTAGCGACGCAGAGGCGACTGTCCCACTTGCCAATCCGACTCATGCGGATGCGAGCGCACGGGTGTTTTTTTATGCAAAAGAACGAAGGATTGACGTATCGATTGGTTACGGAGGGTATGTTGCGCCTTTGCTGAAGGACATCGTAACGACTGATCCCGAGGACATTTTAAATGTGGTGGTTGAGGCTGCAGATCGGGCTGAAATTGCGAGTAGTCAAGCTCAGCTATCTGCAGGAATCTTTGCGACTACGGCGCTCGGTTTAGCAGGTACGGTGTCGGGGAAATACTTCAGTGTGCCAACCGCCGATAACAATGAATATTTGATTCTGTACCAGAACAGTTCCGGGGTTGCGATTGAGGTCAAGCGCTACCCAAGCGCAGCGGCCGTGAGTGGTGTGACATCCCGGGTGGCAAGTATCGAGCCTCCGGTTAAGTCACTCAGTATCCAAGTCGGCAAAAACCTTTACAACAACGCCACGCAGGTTGCAGGTGGATCCTTTAATACGACAACTGGGGGAGATACGGCGCCGGGTGGGTCTTGGTATCGTAGCGAGTACATTCCAGTGGCAGCTGGCGCAACGTATAAGTTCTCTCTTGCTGCTGTCCCTGCAGCAGCGAATATGGCTTATGCCTTTTATACCGCCGCTAAAGCGTTTATTTCTGGCGCTGGAGGTGCCAACAGTGTGAGTGCTCCGGCTGGAGCTGCATACCTGCGGGTAAGCTTTAACTGGGCAGGTCCCATCACGGCAATAGTCGCTGCAGATGCGCTTCCTGGTCAGTACGTTCCATACCGGCTGGAGATGAACGGTAATAGCAGCGAGGCGGGGCTGTACATTGGTAAAGACCTGTTATCGAAAACGCTTGTTGAAACGGGTTCTGCCATAGTCGCCGGGTTGTCACCTCAACTGGATTATGTGACTGAGCGACATGCCTCTTTTATCGACACACCCTCTAATTTGTTTGATTACAGAGCACGGATAATCGGTAAAAATATTAGTTCGACAAATGGCTTGGAGGTCAACGTCGAAGGCTGGTGGGCGACGGGTTTTATTCCCGTTGCTAATGACGGTGCGACTTACCGATCAACAACAAAGTCATCAACCATCAACGTCATGCCCCAGCCGCAGTTCAGTACGCAAGGTGTGACAGGTGCATGGTATGACGCCGACAAGCGTTTCTTGGCCGGAATAGTGAACTTGAACAGCCTGACCGCGCCTGCAGATGCCGCTTATATACGTATTTCCTCCAACAGTGCTTCACCGGAGAAGATCATGTTTACCAAGGGCGCCGACTTGCCTATCAGGTATGAGCCCTATCATTCTTCGTTATCGCTAACACGTGTGACCAATATACTCCCACCGTTCTGGGGGAAGAAATGGTGCGCATTAGGGGACTCGTTCACTCAGCTGAATTTGTACGCGGCGAAGTTGTGTGAGGTTACCGGGCTGCAGCAAACTAAAAATCTGGGAGTCAGCGGCCAGCTGTTACGTACGATGGCGGATAACTTGGCGACCGGTGATTTGGACGGAATTGATGTGGTGACCACCTGGGGCGGTACGAATGACTACGGCCACGGCAACTGTCCCCTGGGCACTCTGGCCGATCCGAAGGAAACGATCTCCATTCACGGGAACGTACGGTATTTGATCGATAAGATCCTGACCATCAAGCCTACGGTACAGCTTTTTTTCTTCACGCCGACCAACCGCGGTCAATTTGGCTCTGAACCAGTGCCGCCGGCATTGAACAGTTATGGCTTGAGCATCCAAAGTATTGGCAAGGCCATGATAGATGTATGCCGGGAAATGGGTGTGCCGTGTTTAGACATAGGTGGCCAGTGCTGTATCAATAGTTATAACTTATCCATCTACACGACAGACAATCTTCATCCCAATCAGCTTGGGGCTGACATTCTTGGCAACTTGATGGGAAGGTTTATTAATAGTCGCTGATAGAGTTTATATCGTATATCGTAATGCGTAATTTTTTAAGGGGGAGTGATGTTTGATGGGCGTAATTTTGACGTCTTGCTAAATAGGTCACATTGATTGGTGTTAAATATTAAATAAATACTGCCTTCCATGGCGGCGAAGCGCATAGGGCTTATGAGCGGGTTCTCTTTTTGAGACGATACTTTTCCCATCTCGACCTGGATTCAATTCTTCCAGAATCACCGAAGACGGTATAGCGGGTTGCCCTGTAAAAAGCCGTAGTTCTAGAAAATCCAAAACTTCTCACCTTTCGATACGCCCACAACCAACCTTGTTTGTTCGTTTTTTTTTCGGAGTTAGCATTCATACAGCTGCCCTTATTGCTGAAGCTAAAGTTTTCTCGGAATGATATCAAAGCGCTATATTTGGGGGCTGACAAATAATAACGTTCTTTTGGTTTTAGATTGTCTAGTTAAGAGGGGTAAATGTCTGTATTGCAGTTTGCATAACTTAATTGAAACTACCCGCGTTGCGAATTTTGGAGTTGGGAAAATGTCACAACTTTCAGTTGCTCAGGCGGGCAGCAGTAACGCGCTCGCCTTTCTCGACATGCTTGCTTGGTCTGAGGGGACCAGTAGATCGCCGGTCACTGTATTGGATGGCTATGACGTCATTGTTACAGGAGTCGACATGAAACCCGAGATCTTCAAGGACTTCAGTGATCATCCGTTCGCAAAAGGGCGTCCGTCGAAGGTCATCAACAGTAGGGGGCTGACCTCGAATGCCTCGGGCCGTTACCAGCAAATGTTGAGGGACTGGCCGTACTACCGAAGTCTACTGGCCCTGCCTGATTTCAGTCCGATCAGTCAGGACCTGCTGGCTCTGCAGCACATCCGCGAATGCCGCGCACTATCGGACGTGCATGCAGGCCAGGTCGAATCCGCTATCGCAAAGTGCCGGAACATCTGGGCGAGCCTGCCTGGTGCAGGGTATGGGCAGCGTGAACACCGTGTTGACGATCTGATCCAGCAGTACCGTTTGGCGGATGGAGTGCGGTCATGACGGCACTATGGAGATTCGCTGCATCGCCCAGGCCGAGTAGGATTGTGTATGTCTTGATTGCCTGAGTTGCGGTATAGCTCATGGTAATTCGCATGAGAATGGACCCCGGTCACGGTGAAGGGTGGACTGGGAGCTTTTGGACTTGCCGACGTTCACGTCGAGCATTCTGGTCCGATACAGCTGTTCTGACGGCCCCCGAGTTTGTAATTCGTTCGTGATCGGCGGGCTTATCCAGTTCTTTGATGACTGCAGTCACCAATTGGCGGGGCATTCCGTCGATCTACCCAGTTGGAGGGATGAGCAATGCTGACCACGCAACCGAAATCGGCTGTTTTGTTGATCGCGATGGCTTTTGCCTTCGGCGCGGCTTGGCAAGTACAAGCGTGGCGTTACAAGGGAAAGCTCGAAAGCCAGGCCGCGCTTCAGGCTGACGATCTAAACAATCTGACCCAAGCCGCGCTCCGCCAGATGCAGACCGAACAGGTCAAGCGCCTAGCCATAGAGCAACAACTCGCCGTCTCCGATCAAGAGCACTCCCGAGAACTATACGATGCCAAACGTAATCAAGCTCTATTGCGTGATCACCTTGCTACTGCTGATGTGCGGCTGTCAGTCCTTCTCGACGCCAAGGATTCAGCCAGTCGCTGCAACGTGTCTGCCACCCCCTCGACCGTCGGCGTGGTTCATGCGGCCCGTCGAGCCCAACTTGACCCAACGCATGCTCAACGAATTATCGGCATCACAGATGCCGGCGACAGAGGATTGATCGCATTGCGGGGCTGTCAGGATTATGCTAGAGAAATTTCGAAACTAAGGGGAGGTAACTTATAAGTTGTCAGGAGAAAAGTATAGAGGCATAAAGGTTTTAAATGTTGTCAGTCGTTTGTCAAACCATCCCTGGTAAGTTGGATCTGCCTAATTTTCTGATAGATTTCTTATATTTATATTATTGAATATTGATTGATGGGCTATCAGGTGTCTACAAAAATATGCTGTATCAGGTAATAACCTCTGTTTCTTACTGAGCGGAAAAGCTTTTCTCCGTGTGAAAATTTTTCAAATTTTGCTTGCAGTCTGCTTATGCACATGCAAAGACCCTTATATTGGTTAGGGTCTCTTTGAATGTACTCTATTATCATTTCGTTTTTCACTGGCCGCCTAGGTTGGCTTGAAACTGTAAAAATCACGTCCCGCTCTGTCGGGGTCAGAGGAATAATGATGTTGTTGCAATGACTTACTAGCGTTTTATCTTTTTTTTTAATGTCCAATAGGTGAATTTTCTTGCTTCCGCTGTGGTGAGGTTTACGGCGTCTAGATGCAATTCGGTAACTACCTACACAATTATGGCTGTAATTATTTTTTTGTGGTGTTGAATTTTTCTGGATGATTTGGTATTGGCGTTATTGTTGAAAGTCTCCCTTACTTAGCTAGATGCGAATCCCAGGGTTCAGTCGCGTGTGAATTATAAGGGGGGATTTACGAGAATGAGAGGTAGATGTTAGGTTTCGTCAGTGTATCTATCAGTACCTTGGTTTAAAATCCATAGCAATAATTTGGCGTCAAATTTATGGTGTTGAGCTCTCTGGCATGTGGCGGGCTCATGGCTTTAAAAACAAAGTTTAATTAGGTCTATATTGATTGTGGGTGGGGTACTGCTGTGGATTTGGAAGATGTGAGAGAGGGATTGCTATTTGCGCGAAGAATATACTTTCCTAGAGTTTTAGGTACAATGTTATGCGGGTTTATTATCGCGGTTACAGCGTACGAAAAAATGTCATTGGTAGAGTGTGTTTTTCTCGCTCTTAATAGTTTGGTGTGGGGGCACGTCGCTTTTTGGCTATCGCGCAATTCTAGTAATCCATTCAAAATGGAGAAGATTAACTTTCTAGCTGATTCAATATTTTGTGGGTTTTGGATCGCGGTAATGCACGCAAAGCCACTTCCTTCAGTTGCAATATTTTCAATGGTGGCTATGAATAATGTGGCTATTGGAGGTCCGAGGTTTTTACTTAAAGGCTTGGGTTGCAAGTTTCTAGGTTTTGCGTTGGTGTTTTTATTTTTTGGTGTGGATTATAAGTTTGATATTAGTGCGGTCTCTGAGGTCTTGCTATGTCTTCCTTTGGTGGGTATATACCCAATTGTGCTGGGGTTATCATTTTATAATTTGGCCACTGAATTAAAGAATAGTAAGATGCTGCTGAGGCGGTTAAGTTGTACTGACTCTTTAACTGGTTTGCTCAATCGTCGATATTGGTGTGAGCTGGTTTCTGTACGTATGAGTCGGCCAAAATTAATGGAGTCAGCTTTTCTTATAATGGTTGATATTGATCGTTTTAAGTTTGTTAATGATGCGTATGGCCATAATGCTGGTGATAGAGCGCTTTGTTTGTTGGCAGATGCTCTCAGGTCAAAACTTAGAGGTGTGGACTATATATGCAGATTTGGTGGGGACGAATTTTGTATATTTCTCACGGATATTTCAGCTAAAGAGTCAGTGGCGAGAATGGTTGAGGTTGGTAAAATATTTGAAGCTGAGGTGGAGAAGGCTTTTCCATCATCTAATGCAACTCTAAGCGCTGGAATTATGCCTTGGAGCCCCAGTATTGCTGACGTGGACAGTTGGCTCGTTCTGGCTGACAAGAATCTATACCATGCAAAAAGAAACGGGCGCAATCAAGTTTTTATAGGGCTCTTAGAATAAGCTCTTAATCTTCCACAGTTGATTTTTGAGTCGTAACGTTAACCACTGGATGCAATTGAGTACATACCCACGAGTATGTTGTCGCGTGGTGTATGTTTTGCTCTTGATTCGTTTCCAAGTCAGCAGCCAGAAAAAACTTTCAACTACGACGTTGTCTTAGCTGTTACTCGACGACTCATGCTGACGACCAGGTTGTCGGCCTATAAAAAACTGCGTCAATCAGGGCTGCTCTGTTCGTTGCCTTGGTCAATATGAACCGTTTCTCCGATAGCGACTCACACCTCCACACGGCCATTAGTAGTGCTTAAATCGCCAAGTCGCTGGCCATATGACTTCATTAATCAGCCAGCGACTTGCGTCAAAAACAGTTCGAGCGCCTCGGCCAAATTCAGTCAGACTGCATATGTGCGGATGTAGGCGATATGGATGACCGAACTTTGTTGGGATCTCTGACAGTGAGCTTATATGAATTTGGTGAGAAAAATGCTGGAAGGGGGGGGGGGGAAGGCCTATTGTACGCGTATTTGTACGTCTGGCAGAAAAAACAAGGGCCTGCATCGCTGCAAGCCCTTGTTTTTAAATGGTGCCGGCACCAGGAGTCGAACCCGGGACCTACTGATTACAAGTCAGTTGCTCTACCAACTGAGCTATACCGGCGTGTTAGGGCGACGATTATAGCGATTGGAGGGGTTCTGTAAACCCCTGAATTCTGACTATTTTTGCGCAATTGCAGTTTTTTTGCCTGGCTGGTTATTTTGCCCACTGCAATGGCTTCTATTTGCACAGTCAGCAAGGAATTACCTCTAGCTTCGCACTGGAATTTGGTTATGGGGCCCGTCCTCGTCTAATGCAGCAAATCGATTGAAAACCCCTATGACAAGCGCGTTGATGGTCATTAAATTGACGACTTGCCGTTTGTCTAAAAAATAGCCAGCCGCGGCATCAAAATAATGACACTTTTAAGCGCTTGAAGCAGACTGCACGGACTAGGGCGACCAGAAAAAGACCTGCGGTAAGCAGTCGTATCAGCTGACCTTTTCACGTCTTTAAACTTCGCCGTGACGAGGAACGCGCTATGAGTTTTACCGATGGTCTTCTTGCCTTGCTTGGCAAAGATGTCAGTCGCGACGCCCGTGGGCTGAATGCGCGGCTGCACTTTTTCGGCAGCATCCCCGTGGATGATGGCACCCCGTTTCCCGCTCAGACTCCCAGCGCCAATGAGCATTGCCTGCCGGTGGACAAGGCCGAGCGGCGTCCGTGCGTGGTGGCGTTGGTGTCGGTCAATGGCGGCGTGGGGCGAAGCACTCTGGCCACGGCGTTGAGCAGCGGTTTGCAGCGCCTGGGTGAGTCAGTGGTGGCGGTGGATCTGGACCCCCAGGATGCATTGCGATTGCACTTCGGTGTCAGCCGCGCCTCGCCCGGGATTGGCCGCGCCAGCCTGCGCAATGCACGTTGGGAAACCCTCCAGCAGCCGGGTTTTGTCGGCAGTCGCGTGATCACCTTTGGCGATACCGATATTCGCCAGCAGGACGACCTCCAGCGCTGGCTCAAACATGAGCCGCAATGGCTGGCGCAGCGCCTGGCAGCCCTGGAGCTGAGTGCCCGCGACACGGTGATCATTGATACTCCTGCCGGCAATAACGTCTATTTTCATCAAGCCTTGAGTGTCGCCGATGTGGTGTTGGTGATTACCCAGGCCGATGCCGCTTCCTTGGGCACCCTGGATCAACTTGATGCCTTGATGGCGCCGCACCTTGAGCGCGAGCGGCCACCGCATGTTCACTTTGTGATCAATCAACTCGATGAGGACAATGCCTTCAGCCTGGATATGGTTGAGGCGTTCAGGCAGCGCCTCGGCACGAAGGAGCCATTGGAGGTGCACCACGATTTAGCGATCAGTGAGGCGCTGGCGTTTGGCACGGATCCCTTGGACAGCCAGGCGTTGAGCCTGGCGGGTGACGATATCGATGCGCTTTGCCGGCTGCTGATCGCACGCAGAAAACAGCTGTGAACGGCGGTTTATACGCGTAACAGCAGATGCTTATGCACAATCGGTTGGACTGAGTTGTCACGAAACAGCCATTTTGTGGAGCCGTTCTCATCACGCCGCAACTGCCTGTTTTACGTGTGTTTTATTTTGTGAACAAAAAATGACCAGCGCGGCTTTCGGCCTGTAGCGCAGATAGCTACGGGCTCTGTAAAGAATTCATCAACAGAGTTATCCACAGGTTGGGGTGCGACAATTTCGCCCCTTAATCGCGCTCGCCAAGCACCATCAAGTTGCGCGGCGTCAGGGTTGGTTCGCAGAAGCTGCCTACTTCGACCGTGTAGCCGTTTTCACTCAGAAACAATGCCCGATCCAGCACCAGCCAGACCTCCAGCGGGCGCCGAAACAGACCACGTACCAATTCCAGGTTCCTGACCTCGGCCAGGCGGCGCCAGCCGTATGCCTCCAACGCCACCCAATCCTGCTCACCTGTGGATAACCCTTTGCGGCTCGCCAGCTCCCGGCAGTAGTCCGCGAAGGGTTTGTCCAGCCAGCTGACGGGCAGGGACGGTGTGGGCAGGTAGTCGTCGTGGCCTCGTAGCTCGCGTTGTAAGTGATCGAACCCCAGGCGTCGGGCCATGGACGTGTCCCGCTGCAAGCGCACGCGTTTGCCTGCGGTAACGGTTTCGCTCAGCGGCAGGCCAAGGTCATCGATCGACAGCTGCAGGCGCGATGCACGGCCTGCGGTGGACAGCGGTTGGTAGGTGTCGGCGTTGATGCGGTTGTAGCAACACGGCGCCAGCGCCAGCTGTTTGCAGCCGGCGGCGCTGGCCAGGTGCAGCAGGCGCACATGCAGGTCGCCACAGGCGTGCAGGGCGACGGGCGTGTGTTCGGGGCCGATAGCCACGTCGGCCATCACATCTTGCAGGCGATGGGTGACCGGCAAGCCGTGATGCTCGCTCAAGGCTTGGCCGGCGGCGATCAGTGCCGGGTCGTATTCCAGGCAGGTCAATGTTTGGCCTGTTTGCAGCAGGCGACGACCCAGGTGGCCCTTGCCTGCACACCAGTCCAGCCAGTGCCGGGGTGTTTGCGCAAACGGCAGCGCCGCGCCGAAGGCTTCGATTTGTTCCCACTTGCGGCCCGGCACGTCGACGTTCAAGCGCTGGCGGGCGGGGTGCAGGGGCTGCGTCGGCAACTTATCCACAGCACTGAGTTGCAGGGCTTGCTCGGCGAGCTGTGGAAAAGGCGCAGGTGCGGCCAGGTCGTGGGGGTGGTTGTGACTGGCTTCGGCATCGGCCAGCGAGCGTTGACGCAGCCACTGGGCGAGGTCGGGATGCCGGGTTTCCCAGGCTAGCTGGCGATGCGTGAAGGGCCGTGGTTTCCACAGCCCCTGATGCTCGATCAGAAACGCATCCAGCGCCGCAAAGCGTGCCTCAACGTCCCTGGCAAGCATCGACGCGCAGCCAGCGTTCGAGCAGCTTGAAGCCCCGTACCAGGATGTAGGCCATCAGCAGGTAGAACAGGCCGGCAGCGAAGAAGATTTCCACCGGCAAATACGTGCGGGCAATGATGGTGCGTGCCATGCCGGTCAGTTCCAGCAGGGTCACGGTGCTGGCCAGGGCGCTGGCCTTGAGCATCAGGATCACTTCGTTGCTGTAGGCCGGCAGGCCGATGCGCGAGGCGCGGGGCAGGATGATGTAGAACAGCGTCTTCGGCTTGGACATGCCCAGGGCGCGCGCGGCTTCGATCTCGCCAGGTGGGATGGCCTGGATCGCGCCGCGCAGGATCTCGGCGATATAGGCGGCGGTGTGCAGGGTCATGGTCGCCGTGGCGCACCAGAACGGATCGCGCAGGTACGGCCACATGAAGCTGTTGCGCACCGCGTCGAACTGGGCCAGGCCGTAGTAGACCAGGAACAGCTGCACCAGCAGTGGCGTGCCACGGAAGAAGAAAATATAGGCGTAGGGCAGGGCGCTGACATACCAGCGGCGCGAGGAACGGGCGATCCCCAGGGGGATCGCCAGCAGCAGGCCGGCGATCACGGCAATGGCCACCAGCTCCAGGGTCAGGGTCGCGCCCTGGGCCAATTTTGGCAGCCACTTGATGATCACGGCCCAGTTCAGGCCCAGGTCGAAATGCGCCAGCCAGCTGTAGTCGCCGCTCATTGGGAGCTCCTTGCAAAGCCGCGGGCGGCGCGTTTTTCCAGGAAGTGCATGCCGGTCATGGCCAGGACGGTGAGGCCCAGGTACATGAAGGCGGCCACCATGAAGAAGGTGAACGGCTGCTTGGTCACGGTCACGCCGATCTGCGCGTGGCGCATGATTTCTTCAAGGCCGATCACCGACACCAGCGCGGTGTCCTTCATCAGGATCATGAACAGGTTGCCCAGGCCCGGCAAAGCGATGCGCCACATCTGCGGCATGATCAGGCGAGTGAAGATGCGAAACTTCGACAGCCCCAATGCCACACCGGCTTCGCGGTGGCCCTTGGGAATGGCGAGGATCGCGCCACGGAATACTTCCGTGGCGTAGGCACCAAAGCACAGGCCCAGGGCAATGACCCCGGCAGCAAAGGCACTTAAAGAAAGGTCGGGGTTACCAAAGAACTCCCCCAGGGCACGCATCAGGTTGACCGTGCCGAAATAAATCAGCAGTACCCATAACAACTCGGGAATACCGCGAACGATGGTCGAGTAAGCACCGCCAAGCCATTGCAGCGGCTTGTACGGGGACGTCTTGGCCAAGGCGCCGGCGAGGCCGAGCACCAGCCCCAGGCACAGGGCCGTGAGCGCCAGTTTGACGGTCATCAGCGCGCCAGCGGCGAGCGCCGGGCCGAATCCGTAGAGATCGAAATTCATGGTGTTTTCATATCGCGGCAGGCATTGCTGAAAGCCGGCGCGCCCGAGGGGGCGCGCCGGTCAGGCCGTTCAGATCATTCGATGCTGAACGGGAAGTACTTGTCGTTGATCTTCTTGTAGGTGCCGTCAGCCTTGATCTCGGCCAGGGCTTTGTTCAGGCGCTCGCGCAGCGGGTCGCCCTTGCGTACGGCGATACCGATCTTGTCGCTTTCTACCACCGGGTCGCCCTTGAATTCATAGGCGGAACCGTCTTTGCTCTTGAGCCATTCGTACTGCACGTACTTGTCGGCGAGCATCCCGTCGAGGCGGCCGGACGTCAGGTCGAGGTAGGCGTTTTCCTGGGTGTCATAGAGCTTGGCGGTGGTTTCCGGCAGTTTGTCTTCCAGGTAGGTACCGGCCAACGTCGCGCGTTGTGCACCGATGACCTTGCCCTTCAGGTAGGCGGCGTCGGTCTTGAAGTCCGTCGTGGCTTTAGGGGCGATGAACTGCAGCTTGTTGGAGTAGTACGGGTCGGTGAAGTCGACGGCCTGCTTGCGCTCATCGGTGATCGACAGCGAGGACACCAGGAAGTCGAACTTCTTGGCGTTCAGGGCCGGGATGATGCCGTCCCAGTCGGACACATACACTTCGCACTTTTCGACTTTCATCTTGGCGCACAGGGCGTCGCCGATGTCCTTGTCGAAGCCGACCACGTTGCCGCTGGCGTCTTTATTGTTGAAGGGCGGGTAGGCCGCTTCGATCCCCATTTTCAAGGTTTCTGCCATGGCCGTGGCGCTGAACGCCATCGAGACGGCCGCGGCCAGAAGGAATTTTTTATAGTTCTGCATGCATGTTGCTCCGTTAGCGGTTGCTGGACATGAATTGTTTGCAGCGCGCCGAAAGCGGGTTTTCAAATACCTGCTGTGGCGATCCTTGCTCTTCGACCAGGCCCTGGTGAAGGAACACCACTTCACTGGACACCTGGCGGGCGAAGCCCATCTCATGGGTGACCAGCAGCATGGTGCGGCCTTCTTCGGCCAGCGCGCGGATCACATTAAGTACTTCCTGGACCATTTCCGGGTCAAGCGCGGATGTAGGCTCATCGAACAGGATGACTTTGGGCTGCATCGCCAGGGTGCGCGCGATGGCCGCCCGTTGTTGCTGGCCGCCGGACAATTGCGCGGGGTAGGCGTGGCGCTTGTCGCTGATGCCGACCTTGGCCAGCAAGGCTTCGGCGACTTCGATCGCCTCGGCCTTGCTCTGGCCGAGCACACGGCGGGGTGCCTCGATGATGTTGTCGAGGATGCTCATGTGTGGCCACAGGTTAAAGTTTTGAAACACAAAACCGATTTCGCTGCGCAGGCGATTGATCTGCTTGCCGTCGGCGGCCATCAGCTCGCCGTTTTTCGCGGCCTTGAGCTTGAGCTCTTCGCCGGCGACCAGGATTTGGCCCTGGTGCGGGTTTTCCAGCAGGTTGATGCAACGCAGGAACGTGGACTTGCCGGAACCGGAGGAACCCAGGATCGAGATCACGTCGCCGTCGCGAGCGGTCAGCGAGATACCTTTAAGTACCTCCAGCTCACCATAGCGTTTATGCAAGTTGCGGATTTCAAGCGCGGGCGCGGCCTCGGCCATGTGCGGTCCTCATTGTGTTCATTGCGTTCCTGCTGTTGGGCCGCCTTCCTGGCGAGGCGCCAAGCTAGCATAGCGCCTTGATGGCAGCCAACAGCGCGGCCGGCGGTAAACAGGCGGTGTGCGGCAGGGTGTCGCATCGGCACAGCAGCGTGTCGCGCCATCAACAACCGAACAACCGTTTGAACCTGTAAAACCGCAGGCTTCGCGTAAAAAAGGGCGCGATGGTGCCAGCTTTGGGCGGGTGTTGGAAGGGTTAACCGGGCAAACGGTGCTTATCAGCCCTTTTATGGAGCGTCACGTACTTTTTGTGTGTGTTTTTGGTGCGCTGGGTGGCCTTGGAAGTGAGTCGCACGGTAACGCTATAGCGGAATGCCATTGTTCTCAATGACTTGCGATTGCTGTTGAATCGTCCTACAGCCCGCGTCAATCGCGGCCTTGTAACATTTTGGCGCAAATCTTGCGTAAAAAATAAAGAACGCCCTGTTGGTTTCTTTTCACGAGAAAGATTTCAGGCCGGGCGGACCGTTTTCGCAATTCCTCGTAAAGGTGTGTCAATGAGTAGTACGCAAAGCTCCAATGACCTCGAACAGGGGCTCAAACCGCGTCACGTCACCATGCTGTCGATTGCCGGCGTCATCGGTGCCGGTTTGTTTGTCGGCTCCGGCCACGCGATTGCTGCCGCCGGCCCTGCCGTACTGCTGGCCTACGCCGCTGCGGGGACGCTGGTGGTATTGGTGATGCGCATGCTCGCCGAAATGGCCGTGGCCTCGCCTGACACCGGTTCGTTCTCCACCTACGCCGACCGCGCGATCGGCCATTGGGCCGGTTTCACCATCGGCTGGCTGTACTGGTGGTTCTGGGTATTGGTCATCCCCCTGGAGGCCAACGCCGCCGCGACCATCCTGCACGCATGGTTCCCGGATGTGGCCATCTGGGCCTTTACGCTGATCATCACTTTGCTGCTGACGGCGACCAACCTGTTCAGCGTGAAGAACTACGGTGAGTTCGAGTTCTGGTTTGCGTTGATTAAAGTCGTGGCGATCGTGGGCTTTGTGATCCTCGGCCTCGCGGCGATCTTCGGCTTCCTGCCGACCAGCCAGGTCAGCGGCGTTTCACACCTGTTCGACACCCAAGGCTTTATGCCTAACGGCATGGGCGCTGTCCTGGCTGCGATCCTGACCACCATGTTCTCCTTCATGGGCACCGAGATCGTTACCATCGCCGCCGCCGAATCGAAGAACCCAGGCCAGCAAATCACCAAGGCCACCAACTCGGTCATCTGGCGGATTGGTTTGTTCTACCTGTTGTCGATCTTCATCGTAGTGTCGCTGGTGCCATGGAACGATCCGACCCTGGCTGCCGTAGGTTCCTACCAGACCGTGCTGGAACGCATGGGCATCCCGAATGCCAAGCTGATCGTCGACCTGGTGGTCTTGGTCGCTGTGACCAGTTGCCTGAACTCGGCGCTGTACACCGCTTCGCGCATGCTGTTCTCGCTGGGTCGTCGCGGTGATGCACCGGCAGTCGCCAAGCGCACCAACAAGAGCGGCACGCCTTACTGGGCAGTGTTGCTGTCGACCGGCGCGGCGTTCCTGGCAGTGTTTGCCAACTACGTGGCTCCGGCGGCGGTGTTCGAATTCCTGCTGGCCAGTTCCGGTGCCATCGCGTTGCTGGTGTACCTGGTGATTGCGGTATCGCAATTGCGCATGCGCCAGAAGCGCACGGCGGCGGGCGAGAAGATTGTGTTCAAGATGTGGCTGTTCCCAGGCCTGACCTACGCAGTGATGGTCTTCATCGTGGGCACGCTGACCATCATGCTGTTCCAGGAGGCGCACCGGGTCGAGATCATCGCGACCGGTATCCTCAGCTTGCTGGTGGTCGTGGCGGGGCTGTTTGTGTCGAGCCGTCGCAAGGCCCAGCGGGTAGGCGCTGCAGCACTTAGCTAGGTTGCACCAATGCCTGTAGGAGCCGGCTTGCCGGCGATGGCGTCTTCAAGGGCCCCATCGCCGGCAAGCCGGCTTCTACAGAGTCAGAGTTGGGTCAGTGCCTGCGAGGCCGCGAGGTAATCCGCCTGGAACTGCGGCGATTCGATCCACGCCAGCGCAGCCGCTTCATCATCGGTATCCGTGGCCCACTGCCGATATTCGATCAGTGCCGCCAGGATGAAGTCGGTGGCTTCCTCTTCGCCTTCCTGCTCCAGCACCAGCGCCAGCAACGGGTGCGCCAGGAACACGGCACACAATGCCTGCTGGCTGATCTCGCCGGCTGTGCGCATCTCTACGAACAGTTCGGTCAAATCCACCGATTCAAGGTCAATGCGGCTGTCATCGCCGGCAAACGCATCCGGCTTGCTCGCGACGGCGCGCTGGGTACGGTTCTGCTTGGCCTTGGCCTTTGCCCGTTGGGCGCGTTTTTGCTGCTTGTTTGGCGAGGCCATGGGCTCAACGTCCTGAGGATCTGGGATGGGTATTGAAGCGCAGGTTGGGGGAAATCCCAAGGGTATCTGCTGTTAATTCGCCGTCTTGCAGCCACGCCAATGCAATCGGCCACAGCCGATCCTGATACTCGCTGCGAAAGAACGCGAAATGTCCGACCTGTTTTTCGCCGATGTCTTCAGGTGCAATCCGCAGGTGAGTGCGTTCGCTGCCGTCGAAGTAGCCCAGTAATCGCTCAATCGCCGGCACTGTGCCAAACGGATCATCGGTGATGCTGATCGCCAGGATCTGCGCACTCACACGACTGAACGGCAAGCCCGCCAGCGCGCGACCGCTGGGCCGCGTTTCATACCTGGGCGTCGGCGTGCTCCAGTCGCGTACCACGCCTGCCGGCGTGTCCTCCAGCCAGCCCAGCCGCTTGCCGGGGAAGTACCCGCACAGCGCGGTGACCAGTGGCATCGCTACATGCCACTTGGCAAACATCCGCCAGCGTCCGCTCGCCTGGTAATCGCGCCAGTAGGCGAACTGCGCGCCCACCGTGACGATCCGCCGGATCACCGCCCCTGAGGCGGCGAGCCCTGCCGCACAACCACCGAAGCTATGGCCGACCACATCAATCGGCTGGCCCGGAAACTCCCGCTGCACCCGCTGCAGGATCGCCTCGAAATCCAGCGCGCCCCAATCCGACCACGAGGCCTTGAAGACGCGCAACGAACCGCTGCGGGATTCGCCGATGCCTCGGTAGTCATAGGTAATCACGTCGAAGCCGTGGGCGAACAGGTAGTCGGCGAAGCGTGAGTAATGGCGGCAGCGTACCGAGGTGGCGGCGTTGATGATCACGGCGGGGCGCGCCAGGTCGGTTCGGACGTGGCGCCAGCTGAAGCCGCCGAGAGGGTAGCCATCGGCAGCGGGCTCGCGGAATGCTTCTGGGGCAGGTCGGGTGGGCAGGTTCATAGGTCGACTCGATCCTTGCGCTTCGATGTGGGCTGGAAGGCCCATGCGCTTTTGTAGTCAGCCGAAATTAACAAATTTCGCCCGGCGCAGGCGCAGGAATTATTGCGATGCTCGACCTTATCCCCTGGGGTGCTTAGGCTTACGAACTTTTGATCAACCGGAGTCAGTCCATGACCCGCGACACCCTCGAGCACAACCAGATCCCGGTCTACTTCGTCGCCGTCATTCTGGCCGTCGCCTTCGGCCTGCTTGCGCCGTCCTGGGGGCATGGATTGGGTGCGCTGGTCACGCCTGCCATCGCGGTCTTGATGTACGCCATGTTCCTGCAAATCCCTTTTCTGGATCTGCGTCAGGGCCTGGGCAACAGGCGCTTCCTCGCGGCGTTGCTGCTGGCCAATTTCATCCTGGTGCCGTTGCTGGTGTGGGCGTTGACGCGTGGCCTGGTGGAGCGCCCGGCGTTGCTGGTGGGTGCGTTGCTGGTGTTGCTCACGCCGTGTATCGACTACGTGGTGGTGTTCACCCACATCGGCAAAGGTGATGCGCGACTGATGCTGGCGGCGACGCCGGTGCTGTTGCTGCTGCAGTTGCTGCTGTTGCCGCTGTACCTGGGTTTCATGCTGGGCGCGCAGTCCGAGGTCGTGGTGGTGGCGGAGCCGTTTATCGAGGCGTTCCTGTGGTTGATTGTGTTGCCGATGGTGCTCGCGGTGATCACGACGTCGCTGGCGCGCAAGTCAGTGCTCATCAATGCCTGGAACAGCGCCTGGGCGTGGCTGCCGGTGCCGGCGATGGCAGCGGTGCTGTTTGTAGTGATCGGTTCGCAAATCACCTCGGTGGTGCGCGACATCAGCCTGCTGCTGCCGGTGATCCCGGTGTATGTCGGCTTCCTGGTGCTGGCCCCGCTGATGGGTGCGCTGGCGGCGCGGCTGTTCGCGCTGCCGGCGGCAACGGCGCGGGCGGTGACTTTCAGCGCGTCGACGCGTAATTCGCTGGTGGTGCTGCCCCTGGCGCTGGCCTTGCCGGAAGACGTACGAGGGCTGGCGGCGACGGCGGTCATCCTGCAAACCCTGGTCGAACTGGTGGGTGAGCTGATTTACGTTAGGCTGATTCCCAAAGCGGTGTGGCCCGCAGGTCGGTAAAAGCGCAAATGTTCAGGTTTGTTCAGGCGCTATTCAGGGGCTCGCTCGGCAACATAGGTTGGCGCTCCCTACCTGACAGGCCTACTGATGGATCATCGCAACCGTTTTCGCATGGAATCCCTGGGCATTTTCCTGCTTGCCTTGTTGCTGTTTACCTTGGGCATCTGGGATCAGCAGCCGCAAGGGTTTGACGGACGTTGGGCGCTTTTCCTGCAGGAAATGTTTCGCCATGGCGCGAGTCTTTTCCCCACCACCTACGGACAGCCCTACGCGGACTATCCCGGCACCGCGACGTTCTTCAGTTTTGTCTTCGCCCGGTTGTTCGGCGCGCCCAACCATCTGGCGAATATCCTGCCGACCGCGCTGGCCTCGGCCGGGGTGGTGGCGCTGATCTATCGCCTGCTGGTGCCGTACGGTCGCAGTTGGGCGCTGCTTACCGTGCTGTTGACCCTGCTGACGACCCAGTTGCTGGAGAAGTCGCGCTCGGTGTGCCTGGACCAAATGGTCGCGCTGTTGTGCCTGGGCAGTTTCTACCTGCTGCACAGGGGCGAGCGCCTCGGCTCGCGGTGGCGCCAACTCGCCGTGTTCCCGTTGTTCATCCTCGGCTTTGCGATTCGCGGCCCGCTGGGCTTGATCGAAGTCTGTGGCGTGGTGTGCGTGTACTGGGCACTGGCCCGGCCTGGAGAGCGGGTCAAGCAGGTGCTGATTCATGGCATCGTCGGGCTGGTGTTGCTGGCGGCCTGTTGGTGGCTGCTGGTCAAGCTCGCGCGCTTGAGTGGCGGCGATGCGTTTGCCGATGAGGTGTTCAAGATGCAGGTGGGTGGGCGCCTCGATGAAACCGGCGAGCCGTTCTATTTTTACTTCCAGCTGAGCCTGTACCGTTATTTCCCCGTGGTGCCCCTGGCGCTGGCCACACTGGTTGCCCTGCGCCAGCGCTGGGCGCAGCGCTTCGACGATGATGTGCAATTGGTCGTGCGGCTCGGTGCCTGCGGCTTGATGATCCTGCTCGGGTTGTCGGTGCCGCACTTCAAGCGCGCTTATTACATCCTGCCGATGGTGCCGATGTTTGCCGCTGTCGCGGCCTATGGGCTGCTCCAGGCGCAAGGATGGCTGATTGGCGTGCGCCGATGCTACGAGGGGCTCGTCGCGGCGCTGCCGGCGTTGTGCGTGGTTGTCGTGTTTGTCTGTCGGCATAGTTGGCAGAAACACGGTTACTGGCCGGGCGTCCCGCTGCCGTTGTTGATCGGTGGGTTGGTGATCCTGCAAGTCGCGGCGCTGCTTGCCTGGCGGCGAGCAGGGCGGCTGGTGTGGCTCAGCGTGTTCGCACTCGCGGCGCAGTGGTTGGTGCTGGTGACGGTGGTGGAGCCCGCCAAGGACCTGCAGTTCGACACCCGCCAGTTTGTCAGCCAGGTGGAAGCCCTGCGCGTGGCGCAACCGGGGCCGCTGGTATTTGTGAATCTCGGCCGGGACACCTGGGCGGTGCGCTACATGATGAATCTGGAGCATGACGAGCAGCCATTGTTTGTCGGTGGCGCCGACGTTGCGCGGCTGGACACTCTGCCCCGCCCGGCGTGGGTCATCGTCGCGCGCAAGGAAACCGCGCTGCTCAAGGGCACGCCCCTGGAGCATCTGGCGCCAAGCTTTGAGGGGCGCTTGAACGACAACCCCCTGATGGTGTTTTTGTTGGAGTGAGTCAGTGACGGGCTATGCGTCTGCCGGTCGAGTGGTTGGCCGGTCATGTGAGGGGCGGAAGGCGCTGATGTGGAGGAGGGTGATCGATGCTTTGGGGCGATGTTGAATCGCCTCGGTAGACCGAAAAATCGCAGGCAACAAAAAACCCGCACTAGGCGGGTTTCTTGTGTGTTTCAGATGATATTTGCACCACCTGAAACTTAATAGTGGTGCCCAGAGACGGAATCGAACCGCCGACACGGGGATTTTCAATCCCCTGCTCTACCGACTGAGCTATCTGGGCAACGGGGCGCATTAAACGGGTTTTTCAGGGGGTCGTCAAGCAAGTTTTCAAAAAATATTTAATTATTACCGTCGCTTACGTGCCGACCCCGGTTTTTGATCAATTATTGAGCAGGCGGCACGTAGCCGTCGGCCTTGGCGTAATCCTCGCCGGAAAAGAACTTGTCCATTTCGCCTGACAGGTATTTACGATCTTCGGCGTTCATCATGTTCAGGCGTTTTTCATTGATCAGCAGCGTCTGGTGTTTCAGCCAGTCGCCCCATGCCTGGGCGGAAATGTGATCGAAAATGTCCTGGCCTTTCGCACCTGGGTACGGAGGGCGTTCCAGGCCGGGCAATTGTTCTTTGTACTTGCGGCACATTACGGTGCGGGTCATGACGACACTCCTGCATTCAATACGTCGGCCGCGCGCTTCAGCAGTTTCTTGACCGGGGCGGCAAGGCCCAGGCGCGGCGGGGTGGCGAGGTTATACCAGAGCCAGTCGGCCTCGGCCACGTGATGGGCGGATTCCTCGACCTGGACCAGCCAGGGTTCGATGGCCAGCTGGAAGTGGCTGAAGGTGTGGATCAGCCCCGGCAGCTCCTGCTGTTTGCCCAGTGCCAGCGCGTGCTGGTGGGCGAGGTGTTCCAGGTCGGTGAGGTCGTCCAGCTCCGGCAAGCTCCACAAACCGCCCCACAGGCCGGTGGATGGGCGCCGGTAAAGCAGGATTTCGCCTTCGGCATTGGCCAGCAAGGGCATCAGCGTGCGCTTCTGCGGGATGCTCTTGCGCGGCTTGGGGATCGGGTAGCGCGTCTCCAGGCCGAGCATGTGGGCTTCGCAGCCTTTTTCCAGCGGGCACAGCAGGCAACTGGGCTTGCTGCGGGTGCAGAGGGTGGCGCCCATGTCCATCATCGCCTGGGTGTAGGCGTTGACGCGGTCATGCGGAGTGAAGCGTTCTGCGGTGGCCCACAGCTGCTTCGCCACCTTGGGCTCGCCCGGATAGCCTTCCTGCGCGGTAAAGCGTGCCAGCACGCGCTTGACGTTGCCGTCGAGGATCGGCGCGCGCAGGCCCATGCTCAGGCTGGCAATCGCGCCGGCGGTGGACAGGCCGATGCCCGGCAGTTCGGTGAGCTTTTCGACATCCCGGGGAAACTCGCCGCCGTACTCGGCCACGACGATCTTCGCGGTCTTTTGCAGGTTGCGCGCCCGGGTGTAGTACCCCAGGCCGGTCCACAGGTGCAGTACTTCATCTTCCGGCGCGGCAGCCAGGGCCTCGACCGTTGGCAACGAAGCCATGAAGCGGTCGAAGTAGTTGAGCACGGTGCTCACCTGGGTCTGCTGCAGCATGATCTCCGAGACCCACACCCGGTAAGGCGTGATGCCCTGTTGCCAGGGCAGGTCATGGCGACCGTGGCGGTCGTACCAGTTGAGTACGGCCTCTGAAAACTGCTCGTTTCTCATCGTTTGAACAGGCCTTTCAACGCGTCTTTCAACTGCGGGTTTACCTTATCGAGTTTCTCTTCCAGCTTCTCGCTGAGCTTGTTGCCGGCCGCCTTGATCGCGACCTGGCTCAGGCCGTCCTTGTCCAGGCGGCAGGCCTTGGCGCCCAGTTCCAGCGGGCCACGGCAACGCAGCGGTACTTCGATGTTCTGGAAGTTGGAGCCGACCTGGCAGGCCGGGTCCGGCGTATCGCGCTGGTCGCCTTCGACGATGATGCCGACGCGGTAATCCATGCCGAGTACGCGCAAGTCGACGTCGCCGTTGCCGTTGACCGTCAACCCTGGAATGCGCACTTTCAGGTCGGGGTTGCTGGCCACGCCGTTACGGAATGTCAGGTTGCCGCGCAGCTCCTGGAAGGGCGTGTCCTTGCCCTGGGGCGTGGTGCTCAGGGTCTTGCGGTTGAGCAGGGCGATGCCGGTGCACAGTTGCTGTTCGAGGTTGGCGTTGAGCAGCACGCCGTTGTTGATCACAAAGCTGGCGGTGCCGTTGAGGCTGTCGATCAGCGCCTTCTGGCTGTTGCCACGGCCGTTGAGGTTGCTGTCGAGGGTGATCTGGCCCTTGACCGGCGGGTTCTGCCCCTGGGCCTGCAGGATGCGTTCAACCGGCACCTGCTTGATATGCGTCTGTAGCGCGAGGACCGGGATGTCCTGGCGCACATCGAGGTTGCCGTTGGCCTGGAACGTGCCGTTGTAGAGACCGCCGCTGAGGGTGTCCAGCTTGAGTTGGCCGTCGACGCCGGAGGCTTTCAGTGCCGCGTTCTGGATCGGCAGCTTGCTCAGTGTCAGCTGGCCGAAGGCGAGGTCGGCGTCTATGTCCAGGGTGCGCAGGTGCGTCAGCGGCAGCAGCTTGTCGGTGCTCCAGGCGCCTTTGGTGGGCGCGTCCGGCAGCGGTGTAGTGCCACCGGCGGCCATGGCCCCGGCTTCGCTGTTCTGCACCTCGGCCTGGCGGGCGGCGCTCGCGCCTTTGGCGGAGTCGGACTTGGCCGGCAGGTAGTTGTCAGCGTTGAAGGTGTCGCCCTTGAGCTGAACCCGCAGCGACTGCTTGGCGAAATCGTCCACGGCAACGCGGCCGGTGAAGGTGCTGCCGTCGAGTTTCAGGTTCAGGTCTTCCAGCGCCAGGCTGTTTGGCGTGCCCTTGAGGCGGCTGACCAGCTCGACCTTGCTCAGGCTGCCGTCCGCCATCGGCGGCAACGGGTGGCCGACGCTGTCGAGGAACTTGGCCAGGTCAAACTGGGCAATGGACAGCGCGCCGCTGAATTGCGGGGTCTTGTCCAGGTCATTGACCTTCAGCTCGCCCAAGGCGCGCAGCTGGTTGGCCGACAGCTTCAGGTTGGTCCACTCGGCGATATTCGCCGCCTGGTCCACCAGCAACTGGCCCTGGGTGGAGAAGGTCACTGTCTTGCCTTGCAGCGGCTCGCCCGTGGCTTCGCCGGTGATTTTCATGTCCTCGAACTGGTAGCGCTTGAGGGCGCGCTGGATGCGCAGGTTGCCGTTGAGCTCGGTCTTGACGCGCATCACCGGCTGGTTGCTGCCGAAGAAGGCGGTGAGTTTCACCGGAATGCTCGCGCCTTCGTGCACGGCGCCGGCGCTCAATTGGATGCTTTCGGCGCTGAACTGCTTGCCGGTCTGTTCATCGTTGTATTCGATGCGGGCGTTGTTGACCGTCAGGCTGTCGATATCCAGGCGGATCGGCTTTGACGGTTTTTCCGGCTCGGTCTCGGCAGGTTGCTCGGTCGGAGCGGGTGCGCCGGTGCTGGCCGACGACACGTTCTTGCCGATGTCTTCCCAGTTGCCGTGGCCTTGCTTGTCGCGGGTCAGGCGCAGGTTGAGGCCTTCGACACGCACGTCGCTCATCTGGACTTCGCGGCGCAGCAGCGGCAGCACGCGCACCGACAGGCCCAGCATCTGCAGGTCGGCGAACGGCTGAGTCGGGTTGGTCAGGGTCGCGACGCTGGCTTCGTGCAGTTCAAGGCCGAGCCAGGGGAACAAACTCCAGCCGATATCGCCATTGAGCGTCAGCTCGATGTGGGCCTTGTCGCGGGCTATCTGGCGAATCTCGTCTTTATAGTCGTTGGGATCGAAGAGATGGGTCAGGGCAAAGCCCAGAGCCACAATGATCAGCAACAGCCCGAGAAGTACCAGACCCAGGATTTTGCCGAACGCTTTCATGGGCGAGTCCTTGTATGTCGATTTCAAAATTTAGCCGCAGAGTATAACGCCCGACGGCCCGCGTCAGTTCGCGGATCGTTACATTGTATCCAGGGGCGCGGGAACGGGTTTCTGGCGTCAAACAAAACAGATTTCCTGAAAAAGGTGATATCAGTTTGGTTTTTCTGTCATCCACAGGTGCTAATCTGCGCAGGTTCGTCTGCCTTCTGCGACACAGCGTCGCGCTTAAAAGGAGCTTTACTCAACAACAACGGCCAACGCTTTGCGTGCAAGGCCGAGGGAGAGAGCGCCTGACGGACACATACTAACAACTGGGGGAAACACCAATGAGCACTAGCACTGCAGCAGGTCATACTGCCGCACAGCCTGCGTTTCTGTCCAAGGAGCGCATTATCGCCAAGCCCGGGTTCAACCGCTGGCTGGTTCCACCGGCCGCCCTGGCCATCCACTTGTGCATCGGCATGGCCTACGGTTTCTCGGTGTTCTGGCTGCCACTGTCCAAGGCACTGGGCATCACCAAGCCGGTCGCCTGCGCGCCGGACATGGGGTTCATCGCCCAAGTCTTCTCGTCCCAATGCGACTGGCCCATCTCCATGCTGGGCTGGATCTACACCCTGTTCTTCATTTTCCTGGGCTGCTCGGCAGCGATCTGGGGCGGCTGGCTGGAACATGCCGGGCCTCGTAAAGCCGGGGTTGTATCGGCCCTGTGCTGGTGTGGCGGCCTGTTGATCTCGGCGCTGGGTATCTATACCCACCAGATCTGGCTGATGTGGATCGGCTCCGGGGTCATTGGCGGTATCGGCCTGGGCCTGGGCTATATCTCGCCGGTGTCGACCCTGATCAAGTGGTTCCCGGACAAGCGCGGCATGGCCACCGGCATGGCGATCATGGGCTTTGGCGGCGGCGCAATGGTTGGCGCTCCCCTGGCGGCAGCGCTGATGGGCCACTTTGCCACGCCGACCAGCGTGGGCGTGTGGCAGAGCTTTGTGGTCATGGCGGCGATTTACTTCGTGTTCATGATCGCCGGCGCGCTGCTGTACCGCGTTCCGCCGACCGGCTGGAAGCCTGAGGGCTGGACCGCACCGGCGAAAAAAGCCAGCAACGCGATGATCACCCACCGTCACGTGCACGTGAATGTGGCGTGGAAAACCCCGCAATTTCGCCTGGTGTGGCTGGTGCTGTGCCTGAACGTGTCCGCCGGTATCGGCATCCTCGGCATGGCTTCGCCACTGCTGCAGGAAGTCTTCGGCGGCAAGTTGCTGGGTGTGGACGTGCCATTCGGCCAGCTTGATGCCGGTCAGTTGGCTTCAATTGCGGCAATTGCCGCGGGCTTCACCGGCCTGTTGAGCCTGTTCAACATCGGTGGTCGGTTCTTCTGGGCGTCGTTCTCCGACTACCTGGGGCGTAAAAATACCTACTTCGTGTTCTTCGCCCTGGGCTTTGCCCTGTACGCGCTGATCCCGAACCTGGGGCACCTGGGCAACGTGGCGCTGTTCGTGGCCGCGTTCTGCATCATCCTGTCGATGTACGGCGGTGGTTTTGCGACCGTCCCGGCTTACCTGGCCGACCTGTTCGGCACCCAGATGGTCGGCGCGATCCACGGTCGCCTGCTGACCGCCTGGGCCGCTGCGGGCGTACTCGGCCCGGTGTTGGTGAACTACCTGCGTGAGTACCAGTTGAGCATCGGCGTGGATCGCGCTGCGGCCTACGACATCACCTTGTACATCCTCGCGGGCCTGCTGGTGCTGGGTTTCCTCTGCAACCTGCTGGTGCGTCCGGTGGCCGACAAGTACTTCATGACCGATGCCGAACTGGCCGCCGAACAGGCGCTGGGTCATGACAAAGGTACCGATGCCTCTACGTCGCTGGAGTGGAAAGCGTCTGCGGGCAGCAAGCCGTTGGCGATCGCCGCCTGGCTGGTGGTGGGTATTCCGTTGGCGTGGGGTGTGTGGGTGACCCTGCAGAAGACCGCGGTACTGTTCCACTGATACGCAGTTTCCCGGCGCCCTTTCACGCAAGGTGAGTGGGGCCCGGGCATCCGGCCGTGCTAGTCCTGTTTCTTGTCAGGTGCGGCCTTGGCCGCAGTGCCGCGCCATGGAATCCGTTGAAACCATGGCTGCGGCACCGGATGCACAATCACCCGCAACGCGCGGGCATAGTCCATTACCAATCCGGGTGTCCACGCCATCGTCATGGCGCGCTTGCGTACTTGCGCGGCAATCCACAGCTCGGGCATCAGCAAGGTCTGCAGTACCGAGCGCCAACGCCGGGACCGCTCCGACAGCACGCCATCCATCGAGGCTTCCAACGCAAATGCCACGCTGCTCGAGCAGTTGCGATAGGTCAGGTTGTAGGTGGCCTGTTGGCGATAGTGGGTCGAGAACTCAATCAGCGCCTTGCGGCTGTACCGATGAAACACGATCTTGCGGTCTGAGTCGCACCAGTTGGCGACTTCGGTGGCGTAGTCCGGCTGGAACGTGCCGGGCACGTCGTTGTTGCGCGTGGCCTTGAGGATGCGGAAAAACTCTGACGGCGAGCGATCGATGTCGGCGACCGGGTACAGGCTCAGGTACACCGAGGGCGACAGTTCAAGGGCCGCATGCCCGGTGGAAATCACGCCTTGCGCATCCACCGCTGCGATGTAGCGGTTGATGATCGGGCGCGGGATCGTCGTGGCGCTCGCGGTGCCTTCCGGTGTCCAGATATGCACCACCAGCGGATCGTTGCAGGCAGGTTCGGGCTCCTGCTGTTCGAGCGGTGCTTGCGGCGGCAACTTCTTGAAGTCCGACAGCAGGTCCCTGGGCGCGAGCAACTCGAACGTCGAGGTGCCGTGGCGCAGGCGTCGGACGCGACGCGCGATCCGCACGGTGTTCAAGCCGCTGACGATCATCAACGCGCCGAGGAAAAACGACACCGTTGCACTGTTGGCAATCGGATAGGGACTGACCAGCAACCCCGCAAACACCACCTGCGCGCCGCCGCTGATCAGTGATGTGCGCCAATGCGGGAACCTCACTACCCAGGCCGAGGTGATGGTCAGCAGGCCGATCACGAAGTAGGTGAAGCCGAAGATGATCGCCAGCAGCAGGTTGCTGTAGACCTTGTCGGCCAGAATCAGCACCGCGACGAAGAAGCAGATGCCGCCCTTGAAATACAGCACGGCCCGCTGAGTGCCCACGCCGCTGGCGGCCACGCTCAGGGTGACAATGCTTTCGAGCAGCAACATCAACCCGAACGCGCGCAGCGGGAAATACAGCTCGCCATCCAGCCCATCAATCATCACGCCAAGGCCCAGCGCGCCCCAGACGATACCGACCAGGCCGAGAAACCAGAACTTGGAACGGACGAATTCTGCGCCGAACAGCAGTAAAGCAATCTGGATCATGAAGGTACTCGTACAGGTAGGCGCGGGTCGGCAATAGTCATGGGGTCAGTCATAACGACTCGGTTGCCAGTTGCCGACAATCACTTGGCCGTGCGCATCACGCAGGGCGCCGGGGCTCTGGTCATAAAGGGTCAGCCAGTCACCGTTGCCCTTGTCGATGCGAAACGCCAATGAGGCCGCGCGCGCGTGGGTGGCCGGTGTCCAGTGGCGCTTGAGCTTGTCGCGATCCTCGGGATGCACGCGTTCCAGGACCTGTTGCACGGTGCCCAGTGGCAGGGTGCTCACATCCAGGAGCGTTGCAAGGTTGTCGTCCCAGAGGATTTCCCCCGTGCCGGGGTGCAGTTGGTACATCACGCCATCACCCGCCAGGCGGCCGCTTTGCGGGTCATAAGGCTTGGCTGCCTGGGTCATCAGGCGTATCGCGACCACCAGCAAGGCAGTGATCGACAGGTAGCTTTGCGCAAGCAGCAAGGGTTCACCTTCCAGCAGGCCGGGCACATAAAACGGGCCTGTCTGCTGATCGGTGTAATTGACCACGATACTGCCCAGGACCAGCAGTGCGAGCGAGCCACCGGGGCTGCGCCAGGTCACGCAGACGGCGAGGGTGAGGGCGATGGGCAGGCAGGCGAGGATGAAATACAGCGCAGCACCGGCGTCGGTGTCCAGCATGTCGGTGAGCCAGTGCGGCGTCGTGCCGAACACGTACCAGGTCATCACGGCCAGCAGCGCCAGGCACACGGCGCCGGCCCATTTCTCGCGCGCGCTGAGGGCGACGTCGCTCAGGTTGCGGGTCAGTACGTTCATCACCACGACGGTCGCGAAGAACACGCCGTTGACGCCGGCCATCCAGTTGCTCATCAGCGTATGCGACGAGGCCTCCCCGGCCAGTATCAGCCAGGCTTTCCTCAGCAACGCCTCGGCGCCACACACGGCCACGGTTGCCAGCAGCCATAGCACGATGGCGTGCAGGTCGTCGCCACGCCGGGCGAAGCGCCGAACCAGCCAGGCAATCGCCACCGAGCCCGCCAGCGCCTGGGCCGAAAGCGCCACGGCGACCGGTAAGTGTTGCCAGCCTGGCTCATCCAGCAGCACTCGCGCGGCCAGCAACACCAGGAACAGCAGCGGCCAGTGTGCGCGTTTCGAACTGAGGAAGGCTGATACCGAAACACCCGCCGGGAACCAGATGATCGCCATGCCCGAGACAGGATCAGCAAAGGCCAGCGAGGCGACGCCGGTCACGTAGTAGGTGAGTGCCCACAAGAGGAGAATGCCGCTGCGCCTTAAGACTCTGGGTATTGTCACTGTTCAGTTCATCAGGTTTTAAACGTTGCGTTCATGTTACAGCGAAGCCGCCGAGGGCATTCGAGTAAATACCTCGGGCGCACCATGTTGGGGCGCCTGCTTGTATGCACATGTCTATCGTCGACACTCCATCAGTCTTATCCCCTCCGATGTTTCTGTTTAGCGCCCGCGCCCCTATAATGGCTGCCTTTTTCGCCCAATGATTTTGCGGAGCTGGTGATGGCCGAACGTAAGGCGTCCGTCGAGCGCGACACTCTGGAAACCCAGATCAAAGCCTCGATCAACCTGGATGGCACCGGAAAGGCCCGATTTGATATCGGTGTACCTTTTCTTGAGCACATGCTGGACCAGATCGCCCGTCACGGGCTGATCGACCTGGATATCGTCAGCAAGGGCGACCTGCATATCGACGACCACCATACGGTGGAAGACGTAGGCATCACCCTGGGCCAGGCATTTGCCAAGGCCATCGGCGACAAGAAAGGCATCCGTCGCTACGGCCACGCCTATGTCCCGCTGGACGAAGCGTTGTCGCGCGTGGTCATCGACTTCTCCGGCCGCCCTGGCCTGCAGATGCATGTGCCCTATACCCGCGCCACCGTAGGCGGGTTTGACGTTGACCTGTTCCAGGAATTCTTCCAGGGCTTCGTCAACCACGCACTGGTCAGCCTGCACATCGACAACCTGCGCGGCACCAACACCCACCACCAGATCGAAACCGTGTTCAAGGCCTTCGGCCGCGCGCTGCGCATGGCTGTCGAGCTTGATGAGCGCATGGCCGGGCAAATGCCATCGACCAAGGGCGTCCTGTAATGCAGACGGTCGCGGTTATCGATTACGGCATGGGTAACCTGCACTCGGTGGCCAAGGCCCTCGAGCACGTCGGTGCCGGCAAGGTGCTGATCACCAGCGATGCCAACGTGATTCGCGAAGCCGATCGCGTGGTGTTCCCGGGCGTCGGCGCGATTCGCGATTGCATGGCCGAGATCCGTCGCCTGGGCTTTGACAGCCTGGTGCGCGAAGTCAGCCAGGATCGCCCGTTCCTCGGCATCTGCGTGGGCATGCAAGCCTTGCTCGACAGCAGTGAAGAGAACGACGGCGTCGACTGCATCGGCCTGTTCCCAGGCCAGGTGAAGTTCTTCGGCAAAGACCTGTATGAAGACGGCGAACACCTGAAGGTCCCGCACATGGGCTGGAACGAAGTGCGTCGCACCGTCGACCACCCGTTGTGGCACGAAATCCCTGACATGGCGCGTTTCTACTTCGTGCACAGCTACTACATCGCCGCCGGTAATCCGCGCCAGGTGGTGGGTGGCGGGCATTATGGCGTCGACTTCGCCGCCGCGCTGGCCGAGGGCTCGCGGTTTGCCGTGCAGTTCCACCCGGAGAAGAGCCATACCCATGGCCTGCAGTTGCTGCAGAACTTCGCCGCCTGGGACGGTCGCTGGTAAATGGCCAAGAAGCCGAAGCTGCCGGTGCTCAACCTCACGCCTGAGCAGGAGGGTGAGGCGATCCTCAAGATCAAGCGCTTCATGGAAGATCGTTTCGAGCTCAAGCTGGGCTCGTTCGAGGTCGCCGAGATCCTTGAGTTGTTCACCACCGAAGTGGCTCCGCACTATTACAACAGGGCGATTTTCGACACGCAGACGCTCCTTAAAGAAAGGTTCGAAAGCATCGAAAGCGACCTGTGGTCGCTTGAAAAGAGCAGCTGAGAGCGTCAGGCGCCAAGCTGCAAGAATTGATACGCGTGCTTGCTTGCAGCTTATAGCTCGCAACTCGCAACTCTTTTGACGAAGGAAAAAGCATGCTGATTATCCCCGCTATCGATCTCAAGGACGGCGCTTGTGTACGCCTGCGCCAGGGCCGCATGGAAGACTCCACCGTGTTCTCCGATGACCCGGTGAGCATGGCTGCCAAATGGGTGGAAGGTGGCTGCCGTCGTCTGCATCTGGTGGACTTGAACGGCGCCTTCGAAGGCCAGCCCGTCAATGGCGAAGTAGTGACCGCGATCGCCAAGCGCTACCCGAACCTGCCGATCCAGATCGGCGGCGGTATCCGCTCCCTGGAAACCATCGAGCACTACGTCAAGGCGGGCGTGAGCTACGTGATCATCGGCACCAAGGCCGTGAAGGATCCGGCGTTCGTCGCCGAAGCTTGCCGCGCGTTCCCGGGCAAGGTAATCGTGGGCCTGGACGCCAAGGACGGTTTCGTCGCCACCGACGGCTGGGCTGAAATCAGCACCGTGCAGGTGATCGACCTGGCCAAGCAGTTCGAAGCCGACGGCGTGTCTGCCATCGTTTATACCGACATCGCCAAAGACGGCATGATGCAGGGCTGCAACGTGCCGTTTACCGCGGCACTGGCGGCGGCCACCAAGATCCCGGTGATCGCCTCTGGCGGTATTCACAACCTGGGCGATATCAAGTCGCTGCTGGACGCCAAGGCTCCCGGGATCATCGGCGCCATCACCGGCCGCGCGATCTACGAAGGTACCCTGGACGTCGCCGAAGCCCAGGCTTACTGCGATGCCTACGCGAACAGCTCCAAGTCGTAAGCTGAAAGCTGCAAGTCAAAGCACACCTGCTCCAGCTTGCCGCTTGTAGCTTGAAGCTTCTTAATCGGAGATTAAGTCAATGGCTTTAGCCAGACGCATCATCCCTTGCCTGGACGTCGACAACGGTCGCGTGGTCAAGGGCGTCAAGTTCGAGAACATCCGTGATGCCGGCGACCCGGTGGAAATCGCGCGTCGCTATGACGAGCAAGGTGCCGACGAGATTACCTTCCTCGACATCACCGCCAGCGTCGACGGCCGCGACACCACGCTGCATACCGTCGAGCGCATGGCCAGCCAGGTGTTCATCCCGCTGACCGTGGGCGGCGGCGTGCGCACCGTGCAAGACATCCGCAACCTGCTCAATGCCGGCGCGGACAAGGTCTCGATCAACACCGCTGCGGTGTTCAACCCGGAGTTCGTCGGCGAAGCCGCGCAGCACTTCGGCTCGCAGTGCATCGTGGTCGCCATTGATGCGAAGAAAGTCTCCGCCCCGGGCGAAACCCCGCGCTGGGAGATCTTCACTCACGGCGGTCGCAAGCCGACCGGCCTGGACGCGGTGGAGTGGGCGATGAAGATGGAAGGCCTGGGCGCCGGTGAAATCCTGCTGACCAGCATGGACCAGGACGGCATGAAAAATGGCTTCGACCTGGGCGTGACGCGCGCCATCAGCGACGCGCTGGGCATTCCGGTGATCGCTTCCGGCGGCGTCGGCAACCTGCAGCACCTGGCTGACGGCGTGATCGAAGGCCACGCCAGCGCGGTGCTGGCGGCGAGTATTTTCCACTTTGGCGAATACACCGTTCCCGAGGCCAAGGCCTACATGGCAGCGCGCGGTATCGTCGTTCGCTAAACGTTGCTGGACACCATGGCGGGCGCGCGGCACTCTCTGCGCTTGCCATGGATTCCGGTAGCCTTCATGTTCAAGACCCTGCTGCTCGCCCTCGCCAGTACTTCCCTTTTGTTGGCAGGTTCGGCCCACGCCGAAGAACCGTCTGACGCCGCCCTGGTGTTGCTGACGGAAAACTTCCCGCCCTACAACATGGCCAAGAACGGCAAGAACTTCGCCAAGGAAGAAAACATCGAAGGCATCGCCGTGGACATCGTCCGCGAGACCTTCAAGCGCGCCGGCATTTCCTACAACCTCACGCTGCGTTTCCCTTGGGAGCGAATCTACAAACTCGCCCTGGAAAAGCCTGGCTACGGCGTATTCGTGATGGCGCGACTGCCGGACCGCGAAGCGCTGTTCAAGTGGGTCGGCCCGATCGGTCCGGATGATTGGGTGATGCTGGCCAAGGCTGACAGCAAGATCCAACTGACCGACCTGGAGCACGCGCGCCGCTACAAGATCGGCGCCTACAAGGGCGATGCGATCGCCGAGACGCTTGAGAAACAGGGGCTCAACCCGCTGGTGGTACTGCGCGACCAGGACAACGCGCAAAAGCTCATGGATGGCCAGATCGACCTCTGGGCCACCGGTGATCCTGCCGGGCGTTACCTGGCGCGTCAGGTCGGTGTGACCGGGCTCAAGACCGTACTGCGGTTCAACAGTGCGCAGCTTTACCTTGCGTTGAACAAGGAGGTCCCTGACGAACTGGTGGCCAGGCTGCAGGCCGCGCTGGACCAGTTGCGTAAAGACGGCGTCGTCGACCAGATCATGGCGAACTATCTTTAACTGGCGAGCACTTCTATGGAGCAGGCAATCCAGTCTCCCACCGACTGCGCTACACAATCAGCGGCCTAAACACGCCCAAAAAATGTGGGAGCGGGCTTGCCCGCGAAAGCGCCAGGTCAGTCACTGAAGCTACTGAATGATGCCCCGCCATCGCTGGCAAGCCAGCCCCCACAGATTACGCTACCCAATCAGCGGCCTAAACACGCCCAAAAAATGTGGGAGCGGGCTTGCCCGCGAAAGCGCCAGGTCAGTCACTGAAGCTACTGACTGATGCCCCGCCATCGCTGGCAAACCAGGCTCCCACAAATTGCGCTACACAATCAGCGGCCTAAACACGCCCAAAAATGTGGGAGCGGGCTTGCCCGCGAAAGCGCCAGGTCAGTCACTGAAGCTGCTGACTGATGCCCCGCCATCGCTGGCAAGCCAGCTCCTAAAATGAATCGTCAGCGATAAATACCATTCTTGCCGTGCCCGGCCATCGCCTGGTTGCCGCGCACGCTGATCATCAGCTTGATATCAATCCAGTCGACCCCCTGGGCCTTGAGCTTGGGTAGCTCGCGCTCCAGCACCGCCAGGGTCTGTGGATAAGGGTGGCCGATCATCACCGCCGAACCCTGTTTGTGCGCCAGCTTGATCGCGGTTTGCAGTTGCGTGGTGATTGCTGCTTCGGTGCGTTCATCGTCGAGGAACACGTCTCGCGAGACATGCGCCAGGCCGATCTTCTGCGCCTCGGCGGCGGCGACGGTTTGTGCGCTGGTGCGGCTGTCGACGAAGAATTTGTTGCGCCGCTGCAGCTCGGCCATCAACCAGGCCATGGCGACCGGCTGGGCGGTCATGCGGCTGCCCATGTGGTTGTTGATACCGGCGGTGTAGGGCACGGCCTTGAAGGCGGCGTCCAGGCGCTTGCCGAGTTCTTCGATGGGCAGCTCGGGGTGCCAGGCGAACGGGCCGGTGGCCGGGTCCATGGGCATGTGCAGGATCACGATCTTGCCAGCCTTGTGCGCTTCGCGGGCGAATTCGGCGGCGTGGGGCGTGTCGGGCATGACCGCGGTGGTGACCGGCCCCGGCAGGGCCAGCACGCGACGATCCCGGGTCAGGTTTTGCCCGAGGTCGTCGATGATGAGGGTCAGGTAGGCTTTGTGGGGCTCGCTGGCGGGGGCCGCGTGAGCGACTCCCGCCAGGCTGCACAGCACAGCGAGGATCAGGGCAAAGCGCATATCAACGGCTGCGTGTGATGCTCAGGCCCTTGAGCAGGCTCAGCGCCTGGGCCAACTGGTAATCGTCGTCCTGCGGCATCGGCTTGGCTTTGGTGCCGCTGCCGGTTGGCTGGTCGGCGCCGCCGTTGCCATTGCCCAGGTGACCTTGCAGGTCAGCCTCTTTGTAGTACTCGCTGTCGATCTCGTTGGTGATCTTGGCCTTGCGCACTTCGATGTCGGGCACGATGCCCTGGGCCTGGATCGAACGACCATTCGGCGTGTAGTACAGCGCGGTGGTGATTTTCAGCGCGCGGTCATTGTTCAGCGGCAGCACGGTTTGCACCGAGCCTTTGCCGAAGCTGGTGGTGCCCATCAGCACGCCGCGCTTCTGGTCCTGCAGGGCGCCGGCGACGATTTCCGATGCCGAGGCGCTGCCGCCGTTGATCAGCACGGCCAGTGGCACGTTTTCGCTGAGGTCGTTGCCGGTCGCCGAGAAGCGCAACTCGGAGTTGGCGATACGGCCCTTGGTGTAGACGATCAGGCCTTTGGTGATGAAATGGTCGACCACTTCCACCGCCGACTGCAGCACGCCGCCGGGGTTGTTGCGCAGGTCGAGCACGATACCGCTGAGTTTCTTGCCGTTGTCCTTGCGCAGCTTGGCCAGGGCCTTGGCCACTTCGTCGCCGGTCTTGACCTGGAACTGGGTGATACGGATGTAGCCGTAGCCCGACTCCAGCAGCTGGCTCTTCACGCTCTTGACCACGATGGTGGCGCGGGTCAGGGTCACGTCGAACGGGTTGCCGCCGTCGCGCACCAGGGTCAGGGTGATTTTCTGGCCGATCTTGCCGCGCATCTTGTCGACGGCTTCGGTCATGGTCTGGCCGCGGGTCGGCTGGCCGTTGATCTTGACGATAAAGTCGCCGGCCTGGATGCCGGCCTTGGACGCCGGGGTGTCATCGATTGGCGAGACGACCTTGATATTGCCGTCTTCGGAGCCGACTTCAATGCCCAGGCCGCCGAATTCACCGCTGGTGCTTTCCTGCAGCTCGGCGAAATCTTCCGGGCCCAGGTAAGCGGAGTGCGGGTCGAGGTTGCTGAGCATGCCCTTGATGGCATTTTCCAGCAGGGTCTTGTCGTCTACGGGTTCGACATAAGCGGCCTTGATCCGGTCCATGACCTCGGCAAAGGTGCGCAATTCGTCCAGCGGCAACGGTGCCTTGGTGGTCGCGGCCGAGGCGGCGGGTGCAGCCGGGGCAGCCTGGTCGGCGAAAGCCAGGGGCGCGCCGATCACCAGGGCGATCGTCAGGGCCAGCGAAGTGAGGCGGGACAAATGCAGCATGTCGAACGAACTCCTAATGTAGATGCGACCCTTATCCTTGGGTTCTGCACCATTGTGCAGGGTCGCTCGGGCGGCCCTGCTGACGAATAGCGAAGTACAACGCCGGGGTGTCCTGGCCACCACTGTTACCCACAGTGGAGATGGATTCACCGGCTTTTACAACATCACCTGCCGACTTGAGTAAAGTCTGATTGTGGCCGTAAAGGCTCAAATAGCCATTACCGTGGTCAAGAATCACCAGCAAACCGGCGCCCCGCAGCCAATCGGCGAACACTACGCGCCCACCGTGAACGGCATGCACCTGGCTGCCGGCGGAGGCGCTGATCATCACCCCATCCCACTTGGCGCGGGTGTCATCGCCACGGGTTTCACCGAAGCGTGCCAGTAATCGACCATCAACTGGCCATGGAAGTTTGCCGCGAGCTGAAGCAAAAGGCCCACCGAACGACTCACCGGCGCTGGAAACCAGCGGCCCGGGCGCTGCATGTGCCGGTTTACGCGGCGCGGGAGCGTCCGAGGTGGCAGCCAGTTCGGCCTCACGCTGACGCTTTTTTTCGGCTTCCTGCTGGGCGATCAACGCCTTTTGCCGCGCTTCTTCGGCCTCGCGTGCCTGGCGCGCCAGGGTTTCTTCGATAGTCTTGAGGACTTTGGCCAGGTCGGCCTGGTCTTGCTCGCGGGCCTGCAGCTTGGCGTCACGGGCCTTCACGTCGTCATTGAGCTTGGCCAGGGCCAGCTGGCGTTCCTTGCGGACCTTGTCGAGTTCGTCGCGCTGGGTGTCGAGGGCGCTTTTCTGGTCCTGCAACTGCGACTGCTGGTTGGCGATCTCCTGTTCGACATTGACCAATTGGCGCAGGGTCTCGTTGAAGCTTTTCAACTGCTCCAGGCGGGCCTTGCTCAGGTAGTCGTAGTAGGTCAGGGTGCGCGCGAATTTTTCCGGATTCTGCTGGTTGAGCAGCAGCTTGAGGTATTCCTGGCGGCCGCTCTGATAGGCGGCGCGGGCCTGGATCGCGATCAGGCGTTGCTGTTCAACGCGTGCGCTCTGGAGTTTTTTTTTCTCAGCGTCGAGTCGCTCCAGTTCCGACTCGCTCTTCTTTAGTTCTTTTTGCAGCTCCTGGACCTGCTTCTCCAGCTTGCCCATCTCGGTTTCCGTGCCGCGCAGGTCTTTCTGTACCCCGGATTTTTCTTCCTGGAGCTTGCCGAGCAGCTTTTTCAGCTCGGTAATGTCCTGACGCGTAGCGTCCAACTGTTGTTGGGTTTGTGCGCGCTCATCGGCAAATGCCGGTTGGAGCAGGCAGACAAGAGCAAGGGTAATCAAGGCGCGAAGCATAGAGGCGGGCGACACCAGGGAAAGGGACGGCCTAGTATGCCCGCCAAGCGCCGCAAAAAAAACGCCCAATTCGGGCTGGAAGGCAAGATAGGTGCCGAGTGGCGCCGGTATGGCAAAACGATATCTTTGAAAACTCTGCAAAACCAATGTGGGAGCGGGCTTGCCCGCGATGACGGTGGGTCAGCCATATAAATGTCTGCTGATCTACCGCTATCGCGGGCAAGCCCGCTCCCACACTGTTTTGGGGTGTATCCGAAACTTAAACCAGGATCGAAGTGCCGGTCATCTCTTTCGGTTTCTCCAGCCCCATTAGCTTCAGCATGGTCGGCGCCACGTCCGCCAGCACGCCGCCTTCGCGCACTTTCAGGTCGCGCTTGCCGACGTAGATGAACGGCACTGGCTCGGTGGTGTGGGCAGTGTGGGCTTGCCCTGTGGATTCATCGGACATCTGCTCGCAGTTGCCGTGGTCGGCAGTGATCAGCGCTTCGCCGCCGACTTTCTCCAGCGCGTCAACGATGCGGCCGACGCACAGGTCCAGGCATTCCACCGCCTTGGTGGCAGCTTCGAGGTTGCCGCTGTGGCCGACCATGTCGCCGTTGGCGTAGTTGACCACGATCACGTCATAACGCTGGTTGTCGATGGCGTCGACGATTTTGTCGGTGACTTCAGGCGCGCTCATTTCCGGCTGCAAGTCGTAGGTGGCGACCTTTGGCGACGGGATCAGGATGCGCTCTTCGCCCGGGAACGGCTCTTCGCGCCCGCCGGAGAAGAAGAAGGTCACGTGGGCATACTTCTCGGTTTCGGCGATCCGCAGCTGGGTCTTGCCGTTTTTCGCCAGGTAGTCGCCCAGCACGTTTTCCAGGCTGCCCGGGGCGAAAGCCGAGGGGGCCGGGATGTTGGCGGCGTATTGGGTGAGCATCACGAACTCGACTTTCGGCTGGCGCGCGCGTTCGAAGTCCTTGAAACCGGCGTCGACGAAGACGTGGCTCAGCTCACGGGCACGGTCGGCGCGAAAGTTCATGAACACCACGGCGTCGCCGTTTTCGACTTTCACCGGCTCGCCGATGGTGGTGGCCTTGACGAATTCATCGCTCTCGCCACGCGCGTAGGCGGCTTCCAGGCCTTCCTGGGCGGTGGCGGCGTTGAATTCGGCCTGGCCGTCGACGATCAGGTTGTAGGCCTGTGCCACGCGGTCCCAGCGGTTGTCGCGGTCCATGGCGAAGTAGCGGCCGACCAGGCTGGCGATGCGGCCCTTGCCCAGGGCGGCGAAGGTGGCGTCGAGCAGCTCGATGGAGGATTGCGCGCTTTTAGGCGGAGTGTCGCGGCCGTCCAGGAAGGCGTGCAGGTAGATTTTGTCGGCGCCACGCTTGAAGGCCAGCTCGGCCATCGCGATCAGGTGGTCCTGGTGGCTGTGGACGCCGCCGTCCGAGAGCAGGCCCATGAAGTGCACGGCCTTGCCGGCCGCGACGGCTTTATCGACTGCTGCGCAGATGGTCGGGTTCTCGAAGAAGTCGCCATCGCGGATCGATTTGGTCACGCGGGTGAAGTCCTGGTAGACCACTCGTCCGGCGCCGAGATTCATGTGGCCGACTTCCGAGTTGCCCATCTGGCCATCCGGCAGGCCCACGTCCATGCCGGAACCGGAGATCAGGCCGTTGGGAACGGTGGCGACCAGGCGGTCGAGCACGGGCTTCCTGGCCGCGTATACGGCGTTGTCGTGGTGGCTTTCACTGTGTCCAAAGCCATCGAGAATTATCAGGACCAAAGGTTTAGGCGTAGTAGTCATAGATCCTCTCGCGGCGTTAATAAAGGAAGACAATTGAAAAGGGAGTGGCAGTTTAAAGCGAAGTTCCGACCACGTCACCGCTTTACGGGGGTTGGCCCCCCTTGGCGGCTGTGTATACTTACCGCCATTTTAACGCCCTGGAACCTCCTTGATGGTTGATCACCTGATTGCATTTGCCACTGCCCACTACCTGCTCGCGGGTGCCTTCGTCATCCTGCTGGCGCTGCTGATCGCTCATGAATTGAGCCGCGGTGGCCGCAGCCTGAGCACGTCGGAGCTGACCGCGCTGGTCAACAAGGATGAGGCCGTTGTCGTGGATATCCGTGCGGCCAAGGAATTTGCCGCCGGTCATATCGTTGGCGCCCTGAACATTCCGCAGGACAAGCTGATCGCGCGCCTGGCCGAGCTGGAAAAATACAAGGCCAAGACCATCATCCTGGTCGACGCCCAAGGCCAGCACGCCGGCACCCACGCCCGCGAGATGCTCAAGAGCGGTTTTACCGCCGCCAAACTGTCCGGCGGTATCGGCAGCTGGAAGGCCGATAACCTGCCGCTGGTGAAGTGATATGAGCCAGGTTGTCGTGTATTCCAGCGATTGGTGCCCTTACTGCATGCGGGCCAAGGCCTTGCTGGAGAAAAAGGGTGTTGCCTTCGAAGAGATCAAGGTCGACGGTAAACCCCAGGTGCGCGCCGAAATGGCCCAGAAGGCGGGGCGCACGTCCGTGCCGCAGATCTGGATCGGCGCCAAACATGTCGGTGGATGCGATGACCTGTTCGCCCTGGAGCGCGCGGGTAAACTCGATGCGCTGCTGCTCGTCTGACTCCCAACCCCTAAAAGACCCCAAGATCAAGGATCTGAGATGACTGACCAACAGAACACCGAAGCAGCAGAAGCTCAAGGCCCACAATTCTCGTTGCAGCGTATCTATGTGCGCGACCTGTCGTTCGAAGCGCCGAAAAGCCCGGCGATCTTCCGTCAGGAATGGACCCCAAGCGTTGCGCTGGACCTGAACACTCGCCAAAAGGCACTGGAAGGCGACTTCCACGAAGTCGTGCTGACCCTGTCGGTGACCGTCAAGAACGGCGAAGAAGTGGCCTTCATCGCTGAAGTGCAACAGGCTGGCATCTTCCTGATCCAGGGTCTGGACGAAGCGTCCATGAGCCACACCCTGGGCGCGTTCTGCCCGAACATCCTGTTCCCGTATGCCCGTGAGACCCTGGACAGCCTGGTCACCCGTGGCTCGTTCCCGGCACTGATGCTGGCGCCGGTGAACTTCGATGCCCTGTACGCCCAAGAGCTGCAGCGCATGCAACAGGAAGGCTCGCCAACGGTTCAGTAAGCTGTTCTGAGCAACGACGCCGATCCAATGTGGGAGCGGGCTTGTGTGAGAGCCGGTTTTCTGTGGGAGCTGGCTTGCCTGCGATAGCGTCACCACGGTGTTTTTGAGACACCGAGGTGCCTGCATCGCGGGCAAGCCCGGCTCCCACAGAAGCCCGGTTGCCACACAAGCCCCTCCCACATTTTGTTTTGGGTGTTACTTGAACCCCAGTTGCCGCCAGCCTTCGTAAACCGCGACGGCCACGGTGTTGGACAGGTTCAGGCTGCGGCAGCCCTCGCGCATCGGCAAACGCAGGCGATGGCCGTCGGGCAGGGCGTCGAGCACCTCGGCCGGCAGGCCCCGGCTTTCCGGGCCGAACAGGAAGGCGTCGCCTTCGGCAAAGCTGGCGTCATGGAACGGCCGCGAACCCTTGGTGGTGAACGCGAACAGGCGTGGCTGGCCCAGGCTTTCCAGGCAGCTGGCCAGGTCGGCGTGGCGCTGCAGGGTGGCATACTCGTGGTAGTCCAGGCCGGCGCGGCGCAGGCGCTTGTCGTCCATGTCGAAGCCCAGCGGCTCGATCAAATGCAGGTGGCAGCCACTGTTGGCGCACAGCCTGATAACGTTGCCGGTATTCGGCGGAATTTCTGGTTGAAAAAGGATGACGTGAAACATGCACGGCTCCGAAGGCAAAGATGCGCTGCATTCTACCCCTGAAGAAGACCCCAGGCCGAAGCTATTCCCGAAGGTCATGGGCTCGTTGGCGATTGTTGGCCTGATGATCGGCCTGATGATCGGCCGCCTGACCACCCCTGACCCGGTCCAATTGCAGCAGGTCGAGACAGTGGCCGACGGCGTGGTGGTGTGGTTCAACAGCGAACCCAAGCTGCACGGCGAGTTGGTTGATGGCACCGTGGCGCTGCTGTTTGATGCGCAAGGCAAGGCGGCCGGTGGGCAACTCAAGGTCAACGATAAGGATGTGAACTGGCGCGTGCGCAAGACCGATGGCGGCTTGCTGCTGAACCTGGTGGCGGCTCGGCCATTGCGCGGGGAGTGGAAAGGGGAGAAGGCCGATGGCCGCTGGCGGCTGGAGATCCATCTCCAAGAGCAATAAAAGAGGGAATCCCCGGCCTGCCTGTACCAAGGTCCCCAAAACGGGCTGGGGCTATGGGCGCTGTGCCACATAAGCCCCGGGTGTAAAGAAGGGAGTTCCCGGCCTGCCTGTACCAGGGCTCCCAAAACGGGGTGAAGCCATATCGGCTTCGGTGTTAAAGAGGGAATCCCCGGCCTGCCTGTACCGAGGTTCCCCAAAGCGGTGTGGAGCGCGACGCGATTCGCATCAAGCACCCCGGGTGTAAAGAGGGGATTCTCGGCCTGCCTGTACCAAGGTCCCCGAAACTGGGTAGTACAAGGGTTATTGCAGGGCGCGTGCCAGAGTTTGCAATGTGTGCCAAAAAAAATTGCCAGAAAGCGCAAAGCCCCGGAATACGGGGCTTTGGTGTTTTTGCGATTTGGTTTTTTCTTAATCAGGTGGCTGTTTTGCGCTTGGGATACGTGCCCGATGCCGGTTCATGGTGCATTGAAGCGGTGCACGGTCGTTAGTCTGGTACAAAACAAATGTGGGAGCTGGCTTGCCCGCGATGGCGCTGTGTCAGTCGATACATCCAGTGACTGACACAGCGCCATCGCGGGCAAGCCCGGCTCCCACATTAGATCTTCAGTGGATCAGGGATGAGTGATCAGGCCTCATCACCTTCGTCATCATCCCCGCCATCGACCTTCATCCCCAACTCCTTGATCTTGCGCGTCAGGGTGTTGCGGCCCCAGCCCAGCAGCACGGCGGCGTCGCGGCGGCGGCCGGCGGTGTGTTTCAGGGCGGTTTCGATCATGATCCGCTCGAAGGCCGGCACGGCGCTGTCCAGCAGGTTCGACTGGCCGCGAGCCAGGGCCTGGTCGGCCCATTGGCGCAGCGCCTGTTCCCAGTTGGTCACCGGCGCCGAGTCCTGTGGCAGGCTCAACAGCTCCGGCGGCAGGTCGCTGATGTGCACTTCGCGCCCGGAAGCCATCACCGTGATCCAGCGGCAGGTGTTCTCCAGCTGGCGCACGTTGCCTGGCCACGGCAGGTTCTTCAGGTATTCCTCGGTCTCGCTCTTGAGCAGCTTCGGCTCGACAGCCAGCTCCTGGGCGGCGCGGCTGAGGAAATGGCGGGCGAGGGTCGGGATGTCTTCACGACGGTCCGACATCCGCGGAATATGGATGCGGATCACGTTGAGGCGGTGGAACAAGTCCTCACGGAATTTGCCCGCGTGCACCAGGGTTTCCAGGTTCTGGTGCGTCGCGGCGATGATACGCACGTCGACCTTGACCGGCGTGTGCCCGCCGACGCGGTAGAACTCACCGTCTGCCAATACACGCAGCAGGCGGGTCTGGGTGTCGGCCGGCATGTCGCCGATTTCGTCGAGGAACAACGTGCCGCCGTCGGCCTGTTCAAAGCGCCCGCGACGCAGGTTGGCTGCGCCGGTGAAGGCACCTTTTTCATGGCCGAACAGCTCGGACTCCATCAGGTCCTTGGGGATCGCCGCCATGTTCAAGGCAATGAACGGCGATGCGGCCCGTGGGCTGTGACGGTGCAGGGCATGGGCCACCAGCTCTTTACCAGTACCCGACTCGCCGTTGATCAGCACGGTGATGTTGGAGTGGCTCAAACGCCCGATGGCGCGAAATACTTCCTGCATCGCCGGCGCTTCGCCGATGATTTCCGGGGTGCGGGTCAGGGCGGGTGGCGCTTCCTGGTTCTGCTGTTCCTGGGCGTGCTGGTTGGCGCGCTTGACCAGCGCCACCGCCTCGTCCACATCGAACGGCTTGGGCAGGTATTCAAAAGCACCGCCCTGATAGGACGCGACAGCGCTGTCCAGGTCCGAGTGCGCGGTCATGATGATCACTGGCAGGCGCGGGTGCTGCTCGCGGATCCGTGCCAGCAGGTCCAGGCCACTGGCGCCGGGCATGCGGATGTCGGAGATGATCACATCCGGCTGCTGGCGAGCCAGGCGACTCATCACCCCGTCGGCGCTGTCGAAGCTCTGGGTGGTCATGCCTTCCTGTTGCAAGGCTTTCTCGAGGACCCAGCGGATAGAACGGTCGTCATCGACGATCCAGACAGTTTCACTACGGCTCATGTCGATGGGGCTCCTTGTTCCAGAGGCAGAAAGATCGAGAACGTGGTGTGGCCAGGATGGCTTTCACATTCGATCAGACCCTGGTGCTGGCTGATGATGTTCTGGGTGATGGCCAGGCCCAACCCGGTACCGTCCGGACGGCCGCTGACCATGGGAAAGAAAATGGTTTCCTGCAGTTCCGCAGGAATGCCCGGGCCGTTGTCGATGATCTCGACCTTGGTCACCAGGCGATGGCGCACGTGGCCAATGGTGAATTGGCGCAGGGCACGGGTGCGCAGGCTGATGCGGCCCAGGCGCAGTTCATTCTGGCTGCTGATGGCCTGCATGGCGTTGCGCACGATATTGAGCACCGCCTGGATCATCTGCTCGCGGTCGATCAAGACGTCGGGAATGCTCGGGTCGTAGTCGCGCACCAAGGTGATGCAGCCCTGGCTTTCGGCTTCGACCAGTTGGCAGACACGTTCCAGCACCTCGTGCACGTTGGTCATCGCCAGCGACGGCAGCTTGTTGGAGCCGAGCATGCGGTCCACCAGGTTCCGCAGGCGGTCGGCTTCCTCGATGATGACGTTGGTGTAGTCCTTGAGGTTCTCGTCCGGCAGCTCACGGGCCAACAGCTGCGCCGCGCCGCGAATCCCGCCGAGGGGGTTCTTGATCTCGTGGGCCAGGCCGCGCACCAGCATCTTGCTGGTTTCCTGCTTGGACAACTGCGCTTCCTCCTTGGTAATGCGCAGCAGGCGATCGCGGGGGTGGACTTCGAGCAGCAGCAGGGTGGCGCCGTTGCTCAGGATCGGGGTCACGGCGTAGTCGACGGTCAGCGTCTGGCCGGTCAGGGCCGTGAGCATCGCCTCGCGCTTGGTAAACGGGTGTGCCTGCTCCACCGCCTGGCGCAACGAGCTCAAGGCTTCGGCCGATTCGGTGAACAGCTCGCTGATGAACTGCCCATGGCTGCGCTGGCCGCTGATGGCCAGGAGCATCTCCGCCGCCGGGTTCATGTACTCAAGGCGCAGATCGTCATTGAGCAGAATGGTCGCGGTGGTCAGGTTGTCGAGTAGCAAACGGTGCAGTGCATCGCTGATGGTCATCAGGACCTCTTTTGGAGCATGGCGCGGGCTTGAGGCACACGCTGATACAAGGAAAATGCAAAAACCAAACCAAGGCTCCGAAAAGAAGCGTTAAAGCCCTGAAATAGGGGTTTTAGGCGCGAAACTGTGGCGTTCTGCCAGCTTGATCGGGAAGAATCGAACCAAAATGGGCTGGACAGGTGGGTAGGGTGCAGCCTATCGCACCAATATAGTGCGGTTTTGTGAAGGTTGTTCAGGAAGTGAGGGGATGACTTGAAAGGTTGCGCGCATGGAGGCGCTGGCTTGCCTGCGCTATCGCAGGCAAGCCAGCTCTCACAGTTTTGATGGGGTTGCAGCTTTTAGCCTTTGTTGATGCACAGCTCGGCGGTGGCGCGGATCATTGCCAGTTGGCGCAGCGGATCATTGAGTGGCTCGTGCACGGCTGAGGCGAGCCATTGCGGGCACTGCGCGTCGGTGCGCTGCGGGGTGAAGTCGGCGAGTTGCTGCAGCAGGCGTTTTTGCAGTTCATCCAGTTTCGGGCGGATCTGCTTGACCAGGTCCGGTCGCGGATCGTCCGGCGCCTTGCCCTGGAACTGCCAGTCGGACAGATGGGTGTATTGCACCAGTTTGTTCGCTTCGATCTGCGCCGAGAAAAACTGCTCGGCCGCGGCGGGCGCCAGCTTGTAGGTTGGCGCCTGGGCGATGACGCTGGCGATCACTTCTTGCTCGCGCTTCTTGTCTTCCACGGGCTTTTTGCTGTCCCACTTGCTCAGCGCGACCTGATCGGCAATCTCCAGGCGTTCGGCGATGCTGTTGAGCAAAGGCTCCAGGGTCGGTGGGGCGGCGAGTGCATTGGCGCTGATAAATAATAGGACAGAGGCAAGTCGAAGCTTCAAAGGCGATCTCCTGTGGGAGCGGGCTTGCCCGCGATGGCAGTGTCAGTCAATACAACAGGTACTGGATGCGGCGCAATCACGCGCGAGCCCGCGCCTGCATTTTTCATGATGTGCAGGCAAAAAAAAGACCTCCCGAAGGAGGTCTTTTTCATCACGCCGCGTTACGCAGCGCTACCGGATCAGCAGCTGTAGTACAGCTCGTATTCCAGTGGGTGTACGAAGGTGCGTACTTTGATTTCTTCTGCGCTTTTCAGCTCGATGTAGGCATCGATGAAGTCGTCGCTGAATACGCCGCCTTTGGTCAGGAACGCACGGCCCTTGTCCAGCTCTTCCAAGGCTTCTTTCAGGCTGCCGCACACTTGTGGGATCTCTTTGGCCTCTTCAGGCGGCAGGTCGTACAAGTTTTTGTCGGCGGCGTCGCCAGGGTGGATCTTGTTCTGGATACCGTCCAGGCCGGCCATTACCAGGGCAGCGAAGGCCAGGTACGGGTTGGCTGCTGGATCCGGGAAGCGTGCTTCGATACGGCGAGCGCGAGGGCTGGACACGTAAGGAATACGGATCGAGGCAGAACGGTTGCGAGCCGAGTAGGCCAGCATCACTGGTGCTTCGAAACCTGGGACCAGACGCTTGTAGGAGTTGGTCGACGGGTTGGTGAAGCCGTTCAGGGCCTTACCGTGCTTGATGATACCGCCGATGAAGTACAGGGCGGTGTCGGACAGGCCGGCATAACCTTCGCCAGCGAAGGTGTTCTTGCCTTCCTTGGCGATGGACAGGTGAACGTGCATACCCGAACCGTTATCGCCGTACAGTGGCTTAGGCATGAAGGTAGCGGTACGGCCGTAGGCCACGGCAGTGTTGTGTACGCAGTACTTCAGGGTCTGAACTTCGTCAGCCTTGGCAACCAGGGTGTTGAACTTCACACCGATTTCGTTCTGGCCGGCAGTGGCCACTTCGTGGTGGTGCACTTCGATGACCAGGCCCATGTCTTCCATGGCGTTGCACATGGAGGTACGGATTTCGTGGTCGTGGTCGAACGGTGGAACTGGGAAGTAGCCGCCTTTGATACCTGGACGGTGGCCATGGTTGCCGCCTTCCACGTCCTGGTCGGACATCCAAGAACCTTGCTCGGAGTAGATCTTGAACATCGAGCCGGAGATGTCGGACTTGAACTTGACTTGGTCGAAGATGAAGAATTCTGGCTCTGGGCCTACGAATACGGTGTCACCGATACCGGTGGACTTCAGGTATTCCTCGGCACGCTTGGCGATCGCACGTGGGTCGCGGTCGTAGCCCTGCATGGTCGAAGGCTCGATCACGTCGCACACCAGGATCAGGGTGGCTTCTTCGGTGAACGGGTCCAGTACGGCAGTGCTGTCGTCCGGCATCAGGATCATGTCGGAAGCTTCGATGCCTTTCCAGCCGGCGATGGAGGAGCCGTCGAACATTTTGCCTTCTTCGAAGAAAGCATCATCCAGCGCGTCGCGAGCCGGCATGGTCACGTGGTGCTGAGTGCCTTTTGTGTCCGTGAAGCGCAGATCAATCCATTTAACGTCATGATCTTTGATGAGTTGAACCGACTTCGACATGGTGTCCTCCGGGTGGCTTCGGGCTGGGGTAGTGGAGTTAGCCCTTAGAATGTGGGTGATGCCGGCGCGGATACTCCGCCATGGCAACCTGCCTCACAAGAGAGCAAATTGCATGCCAGTGCGCCAACATGGCCTTTTTGCTTCAAAATGGCCCCTATAAAGGTGCAATCCGCTGAAACGGAATAAATAACGCACTGCAATGTAGCGTTAATTTCTGTAAATGACCCGTTTTGGTGCGTGAAGCGGCTGATGCATATTAACTGGTTAAACCTTGAGCGATTTCCGCTATAATCCGCGCCCCCCTTTTTCGGCAGGCCCTGCGCGCGCTGTTTCCATGAAATTAATCGTTAAAGTCTTCCCCGAGATCACCATCAAGAGCCGACCGGTACGGACGCGTTTCATCCGTCAGTTGGCCAAGAACATCCGTGCCGTGCTCCGCGATCTGGACCCGGCTGTGGTGGTGAACGGCGTGTGGGACAACCTCGAGCTGGAAACCCGCGTAACCGACGCCAAAGCCTTGAAGGATATGACTGAGCGCCTGAGCTGCATGCCGGGCATCGCGCATTTCCTGCAGGTCGATGAGTACCCGCTGGGCGACTTCGACGACATCACCGAAAAGTGCAAGCAGCACTACGGAAACGCGCTGGAAGGCAAGATCTTTTCGGTGCGCTGCAAGCGTGCCGGCAAGCACCCGTTTAGCTCCATGGATGTCGAAAAATACGTCGGCAGCAAGCTGCGTCGCGAGTGCGGCGCCGCCGGAATTTCCCTCAAGGCGCCGCAAATTGAAGTGCGCATGGAAATTCGCGACCAACGGTTGTTTGTGATCCACAGCCAGCACGACAGCATCGGCGGCTACCCGCTGGGCGCCCTGGAACAGACCCTGGTGCTGATGTCCGGCGGTTTCGATTCCACGGTGGCGGCCTACCAGATCATGCGTCGCGGCCTGATGAGCCACTTCTGCTTCTTTAACCTGGGCGGGCGTGCACACGAATTGGGCGTGATGGAAGTCGCGCACTTTATCTGGAAGAAGTACGGCAGCTCCCAGCGCGTGCTATTTGTGAGCGTACCGTTCGAGGAAGTGCTGGGCGAAATTCTCGGCAAAGTCGATAACAGTCATATGGGCGTAGTATTGAAGCGTATGATGTTGCGCGCTGCGTCCAGAATCGCCGATCAATTGCAGATCGACGCGCTGGTGACCGGTGAAGCGATCTCCCAGGTGTCCAGCCAGACGCTGCCGAACCTGTCGATCATCGATTGCGTCACCGAGAAGCTGGTCTTGCGCCCGCTGATCGCCAGCCACAAGCAGGACATCATCGACCTGGCAGAGCAGATCGGCACCGCTGACTTTGCCAAGCACATGCCCGAGTACTGCGGGGTCATCTCGGTGAACCCCAAGACCCACGCCAAGCGTCACCGCGTGGAGCATGAAGAAAAAGAATTCGACATGGCGATTCTGGAGCGTGCGCTCGAGAACGCCAAGCTGGTCCCGATCGATCGTGTCATCGATGAACTGGGCCAGGATGTGCAGATCGAAGAAGTCAGCGAAGCCCTGGCCGGCCAGATCGTCGTCGACATCCGTCACCCGGATGCCGCTGAAGATGAGCCGCTGGAGATCGCTGGCATCGACGTACAAACGCTGCCGTTCTATGCATTGAACGCGCGTTTCAAGGAACTGGATAACAGCCGTCAGTACCTGCTGTATTGCGACAAAGGCGTGATGAGTCGCCTGCATGCTCACCATTTGCTCAGTGAGGGGTATGCCAATGTGCGCGTTTATCGACCGAGCTAAGAGCCCGGGGCTGTTTGCCTGTGGCCTGCGTCACCGGCCCCCCGACTCTGCCGTCAAGCTGTAACGGCAAGGCCTGACTCTACTGTTAATCGCTGCCACGACCTGTCAGCACACCGAATCCTCTGATCGAGATACACAAGTGATCGAAAATCTACGTAACATCGCCATCATTGCTCACGTTGACCATGGTAAAACCACCCTGGTAGACAAACTCCTGCGTCAATCCGGCACCCTGGAGCGCAACGAGCTCAACGACGAGCGCGTGATGGACTCCAACGACCAGGAAAAAGAGCGCGGTATTACCATCCTGGCAAAAAACACCGCTATCAACTGGAACGGCTACCACATCAACATCGTGGATACCCCGGGCCACGCCGACTTCGGCGGCGAAGTAGAACGCGTAATGTCGATGGTTGACTCCGTTCTGCTGCTGGTTGACGCTCAAGACGGCCCTATGCCGCAAACCCGTTTCGTGACCAAGAAGGCGTTCGAAGCCGGCCTGCGTCCGATCGTGTGCATCAACAAGGTTGACCGTCCAGGCGCGCGTCCGGACTGGGTTCTGGACCAGATCTTCGACCTGTTCGACAACCTGGGTGCTACCGAAGAACAGCTGGACTTCAAAGTCGTCTACGCCTCGGCCCTGAACGGTATTGCCGGTCTGGACCACACCGACATGGCTGAAGACATGACCCCGCTGTACCAGTCTATCGTCGACAACGTACCTGCGCCGGCTGTTGACCGTGACGGTCCGTTCCAGATGCAAATCTCCGCACTGGACTACAACAGCTTCCTGGGTGTTATCGGCGTTGGCCGTATCGCTCGTGGTCGCGTCAAGCCGAACACCCCGGTTGTCGCTATCGGCGCCGACGGCAAGAAGCGCAACGGTCGTATCCTGAAGCTGATGGGTCACCACGGTCTGCACCGCATCGACGTTGAAGAAGCGGCTGCTGGCGACATCGTGTGCATCAGCGGTATGGACTCGCTGTTCATCTCCGACACCCTGTGCCACCCGGACGCTGTCGAGGCGATGAAGCCTCTGACCGTCGACGAGCCAACCGTTTCCATGACCTTCCAGGTAAACGACTCGCCATTCTGCGGTAAAGAAGGCAAGTTCGTGACCTCCCGTAACATCAAGGAGCGTCTGGACAAAGAGCTGCTGTACAACGTTGCTCTGCGCGTTGAAGAAGGCGACTCGGCTGACAAGTTCAAGGTTTCCGGCCGTGGTGAGCTGCACCTCTCGGTACTGATCGAAACCATGCGTCGCGAAGGCTTCGAAATGGGCGTTGGTCGTCCTGAAGTGATCATCCGTCAGGTTGACGGCGTGAAGCAGGAACCGTTCGAAAACGTGACCATCGACACCCCTGAAGAATCCCAGGGCAAGGTTATGGAAGAGATGGGCCTGCGTAAGGGCGACCTGACCAACATGGTGCCGGATGGCAAGGGCCGTGTACGTCTGGAATACAACATCCCTGCTCGTGGTCTGATCGGTTTCCGTAACCAGTTCCTGACCCTGACCAACGGTGCTGGCATCCTGACCTCGATCTTCGATCGCTACGACACCATGAAGTCCGGCGACATGTCCGGCCGTCAGAACGGTGTTCTGGTATCGGTTGAAACCGGCAAGGCACTGACCTACTCCCTGGAAACCCTGCAGGCGCGTGGCAAGCTGTTCGTTGAACACGGTCAAGAGATCTACAACGGCCAGATCGTTGGTCTGAACAGCCGTGACAACGACATGGGCGTCAACCCAACCAAAGGCAAGAAGCTCGACAACATGCGTGCTTCGGGTAAAGACGAAACCATCGCCCTGGTTCCACCTGTTCGCTTCACCCTGGAACAGGCCCTGGAATTCATCCAGGACGACGAGCTGTGCGAAGTGACACCGAAGTCGATCCGCCTGCGTAAGAAGATCCTGGACGAAGGCGAGCGTACCCGCGCTGCCAAGAAAGCCAAGAACTGAGTTAACTCAGGCTGAATGAAAAACGCCCCCGGTCGAAAGGCCGGGGGCGTTTTTTTATGCCTGCTTATTGGCGGCGCCGGCGGCTTTTGTGGCGAGCGGGCTTGTTGTGGTGAGCGGGCTTGCCCCGCGTTGGGCTGCGAAGCGGCCCCAAACCCATACACCTCGGTTTGCCTGAAACAACGCACCGATTCCTGGAGGGGCTGCTGCGCAGCCCAACGCGGGGCAAGCCCGCTCGCCACAACAAGCCCCCCATCACAACAGGCTCGTTCATCACAGCGAGCTCGTTCATCAGAGCAGGCCCGCTTGCCAAAGGGGTGGGTTTTGGATCAGAACTTGTCGAGGGTCTTGAACTTGGTTTCGCGCACCACTTCCTTCGGCTTGTACGCGCAATACCCTGGGCGCGGGCCGATCTTGGGGTGGTTGCGGCAGGTGTCCGGGCGCTTGTCATAAATAGTGCAGAAACGCGTCTTACGATCCAGGTACAGGCAATCGTTGTTGCTCATGCGCTGCAGGGTGAATATTTCCGACTTGGAATTGAAGCGCTCGACGATGCCTTCCTTCTGCAAACGCTTGGCGATGTTCTTCGGCGGGTCGCCGCGCTCGAACTCATCGACGATGCCAATGCGGATCAGGTCCTTGATCTTCACCTCGACCGGCAGCGTGCAGCAGCTGGACACGCAGCCACCGCACATGTGGGCGGAATATTTCTGCCAGGTCTCGAGACGGTCGAGTTCCGCGGCGGCGATCAGTTGAGGCTTCATCAGGGTTCCAAGGTGGGGCGATATCCGGGCGCGCGATCATACCGGGATTGGTGATTTTTTGAACAGTATTTTGCAGATTTCATCTCCAACGGTGCGCCAGGGGAAAGCAGGCACGGCCCCTGCATCTAATTCCCGCAAAGGTGAATGAGTTAAAAAACTGCCGAACCAGAGCGTCTACCGTCTGTCAGACCGTCTAGGCTCTAGCAACTCCTTCTATCTCGCCCGAGGTCGCATTTGATGTCTCAGGAACCACTTGCACGAGAAGCAGAGGTAGCCGCATTTCGCGATGCCGTCTTGACCAAACTCACCTACGCGGTGGGCAAGGACCCGGATCACGCCTTCGACCATGACTGGTTCGAAGCCATTGCCCTGGCCGCCCGCGACCAGATGGTCGACCACTGGATGGACCACACGCGGCGGATCTACCGCAAGGGCCAGAAGCGGGTGTATTACCTCTCGCTGGAATTCCTTATCGGTCGCTTGCTCTACGACAGCCTGAGCAACCTTGGCGTGCTGGAAATTGCGCGCGAAGCCCTGTCCGAGCTGGGCGTGGACCTGGAGCGCATCCGCCTGCTGGAGCCCGACGCGGCGCTCGGCAACGGCGGTCTGGGCCGTCTCGCGGCCTGCTTCATGGAGAGCATGTCGACCCTGGGCATTGCCGGCCATGGCTATGGCATCCGCTATGAACACGGCCTGTTCCGCCAGGCGATTGTCGATGGCTGGCAGCAGGAGCAAACCGAACGCTGGCTGGATTTCGGCAACCCGTGGGAATTCGAACGCGCCGAAGTGATTTACCCGATCGGCTTTGGCGGCAGCGTCGAAACCCTGGCGGATGCGTCTGGCAAGATGATTCAGGTGTGGTCGCCCAACGAAACCGTGCGCGCCGTTGCCTACGACACCCCGGTGGTCGGCTGGCGCGGCGCCAGTGTGAATACCCTGCGGTTGTGGCGTGCGCGGGCGGTGGAAGACCTGCACCTGGAGCGCTTCAACGCCGGTGACCACCTGGGCGCGGTGGCCGAAGTGGCCCGCGCCGAAAGCATCTCGCGCGTGCTTTACCCGGCCGACAGCACCGAAGCGGGGCAGGAATTGCGCCTGCGCCAGGAATATTTCTTCGTCTCGGCCTCGCTGCAGGACCTGCTGCGCCGCCACAAGAACATGCACGGCTCGGTGCTGAGCCTGGGCGAGCACGCGGCGATCCAGCTCAACGACACCCACCCGTCCATCGCCGTCGCCGAGTTGATGCGCCAGTTGGTCGACCTGCACGACATTCCATGGGAAGCCGCCTGGGATGTCACCGTCGAAACCTTGTCGTACACCAACCACACGCTGCTGCCCGAGGCGCTGGAAACCTGGCCGGTCGGCCTGATGGAACGCATGCTGCCGCGGCACATGCAGATCATCTACCTGATCAACGCCCAGCACATCGACTCGCTGCGCGCCAAAGGCATCCACGACTTTGACGTGCTGCGCGCGGTGTCGCTGATCGAAGAAGACAACGGCCGTCGCGTGCGCATGGGTAACCTCGCGTTTCTCGGCTCCCACAGCGTCAACGGCGTGTCCGGTTTGCACACCCAGTTGATGCGCAGCACGGTGTTTTCCGAATTGCACAAGCTCTACCCGGAGCGCATCAACAACAAAACCAACGGCATCACCTTCCGCCGCTGGCTGTACCAGGCCAACCCCAAGCTCACCTCGATGCTGGTGGAGGCGTTGGGCCCGGACATTCTCGACAAGCCCGAAGAGCGCCTGGTGGAGCTTGAGCCCTTTGCCGAGAAACAGACCTTTCGCAAGGCGTTTGCCGAGCAACGGCTGCACAGCAAGCGGGCATTGGCCGACATCATTCATGAGCGGTTGGGAATCGCGATCAACCCGGCGGCGATGTTCGATGTGCAGGTCAAGCGCATCCACGAGTACAAGCGCCAACTGCTGAACCTGTTGCACACCGTGGCGCTGTACCAGGCGATCCGTGCCGAACCTGGTACCGACTGGGTGCCGCGCGTGAAGATCTTCGCGGGCAAGGCGGCGGCCAGTTATCACCAGGCCAAGTTGATCATCAAGCTGACCAACGACATTGCGCGCACTGTCAACAATGACCCGACCGTGCGCGGTCTGCTCAAGGTGGTGTTCCTGCCCAACTACAACGTCAGCCTGGCGGAAAGCATCATCCCGGCGGCGGACTTGTCGGAGCAGATTTCCACCGCCGGCTTTGAAGCCTCGGGCACCAGTAACATGAAATTTGGCCTCAACGGCGCGCTGACCATCGGCACCATGGACGGCGCCAACGTGGAAATGCACGAGCGCGTGGGCGCCGAGCACATGTTTATCTTCGGCCTCAGTGCGCAGCAGGTGGAAGCCCGCAAGCACGCCGGGGAATTCAACGCCGGGCCGGAGATTGCCGCATCGCATCGGCTCAACGATGTACTGCAGGCGATTCGCGGTGGGGTGTTCTCGCCGGATGACCCGGGCCGTTATGTCGGCCTGATCGACGGGCTGGTCGACTACGACCGCTTCCTGGTGTGTGCCGACTTTGATTCCTACTGGGACGCCCAGGCGCGGGTCGAAGCGCATTGGCACGACTCCAAGGCATGGTGGCGTTCGGCAGTGCTGAATACGGCGCGGATGGGTTGGTTCAGCTCGGACCGGACCATCAGGGAGTACGCGACCGAGATCTGGAAAGCCCTCGACTAAACATCGCTGACCTGAACATGTGTGCGGGTTTATGTGGGCGCTGGCTTGCCTGCGATAGCATCACCTCGGTGTGACTGATACGCCGACGTGTCTGCATCGCGGGCAAGCCCGGCGCCCACATAAGCGTGCTTCCACATGGGGTCTGCGTCGATATACTAGGCGCCAGTTCGCCCGCCTCGGGCTGCTTAGGGATATCGACCATGCAATGGATTTTCATGCTGATTGGCCTGGTGCTCGGCTGGACGCTCGATGAGTCGTTCACCGATGCCGGTTTCGGTGCGCTGTTGGGGTTGGGCGTGGGTCAGGCGATTCGCCTGGCGAAGCTCTCGGCCCAGGCGGATCAGCAGGCACGTCAGTTGGAAACCACGCAGAAAGCGCTGATCGCGCTGGGTGAGCGCCTGCGGCAATTGGAAGTGCCCACGCCGGCCAGCCCTGTGAGTGTCGAACCGCTTATCCCTGAGCCGACGCCTGTCACCCAGGCTCCTGAGCTTGTGTGGGAGTTGCCGGCAGAAGCAGAAATAGCCCCCGCCGCTGCGGCTGTCGAAGCCAGCCAACCGCTGCCGGATGACGTGTGGACCCCCGCGCCCACGCCGCGCCCCCAGGAACCTGAAATCCCCCGCGGCCCCAGCCTGATCGAACGCGCGATCAGCGGCGCACGCAATTGGCTGTTTGGCGGCAATACCGTGCTGCGTGTCGGCGTAGTGCTGTTGTTTCTCGGCCTGGCGTTCCTGCTGCGCTACGCCACCGAAGGCATGGTCGTGCCGATCGAACTGCGTTACGCCGGCGTTGCCGCCGCCGCATTGGGCCTGCTGGGCCTGGGTTGGTGGCTGCGGCTGCGCAACAGCAACTACGGGCTGATGCTGCAGGGGACCGGCATTGCGGTGCTGTACCTGACGGTGTTTGCCGCGATGCGCCTGCACCCCTTGATCGACCCGAGCGCGGCGCTGGGGCTGTTGGTGGCGGTCACGGTGTTCTCGGCGATCCTGGCGATTACCCAGGATGCGCTGGGGCTAGCCTGCGCGGCGGCGCTGGGCGGCTTTGCGGCGCCGATCCTCACCTCAACCGGTGCCGGCAACCATGTGGCGCTGTTCAGTTATTTCGCCCTGCTCAACGCCGGCATCCTTGCCATCGCGTGGTTCAAAGCCTGGCGCCTGCTCAACCTGATCGGTTTTGCCGGCACCTTTGGCATTGGCTTCGCCTGGGGCATGCGCTCCTACACGCCCGAATTGCTGTGGAGCACCGAGCCGTTCCTGATCCTGTTTTTCCTGATGTACCTGGCCATCGGCCTGTTGTTCGCCCGGCGCACATTGCTGGAAATGCGTGACGCGCCCGACGATGACAGCCGGGCTGCGCTGCTGCGTTGGTCGCTGGCCAAGGGGCACTATGTCGACGGCAGTATGCTGTTTGGCCCGCCGCTGGTGGGGTTCGGCCTGCAGTTCGCACTGGTGCAGCACCTGGAGTTTGCCGCTGCGTTCAGCGCGTTGGGCCTGGGGATCATCTACATGGGCCTGGCTCGCCTGTTGGGTGGCGGGCGCGCGTTGCTGCTGGCGGAAACCTGCCTGGCGCTGGGGGTGATCTTTGCCAGCCTGGCCATTCCGTTGGGTCTCGACGCGCGCTGGACCGCCGCCGCCTGGGCGGTCGAAGGCGCCGGGATCTTCTGGCTTGGCTTGCGTCAGGAGCGGCCCTTGGCGCGTGCCTTCGGCTTGTTGCTGCAAGTGGGTTCGGCGTTGGCATTCCTCAGTGAGCTGCGCATCGGCGAGCACACCTTGCTCGACGGCGCCCCGCTGGGGGCGCTGCTGCTCGGCGCGGCGTTGCTGTTCAGCTTCGACCAATTGCGCAAGGCCTCGGCGCAGCAGTCTGCAGCGTGGGAGCGCAAAGGCCTGCCCGTGTTGGCGAGCCTGGGCCTGGGCTTTTTGTACCTGCTTGCACCGTTCTTTTTGCTGACCCAAGGCACCGCGATCAGTTGGGCAATCGCCGGTCTGGTGACGCTGTTCGTCGGCCTGCGCATCGGCTCGCGCACCTTTCTGTTCACGGCATTCGCGGTGCAGTTGCTCGGCGGTGCTGTGTTCCTGCTGCGCTTGCAAGGCGGTGACGGCGCGGCGGTCTTCAATGCGGGCTGGAGCGGTTTGCTGACCGCCTCGCTGATCGGCCTGGCCTTGATCGGCGGCATGCTGCTGGCGGCCCGCGATGATAGCGTGCGCGGTGACGTGCGCTTGCTGCGCGGGCTTTCGGTGGTGCTGCTGGCCGGCTTGGTGCTGATCAACCTCGCGGTGCTGTTCGTGTTGCCGTGGGAAAGCGCCAGCGCGGTGTGGGCGGCCAGTGGCGTGCTGATCATCTGGCTGAGCCTGCACTTGCAGCAGCGCGTCAGTTTCGTCTTTGGCCTGCTGTTGCAGGTGATCGGAGGTAGTGCGTTCCTGCTGGCGGTGCCGCAACTGCTGGGGCCGTTGACCAGCGAGGGCTTGCGGCCGCTGGCCCACAGCGGGTTCTGGACACCGATGGTGCTGGGCCTGGCTGCCCTGGTCGGCGCCTGGCGTTTGCAACGTGAGCCGCATGCGCCGGTGTTCGCTGTGCTGAAGCTGCAGCGTCTGTCCGACCTGCTGTTGGTGTGGGGCGCGGCCTGGTGGACGCTGGCGTTGGTAGGTGAAGTGCTGCGGTTTCTTCCTGACGAGCTGCAGGGCCCGGCCTTGCTCGGCATCGCGGCGCTGAGCGTGGCGATCTGGGCGCTGCTGGCGGCGCGGCTGCACTGGGCGTCGCTCGGTGTGCTATGCGCCTTGCTGATGCCGGCGGCGGGCGTGGTGCTGCTGGTCTCGGCGCACAACTACTATCACCCGGCGGCGCACTACGGCTGGCTGGCTTGGCTGGCGGTGTTCGCGGTGCACTTCATTGCATTGCGGCGTCTGGCGGCGAGTGTGCCGGCCAGGGTGCTGAGCGTGGCCCATGTGCTGGGCTGCTGGATGCTGATCGGCGTGCTGGCGCTGGAGCTGCGTTACGGCCTGTTGCGGCTCTCGAGTGAATACAACGCCTGGCGCTGGCTGGGCTGGGCGATGCTGCCCAGCCTGTATCTGGTGCTGGCCGCCGCGCCGCGCACCTGGCCATGGCCAGTGGCGGCGTACCCGCGTGAGTACCGTGTGCTGGCAGCCTTGCCGCTGGCGGTGCTGATGCTCGGCTGGTTTTGGCTGGCGAACAGCTTCAGTGACGGCACGGCGAACCCTTTGCCCTATGTGTCTTTGCTCAACCCGTTGGACCTGGGCCTGCTGTTTGCGCTGCTGGGTGTGTACCTGTGGTCGCGCAGCGTGGCGCCGCAACGTGGGCCGCGTGCCGAGTTGATCGCCCAGGGTGTAGCGGGCGTTTCGCTGTTTGCCTTCTTCACCGCGTTGGTGATGCGCACGGCCCACCATTGGGGCGGGGTGCCTTTCCATTTGGATGCGTTGCTGGCGTCGATGCTGGTACAGGCCGGCCTGTCGATCGTCTGGACCCTCATCGCCCTCGGCTTGATGATCGGTGGCCACCTGCGCCATCGTCGTGAAGTGTGGTTGATCGGGGCGGTGTTGATTGCGGTAGTGGTCGCCAAACTGTTCTTTGTCGAACTGAGCAACCGCGGCGGTCTGGCGCGGATCGTGTCGTTCATCGGCGTGGGCGGGCTGTTGCTGGTGGTGGGCTACTTTGCGCCGCTGCCGCCCAAGCGTGCCGAACCTGTATTGGAAACTGAAGGAGCAGCCTCTTGATCGGTAAGTTGAGCATGATTGCGGTGGGCTTGTGTACGACGTTGGCCGTGTGGGCGCAGGAAACCCCGGCCGATTTCACCACCCAGGTACCGCTGGCGGTGAGTGGCAACGGCCCTTGGTATCGCCTGGAGTTGCCCCTCGCCGTGCAGTTGGCCGCGCGCCAGGCTGACCTGAGCGATGTGCGCGTGTTCAACGCCGCCGGCGAGCCGCAAGCCTATGCGCTGTCGCGCCAGACCTCCGAGCGCACCGAAAGCCGCAACATCACTGACGTGAAGTGGTTCCCGCTGTACGCCTCCGATACCCGTGACGCTTCGCCTGGCGTGACGATGAAAGCCACTACGGCGGGCACGCTGGTGGAAATCAAACCCTCGAGCGGCGCGAAGCCCGGCAAGCAGGTATTGCGCGGCTGGGTGCTGGATGCCAGCGCGATCAAGGCGCCATTGCAGCAGTTGAGCCTCGACTGGAGCCGCGACCACGAGGGCTTCCAGCGCTTCAGCATCGAAGCCAGCGATGACTTGCAGCACTGGGAATCCTGGGGCGATGGGCAGGTGGCACGCTTGTCGTTTGCCGATGAGCGAGTCGAGCAGCATGACGTCAGCTTGCCAGGGCAGTCCGCACGCTACCTGCGCCTGATGTGGCAAGGCCAGGCGGCGCCGCGCCTGACCTCGGCCAAGCTGGTGAGTGCATCGAGCAGCAGTCTGCCGCTGCCGTTGGTGTGGTCGCAGCCGTTGGCGGGGTCGCGGCTCAAGGCGGGGGAGTACAGTTGGCAGTTGCCGGTGGGGCTGAATGTCGAGCGCTTGCGGGTTGAATTGAAGCAGCCCAACACCTTGGCGCCGGTGACCTTGGCAGGGCGGCGGGACAGCCAGCAGGCCTGGCAACCGTTGAGCAATGGCTTGCTGTACCGCCTGACCCAGAACGGCCAGGACGTGGTGCAGGATGAGCTGCGTTTGCCTGGCCAGGTGGTCAACCAGCTGAAATTGCAGGTGGACGAGCGCGGCGGTGGCCTGGGCGTTGAAGCACCGGCCCTGCGTTTTGCCGTGCGCGCCACGCAGTTGGTGTTCCTGGCGCGGGGTGAGCCGCCGTTCACGCTGGCGTTGGGCAATGCCTCGGTGAAGGCGGCGAACCTGCCGCTGTCGACGCTGATTCCCGATTACAGCGCCGCGCGCGTCAAGGCGCTGGGCCAGGCTACGTTGTCGACGGAGGTGGTGGTCAAATCGCCGGCCGTGGTGGCGCCGACCGAGGCCGGCACCGACTGGAAGAAGCTCGGCCTGTGGGCCGTACTCCTGCTGGGTGTGGCGGCGCTGGGAGGCATGGCCTACAGTTTGCTGCGCAAGCCGCCGGTGGCACGTTAAATAAAGTCCATGAACTCTATTGGGTTTAAATCCTCTGATAGGAGGAAATACGCCCCGACTCGCGTTAAACTGCGCGGGTTTTTAGCCCCCCCCATTCTCCGGAGCCTTCCATGTCCCGCGTTACCTTGAGTCGCTATTTGATTGAGCAGACCCGCAGCAACAACACGCCTGCCGATCTGCGCTTCCTTATCGAAGTGGTGGCGCGTGCTTGCAAGGAAATCAGCCACGCCGTCTCCAAAGGCGCACTGGGTGGTGTCCTGGGCAGCATGGGCACTGAAAACGTGCAGGGCGAAGTACAGAAGAAGCTCGACGTACTCTCCAACGAGATCCTGCTCGAAGCCAACGAATGGGGCGGTCACCTGGCCGGCATGGCGTCCGAAGAAATGGACAATGCCTACCAGATTCCGGGCAAATACCCGAAAGGCGCCTACCTGTTGGTATTCGACCCGCTGGACGGTTCGTCGAACATCGACATCAATGCCCCGGTCGGCACCATCTTCTCGGTACTGCGTTGCCCGAACGAATACCTGAGCCAGAACGAAGCCTTGAACGAAAAGGCCTTCCTGCAGCCAGGCACCGAGCAGGTCGCTGCCGGCTACGCGATCTACGGCCCGCAGACCATGCTGGTGCTGACCCTGGGCGACGGCGTCAAGGGCTTTACCCTGGACCGTGAAATGGGCAGCTTCGTACTGACCCACGAAGACATCTCGATCCCTGCCTCGACCCAGGAATTCGCGATCAACATGTCCAACCAGCGTCACTGGGAAGCCCCGGTACAGCGCTACGTCAACGAGCTGATGGAAGGCGAGGAAGGCCCGTTGAAGAAGAACTTCAACATGCGCTGGGTGGCTGCGATGGTCGCTGACGTACACCGCATCCTGACCCGTGGTGGCCTGTTCATGTACCCACGCGACAGCCGCGAGCCATCCAAGCCAGGCAAGCTGCGCCTGATGTACGAAGCCAACCCGATGTCGTTCCTGGTAGAGCAGGCGGGCGGTGCGTCCACCGACGGCCACCAGCGCATCCTCGACATCCAGCCTGAAGGCCTGCACCAGCGTGTGGCGGTGTTCCTGGGTTCCAAGGAAGAAGTTGAGCGTGTGACGGCCTATCACAAGGCATAACCCACGGCGATAAATTATCGGCCGTGTTGTGAGCTGGTTCACCGTTAAAGAAGCCCCGAAACGTTTCAGCGTTTTCGGGGCTTTTTTGTTTTCGTTCGTCGGGAACCAGACACCTCTTTTCCCTTCTAAGCTTCTGGCAGATACCCAAGCTGCTTCGTCCCTCCAGGAGTTTTTCCATGTCGTTACGCCGTCTCGCTTTGCTGGCTTTTTGCGTGCTGTTGGCCGCTTGCAGCAAGGTCAACCAGGAAAATTACGCAAAGTTGTCGGCTGGCATGGCCAAGGCCGAGGTGGAGTCGCTGCTGGGTAAGCCGACCGATTGTTCTGGCGCACTGGGCATGTCCAGCTGCACGTGGGGCGATAAAAACAGCTTTATCAGCGTTCAATATGCCGGTGACAAAGTTCTGATGTTTTCCGGGCAAGGCCTGAAGTAAACCGGGGCGAGAGCCTGCGGGAGAAGAAGAATGATGCGTTTTGTTTTGTGCCTTTGTGCCAGCCTGTTTTTGGCGGGCTGCGCCAGTCATTCTGGCGATGATCTGCAACCCAAGACCGCGAGCAACGTCAATCTCAAGCGTTACCAGGGCACCTGGTATGAGTTGGCCCGATTGCCGATGTACTTCCAGCGCAACTGCGCGCAGTCCGAAGCCCGCTACACACTGCTGCCCGATGGCGATATGTCGGTGTTCAACCGCTGCCTGACCAGCGAGTGGAAGTGGGAAGAAGCCAAAGGCACGGCCACGCCGCAAGTGCCGGGCAAGACCGACAAGCTCTGGGTTGAATTCAATAACTGGTTTACCGCGCTGCTGCCCGGCGTCGCCAAGGGCGACTACTGGGTACTGTACGTCAGCGATGACTACAAGACCGCCATCGTAGGCAGCCCGAGCCGGCGCTACATGTGGATCCTGTCGCGCACGCCGACGGTGAATGCCGACACCCGCGAAGACCTGCTCAGCAGGGCGCGGCAACAGGGGTATGACACCACACGGTTGATCTGGCGTACGTCGGACAAGCAGATGGCCAAGACCTCGGAGTAACTGAGGGAACCCTCAATCCAATAGGGGAGCTGGCTTGCCAGCTCCCCTATTTTTTTGTGTCGTCCGTCAGCCGAGCAAATCCTTCAAGACTTGCGTGAATGCCCGGCTGCTTTCTTCCTCGCCAGCATGGCGCCCATCCCGTACTACCCACTTACCGTTGACCAGCACATCGCGTACTTGCCGATCACCACCGGCGAACAGCCAGCGATTCAGGATCCCGTCTTCACTCGCCGTGGCCAGGTACGGATCATTGCCGTCCAGCACAATCCAATCCGCACGCTTACCCACTTCCAGTCGACCAATCGGCTGCCCCAGCGCCTGTGCGCCACCGTCCAGCGCGGCATCGAACAGTGTGCGGCCGACCATCGGCTGATCGCTGCGATACAAGCGATTGCGCCGCTGGTCGCGCAGGCGCTGGCCGTATTCCAGCCAGCGCAATTCTTCGACCACGCTCAGTGAGACGTGGCTGTCGGAGCCGATCCCAATGCGGCCGCCCTGTGCCAGAAAGTCCACGGCCGGGAAGATCCCGTCGCCCAGGTTGGCTTCGGTGGTCAGGCACAAACCGGCAATCGCGCGGCTCTTGGCCATGCGGGCGACTTCGTCGGTATCCGCGTGAGTGGCGTGCACCAGGCACCAGCGTTCATCCACCTCGACATTGTCATACAGCCATTGCAGCGGGCGTTTGCCGCTCCAGGCCAGGCAGTCGTCGACCTCCTTTTGCTGCTCGGCAATGTGGATATGCACCGGGCAAGCTTTGTCGCTGGCGGCCAGCACGTCATTGATTTGTTGCGGGGTCACCGCGCGCAGGGAGTGAAAGCACAACCCCAGCTGCTGCGCCGGTTGCGCGGCGAGGATCGGTTTCAGGCGCGCTTGCAGGTCCAGGTAGTTTTCCGTGCTGTTGATAAACCGGCGCTGGCCGTCATTGGGTGCCTGGCCGCCAAATCCCGAGTGGGTGTAGAGCACCGGCACCAATGTCAGCCCGATGCCGCTGCTGGCGGCCGCCTGGCTGATCTGCCGCGACAGCTCCGTGCGGTCAGCATAGGGCTGGCCACTGACGTCATGGTGCACGTAGTGGAACTCAGCCACCGAGGTGTAGCCGGCCTTGAGCATCTCGATGTACAGCTGTCGGGCGATGACCTGCAATTGCTCCGGATTGATCTTGCCAACCATGCGGTACATCAGGTCGCGCCAGGTCCAGAAGCTGTCATTCGGGTTGCCGGCGACTTCCGCCAGCCCCGCCATGGCGCGCTGGAACGCGTGGGAGTGCAGGTTCGGCATGCCCGCCAATACCGGGCCCCTGAGCCGTTCGGCGCCGTCTGCACTGGCGTTGGGCTCAACGTGGGTCAGCAGGCCATCGGCGCTGACTTCAAAGCGTACATCGTTGGCCCATCCATTAGGCAGCAGTGCGCGTTCGGCAAAGAAAGCGGACATGATCATGTCACCCCGGTCGTGTGTTTATTTGTATATACATATACAGACGTTTGCCTGCTCGGTAAACTCCGGCAATCTATGCATCTTTTCCTCTTGCAAGGATTCCCTGTGCCGACTCCGCCCGCCAAGTCTTCACTGGCTGCCCACATGGACGAAAGTCCGGCGCCCTTGTACGCCCGCGTCAAACAGATGATCAGCCAGCAGATCCTCAACGGCAACTGGCCGCCCCATTACCGCGTGCCGTCGGAGAGCGAGCTGGTCAGCCAGCTGGGCTTCAGCCGCATGACCATCAACCGCGCCCTGCGCGAGCTCACCGCCGAAGGTTTGTTGGTGCGCATGCAAGGTGTCGGCACGTTCGTCGCCGAACCCAAGAGCCAGTCGGCGCTGTTCGAGGTGCACAACATCGCCGATGAAATCGCCTCCCGTGGGCATCGGCATACTTGCCAGGTCATTCACCTTGGTGAAGAAGCGGCCGGCTCCGAACGCGCCGTAGCGCTGGAAATGCGCGAAGGCGGACGGGTGTTCCATTCGCTGATCGTGCACTTCGAAAACGACATTCCGGTGCAAATCGAAGACCGTTTCGTCAACGCCCTGGTCGCGCCGGAGTACCTGCAGCAGGACTTCACCCAGCAAACCCCCTACGCCTATCTGAACCAGGTCGCACCGCTGACCGAAGGCGAGCACGTGGTCGAGGCGATTCTCGCCGACGCCGCCGAGTGCAAGTTGCTGCAGATCGAGCCGAGCGAGCCCTGCCTGTTGATTCGCCGACGCACCTGGTCGGGTCGCCAGCCGGTGACCGCTGCGCGTTTGATCCACCCCGGTTCCCGTCATAGCCTGGAAGGACGTTTCAGTAAATGAGTGCAGTGAAAGTCTGGCGCGCCGCCGATTACGTGCGCATGCCGTGGAAAAACGGCGGTGGCAGCACCGAAGAAATCACCCGTGACGCCGGTACCGGCCTGGATGGCTTTGGCTGGCGCCTGTCGATTGCCGATATCGCCGAGTCGGGTGGGTTTTCCACCTTCGCCGGCTATCAGCGCGTGATCACCGTGATCAAGGGCGCCGGCATGGTGCTTACCGTGGATGGCGAGGAACAGCTGGGCCTGTTGCCGCTGCAACCCTTTGCGTTCAAGGGCGACAGCCAAGTGTCGTGCCGCTTGATCACGGGGCCGATCCGCGATTTCAACCTGATCTACTCGCCCCAGCGCTACCACGCACGTTTGCAGTGGATTGACGGCGTGCAGCGCTTTTTCAGCACGGCGCACACGGTGCTGGTGTTCAGCGTGGCGGATGAAGTGAAGGTGCTGGACCACGTGCTTGGCCATCACGACTGCCTGCAAGTGGACGGTAACACTGGCCTGCTGGATATCTCGGTCAGCGGCCGCAGTTGCATCATCGAGCTGACTCAACACGATTAAAAAACGGTGGGAGCAGGCTTGCCTGCGATAGCGGTGTATCAGCATGGGGTGTGCTGATCGACACACTGCTATCGCGGGCAAGCCTGCTCCCACAGTTGTTTTGTGGTGAGCAAAAAACTGTTTCCAGCCTGCGCACCAATTTGTTACCGAATGCCCCAGCGTGGCGCAAAACCACGCGTTGGTGACGAACCCCTCCCGTAGCAAAACTCCTTTGTAAGAAATTTCATCAAGCCTCGAAGCCTTATTTTCCAAGGCTCGCACACGCTTTGGAAAAAAATCCAAACGACTCGCGCAAAAAGTTGGCCGCTTGATTGCATATGCTTGTATGTACAAGTAAAGATGTGTGCGTAAGACTCTCCTTCGCACCATCCATGTTCGCGCATCATGCCGAGGAGTCCAGCCGTGACCGATTTTTCTAAAGCCAGGCCTACAAAATACCGTGACGTCGAAATCCGCGCGGCCCGCGGTAACAAGCTCACCGCCAAAAGCTGGCTGACTGAAGCGCCGCTGCGCATGTTGATGAACAACCTCGACCCGCAAGTGGCCGAGAACCCGAAGGAGCTGGTGGTGTACGGCGGTATTGGCCGTGCGGCGCGCAATTGGGAGTGCTACGACCAGATCGTCGAGAGCCTCACTCACCTGAACGACGACGAAACCCTGCTGGTGCAATCCGGCAAGCCGGTCGGCGTGTTCAAGACCCACAGCAACGCTCCGCGCGTGCTGATCGCCAACTCCAACCTGGTGCCGCACTGGGCCAGCTGGGAACACTTCAACGAACTGGATGCCAAGGGCCTGGCCATGTACGGCCAGATGACCGCCGGCAGCTGGATCTACATCGGTAGCCAAGGCATCGTGCAGGGCACCTACGAAACCTTCGTTGAAGCCGGCCGCCAGCACTACGATTCCAACCTCAAGGGCCGCTGGGTCCTCACCGCCGGCCTCGGTGGCATGGGCGGCGCCCAGCCGTTGGCCGCGACCCTGGCGGGTGCATGCTCGCTGAACATCGAGTGCCAGCAGGTCAGCATCGACTTCCGCCTGAACAGCCGTTATGTCGACGAACAAGCCACCGACCTCGACGACGCCCTGGCGCGTATCGCCAAGTACACCAAGGAAGGCAAGGCCATCTCCATTGCCCTGTTGGGTAACGCGGCGGAAATCCTGCCGGAACTGGTCAAGCGCGGCGTACGCCCGGACATGGTCACCGACCAGACCAGCGCCCACGACCCGCTCAATGGCTACCTGCCGGCCGGCTGGAGCTGGGACGAATACCGCGCCCGCGCCAAGACTGAGCCAGCCGCCGTGATCAAGGCCGCCAAACAGTCGATGGCCGTGCACGTCAAGGCGATGCTGGAATTCCAGAAGCAAGGCATCCCGACCTTCGACTACGGCAACAACATCCGCCAGATGGCCCAGGAAGAAGGCGTCGAGAACGCGTTCGACTTCCCAGGCTTCGTACCGGCGTACATCCGCCCGCTGTTCTGCCGTGGCATCGGTCCGTTCCGTTGGGCAGCACTGTCCGGCGACCCGCAAGACATCTACAAGACCGACGCCAAAGTCAAAGAGCTGATCCCGGACGACGCGCACCTGCACAACTGGCTGGACATGGCGCGCGAGCGCATCAGCTTCCAGGGCCTGCCGGCGCGTATCTGCTGGGTTGGCCTGGGCCAGCGCGCCAAGCTCGGCCTGGCGTTCAACGAAATGGTACGCAGCGGTGAGCTGTCGGCACCTATCGTGATCGGCCGCGACCATCTCGACTCCGGCTCGGTCGCAAGCCCGAACCGCGAAACCGAAGCCATGCAGGACGGTTCCGACGCCGTGTCCGACTGGCCGCTGCTCAACGCCCTGCTCAACACCGCGAGCGGCGCGACCTGGGTCTCGTTGCACCACGGCGGCGGCGTGGGCATGGGCTTCTCGCAGCACTCCGGCATGGTGATCGTCTGCGACGGTACCGACGAAGCGGCCGAGCGCATCGCGCGCGTGCTGCACAACGACCCTGCCACTGGTGTGATGCGTCACGCGGATGCCGGCTACCAGATCGCGATCGACTGCGCCAAGGAGCAGGGGCTCAACCTCCCGATGATCAAGTAACTCAATGTGGGAGCTGGCTTGCCTGCGATGCGGGCGACTCGGTCTATCAGTAGAACCGAGGAGATGCCATCGCAGGCAAGCCAGCTCCCACAGAAAAGCGGTTTTACCCAGGCTTTATGAACAATCCATCAGAGGTTGAACACACATGGCTGCAAATGACGTACGTGCAAGCACCACCCCGTTGATCGAAAGGCGTTCGATCGACTACATCCCGGAAGCGGAAAGACACGGTCGTCTATTGAGTCAGTTCACCCTGTGGCTGGGTGCCAACCTGCAGATTACTGCCATCGTCACCGGGGCCCTGGCCGTGGTGCTCGGCGGTGATGTGTTCTGGTCGTTGATCGGTTTGTTGATCGGGCAACTGCTGGGCGGCGGCGTCATGGCGTTGCATGCTGCGCAAGGCCCGCAACTGGGCTTGCCGCAAATGATCTCCAGCCGCGTGCAGTTCGGCGTATATGGCGCCGTGATCCCGTTGGTGCTGGTGTGCCTGATGTATATCGGCTTTTCGGCCAGCGGTTCATTGCTGGCGGGGCAGGCGGTAGCGCAGTTGCTGCACGTCGAAGACTGGGTCGGCATTGTGCTGTTTGCCGGGTTGATCATGGTGTTCACCGTCTTCGGCTACCGCGTCATCCACGGCATCGGTCGCGTGGCCAGTGTGTTGGGGGTGGTGGCCTTCATCTACCTGTTCTACAAGCTGCTGGCGGGCAACGACGTGGGTGCCCTGCTGGGCAACAAACATTTTTCCCTCAGCAGTTTCCTCCTGGCGATTTCGCTGTCGGCCTCCTGGCAGATCGCTTTTGGCCCGTATGTGGCGGACTACTCGCGCTACTTGCCGCGTAGCACGTCAGCGTCGAAAACCTTCTGGGCCGTGGGCCTGGGTTCGGTGATCGGGGCGCAGGCGTCGATGGTGTTCGGTGTGTTCGCGGCGGCCCTGGCCGGCTCGCAATTCGCCCATCATGAGGTGTCATTTATCGTCGGCCTGGGCGGCACCGGGATTGTCGCGGCGCTGCTGTATTTCAGCATCGCCTTCGGCAAGGTCACGGTGACCACCCTCAATGCCTACGGCAGCTTCATGTCCATCGCGACGATCATCAGCGGCTTTCGTGGCAGCCGGCACATCTCGAGTGCGGTGCGCCTGCTGTACATCTTCCTGATGGTATCGATTGCCGCCGCGCTGGCGTTGCTGGGCAAGGACTCGTTCCTCAAGGACTTCTCCGCGTTCATCCTGTTCCTGCTCGCATTCTTCACGCCGTGGAGCGCGATCAACCTGGTGGATTTCTACTGCATCACCAAGGAACGCTACGACATTCCGGCGCTGTCCAACCCCAATGGTCGTTATGGCCGCTGGAACCTGATGGGCATCGGCATCTACGTGTTCGGCGTGCTGATCCAGATGCCGTTCATCTCCACGCATTTCTATACCGGCCCACTGGTCGCGAGCCTTGGCGACACCGATATCTCCTGGATCATCGGCCTGGTGGTGCCTGCTGCGCTGTATTACTGGGCTGCGAAAAAGTGGCACAGCGCGATTCCTGAACACCTGATCCTGCCGATAGAGCAGGGCGCTGCACCGACGACGACAAACGGGCTGGCCGCACAAGCCTGATGGGACGTGGACAGGGCAGGATGCCTACTGACTGCCGTAATCCATTTCAAGATTGGGAGCGTCACAACAATGAAAATGCATAAAACCCTGTTGGCCACTCTGTTCTCTGCAGGCTTGCTGGCCACTGCCGGCGCCCAGGCGGCCGGTTGGTGCGAGTCCGGCAAACCGGTGAAATTCGCCGGCCTGAACTGGGAAAGCGGCATGTTGCTCACCGACATCCTGCAGACCGTGCTGGAAAAAGGCTACGACTGCAAAACCGACAGCCTGCCGGGCAACTCCATCACCATGGAAAACGCCCTGAGCAGCAACGACATCCAGGTCTTCGCCGAAGAATGGGTAGGCCGCAGTGAAGTGTGGAACAAGGCCGAGAAGGCCGGCAAAGTCGTCGGCGTCGGCGCCCCTGTGGTGGGCGCTGTCGAGGGCTGGTACGTGCCGCGCTACGTGATCGAAGGCGACGCCAAGCGCAAGCTCGAACCCAAGGCGCCGGACCTGAAAAACATCGCTGACCTGGCCAAGTACGCCTCGGTGTTCAAGGACCAGGAAGAGCCGTCCAAGGGCCGTTTCTACAACTGCCCGGCCGGCTGGACCTGCGAGCTGGACAACAGCGAAATGCTCAAGAGCTACGGCCTGGAAAGCACCTACACCAACTTCCGTCCAGGCACCGGCCCGGCGCTGGATGCGGCCGTGCTGTCGAGCTACAAGCGTGGCGAGCCGATCCTGTTCTACTACTGGTCGCCAACGCCGCTGATGGGCCAGGTCGACCTGGTCAAGCTTGAAGAAAAACCCGGCGTCGATAAAAGCGTGAGCATCAAGGTCGGCTTGTCCAAGACCTTCCACGAGCAGGCGCCGGAACTGGTGGCCGTGCTGGAAAAGGTCAACCTGCCGATCGACCTGCTGAACCAGAACCTGGGTCGCATGGCCAAGGAGCGAATTGAGTCGCCAAAACTGGCGAAAATTTTCCTCAAGGAACATCCTGAAGTCTGGCACGCCTGGGTGAGCGACGACGCAGCCAAGAAAATCGACGCGGCCTTGTAGGTCAAGTGTGCCCGGCTACCCTCAGGGGTGGCCGGGTGCCTGGCCACAACCCACTGGATCGAGAGCACGATATGTTTCCTGAGAGTTTTACGTTTTCCATTGCCGACTGGGTCAACGGTTGGGTGGATTCACTGGTCACCAACTACGGTGATGTGTTCCGGCACATCTCCGACACCCTGCTATGGGCCATCGTCAACCTGGAAGGGTTGCTGCGTGCGGCGCCCTGGTGGCTGATGCTGGCCATCGTCGGCGCAGTTGCCTGGCACGCCACCCGCAAGGTGGTGACCACGGCGGTGATCGTCGGCCTGCTGTTCCTGGTGGGTGCGGTCGGCCTGTGGGACAAGCTGATGCAGACGCTGGCGCTGATGATGGTCGCCACGGTGATCTCGGTGCTGATCGGCATCCCGCTGGGCATTCTGTCGGCGCGCAGCAATCGCTTGCGCTCGGTACTGATGCCGTTGCTCGACATCATGCAAACCATGCCCAGCTTCGTGTACCTGATCCCGGTGCTGATGTTGTTCGGCCTGGGCAAGGTCCCGGCGATCTTCGCCACGGTGATCTACGCCGCACCGCCGTTGATCCGCCTCACCGACCTGGGCATTCGCCAGGTCGACGGCGAAGTCATGGAAGCGATCAACGCCTTCGGTGCCAACCGTTGGCAACAACTGTTCGGCGTGCAACTGCCGCTGGCCCTGCCGAGCATCATGGCCGGGATCAACCAGACCACCATGATGGCGTTGTCGATGGTGGTGATTGCCTCGATGATCGGCGCCCGTGGGCTGGGTGAGGACGTCCTCGTCGGCATCCAGACCCTCAACGTCGGCCGGGGCCTCGAAGCCGGGCTGGCGATCGTGATTCTCGCAGTGGTCATCGACCGCATTACCCAGGCCTATGGTCGTCCACGGCATGAGGCGAGCAAATGACTACTGTCAGCAAAATCGAAGTCAAAAACGTCTTCAAGATCTTCGGCGCCCGTTCCAAGGATGCGCTGTCGCTGATCGGCCAAGGCAAGAGCAAAGACCAGGTCCTGGCCGAAACCGGTTGCGTGGTCGGGGTGAACGACTTGTCCCTGAGCATCGGCACCGGTGAGATCTTCGTGATCATGGGCCTGTCGGGTTCCGGCAAGTCCACGTTGGTGCGCCACTTCAATCGCCTGATCGACCCCACCAGCGGCGCGATCCTGGTCGACGGCGAAGACATCCTGCAACTGGACATGGAAGCGCTGCGTCAATTCCGTCGGCACAAGATCAGCATGGTGTTCCAGAGCTTCGGCCTGCTGCCCCACAAGAGTGTGCTGGACAACGTCGCCTACGGCCTCAAGGTGCGTGGCGAAACCAAGCAGGTCTGCGCCGAACGTGCGCTGCACTGGATCGAAACCGTGGGCCTCAAGGGCTACGAAAACAAATACCCGCACCAGCTCTCCGGCGGCATGCGCCAGCGCGTCGGCCTCGCCCGTGCGCTCGCGGCCGACACCGACATCATCCTGATGGACGAAGCCTTCAGCGCCCTCGACCCGCTGATCCGCGCCGAAATGCAGGACCAGTTGCTCGAGCTGCAAAAGACCCTGCACAAGACCATCGTGTTCATCACCCACGATCTCGATGAGGCCGTGCGCATCGGCAACCGCATTGCGATCCTCAAGGACGGCAAGCTGATCCAGGTCGGCACCCCGCGCGAGATCCTGCATTCGCCGGCGGATGAGTACGTGGACCGGTTTGTCCAGCGGCGGGCGGCGGTGGTGTAGCTGATCATTCCCACGCTCTGCGTGGGAATGCATCCCGTGACGCTCTGCGTCACCTCTAACAGCGGGACGCAGAGCGTCCCAGGTGGCATTCCCACGCAGAGCGTGGGAACGATAAACATGAAGAGGTCAACGATGTCCCAGGCTGCAAAAATCATCATCGCCGACGCCCCCTTGCGCTGGCAGGACGTCGTCGCCGTCGCTCGCCATGGCGCGGTCCTCGAACTCTCGGGCCAGGCCTGGGCGCGGATCGACAATGCCCAGGCCATCGTGCAGCGCATCGTCACCAGCGGCGAGCGCGCCTATGGCGTGAACACCGGCTTGGGCGCGCTGTGCAACGTGTCGCTCAAGGGCGAGCAACTCAGCCAGCTGTCGCGCAATACCCTGCTGAGCCACGCCTGTGGCGTCGGCCCGGTGCTGAGCGACGAGCAGACCCGCGCGATCATTTGCGCGGCCGTCATCAACTACAGCCAGGGCAAATCCGGCCTGCATCCGCAGGTGGTGCATTCGCTGCTGGCGCTGCTCAACCACGGCATCACGCCGCAAGTGCCGTCCCAGGGGTCGGTGGGTTACCTGACCCATATGGCCCATGTCGGCGTGGCCTTGCTCGGTGTCGGCACTGTGAGCTACCGGGGCCGGATCGTCGCGGCGCAACAGGCCCTCAGCGAAGAAGGTTTGCAGCCGGTGGTGCTAGGCGCCAAGGACGGCCTGTGCCTGGTCAACGGCACACCGTGCATGACCGGCCTGAGCTGCCTAGCGCTGGCCGATGCGCATCACTTGCTGCAGTGGGCCGACGTGATCGGTGCCATGAGTTTTGAAGCCCAGCGCGGCCAGATCGATGCCTTCGATGCAGAAATCATCGCGCTCAAGCGGCACCCGGGCATGCAACATGTCGGCATCAACCTGCGTGCGCTGCTCGACGGCAGTGAAGTGATCGCCAGCAGCAAAGGCATCCGCACCCAGGACGCGCTGAGCATCCGCTCGATCCCGCAGATCCACGGCGCGGCGCGCGACCAGGTGGAGCACGCGACCCGCCAGATCGAAACCGAACTCAACAGCGCCACCGACAACCCGCTGGTGCTCGGTACCCCGGACAATTACCGCGTGGTGTCCCAGGCCAACCCGCACGGGCAGTCCGTGGCACTGGCCGCCGACATGCTGGCGATCGCCATGGCCGAAATCGGCTCGGTGGCCGAGCGCCGCCTGGACCGCCTGATCAACCCGCACGTCAGCGGCCTGCCGGCGTTCCTGGTCAGCAACCCCGGGGTCAACTCCGGGATGATGATCGTGCAGTACGTCGCCGCCTCTCTGTGCGGGCAGAACCGCCAGCTGGCGCAACCGGCGGTGCTCGACAACTTCGTCACCTCGGGCCTGCAGGAAGACCACTTGAGCATGGGCACCAACGCCGCGCTGAAGCTGCACCAGGTGCTGGCCAACGTCACGCAGATCCTCGCCATCGAGTACCTGCTGGCGGCCCAGGCTTTCGAATTCCTCAAGGACCAGCGCTTCGGCGCGGGCACCGACAGTGCCTGGCGCCTGCTGCGTGAAGTGGTGCCGGCCTATGAGCAGGACCGCTGGCTGGCACCGGACATTGCGGCCGCCGCTGCATTGCTTCAGGACACGGCCCTGCTGCACCAGACAATTCCCCATTTGCACTGAAAAATAATTCAAAAGGAGCATGAATGTGACTGCGCTAAACCTGATTCCAGGCCAACTGAGCCTCGCCCAACTGCGGGCCATCTACCAGCAGCCGGTAACCCTCAGTCTGGATGACAGCGCCTCGGCCCAGATCGAAGCCAGTGTCGCCTGCGTGGAGCAGATTCTCGCCGAGAACCGCACCGCCTATGGCATCAACACCGGTTTCGGCCTGCTGGCTTCGACCCGCATCGCCAGCGAAGACCTGGAAAACCTCCAGCGTTCGCTGGTGCTGTCCCACGCCGCCGGCGTTGGTGAGCCGATCAGCGATGCGCTGGTGCGGCTGGTCATGGTGCTCAAGGTCAACAGCCTGAGCCGTGGGTTCTCCGGGATTCGTCGGCAAGTGATCGACGCGCTGATCGCGCTGATCAACGCCGAGGTGTACCCGCATATCCCACTCAAGGGTTCGGTCGGTGCTTCCGGCGATCTGGCGCCATTGGCGCATATGTCGCTGGTGCTGCTCGGCGAAGGCAAGGCGCGCTACAAGGGTGAATGGCTGGAGGCAACCGCCGCGCTGAAAGTCGCCGGCCTGACCCCGTTGACCCTGGCCGCCAAGGAAGGCCTGGCGCTGCTCAACGGCACCCAGGTGTCCACCGCGTATGCCCTGCGTGGCCTGTTCGAGGGCGAAGACCTGTTCGCCGGCGCGCTGGCGTGCGGTGCGCTCACCGTGGAAGCCGTGCTGGGTTCGCGCTCGCCGTTCGACGCGCGCATTCACGCCGCCCGTGGCCAGCGTGGGCAGATCGACTCGGCGGCGGCTTATCGCGACCTGCTGGGTGAAAGCAGCCAGGTCTCCCAGTCGCACCAGAACTGCGACAAGGTGCAAGACCCGTACTCCCTGCGTTGCCAGCCACAAGTCATGGGCGCGTGCCTGACCCAGTTCCGCCAGGCCGCCGAAGTGCTGGTGATCGAAGCCAACGCCGTGTCGGACAACCCCTTGGTATTTGCCGCTGAAGGCGATGTGATTTCCGGTGGTAACTTCCACGCCGAGCCGGTGGCCATGGCCGCTGACAACATGGCGCTGGCCATCGCTGAAATCGGCTCGCTGAGCGAGCGCCGTATCTCGCTGATGATGGACAAGCACATGTCGCAACTGCCGCCGTTCCTGGTGGGCAACGGCGGGGTCAACTCCGGCTTCATGATCGCCCAGGTGACTGCCGCCGCACTCGCCAGCGAGAACAAGGCGCTGGCGCATCCGCACAGCGTGGATAGCCTGCCGACGTCCGCCAACCAGGAAGACCATGTGTCGATGGCCCCCGCAGCCGGCAAGCGCCTGTGGGAAATGGCCGAAAACACCCGTGGCATCCTCGCCGTGGAATGGCTGGCAGCCGCCCAAGGCCTGGACCTGCGTGAAGGCTTGAAAACCTCGCCGAAGCTGGAAAAAGCGCGTGGCATCCTGCGCGACAAAGTGGCGTTCTATGACAAGGACCGCTTCTTCGCCCCGGACATCATCGCCGCCACCGACCTGCTCGCCAGCCGCTGCTTGAATGAACTGGTGCCAGCCAAGCTGTTGCCAAGTCTGTAACTGCTCGTTCCCACGCGCTGCGTGGGAATGCCGCCCTGGACGCTCTGCGTCTGCTTTTAGAGCCGTGACGCGGAGCGTCATAGGATGCGTTCCCACGCAGGGCGTGGGAACGATCTTCTCTTCATAAGAATAATTAGGGACGAGAAATGCACCAGCAAGAAAAAGGTTTGAAACGCGGGCTATCAGCCCGACATATTCGCTTCATGGCACTGGGGTCGGCGATCGGCACCGGGCTGTTCTACGGCTCCGCCTCTGCCATCCAGATGGCGGGCCCCGCCGTGCTGCTGGCCTACCTGATCGGCGGCGCCGCGGTGTTCATGGTCATGCGCGCCCTCGGTGAAATGGCTGTGCACAACCCCGTGGCCGGCTCCTTCGGCCAGTACGCCAGCACCTACCTGGGCCCCATGGCCGGTTTTATCCTCGGCTGGACCTACGCCTTTGAAATGATCATCGTCTGCCTCGCCGACGTCACCGCCTTCGGCATCTACATGGGCTTCTGGTTTCCCGAGGTTGCGCGCTGGGTCTGGGTGCTCGGCATCGTGTTTCTGATCGGCGGCCTGAACCTGTGCAACGTCAAAGTGTTTGGCGAGATGGAGTTCTGGCTGTCGTTGCTCAAGGTCGGCGCCATCGTGGCGATGATCCTCGGCGGCTTCGGCATCATGCTGTTCGGCATCCATTCGGCGGGCGAAACGCACGCCAGCGGGATCAGCAACCTGTGGGCCCACGGCGGTTTCATGCCCAACGGCATCGGCGGCCTGATCGCCTCGTTCGCGGTGGTGATGTTCGCGTTTGGCGGCATCGAAATCATCGGTATCACTGCCGGTGAAGCCAAGGACCCGCAGCGCGTGATCCCCAAGGCGATCAATGCCGTGCCGCTGCGCATCCTGTTGTTCTACGTGCTGACCTTGTTCGTGCTGATGGCGATCTACCCGTGGCCGCAGATCGGCAGCCAGGGCAGCCCGTTCGTGCAGATTTTCAGCAACCTGGGCATCGGTTCGGCGGCGACTATTCTCAATATCGTGGTGATCTCGGCGGCGGTGTCGGCGATCAACAGCGACATCTTCGGCGCCGGGCGCATGATGTACGGCCTGGCCCAGCAAGGGCAGGCGCCCAAGGGCTTTGCGCAATTGTCCAGGCACGGTGTGCCATGGATGACCGTGGTGGTGATGGGGGCGGCGCTGCTCGGCGGCGTGGTGCTCAACTACCTGATTCCCGAAAACGTGTTCCTGCTGATCGCCTCGATTGCCACCTTTGCCACCGTGTGGGTGTGGCTGATGATCCTGTTTACCCAAGTCGCCATGCGCCGCTCCATGACCCAGGAGCAGGTGGCCGACTTGAAATTCCCGGTACCGTTCTGGCCCTACGCGCCGGCCGCGGCCATCGTGTTCATGCTGTTCGTGTTTGGCGTGCTGGGTTATTTCCCGGACACCCAGGCAGCCTTGCTGGTCGGGGCGGTGTGGATCGTGTTGCTGGTCGTTGCCTACCTGCTGTGGGTCAAGCCCGCTGCCGGGCAGGCGGCCAAGGTCCATTACGACCCGGCTTTGTCTCATCGATAACTTAGGGAGGCGTTGATGAAAACGCTTTGGCAACACTGCCACGTCGCAACCATGGCCAGCGGCAAATACTCGATCATCGAGGATGCCGCCATGGTGACCGCCGATTCGCTCATTGAGTGGATCGGCCCCCGCAGCCAGGTGCCGAGCGCGGATTACGCGCAAGTGCATGACCTGCAAGGCGCGTGGGTCACCCCCGGGCTGATCGACTGCCACACCCATACCGTGTTCGGTGGCAATCGCAGCGGCGAGTTCGAGCAGCGCCTCCAAGGCGTGAGCTACGCCGAGATCGCGGCCCAGGGCGGCGGGATTGCCAGCACCGTGCGTGCCACGCGTGCTGCCAGCGAGGACGAGCTGTTTGCCAGCGCCGAAAAGCGCCTGCGCAGTCTGCTGCGCGATGGCGTCACCACGGTAGAGATCAAGTCCGGCTACGGGCTGGACCTGGTCAACGAACGCAAGATGCTGCGCGTGGCGCGGCGCCTCGGTGAAGCGCTGCCGGTCAGCGTGCGGGCCACGTGCCTGGCGGCTCATGCGTTGCCGCCGGAGTACAAGGACCGCGCCGACGACTACATCGAACATATCTGCAGCGAGATGCTGCCGGCGCTGGCGGCGCAAGGGCTGGTGGATGCGGTCGACGCGTTCTGCGAATACCTGGCGTTTTCCCCGGCGCAGGTAGAGCGCGTGTTCAAGGTCGCCCAGCAACTCGGCCTGCCGGTGAAGCTGCACGCCGAGCAACTGTCCTCCTTGCATGGCTCCAGCCTGGCGGCGCGTTACCACGCGTTGTCGGCCGATCACCTGGAATTCATGACCGAAGCAGACGCCATCGCCATGGCCGCCGCCGGCACCGTCGCCGTGTTGCTGCCAGGGGCGTTCTACTTCCTGCGTGAAACCCAGTTGCCGCCGATGGAGGCGCTGCGCAAGCACGGTGTGAAAATCGCCATCGCCAGCGACCTCAACCCTGGCACCTCGCCGGCGTTGTCGGTGCGCCTGATGCTGAACATGGCCTGCACGCTGTTCCGCATGACCCCGGAAGAAGCCCTGGCCGGCGCCACCCAGCATGCGGCCACCGCCCTCGGGATGGGCGACACCCATGGCTCGCTGGAGGTGGGCAAAGTCGCCGATTTCGTCGCCTGGCAGATCGATCGTCCCGCTGACCTGGCCTACTGGCTGGGCGGCGAGTTGGATAAACGCGTCGTGCGCCATGGCGTCGACGTCACCGTATGAGGAGTGCTGCTGTGGATAAGGTTCTCAATTTCAAACAAGGCCGTGTGCCGCTGCTGATCAGCATGCCCCACGCCGGCCTGCGCCTGACGCCTGCGGTGGAAGCGGGCCTGATCCCCGAGGCGCAAAGCCTGCCGGACACCGACTGGCATATCCCTACGCTGTATGACTTTGCCGAGGAACTGGGCGCCAGCACCTTGTCGGCCGAGTACTCGCGATTTGTCATCGACTTGAACCGGCCTTCAGACGACAAACCCTTGTACGCCGGCGCCACTACCGGTCTGTACCCGGCGACCCTGTTCGATGGCGTGCCGTTGTTCCGCGAAGGCCTGGAGCCAAGCGAGGCCGAGCGTGCCAGCTACCTGCAGAAGATCTGGGGCCCGTATCACCGCGCCCTGCAAGAAGAACTGGCGCGGCTCAAGGCCGAGTTCGGCTACGCATTGCTGTTCGATGCGCACTCGATCCGTTCGGTGATCCCGCACCTGTTCGACGGCAAGCTGCCGGACTTCAACCTCGGCACCTTCAACGGCGCGGCCTGCGACCCTGAGCTGGCGAGCCGGTTGGAAGCCATCTGCGCCGCGCATCCGCAGTACACCCACGTGCTCAACGGGCGCTTCAAAGGCGGGCATATCACTCGTCACTACGGCGACCCGGCGCAGGATATCCACGCCGTGCAGCTGGAGTTGTGCCAGAGCGCCTATATGGAAGAGTTTGAGCCGTTCCGTTATCGGCCTGACCTGGCCGAGCCGACGCGGGTGGTGTTGAAGCAGTTGCTGGAAGGGTTGTTGGCCTGGGGGCAGCAGCACTACCGGTAGTTTTCGCTACTGCTGTAACAGCTTTCGCGAGCAAGCCCGCTCCCACACTTGACCGAGTTCCAACATGAGCGTGCGGTCTGAATGTGGGCGCGGGCTTGCTCGCGAAGGGGTCCTCACAGTCGCCCCAGTGCAACTGCCGGTCGCCCCAGTTCGTGTTGACAGTGTTCTCGCTGGGTAAGGTTGTGGGTACGGCGCACCAGACGCCACTCCCCACAATAAAGCTGCCGAGTGAGACCACTTTCATGAAAAGACTGTTCACCCGTTACCTGTTGACGCTTACCGGCGCCGCGCTGCTCAGTGCGCACGCCATGGCGGCTGAACCCGCCTCGTGCAAAACCGTGCGCATGGGCGTGGTCAGCTGGACCGACGTGGTCGCCACCTCGGGCATGGCCGATGTGCTGCTCAATGGCCTGGGCTACGACAGCAAACAGACCAGCGCCGTGCAGCAGATCATCTTTGCCGGCATCCGCGACAAACGCCTGGATATCTTCCTCGGCTACTGGAAGCCGGCGATGGACAACAACATCGCGCCGTTCCTGGCCGCCAAGCAGGTCAAGGTCTTCGACACGCCCAGCCTGGCCGACGCCCAAGCTACCTTGGCCGTGCCGCAATACGTGGCCGACGCCGGCTTGAAAACCTTCGCCGATATTGCCCGTTTCAAGGACCAGCTCGGCGGCAAGATCTATGGCATCGAGCCCGGCAGCGGCGCCAATACTGATATCCAAAAAATGATCGACACCAACCACTTCGGCCTGGGCGACTTCAAGCTGGTGGCCTCCGGTGAAGCTGGCATGCTCGCCGCCGTGCAGCGAGCGGTGAATCGCAAGGAGTTCGTGGTGTTTGTCGGCTGGACGCCGCACCCGATGAACATCAACATGAAAATGGCCTACCTCACCGGCAGCGAAGACGTGTTCGGCGCCAATGAGGGCCGTGCCACGGTGTCCACCGTCACCGCCCCGGATTTCGCCGAGCACTGCCCCAACGCCAACCACCTGCTGGAAAACCTGACCTTCACCGCCGCCCAGGAAAGCCAGTTGATGGTACCGATCATGGCGCGCCAGTCGCCGCAGGACGTGGCCAAGCAGTGGTTGCGCGACCATCCCGAGGACTTGCAGCGCTGGCTGGCCGGGGTGACTGCATTTGATGGCAGCGATGGCGTGGCGTCCGTACAAGCCACGCTGAAACCCTGAGCCGGGCTCGGTAGATCAAACAATACACAGCAAATGTGGGAGCGGGCTTGCTCGCGAATGCGATAGGCCAGCCAACTCATCAGGCGACTGATACACCGCCTTCGCGAGCAAGCCCGCTCGCACAGGTGGATCTCCATTGTCAGGGATATTTGCGCATGTACCCGATTTCTCCGCAGATGGCAGCCTTCGTCGCCAGGACTGAGTCCTTCACCAGCGACGATTCCTCCCTGGCTGGGCTGCGCCAAAACTACGACCGCATGTGCCAGGCGTTCACCCCACCCGTGCCTGAGGGATTGACGGTCAAGGACGTCTCTCTCGGCGGCGTCGGTGTACGCAGCTACGTGCCGACGACGCCCACGCCGGCGCAGGGCTGGCCCTGTCTTCTATATATGCACGGCGGCGGCTGGGTGGTCGGCGGGCTGGATTCCCATGACTTCATCTGTTTCGAACTGGCCAGCGCGTTGCAGGTGCTGGTGATCGCCATCGACTACCGCCTGGCGCCGGAACACCCGTTTCCGGCGGCCTATGAGGATTGCCGCGCGGTGTGGCAGGCGCTCCAGGCGGGGGCGGCACCGTATGCCATCGACCCCCAACGCCTGGCGGTGATCGGCGACAGTGCCGGCGGCAACCTGGCGGCGGCGCTGTGCCTGGGTTTGCGCGACGACGGGCAGCCGTTGCCCCGGGCCCAGGTGTTGATCTACCCCGGCCTGGGTGGCCCGGCCGATTTGCCCTCGCGCCGCGATTGCATGGACGCGCCGCTGCTCAGCACCGCCGACACCGATTGCTACCTGGCACTTTACCTGCGCGGCGCGGGCAAGCCGTCGGCCTATGCGATGCCGCTGCTGGCCAGGGATTTCAGCGGCTTGCCCAAGGCACTGGTCGCCGTGGCCCAGTTCGACCCGCTGCGTGACGACGGCATGCTTTACGCCGAACGCCTGCAACAGTCAGGCGTGGCCGCCGTGCTGTACCCCGGCAAAGGCCTGGTCCATGGCTGTTTGCGCGCGCGTGGCCAGGTGCCGGAAGTCGACCGGCTGTACGGCTATCTGTTGGACTACCTCAGGAGCGAAGGGCTGACACAGGTCTAAGTGCTCAAGGACATGCTCATTGCACAATTCGGGTTTATAGTGCCAGACGGCAAAATAAAAGACGTCCCCCCAGGGATGAACCCGACCCCCTACGGAGCGCGCAATGCAGACTTGGTACCCGCAGATCAAACCCTACGCCCGGCACGATCTGGCCGTCGATGACACCCACACGCTGTACGTCGATGAAAGTGGCTCCCCCGAGGGCTTGCCCGTTGTCTTCATTCATGGCGGTCCCGGCGCCGGTTGCGACGCCCAGAGCCGCTGCTATTTTGACCCGAACCTGTACCGCATCGTCACCTTCGACCAGCGCGGCTGCGGGCGCTCCACGCCACGCGCCAGCCTGGAAAACAACACCACCTGGGACCTGGTCGCCGACCTCGAGCGCATCCGCGAACACCTGGGCATCGACAAATGGGTGCTGTTCGGCGGTTCCTGGGGGTCGACCCTGGCGCTGGCCTACGCGCAAACCCACCCCGAGCGTGTGCATGGCCTGATCGTGCGCGGCATCTTCCTGGCCCGCCCGCAGGATATCCACTGGTTCTACCAGGAGGGCGCGAGCCGCCTGTTCCCGGACTACTGGCAGGACTACATCGCGCCGATCCCGGCCGATGAGCGTCATGACATGATCACGGCCTACCACAAGCGCCTGACCGGCAACGACCAGATCGCCCAGATGCACGCGGCCAAGGCCTGGTCCGGCTGGGAAGGGCGCATGCTCGGCCTGTGCCCGAGCCCGCAGCATGTGGAGCGTTTTTCCGAGCCGCAACGTGCGCTGTCGATCGCGCGCATCGAGTGCCACTACTTCACCAATAACTCCTTCCTGGAACCCAACCAGCTGATTCGCGACATGCACAAGATCGCCCATCTGCCTGGCGTAATCATTCATGGGCGCTACGATATGATCTGCCCGCTGGATAACGCCTGGGAGCTGCACCAGGCCTGGCCCAACAGCGAGCTGCAGGTGATCCGCGAGGCGGGCCATGCCGCGTCCGAGCCGGGTATTACCGATGCGCTGGTGCGTGCGACCGCCGAAATGGCACGCCGCCTGCTTGATCTGCCGCCAGAAGAAGCATGAAGGGCCTGTTGCAACGGGTGTGTGGCGCCCGCGTCGAAGTAGACGGCGAAATCGTCGGGGCGATTGACCAGGGTTTGCTGGTGCTGGTGGCCGTCGAGCCGTCGGATACGCCCGAAAGTGCCGATAAGCTGCTGCACAAGCTGCTTAACTACCGTGTGTTCAGCGACGACGAGGGCAAGATGAACCTGTCGTTGAAGGACATCGGCGGTGGTTTGCTGCTGGTGTCGCAGTTCACGCTGGCGGCGGACACCAAAAGCGGGCTGCGGCCAAGCTTCTCCACGGCGGCACCGCCCGCCCTGGGAGCGGCGCTATTTGATCACTTGCTGTTACAAGCGCAACAATTGCATGGCAAGGTGGCGTCGGGGCGTTTTGGTGCCGATATGCAGGTGCATTTGGTCAATGATGGCCCTGTGACCTTCCTCTTACAGACATGAATGTATTAAAAACGACTTTAATGCCTAAAAACGCAGGGTTTCGCTACAAATACTTCGTTGTCCCTGATGCGTTGTCTCGCGGGCTACTAGATAATCGCGCGCTACGGGGATCAGCGTTGTTTGGTCCATTTTTGACTTAGGTAGAGACTTGTCCGATCGCCATTGGGGAATCATTTTGACCCAGGGGAGTCGGAACAATGCTCGCCAACCTGGCATATAGATAGCTGGCCGTTGGTTTTTTGATCTGTTTTCGGCGAGGGTTGCTCGTGATTGTTAGTCCCTGTAATGCACCAAAATTGTCTGCCAAACGGTTACGAAACGCACTGGTGACGGGCTCTGCCCTGTTTTGCCTGTTCGGCGCGGGTCAACTGTGGGCATTCAGTCTGGATGATGTGTCGGCCAAGGCAAAAGAGCTGGCCGGGCAGAAATACGAAGCTCCGCGCAGCAATCTGCCGAACGAATTCCGCGAAATGAAATTCGCTGACTACCAAAAGATTCGTTTCCGCAACGAAAAAGCCGAGTGGGCCGATCAGAACACCCCGTTCAAGCTGTCCTTCTATCACCAGGGTATGCATTTCGATACACCGGTGAAAATCAACGAAGTCACTGCCGACAGCGTCCAGGAAATCAAATACGACCCGACGCGCTTCGATTTCGGCGACGTCAAGTTTGATCCCAAGGCCACCGAACAGCTGGGTTATGCCGGTTTCCGCGTGCTGTACCCGATCAACAAGGGCGACAAGCAAGACGAAATCATGACCATGCTCGGCGCCAGCTACTTCCGCGTCGTGGGCAAGGACCAGGTCTACGGCCTGTCTGCCCGTGGCATGGCGATTGATACCGCGCTGCCGTCCGGTGAAGAATTCCCGCGTTTCACCGAGTTCTGGATCGAGCGCCCGAAGCCGGGTGACAAGCACCTGGTGATCTTCGCCCTGCTGGACTCGCCACGTGCCACCGGCGCCTACCGCTTGATCCTGCGTCCGGGCACCGACACCGTGGTCGACGTCAAATCCCAGATGTTCCTGCGCGACAAGGTCAGCAAGCTGGGCGTTGCCCCGTTGACCTCGATGTTCCTGTTCGGCGCCAACCAGCCGTCCAAGGTCCTCAACTACCGTCGCGAGCTGCACGATTCCAGCGGCCTGTCGATCCATGCCGGTAACGGCGAGTGGATCTGGCGCCCACTGAACAACCCTAAACACCTGTCGGTCAGCAACTTCACCGTCGAGAACCCGCGTGGGTTCGGCCTGCTGCAGCGTGGTCGCAACTTCAGCCACTACGAAGACCTGGACGACAACTACGACAAGCGCCCAAGCGCCTGGATCGAACCTGAAGGCGACTGGGGCAAGGGTTCCGTCGACCTGGTAGAGATCCCGACCGCCGACGAGACCAACGACAACATCGTGGCGTTCTGGAGCCCGGCCGAATTGCCGGAAGTCGGCAAGCCGCTGGATGTTGCCTATCGCCTGCATTGGACGCTGGACGACGCCGCGTTCCACTCGCCGGACAGCGCCTGGGTCAAGCAGACCCTGCGTTCCACCGGTGATGTGAAGCAATCGAACCTGATCCGTCAGCCGGATGGCAGCGTTGCCTACCTGGTCGACTTCGAAGGTCCGTCCCTGAAAAAACTGCTGCCGGACGCCCCGGTGCGCAGCCAGGTGAGCGTGGGTGACAACGCTGAAATCGTGGAAAACAGCGTGCGTTACAACGAGCACACCAAAGGCTGGCGCCTGACCCTGCGCATGAAGATCAAGGACGCAGGCAAGCCGACCGAAATGCGCGCCGCACTGGTGCAAGACATCGTGCAGCCGGAGCCGGAGCAGGTTTCGACGCAAGTGCTCAAGGCTGACAAGGTCCTGGCCAAGCAGCACGAGAAACAGGCCAAGAAAGACGCGAAAGACAAGGAAGCCAAGCAGCCAGAAGCTGCCCCAGCCACGCCGGAGCCGATCAAGACCGAGCAAGTCCTGACCGAAACCTGGAGCTATCAGTTGCCTGCCGATGAGTAATTCTCAAGTCCAGCCAGAGACTCTCTCCGAGTATCTGGCGCATCTCCCGATGACCGCTGAGCAGCGCGCCGAACTGGCGGGCTGCACATCCTTCACCGAGCTGCACGAGCGCTTGTCGTCGTCGACGTTCGATGCGCCGGTCGATGCCGCCCAGGCGTCGGTCGGCCGCCGGCTGACCCTGAACACGGCCGAAGAGCTGCAAGACGCCGAAATGCTCGCGCTCGACGCCAACGGTCGCGTGTGCCTCAAGGCCACGCCGCCGATTCGCCGTACCAAGGTCGTGCCTGAGCCATGGCGCACCAATATCCTGGTACGTGGTTGGCGGCGCCTGACCGGCCGCACCAACCCGCCGAAGCCGCCGAAAGACGAGCGTGTGTTGCCGGCTGCGCGCTGGCGCACCGTCGGTTCGATCCGCCGCTACATCCTGCTGGTGCTGATGCTCGGCCAGACCATCGTCGCCGGCTGGTACATGAAAGGCATCATGCCGTACCAGGGCTGGTCGCTGGTCGACTTCGACGAGATCCGCAACCAGACCCTGCTGCAAACCGCCACCCAGGTGCTGCCTTACGCCCTGCAAACCAGCATCCTGATCATGTTCGGGATTTTGTTCTGCTGGGTTTCGGCCGGTTTCTGGACCGCGCTGATGGGCTTCCTGGAGTTGCTCACCGGCCACGACAAATACCGGATCTCCGGTAAAAGTGCCGGCGACGAGCCGATCCCGAAAGATGCGCGCACCGCGTTGGTGATGCCGATCTGCAACGAAGACGTGCCGCGTGTGTTTGCGGGGCTGCGCGCGACGTTCGAGTCGGTGGCCGCCACCGGCGACCTGGATCGCTTCGACTTCTTCGTGCTCAGCGACAGTAATGACGCCGACATCTGCATCGCCGAGCAGCAAGCCTGGCTCGACGTGTGCCGCGAAGCCGGCGGCTTCGGCAAGATCTTCTATCGCCGCCGTCGCCGTCGCGTCAAACGCAAGAGCGGCAACCTCGACGACTTCTGCCGTCGTTGGGGCGGTGACTACAAGTACATGGTGGTCCTCGACGCCGACAGCGTGATGAGCGGCGAATGCCTGACCAGCCTGGTCCGCCTGATGGAAGCCACGCCGGATGCCGGGATTATCCAGACCGCGCCGCGTGCGTCGGGCATGGACACCCTGTATGCACGCATGCAGCAGTTCGCCACCCGCGTCTACGGCCCGCTGTTCACTGCCGGCCTGCACTTCTGGCAGCTGGGTGAATCCCACTACTGGGGTCACAACGCAATCATCCGGATGAAGCCGTTTATCGAGCACTGCGCCCTCGCGCCGTTGCCGGGCAAGGGTGCGTTTGCCGGTGCGATTCTCTCCCACGACTTCGTCGAAGCCGCGCTGATGCGCCGTGCCGGCTGGGGCGTGTGGATTGCCTACGACCTGCCGGGCAGCTACGAAGAGTTGCCGCCGAACCTGCTCGACGAACTCAAGCGTGACCGTCGCTGGTGCCACGGCAACCTGATGAACTTCCGCCTGTTCCTCGTCAAAGGCATGCACCCGGTGCACCGCGCGGTGTTCCTGACCGGTGTAATGTCTTATCTGTCGGCGCCGTTGTGGTTCTTCTTCTTGGTGTTGTCCACCGCGTTGCTGGCGGTCAACACCCTGATGGAGCCGCAGTACTTCATGGCGCCACGCCAGTTGTACCCGCTGTGGCCGCAATGGCATCCGGACAAGGCGGTGGCGCTGTTCTCCACCACCATCGTGCTGCTGTTCCTGCCCAAGTTGCTGAGCATCATCCTGATCTGGGCCAAGGGCGCGAAAGAGTTCGGCGGCAAGTTCAAGGTGACCTTGTCGATGCTGCTGGAGATGTTGTTCTCCATGCTGCTGGCACCGGTGCGGATGATTTTCCACACGCGTTTCGTACTTGCCGCGTTCCTCGGCTGGGCCGCGACCTGGAATTCGCCACAGCGTGACGACGACTCCACCCCCTGGAGCGAAGCGGTCAAGCGCCACGGCCCGCAAACCGTGCTCGGCTTCCTGTGGGCGCTGCTGGTGGTGTGGTTGAACCCAAGCTTCCTGTGGTGGCTGATCCCGATCGTCGGTTCGCTGATGCTGTCGATCCCGGTGTCGGTGATTTCCAGCCGGGTCAAGCTGGGCCTCAAGTCGCGTGACGAGAGCCTGTTCCTGATCCCTGAGGAATACAATCCGCCGCAAGCCCTGCTGTCGACCGAGAAGTACACCCACGAAAACCGTTGGCACGCACTCAACGACGGCTTCGTGCGTTCGGTGGTCGACCCGCAGCAGAACGCCCTGGCCTGCGCCCTGGCGACCTCGCGGCACCGTGAAGCGGAGCCGATCGAATACGTGCGTGTCGAGCGTGTGCGTCATGCGTTGAAAGTCGGCCCTGCCGGCCTCAACAATGCCGAGCGCCTGGCCTTGCTCAGTGATCCGGTAGCCCTGGCCCGCCTGCACGAGCAGGTCTGGAGCGAAGGGCATCCCGAGTGGCTCGCCGCCTGGCGTGACTCGATCAAGGCCGATCCGCACGCGCCGTTGCTGCCGCTGCAACCGCTGTCGTCCCAGGCCCAACCGGCCTGATTCAGACGCCCCCGAGGGTTCTCCTCGGGGGTGTTCGAGACGCGTGTCCTACAGCGTTTCGACCCTATTCCGTATCTCTCTAACTCCTTGTTATTTCGAAACAAAAGACCCTCGCCCGAGGCGTATTGCCGTGCGCGCGGCTGGGTTAGCATCGCCCCGAATTTGACGTAGTCACAGGGGGATTCATGAGTAAACGGTATTGTTCGGCACTGCTGATAATCGCTGTCGCGTGGCTGCACATCGGCCTGGTCCAGGCCGGGGCCATTGATGACGCCGTTCGGCGCGGCGTGCTCAAGGTGGGCACCACGCCCACTTACGTTCCGTTTGAAATGACCGACAAACAGGGGCATATCGTCGGCTTTGAAATCGACCTGCTCAAGGTGATGAGCCAGGCCCTGGGGGTGGAGCTGGAGCTGGTCAGCGTGCCCTATACGGAGCTGATGCCGGGGTTGCTGGCGAAGAAGTTCGACCTGATCGGCAGCGGCATGACGGTCACCCAGGAGCGCAACCTGAAGCTGAATTTCAGCGACTCTTTCATCGTGGTCGGCCAGTCCGTGCTGCTGCACCCCAGCCTGCTCGGCAAGGTCGGCAGCGTTGAAGACCTCGACGACGCCAGCTACCGCATCGCCACCACCGAAGGCACCACCGGCGAGGCGGCGGCGCAACGCTTTCTCGGCGCAGCGCGATTAAGCAGTTTTGCCACGCCGGAGGAGGGCGTGCATCAGGTGGTGACCGGTGCGGCCGATGCCTTTATCCATGATGCGCCCTACAACCTGATCGCCCTGGGGCGTCCGGAAAACAGCGCGCTGCTGGCCCTGGAACAGCCGTTCACCTTCGAGCCACTGGCGTTTGGGGTAAAAAAGGGCGATTTCGACAGCCTCAACTGGATCAACCATTTCCTCAATCAGATCGCCCAGGACGGCACCTATGATCGCTTGCACGACAAGTGGTTTAAAGACACAGCCTGGCTGAAGGAAATCCACTGAAAGTCATAACTTCTTACACATCAATCCGTTGGCGCTTTGCCGTGTGCATGCGTCTAGTCCTGCGCTTGGCTGCACCGTTGTGGGGCCTTTGCGACATACGCCGATAACAATTACCCGTGAAACCTTTGTGACGGGCATCGAGTGGGTTAGGATCGCACCCCGAAATGGTGCAGCCCGTTTGCGCGCCGACCTCATAAGAAACGTTCAGGGGACTTGATGATGAAAAAGTATCTTTCGATGCTGCTGCTCGGCGTCACGGCGCTGGTTGCCGCCACTGCGGCCCAGGCCGGCGCCATCGACGATGCGGTCAAGCGCGGCACGCTGAAAGTCGGCATGGACCCGACCTACATGCCGTTCGAAATGACCGACAAGCGTGGCGAGATCATCGGCTTCGAAGTCGACATCCTCAAGGCCCTGGCCAAGTCCATGGGCGTCAAGCTGGAGCTGGTCTCCACCGGTTATGACGGGATCATCCCGGCGTTCCTGACCGGCAAGTTCGACATGATCGGCAGCGGCATGACCCTGACCCAGGAGCGCAACCTGCGCCTGAACTTCAGCGAACCCTTCATCGTCGTCGGCCAGACCCTGCTGATTCGCAAGGACCTGGAAGGCACCATCAAGTCCTACAAGGACCTGAACGACGAGAAATACCGCCTGACCTCCAAGCTCGGCACCACCGGTGAGATGGTCGCCAAGAAGCTGATCTCCAAGGCCAAGTACCACGGCTATGACAACGAGCAGGAAGGCGTGCTGGACGTGGTCAACGGCAAGGCCGACGCCTTTGTGTATGACGCCCCCTACAACGTGGTTGCCGAGAAAAAAGTCGGTAACGGCAAGCTGGTGTTCCTGGAAGAACCCTTCACCTTCGAGCCGTTGGCGTTTGGCCTGAAAAAGGGTGACTACGACAGCATCAACTACATCAACAACTTCCTGCACCAGATCCGCAACGACGGCACCTACGATCGTATCCATGACAAGTGGTTCAAGAGCTCCGAGTGGCTCAAGGACATGGAATAAGGCCGAGACCGAGTTGCCTGTATCGCAGGCAAGCCAGCTCCCACAGTTGACCGAGTTGTCAGGCCTGACATCGAGCATTGTGGGAGCGGGCTTGCCCGCGATGGCGGCCTGCCTGGCGATACAATTTTGCGGAACCTGAAATGAAACAGAAAAAAGCCCAATGGCCCTGGCACCTGCTGACCGTGGTCGTGCTGGTCGGCCTGGCCGGCGCCTTGTACTACGCCACGTCGTTGATGTCCTACGAATGGCGCTGGAATCGCGTACCGCAGTACTTCGCCTATCAGGCCGAAACGTCGCAGCGTGCCGCCGATATCTCCACCGTGGTCGAGTTGGTGCGCAAAGGCGATGTAGCCGAAGTGACCCTGCGCAACGATGCCGGCGTGGAGCAGAAGCTCAGCGTGGCCGACAACAGCCTGCAAGTGGCGCGCGGTGACGATGTGGCCGAGGGCGATGTGGTCGGTGTGACCCGGCATTGGGCGTTGGGGCCACTGATGTGGGGCTTGTGGACCACGTTGTGGCTGTCGGTGGTGTCCGGCATTCTCGGTTTGGCGATTGGATTGGCGACCGGGTTGTGCCGTCTGTCCACTAATCCGACCTTGCGCGATCTATCGACGATCTACGTCGAACTGGTGCGCGGTACGCCGCTGTTGGTGCAGATCTTCATTTTCTATTTCTTCATCGGCACGGTGCTCAACCTGTCCCGCGAGTTTGCCGGGATCGCCGCACTGTCGCTGTTCACCGGTGCCTATGTGGCCGAGATTGTTCGTGCCGGCGTGCAGTCCATCACCCGTGGCCAGAACGAAGCCGCGCGCTCCCTGGGCCTGAGTGCCAGCCAGTCGATGCGCCACGTGGTGTTGCCGCAGGCGTTCAAGCGCGTGCTGCCGCCGCTGGCCGGGCAATTTATCAGCCTGGTGAAAGACACCTCGCTGGTGTCGGTGATCGCGATTACCGAACTGCTCAAGAGTGGCCGCGAGGTGATCACCACCTCGTTCTCGCCGTTTGAAATCCTGTTCTGCGTGGCAGGCCTGTACCTGCTGATCAACCTGCCGCTGTCGAAAATGGCCAGCCGGCTTGAGCGGAGGCTCGCGCAAAGTGATTGAAGTCCGCGATCTGGTAAAAGTCTTCGACACCCGTGGCCATGTGGTGCGCGCGGTGGATAACGTCACCACTCAAGTCGCCAAGGGCGAAGTGCTGGTGGTCATTGGCCCGTCGGGGTCCGGCAAGTCGACGTTCCTGCGCTGCCTCAACGGCCTGGAGGAATTCGATTCGGGTTCGGTGAGCATCGACGGCCTGCAACTGGCCGACCCCAAAACCGACGTGAACGCCTATCGCCGTGAAGTCGGCATGGTGTTCCAGCATTTCAACCTGTTCCCGCACATGACCGTGCTGGAAAACCTGTGCCTGGCGCAAAAAGTCGTGCGCAAGCGCGGCAAGCAGGAGCGTGAGGCCAAGGCCCTGGCGCTGCTGGAAAAAGTCGGTATTGCGCAGAAAGCCAACGAGTTCCCGTCGCGACTGTCCGGCGGCCAGCAACAGCGCGTGGCGATTGCCCGGGCGCTGGCGATGGAACCCAAGGTGATGCTGTTCGACGAACCGACCTCGGCGCTCGACCCGGAAATGGTCGGCGAAGTGCTGGACGTCATGAAGACCCTGGCCCTGGAAGGCATGACCATGGTCTGCGTGACCCACGAAATGGGCTTTGCCCGCGAAGTGGCGGACCGGGTGCTGTTCTTCGATCACGGTAAATTGCTCGAAGACGCCGCCCCGGCCGAGTTCTTCGACGCGCCGAAAGACCCACGGGCCCAGGCATTCTTGCGTCAGGTCCTGTAACGCGCGGGGGCGCTCAGACTTTGAACCGCCCCACACACTGTTGCAGATCCGTTCCCAGCCGCGCCAGCTCGAGACTCGCCGCCGCCGTCTGCTCACTGGCGGTGGCGGTCTGTTCCGAGGCGTCGCGGACTTTCAAGACGCTGCGATTGATCTCCTCAGCAACTGCACTTTGCTCTTCGGCGGCTGCGGCGATCTGCGGGTTCATCTCCTGAATGACCGCCACGGTGCGGGCGATCTCGGTCAGGGCATCCCCGGCGTTGCGCGTCAGGGTGACGCTGTTGTCGGTCAGGGTGCGGCTGTAGTCCATGATGTCGGCCACTTGTTGCGTGCCGCTGTGCAAGCCCCCGATCAGCCCCTCGATTTCCTCGGCAGACTGTTGGGTCCGTTGCGCCAGGCTGCGGACCTCATCGGCAACCACCGCAAAGCCGCGGCCAGCTTCGCCAGCACGTGCGGCTTCTATCGCGGCGTTGAGCGCCAGCAGGTTGGTCTGCTGTGACACGGACTTGATCACCTCCAGCACGCTGCCGATCTTCTGACTCTCGTGTTGCAGCGCCAGCATGGCCTGGCTCGAGCGCGCCATCTCATGGGCCAGGTGTTCAATCTGCGCGACGGCATCCGTCACCACCTGATCGCCCAATTCCGCTTGTTGATTGGCTTCGGCTGCGGCGATGGACGCCTGCTCGGCGTGGCGCGCCACCTCCTGGGCAGTGGCCAGCATCTGGTTCATGGCTGTCGCGACCTGCTCGGTTTCATCGCGCTGATGACTGACCCCGGCACGGGTTTGCACGGTGATGGCCGCCAGCTCCTCGGCTGCACTGGCGATTTGCCGGGCGTTATCGCTGATATTGCCAATCAGCCCGCGCAGGTTCAGGGTCATTTGCGCCATGCTGCGTTGCAACTGGCCCAGTTCGTCCCGGCGCCTGGTCTGTATGTCGTGGCTCAGGTCGCCCTCGGCAATGCGATGGGCGACGTCCAATGCCTTGCGCAGCGGCTTGACGATTTGCCCGGCAATCACCCAGGCGGCCAGGACACCGAGGAGCAACGCCGCAGCGGTAACCCCCAGCATCTGGGTGCGGGCTTGCTCGGCCTCACTGTCGCGCCTGTGGGTCTGGTCCTGGCTCAATAGGTCGCTCTGCGCGAGCAGTTGATCCAGCTGTTGCTCCAGTTGGGTTTGCGTATTTTCCGTGGTCAGTTGGGTGTCCTTGAGACGCGTGAGGTAAGTGCGGGTGCCGAGCACGGTATTTTTCAGCAGGTTGCCGTCCACCGGCAGTTTCGCCACGGCGGCCTGGGCGGTTTCCAGGCTGCGCTCTGCGTCACCGATCGCCTGCGCATAGGCCTCCAGCGAACTGGCAGCCCACGCGGGGCTCTGCGCGCGATCTTCGGCCTGCTCGATGGCCTGGCGCAGGTCTTCGATGGCATCCAGGGCCTTTGCGTCCTCCTGGTCAGGCAGGTCGCTGGCCAGTTGTGCCAGGACGTCGCCGGTACGCGACGAGCTTTGCTTCAGCTGTTCACGGGCGCCCTCGCGCTTTTCAACCAGCAGGGGCACGTCCTTGAGTGTGGTTTTGAACGACGCTGAAATGCGCGTCATTTCCTGCAGGTATTCGATGGGTTTGGGTATTTTCAGTCGGCCGGAAAGCTCCACCAGCAGATCGTCGACTTTGCCCATGCTGACACTCAATTTATTTAGGCTGTTGGTATCGTCGAGGGTGCGATAAACAATTCTGTCAGCGCGCAGTTCTTCGCCCGTCACCGCCAGTTGCGCAAGTATCGTCAGCGTTTGTGATCGATAGAGCGAGGCGGCCAGAGCCTGCCAGCCGGTGACGGCAATCACCAGGCTCAGGGCCAGGACCAGCGAGAATCCCAGGACCAGCTTGAGGGTGACGCTGGCGTCACCCAACAGGTGCGTCATTCGAGCAAACATGATGACCCCTCCGACAAGAGAACAACGGGCGTTCTTGAGGTGCGCAAGCACATTGAACTGACTGAACGCTAGTTCTCGGGGCGCGACGGCGGGGCTGATAAGTGCGTAGGAAATTTCACAGGGTATGCGCGGCGACCCAGGACAGGTCGCCACGTGGGGTGGGCGTCAGACGCGGAAGCGGCTGACCAGCGCTTGCAGGTGCGTGCCCAGGCGCGCCAGTTCGGTGCTCGACGCAGCGGTTTCTTCGCTGGCCGCAGCGGTCTGTTCGGAGATGTCGCGCACATTGAGCACGCTGCGGTTGATCTCTTCGGCCACGGCGCTTTGCTGCTCGGCGGCGGTGGCGATCTGCGAGTTCATCGCCTGGATGGTCGATACCGTGCGGGTGATGCTGCCCAGGGCGCTGCCGGCACGGCGGGTCAGCTCGACGCTGCTGTCGGTGAGGCCGCGGCTGTTGTCCATGATGTTCGCTACCTGCTGGGTGCCGCTTTGCAGGCCGACAATCAGCTCCTCGATCTCCTCTGTGGACTTCTGGGTGCGCTGGGCCAGGCTGCGCACTTCATCGGCCACTACCGCGAAGCCGCGGCCGGCTTCACCGGCCCGCGCGGCCTCGATCGCCGCGTTGAGGGCCAGCAGGTTGGTTTGCTGGGCCACGGACTTGATCACATCAAGCACGCTGCCGATTTTGTCGCTTTCGCGCTGCAGATGGCCCATGGCCTCGGTGGAATTACCGACCTCTGTGGCCAGGCGTTCGATCTGGGCGATGGCTTCGCCGACGACCTTGTCGCCTTCACGGGCTTGCTGGTCGGCGGCTACAGCGGCCTCAGAAGCTTCCTCGGCGTTGCGCGCCACTTCCTGCACCGTGGCAGCCATTTCATTCATGGCGGTGGCGACTTGGTCGGTCTCGACTTTCTGGCTGTTGACGCCGGCGCTGGTCTGCTCCGTCACGGCCGACAGTTGCTCGGCGGCGCTGGCGATCTGGGTGACGCCGTCGCTGATGCCGCCGATCAGTTCGCGCAGGCCTACGCTCATGCTTTGCATGGCGCGTTGCAGCTGGCCCAGCTCGTCCTTGCGCAGGGAAGTGAGGTTGTGGCTCAGGTCGCCGGAGGCTACGCGCTCGGCGACTTTGAGGGTCTGGTTCAGCGGAATGACGATCTGGCGCGTGATGGCCCAGGCCGCGACGACGCCGAAGATCAGCGCCAGTGCGGTGGCCAGCAGCAACAACTGTTTGGCTTGCGCTGCGTCGGTATCGCGCACCACTGTCTGGGAAGCCGTGAGTTTTTCGCTATGACCCAGCAGCACATCGCCCTGGGTGTTCATGATTGCCAGGGCCGCAGCACTGGCGACCTGGGAGTCGCGGTACTGGCTGACGGCCGCGCGGTAGGCTTGCAGCGAAACGCTGGCCTCTTGCAGGTTGGCCTGGAACTCGGCCGGCAGTTGGCCTTCGAGTTCGGTGATTTTCTTCAGGGCGTTGTCGATGGCATCCAGCGCCGGCTGTTCGGCCTCGACTTTGCCGCTGTAGGTGTAGCCGCGCACCTGGAAGCGTGATTGCTGGATCAGCTTGCTCAGGTCGACCACACGATTGAACTGGGTGACGCTGTCCCCTTGCAGCAGGGTTTTTTCGACTTCGTTGATCTTGGCGACGGCGTTGTCGGCGGTGTCGCCGAGTTTGCTGCGAGCCCCTTCACGCTTTAGGCCGGCCTGGACCATCGCGCCGAAGGCTTTTTTGTATTGGTTCAAGGCGTCCAGTTGTTGCTCGACCAGGGCCTTGTCGTCGGGTTGCTCGATCAGGGACTCGGCAGTTTTCAAGCCGTTTTCCAGCTGTGTGATCAGGTCATTGACCGCGCCGGTGCCCTGTTCGCCACGGCGGGTTTCGAAGTCCAGGCGCGCCAGGCGCAGGTCTTTGGTCAGCCCGGTGAGGCTGGAGATGAAGCCCAGCTTGTCACCACGGCTGATCACCTCGCCCAGCCCGGTCCAGCCGGTGAACGTGATCAACAGGGTCAGGATCAACACCAGGCCAAAACCTATGCCCAGCTTGCGGTTGACGCTCACATTCCCCAGCTTTTCGGCTAACCAACGATACATGCTGCGATCTCCCCTGGAACAAGGCTTGGACTTATCCAGGGGTTATCGGCAGAGCGGGAAGATTCTGTAGGAGGAAGGGGTTGTGGCGGGCTTGCCCTGTGTTGGACTGTGCAGCAGGGCCAATCCAGCAGAGTGCGGTGGGTCAGGTGTTTATGAGTGGTGGGTTTGGGGCCGCTTCGCAGCCCAACGCGGGGCAAGCCCGCTCGCCACAAAAAGCCTGCCATCCACAAAAATTCCACTTGTCTCAGCTGGCAGGCTTGCCAGATCGCCCCTGAAACACCTTCACCCGCAACAAGTGGGGGATCAGAACAGCCGGGCGAGCAGGGCGGTGACGGCGGTTTCGACCCGCAGGATGCGCGCGCCAAGCTGGACTGGCTGCATTCCGGCCTTGCTCAGCAGGTCCACTTCATAGGGGATCCAGCCACCTTCCGGGCCAATGGCCAGGGTCACCGGCGTATCCAGCCCGCGCGGGCACGCCGGGTGATCGCCCGGATGGCCGATCAGGCCCAGGGTGCCCTCGGTCATGGCTGGCAGGCGGTCTTCGACGAAGGGTTTGAAGCGCTTCTCGATGATGATCTCGGGCAGCACGGTGTCGCGCGCCTGTTCAAGGCCGAGGATCAGTTGCTCGCGGATCGCCTCGGGTTCCAGGAACGGGGTTTGCCAGAAACTCTTTTCGACGCGATAGCTGTTGACCAGCACCACCTTGGGCACGCCCATGGCTGCCACGGTCTGCAGCACCCGCCGCAGCATCTTCGGGCGCGGCAGGGCCAGCAGCAGGGTCAGCGGCAGTTTGGCCGGGGGCGGCAGGTCGAAGCTCACTTGCAGCTCGGCTTCGTGTGCTTCAAGGCGTTGCAGTTGCGCATTGCCCATCAGCCCGCCAATGCGGCCGACACGCAAGTTGTCGCCGACCGCCGCGCGGTGGACGTCCTGCATGTGCACCAGGCGCCGATCACGCAAGATGACGCGGTCGGCCGCGATGAAGTCGGCCTCTTCGAGCAGCAGCAGGTTCACGGCTGGGTCGCTGGCGGCTGGTCGTCGTCGGCGGGTTGGTCATCCGGATGTTCACCGCGCTTGCTGATCAAGGCGCTGAACAGGATGCCGATCTCGAACAGCATCCACATCGGCACGGCGAGCAGGGTCTGGGAGAAAATGTCCGGCGGCGTGAGGATCATGCCGACCACGAAGCAGCCGATGATCACGTACGGGCGGATTTTCTTCAGGTACTTCACGTCGACCACGCCGATCCACACCAGCAGCACCACCGCCACCGGGATTTCGAAGGCCACGCCGAAGGCGAAGAACAGCGTCATCACGAAGTCGAGGTAGCTGGTGATGTCGGTCATCATCTCCACGCCGGCCGGGGTGGCGGCAGCGAAGAACTTGAAGATCAGCGGGAACACCAGGAAGTAGGCGAACGCCATGCCGGTGTAGAACAGCAGGATGCTCGACACCAGCAGCGGCACGGCGATGCGTTTCTCATGCTTGTACAGCCCCGGCGCGATAAAGCCCCAGATCTGGTGCAGGATCACCGGGATGGCCAGGAACAGCGAGACCATCATGGTCAGCTTCAGCGGCGTGAGGAACGGCGACGATACGTCGGTGGCGATCATCGTCGCGCCGGCCGGCAGGTACTGGCGCAAGGGCGTAGAGACGAAGGTGTAGATCTGCTGGGTGAAGGCGAACAGCCCGGCAAAGATGATGAAGATGGCCGCTACGCAACGCAGCAGGCGGGTACGCAACTCGGTGAGGTGCGAGACCAGCGGCATGTGCTGGTCGTTTTCCGGTTTATCAGCGCTCATGGGGCTCGCGGCGGCAATGTAGGGTCATGGGGAGCGGGCGACGCAACGGGCGTCGGCGCTGGCTCTGTCGGGGCGGGAACGCTCGGTGCCGGGGTCGGTTCCACCACGGGTGCAGGCTCGGCCGCGGGCGGCGCGATACTGTGTTCCACCACAGGCTCCGCCGGTTTGGCGGGTTCCTGCACCGGAGACAGGATTTTGCGCGCTTCCTGCTCCAACGACAGGATATGTTCGTTGTGCAGCTGGCGACGGATCTCGTCGGCGCCGATTTCCCGTTCAACTTCCTGTTTGATGGCGTTGAAACTGCGTTTCAGGCGCCCGATCCACAGGCCGGCCGTGCGCGCGGCACCGGGCAGGCGTTCCGGCCCGAGTACCAGCAAGGCAACCAGGCCGACGAGGAGCAGTTCAGAGAAGCTGATACCAAACATTAGTCAGTGCTCACGAGTCTTTGCGGGTCGGCTCTTCGACTTTTTCAGCCTGCACGTCGAAGGTACGACGCTCGGTGATCGGCTGGGTGGCCTGTGGGTGCACAGGCTGGGCCGGAGGCACCGGGTTGACGACCGGGTCGGCCGGCTTCTCATCGTCGTTCATGGCTTTGCGAAAGCCCTTGATCGACTCGCCCACGTCGGTGCCGAGGTTTTTCAGTTTCTTGGTGCCGAACACCAGTACCACCACCACCAGAATGACGATCCAGTGTTTCCAGTCAAAAATGCCCATGCTGCAATTCCTCTGTAAAAGTTATTCAGGCGGACGGGCGCGAGGCCTTTTCGGCATGCCCGGACAAGCCGAAGCGACGGTCCAGTTCATCCAGCACTGCCTGTGGATGCTGCCCCAGTTGGGCGAGCATGACCAGGCTGTGGAACCACAAGTCGGCGGTTTCGTAGATCACATCACTGCAGTCGCCGCTGACCTGGGCGTCCTTGGCGGCGATGATGGTCTCGATGGATTCTTCGCCGAGTTTTTCCAGAATCTTGTTCAAGCCCTTGTGGTACAGGCTGGCGACATAGGAGCTGTCGGCATCCGCGCCTTTGCGGTCTTCCAGCACCTGGGCCACACGGTTCAGGGTATCGCTCATGTTCAGTGTCCTGCGGAGTAGATGGCGTGCGGGTCTTTGAGCACCGGCTCGACAACCTTCCATTCGCCGTTCTCGAACACGCGATAGAAGCAGCTGTGACGGCCGGTGTGGCAGGCGATGTCGCCGATCTGCTCGACCATCAGGATCACCACGTCGGCGTCGCAGTCGATGCGCATCTCGTGCAGGGTCTGCACATGCCCGGACTCTTCGCCCTTGCGCCACAGTTTGCCACGTGAGCGTGACCAGTAGATGGCACGCTGCTCAGCGGCAGTCAGGCTCAGCGCCTCGCGGTTCATCCAGGCCATCATCAGGACGCGCCCGGTCTTGTAGTCCTGGGCAATGGCCGGCACCAGGCCGTCACTGTCCCACTTGATCTCGTCCAGCCAGTCTTTCATGTTCGGCTCCGGCAATTTGCGACAGTGTATAACCGGATTGGCTATCGACGCACGATCAGATAAACACCCACGGCGACCATGATGCCGGCCGGCCAGTGGCCCAATTGGTTCAGCGGCCCGCCGATGGCCAGCATCACGCCTCCCACCAGGTGCGCCGCGCCGAGCAGGCGCAGGAACCAGTCGTCCTTGCGCTTCTGCCATGGCGGCGCCGGGTCCTTGGCGTGGGGCTGGGACATGCGCTCCAGCAGGTCGCGGGTCATGTTGGCCAGGTGCGGCAGCTGTTCCATCTGGCTGTGCAGGTTGCCCAGCAGGGTTTTCGGGCTGACGCGCTCGCGCATCCAGCGTTCGAGGAACGGCTGCGCGGTGTTCCACAAGTCGAGGTCAGGGTAGAGCTGGCGGCCCAGGCCTTCGATGTTCAGCAAGGTCTTCTGCAGCAGCACCAGTTGCGGCTGCACTTCCATATTGAAGCGGCGCGCGGTCTGGAACAGGCGCATCAGCACCTGGCCGAAGGAAATATCTTTTAATGGTTTTTCGAAGATCGGCTCGCACACTGTGCGGATCGCTGCTTCGAATTCATTCAGCTTGGTTTCTGCCGGCACCCAGCCCGAGTCGATGTGCAACTGCGCCACACGGCGGTAGTCACGCTTGAAGAATGCGAACAGGTTGCGCGCCAGGTAGTCCTGGTCTTCCGGGGTCAGGCTGCCGACGATGCCGCAGTCGATCGCAATGTATTGCGGGCTCCACGGGTTGACGGTGCTGACGAAGATGTTGCCCGGGTGCATGTCGGCGTGGAAGAAGCTGTCGCGGAACACCTGGGTGAAGAAGATCTCCACGCCGCGCTCGGCGAGCATCTTCATGTCGGTACGCTGGTCGGCGAGGGTGGCGAGGTCAGTGACCTGCACGCCGTAGATGCGCTCCATCACCAGCACTTTCGGGCGGCACCAGTCCCAATACACTTGTGGCACATAGAGCAACGGCGAGCCTTCGAAGTTGCGCTTGAGCTGGCTGGCGTTGGCCGCCTCGCGCAACAGGTCGAGTTCGTCGTAGATGGTTTTTTCGTAGTCGGCGACCACGTCCACCGGGTGCAGCAGGCGTGCATCCGCCGAGAAACGCTCGGCGGCGCGGGCGAGGATGAACAGCCACGCCAGGTCCTGGCCGATGATCGGCTTGAGGCCCGGACGAATTACCTTCACCACCACTTCTTCGCCGGTCTTGAGCTGCGCCGCGTGCACCTGCGCCACCGACGCCGAAGCCAGGGGCTCGACGTCGAAGCGGCTGAACACCTCGCTGATCTTCTTGCCCAGCTGGTCTTCGATGAGCTTCATCGACTGCTGGGAATCAAACGGCGGTACGCGGTCCTGCAACAGCATCAGTTCGTCGGCGATGTCTTCCGGCAGCAGGTCGCGGCGGGTCGACAGAATCTGCCCGAACTTGATGAAGATCGGCCCCAGGTCCTGCAGCGCCAGGCGCAGGCGCGCGCCACGGCTCAGCTCCAGCTGTTTGCGCGGGAACCAGCGCCACGGCAGCACATAGCGCACCGCGAGCAGGAACCAGGGCAGAGGCAGGGCGAACAGCAGGTCATCGAGGCGGTAGCGGATTACGACGCGCTGGATACGAAACAAACGGCGGACGGCGAGCAGCTTCATGCGTTATCGCTTGGATCAAGGGAACGGCTCAGGCGCTCGAAGCGGGCCTCGAGGCGTTCCAGGTCGATTTTGGCCTTGTCGAGTTCACGAAAGCGCGCTTGCGCTTCCCGTTCTCCGACCAGGGTGCGCGATTCTTCGCTCAGGTATTCGGCGAGGTTCTGATTGAGGCTGGCGAACCCCTGCTGGTACCAGCGCGAGCGGCTGCGCAGGTGTCCGCTGATCAGTTGGGTGGCCACGGGGCCGATCCAGCGGGACAGCTCGTATTCCCAGTCCAGCTCCAGGTCCTGCAGCACGGCGGCCAGGTCCATCAGCACCGCGCTGTCGCCTTCCAGCTCCACTTCGGGGCTGTGCAGGATGGCGGTCTTGTTGCGACTGAGCGCCAGGTGCAACAAGCTCGAGGCCGGCGCACGCAGGGTGCAGTCGGCCTCGGCGGCCCATTGGGTCGCGAGCAGCAGGCCTTCATCGCTGGGCAGGATAAACAGCTGCAAGGCGGGGCTGCGGCAGTCGACGGCAATCACCTTGCCATTCAAGTGCGCCAGCCGCGCCAGGGCGGTGCTGTCCAGGCGCAGCACACGGTTGAGGCCGTGCTCTACGCTGGCGAGGAGGCCCGCGAACAACATCAGGGCTTGATGCCGCGGTGCAGGGCGACGATGCCCGAGGTCATGTTGTGGTAGGTCACGCGGTCGAAACCGGCCTCTACCATCATCGACTTCAGGGTTTCCTGGTCGGGGTGCATGCGGATCGATTCGGCCAGGTAGCGGTAGCTCTCGGCGTCATTGGTGATCAGCTTGCCCATCAGCGGCATGAAGGCGAACGAGTAGGTGTCGTAGACCTTGGACATCAGCGCATTGGTCGGCTTGGAGAACTCCAGGACCAACAGGCGGCCGCCCGGCTTGAGGACGCGCAGCATCGAGCGGATCGCGTCTTCCTTGTGGGTCACGTTGCGCAGGCCGAAGGCGATGGTCACGCAGTCGAAATGGTTGTCGGGGAACGGCAGTTTTTCCGCGTCGGCCTGGACGAATTCGATATTGCCGGCCACGCCCTTATCGAGCAGGCGGTCACGGCCGACCTTGAGCATCGAACCGTTGATGTCCGCCAGGACCACCTGGCCGGTCGGGCCAACCAACTTGGAGAACTTGGCTGCCAGGTCGCCCGTGCCGCCGGCGATATCCAGCACGCGGTTGCCGGTGCGAACACCCGACAGCTCGATGGTGAAGCGTTTCCACAGGCGGTGCATACCGCCGGAGAGCACGTCGTTCATCAGGTCGTACTTGGCCGCTACGGAGTGAAACACCTCAGCGACTTTTTCCGCTTTCTGGCTTTCCGGGACGTTCTTGAAGCCGAAGTGAGTGGTGGGTTCGGCATCGCTGCCTTTGCGCTGATCAGTCATATCGCTGTCACCAAAAGAGAATGCGGGACATGATAATCCCCAAGGCCTGCTTTGTCTTGGCAAGGCTGCAGGTAAGATGGGCGGTCACCGAGACCTTTTGCCGCATCGAAGGTATTCAAATCCCTATAAAGAGGAGTCATTGCAATGGCCCGTATAACCGTTGAACGTGCACATTCCCTGGGTAAAGAAGGCGCACGGGCAAAGGCCGACAAGTTGGCGCACAAACTCCAGGAGCAATATGGCCTCGAGCCGTCGTGGTCCGGCGATACCTTGAACCTCAAGCGTTCGGGGGTTAAAGGCACGGTAGTCGTCGCTGATGATTCACTGCGTATTGATGTGGAACTGGGGCTGTTGATGTCGGCCATGAGTGGCACGATCAAATCCGAAATCGAGAAAGCCCTGGATAAAGCCTTGGCCTGATCCGCGTGTACTTAGGGTGCCGATTCTAATTTTCCAGCCTACTTTGTGCCCAAGCCCTCAACTCCTGTGGGCCGTTCCTCCCCCCTTTTTCGCGTGAGGTGCACCATGGCCAAAGTTATTCTGAAGAAAAAAATCGACGCCCAGACCACTGCCCTGAGTGACGTTAAAACCTATGCCCGCAAGATTTGGCTGGCGGGTCTTGGTGCCTACGCCAAGGTCGGAAGCGAGGGCAGCGACTACTTCAAAGAGCTGGTTAAGACTGGTCAACATGTTGAAAGTAAAGGCAAAAAAGTTGCAGTTGAACAACTTGATGCTGCCAACAGTCAGATTGATCAAGTAAAGAGTAATGTCTCCGCGGTCAAAGGTCTGGTAGAAGTTCAGCTGGATAAAGTTGAAAAAGCTTTTGATACTCGTGTCGCCAGTGCCTTGAATCGAATCGGCATTGCGTCTAAACATGACGTGGAGACACTCTCTGCTAAGCTCGAAGAGCTGACGGCATTGCTCGAACGTGTCGCGCGTAAACACTAAGGAGACATCGGGATGGCTGTTAAAAAGACTACTCAGAAAGAAGGCAGCTCGTGGGTCGGGAAAGTTGAAGAATATTCCCGCAAGATCTGGCTGGCTGGTTTAGGCGTTTACTCGAAGATCGACAGTGACGGCAGTAAACTCTTCGAGACTTTGGTCAAGGACGGCGAAAAGGCCGAGAAGTTGACCAAGAGCACAGTCGGTAAACAAGTTAATGCCGCCAAGGCGACTGCCGGTTCGCGCATCAGTGATGCGAAGAAACAGGTACTGGGTACTTGGAGCGAGCTTGAAGGGGCACTGGATACTCGCCTCAACAAAGCCATCTCGCGACTGGGCGTGCCTAGCCGTACTGAAGTGAAGGCCCTGCACACCAAGGTCGATACCCTGACCAAGCAAATCGAAAAACTCACGGGCGCTAAAGTGGCTCCGGTTAAAACCGCTGCGGCGAAACCGGCTGCCAAGCCAGCGGCCAAAACCGCTGCTGCCAAACCGGCCGCCAAAACCGCTGCCAAGCCTCTGGTGAAAGCTGCCGCCAAGCCGGCTGCCAAACCTGCGGCCAAGGCCCCTGCAAAAGCCGCGGCGAAACCCGCCGCCAAGCCTGCGGCTAAACCTGTAGCGGCTAAAGCTGCAGCCAAGCCAGCGGCCAAACCGGCTGCCAAGCCTGCCGCCAAAGCAGCAGCAAAACCGGCCGCCAAGCCGGCAGCGAAAACCGCAGCAGCCAAACCTGCCGCCAAGCCAGCTGCCAAGTCTGCTGCCGCGAAACCGGCTGCCAAGCCCGCTGCTGCCAAACCGGCCGCCGCCAAGCCTGCGGCAAAACCCGCCGCCGCGAAGAAGCCCGCTGCAGCGAAAAAACCCGCAGCGGCCAAACCCGCCGTAGCCGCCAAGCCTGCCACCGCGCCAACGCCAACCGCGTCCTCAGCCAACTCGGTCTCCGCACCGACGCCCGCTGCTGTCACCCCGACTGCAACGCCGGTAACCCCGACGCCATCCAGTCAGTCCTGATTTCTACAGGACACAAAAAAACGCTCGGCCTACAGAGGTCGGGCGTTTTTTTTCATTTCTAATCGGTGTGATCCAGGTATTTGAGGGCCAATCGCTCGGTCGCCTGGCGTGCCGGCAACATCAAGTGCGGCGCCACCAGCATCATGATCTGGTACACCACCACCCGCACTTCGCCGTCGCGGTCGAGAATGCGCTGGTAGTCCAGGGAGAACAGCAGGGTCAGGGTGATCTGCTCCACGAGTTGCCCCAGTGCCTGGGTATCGCTGACCAGTTGCCCCGCCGTCTTCAACCGCGCCAGCAATGACGCCAGGGTGCGCTTGAGTGCAGTCAACAGGCCACGAATCCCCTTGGCCAGCTTCGGCAGGCGGCCGGCCAGGTTCGACAGGTCCTGGAACAAAAAACGGTAGTGCGCCATGCGCTCGACGATCAGGTGCAGGAACAGCCAGTAATCCTGGGCCTCCAGTTGCGCATCTGCCGGTGGGTCGAGCAGCGGCGCCAGCTCGTTCTGGAAGCGCTCGAACAGCCCGAGCACCAGCGGCTCCTTGCCATGGAAGTGGTAGTAGAGGTTGCCGGGGCTGATCCCCATTTCATTGGCCACCTCCATGGTCGACACGTTCGGTTCGCCCTTCTGGTTGAACAACTGCAGGGCACATTCAAGGATACGGTCGCGGGTCTTCATCCAGTCTTCTTAATGTGATCGTTGAGCTCAGCGCACCCGCACGTAAGTGCCTGGCGCCGCTTCCATCGGTGGATAGTTCTGGTTGCCCAGGGCGGTGAGGGTTTCGCGCTGTACGCCGGAGCGTTGCTGGATCCAGGTCAGCCACTGTGGCCACCAACTGCCTTCGACGTGATCGGCGTCGTAGTACCAGGCGCGCGGGTCGCTGCTCAGCTTGGGGTTTTCGACGTAGTTAGCCTTGGGGTTGCCCGGCGGGTTGAGGATGCTCTGGATATGCCCGCTGTTGGACAGCACGAAGCGCCGCTCGCCGCCCAGCAGTTGGGTGGAGCGGTACACCGCGTCCCACGGCGTGATGTGGTCGTTGATCCCGGCGACGCTGAAGCTGTCCACCGTGACCTTCTGCAAGTCGATGGGCGTGCCACACACTTCCAGGCCGCCCGGATGGCTCAACGGGTTGTGCTTGAAGAAGTCCAGCAGGTCGCCATGCAGTGCGGCGGGCAGGCGCGTGTTGTCATTGTTCCAGTACAGGATGTCGAACGCCGGTGGCTCCTTGCCCAGCAGGTAATTGTTGATCCAGTAATTCCAGATCAGGTCATTGGGGCGCATCCAGGCGAACACGCGCGCCATGTCGCGGCCGTCGAGCACGCCTTGCTGGTAGGAACGTCGCTTGGCCGCCTCCAGGGTTTGCTCGTCGACAAACAGCGTGGCGGGGCTGTCGATCTGGCTGTCCAGCAGGCTCACCAGGTAGCTGGCACTGGAGATGCGCCGCAGCTGGCGCTTGGCTTGCAGATGGCCTTGCAGGGCCGCGATGGTCAGGCCGCCGGCGCAGGCGCCCATCAGGTTGACTTCGCGGGCACCGGTGATCGCCCGGCACACGTTGAGCGCTTCTTCCAGCGCGGCCACATAGGTGGAAAGGCCCCATTCGCGATGGCGTACGTCCGGGTTGCGCCAACTGACGATGAACGTCTGCAGGCCGTTCTTCAGCGCGTACTGCACAAAACTGTTGGCCGGGCTCAGGTCGAAAATGTAGTACTTGTTGATTTGCGGCGGCACGATCAGCAGCGGCTTGGCGTACTGCTTTTCGCTCATGGGCTTGTATTGGATCAGCTCCAGCAGCTCGTTGCGAAACACTACCGAGCCCGGCGTGGTGGCCACGGTCTTGCCGACCTCGAAGGCCTGCTTGCTCACCTGGCGTGGCAGGCCGTGGTTGTGCAGCAGGTCGTCGAACAGGTTGCTCACGCCGCGCACCACGCTGTTGCCGCCGGAGTTGAGCAGCTCCTTGATGGCCAGCGGGTTGAGCAAGGTGTTGGACGGCGAGACGGCGTCGTTGATCAGGGCGAAGGCAAAATGCGCACGGGCGCGGTCATCGGCGCTCAAGGTGCTGTCATCGATCCAGTGGCGGGTCTGTTTCTGCCAGCTCAGATAGGCTTGCAGGCTGCGCCGGTAGAAGGGGTTGAGGGCCCAGGTCGGGTCGACAAAGCGGCTGTCGCGGGGATTGGGCTCGTGCACCGTTTCCCCCAGCAGTACGCGGCCCAGTTGACCGCCCAGCGCGAGCGCGTGACGAGCGGTATGCACCGGGTTGCGCAAGCCATGGGCGGCGACGCTGCGCAGGGTCGACAGCAGATCCCGGCCGCGCAGGCCGGTGATCGCATTTTGCGCGTTGATGAACGCAGCGGGGGTGGGCGCCGGGTTCGTCACGGGTCTTTCTCGCATGAGCCAACACTCCTTCGTCAAGCCATCAACAGGCACGCCAATTCAGAACCATAGCCGGTTCTCGGCAAGTTGCGCGGCGGCGCAGTCCTTACACCGCCGGTCGCGGGTGAATCACCGCCCGCAGACGCTCCTCCTCGAGAAACTTCATGATGATCGGAGCCACGGCTTCCGCGCGGGTGATCAGGAACAGATGGCCGTCATCGATGATGTGCAACTGCGCGTTGGGAATGCGCCAGGCCAGCATGCGCATGTTGACCAGCGGGATCAGCGGGTCGTCGTCCCCGGCCAGCACCAGGGTCGGCTGACGGATCTTGTGCAGCCAATGAATGCTGGTCCAGCCAAGCCCGGCGAACAGCTGCCAGTAGTAGCCGAGCTTGCCGGCCGAGCGCACTTTGCTGGCGTGTTCGGCGGCCAGTTTCGAGTCGCGGCGGAACGAGCCGCCGTAGATCATCGGCGCAATGCGCACCACATGAGAGGGCTGGATATAGCGCCGTGGGCTCGCCATCAGCCACAGCACCTTGGGTTTGCCCGGCACCATAAAGGCGCCGGCGGCGGTGGCGGCCAGGATCAGCTTCTTGCAGCGCTCCGGGTAGTCATAGGCAAACTGCTGCGCCAGCGCGCCGCCCCAGGACACGCCCACCGCGTTGACCTGGCCGTAATCCAGGTAATCGAGCATGCGCGCCGTGAGCTTGGCCAAACCAGGAAACCGGTACGGCCGGCTGGGCGTCGAGGAACCGCCCACGCCGGGCACGTCGAAGGCGATCACTTCAAGGTCAGGGTCCAGGGCCTGGACGAACGGAAACACCAACTCAAGGTTGGCGCCGATGCCGTTGAAGATCAGCAACGGCGTCAAGTGCGGCTTGCCCGGGCGCACCGCCGTGCGGATGGTCTGGCCATCCAGGTCGATGGTGCGGAAGATGAACGGTTGCGGCATGGGCTTACCCTGCGAAGTGGCGCACTATTTCCCTGTCGGAATTCGGTCAGTGTGGGAGCGGGCTTGCTCGCGAAAGCGGTGTATCAGTCGAGTAAATAGTGACTGATCTAGCGCATTCGCGAGCAAGCCCGCTCCCACATTTGACCGCATTCCAGCTACAAAACGGTGGTTCGTTTAGCGTTCGTGAACGTATGTCCCCGGCGCAGCCTCAGCTGCGGCGTAAGTTTTATTACCCAAAGTTGTCGGTGCCTTCTTCAGTTTCCCCGCCCGCTCCGCCTGCCAGGCCTGCCAATGCAGCCACCAGGAATCGGTGTGCTTGGTGGCATTCTCCTGCCACTCCAGCGCCTTGCCCGCCAAGCCATCGCTGGTCTGGTAGCGCGCCTTGGGGTTGCCTGGCGGGTTGAGGATGCTCTGGATGTGCCCGCTGCTGGACAACACAAACTCGACCTTGCCGCCAAACAGCTGCGCCGACTTGTAGCAGGACTGCCAGGGCGTGATGTGGTCGTTGGTGCCGGCCAGTGAATAGATATCGGCGGTGACCTGCTTGAGGTCGATCGGCGTGCCGCACACTTCCAGTGCATAGGCGCGCACCAGTGGGTTGTTCTTGAACAGTTCGATCAGGTCGCCGTGGAAGGCCGCCGGCAAGCGCGTGGTGTCGTTGTTCCAGAACAGGATGTCGAACACCGGCGGCTCGTTGCCGAGCAGGTAGTTGTTCACCCAATAATTCCAGATCAGGTCGTTGGGGCGCATCCAGGCGAATACCTTGGCCATGTCGCGGCCTTCCAGCACGCCGGCCTGGTAGGAGTGACGCTTGGCCGCTTCAAGGGTCTGCTCGTCGACGAACAGCGCCACCTGGGTGTCCAGCGTGGTGTCCAGCACACTCACCAGCAGGGTCAGGGCGTTGACCTTCTTCTCGCCCAGCGCCGCGTAGTGGCCCAGCAGCGCGGTGCAGGTGATGCCGCCGGAACAGGCGCCGAGCATGTTGATGTCTTTGCTGCCGGTGATCGCGGTGACCACATCGACGGCTTCTTTCAGTGCTTCGATATAGGTCGACAGGCCCCACTCGCGCTGCGCCTTGGTCGGGTTGCGCCAGCTGACGATAAACGTCTGCTGGCCATTGCGCAGGCAGAAGCGCGCCAGGCTTTTATCCGGGCTCAGGTCGAACACATAGAATTTGTTGATCTGCGGCGGCACCACCAGCAATGGGCGCTCGTGCACCTGCTCGGTGGTCGGCTTGTACTGGATCAGCTCCAGCACGTCGTTGCGAAACACCACGGCGCCTTCGGTGGTGCCCAGGGTCTTGCCGACTTCAAACGCACCCATGTTGACCTGGCTCGGCATGCCGCCGTTGTGCACCATGTCCTTGGCCAGGTGGGACAGGCCATCGAGCAGGCTCTTGCCGCCGGTTTCAAAGAAGCGCTTGACCGCCGCCGGGTTGGCCGCACTGTTGGTGGGGGCCATGGCTTCGGTCATCAGGTTGATCACGAAGTGGCCGCGGCTGATGTCCTGTTCCGACAGGTTGCTGTCGCCGATCCACTCGTGCAGTTCCTTGCGCCACGCCAGGTAGGTCTGCAGGTAGCGTTTATAGAGCGGGTTCTGGGTCCAGGCCGGATCATTGAAGCGACGGTCGTCGCTCTCGGGCTGCAGCTGCGATTTGCCGAACATCACGTTCTTCAATTCGACGCCGAAGTGGGCCACATGCTTGACGCTGTGCAACGGTTGCTTGATGGCTTGGGTCAGCACCATCTTCGCCGAGGCGAGTAAATCCTTTTTTCGTAACGCGATGATCGGGTTGAGCCCCAAGGTGTTTTCCGAGGCCTGGCGTTTCAAGTCATCGTTATTCTTGTTACTCATCTACGACGCTCCATTGTCCGAAAGACGAGTACCGGGTACCGCTGCGCACCAGGTTTCGATACACAACACAAGCCAGGTACTGCGACTCGGGTGACCGTTGATACCGCATCGTCAAATGCAGGGAACTTGCCAGTTCCATTGGTTACCCGAGTTTAATTTTTTTCGCAAGCGGGCCAATCATTGGCCACGCGACAGGGCATTCAAGCAGATGAAATTAGAAAATGCCCTCTAAAGAGCAAGAAGCCTGGGCTAGAGCATCAGGCGCACGACCGATTCACTCGGATCGCGGGTTTTGCCGGCAGCCTTGAGCTCGACGAGATAATCGGCCCACAGCGCGTCCTGACGCACGGCCAGTTGGTAGAGGTAGTCCCAGGTGAACAAACCGCTGTCATGCCCGTCGTCGAAGGTCAATTTCAGTGCGTATTGGCCGGCGGGTTCGATCTTGGTCAAGCGGACATTGAGTTTACCGAATTGCAGGATGGGTTTGCCGTGGCCCTGGACCTCGGCAGACGGCGAGTGCACCCGCAGCAGTTCGGCGGGCAACTGGTAGACCTCGTCTGGCCCGTAGGTGAGGCCGAGGGTGTTGGAGGTTTTGTGCAGGTTGATGGCGGTAGGCAGTTTGGTCATTTGGGGAACCGCTCGGAGATGATCCTGAAGGAACCGGATCAATGTGGTAGCTGAGCTTGTGTGGGAGCGGGCTTGCCTGCGATAGCATCACCGCGGTGCTTCTGGCACTACGCGGCGATCCCATCGCGGGCAAGCCCGGCTCCCACAAAAGCCAGCGCTCACACAAGCTGGTCCGATGTAAGGCTTACAGGATATAACGAGACAAGTCTTCGTTCTGCGCCAATTCGCCCAGGTGGCTGTTGACGTAGTCGGCGTCGATCTTGATCGCCTCGCCATTCTGCGCGCCCGCCATGTCACCCGCGCTGAAGGACACTTCCTCAAGCAGGCGCTCCAGCAGGGTGTGCAGGCGACGGGCACCGATGTTCTCGGTCTTCTCGTTGACCTGCCAGGCAATCTCCGCCAGGCGCTTGATGCCGTCCGGCAGGAACTCGATGCCCAGGCCTTCGGTTTTCAGCAGCTCACGGTACTGCTCGGTCAGCGACGCGTGCGGCTCGCTGAGGATGCGCTCGAAGTCGCCCGGGGTCAGCGCCTTGAGCTCGACGCGAATCGGCAGCCGGCCTTGCAGCTCGGGTACCAGGTCGCTGGGCTTGCTCAGGTGGAACGCACCGGAGGCGATAAACAGGATGTGGTCGGTCTTGACCATGCCCAGCTTGGTGTTCACGGTGCAACCTTCGATCAGCGGCAGCAGATCGCGCTGCACGCCTTCACGGGACACATCGACGCCGCCGGCGTTGCCGCGCTTGGCCACCTTGTCGATTTCATCGATAAACACGATGCCGTGCTGCTCGACCGCTTCCAGGGCCTTGGCCTTGAGCTCTTCCTCGTTCACCAGGCGCCCGGCTTCTTCGTCGCGCACCAGCTTCAGTGCTTCCTTCACCTTGAGCTTGCGGCTTTTCTTCTTGCCCTTGCCCATGTTGGCGAACAGGTTCTGCAACTGGCTGGTCATTTCTTCCATGCCAGGCGGTGCGGAGATGTCGACGCCGGAAACTTCGGCGACTTCGATCTCGATTTCCTTGTCGTCCAGCTGGCCTTCACGCAGGCGCTTGCGGAACAGCTGGCGGGTGTTGGAATCCGAGGCCGGTGCGGCGTCTTCGTTGAAGCCCATGCGCGCCGGTGGCAGCAGGGCGTCGAGGATGCGCTCTTCGGCGGCGTCTTCGGCGCGGTGGCTGACCTTGGTCATTTCCTGTTCGCGCAGCAGCTTCAGCGCGGCGTCGGCCAGGTCACGAATGATCGACTCGACGTCGCGGCCCACATAGCCCACTTCGGTGAACTTGGTGGCTTCGACCTTGATGAACGGCGCGTTGGCCAGCTTGGCCAGGCGCCGGGCGATCTCGGTCTTGCCCACGCCGGTCGGGCCGATCATCAGGATGTTCTTGGGGGTTACTTCAACGCGCAGTTCTTCGGGCAGTTGCATCCGGCGCCAGCGATTACGCAGCGCAATGGCAACGGCGCGCTTGGCATCGTCCTGGCCGATGATATGGCGATTGAGTTCATGGACGATTTCGCGGGGAGTCATGGACATAGTGTTTGGCGGCCTCAAGCAGGAATAAGCCTACGGCTTACTCGGCGAGGTCCTGCTCCTCAATGGTGAAGTTGTGGTTGGTGAACACGCAGATGTCGCCGGCAATGCCCAAGGCAGTCTCGACGATTTCGCGGGCCGACAGGTCGGTTTTCTTCAACAGTGCGCTGGCAGCCGCTTGTGCGTAGCCACCACCGGAACCCATGGCGATCAGGCCGTGTTCGGGCTCAACCACATCGCCGTTACCGGTGATGATCAGGGACGCGTCTTTGTTGGCGACTGCCAGCATGGCTTCCAGGCGGCTGAGGGAGCGGTCGGTGCGCCATTCTTTGGCAAGCTCGACAGCGGCGCGCACGAGGTGGCCCTGATGTTTTTCAAGCTGGCCTTCGAAACGTTCGAAAAGGGTGAAGGCGTCGGCGGTAGCGCCGGCAAAGCCCGCGAGAACCTGGCCGTGGTACAGGCGACGGACTTTTTTCGCGTTGCCTTTCATCACGGTGTTGCCAAGGGAAACCTGGCCGTCGCCGCCCATGACGACTTTGCCGTGGCGACGTACTGAAACGATGGTGGTCAAGGGGAGAGTCTCCACGCAGCGGGGCGAAAATGCCCTGATGGAAACTCATATGGGGGTGGCGGGGGGGATTTCAACCGTAGGGGTTTAAGGCGGACGAGTGGTGTTTATCGGTCTGACACATTTTTTAAGCGCACCCTAAAACCAAATGTGGGAGCGGGCTTGCCTGCGATGGTGGTGTGCCAGTCACTGAAAATATTGACTGTTACACCGCCATCGCCGGCAAGCCAGCTCCCACATGGGCTCTACTGTGTTGTCAGATTCAGCGGCTCTGGCGTTGTTGTAACAACAGGTTGCTAAACCCGGCGCCGGCCAGTTGTTTCTGTGCGACGGTCAGCTGTTCGCGGTTGCTGAACGGCCCTACCAGGACGCGATACCAGGTCGCGTCCTTGACCGTGCCGGACTCTACCGTCACCGTCTGACCGAGCAGGATGATCTGCGCACGCACACGGTCCGCATCCGCCTGTTTCGGGAACGAGCCCGCCTGCAGGAAGAACTTGGTCACCGGTGCCGCCTTGGTCTCTGCAACCGGCGGTGCTGGTGGCGGGGTGATCCCGGCCAACGCCGCCTGGGCCCGTGCGGTGTCGATTTTCGCCGCTTCCGCAGGCGTTACCGGGGTGGTCGGCACTTGCGGCGTCGGCAGGGTTTTCTCCGGCACGGCGTCGGGCGGCACGATCACTTCCGATTCCGGCAGCAGCGTGTAGAAGTCGTACTTCGGCTTCACCGGTGCAGTCGGGCTCGGCGCAGTCTTGTTGGCTTCGGCGATTTTGGTGGCCTTCTGCTGCTCCTGCTTGACGCGTTTGACGTCATCGCCCTTGCCCGGCTCCAGCTTCATCAGAATCACCACAAACGCGCCGACCGCCAGGCCGATGGCCATCCACAACCAGCCTGGAATAGGCTTCTTCGCCGGTGCCTGGTAGCGGCTCGCGCCGCGCTTGGGTGCAGGTTTTTTCTTGGCAGCCAACTTACATACGCTCCAGGGTTTCCAGGCCTAACAGTTCCAGGCCTTGCTTGAGGGTCCGTCCAGCCAGTGCGGCGAGGCGCAGGCGACTTTGCTTCTGGGCTTCGTCGTCGGCGGTGAGGATCGGGCAATTCTCGTAGAAGCTGGAGAACAGACCGGCGACTTCGTACAGGTAGGTGCAGAGGATATGCGGCGTGCCTTTCTCGCCGACGCTGTTCAGCACTTCGCCGAATTGCGCCAGTTTCGCGGCCAATTCCTGCTCATGCGGGGCCTGGAGCACGATCTGGCCTTCGACTGCGCTGAAATCCTTGCCGAGCTTGCGGAACACCCCGGCTACGCGGGTGTAGGCGTACAGCAGGTACGGCGCGGTGTTGCCTTCGAAGTTGAGCATCAGTTCGAAGTTGAAGCTGTAGTCGCTGGTGCGGTGCTTGGACAGGTCGGCGTATTTCACCGCGCCAATCCCCACCACGCGGGCGATGTTGCGCAGGTCGGCCTCGGCCAGCTCCGGGTTCTTTTCCTTCACCAGGTTGTAGGCACGCTCCTGGGCTTCGGTCAGCAGGTCGATCAGCTTCACGGTGCCGCCGTCGCGGGTCTTGAACGGGCGGCCATCGGCGCCGTTCATGGTGCCGAAACCCATGTGTTCCATGTGCATCGGGTGGGTGACAAACCCTGCGCGCCGCGCCACTTCGAACACCTGCTGGAAGTGCAGGGCCTGGCGCTGGTCGACGAAATACAGCGCCCGGTCGGCTTTCAGCACGCCGCTGCGGTAGCGCACGGCCGCCAGGTCAGTGGTGGCGTAGAGGTAGCCGCCATCGGCCTTGACGATGATTACCGGCAGCGGCTCGCCGTCGGCAGTCTTGAATTCTTCGAGGAACACGCACTGGGCGCCGTTGCTTTCGACCAGCAGGCCCTTGGCCTTGAGGTCGTTGACCACGTTGATCAGGTCGTCGTTGTAGGCGCTTTCGCCCATCACGTCGGCCGGGGTCAACTTGACGTTGAGCAGCTCGTAGATTTCCTGGCAGTGCGACAGCGAGATCTCCCGGAAGCGGCCCCACAGCTCCAGGCATTCCTTGTCACCGGCTTGCAGCTTGACCACCAGGCCACGGGCGCGGTCGGCGAATTCTTCGGATTCGTCGAAACGCTTCTTGGCGGCGCGGTAGAAGTTCTCCAGGTCTGCCAGCTCGTTGCTGGTGATCGGGTTTTCCTGCAGATACGCCATCAACATGCCGAACTGGGTGCCCCAGTCGCCCACGTGGTTCTGGCGGATCACGGTGTCGCCGAGGAACTCCAGCACGCGTGCCACGCCGTCGCCGATGATGGTCGAACGCAGGTGGCCGACGTGCATTTCCTTGGCCAGGTTGGGCGCCGACAGGTCAATCGCCACGCGCTCCAGCGGGCCGGCCTTGCGCACGCCGATTTTTTCGTCAGCCAGGGCTGCGTCCAGGCGGGACGCCAGGGCCTGGGTGTTCTGGAAGAAGTTGATAAAGCCCGGGCCGGCGATTTCGGCCTTGGTGACCTGCGGGTCGGCGGGCAGGGCGGCGATGATTTTTTCCGCCAGGTCGCGCGGTTTCATGCCCGCAGGCTTGGCGAGCATCATCGCGATGTTGCTGGCGAAGTCGCCGTGGGTCTTGTCGCGGGTGTTTTCCACCTGGATCGCCGGCGTCAGGCCTTCAGGCAACACACCTTCGTTGACGAGTTGGGTGAGGGCTTGTTGGATCAGCTGGCGAATGGTGTCTTTCATGGTGTTCTCTTTCGACCGCAAGCGGCGGCGCGCGATGCGCAGGTGGAAAAACTGGGCATTATCCGTGGCGAGGGCGGGCTTGCCAACCGTTCAGGTTCTTCGGCAGACCTGCGGGCCTCATCGCGGGCAAGCCCGCTGCCACATTTAAGGGTATTCACATTTCAAAACGTGGGAGCCGGCTTGCCTGGGATAGCGATTTTGAAATCAGTACAAATCTACCGGGTCTACGTCCAACGACCATCGCACTTGCCGGCCACTGGGCATTTGCTCCAGGGCAAGCAACCAGCTACTTAATAGCCGATGCAGCGGTGCACGGGAGGTTGCCTGCAAGAGTAGCTGAGCACGATAGCGTCCGGCGCGGCGCTCCATGGGCGCGGGCACCGGGCCGAGCAATTCGATGCCGGTCAGACCCAGTTCGACGAGCAAACGTTCGGCGGCGCTGCAGGCTTCATCCAGGAAACCTTCGGCCTGCCCGGGTTTATGCGCTTCGGCGCGCAGCAGCGCCAAATGGGCAAAGGGTGGCAGTCCGGCGGAGCGGCGCTCGCTCAGCGCCTGCTCGGCGAAGGCAAAGTAGCCTTGTTCTGTCAGTTGGATCAGCAGCGGATGGTCGGCCAAATGCGTCTGGATAATCACTTTGCCCGGCTCTTCGGCGCGTCCGGCGCGGCCCGCGACCTGCACGATCAACTGCGCCATGCGCTCGCTGGCGCGGAAGTCGCCGGAGAACAGGCCACCATCGGCATCCAGGATCGACACCAGGGTCACCCGTGGAAAATGATGCCCTTTGGCAAGCATCTGCGTGCCCACCAGAATGCATGGCTGGCCTTTCTGGATGGTGGCAAACAGCTGATTCATCGCATCTTTGCGCGAGGTGCTGTCGCGGTCGACCCGCAGCACCGGGTAGTCGGGGAACAGAATGCCCAGGCGTTCCTCGGCGCGCTCGGTGCCTGCGCCCACCGGCCGCAGGTCGACCTTGCCGCACTGCGGGCAGTGGCGCGGCACGCGTTCCACATGGCCGCAGTGATGGCAGCGCAATTCGCCGTAGCGCTGGTGCACGGTCATGCGCGCATCGCAGCGCTCGCACTCTGACATCCAGCCGCAGTCATGGCACAGCAGGGTCGGCGCAAAGCCGCGGCGATTGAGAAACACCAATACCTGCTGGCCGGCGGCGAGGGTCTGGCCGATGGCTTGCTGCATGGGGCCGGAGATGCCGCTGTCGAGTGGACGACTCTTGACGTCCAGGCGCAGGAAGCGTGGTTGTTTGGCGCCCCCCGCGCGTTCATTCAAACGTAGGAGTCCATACCGGCCGGTGTAGGCGTTATGCAGGCTTTCCAGGGACGGCGTGGCCGAGCCCAGCACAATCGGGATGTCTTCCTGGCGCGCGCGCACCAGCGCCAGGTCGCGGGCGTGATAACGCAGGCCTTCCTGCTGTTTATAGGAACCGTCGTGCTCCTCGTCGATGATGATCAGCCCGGGGTTCTTCATCGGCGTGAACAGCGCCGAACGCGTGCCGATAATAATGTCGGCCTCGCCATCGCGCGCCGCCAGCCACGACTCCAGGCGCTCCCGGTCGTTGACCGCCGAGTGCACCAGGGCAATGCGCGCATTGAAGCGCTGCTCGAAGCGCGCCAGGGTTTGCGGGCCCAGGTTGATCTCCGGGATCAACACCAGCGCCTGTTTGCCGGCCTGCAGGGTTTCACGGATCAGTTGCAGATAGACTTCGGTCTTGCCGCTGCCGGTGACACCCGCCAGCAGGAACGCGTGGAAACTGTCGAAGCCTGCGCGAATGGCTTCGTACGCGGCGCGTTGTTCGGTGTTCAGCGGTAGTTCGGGCTGGGCCAGCCAGTGTTCGTGGCGCGGGTCTGGGGCGTGCTTGCGGATTTCCACCTGCACCAGGCCCTTGGCCAACAGCAGGTCGAGGCTGTCCTTGCTCAGCATCAGCTTGCTCAGCAACTGATGCGCGACGCCGTGAGGATGTTGCGCCAGGGTGGCCAGGGCTTCACGCTGGCGCGGCGCGCGGGCGATGCGCGGGTCGTCGAGGCGCGCACCGGGCACCATCGACCAGAAGCGTTCCTGGCGCGCTTCGGCCAACTCGCCCTGGCGCAACAGCACCGGCAGTGCCCAGCTCAAGGTATCGCCGAGGCTGTGCTGGTAATACTGGGCGGTCCACAGGCACAGCTTGAACAGCTCCGGCGGCAGCGGTGGCGTGGCATCAAGGATCGCCAGCGCCGGCTTGAGCTTTTCGGCCGGCACTTCGCTGTGGTCGGCGACTTCCACCAGGATGCCGATCATCTCCCGCCGCCCGAATGGCACGCGCACACGCATGCCCGGCTGCAACTGCGCCCGCAGCACGCCGGCCGGGGCCCGGTAGTCGAACAGGCGGCGCAGGGGCGAGGGCAGGGCTAGGCGCAAAATGGCGTCGGGCACGCGAGGGGTCTCATCTATAAAGGCAGGCAGTGGCGCAGGGGCGGGAGCCTAGCAGACCTGCGGTAGAGGTGTCCCGTCTCTGGTACAGGAGGCAGCACTTCTGTGGGCGCCGGGCGGGTTGTGGTGGGCAGGCTTGCCCTGTGGTGTGCCGCAAGTTTTCTGATGAAAGGGGCTTTTATGTGTGTAAACGACCGGAGGCGCCGCTTGCGTGATTAAAAAGGTCTGGTAGAATCCGCGGCCTAATTACGTGCGGTATTCGACAATAGTGTCGAGTGGCGGCACGCTAGCCCGAGGAAGTCACCATGAAAGCCGATATCCATCCAGCGTACGAAACCATCGAAGTCACCTGCAGCTGCGGCAACAAGTTCGAAACTCGTTCGAACCTGTGCAAGCCACTGGGTACTGACGTATGCAACGAGTGCCACCCGTTCTACACCGGTAAGCAGAAAACTCTGGACACCGGCGGCCGTGTACAGCGCTTCGCAGATCGCTTTGGTGCTTTCGGCAAGAAGCCTGCTGCTACTCCAGCAGAGTAAGGCTCAAAAGCCTTATGGGCTTTTGCCAGCTGTTGAAAAAGGCGTCCCTTGTGGGCGCCTTTTTTGTGCCTGGGATTTGGCTCTCGGCTGCGCAGGCCGAGGCGTTCTGCCCGGCACCGACGTCCCTGGCCCGTGTGGAAGTGCAGCGCGTGGTGGATGGCGACACGGTACGCCTCAAGGATGGCCGCAGCGTGCGGCTGATCGGTATCAATGCGCCGGAGACCGGCAAGAAGGGCCGTGCGGACGAACCCTACGCCGTCGCCGCCCGTCAGCGCCTACAGGCGCTGGTCCAGGCCAGCAATGGCCGTGTCGGCCTGGTGGTGGGGCGCGAGCGTAAAGATCATTACGGGCGCACCCTGGCCCATCTCTATGGTGCCGACGGCAAGAACCTTGAAGCCCAACTGTTGGCCGAAGGGCTGGGCTTCCAAGTGGGGGTGGCGCCGAATGTTGACCTCGTCAGCTGTCAGCAGGCCGCTGAAAACACTGCCCGCAAGGCGCGGCTCGGTCTTTGGCGGCAATCGCCGGTGCAGGCCGTCACGCAACTCAAGCGTTCCGGGTTTGCCGTGGTCAGTGGCCGGGTCAGCAAGGTCGAGCGCAATCGGGGCGGCGTCTGGATTGAGCTGCAGGGTTCACTGGTATTACGCATCGCCCCGGCTCTGGTCAGCCAATTCGACAGTGCCCTGCTCAATGGTCTGCAAGGGCGCACTGTTGAGGCGCGTGGTTGGGTGCAGGATCGTTCGCGACGCGGCGGCCTGAAAAACGGCCAGGCGCGTTGGCTGCTGCCACTGACCGATCCCGGGATGCTTAAATCGACGTTTTAAGAAAAAATTGTAGACATTTTTTAAGTCGATTGTGAACAGTTGAGCCCTTGTATCCCGCGGCTCTTGGCCGAAAGTCTTAGTGCAGGGCCCTTGACACCTGTGACTGCCCAGTCTTGTAGGGACTTTGCGACACGCGTATCCTCGGCGGTCCGTCGACCAACAGTAAAAGCGGAATGCCGATATGTCTGATTTGAAAACTGCCGCTCTCGAATATCATGCCCATCCTCGTCCAGGAAAGCTGAGTGTAGAGCTCACCAAAGCCACTGCCACCGCCCGCGACCTGTCGCTGGCCTACAGCCCTGGCGTTGCCGAGCCCGTACGTGAAATCGCCCGCGACCCTGAACTGGCGTACAAGTACACCGGCAAAGGCAACCTGGTTGCAGTGATTTCCGATGGCACCGCGATCCTGGGCCTGGGTAACCTCGGCCCATTGGCTTCCAAGCCAGTCATGGAAGGTAAAGGCGTGCTGTTCAAGCGCTTCGCCGGCATCGACGTTTTCGACATCGAAGTCGACTCCGAAAGCCCGCAGGCCTTCATCGACACCGTCAAGCGCATTTCCATCACCTTCGGTGGCATCAACCTGGAAGACATCAAGGCACCTGAGTGCTTCGAGATCGAAAAGGCCCTGATCGAGCAGTGCGACATTCCGGTATTCCACGATGACCAGCACGGCACCGCGATCGTTACCGCGGCCGGCATGATCAACGCCCTGGAAATCGCTGGCAAAACCCTGGCTGACGCCAAGATCGTCTGCCTGGGCGCTGGCGCTGCGGCCATCTCCTGCATGAAGTTGCTGGTGAGCATGGGCGCCAAGCTGGAAAACATCTTCATGGTCGACAGCAAGGGCGTGGTCCAGTCCGAGCGTACCGACCTGAACCAGTACAAGGCGATGTTTGCCCACGCCACCGAGAAGCGCACCCTGGCTGACGCCCTCGACGGTGCCGACGTGTTCGTCGGCCTGTCCGGTCCGAACCTGCTGAGCGCCGAAGGCCTGAAGTCCATGGCGGCCAACCCGATCGTGTTCGCCTGCTCCAACCCTGATCCAGAAATCTCTCCGGAACTGGCGCACGCCACCCGCAGCGACGTGATCATGGCGACCGGCCGTTCGGACTACCCGAACCAGGTCAACAACGTACTGGGCTTCCCGTTCATCTTCCGTGGTGCCCTGGACGTTCGCGCCAAGCGCATCAACGAAGAAATGAAAGTCGCTGCCGCCAACGCCCTGCGCGAACTGGCCAAGCTGCCGGTCCCTCAGGAAGTGTGCGACGCCTACGGTGGCATCAAGCTGGAATTCGGCCGTGAGTACATCATTCCGAAACCAATGGATAAGCGCCTGATCACCCTGATCTCCGATGCCGTGGCCAAGGCCGCGATCGAGACCGGTGTGGCTACCCTGCCGTATCCGAAGCACTACCCGCTGCAAAGCGTGGATGATGTGTTCAACGGCTAAGCCGTTGTAGCGCAAAACAAAAAGCCCCGGCTCGCGAGAGTCGGGGCTTTTTGTTGGCTGGCAATTAGCTTGAGCCTTGCGGTGAGCTAAAGGTGGGAGCGGGCT
>NZ_MAUE01000003.1 GCF_001702265.1 Pseudomonas aylmerensis
CTTCGCGAGCAAGCCCGCTCCCACATTGGATCTGTGCTCAGCCACAGATCCGATTAGAACAAGTCGATCGGCGCCGCCTCATCCGCTGGCAGCGGGCTGCCTGGCGCAACGCCATTGCCCAGCTCGTTGACCGACGGCGGGGTGTCTTCGCTCTTGAACAGTTCGAAGTAAGCATTCGGCGTGCTTGGCGAGGCCGCGCGGCCACTGACCGGATCGATCCGCAGGCTGAGGATGCCTTCCGGCTCGGGTTGGGTATGCAGCGGCTTGTCCTTCAGGGCGGCGCCCATGTAGCTCATCCAGATCGGCAGCGCGACGGTGCCGCCGAACTCGCGACGGCCGAGGCTTTCCGGCTGGTCGTAGCCGGTCCACACGGTGGTCACATAGTCGGCGTTGTAGCCGGAGAACCAGGCGTCCTTGGAATCGTTGGTGGTACCGGTCTTGCCCGCGATATCCGCCCGGCCAAGGGCCAGGGCGCGACGGCCGGTGCCTTTCTTGATCACGTCTTCCAGGATGCTGTTGAGGATATAGGTGGTACGGCCATCCACCACGCGCTCGGCCACGGCAGGTGCCTGCGGCTCGGTCGGGGCCGTGGCATTTGCCGCAGGCTGTGTACCTGGGGTCGGCTCGATGGTGATACCGCCGTTGCCCGGGGCCGCCACGCCATCGGTGGCCGCCACGCCGTTGACCACGTCACCCGGCACGCGTGGCGGGTTGGCAGTGAACAGGGTGTCGCCATTGCGGCTTTCGATCTTGTCGATCAGGTATGGCGTGATCTTGTAGCCGCCGTTGGCAAAGGTGCTCCAGCCGGTGGCGATCTCCATCGGCGTGAGGGTCGCGGTGCCCAGGGCCAGCGACAGGTTCGGCGGCAGGTCCGACTTGTTGAAGCCAAAGCGGGTGATGTAGTCGATGGTCTTGCCCACGCCCATCGCTTGCAGCAGTCGGATCGACACCAGGTTGCGCGACTTGTACAGCGCCTCGCGGATGCGGATCGGGCCGAGGAAGGTGTTGGTGTCGTTTTTCGGGCGCCAGACCTTGTCCAGGTACTCGTCGACAAACACGATCGGTGCATCGTTGACCAGGCTGGCGGCGGTATAACCGTTGTCCAGTGCGGCGCTGTAGATGAACGGCTTGAAGCTCGACCCTGGTTGACGCTTGGCCTGGGTGGCGCGGTTGTAGTTGCTCTGCTCGAAGGCGAAGCCACCGACCAGCGCGCGGATTGCACCGTTCTGTGGGTCCAGCGATACCAGCGCGCCCTGGGCCAGCGGCACCTGGCTGAATTTGAGGCTGTCGTCCTTCTGGCGCTGCACGCGGATCAGGTCACCGACTTGCGCGACGTCCGACGGCTGCTTGGGCATCGGGCCCATGCTGTTGGTGTTCAGGAACGGGCGTGCCCATTTCATGCTGTCCCACGCCACATGCGCTTCGCCGGTGCGGGTCAGGACCTGCAAGCCATCTTTCTTCACCTGGGTGACGATGGCGGGCTCCAGGCCACTGATCGGGCGTTGCTTGCCCAACTCGGTGGTCCAGGCGCTCAGGGTCTTGCCCGGCAGGCGCGATTCCGGGCCACGGTAGCCGTGGCGCTGGTCGTAGGTGACCAGGCCGGAATGCACCGACGTGTTGGCGATTTCCTGCAGGTCGCTCGGCACGGTGGTGGTCACGCGGAAACCTTCGGTGTAGGCCTCGCTGCCGTAGCGGCCGACCATCTCGGCGCGCGCCATTTCGGCGATATATGGCGCGTTCACTTCTGGCGTCGGCACGTGATAACTGGCGTTCAGCGGCTCGGCCACGGCGCTTTCGTAAGCGGCCTGGTCGATCTTGCCCAGCTTGTACATACGCCCCAGGATCCAGTCGCGACGCTCCTTGCTGCGCGCCGGGTTGGCCAGCGGGTTGAAGCGCGACGGGGCCTTGGGCAGGCCGGCGATCATCGCCATCTGCGCCAGGCTGGCGTCACGGATCGACTTGCCGTAGTACACCTGCGAAGCCGCCTCGATCCCGTAGGCACGGTTGCCCAGATAGATTTTGTTGACGTACAGCTCGAGGATTTCATCCTTGGTCAGCTGGCGTTCGATCTGCAGCGCCAGGAGGATCTCGGTGGCTTTACGCGAAAAGCTGCGCTCGCTGGTGAGGAAGAAGTTCTTCGCCACCTGCATGGTGATGGTGCTGCCGCCGGATTGAATGTGTCCGCTTTTTACCAATTGTGTGGCTGCGCGCACCAGGCTGCTGGGGTCGACGCCATAGTGGTTGGCAAAATTATCGTCTTCGGCCGACAACAACGCGCTGATGAAATTGGGTGGAATGTCGGCAAAACGGATCGGTGTGCGGCGCATTTCGCCGAACTCCGCGATCAGTTTTTCATCGCTGCTGTAGACCCGCAAAGGAATCTGCAACTGGATACTTCTCAGGGCCTCTACGGAGGGCAAACCCGGACTAAGGTAGAGATAGGCCCCGCTGAGCACGAGCAGCAGCCCGCAGACGATCGCGACAATGGAGTACCCGAAAAACTTCAGCAGACGAATCAAGGCTTTTGGATTTCCAGAGAAAAGAATGAGTTAGGCGTCGGGGCATGCATGGCAAACGATGGATCAACCCGAGCTGCAGATAAAAAGCGGGAAAAAACGCTGGGCATTAAAGCATTTTTCGGCTTCGGACGTCATTCGCACAGGTTCAACAAATCGACCGAATGCATGGCGCCCGACGGCAATCAGGCGGTATGACAGGCAAAGCTTTAGGGAGTTTTATGCGAAAGGGATTTTTCAGGCGAAAAACCGACACCCTCCTGGGCGTCGATATCAATGACACGGCCATCAGCCTGGTCGAATTGAGTCATTCAACCGGCGGTTACACCATTCAAGGCTACGCCACCCAGGCGCTGCCGGCCCATGCGGTGGTGGATGGTACCTTGCTGGATCTCGAGGGGATCGGGCATGTCCTGCAGGCTGCATTGGCACGGCTGCGAACCTCGGCGCGCGGGGCTGCCGTGGCGGTGTCCGGGCCCTCGGTGATCACGCGGGTGATCGAAATGGAAGCAGGCCTCAACGACGACGAGATGACATGGATGATCCAGATGGAGGCGGACCAGTACATCCCCTACCCATTGGATGACGTGAGCATCGACTTTCAGGTGCAAGGGCAATTGTCCCAGGATCCGGCGCGGGTGCAGGTGCTGCTGGCTGCGTGTTTGAAGGCGCAGGTGGAGGCACGCGAGGCGGTTTTGGCGCTGGCCGGGCTGGTGCCGAAGGTGGTGGACGTCGAAGCGTTTGCATTGGCGCGCGCTTGCAGTCAGGATTTCGCCAGCTTCACGCCGGGCCATCGAGTCGATGGTGCACAATGGGCCTTGGATGCCCAAGGGATGGGAATTGCTTGCGGGTTGGCCCTGAGGAGTTTCGCTTGATGACACGAATCAATCTTTTGCCTTGGCGCCAGGCGCTGGCAGAGCGGCGACGCAAGTACTTCCTCGCGTGTTTGCTGGCGTTCGCCTGTGTGGCGCTCGCAGCCGTGTGGCTGGCGGACCAGGTGATCGACCAGGCGATTGACCGGCAAGTGACGCGCAATGACCACCTCGGCAAGGAAGTCGGCGTGCTCGATTCGCGCATCAAGACCATCGACGACCTGCAGGAGCAAAGCCAGCAGCTGGCGGAGCGCATGAAGGTCGTACAGGACCTGCACGACTCCCGCTCATCCGGCGCCCAACTGCTGGACCAGTTGGCCCGCGCGGTGCCTGAAGGGGTACACCTGCATGAAGTCGTGGCGAAGGGCGACACGCTGAGCATCAGCGGCAGTGCTGAATCGAGCCAGGACATCGCCCAGTTGATGCGCCGCCTGGAGGCGTCTGAAGGCGCCCACGCCACGCGGCTGCAGCATGTACGCACCGAAGGCATGCGCGGCAACAATGAATTCCAGCTGATGGTGCGCCAGGGAGAGTCCACCGAGGCTCAACCATGAGCCTGCCCAGGCTCGATATTTCTGCACTCACTCACAACGCTGCAAAATGGCCCCTACCTGGCAAGGCCCTGCTGGGCTGTGCGCTGGTGGGCGTGGTGCTGGTGATGGGTGAGTGGATGTACCTCGGCCCGTCGCGGGAGCGGTTGCAGCAGCTGGAGCGCGAGGACGTCGCTTTGCAGCAGCAGCTTGCGCAAAAAAGCGCCTTGTCGGCCAGCCTCGAGGCACGGGTCCATGAGCTTGCACTCAGGCAGGCGAAGTTCGACGAGCTGTTGCAGGCGCTGCCCGCCGAATCGCAGATGCCCGCCTTGCTGGAAGACACCGCTCGGTTGGCGCTGGCCAATGGTTTGCTGATCGAAAGCATCGCCCCGCTGGATGAGCAACCACGGTCTTTGCACGGCGAGCAGCCGGTGCAGATCGGCGTGACGGGCGCTTACCACGACCTGGCCACGTTCGTGAGTGCCTTGGGCGGCATGGCACGACTCACCACGGTGCACGATGTCGCCCTGCGCCGTGATGGCAAGCTGCTGCGCCTGGACCTGCTGGCCAGGACCTATTGGCATGCGCAGCAGGGGCGGGGAATAGCCGTTCAGGCCCAGCCGTTTGTCTACGATGCCTTTGGCCTGCGCGACCCGTTCCAGCCGCTTGCCGTCCAGGTCGATCATGTGCGTGGCCGCGCGGCCCATGCGCCGGACCTCACCCGGGCGCGAGGCATCCTCGAAAGCCTGGCGGTGGATCAGCTCGAAATGGTCGGTACCTTGTCTCGCGGGCTGCAGACCTATGCCTTGCTGCGTGCCGCCTCCACGGTGCATCGCCTCGCGGTCGGGGATTACCTGGGGCCGGACCACGGCCGGGTGACGGCCATCCATGACGGGCATATAGAACTGGTGGAATTGTTCCCCGATGAACAGGGTGCATGGCTGGAGCGTCCGCGAACCCTCGCGTTAAACGTCAACTCATAACGGAATAAACCAATGAAAAGGACTTTCTCGTCCTTCGGTGTGGCGCTATGGATAGCGTTCACGGCACCGATGGCTGCTGCTGTGCCCAATCGTGTGGATCTGATCCAGCTGCCGCCCCCCGGCAGCGCGGCATCGAGCACCTATACCGGCGACAAGCTGAACCTCAACTTCCAGAACATCGAGCTGCGCGCCGTGCTGCAGCAAATCGCCGATGTCGCGGGCCTCAACCTGGTGGCCAGCGACGACGTGCAGGGTTCGATCACCCTGCGCCTCAAGGATGTGCCGTGGGATCAGGCGCTCGACCTGGTGCTGCAGGCCAAGGGCCTGGATAAGCGGCTGAAGGCCGGTGTATTGCTGGTGGCGCCTGCCGAGGAGCTGGCTGCCCGCGAACTGTTGACGCTGGAGTCGCGCAAACAGATGGCCGAGCTGGCGCCCTTGCGCCGCGAGCTGCTGCAGGTCAATTACGCCAAGGCCGCGGACCTGGCCAAGCTGTTCCAGTCGGTGGCTGGCCTTGAAGGCAGCACCGATGAGCGCGGCTCGGTGGCGGTGGACGACCGCACCAATAACATCATCGCCTACCAGACCCGCGAGCGTTTGGACGAGCTGCGGCGAATCGTGGCGCAGCTGGATATCCCGGTGCGCCAGGTGATGATCGAGGCGAGGATTGTCGAGGCCAATGTCGATTACGACAAAAGCCTGGGCGTGCGTTGGGGAGGTGGACTCAGTCGCGGTGGTTGGGGTGCTGGCGGCATTCAGAAACCTTTGCCCGACGGCATGGAGCCTGTGGAAAACCCGGCCAGCGCACCGTTTGTCGATATGGGCTCGCTGGCCGGTACCTCCGGCCTGGGTATCGCCTTCATCACCGATAATTTGCTGCTGGACCTTGAGCTGACCGCCATGGAGAAAACCGGTAACGGGGAAATTGTCTCGCAACCCAAAGTGGTCACCTCTGACAAGGAAACCGCACGCATCCTCAAGGGCACCGAGATTCCCTACCAGGAATCCAGCTCCAGCGGTGCCACGTCGGTGTCGTTCAAGGAGGCTTCGCTCTCGCTGGAAGTCACCCCGCAGATCACCCCGGACGGCTGGGTGATCATGGAGGTCAAGGTCACCAAGGATGAGCCCGACTACCTGAACAAGCTCAATGACGTGCCGCCGATCAAGAAAAACGAGGTCAACGCCAAGGTGCTGGTCAAGGATGGGGAGACCATCGTGATTGGCGGGGTTTTCTCCAATACCCAAAGCAAAGTGGTAGATAAAGTGCCATTTTTGGGCGATGTGCCGTATCTTGGCCGCCTTTTCCGGCGCGATGTGCTGGCGGAGAAAAAATCCGAGCTGCTGGTATTCCTGACTCCGCGTATTATGAATAACCAGGCGATTGCTGTGAGTCGTTGATTCTGTGCGAAATTTGATTCTTGTAGGACCGATGGGGGCTGGAAAAAGCACCATCGGCCGTTTGCTGGCCAAAGAGCTGCGCCTGCCATTCAAAGATTCCGACAAGGAAATTGAATTGCGCACGGGTGCCAATATCCCATGGATCTTCGATAAGGAAGGCGAACTGGGCTTTCGCGACCGCGAGCAGGCGATGATTGCCGAGCTGTGCGGCTGCGATGGCGTGGTATTGGCGACCGGCGGTGGCGCGGTGATGCGCGAGGAAAACCGCCGGGCGCTGCATGCCGGCGGTCGCGTGGTCTATCTGCATGCGTCGGTGGAACAGCAAGTGGGCCGTACCGCCCGCGATCGCAATCGCCCGTTGTTGCGCACCGCCGACCCGGCCAAGACCCTGCGGGATCTGCTGACGCTGCGCGACCCGCTGTATCGGGAGATCGCCGATCTGGTGGTGGAAACCGATGAGCGGCCACCGCGGATGGTGGTGCTCGACATTCTTGAGCGCCTGCAACGGCTGCCACCCCGTTAAAGCCAGGCCCGAAATGCGCTATTCTCGGCGGCGCGCTATCACCTTTGCGGGTGTGGCGTAGAGCCATCAGGCAACGTCTGATCTGGACGTTACCGGTCGTCAATACATCTTCAACGCGGGGACACATGCAGACACTTAAGGTCGATCTAGGCGAGCGCAGCTACCCGATCCATATTGGCGAAGGTCTGCTGGACCAGCCCGAGTTGCTCGCACCGCATATTGCCGGGCGGCAAGTGGCGATCATCTCCAACGAAACGGTCGCGCCGCTGTATCTTGAGCGTCTGAGCCGCAGCCTGTCGGCGTATTCCGTGATCTCGGTGATCTTGCCCGACGGCGAAGCCCACAAGAACTGGGAAACCCTGCAACTGATCTTTGACGGCCTGCTGACCGCACGTCATGACCGCCGTACCACCGTGGTCGCCCTGGGCGGCGGTGTGATCGGCGACATGGCCGGCTTTGCGGCCGCCTGCTATCAGCGTGGCGTGGACTTTATCCAGGTGCCGACCACCTTGCTGTCCCAGGTCGATTCCTCGGTGGGTGGCAAGACCGGTATCAACCACCCGCTGGGCAAGAACATGGTTGGCGCGTTCTACCAGCCCCAAGCCGTGCTGATCGACACCGCGACCCTCAACACCTTGCCGCCGCGCGAGCTGTCGGCGGGGTTGGCGGAAGTCATCAAGTACGGGCTGATCTGTGACGAGCCGTTCCTCACCTGGCTGGAAGAGCACGTAGACGCCCTGCGCAACCTGGACCAGGCGGCACTCACCGAAGCGATTTCCCGCTCCTGCGCCGCCAAGGCGCTGGTGGTGAATGCCGACGAACGGGAGTCCGGTGTACGGGCCACCTTGAACCTGGGTCACACCTTCGGCCATGCGATCGAAACCCACATGGGCTATGGTGTGTGGTTGCATGGGGAGGCCGTTGCGGCTGGCACTGTGATGGCATTGGAGATGTCGCACCGCCTGGGCTGGATCAGTGCCCAGGAGCGTGATCGTGGTATCCGCCTGTTCCAGCGCGCCGGTTTGCCGGTCATCCCGCCTGAGGAGATGACCGAGGCGGACTTCCTCGAACATATGGCGATAGACAAGAAAGTGATCGACGGTCGACTGCGACTGGTGCTGCTGCGCCACATGGGCGAAGCAGTGGTGACCGACGATTATCCGAAAGAGATTTTACAGGCCACGCTGGGAGCGGATTACCGCGCCCTGGCCCAGCTTAAAGGTTAATAAGATCCCGATGACTAGTTTGCATGCCGACGAGGCGTTCCTCGGCCATTACCAGCTCAGCCACGACCCCTTTGCTCCACGGGTGCCTGGCTTCAAATTTTTCCCGGCCCAGCGCAAGCCGGTGCTTGGGCAGTTGCACCATCTGGCGCGCTACAGCCAACTGCTGCTGGTGGTGACCGGCCCGTTGGGCAGCGGCAAGACCCTGCTGCGCCAGGCCCTGGTGGCCAGCACCAACAAGCAGTCGGTACAGAGCGTGGTGGTCTCGGCTCGCGGCGCTGGTGATGCAGCGGGCGTATTGCGCCAAGTGGCCCAGGCGTTGGACGTGTCCACTGCCGAGCCGAATGCGATCCTCAAGCAGGTGGTGCAATTGGGCCTGACCGGCCAGGAAGTCTACCTGCTGGTGGATGACGCCGAACAACTCGACGAATCCGCCCTGGAAGCACTGCTGGCGCTGGCGGCGGGTACGCCGGAAGGTCGCCCCCATGTGTTCCTGTTCGGTGAGTCTTCGTTGATCGCCGATCTGGAGCAGATCAGTGGCGATCAGGAGCTGTTCCACGTCATCGAATTGCAGCCGTACGAAGAGGAAGAAACCCGCGAATACCTGGCTCAACGCCTTGAAGGCGCAGGGCAGGGCATCGAACTTTTCTCCGCTGCGCAGATCTCTGATATTCACGAAAGCTCCGACGGCTGGCCTGGCACCATCAACCAGGTCGCCCGCGATGCCATGATCGAAGCCATGATTGCCAGCCGCTCTGCGGTCAAGCGTCCAAAGATGGGGTTCACTATGCCTAAGAAGCACGTATTGGCGATTTCCGCCGTTGTCGTGGTCGCCGTTGCCGCTGCCTGGCTGATCCCGGGTCGCAGCAAGGCACCGACGACTGCCGGCGCGCCAACCGAACAGGCGCAGTTGCCACTGGGCAAGCCCACGCCAAATGTCGAGTTCGCCAACTCCGGCCAACCGACCAACCTGCCGATGGTCGGCCAGCCGGTGATGCGCGGCCCGCTCGCCGAAGAAGCCGGCGGCATCTCCGAAGGCGACGACGGCGTGCCGGTGGAAGGCTCCAGCGCCACACCGCCGACGGTCACCACCACTGCACCACCTGCGGGTGTGCCAGCGGGCCAGCCGGCTGCCAAGCCGACGCCGGCACCTACCGTCGCCACGGCCAAGCCTGCGCCAGTGACCAAGCCGGTCGCCCCTGCACCAGCCGCCAAGCCCGCTCCGGCACCGGCTGCCAAGCCTGCAGAAAAACCTGCCGCCACCGTTGCCAAGGCTGGCGCCGCCGGCAGCAGCTGGTACACCAGCCAGCCGACCGGTAACTTCGTGGTGCAGATCCTCGGCACCAGCTCCGAAGCCAACGCCCAGGCGTTCGTGAAAGAGCAGGGTGGCGAGTACCGTTATTTCAAGAAAGTGCTCAACGGCAAGCCTCTCTACGTGATCACCTACGGCAGTTTCTCCAGCCGTGCCGCTGCTGATTCTGCGATCAAAACCTTGCCAGCGAAGGTCCAGGCTGGTAAACCTTGGCCACGCACTGTTGCCAGCGTTCAACAAGAACTCGCAACAACTCGCTGAAGATCCGGCGGCCTTACCCAGGCCGCCCTCCCGGCACCTCAAAAAAACTACAACAGCGTGCAGCCCTGAAGGCCGCGCGCTTTGTGGTGTCTGCGTCACAGTAGCTTTTGAGTCGTAGCGGTCAGAATTAAAAAAGTTTTGACTAGCACAGCATATCGCTTTAAACCTTTCATAAATGCGACATAGATTTGCGACATTTCGTCGCTAAATTTGTGAGCGTTCGTGTCGGTGTGTACAATGACCTCCCTTTTGCCCCCGCTAAGCCGGCGTACGTTCGGCGTGGAAGGTAACCGGTTGAATTGAAAAGAAATTTGCCTCGATATAAGAGGCAGCCTGGTGAGAAAGTGTCTATGAAAGCAGGTCTGTACCAACCCGATGAATTCAAGGATAACTGCGGTTTCGGCCTGATAGCCCATATGCAGGGCGAGCCCAGTCATACCCTTTTGCAAACGGCCATCGAGGCCCTGACCTGCATGACCCACCGTGGTGGGATCAACGCCGACGGCAAGACTGGTGACGGTTGTGGCTTGCTGATTCAAAAGCCCGACCAGTTCCTGCGTGCTGTCGCCAAGGAGCATTTCGGCACCGATTTGCCCAAGCAGTACGCCGTGGGCATGGTGTTCTTCAACCAGGACCCGGTCAAAGCCGAAGCCGCTCGCGAGAACATGAACCGCGAGATCCTGGCTGCCGGCCTGCAACTCGTCGGCTGGCGCAAAGTGCCGATCGACACCAGCGTGCTCGGCCGCCTGGCCCTTGAGCGCCTGCCGCAGATCGAGCAAGTGTTCATTGCCGGTGATGGCCTGAGCGACCAGGACATGGCGATCAAGCTGTTCACCTCGCGTCGTCGTTCGTCCGTGGCCAACGCCGCCGACACCGACCACTACATCTGCAGCTTTTCCCACAAGACCATCATTTATAAAGGCCTGATGATGCCGGCGGACTTGACCGCCTTCTATCCAGACCTGAGCGATGAGCGCCTGCAAACCGCGATCTGCGTGTTCCACCAGCGCTTCTCCACCAACACCCTGCCGAAATGGCCGCTGGCCCAGCCGTTCCGCTTCCTCGCCCACAACGGCGAGATCAACACCATCACCGGTAACCGCAACTGGGCCGTGGCCCGTCGCACCAAGTTCGCCAACGATTTGATGGACCTGGAAGAGCTCGGCCCGCTGGTCAACCGCGTCGGTTCCGACTCCTCCAGCATGGACAACATGCTCGAGCTGATGGTCACCGGTGGCATCGACCTGTTCCGTGGCGTGCGCATGATCATTCCGCCAGCGTGGCAGAACGTCGAAACCATGGACCCGGATCTGCGTGCATTCTACGAGTACAACTCGATGCACATGGAGCCGTGGGACGGTCCGGCCGGCGTGGTCATGACCGACGGTCGCTACGCCGTGTGCCTGCTCGACCGCAACGGCCTACGCCCGGCGCGTTGGGTGACCACCACCAACGGGTTCATCACCCTGGCGTCGGAAATCGGCGTGTGGAACTACCAGCCCGAAGACGTGATCGCCAAGGGCCGTGTAGGCCCTGGCCAGATCCTGGCCGTGGACACCGAGACCGGGCAGATCCTCGACACCGACGCGATCGACAACCGCTTGAAGTCGCGTCACCCGTACAAGCAATGGCTGCGCAAGAACGCCCTGCGCATCCAGGCGACCATGGAAGACAACGACCACGGTTCGGCTTTCTACGACGTCGACCAGCTCAAGCAGTACATGAAGATGTACCAGGTCACCTTCGAGGAGCGCGACCAGGTGCTGCGTCCGCTTGGCGAGCAAGGCTACGAGGCGGTCGGCTCCATGGGCGACGACACGCCGATGGCCGTGCTGTCCCAGCGCGTGCGCACGCCGTACGACTATTTCCGCCAGCAGTTCGCCCAGGTGACCAACCCGCCGATCGACCCGCTGCGTGAAGCCATCGTGATGTCCCTGGAAGTCTGCCTCGGTGCCGAGCGCAACATCTTCCAGGAATCGCCTGAGCACGCTTCTCGCGTGATCCTCAGCTCGCCAGTAATTTCGCCGGCCAAGTGGCGCTCGCTGATGACCCTGGATCGCCCGGGCTTCGACCGCCAGATCATCGACCTGAACTACGACGAGAGCCTCGGTCTAGAAGCCGCTGTGCGCAATGTCGCCGACCAGGCCGAAGAAGCCGTGCGCGCCGGTCGTACCCAGATCGTGCTGACCGACCGCCACATCGCGCCGGGCAAGCTGCCGATCCACGCGTCCCTGGCCACCGGCGCGGTACACCACCGCCTGACCGAAAAAGGCCTGCGCTGCGATTCCAACATCCTCGTCGAAACCGCTACCGCCCGTGACCCGCATCACTTTGCGGTGCTGATCGGCTTCGGCGCCTCTGCCGTGTATCCGTTCCTGGCGTACGAAGTCCTCGGCGACCTGATCCGTACCGGCGAAGTCCTCGGCGACCTCTACGAGGTGTTCAAGAACTACCGTAAAGGCATCACCAAGGGCCTGCTGAAGATCCTGTCGAAGATGGGCATCTCCACCGTCACCTCGTACCGTGGCGCGCAACTGTTCGAGGCCATCGGCCTGTCCGAAGAAGTCTGCGAGCTGAGCTTCCGTGGTGTGCCGAGCCGTATCAAGGGCGCGCGTTTCGTCGATATCGAAGCCGAGCAGAAAGCCCTGGCGGCCGAAGCCTGGAGCGCGCGCAAGCCGATCCAGCAAGGCGGCCTGCTGAAGTTCGTCCACGGCGGCGAATACCATGCGTACAACCCGGACGTGGTCAACACCCTGCAAGCTGCCGTGCAGCAGGGCGACTACGCCAAGTTCAAGGAATACACGAGCCTGGTGGATAACCGCCCGGTGTCGATGATCCGCGACCTGTTCAAGGTGAAGACCCTGGACACCGCGATGGACATCAACGAAGTCGAGCCGCTGGAATCGATCCTCAAGCGCTTCGACTCCGCCGGTATTTCCCTGGGCGCCTTGTCGCCCGAGGCCCACGAAGCCCTGGCCGAAGCCATGAACCGCCTGGGTGCGCGTTCCAACTCCGGTGAAGGCGGTGAAGACCCGGCGCGCTACGGCACCATCAAGAGTTCGAAAATCAAGCAGGTGGCCACCGGCCGCTTTGGTGTGACCCCGGAATACCTGGTCAACGCCGAAGTGCTGCAGATCAAGGTAGCCCAGGGCGCCAAACCCGGTGAGGGCGGCCAACTGCCAGGCGGCAAGGTCAACGGCCTGATCGCCAAGCTGCGTTACGCAGTACCCGGCGTGACCCTGATCTCGCCTCCGCCGCACCACGACATCTATTCGATCGAAGACTTGTCGCAGCTGATTTTTGACTTGAAACAAGTCAACCCGCAGGCCCTGGTCTCGGTGAAGCTGGTGGCGGAAGCCGGCGTGGGCACCATCGCCGCTGGCGTGGCCAAGGCCTATGCAGACCTGATCACCATCTCCGGCTACGACGGCGGCACTGGCGCATCGCCGCTGACCTCGATCAAGTACGCCGGCGCGCCGTGGGAACTCGGCCTGGCCGAAACCCACCAGACCCTGCGCGGCAATGACCTGCGCGGCAAGGTCCGGGTGCAGACCGACGGCGGCCTGAAAACCGGCCTCGACGTGATCAAGGCTGCGATCCTCGGCGCCGAGAGCTTCGGCTTCGGTACTGCGCCAATGATCGCCCTGGGCTGCAAATACCTGCGCATCTGCCACCTGAACAACTGCGCCACCGGCGTCGCGACCCAGAACGAGAAGCTGCGCAAGGATCACTACATCGGCACCGTCGACATGGTGGTGAACTTCTTCACCTACGTCGCCGAAGAGACCCGTGAGTGGCTGGCCAAGCTGGGTGTGCGTTCCCTCGAAGAGCTGATCGGGCGTACCGACCTGCTGGATATCCTCGAAGGCCAGACCGCCAAGCAGAACCACCTCGACCTGACACCGCTGTTGGGCAGTGATCACATCCCGGCCGACAAGCCGCAATTCTGCCAGGTGGATCGCAACCCGCCGTTCGACAAAGGCCTGTTGGCCGAGAAGATGGTCGAGATGGCCAGTTCCTCGATCAACGATGCCAGCGGTGGCGAGTTCGCCCTGGATATCTGCAACTGCGACCGTTCCATCGGCGCACGGATCTCCGGCGAAATCGCGCGCAAGCACGGCAACCAGGGGATGGCGAAAGCACCGATCACCTTCCGCTTCAAAGGCACCGCTGGCCAGAGCTTCGGCGTGTGGAACGCCGGCGGCCTGCACATGTACCTGGAAGGCGATGCCAACGACTACGTGGGCAAGGGCATGACCGGCGGCAAGCTGGTGATCGTTCCGCCTGCAGGCAGCGTGTACAAGACCCAGGACAGTGCCATCATCGGCAACACCTGCTTGTACGGCGCCACCGGTGGCAAGCTGTTCGCCGCCGGTACGGCCGGTGAGCGTTTCGCCGTGCGTAACTCCGGTGCCCACACCGTGGTGGAAGGTACCGGCGATCACTGCTGCGAGTACATGACCGGTGGCTTTGTCGCGGTACTGGGCAAGACTGGTTACAACTTCGGTTCGGGCATGACCGGCGGTTTCGCCTACGTGCTCGACCAGGACAACACCTTCGTCGACAAGGTCAACCACGAGTTGGTCGAGATCCAGCGGATCAGCGGCGAAGCCATGGAATCCTACCGGAACCACTTGCAGCACGTGCTGGACGAGTACGTCGAGGAGACCGGCAGCGAATGGGGTCGTAACCTCGCCGAAAACCTCGATGATTACCTGCGTCGTTTCTGGCTGGTCAAGCCCAAGGCTGCCAACTTGAAGTCGTTGCTTTCCAGCATCCGTGCCAACCCGCAATAAGTGCAGTCGCCAGCGGCAAGCTTCAAGCCGCAAGTGAAATGCAGTGCGCGGTATGCCGGTTAATGTGATTTTCTTGCAGCTTCAAGCTTGCCGCTTGGAGCTGTCGTGTAAGAGGTTTTGAAGATGGGCGAACGTCTCAATAACGACTTCCAATTCATCGATGTCGGGCGCAAAGATCCGAAGAAGAAACTGTTGCGTCAACGCAAGAAGGAGTTCGTGGAAATCTACGAACCCTTCAAGCCCCAGCACTCGGCCGACCAGGCCCACCGCTGCCTGGGTTGCGGTAACCCGTATTGCGAATGGAAGTGCCCGGTGCACAACTTCATTCCCAACTGGCTCAAGTTGGTGGCCGAGGGCAACATCCTTGCCGCCGCCGAGCTGTCGCACCAGACCAACACCTTGCCGGAAGTGTGTGGCCGAGTGTGCCCGCAGGATCGTCTGTGCGAAGGTGCGTGCACCCTCAACGACGGCTTCGGCGCGGTGACGATCGGTTCGGTGGAGAAGTACATCACCGACACCGCGTTCGCCATGGGCTGGCGTCCGGACATGTCCAAGGTCAAGCCGACCGGCAAGCGCGTTGCGATCATCGGCGCGGGCCCGGCGGGCCTGGGCTGTGCCGACGTGCTGGTGCGTGGCGGCGTGACCCCGGTGGTGTTCGACAAGAACCCGGAAATCGGTGGCCTGCTGACCTTCGGCATCCCCGAGTTCAAGCTGGAAAAAACCGTCCTGAGCAATCGCCGTGAAGTCTTCACCGGCATGGGTATCGAGTTCCGTCTCAATACCGAAATCGGCAAAGACATCACCATGGAGCAATTGCTCGAGGAATACGATGCGGTGTTCATGGGCATGGGCACCTACACCTACATGAAGGGCGGCTTTGCCGGTGAGGACCTGCCGGGGGTGTATGACGCGCTCGACTTCCTGATCGCCAACGTCAATCGCAACCTGGGCTTTGAAAAGTCGCCGGAAGATTTCGTCGACATGAAAGGCAAGAAGGTCGTGGTACTCGGCGGTGGCGACACCGCGATGGATTGCAACCGTACCTCGATCCGTCAGGGCGCCAAGTCGGTGACCTGTGCGTACCGTCGTGACGAAGCGAACATGCCCGGCTCGCGCAAAGAAGTGAAGAACGCCAAGGAAGAAGGGGTGAAATTCCTCTACAACCGCCAGCCGATTGCTATCGTCGGTGAAGACCGCGTCGAAGGCGTGAAGGTGGTCGAGACCCGTCTCGGCGAACCGGATGCCCGTGGCCGTCGCAGCCCCGAGCCGATCCCGGGTTCCGAAGAGATCATCCCGGCCGATGCCGTGGTCATCGCTTTCGGTTTCCGCCCAAGCCCGGCGCCGTGGTTCGAACAGTTCCAGATCCAGACCGACAGCCAGGGCCGCGTCGTCGCCCCGGAACAAGGCCAGTACAAGCACCAGACCAGCAACCCGAAAATCTTCGCCGGTGGCGACATGGTGCGCGGTTCTGACCTGGTCGTGACGGCGATCTTCGAAGGGCGCAATGCCGCCGAAGGTATCCTGGATTACCTGGGCGTCTGACGACGCCAGCAGCCAGTTTCAAGCAATGAGCTGCACGCTGGAAGCCCCGATACTTGGGGCTTGCAGCTTGAAACTTGGCGCTGCTTTTATGCGACAAATTGACCCGATAGACAAAAGGCACGGCGCATTCCGTGCCTTTTGCGTCGCGCTCTGAGAAAATGCCCGCACTTTTTTTGCGGATGCCGACATGACTGCCCTCAAGAACGACCGTTTCCTTCGTGCCCTGCTCAAGCAACCCGTGGACGTCACCCCTGTGTGGATGATGCGCCAGGCCGGTCGCTACTTGCCGGAATACCGCGCCAGTCGCGCCAACGCCGGCGATTTCATGAGCCTGTGCATGAATCCTGCGTTCGCCTGCGAAGTCACCATGCAGCCGCTGGACCGCTACCCACAACTGGACGCGGCCATCCTCTTTTCCGACATCCTCACCATCCCCGACGCCATGGGCCAAGGCCTGTATTTTGAAACCGGCGAAGGCCCGCGCTTCAAGAAAGTCGTCAGCACCCTGGCCGATATCGAAGCCCTGCCGATCCCTGATCCGCACAAGGACCTTGGCTATGTGATGGACGCCGTCAGCACCATCCGCCGCGAGCTGAATGGCCGCGTGCCGCTGATCGGCTTCTCCGGCAGCCCATGGACCTTGGCTACCTACATGGTCGAAGGCGGCTCGTCGAAAGACTTCCGCAAGACCAAGGCCATGCTCTACGACAACCCGCAGGCCATGCACCTGCTGCTGGACAAGCTGGCGCAGTCGGTCACCTCCTACCTCAACGGCCAGATCATGGCCGGTGCCCAGGCAGTGCAGATTTTCGATACCTGGGGCGGCAACCTGTCGGCCGCGGCGTATCAGGAATTCTCCCTGGCCTATATGCGCAAAATCGTCAGCGGCCTGATCCGCGAACACGAAGGCCGTAAAGTGCCGGTCATCATGTTCACCAAGGGCGGCGGCCTGTGGCTCGAAAGCATCGCCGATGCCGGTGCCGATGCATTGGGCCTGGACTGGACCTGCGACCTGGGCGATGCCCGTCGTCGCGTCGGCAACCAGGTTGCCCTGCAAGGCAACATGGACCCGACCGTGCTGTACGCCAAGCCGGAAGCGATCCGCACCGAAGTCGGACGCATCCTGGCCAGCTATGGCAAGGGCACCGGTCACGTGTTCAACCTCGGTCATGGCATCACCCCGGAAGTGAACCCGGAGCACGCTGGTGCGTTCCTGCAGGCGGTGCACGAACTGTCCGCGCAATACCACAACTAACACGCAAAACAACTGTGGGAGCGGGCTTGCTCGCGAATGCGGTGTATCAACTGACACTGCGCATTCGCGAGCAAGCCCGCTCCCACATTTAAAGCAGGACCGTATCAGGCTTTCACATTCCCCAGCGGCGGCAACTTCGCCAGCTTCAGCGCCACCAGCAACGCCCCAATCAACAGCGCGACGATAAACGCCCCAATCCCGTTCCACCCGGCAAAGTGCCAGAAGAACCCGCCCGCCGTACCGGCGATACTCGACCCCACGTAATAGCAGAACAAGTACAGCGACGACGCCTGCCCCTTGGCCTTGACGGCGCGACGGCCGATCCAGCTGCTGGCCACCGAGTGGGCGCCGAAGAAGCCGAAGGTAAAGATCAGCATGCCCGGCACCACCAGCCACAGCGGGGTGAACAGGGTCAGCGCCATGCCGGCGAGCATCAGCACGATCGTGCCCCACAGCACGCGACGGCGGCCGAGGCGGTCGGCCAGGGAGCCGATTTTCGCCGAGCTGTAGATGCCCGAGAGGTACACCAGCGACAGCAGGCCGACCACGGCCTGGCTCAGTTCGTAGGGCGAGGCCAGCAAGCGATAGCCGATGTAGTTGAACATCGTCACGAACGCGCCCATCAGCAGGAACGCCTCAAGGAACAACCACGGCAGGCCCGCGTCCTTGAAGTGCATGACAAAACCATCCACCAGGTTGCGCGGCTTGAGGCTGCTGGCGCGGAAGTTGCGCGATTCGGGAAGGATCTTCCAGAACACGGTGGCGGCGATCAACGCCAGTGCGCCGATGATCAGCATCGCGGTGTGCCAACTGACGAAGTCGATCAACACGCCGATGATCAGGCGCCCGCTCATGCCGCCAATCGCGTTGCCACCGATGTACAGGCCCATTGCCAGGCCGATGTGCTGCGGATGGATCTCTTCGCTCAGGTAGGTCATTGCCACGGCGGCCAGGCCGCTCAGCGACAGGCCTACCAGCGCGCGCATCAGCAGGATGCCCTCCCAGGTTGGCATCAGGCCACTGGCGATGGTCGCCAGCGCCGCACAGAACAGCGCGGACACCATCACCGGCTTGCGTCCCAGCCGGTCGGAAATCGGCCCGGTGATCAGCAAGCCGCACGCCAGCATCGCCGTCGCCACCGAGAGAATCAGGCTGCTTTGCGCGGCATTGATGGAAAACTCGTGGGACAACGCCGGCATCATCGGCTGCACGCAATACAACAGGGCAAAGGTGGCAAACCCGCCGGAAAACAGCGCCAGCACCGTGCGCATGAACATCGGCGTGCCTTTTTCGATGTACTCGTCGTTGAGCTGCGCCACCACCTCATCCAAGGCGGTGGGTGGGACTTCTTGCGCGAAGGGAGCAACAGCAGATTTCACGGGGACCTCGGGGAGGAAGAGCGTGCCAGGACTGGCAATGCTGAAAAGAATATAGCTGGCTAATGATTCTTTCCAATATATTGTTCGACCTGTTTGATAGCTTTAACGACCTAATGAGGCTTGCATGGAATTGCGTCACTTGCGGTATTTCATCGCCGTTGCCGAAGAACTGCATTTTGGCCGCGCCGCGCAGGTGCTGGGCATCTCGCAACCGCCCTTGAGCCAGCAGATCCAGGCGCTGGAGCAGGAGGTGGGCGCGCGTTTGTTCGAACGTACCAATCGTCGGGTCGAGCTGAGTGAGGCTGGTCGACTGTTCCTGCAGGAGGCGCGCCTGGTGCTGGCGCAGGTCGACAAGGCGGCGGACGTCGCGCGTCGGGCTCAATTGGGAGAGCTGGGGGAACTGAAGATCGGCTTCACCTCGTCGGCGCCCTTCAACTCCAGCATCCCCCAGGCGATCTTTGCCTTTCGCGAGGCGTTCCCGGCCGTGCACTTGAACCTGCAGGAAATGAGCAGCACCGAGGTGGCCGAGTCGCTGGTGGATGAGTCGATCCAGGTCGGGCTGATGCGTCCGCTGCCGTTGCCGGATTCACTGAGTGTGGTCGAGCTGATGCGCGAGCCGCTGGTGGCCGTATTGAACGCCGGTCACCCGTTGGTGCACGGCAGCGAACGAGGATTGCACCTGGCGCAACTGGCGCAGGAGCCGTTCGTGTTTTTCCCGCGCACTTACGGCAGTGGCCTGTATGCGCAATTGCTCAACCTGGCGCGTGATGCCGGCTTCAGCCCGCACTTCGCCCAGGAGGCAGGCGAAGCGATGACCATCATCGGCCTGGTAGCGGCGGGGTTGGGCGTGTCGGTGTTGCCGGCGTCGTACCAGCGCATCCGCATTGATGGGGTGGTGTATCGCACGCTGCTGGACCAGGAGGCGGTAACGGCGGTGTGGCTGGTGCAGCGCAAGGGCGTACAGACGCCGATGGCGAAGGCGTTCGTGGAGTTGTTGACGCGTAAGGCGGCGATCTAGGCATGCATTGAAATGTGGCGCTTGGTGGGTCAGATCCCTGACTTGAAGCGGGTTTCAGAGTCGCTTTTTCCAGAGGGGCGATTCGTCGTTCTCGTATGGGAAAGCTGGAACCCTTTTTGTGCGAATGGCCACTGATCCTGCCGAAGGCTTCGTATTGAAATATTCGATGTGGGAGGTTCGTATGATCGCTGGTAATCGAAGCGCTGAGCTTGGCTGGTTGTTGTGGCGGCTTGGAATGCCGGGTGCAGCCGTTGACACCATTACGGGTCCGCCGATTGGGAGTCCAGTAACCCGTTCAGGTCAAGGCGGTGGCGGGGCCCAGCAGCGCGTTGGCGGCAACGCGCACGGTGAGGGGCAACGCCCTATAGGCTATGGGCCACCGGGGCACACGGCCGCAGGCATTCATCCGTACGAGGCGGCTCCACGCCAAGGAACCGGCCCAGGCCGAAGTGGTGTTAGGGGGCAGCCGCAGCACCAGGGGCCCAATACGGGAAGCCAGGCGCACCGGGGCAATGCTCGGGGGAATACGGGTGCAGACGTTCGCCCGAACCCGTCGGCCCCACACCAAGGAACCGGCCCAGGCCATGGTGCTGTTGGGGGGCAGCCGCATTGTCAGGGGCCCAATACGGCAGGCCAGACGCAACGAGGAAGCGGTCGGGGGAATACAGGTGCAGGCGTTCGCCCGAACGCGGCAGTGCCAGGCCAAGGTGGCGGTGCGGGGCAGCAACGTCAGGCGCAAAATACGCCAGGCCAAGGGCAGCGGAGCAATGTTCGGGGAAATCCGGGTCCAGGCAACCAGCCGAACCAGGCCCCTGTTCGCCAGGGAACTGGCCCGGTCCAAAATGGCGTCGGGGCGCAGCGGCATTGTCAGGGGCCAACTACGACAGGCCCGAATCAACCAGGCAACCCTGCGGGGAATACCGGTGCAGGCCTTCGCCCGAACGCGGCAGATGCTGGCCAGGGCAACACACCTCAGGCCGTCACGATTAACTATAACGTTAATATAAATATTGGTCAGTTAAGCATCAATACCAATACCGGCAGCAACAGTATGAATGGCAGTAATTTTGGTAACTATGGGAGCAATGGCAACAGTGGCAGCAATAGTCACTATGACAATCAGGGCGACAACGGCAATAACGGCAATCGCCTGGCTGCGCTCCTGCCTGGCAGTGATAGCGGTCGTCGTATAGCCGTTTGAAGGTTCTGTTTCAGTTGCAGGTTATGTGTGGGGTCTGACGAGGTGCCTAAATGGCGAAGGCACGTCTGTCACTGTGTGCGCCGTGTTTGTAGTGTGCCGATAGTTTGTTTTTTTTCAGCATTGTGGAACTGTTATTTTCTCATTGCAATTAAGGGGTGGGTCGGCGTGCCGGCTCATCATAAATTTTTCTACCAAACGTGAGGTGTTAGATGGTTTCTACAGGTCGGGCAGCCCAGGCGGCCTATGCGGTGTACGGTCCCTCTTCGGGGTCGGGTAACCATGGTAATTATGGGAATAACGAAAACATCGGGGTGAACTCGCGTTATGAGAATCACGGCAACAATGGCAATAATGATAACCGTGGGATAATTGGCGCGAGTGGTAACTACGGGAACTATGGGAATAATGCCAATAGCGGCAATCATAGTGCCTATGTCAACCAAGGTCATAACGGTAATAATAAAAATATTAACGCCGTCGGTGATCACGGCAATTACGGTAACTATGGCAATAATGGTAATGCCGGCGCTGATAGCCGCTACGTCAATAGCGGGCACAACGGCAATAGCGGCAACAGTATTCAGATCAGCCAGGAAGGCGGCGGTAATATCAGTTATTAAGGGAACTGTCTTTATCAATGAACCCTGCCGGGGGGCGGCAGGGCCTTGCTGCTCATTAACCCGCTCTGCGGGTTACGTCACTCATGGCGTCGCCGGTTCTGCCACGGTCATGCCATTGGCGCGCAATGCCGCCATGATGTCGCGATCAAGCATGCTCACCCAGCGGTTGTAGTTGCGATGGATCTTGCCGTCCTTGTAGCCCAGGTCGCGGCTGTCGCGGTAGGTGATGGTGTAGCTGTTGCGGGTGTAGCGGATGTCGATCGCTGCGTAGTACTGGTTGCGCACGTTGATCTCGGCCTGTACCAGTTGCGGGCTCAGGCGTTGCACCGTCCACTCGCGCTTTTGCAGGGCGTTGATGATCACCGTTTTCATTTTTTCTTCGCTGACCTGGTTGGCAACCGGCAGCTCGTGCTGGGTGTTGAGGATCGGCTTGCTGGTGCAGCCGGCGGTGGTCAACAGGGCCAGGGTGATCAGGGTGGCGCGTAGCAAGGAAGACATTCCGTTTTCTCCAATCGATTAAAAGTCAGGACCAGCGGCGGAAAATCAGCGATGTGTTGACGCCGCCAAAGGCAAAGTTGTTGTTCATCACGTAGTCGTGATGCATCTCGCGAAACTCACCCTGCAGGTAATCCAGCTCGCCGCATTGCGGGTCGATGGCGTCCAGGTTGAAGGTGTGCACGTACTGGTCGCGGTTCATCATCTCGATGCTGAACCACGATTCCAGCGCACCACAGGCGCCCAGCGTGTGGCCCAGGAAGCTCTTCTGCGAACTGATGGGCATGCGGCTGCCGAACAGGCTGCTGGTCGCCAGCGTCTCGGCGATGTCGCCTTGATCGGTGGCGGTGCCGTGGCCGTTGACGTAGCCGATCGCGCCAGGCTCGAGCCCGGCATCTTCCAGCGCCAGTTCCATGGCGCGGCGCATGGTTTTCTGTTCCGGGCGGGTGGTGTGCTGGCCGTCGGCATTGCTGCCGAAGCCGACGATCTCGGCGTGGATATGCGCCCCTCGCGCCAACGCATGTTCGAGTTCTTCGAGCACCAGCATGCCGCCGCCCTCGCCGATCACCAGGCCATCGCGGCCAGTGTCGTAAGGGCGGGGGCTGGTCTGCGGCGCATCGTTTTTCAGGCTGGTGGCGTAGAGCGCGTCAAACACCATGGCTTCGGTCGGGCACAACTCCTCGGCGCCGCCGGCGAGCATCAGCGGCAAGCGCCCGAACTTGATCGCCTCGTAGGCATAGCCGATGCCCTGGCTGCCGCTGGTGCAGGCGCTGGACGTAGGGATCAGCCGCCCGGTCAGGCCAAAGAAGATGCTGATATTCGCCGCCGTGGTGTGCGGCATCATGCGCACGTAGGAGTTTGCATTCAGGCCCTCGGCCACCGAGTTCAGCAGCATATTGCCGAACGCCTTGATCTCGTCGGTGCTGCCGGTGGACGAGCCGCAGGCCACGCCCATGCGCCCGTCCTTGATCGACTCGTCGCCGAGCAGGCCGGCATCCTGCAACGCCTGCTCCGCCGCCCACACCGCCAGGCGCGAGACGCGGCCCATGCTGCGTAGTTGCTTGCGCGTCCAGTGGCTGGGCACGACGAAGTTGTCGATCGGCCCGGCCAGGCGCGTGTTCAGTTCGGTAAAACGGTCCCACTCGTCCATGCGCCGGATGCCGCTGCGGTTGGCGCGAAAGTTGGCCGCGATGGTTTCCCAATCGCTGCCCAGGGAGGTCATGCCGGCCATGCCGGTGACGACAACGCGTTTCATCAGCACAGGCCTCCGTTCACGGCCAACACCTGGCGCGTGATATAGCCGGCTTCGGCCGACATGAGGAAATTCACCGCGCCGGCGACTTCTTCCGGGGTGCCCATGCGCTGCGCCGGGATCATTTTCATCAGTTCTTCCACCGGTACGTTTTCATCCAGCATGGCCGTGTCGATCAGGCCGGGGGCGACGCAGTTGACGGTGATCTTGCGCTTGCCCAGCTCGATGGCCAGCGCCTTGGCTGCGCCGATCAGGCCGGCCTTGGAGGCACTGTAGTTGACCTGGCCACGGTTGCCGATCAGCCCGGACACCGAGGTAATGCACACGATACGCCCGGCCGCACGGCGCCGAATCATCGGCATCATCACCGGGTGCAGCACGTTATAGAAACCGTCGAGGTTGGTGCGCATCACCACGTCCCAATCGTCTTCCGACAGGGCCGGGAAGGCGCCATCGCGGGTCAGGCCGGCATTCAGCACCACACCGTAATAGGCGCCATGTTGCTCCACGTCCGCCTCGAGGATTGCCTTGCAGCGCGCGCGATCCGCCACGTCGAACTGCAGCACCCGTGCGTTGCGGCCCAGCGCCTCGACCTCGGCCTTCACGGCATCGGCTTCGGCACGGCCACTGCGGCAATGCAGCACGATGTCGTGCCCGGCCTGGGCCAGGCGCAGCGCGATGGCGCGGCCAATGCCGCGGCTGGAGCCGGTGACCAGTACGGATTCAGTCATGGCGTTTCGTCCTTCGATTCTTCTAAATAGTTGGCCGCCTGTGGCGGTCGAAATACGTTGAGGCGGGCGCTGGCCTGGATACCGTCACCGGTCAGGTGGCATTCGAACACACCCATGCCGTTGTCGTCTTCCAGCGAGCGCAGGCCGTGGATCGTCAGCTCGGCGCCTGCCGGGAAGTGTTCCACGTTGCACTCGAACTTGCGCGTGCCAAGCAAAAAGCCCAGCTCCACGGCGGCGCCTTTCTGGCGCGCGCGGCAACCGGCATAGGCGGCGACGCTTTGCGCCATCAGCTCGATGCCGATCCAGGCCGGCAGGCTGCCGTCCGGGCGATTGAACAGGCCGCCGGGCTTGACGGTCGTGCGGGTGCGAACCTGCTCTTCATCGAACGACAGCACCTGGTCGATCAGGATCATGTCGCCCGCGTGGGGCAGCAGTTCGGCGAGTGGCCAATCGATCATGGTGCCTCTGCGATAATCAGGCTGACATTATTGCCACCGAAGGCAAACGAGTTGCTCATCAGGCAGCGTTTTTCCAAGCGGGCACCGGGCCGTACCCAGTGCAACGCGGGCAGCGCCGGATCGGCCTGGCCGTCCCACACGTGCGGTGGCAGTTGGTTGTGGGTCAGGCTCAGCCAGCAGAACGCCGCTTCCAGCGCGCCCGCAGCACCCAGGGTGTGGCCGCTCATGGGTTTGGTCGACGAGCAGGCCACGCCGGCGGGGAACAGGCTGGCGACTGCCAGGCTTTCCATCGCGTCATTATGCTGGGTGGCCGTGCCGTGCAGGTTCAAGTAGCCGATCTGTTCGGGGGCCAGTTTCGCGCTGGCCAAGGCCTTGCGCATCGCTTGCCAAGCGCCTTTGCCGCTGGGCTCCGGCGCCGAGATATGGTGCGCGTCGCAACTCGCGCCGCTGCCCAGCAAGGCAATCGGCGACGGCTGCCTGCTCATCAGAAACAACACCGCCGCCTCGCCGATGTTGATGCCGTTGCGGTTTCGCGAAAACGGATTGCAGCGCTGGTCCGACACCGCCTCGAGCGAGCTGAACCCATTGAGAGTGAGCTTGCACAAGCTATCGACGCCGCCGCAGATCACTGCATCGCACACGCCCAGGTCCAGCAGGCGCTGGGCGCTCATCAGCGCGCGGGCGCTGGAGGTGCATGCAGTGGAAATCACATAGGCCGGGCCGCTCGTTTGCAGCCAGTCGGCGAGGAAGTTTGCCGGCGCGCTGAGCTCCTGTTGCTGGTAGTCATAGTCGACGGGGAACTGGTTATCGCGCAGGTAATGGGCAATGCCGCGACTGGCCTCATCGATCCCCGAGGTGCTCGTGCCCAGCACAATGGCGACACGTGCCGCGCCGTAGCGCTGGATCGCCTGGCGAATCTCGCCCTCGATCTGCAGCGCCGCCTCCAGCAGCAGCTGGTTGTTGCGGCTGCTCTGCTGGCCCAGCTCGGGTGGGATGGTCGCCAGCTCGCCGTGCACACCGGCCACCGGCAGCACTCGCTCCGGGACCCAGCCGCTTTCGGCGCGCATGCCCGAACAGTCACCGGCGAACAGGCTGCGGCTGACCTCGGCCTGGCCGCGGCCCAGCGCGCAGATCACACCGAGTGCATTGAGATAGGCGGTCATCGCGCGACTCCCAGCGGCGTAATGCGATAGCTCAACGGCTGCCCGCTGATGTTCACGCGAAATACCTCGGACGACTGATACACGATTTGCCAATGGCCCGGCAGGGTGCGCGTCAGGTCCATCGCCTGCGCGTCGGGGTACAGCGCGCGCAGGTCGTCCGCCGAAGCCAGGGCAAACAGCAGGGCGGCGAACAGCTCGCGCGCCTGGGGATTGGGCGGCAACAAGCCATCGGCCTGCCACTGCCCATTGATCAGTATCTGCCGGGCCTGGGGGATACCCAGGGGATCCATCATCGACCAGCGAATGCCGCCGTCCTCGCGCTGGATCACCAGCAGCCAATCCTGGCGCTGGGCACCTTCCTGGCGCTGCACATGCAATTGCATCGGCAGGGTCAGGGTGGGCATTTTTCCGGGCAGTGGCGCCTGGCTGGCGCAGGCGCTCAGCAGCAACAGGCAGCCGATCAGCAGCAGGCGCATCATGCGGTTGCACCCGCCAGGGGTTTGCGCGCGACGCAATTGACCAGGGTTTCTTCGCGCTGGCCCACCGGCGGCGCCTTGCGCAGGCCCCAGCGTTCCAGCAGGCCGAAATCGCTGGAACGGCTCCACCAGAGGTAGGGGTACGAGACGTTCTGCGCGCCGAACTCAAAGCCCTGCTCGCGCAGCATCTGCAGGTACTCTTCGGCGCTCTTCTGCACGTGCATCGGGTGGCGGAACAGCCAGCGGATCACCCAGGTGTCGATATACGCTTCGGTGGATTCGGCAAACAGCAGGTAGCCGCCCGGCTTGAGCACGCGGTAGAACTCTTTCAGCGCGCGATGTTGTTCCACCAGATGGTGGAACGTCTGATGGCAGAACAGGATATCGACGCTGGCGTCCGGCACTTCGAGGGTGGCGCAGTCGCTGCCGATCAGCTCCACGGCGAGGCCCTGGCGCGTGGCTTCCTCGCGGCTCAGTTGGAGGCTGTGAGGATCGGCATCCAGGCCGATCAGGCGCGAGGGGGCAAACACTTGCTGCAGCAGCTTGAAGGATTTGCCCTGGCCGCAACCGGCGTCGAGCAAGACCGGCGCCTGGGGCAATGCCTCGCTGAACAGGCCGCGCAGGTCGTTGATCGCCACGCGCAGCACATGGTGCTGCCAGGTGTGGCTGCGCAGGAACCAGAAACCGAACCTGGTTTCCTCGACGTAATTCTTACTCAGGTACTGACTGCTCACGCGGCATCCCCTGCACAAATCTCCGATAACATCCGCAACCGCCGCTTGGGCTCGCTGACAAACGGGTTGCGCTCATCCCAGGCATAGCCGGCGAGGATCGAGCTGATCATCCGGCGAATCTCCGGCGAGCTGCCGGGATGGAAAATCACATCCTGGAACGTGCCCGCATACCAACCTTCGACGTAGCAGCGGAAGGTGTCGACACCCCGCTTGAGCGGTTCGGCGAATTCGCTTTGCCAGTCCACTGTTTCGCCGCTCAGCTGACGATGCAACAAACCGGCGGCCATGCTCGCCGAGCGCATGGCGATGGTCACGCCGGACGAAAACACCGGGTCGAGGAATTCTGCGGCGTTGCCCAGCAGCGCGAAGCCCGGGCCGTGCAAGGTTTTGACGTTGGCCGAGTAGCCGCCGATGGTGCGCGCGGGGGTATCCCACACGGCGTTGTGCAGCACGCCGGACAGGCTTGGGGTTTCGTCGATAAAACCGCGCAGGCAGGCGTCGAGGTCCGCGTCGCGGCCGTCGAAATGCTCCTTCGCCGCGACCACGCCGACCGAGCAGCGGCCATTGCTGAACGGGATGGTCCAGAACCAGATATCGCGCTGTGTCGGATGGGTGGTCACCAGGATCTTGGTGCGATCAAACCCAGGATGTTCGATGCGGTCTTCGACGTGGGTGAACACCGCCTGGCGCAACGGGAAATTCGACGGTGCCTCAAGGTCGAGCAAGCGCGGCAAGACACGGCCGTAGCCGCTGGCGTCGAGCACGAACCTGGCCTTGAGATGGTATTCGCTGCCGTTCTCGCGGCGCACGTGCAGGTAGCGCGATTCGCCTTTGAAATCCACGCCAACGATGGTTTCGCCGTAGCGAATATCGACGCCCTGCAGCGCCGCCTGATCGGCCAGCAATTTGTCGAACTCGCCGCGTTGCACCTGGAAGGTGGTCGGTTTGCCGTTGCTGAAGGTGTCGCCGAAATCGAATGCGCTGTAGCGCTCGCCCCAGGCGAACGCAGCGCCGGTTTTCACCTGGAAGCCCGCGGCCTGCACGGCGTCGAGCATGCCGGCTTCTTCGATGAAGTCGATGCAGTGCGACAGCAGGCTTTCGCCGATCGAGAACCGTGGGAAGTGCTGGCGCTCGATGATCAATACATCATGCCCCTTGCGCTTTAACAGCGCGGCGGCGATGGCACCGGATGGACCGGCACCGATCACCACCACCTGGCGACGTTCCATTTCAACTGTGGGCACGAGGGCTCCTTGCCGCATTGGCGATAATCACATTCATGAGGCGTGCTTCTGGTGGCCCGCCCAGGGCGCCAGCATAAAGCTGAACGCCAGGCCCAGGCTGACCGACAGGCCGAAATTACTCACCGCCGGGGTACTCGACACCGCCAGCAGGCCGAACGACAACCAGGTCGTCAGCGCTGCCAGCAGCGTGCCTAAAAGGCTGACGGCCGGGCCGCCGATCTGTTCGCGCATCAAAATCGCGTAGTCGACGCTGATGGCCGTGACCAGCAGCAGGCCGAACAGGCTGAACAGGGTCAGCGGCTGGCCCAGCCAACCCAGGCTGGCCAGGCTGCACAGCGCCGCCAGCAAGGGCAGGGCGACGATACGCAAGGCGCCGGCAAAGCCGAATGGCAGGATCAGCAGCAGCACGATCAGCACGCAGGACATCAACTTCAATTCGGCCGCGCTGATCTGCGTATCGGCAAACACGCGGTTCAAGTCGCCCAGGCGATCCACCAGTTGCACACCCGGCAGATCCAGCGCTTGCACCCGCAGCAGCGCCGGGTTGTTCAAGCCTTGCAGGCTGACCATCGCCGCCACGCCGCCGCCGTCGACCTGGCCAAGCCACAAGGTGCGCCAAGGCTCGGCCAGGGGGCCGACGAGTGCGGCGTCGATGTCTTCGGTGGGCAACGCTTGCAGCTGCGCGACTTCGGCTTGCAGGGCAGTGGCGGGCACACCGAGGTCCAGCAGTGGCTGCCAATGTTGCGGGAGTTGGTTCAAGGCGTCGCGCAGTTGTTGCTGCTCGGCCGGCAGGTTGACCAATTGGTTGAGCGCCAGGTACCCCTGGAGCTTGTCCATGTTCACCAGTTGATCCAGGCGCTGGCTCAGGGCGGCCTGGCGTTCCAGCAACTGCTGCTGGTCGTCCGCGCGTACCAGGAAAAACTGGCTGGTGGGCTGGAAACCGGTAATCCGCGCGACGGCCTGTGCCTCTTGCAGCAATTGCGGCGGCGCACCGATCCATTGGCGGATATCGTTCTTGCTGTTCAGGTGCCACAGGCCACCTGCGCAGAACAGCAGCACCATTGCCAGCAACACCGGGCTCGGCACGCGCTTGAGCAAAGAAGCCCGCACCAGCCACAGGCATTCGGCGATGCGCAGCGGCCATTGCGCCGGGCGCAATTCCACACCCTTGAGCAGCGCGGGCAACAGGCACACGGCCGACAGGTAGGCGCCGATCAGCCCGGCGGCGGAGAACACGGCGATCTGGGTCAGTGCCGGGAACGGCGTCCAGGCCAGCGCCAGGTAGCCGATGCAACTGGTGGCGAGGCTCAGGCTCAGCCCCGGCAGGGTGAGCCGCAACGCTGGCCAACTGCGCCAGGGGTTCATGCTCCAGCTCTTCGACAGGTAATGCAGCGGGTAATCCACCGCCACGCCGATCAGGCTGGAGCCCAGTACCAGGGTCATCACATGCATATGGCCGAACAGCGCCACACAGGCCACCGCGCCAAACAGCATGCCCACCAGCACCGGCACAAAGGCCAGCAGCACGCGCCAACGGCGGAACGCCAGCAACAGCAGCAACAGAATACCGACGGTCGCGCCGCCGCCGACCCAGGTGATTTCCCGTGTGGCCTGCTGCTGACCGTTGGCCGCGTAGAGCAGGCCGCTGGCCGCGAGCAATTGCGCGCCTTGCCCGCTGGCCTGTTCGCGACTGGCCTGGAGCAGCGCTGCCACTTGCAGCGGCAGTTTCATGTCAAAGGCATTGCCGGTGGTGCGCGCACGCAGCAGCACCCAGCTTTTGCCGTCGGCATCGGCGATCAACGCGCCGCTGCCGATATCCAGTTGCACCGAACCGTGTTGCGGCTGGCTGTTCTGGATACGCCCGGTCAGGCCCAGCCAGTCATCCTGGCTCGGCACCAGGCTGAAGCCGGTGAAGGGGTCGAACAGCGCCTGCACACGCTGCTGGATAAACGCGCCGGGCTGTTCAATCAGTTGCGCGCGGTCTTTGGCCGAGAGCATCGCCAGCCGCCCGCGCAGCAGTTGCTCGCGCAGCGCGGGCAAGTCGGCTTGCAGGTTCCATTGCACTTTTTCGAACAGGCCGCTGGCCTGCCACTGCTCGCCCAGTTGCTGCGCGACTGCAACGGCTGTCTGCCGATCAGCATGGCCCACCAGCACCAGTATCTCGCGGTTCAGCGGCTCCTGCATGCGCTGTTCGGCCTGCAGTTCCAGGGCGTCCGGCGTGTTGCCCGGCACCAGTTCCATCAGGTTGGCCGACAGCGGGGCGCCGTGACGCCACTGCCAGCCGGCCAGGGCCAGCACGGCCACCAGCAGGATCAGGAACAGGCGGGGCAGCAAGCGTTCACTGGGCAAAGTCGTGTTGCTCCGCATCGCTCAACGGCTGGCTGGCGGTGCTGTCCTGCATGCGCAGCACGGTGCTGTCGCCCTGGGTTTCCAGCAGCTCGATGGTTTGCACCAGCTCGCCGCCGTCGATATTGATCTGGGTGAATACTTGTTTTAACAGCAGCGAGCGTGGGATCAGCGTCAGCTTCCATTGCCGGGCTTCGCCTTGCAACTGCAGCTCGAAGTCGCGTTGCAAGCCGCTGCTGTCGCCCTGCAGCACGGCGAGGAACAGGCGGTTCTGCTCGGCGCCGGCGCTCTTGTTCGGCAGCAGTTGCCAGCCGTTGGCATCACGCCGGGCGATGCCCTGGGCGCTGATGCGGTAGTCCTGTTGCAGCGGGGTTTTCAGCAGCCACAGCAGGCCGTGGTCCTTGGCGAGCACGAAGGTGCCTTTGCTGACCAGCGGCTGCGGCAGGGCGCGCAGGTGTTTTTCCTGGATGAAGCTGCCGTGGATCACCGAGGGTTTTGCCAGTTGAGCGCTGAGTTGTTGCAAGTCGAAAGCATGGGCACTCAGGCTCAGCAACAACCCGAGCCCTGTAGGAGCAAGCTTGCTCGCGAAAAACCTGAGGGCGCTGCGCAGTGTCAGGCGGATCGCATTATCGTTAACGTCCTTCGCGGGCAAGCCCGCTCCCACAGGGGTCAGCATTTGAGGGCCCTTTCGACGGCGTCGGTGAATATTCTGGGTGAGGCCAATTGCATCTCGCGGCTGGCGATTTCAACGGCGACTTGCACGGTGCTGGCGCGGGTCAGGCGCTCGCCGCTGGCAAGGTCGGTGATCAGGTAATTGACCTTCAAGCGGTTCTCCCATTCCACCAGGCTCGCGCGCACATTGATGGTCTGTCCAAAGGTCGCGCCGCGCACGTAGCGCAGCTGCATATCGATCACCGGCCATGCGTAGCCGGATTCGAGCATCGCCGTGTAGTTATGGCCGATCTTGTCCAGCAGCGCGCAACGCGCCACTTCCAGGTACTTGACGTAGTGCCCGTGCCACACCACGTTCATGGTGTCGATGTCGAAAAACGGCACCAGGATTTCGCTGTCGCTGTGCAGCACGCCCTGACTACGCATGCAGCCTCCAGTGTTGCTCGGCAATGCGCTTGAGGCACAGGCGCAGCTCGCCTTCGAGGGCACGGTCCTCGATGACCGGCGGGAAGTCCTTGGCGAGTGCTGCATGCATGGCGGCCAAGGCTGGCGGCAAAGGCCGCGCATCCTCGGCCTGGGCACGCAGCCACACGCCCTGGTTGGCGGCGAGCAGGGTGGCAGCGGCGACCTGTTCGGTCAGTTCCAGCACACGGATCGCATCACGCGCAGCGATGGTGCCCATGCTCACCTTGTCCTGGTTATGGCACTCGGTGGAGCGCGAGAACACGCTGGCCGGCATGGTGTTTTTCAGCGCCTCGGCGGTCCAGGCGCTGGTGCCGATCTGCACCGCCTTGAAGCCGTGGTTGATCATCGCGCGCTCGGCCGGCGCGCCGGACAGGTTGCTCGGCAGGCCATGGTTGTAGCGCACGTCTACCAACAGCGCGAGCTGGCGGTCGAGCAGGTCGGCGACGTTGGCCACCAGGGTCTTGAGGCTGTCCATGGCAAAGGCGATATGCCCGCCGTAGAAGTGCCCGCCGTGCAGCACGCGCTCTTCCTCGGCGTCGATGATCGGGTTGTCGTTGGCGCTGTTCAGTTCGATTTCGATAAACGAGCGCAGCCAGTTCAGGCTGTCGGCCAACACCCCGAGCACATGCGGGGCGCAGCGCAGCGAGTAGCGATCCTGCAGGCGATGCAGCGGCGCGGTCGGTGCATCGATGGCCAGGTCCTTGCGCAACCAGGCGGCGACTTGCATCTGCCCCGGGTGCGGCTTGGCGGCGAACAGGCGCTCGTCGAAGTGCTCCGGGTTGCCTTGCAGCGCCACCACGTTCAGCGCGGTGATGCGCGTCGCCAGTTGCAGCAGGTAGTCGGCCCGGGCGAAGGCCAGGCAGGCGAGGCCGGTCATCACGGCGGTGCCGTTCATCAGCGCCAGGGCCTCCTTGGGACGCAGCACCAGCGGGTCCCAACCCAGTTCGCGATGCACATCGGCAGCCTGGCGCCGCTCGCCACGGAACATGACCTCGCGCTCGCCGGACAGGGTCGCGGCCACGTAGGACAGTGGGGTCAGGTCACCACTGGCGCCGACCGAGCCTTCTTCCGGAATCAGCGGCAGCACATCGTGTTCGAGGAACGCATGCAGGCGCTCGAGCAGTTCCACGCGCACCCCGGAAACCCCATGGCACAGCGACTGCAAGCGCGCCGCCAGCACCGCACGGGTCGCTTGGGCGTCGAGCAACTTGCCCAGACCGCAGCCGTGAAAGGTGTACAGGTGACGCGGCAGCGCCTCGACGTGGTGCAATGGCACCGCCACCACGCAGGAGTCGCCGTAGCCGGTGGTCACGCCGTAGATCACGCCTTCCTTGTCCAGCAGCGAGTCTAAGAACTGCGCGCCCTTGGCGATGCGCTGGCGATAGGCGGCGTCATCCTGCAAATGTGTGGGCACCTGACGGTTGGCCAGGGCCAGCACGTCTTCGATGCGCAGGGGGCGTTCGCCAAAGGTTACCGGCTCAAGATGCGTCGTCATCGGTCTTCCAGAAAGGGTAAAAGTTGAACCATTGTTGGGGCGCTTCCAGGCAGAACTGGCCCAGGCGTGCGGCATAGCGCGCGGTCCACAGGGCGATGACCTGCTCGCGGGTGCTGCGTTTCCATTCGATCAACTGCGCGAACGGCTCGATGGTCAGGTGATAGCGGCCCTGGTGTTTCAGGCACATCAGCAGGTTGACCGGGCATTTCAGCAGGCCGGCCAGCAACCACGGGCCTTGGGGAAAGGCGGCGTCGTGGCCGAGGAAATCCACCCGCACCCTGCGCCCGCCATGCAGCGGCACGCGGTCGCCAGCGATGGCCAGCCACTCGCCGTCGTCCAGGCGCTGGCTGAGCAACAGCATGGTGGCCGGGTCCAGCTCGCTGACCTGGATCAAGCGCAAGTGGGTCGCGCCGGCTTCGCCCAGCAGACGGTTGAAGCGCTCGGCGTGCTTGGTGTGCACCAGCACGTTCATGGTGACCTGCTCGCCGATTTCCGCCAGCGCGCGGCACACTTCAAGGTTGCCCAGGTGCGCGCCCACCAGCATCTGCCCGCGCCCGCCACGCAGTTGCCCGCGCAGTTGCGCCGGGTCGTTGATTTCGATCTGCTCGATACGCAGCTTGCCGTTCCACACGTCGAGCTTGTCCAGCAGCGAGTCGGCAAAGGCCATGAATTGGCCGAAGACCTTTTTATGGGTCGGGCGCAGTTCATCGCGTCCGCTCCACTCGGCCAGGCGCTGCTGGTATTGCCAGGCGCTCTGGCGCGCGGTGCGGCCGAACAGGAAGAAGTACAGCACGATGCCGTACAGCACCGGGCTCAGCAGGCGGCGGCCGAGCACCTTGGCGGCGACGGCTGTGAGTTTCATCAGCCAGAAGCTGCCGCGTTCTTCGCGGTCGGCCCAGTGTTTGCTGCTGTCGCTCATGCCTGCCACCGTCGCCACAGGATCATCGGCGCGCGTACCAACATGCCGAAGAACAACCGGGTGTGCATGGCCGAGATGCGCACGTTGTCGCGGAACAAACGAAAGTGCGACAGGCCGTCGGTGGGGTAATGCACCTGCGTCGGCAGCCAACGCATCGGCTGGTTGCGCCAGGCCAGGCGCACCAGGATGTCGGAGTCGAAGTCCATGCGCGTGCCGATATAGGCCGAGTCCATCAGCGCCAGCGTCGGCGCCAGCGGGTACACGCGAAAGCCGCACATCGAGTCGCGGATCTGCAGCGACAGGGTGTTGATCCACACCCACACGTGGGTCAGGTAGCGCGCGTACAGGCGGCCCTTGGGCACGCTGTCGTCGTATTCGGGATAGCCGCAGATGACCGCGTCAGGGTGCCGGCGCGAGGTGTCGATAAATGTGTCGACTTCACGCAAGTCGTGCTGGCCGTCGGCATCCACTTGCAGGGCATGGCTGAAGCCCAGGCGTGCGGCTTCGCGGAAACCGGCCATGACCGCGCCACCTTTGCCCTGGTTGTTCGGCAGGGTCAGCAGGGTGACGTTTTCGAGGCGTGCCAGCTGCGCCAATACCGCCGCGCAGGCCGGGCTGCTGCCGTCGTCGACCAACAGGCACGGCAGGCCGCTGTCCAACAGGCTGCGGACCACGGCCGGCACGGCGGCTTCATGGTTGTAGACCGGGATCAGGGCGCAGGGGTTATGCATGGCTCACCCAATCGGCTGGTAGCGTGCTTCCTGTGGTGAATGGGTTTTCTGTGGTGAGCAAGCTCCTTGTGGTTAGCAAGCTCCTTGTGGCTGGCGGGCTTGTTGTGGTGAGCGGGCTCCCTGTGGTGAGCGGGCTTGCCCCGCGTTGGGCTGCGAAGCGGCCCCAAAACCAGCCAACTCGGTATGCCTGGAAGACCGCGTCGACCTTATTGGGGCTGCTTCGCAGCCCAACGCGGGGCAAGCCCGCTCGCCACAACAAGCCTGCTTGCCACAAACAGCCTGCTTGCCACGACGAACCTGCTTGCCACAAGAGATTATGCATTTTGCGCCTCCAGCACTATCCGGCCACTGGAACAGGCTGCGACGCCATTGCGGTAAGCGAAGTACAGCTTGGCGCGCTCTGCATCAAAGCGCAGGTGCAGTTCGATACGGTCGCCCGGGCGTATCAGTTGCTGGAACTTGAGCACTTCCATGCCGGCAAAGGTCGTCGGCAGGTCCAGCAGTTGCTGGCCGAGGTTGAAGGCCCATTCCACCTGCACCACACCGGGCAGCACCGGAGTGACCGGAAAGTGGCCGCTGAAGTAAGCCAGGTCCGGCGGTACACTCAGTTGCAGGGTCCATTCGCCATGCGCTTTGACCTGCTCCAGCACTTCCGGGGCTTTTGGCCGTGGCGCCAGCAGCAGTGCTTCGACGTCGGCCTGCGGGAGCTTGCCCTGGCTGTTCAGCGGCAATTGGCGCAGCAGGCGCCAGCGCCGCGGCAGGGCCAGGGCTTCGCAATGCTGGCTGAGGTGCTGGCGCAGGGTTTGGGTGACGGTGCGCCGGCCCTGATTGCGCAGGGCGTGCAGGCCTTCGGCGCTCAACACCACCAACGCGCCGAGGGACGCGCGGTTTTCCTGTACCACGCCCAGGCGGGTTTCGGCGACCCAGGCGTGGGCCATCAGCGCCTGTTCGAGCATCGGCAGGGAGATGCGTTTTTCTTCCAGCTTGACGATGCGGTCCAGGCGACCCAGCAGCTCGAAACGGCCATCTGGATGGATTCGGGCAGCGTCAGCAGTCTGTTCAATATGCCCGGCGGGCAGGTAAGGCGAGGCGATACGCAGCGCGCCGTCGGCGTCCTGGCTCAGTTGCACGTCGGCGAATGGCTGCCAGGGTTGCGCGCCCTGGCGCCAGGCGATGCCGCCGGTCTCGGAGCTGCCGAGGATTTCCGTCGGCCATTGCTGCAGGCGCTCGTAAAGACGGGTGGCCGCCTCGAGGGGCAAGGCGCCGCCGGACGAGAACACCCTCGCCACCTGGCTCAGTGCCGGCCAGTCGAGGTTGTCGCCCATGCGCTTGAGCAGCGCCGGGCTGGCGACCCAGGCAAAGTGCGGGTGCTCGCGGCTGGCGCGCTGCAGGTCTTCGGGGAATGCCAGTTGCTTGCGCACAAAAGTGCGACCGGCGCACAGCGGCCATAGCACACGGAATAGCAAGCCGTAGATATGCTGGGTGGCGACGCTGCCGATGATGCACGCGTCTTTCACGTCCGCGCCCCACAAGGCCTCCAGCGCCTGGACTTCATTGGCCAACTGACGCAGGGTCTTGTCGATGCGCTTGGGCTCGCCGCTGGAGCCGGAGGTGCACAGGCTCACTTGGCAGGCGTCCAGGTCGAGGGCAGCAGGGCTCAAGGGCGACTGATACAGCGCGTCGAGGTCGGCAGCTTCCACCAGCCAGGCGTCGACGGCCGCGTCCCAGCGTTGGCGGGTCTGGGGTTGCAGGTCGGCGGGCAGCAGCACGCTGACCCCGGCACGCCAGGCGCCCAGCAGGGCAATCGCCAGTACGCCGGCGTCTTCCAGGTGCACGGCCAGGCGCTGGATGCCACGCGCCTGCAGGCCTGCGGCCAGGCTCAGGGCGTGTTCCCACAGTTCAGCGTGATTCATCGCAGGTTCGGTGGTGACCAAACGCTGTTGCAGCGGCTCGAGCAACAGGTGCTCAAGTTTCAACCCTTTCATACGCGGCCTCGAACCCTTTGTCGTACCAGCCATTCCACGGCAAACAACAGCCCCATCAGCCCGTAGGCGATCAGGCCGTTGTACAACGTCCACCAACTCAGCGGCGCCCACAGGGTGAGCGCGGCGGCGAGCAGGCCATTACACAGAAAAAACACACTCCACACCACGGTGACCTGGCGCGTATACACAATCGCGTGGGGGGGCAGCTGCGGGTCGGTCATGCGCGCCAGGCGCTCGACCATCGGCGGGCCATATTTCAGGCTCAGGCCGAACAGCGCGAGCATGAACGCGCTGACCAGGCTCGGGTACCAGCGCAGCAGGTGCGGGTTGTCGAACCAGGCCAGCAACAGGCAAAACACGATCACGGCCACCGCCATCCAGCGGCTGCCGGGGCGCCGCGCACCGGTCAGCGCGCGCAACAGCCACAAACTGCCGAGCAGCAGGCCGAATTGCCACGGCGCGAAGTGCTCGGTGCCGTAATACACCGCAAAAGGGTACAGCAGCCCCGCCAGCAACAGGCCAAGGCCGATCAGCCGGCTCATGCGGCCGGCGTGACCAGACGGTACACCGCCTCTACCACGTCGTTGACGGTACGCACGGCCTTGAACTCTTCGGCAGCGATCTTCTTGCCGGTCTGGCGCTTGATATGGTCGATCAGGTCGACGGCGTCGATGCTGTCGATCTCCAGGTCCTGGTACAGGTTGGCGTCAAGAGTGACGCGCTCAGGCGGCAGTTCAAACAGTTCCACCAAGGCATCGCGCAGGGTGTTGAAAATATCGTCACGAGTTTGCATGGTCCGGTCTCAAGCTGCCTGTCTGGCCGTGACGAACGCCGCGAGGCTCGCCACGTTGGTGAAGTGATTGCGGGTGTCCTTGGCGTCGGCATCGATTTTGATACCGTACTTTTTCTGGATCGCCAGGCCCAATTCCAGGGCGTCGACCGAATCCAGGCCCAGGCCTTCGCCGAACAGGGTTTGTTCGCTGCCGATGTCGTCGGCGCTGATGTCTTCCAGGCCCAGGGCCTCGATGATCAGCGTCTTTATGTCGTGCTCAAGGCGGTGTTGGTCGCTCATCTTCGGCGAGCTCCTTAATAAAATAGTGGTGCAGGTAATCGTTGAGCTTGCGTGAAGCCTGGGGCGCAGGCCCCAATGCCGCGAAGGCCTGTGGTTCTATATCGGCACCCACCCGCAAACTGAAGTGCACGCGGCATTTTGGGATGCGATACCAGGGTTCGGCCTTGGTCAGGGTGGTGGGGCTGACCTTGATCACCACGGGGGTGATGATTGTCGCACCGCGCAGCGCAATGGCGGCGCCCCCGCGATGAAAGGCAGGCGCCGCGCCGGGTGTGGTGCGGGTGCCTTCCGGAAAGATGATCAGGGTTTGCCCGGCCTGCAGCGCGCCGGCGGCGGCATCGAGCATCTCGGCGCTGCCGTCGTTGCTGATATAACCCGCGTCGCGCACCGGTCCACGGGTGAACGGGTTTTGCCACAGGCTTTGCTTGACCACACAGTTGGCCTGGCGCACCAGGCCGATCAGGAACACCACATCGATCAGCGACGGGTGGTTGGCGATGATCATCTGGCCCGGGCGGCCGAGCTTTTCCGCGCCTTCGACACTGAAGGTCAGCACCCCGGCGCGTTGCATCAGGCGGATAAAGAACCAGAACAGCCAACTGATGGTGTGACGGGCGCGGCGCCGGTGTTGGGTGGCGTCGCCCGGCAGGCAGCTGAGCAGGGGGAACACCAGCAAACGCAGGCACAGCCCGCCGAAACCGAACAGCACGAAGCTGGCTGCGGTGGCGATCAGGCGCCAGTAGTAGGCGTCCCGGGGTTTGTCGGTCAAGGCTTGCGTTGCCAGTTCCATACGCGGTTCTTCCAGGCATGTTGGCAGGCGACCTGGTCGGTGAGCAGGGTGCGCAGCAGGTTCAGGGCGTGAGGCCACTGGGTTTGAGTGGGTTGGACAGTGCCGGGGCTGAGTTCCAACTGCCACTCGTCGCCGGGCGTCAGCAGCAGGCCGAGGGCGTAGGGAAAAGGCACGTCGTGGATCCAACTGGCGTAGGCCTCGGGCGGCTGTTCTTCGGTGATCACCAGCAAGACCGCCGAGGCGCCCTCGTTGAGTAGCGCGGCGGCTTCGAGCATGCCGTGCTCCAGGCCATCACCGGCGGCTGCCAGGGCGGTCATTTCGCTGGTTTCATTACGCAGGATCGACCACAGGCCAATCACCGCGTTATGCACCGACAGGCTGAACTGGGTCGGCGACAGTGGCTGGTCGTTGGCCAGGTCAGTGAGGATATCGAGGGTGCGCGGGGTCTCGCCGTGCCGGGAAATAAACACCAGGGGCAAGTCCTGCAGGCCTTCGGCCAGTGGCCAGCCCACGCTGAAGGCCATGCGCGCCAAGCGGCTCAGGCGCCGGCGCTGCATGGCCGGCAGGAATGACACGTCGGGGCAGGCTTCGCTTTCGGGCAGCAACACCGGATTCCGGCACCAGGCGTGCCAGTCGTCCGCGCTCTCCAGGCCAGGGGCCCAGGCGCGCCATTGGGCGATGTTGAAAGTGATCACTGAGAAGATATCCCGCCCCTGCGGGCTTCCATGTGCGGCCGTTGGCCCCGAATACCGGGACAGGGAGCAGTAGCCGAATGGCGCGCATTATCCCGTTGCCGTGGGGTTCTAGCAAACTTTGGTAAAGATTTGTGCACAGCTGATTACAAATTAGTGGAGGAGATTTACATATTGTCGGTTACCGAAGGTCGGCTTGGTTGTCGGACCATTCCTGATTCTTCGTGTGTGACGTACTACATGCCGACTTTAATGCAGCAGTGCATGGATGAACGAGGTAGCTAACAGGCGCTTTTGCCCTCTACACTCGGACATTCATTGATACACGGAGGTTTTTCCATGCGGCGTGTGGTGTTCAATCAGAAAGGCGGCGTTGGCAAGTCCAGCATCGCCTGCAACCTGGCGGCGGTCAGCGCCAGTGAAGGCTATCGAACCCTGTTGGTGGACCTCGATGCACAAGCCAACTCAACCCAGTACCTCACCGGGCTGACGGGCGACGATATCCCCATGGGGATCGCGGATTTTTTCAAGCAAACCCTGTCATCCGGGCCGTTTTCCAAGAAAAACCAGGTCGATATCTACGAAACGCCATTCGACAACCTGCACGTCATCACCGCGACTGCTGAACTGGCGGACCTGCAGCCCAAGCTCGAGGCCAAGCACAAGATCAACAAGCTGCGAAAGCTACTGGACGAATTGAGCGAAGATTACGACCGGATCTACCTGGATACCCCGCCGGCCCTGAATTTCTATGCGGTTTCGGCGCTGATTGCCGCCGATCGTGTGCTGATCCCTTTCGATTGCGACAGCTTCTCGCGCCAGGCGTTGTATGGACTGCTGGCGGAAATCGAAGAATTGAAGGAAGACCACAACGAAGGCCTGGAAGTGGAAGGTATCGTGGTCAATCAGTTCCAGGCGCGGGCGAGCTTGCCGCAGCAGATGCTCGACGAGTTGATCGCCGAAGGCCTGCCGGTGCTGCCGGTGTACCTGGCCAGCTCGGTGCGCATGCGCGAGTCGCACCAGGAGAGCAAGCCACTGATCCACTTGGACCCGCGGCACAAGCTGACGCAGCAATTTGTGGAGCTGCACAACCTGCTGGAAAACGCCTGATCTGACAGGCAACGCTGACCTTAATGTGAAATGCAATCAGTGTGGGAGCTGGCTTGCCTGCGATGGCATCGCCTCGGTGTATCAGACAGACCGAATCGCCTGCATCGCAGGCAAGCCAGCTCCCACATTTGATAGGTGTTGTTCTCAGGGGGGAGTTATACGCCCTGGCTGCGTAACCACGCCATCAACTGCTGCAACGGAAACGCCCCACTCTGGCGCGCCACCTCGCGGCCGTTCTTGAACAGAATCAAACTCGGGATCGACCGAATCCCCAACTGCGCTGACAGTTGCTGATTGGCCTCGCTGTCCAGCTTGGCCAATCGGCACTTGCCCGCCAGCTGCCCAGCCGCTTGCTCAAACACCGGCGCGAACGACTTGCACGGCCCACACCATTCAGCCCAGACATCCACCAGCAACGGCAAATCGCCTTTGATCTGGCTGGTGTAGTCACCTTGTTTCAGCTCGAACGGCGTGTTCAGCAAAACCGGCTGCTTGCAGCGCCCGCATTTTGGCGCATCGCCCAGGCGTTCGCCGGGGATGCGGTTGAGGCCGTTGCAATGGGGGCACGGGATTACGAGAGGTTCGGACATGGTGGGCTCCTGGAATGACCAATAGGTTCTATGTGGAGCCGGGGCAGATAGTTATCAAGGTTGTAGTGAGCGGGACACGCCCGCTCACTACAATAGTAGCGCCTACGACGAACAACTGATTTCCAAATGCTTGCCCCAATCCGGCGGGCGCTGCGCGTATTGTTCCATACCCGCTTGCTCCTCGAACGGCTTGGAAAGCACCTCGTGCAGCCGCCGCACTTCGCTGTAGTCGCCGGACTCGGCGGCGGTGATGGCGTTTTGTGCGAGGTAGTTGCGCAGAATGTACAGCGGGTTGACCGCATGCATGCGCGCGCGTCGCTGTTCTTCAGTGTATTCCCCGTCCCTTGCAACGCGGGCTGTGTAGCGTTCGGCCCAGGCGTCGAAACCGGCCAGGTCGACAAAATCATCACGCAAGCGGGTCACGGCCAGTGCCGCTGGTTCATCGCCCAGGCGACGGAAGAACAGGGTGTAATCCACACCGCTGTTCTGCATCAGCTTCAATAAGCGCTCGACCAGCGCCTGATCATCGTCCTCGGCGGTGGTCAGCCCCAGGCGGCGGCGCATCAGGTCCAGGTAGTGGGCCTGATACAGCGGCAGGTACAGGCCCAGCGCTTCCTTCAAGGCATCGACGCTGATGAACGGCGTCAGCGCCTGCGCCAGGGCGCTGAGGTTCCATTGGCCGATCGGCACCTGGTTGCTGAAGGAATAGCGCCCTTCATGGTCCGAGTGGTTGCAGATGAAGTGCGCGTCAAAGTCGTCGAGAAATGCAAACGGCCCGAAGTCGAAGGTGATGCCGAGGATCGACATGTTGTCGGTGTTCATCACGCCGTGGCAGAAGCCGTAGGCCTGCCATTTGGCGATCATTTCGGCATTGCGCTCGACGATCTCGCGGAACATCGCCAGGTATGGCTCGGGCTGCTCGCGGCACTCGGGGTAGTGCAGGTTGAGCACGTGCTCGGCCAATTGCGCCTGCTGTTCGGGCTTTTTGGTGTAGTAGAAATATTCGAAATGGCCGAAGCGGATATGGCTGTGGGCCAGGCGCAGCACCATTGCGCCGCGCTCCTGTTTCTCACGCCACACCGGGGTATCGGAGCCGATCACGCAGAGGGCCCGGCTGCTGGGAATGCCCAGCGCGTGCAGCGCTTCTGAGGCCAGGAACTCCCGAATCGACGAACGCAGCACCGCGCGCCCATCGCCCATGCGCGAGTACGGCGTCATGCCGGCGCCCTTGAGGTGCAGGTCCCAGTGCTCGCCGGCCTGGTTGTACACCTCGCCCAGCAGCAGCCCCCGGCCATCGCCCAATTGTGGCGTGTAGCCACCGAACTGATGCCCGGAATAGACCATCGCCCGCGGTTCCGCCTCGGCCCACAGCTTGTGGCCGCCAAACAGCTCGGCGAACACCGGCGTTTCAGCCACGGCCGGGTCGAGGTCGAGCAAGGCCATGGCGGCATCGCTCGCCACCACAAGGCGCGGCGCATCGAGGGGTTCAGGCAGGACGTGGGTTGAGAACGCGTCGCCCAGGCGTGCGAAGCGGTTGTCGAAGGTCAGTTCGTCGAGGGCTTTCACCGGCCATCTCCAGCAGAATGTCCGAGCATTCTGCTGGGGATAGGGCGTTTAGTCGAGTTTACCCGGCGGCGGTTCTTGCACGCCGCCGTCGTTGGCGGGTTTGGCCGGGGTGTCGACTTCGACGAGTTTGTATTCCTGGCCGTGGAGGTTCTTCAGGTAGACCTCCATCTGGCGGAACGAAATGTTGATGTGCTCTTTCTTGAACTCGCGGTTGATGAAGCGGTTCACTTCGTCGATCACCGGGTTGCGGTCGCCCAGGTCGCGCACGTGCATGCGCAGTTCGTGGTCGAGGGTGCTTTCGCCGAAGTTGAGGAAGTACACGTGTGGCTCCGGCTCCTTGAGCACTCGCGGGTTCTCGCGGGCGGCCTTGAGCAGGAGTTCCTTCACGCGGTCCAGGTCGGAGCCGTAGTCCACGCCAAGCTTGAGGGTGACGCGGGTGATGGTGTCGGTCAGTGACCAGTTGATCAGTTGCCCGGTGATGAAGGTCTTGTTCGGGACAATGATGTCCTTGCGGTCGAAATCGGTGATGGTGGTGGCGCGGATGCGGATCTTGCTCACTGTGCCCGACAGGTTGCCGATGGTGATGGTGTCGCCGATCCGCACCGGGCGTTCGAACAGGATCATGATGCCAGAGATGAAGTTGGCGAAGATTTCCTGCATCCCGAAGCCCAATCCCACCGACAGCGCCGCGACCAGCCATTGCAACTTGTCCCAGCTCACGCCGAGGGTCGACAGGGTCGAGACAAAGCCGACGCCGGCAATCACATAGGACAGCAAGGTGGTGGTCGCGTACGCGCTGCCCTGGGCCAGGTCCAGCTTGGACAGCACCAGCACTTCCAGCAAGCCGGGCAGGTTGCGCGCCAGGGCGAAGGTGATGCCGACAATGATCGACGCCCCCAGCAGGTCGCCGATGCTGATCGGCACCATGCTGATATTGGCGCCGGTGCCGCTGGTGTATTCGTAGAGCGTGACGTTGTCGAGGTAGGAGAACACGGTGATCAGGTCTTTCCAGACCCAATACAGCGCCGCGATAAAGCCGCCGAGCAAGGCCAGGCGGATCAGGCGCATGGATTGTTCGTTGACCTGCTCGATGTCCAGCGTCGGCTCTTCGATCACCGCCTCGCCGTCGCCGGCTTCCTTGGCGGCCTGGCGTTTGGCCAGGGCGCGTGCGTAAGCCAGTCTCCGCGCGGCGACACCCAGGCCGCGTACGAACGTGGCTTCGATCACCAACCAGAACATCAACAGGTACAGGGTGTTGATCAGCCGGTCGCTGAGTTTGAGCGCGGTGTAGTAGTAGCCGAACAGCACCGCGATAAACAGCGCGATGGGCAGGGCGGTGAATAGCAGGCCCACGGCTTTGCGAAACAGCGAGGCTTTTTCATGCGTCGGGCTGTTCAGCAACAGGCGCCCCAGCAGCCAGGCCATCAGTGCGTAGCACAGCAGCACCACGCCGATGCCCAGCACGTCGTCGGCCAATGCCGCCGGTTGATGCTCGGCAATTGCCACCACCGCCACCAGGGCCAGCACCACCAGCCCGAGCTTGCGCACCCAGCCCTGGAGGAATTCGACCTGGGGTTTCTCCCAACGGAAGTGCAGCTCGGCCACGCCGCCCGGCGCGAGGATGCGGTAGGCGGTGTAGAACACCAGCCACGCCTGGGCGATCTGCAGCAAGGCTGCGCCGAGGTTGGCGTTTTGCCCACGGGCGTCAATCTGCAGCGCATACCCGCACAGCGCCAGGCCCAGGGCTACCGGCATCGCCAGCAGGATATTGATCAGGATGGCCTGCGGCGTGTGCCACTGGCTGTCGCGCTTGAAGTGACCGATGTCCAGGTGGACCTTGTTCAGGCGCTGGTACAGGGCTTTGCGGCGCCACAACAGCGCGCCGATCAACAGCAGCAGCGGCAGGAACAGCAGCGGACGCTGGGTCAGGCCGTCGTACAACTCGCTGACGCTGGAAGCCCAGGGCAGGGTGGTGACTTGCTTGCTCAGGTGCGCCGGTAAGGTTTCCAGCCACTCGGTGTCCAGCGGCTTGTTGCTGGGGATCCAGAACATTTGCTCATCCAGCGTCGCGCGCAGGGTGGTGGCGGTGCTGAGCAGTTGTTTCTGGTTCAGTTGCAGGGTGATGGATTCGTTCAGCAGCGCGCTCAGCTCACGGCTCAGGCGCTCCAGCAGGTCGCTGCGGGTGATCGCCAGCTCCAGCAGGGTGCGACGCAATTGTGGCGTGACGTCTTCCGGTGGCTGGTTGGCCAGCAGGTTGTCGACGTAGGTGCTCGGGGAGCTGATCAGCTCGCGCTGCTGGTTGACCTCGAACTGGTACAGGCGAATGTTGGCGATGTCATCGGCCAGGTCGCGGTCCACCGTCAGGCGCGGCAATGCCTGCTTCTGTTTGTAGAGAATCTTGGAGAGCAGCAGGCTGCCCTTGAGCACGTTGATCTGCTCGTCCAGCGCCGAATCGCTCTGGGTCACAGTGTCCAGTTGCTGCTTGGTCTGCAGGTTTTTCTGGGTCAGGTCGTTGAGGCGGTCGGTGCTTTTGAGCAGGTAGTCGGACAGTTTCAGGTTGGCCGCGCTCTCGGTGGCCAGCAGGCTGCTGCCGCCGGCCTTCTGCGCCTCGATGGACTGCTGGGTTACCGTCTGCTGGGACTGGGCCAGGCGTTTCTGGTTGATCAGGGTTTGCAGGTCCTGGATTTCCTGCTCCAGGCGCGCGGTTTTCTCCACCACCAGGTCGTGCTGGCTATTGCCCAGGTCTTGCAGTTGGCTGTTGCCGGCCAGTTCCTGGCGACGCAAAGGGATCAGCGCATTCAGGGCGGCGAGTTCGGCGTTCAGTTGGTTGCGCTGGTCGCCGCTGATGGTTTTGCCATTGTCCTTGCCGGCCTTGAGGATCGCATTGATCTGCTGGATGCGCGTCTGGCTGTTGCTGATTTCGGTCTGGGCGCGCTCGGGGCGGGTCTGGGCGGCAATGGTCAGGCTGTTGGCGTCGGCCAGCTCTTTTTGCAGGTCACCTTGCTGGGTGGTGCGCTGCACGAGCAGTTGTTCCAGCTGTGGCACCGGCAGGCTGGCGTAGCGCTGGGCGACCGGGATGACCTTGGTGGCCTTGAGCCGGGTCAGCTCACGCTGGTTGTCGGTGGTCTGGCGCGGGGCGTCCTCCAGCTGGCGCTTGAGGTCGATGAGGCGCTGCTCGTAATCCTGCTTGTTGCCCAGGTAATTCAGGGTCTGCTGCAGGATCGACTGCAACGCCTTCATGTCGGCGTCGGGCAGCTTGCGATCGGGCAGCTTGTCCAGGGATTGCTGGATGGCGTCGGCGCTGGGCGGATCGGCGGCGTGTACGCTGCCGACACAAAGGGTCAGGCCCAGCAGGGCAGTGGCGAGAAAAGTGCGCAGGATTGGCATAGAGACCGGTCGAGCAAGGTGAAGAATCGGGGCGTTGTCGCCCCGCAGTTTAGAGGAAGAGTCCGGGACCCGGGCGACTTCCTTCGGGGAATCTGACGCCGACTTTGCCGATCTTGTTCCCGTCCATGACCGCGACGGTCCAGATGGTGTTGTTCCATTCCACCTGGTCGCCCACCACCGGCGCGCCGCCGACTTTCTGGGTGATGAAGCGGCTGAGGGGCATGTCCGGGTCGATGCCTTCGAGCTTGAGGCCATACAGGGCGGAAACCGCGCCCAGCTGGGCGTCGCCTTCAAGCACGAAGTCGCCGAAGAAGCGCAGGTCCAGGCCGCGTTGCGGTGCCTGGCTGAACAGTTTGCCCAGGGCTGGCAGGTTGTGTTCGTGGCCGATCACACAGAGCAGGTCGTCGACTTCCAGCACCGTACTACCCGACGGATGGAGCAGTTGCTGGCCACGGAACAGCGCGGCGATCCGCGTGCCTTCGGGCATTTTCAGCTCGCGCAGGGCTGCGCCGATGCACCATTTTTCCGCGCCCAGGCGGTAGACGAACAGCTCCCACTCGCTGGTGACGTGCACTTCCAGGGCCGCGCGCGAGATGGGCGCAGGGTCCGGCGGTACCGTCACTTTCAGCAGCTTGGCCACCCATGGCAGGCTGGTGCCCTGCACCAGCAATGACACCAGCACGATAAAGAAGGCAAGGTTGAAGTACAGCTGCGCATGCGGCAGGCCGGCCATCAGCGGGAACACCGCCAGGATGATCGGTACCGCGCCACGCAGGCCGACCCAGGCGATAAAAGCTTTTTCGCGACCATGGAACGCCTTGAACGGCAGCAGGCCGACCATCACCGACAGCGGCCGCGCGAACAGGATCATCCACAGCGCCAGGCCCAGGGCCGGCAGCGCGATCGGCAGCAAGTCGTGGGGCGTGACCAGCAGGCCCAGCACCAAAAACATGCCGATCTGCGCGAGCCAGGCCATGCCGTCGAGCATATGCAAAATGCCATGACGGCTGCGCACCGGGCGGTTGCCGATTACCAGGCCGCACAGGTACACGGCGAGGAAGCCGCTGCCGTGCAGGGCGTTGGTCAGGGCGAACACCACCAGGCCGCCGGCGATCACCAGGATCGGGTACAAGCCCGTCGCCAGGTTGATGCGGTTGACCATCTGCAGCATCAGCCAGCCGCCGCCCAGGCCGACGATGCCGCCGATGCCGAACTCGCGCACCAGGTGCGTCAGCAGGCTCCAGTGCAGGCCGGTCTGGCCGCTGGCGAGCATGTCGATCAGGGTAACGGTGAGGAACACCGCCATCGGGTCGTTGCTGCCGGACTCGATTTCCAGGCTGGCGGTGACCCGCTCGTTCAGGCCCTTGCCGCCCAGCAGCGAGAACACTGCCGCGGCATCCGTGGAACCGACGATGGCGCCGATCAACAGGCCCTGGATGATATTGAGGTCAAACAGCCAGGCCGCGGCCATGCCGGTGAGGCCGGTGGTGATCAGCACCCCGACCGTGGCCAGCGACAACGCCGGCCACAACGCCACGCGAAAACTTGCGACCCGCGTGCGCAGGCCGCCGTCCAGCAGGATCACGGCCAGCGCGAGGTTGCCCACCAGGTAGGCGGTCGGGTAGTTATCGAAAATGATGCCGCCGCCATCGACGCCGGCGACCATGCCCACGGCCAGGATGATCACCAGGATCGGGATGCCCAGGCGGGACGAAAGAGAACTCACCAGAATGCTTGCACCCACCAGCAACGCGCCGATCAAGAACAGGCTGTTGATGGTCGTCGCATTCAAAGGCAGTACTCCATGAGTAAACAAGACGGGGCGCAAACTGACCATGCAGTCTGCGTGCCAGCGATTCTAACCTGTTGAATTGCTGCGCTGTCAAAAAGGTTTTGTGGCGCGATGAAGATCAAATGTGGGAGCTGGCTTGCCTGCGATAGCATCGCCTCGGTGAGCCTGATTCACCGAGGTGCCTGCATCGCAGGCAAGCCAGCTCCCACAAGGGATCAGCGCTGCCAGGAGGGCTTTGGTTCAGAGCCTGAACCGCCCCACCATCCCATTCAAATCCACCGCCAGGCGCGACAGCTCACTGCTCGCCGCACTTGTCTGGCTGGCGCCGGTGGCGGATTGCACCGACAAATCACGGATGTTCACCAGGTTACGGTCCACTTCCCGCGCCACTTGCGCCTGCTCTTCCGCCGCGCTGGCGATCACCAGGTTGCGCTCGTTGATTTCCACGATGGCGGTGTTGATGGTGTCCAGCGACATCCCCGCGCCCTTGGCGATGTTGAGTGTCGATTCCGCACGTTCGGTGCTGTTGCGCATCGAGTCCACCGCGTGCTCGGTGCCGGCCTGGATGCTGCCGATCATCCGCTCGATCTCGCTGGTGGACTGCTGGGTACGGTGGGCCAGGGCGCGCACTTCATCGGCAACCACGGCAAAGCCACGGCCGGCCTCCCCGGCACGCGCGGCTTCAATGGCGGCGTTGAGGGCAAGCAGGTTGGTCTGGTCGGCCAGGCCGCGAATCACGTCCAGCACCTTGCCGATATCCCGGGACTCATTGGCCAGGTCGCCGATCAAGGTAGCGGTGGCTTGCACGTCGCCGCTCATGCGCTCGATCGCGCTGACGGTTTCCTGTACCAGGTCACGCCCGTCGCCGGCGGAAGTTGTGGCATTGCGCGAGGCTTCGGAGGTGCTCACCGCATTGCGCGCGACTTCTTCGACGGCGCTGGTCATCTCGTTGACGGCCGTGGCGGCCTGTTCGATTTCGTTGTTTTGCTGGGTCAGGCCGCGGGCGCTTTCGTCGGTCACGGCGTTCAGCTCTTCAGCCGCCGATGCCAGCTGGGTGGCGGAGCCGGCGATACGCTGCAGGGTGTCGCGCAGCTTGTCCTGCATCTTGGCCATGGCCGCCAAAAGGCGCCCGGCTTCGTCGTTGCCGTCAATCTTGATCGGCCGCGTCAGGTTGCCTTCGGCGATTTCTTCAGCGGCGCCCAATGCCTGGGAAATCGGCAAGGTGATGCTGCGGGTCAGCAGCCAGGCGAACAGCAGGGTCAGCGCGGTGGCGATCACCAGCAGGCCCACCACCAGGTCAAAGGCCAGGTCGTACTGGTCTTCGGCTTGCTGGTTGGTGGCCAGGGCCATCTTGTTATTTATGTCCAGCAGGCGCGTGAGCACCGCGTTGACCTGCTCGGAGTTGCTCAGCAGTTCGGTGTTGAGCAGGCTGCGCAACTCGTCGACCTGGTTGGCGCGCGACAGGCTTTTCATGCGCTCTTCGATCTGATGGTACTGGCCGAGCAGGCGCACGTATTCGTCGTAGGTCGAACGCTCCTCGCTGCTCTCGATCAGCTTCTCGTAGACCGCCTGGGCCGTGCGGATCTGCTGGTTGCGCAGCTCGAAAGCCTCGAGGGTTTTTTGTTGCACCTCCGGCTCGCGGTTGGTCAGCAAGCGATAGGACAGGACCCGCAGGCGCAAAGTGAGTTGGGTGAACTCATCCAGGGCGCGAATGCTCGGCACGCTGGACAGCGTGATGTCTTCGGTGGCGCCACGGATTTTGCTCATCTGGTTCAGGGCGAACACACCGAGAAACAACATCAGGGCACCAATCAGCGCGAAGCCGAGGAAGGCCCTCGGAGCAATATTCATATTACGAAGCGACATGCGGAAATCCTGGGGAGAAGCGCGATCCGTGCGGTCATGAGACGGGGTGTCCCTCTCTATCGGACGTACGACTAAAGTCTAAAGGGCGCTGTGCGTTTTTGTCGCACCTGACGAGGGGTTGCGCTGATTCAGGAACCAGATGGGGGAAATGCAGTCACTAAGGCTCGAAAGCGTGGCCCGGCCCTTAAAAAACGGGCTACGCGCCGGGGATAACCCTGGCATCCGAGGTGAATTTTCTTTATCGTCACCGCCCTTTGAAAAAGCCCGAGAAATCAAAATGTTAGAAGCATCCCTCAGCCAACTGGAACAACTGGTCAGCGACCTGGTACAGCAGAATCAGGATCTACTGGGCAGCAACGAATCCCTCAAGGCCGAACTGGCTCGCGCCAAGGATGAGAACGACAGCCTGCAATTGAACCTGATGGAACAGGAAGAAAAGCATGGCGCCACCGCCGCGCGTATCCAGGCGTTGGTTGAGCGCGTGAGCGCAGGGCCTGTCAGCGCATGAATGAAGGGATAAAGGTCGTTTCGATTCTCGGAGAGGATTACTCGATCAAGGCACCGGCAGGGGAGGACAAAACCCTGATGCACGCCGTGACCATGCTCAAGGCGTCCCTGGCCACCACCAAGAAAAAGTACCCGACCCTGATCGGTGACAAGCTACTGGTGCTGGCGGCGCTTAACCTGTGCGCCGAGCAGATCGAAATGCAGCAGGCTCACCAGCAGGAACTCGACCGTTACCAAGAGCAAGTCAGCGCCACGGTCGATGTGATTTCCAAGGTGATCGGACAACCTTAGGGGTCAGAACCACTCATCCTGCATGCCGAGGCACGTGTCATCACGTGCTTCGAGAATCGCCAGTTCATGATGGCAGCTTGGTACTTCCCAGGTCAGGAAGTACCGAGCGGCCTGGAGCTTGCCTTTATAGAAGGCCACATCCGCCGCATTGCCCCTGGCCAAGCCTTCCTCGGCGCGAATCGCCTGTTCCAGCCAGCGCCAGCCAATCACCGTATGCCCGAATACCTTCAGGTACAGCGCCGAATTCGCCAGGCTGCTGTTGACCTTGCCGTGGGCGAGATCCGTCAGCAGGCCGATGGTCACGCTTTGCAGGCGGCTCACCAAGTGCTCCAGCGGTTCCCTGAGTGGGGTGAGGCTTGGGTATTGCTGAGCACGCGCACCGGTTTCGGCGATCAGTCTGATGAGTTGCTTCAAGCCCGCCCCGCCGTTCTGTGCGAGCTTGCGCCCGAGCAAATCCAGGGATTGGATGCCATGGGTGCCTTCATGGATCGGGTTCAGGCGGTTGTCGCGGTAATACTGCTCTACCGGGTATTCACGGGTGTAGCCGTGGCCGCCGAGAATCTGGATCGCCAGTTCGTTGGCCTTGAGGCAGAACTCCGAGGGCCAGGATTTGACGATCGGGGTCAGCAAGTCCAGCAGTTCGTGGGCGTGCTTGCGCTCGGCTTCGGTTTCCAGGGTGGTGGTGTCGTCGAACAGCCGCGCGGCGTAGAGGCCCAGATCGAAGGCGCCTTCCACGTAGGATTTCTGGGTCAGCAGCATGCGTTTTATGTCCGCATGCTGAATGATCGAGACCGGTGCGGTGGTCGGATCCTTGCTGTCCGGCAGGCGTCCCTGCGGACGCTCGCGGGCGTACTCCAAGGAATAGAGGTAGCCGGCATAACCGAGCATCACCGCGCCCATGCCCACGCCGATGCGTGCCTCGTTCATCATCTGGAACATGCAGCTCAGGCCCTGATGCGGCTTGCCCACCAGGTAGCCGACACAGTGGCCGTTGTCGCCGAAATTCAGCGCCGTGGACGTGGTGCCGCGCCAGCCCATCTTGTGGAACAGCCCCGCCAGCAACACGTCGTTGCGTTCCCCCAGGCTGCCGTCGTCGTTGACCAGGAATTTGGGCACGATAAACAGCGAAATGCCCTTCACCCCAGGCGGCGCGTCCGGCAGCTTGGCCAGCACCATATGCACGATGTTTTCCGACAGCGGATGATCGCCGCCGGAGATGAAGATCTTATTGCCTTTGAGTCGATAGCTACCGTCAGCCGCTGGTTCTGCGCGTGTACGAATATCCGACAGGGATGAACCGGCATGTGGCTCGGTAAGGGCCATGGTGCCGAAGAAGCGGCCCTCGATCATCGGCTGCAGGAAGCGTTGTTTCTGCTCCTCGGTGCCGAAGCTTTCAATCAGGTTGGCGGCGCCCATGGTCAGGAACGGATACGACGTGGACGCGGCGTTGGCCGATTGGAAGTGCGCGAAACAGGCTTGCGACAGCAGGGTAGGCAGTTGCATGCCGCCCGCTTCGAAACTGCGCGCCGCGTTGAGAAAGCCGGCTTCGAGGAACGCATCCACCGCCGGCTTCACTTCCGGAATCAGGATGGCCTTGCCGTCTTCATAGCGCGGTTCGTTTTCGTCGTTTTTGCGGTTGTGCGGTGCGAAGTACTTCTCGGCAATGCTGCGCGCGGTACTGATGGCCGCGTCGAAGGTTTCGCGATTGTGCTCGGCAAACCGCTCGCGCTGGGTCAGGCCCTCGGCATCGAGGACTTCATACAGCTCGAAAGCCAGATTGCGGGAACTGAGCAGCGTCTCGGACATGGCGGCTTACCTTTGAAAAGTATGCCGCAGTCTAGAAGCGCTGATAAAAAGGGGGAAGGAACATAGATGGGGGTGATGGGAGGACACAAGCTTCAGCTACAAGCTACAAGCTACAAGCTACAAGCTACAAGCTACAAGCTACAAGCTACAAGCAGCTTGAGGCTTGAGGCTTGAGGCTTGAGGCTTGCAGCTTGCAGCTTGCAGCTTGCAGCTTGCAGCTTGCAGCTTAGAAGGTTTAGCCGATGGTCATCAGGCTGGCGTTACCGCCTGCTGCAGCGGTGTTAACGCTCAACGCCCGCTCAATCACCAGGCGTTCCAGTGCAATCGCGGTCTCGCCTTGCGACAGACCATGCACCCCGACAATCGCCCCGCCACGCTGGGCCACTTGCTGGCACACCGCACGCAGTTGATCGGAATCACCGTGGTGCAGGACGGCGTCGAACACCACGTCATCCTTGGTCCAGTCGGCCACGCGCTTGATCTTCGCCTGAATCTCCTTCGGCAGGCGTGGGAACAAGGCCTTGGTCAGGTCGGTTTCCGGCCATACCGCAGAACCGCCAACAGCCAGCACCGCCGCCAGTTGAGTCAGCAGGTCGCCTTCTACGTCCGCCAGGCACAGCACGTGCTCGCGGGGCAGGATGGCGTAGCTGTTGCGCTCGCCAGTCGGGCCAGCCAGTTGACGGGTGATACCGCTTTGCGATTGCGCGGCGAACTGGCTGCACAGGGCGCTCAGGTCGCTGAACTGATTGCTGTCGGCCCAGGTTTTCAGGGCGGTCAGCGGTTGGCTCATGGCGTCGCGCAAACGGACATCCGGTGCAGCCAGTGCGTCGCCACGCACGAAGGATTGTTCGATCGCATCGGTAGGGCGGGTCGACAGCAGGCGGTACAGGTACAGCGGACCACCGGCTTTCGGGCCGGTCCCCGACAGGCCTTCGCCGCCGAACGGCTGCACGCCGACCACGGCACCAACAATGTTGCGGTTGACGTAGACGTTACCGGCATTGACGTTGTCGATCACCTTGGCGATGGTCTCGTCGATACGAGTGTGCACGCCCAGGGTCAGGCCATAGCCGGACGCATTGATCTGCGCGATGAGCTGGTCGATCTCTTTGCGCTTGTAGCGCACCACGTGCAGCACCGGGCCGAAGATCTCGCGTTGCAGTTCGTCGAAGCTTTCCAGCTCGATCAGGGTCGGCATCACGAAAGTGCCACGCTTGATCTCTTCGCCGTCGGCAATGGCCACCTGGTACACGTTGCGGCCTTTGTCGCGCATGGCCTGGATGTGTTTCTCGATGCCGGCCTTGGCTTCGGCGTCGATCACCGGGCCGATGTCCACGGACAGGCGCTCCGGGTTACCCAGGCGGCATTCAGCCATGGCGCCCTTGAGCATTTCGATCACGCGGTCTGCCGAATCTTCCTGCAGGCACAGGACACGCAGGGCCGAGCAACGCTGGCCGGCACTGTCGAAGGCCGAGGACACTACGTCGATGACCACTTGCTCGGTCAGCGCCGAAGAGTCGACGATCATCGCGTTCTGGCCACCGGTTTCGGCGATCAGTGGGATCGGACGGCCCTGGGCATCCAGGCGGCCGGCGACATTGCGTTGCAGCAGGCGCGCGACCTCGGTGGAACCAGTGAACATCACACCTTTGACGCGTTCATCACCGACCAGGCGCGCACCGACGCTTTCGCCCTGACCCGGCAGCAGTTGCAGCACACCTTCCGGAATACCGGCTTCAAGCAGGATGCGCACGGCTTGGGCCGCCACCAGCGGCGTTTGCTCGGCAGGCTTGGCCAGTACCGGGTTGCCGGCAGCCAGTGCGGCAGCGACCTGACCACTGAAGATTGCCAGCGGGAAGTTCCACGGGCTGATGCAGACCACCGGACCCAGTGGGCGGTGGGCGTCGTTGGTGAAATCGTTGCGTGCCTGCACCGCGTAGTAGCGCAGGAAGTCCACGGCTTCGCGCACTTCGGCGATGGCGTTGGCGAAGGTCTTGCCGGCTTCGCGAGCCAGCAGGCCCATCAGTGGCTGGATCTCGCCTTCCATCAGGTCGGCGGCACGTTCCAGGATCGCGGCGCGCTCGGCGGGCGGGGTGGCCTGCCAGATCGGGCCGGCATTGATGGCGCACTGGATGGCGTTGTCGACGTCTTCGACGGTGGCTTCCTGGACGTGACCGACCACATCACGCAGGTCGGACGGGTTCAGCACCGGTGCAGCAGGCTGGTCGCTGGAGGCGCAACCGAGCATCGGCGCGGCTTTCCAGTGGTTGTGCGCGGTGGCAAGCAACGCGCAGGACAGCGACGCCAGACGGTGTTCGTTGGCCAGGTCGATGCCGGCCGAGTTGGCGCGGTCGCTGCCATACAGGTCGCGGGGCAGCGGGATGCGCGGGTGCGGCAGGCCGAAGCCGCCTTCCAGCGTCGCCATCTGCTCGATGCTGGCCACTGGATCGGCCACCAGCTCCTGGATCGAGATGGACTGGTCGGCAATGCGGTTGACGAACGAGGTGTTGGCGCCGTTTTCCAGCAGGCGACGCACCAGGTACGCCAGCAGCGTTTCGTGGGTGCCGACCGGTGCGTACACGCGGCACGGACGATTCAGTTTGCCCTCGGAGACCTTGCCTACAACTTGCTCGTACAGTGGCTCACCCATGCCGTGCAGGCATTGGAACTCGTACTGGCCTGGGTAATAGTTCTGACCAGCGATATGGTAGATGGCCGACAAGGTGTGGGCGTTATGCGTGGCGAACTGCGGGTAGATGACTTCCGGCACCGACAGCAGTTTGCGTGCACAGGCGATGTAGGAAACGTCGGTGTACACCTTGCGGGTGTAGACCGGATAGCCTTCCAGGCCTTCAACCTGGGCGCGCTTGATTTCGCTGTCCCAGTACGCGCCTTTCACCAGGCGGATCATCAGGCGATGGCGGCTGCGGCGGGCCAGGTCGATAACGTAGTCGATCACATACGGGCAACGCTTCTGGTAGGCCTGGATCACAAAGCCGATGCCGTTCCAGCCGGTCAGCTGTGGTTCGAAGCACAGGCGTTCGAGCAGATCCAGCGACAGCTCCAGGCGGTCGGCTTCCTCGGCGTCGATGTTCAGGCCGATGTCGTATTGCTTGGCCAGCAGGGTCAGGGACAGCAGGCGCGGGTACAGCTCGTCCATCACGCGCTCGTATTGCGCACGGCTGTAACGCGGGTGCAAGGCCGACAGCTTGATGGAGATGCCTGGGCCTTCATAAATCCCACGACCGTGAGAGGCTTTGCCGATCGAGTGGATGGCTTGTTCGTACGAGGCCAGGTATTTCTGGGCATCGTGTTCGGTCAGGGCGGCTTCCCCGAGCATGTCGTAGGAATAGCGGAAGCCCTTGGCTTCGAACTTGCTCGCGTTGGCCAGGGCTTCGGCGATGGTTTCGCCGGTGACGAACTGCTCGCCCATCAGGCGCATGGCCATGTCGACGCCCTTGCGGATCATCGGCTCGCCGCTCTTGCCGATGATGCGGCTCAGGGACGAGGTCAAGCCTGCTTCGTTATGCGTGGCGACCAGTTTGCCGGTCAGCAACAGGCCCCAGGTGGCAGCGTTGACGAACAGCGACGGGCTGTTGCCCAGGTGCGGCTGCCAGTTGCCGGTGCTGATCTTGTCGCGGATCAGCGCGTCGCGGGTGCCCTTGTCCGGGATGCGCAGCAGCGCTTCGGCCAGGCACATCAGTGCGACACCTTCCTGGGACGATAGGGAAAATTCCTGCAGCAGGCCCTGAACAATACCGGCACGGCCGCTGGCACTCTTCTGATTACGTAGTTTTTCGGCAATCGAGGCGGCCAGCTTGTTGGTGGCTTCGGCCATGGGCTGCGGCAGGCGGGCCTGCTCGATCAGCATCGGCACCACTTCCGGCTCCGGGCGACGGTAAGCGGCGGTGATCGAGGCGCGCAGCACGGATTGCGGCAGGATGCTCTCGGCAAACTCCAGGAAGCACTGGTGGGCGTGGTCGGCCTGGACTTCGCCGGCGTCATCTGCGTCCTTGCTGCTCAAGCCATTCAGCTCGGTCAGGGTTGCACCACCCTCGAGTTTCTCCAGGTAATTGAAAATCGCCTGCTTGATCAGCCAGTGCGGCGTGCGATCAATCGAGGTCGCGGCGGCCTTCAGGCGTTCGCGGGTCGGGTCGTCGAGTTTGACCCCAAGGGTGGTCGTAGCCATTTTTTTATCCTCATGGGTGCCACTACCGAGTGGCATCAGCTGGCGGCAAGATTAGCTTTGCGCCTGCAGAGGTGCAACCGGGTGCAACCCATTTTCTTCATGATTTTTTCGATCGTGATCGGGAAAAAATCTGGCCCTCGACGGAATTCGCTGTGTGTTGGTGCATTTGCTTCTGAGATCGGCTGTTCTTGCTCCGAAAAGGAGCAAAAACGCGCTGATTGCCGCAATACACACCTAGGTGCAACTTATTCTCAAGAAACTGGTTGCACCTTATTTGCTTTGTTGAATAGCATTCGCGCCCAAGGTGCAACCACCTTTACGGTTCGGTTCATCGGCTGACGGCTTTCCTGGGGAAACGTCAGTCATAAATGCGCGGCACACCGGTTCGTCTTCCCAACTAGCAATGGGGTAGCCGTCCGCGAGACCGCTGCTACATAAAAACAAAGCCAGGGCGTCACTCATATGAGCGTTAGTAATCCCACCCTGATCACGTTTGTGATCTACATCGCAGCAATGGTGCTGATCGGCTTCATGGCCTATCGCTCCACCAACAACCTTTCCGACTACATCCTCGGCGGTCGCAGCCTCGGCAGCGTGGTCACTGCCCTGTCGGCCGGTGCTTCGGATATGAGCGGCTGGCTGTTGATGGGCTTGCCGGGCGCGATCTACATGTCCGGCCTGTCGGAAAGCTGGATCGCCATCGGCCTGATCGTCGGTGCCTACCTCAACTGGCTGTTCGTGGCCGGTCGCCTGCGGGTACAGACCGAGCACAACGGCGACGCCCTGACCCTGCCGGACTACTTCTCCAGCCGTTTCGAAGATAAAAGCGGCCTGCTGCGGATCATCTCTGCGGTAGTGATCCTGGTGTTCTTCACTATCTATTGCGCTTCCGGCATCGTGGCCGGCGCCCGCCTGTTCGAAAGCACCTTCGGCATGTCCTACGAGACTGCGCTGTGGGCCGGCGCGGCTGCGACGATTGCCTACACCTTTGTGGGTGGTTTCCTGGCGGTGAGCTGGACCGACACCGTACAAGCCACGCTGATGATTTTCGCGCTGATCCTCACGCCGATCATCGTGCTGCTGGCCACCGGTGGCGTCGACACCACCTTCCTGGCGATCGAAGCCAAGAACCCCGACAACTTCAACATGCTGAAGAACACCACTTTCATCGGCATTATCTCGCTGATGGGCTGGGGCTTGGGTTACTTCGGCCAGCCGCACATCCTCGCGCGTTTCATGGCAGCGGACTCGGTGAAGTCGATTGCCAATGCGCGTCGCATCTCCATGACCTGGATGATCCTGTGCCTGGGCGGCACCGTGGCGGTGGGCTTCTTCGGTATCGCCTACTTCTCGGCGCACCCGGAAGTGGCCGGCCCGGTCAACGAGAACCACGAACGTGTGTTCATTGAGCTGGCCAAGCTGCTGTTCAACCCATGGATTGCGGGCGTGTTGCTGTCGGCCATCCTGGCAGCGGTCATGAGCACCTTGAGCTGCCAGCTGCTGGTATGTTCGAGCGCGCTGACCGAAGACTTCTACAAGACCTTCCTGCGCAAAAATGCTTCCCAGGTCGAGCTGGTGTGGGTCGGCCGCGCCATGGTGCTGGTAGTGGCGCTGATCGCTATCGCCATGGCTGCCAATCCGAACAACCGTGTGCTGGGCCTGGTGAGCTATGCCTGGGCCGGCTTCGGTGCCGCGTTCGGTCCTGTGGTACTGATCTCGGTGATCTGGAAAGGCATGACCCGCAACGGCGCACTGGCCGGGATCCTGGTCGGCGCGATCACCGTAATCGTGTGGAAGCACTTCGAATTGCTCGGCCTTTACGAAATCATCCCAGGCTTCATCTTCGCCAGCCTGGCGATCTACTTCGTGAGCAAGCTGGGCGCACCGACCGCCGGCATGATCGAGCGTTTTGATGCTGCGGAAAAAGACTACAACCTCAACAAGTAATTCGCCGGGCGCTGAGCGCCTGATGAGTTAAAGAAAAGGCCCGCATCCTACGGATGGCGGGCCTTTTTTTGCGTGTGATTTCAGACGAGCCAAAGAAGATTCTGACGCACCTATGTAGGGTTTTACTGATTTGCAGTGAGCATGCTCTTTAGCGTGGAGCAGTGGTGCAGAATCTGCCGCCTACCCCTCGCAGAGAAACACCGGATGTTCGCTCCTGCCAATCAAAGTGCCTTTACCCTGACCCTGGATGGGGTGCCGAGTGAACTCAAGGTGTTCGAGTTTCACGGCACCGAAGCCATCAGCCAGCCCTATTGTTTTGACCTTGAGCTGGTCAGCGAGCAACCTGACCTGGAGCTGGAAAGCTTGCTGCATCGCCAGGTGTACCTTGGCTTCGATGCCCAGGGACGCGGGGTGCATGGCCTGGTCTACCGCGTGGCGCAGGGCGATTCCGGGCGACGCCTCACGCGCTATCAGCTCAGCCTGGTGCCGCAGCTGGCGTACCTGCAGCACAGCAGCCACCAGCGGATCTTCCAGCAGCAGACGGTGCCGCAGATTGTGGTGCGGGTATTGGTGGGGCAGGGCATCCAGAGCGACCAATTCCAGTTCAGCCTGAGTGGTACTTACCCACCGCGCGAGTATTGCGTGCAGTTCGGCGAGACCGATCTGGCGTTCATTCAGCGGCTATGTGCGGAGGTGGGGATTCACTATCACTTCCAGCATTCGCCCGAAGCGCATTTGCTGGTCTTTGGCGATGACCAGACGGTGTTTGCCCAGGCTGAACAGTCCACGCCGTATGCGCCCGGCTCCGGAATGGTGGCTGAGGCGCCGGCAATCAAGCGGTTTGCCGTGCGCTTGGCCACGCGTACCACGTCGGTCAATCTACGCGATTATGACTTTCAAAAACCGCGCCTCGCCCTGGAGAGTGCGGCCGCCGGTGAGCAGCTTCCCGCGCTTGAGCAGCAGGGTTTCCCCGGCCATTTCAACGACCGTGCCCATGGCAAATACCTGGCGCAGCGTGGGCTGGAGCGTCATCGCAGTGATTACCAGCTGGCCCATGGCAGCGGTGATGTGCCGGCGCTGGCCAGTGGTCGGTTCCTCACGCTGAGCGGGCACCCGCGCGCGGCTTGGAATGATGTGTGGCTGGTGCGCGAGGTCACGCATGCAGGCAAGCAACCGCAGGTGTTGGAAGAGGCTGTTACGGAGGTGTCTGGCGCAGCGTTTCGCCAGGGTTATCGCAATGAGTTTGTCGCCGCGCCGTGGGAGGTGATCTTTCGCCCGCCATTGCCTGAGCAGCCGCGCCCGGTTATTTCGGGTTATCAGAGTGCCGTGGTCACCGGCCCCGCCGACAGTGAGATCCATTGCGACGAATACGGGCGGGTCAAGGTGCAACTGGCCTGGGATCGCGGCGGTGAACATGACGAGCATTCCAGTTGCTGGCTGCGGGTCGCCAGTGGCTGGGCGCATGACCGCTATGGCTCGGTGCTGATCCCCAGGGTCGGCATGGAGGTGCTGGTGGGTTTCGTCAATGGTGACATGGACATGCCGCTGGTGATGGGGTGCGTGCCCAACGCGGCGACGACGTTGCCCCTCGACCTGCCCGCGGAAAAGACCCGCAGCATTTTCCGCAGCCAAAGCAGCCCCGGTGGGGGCGGCTATAACGAGTTGCGCATTGAAGATCGCAAGGGCGCCGAGGAAATCTACCTGCGTGCCCAGCGGGATTGGACCCAACATGTGCTGCATGATCAGCAGGTGCAGGTGGATAACCGGCGGCGGGTGAGGGTGGGTGGTGAATCGCACCATGAACTGCAGGGCGAAGAACAACGCATCACCCATGGCAATCGGCTGACTGAACTCAAGCAGGATGATCACCTGGTGGTCGGCGGCTCGCAGCAGATGCGGGCCGGGCAAACCATTCAGATCGGCGCGGGGCAGAGTGTGGTCATCGATGCCGGTGCGAGTGTGACGATTCAGGCGGGCGGGCAATCGATCACGCTGTCCTCGGGCGGCATATTCAGCAGCGTGCCGATTCAACTGGGCGGTGCTCCCGCAGCGCCGGCCGCACCTTTGCTGCCGGGCTTGAAGGAGACATTGCTCGCAGTGCTTGCCGCGCCATTAAGTCGTGTGCAGATAGCCAGCCTGAAACGCAGCGCACCCTTTTGCGAGGAGTGCGAGCGATGCAAGAACGGCCAGTGCGATCTGGCTGGTCAATCCACCCGGGCAAGGAGTCCAGCCTGATGCCTCCACGTTTGACGCCAGGCGCCTGGTTGGCCGAATACCCTTTGCTTGCCCATGAGCGGCTTTTCGCGGTGTTGGGCAGTGCCAGCGAGGCCAAGCCGTATGCTGCCTGGCAAGCCATGACGGCCGGGAATCTGCCGCACCCCGTGTGGGCCGGCACCGCCTACGCTGACTGGGATGAGGTCATGCCTTATGTGGGCATTGTCGAGCCGGGTAGCGCTTTCCTCGATTGGGTTGCTGCCAGCGCCGCCACGGATTGGGGGTGGTTGGCGATATCGTCCAGCCCGCTGGAGACCGTGCTTGCGCACCTGCAAGGCCTGACCAAAGTGTACCTGCCCGATAACCAAGAGGTGTTTTTGCGCTTCTGGGATGGGGCTCAGTTTCACCCGATCTTGCAGGCATTGGGCGATGAGGCGGGGAAGGTGCTGCCAGTGTTCCAGCGGTATCTGATCAATGGTCAACCGCTGGCGGTGGTACCGGGGCCCGTGACCGAGGCCAACCCCTGCCCCTGGTGGCGGGTGCCTGCGCCAGTATTGGAGCATCTGGCAGCGCAACCGCCGCACATTCTGGTCGACAACCTGCTGCAATGGCTCGAAGAGCAGCGCCCGGACGTGTACACGGCGTTTACGCCGGCGACCCTGCGGCACAAGGTCACCTATTGTGTGCGTCGTGCGCAGATCAGCCACGAGGCGCTGGCCGACTACCTGGTTTCAGAGTCGGGTTGAGTCGAGTGCCTGTTGCAGGTCCTCGACCAGGTCTTCGATCGCCTCGATACCGACTGATAGGCGGATCATCTCCGGCTTCACGCCGGCCTTGGCCTGCTCCTGCTCGTTCATTTGCCGATGGGTGGTGGAGGCTGGGTGGCAGGCCAGGGATTTGGCGTCGCCGATGTTCACCAGGCGCTTGAAGATCTGCAGCGCATCGTAGAAGCGCACGCCGGCCTCATAGCCGCCCTTCAAGCCGAAGGACAGGATCGCCGACGGTTTGCCCTGCATGTATTTCTGCGCCAGCGCATGGTGCGGGTGATCCGGCAGGCCTGCGTAGCTGACCCACTCCACGTCGGCATGGTCTTGCAGGAACTGCGCAATTTTCAGCGCGTTCTCGGTGTGGCGCTCCATGCGCAGGGCCAGGGTTTCCAGGCCTTGGAGCAGCAGGAACGCATTCATCGGCGCAAGGGCGGCGCCGGTGTTGCGCAAGGGCACGGTACGGGCGCGGGCGATAAAAGCGGCAGGGCCGAATTTCTCGGTGTAGACCACGCCGTGATAGGCCGGCTCGGGCTGGTTGAGGCCGGGAAATTTATCCGCGTATTTCGTCCACGGGAACGTCCCGCTGTCGACGATCACGCCGCCCAGGGAGTTGCCGTGGCCACCCACGTATTTGGTTACCGAGTGCACCACGATGTCGGCGCCGAACTGGATCGGCTTGCACAGGATCGGCGTGGCCACGGTGTTGTCGACCATCAGCGGTACGCCGCGGGCATGAGCGACGTCGGCCAGGGCTTCGATGTCGATGATATTGCCTGCCGGGTTGCCGATGCTTTCGCAGTAGACCAGCTTGGTGTTGTCGTCGATCAGTTCGGCAATGGCCTCGGCGGAGTCGTTGCGGGCGAAGCGCACGTCCACGCCGAAGCTGGGCAGCAGGTGGGCGAACAGGGTGTAGGTGCCCCCATACAGCTGCGGGGTGGTGACGATATTGTCACCGGCACGGGTCAGGGTCTGGATCGCATAGTGGATTGCAGCGCTGCCAGCCGAGACGGCGAGGGCGGCGATCCCGCCTTCGAGGGCCGCCATGCGTTGTTCCAGCACATCGTTGGTGGGGTTCATGATCCGTGTGTAGATATTGCCGGGCACATCCAGGTTGAACAGGTCGGCGCCGTGCTGGGCGTTATCGAATTCGAAAGCGACGTTCTGGTAGATCGGCACGGCGACGGCCTTGGTGGTCGGGTCCGACTTGAAACCGTGGTGCAGTGCAAGGGTGGCGTCTTTCATGATGGTTATTGACCTCCTTGGATTCCTGGATGCCCCCGTCGAGAACGCTGGGGGCTGGTTGCCTGCGATGGCATCACCGCGCACTACGGGTAATACCGCGTCACTTGCGTCGCGGGCAAGCCCGCGCCCACCGGGGGCATTAGATTGTTTTCGGGGGTATGCCTGCGTTTGCGACATAAGCACCGCCCGACACGCAGCCCTGCACCTTTGCCCGTGTAGAAGGTAAACTTCGCCCCCTGCGCAGGAGCAACCATGAATTATCGTCACGCCTTTCACGCCGGCAACCACGCCGATGTCTTCAAACACCTGACCTTGACCCGCCTCATCGCCCTGATGTCGCGCAAGGAGCAGCCGTTCGCCTACCTCGATACCCACGCCGGCATTGGTCTGTACGACCTGCAGGGCGACCAGGCCAACCGCACCGGTGAATACCTGGAAGGCATCGCCCGCCTGTGGGGCGCGAGCGACCTGCCGCCGCTGACCGCCGACTACATGCGCGTGTTGCATGAGATGAACCCGGACGGTCAGTTGCGCTACTACCCGGGCTCACCGGAGCTGGCACGACGTCTCACCCGGCCGCAGGACCGCGTGTTGCTCAACGAAAAGCACCCCGAAGATGGCGTGCTGCTCAAGGACAACATGAAGGGTGATCGCCGGGTCAAGGTGCACCTGGGCGAAGGCTGGCATGTGCCTCGCGCACTGCTGCCGGTGCCGGAAAAGCGTGCGCTGATGCTCATCGACCCGCCGTTCGAGCAACTCGATGAAATGCAACGCTGCGCCGCCTCCCTCAAGGAAGCGATAGGCCGGATGCGTCAAACCGTGGCGGCGATCTGGTACCCGGTGAAGGATCAGCGCATGTTGCGCCGTTTCTACCAGGACCTGGCCGGCACCGGTGCGCCGAAGTTGCTGCGGGTGGAATTGCTGGTGCATCCGCTGGACACGCCAAACACCCTGACCGGCTCGGGCCTGGCGATCGCCAACCCGCCGTGGGGCCTGGAAGAGGAATTGCGTGAGCTGCTGCCGTGGCTGTCCAAGAAGCTTGGCCAGACCCAGGGTGGCTGGCAGATGGATTGGCTCATAGCTGAATAGTTATAAGCTGCAAGCCGCAAGCTGCAAGTGACAGCAGCGAACACCACTTGCAGCTTGCAGCTTGTAGCTTGCGGCTTATGGCTTGTCGCTCCGACCTTCAGATCGGACAGGTCACGCCCGTGCCGCCAATCCCGCAGTAGCCCTGCGGATTCTTCGCCAGGTACTGCTGGTGGTACGCCTCGGCGAAGTACACGGTCGGTGCTTCTTCGATTTGCGTGGTGATCGCACCCAGGCCGGCCTTGCTCAGTTCTTGCTGATACGCCTGTGCGCTGGCCTTCGCCGCGGCCAATTGCTCAGGCGTGGTCGCATAGATTACCGAGCGGTATTGGCTGCCGATGTCATTGCCCTGGCGCATGCCCTGGGTCGGGTTGTGCAATTCCCAGAACATTTTCAGCAGGTCTTCATACTTGACCTTGGCCTGGTCATATACCACCAGCACCACTTCGCTGTGGCCGGTCAGGCCCGAGCAGACTTCTTCATAGGTCGGATTCGGCGTGAAGCCGCCGGCATAGCCGACCACGGTGCTGACCACGCCATCGCGCTGCCAGAACCTGCGCTCGGCACCCCAGAAGCACCCCAGGCCGAAAATCGCGAAGCCGACATCATCCAGAAACGGGCCCAGCAGCGGGTTGCCGTTGACGAAGTGCGTCTGTGGCAGGTTCATCGGAGTTTCACGGCCAGGCAAAGCTTGTTCTTGAGTAGGCAGCACGTTTTTGTTCACCAGAATTTCCGAGCGCAAGACCATGGGCAGTCCTCTCAGTCAGATTGAGTTGGGTAAGAATTCAGACCGCCAGTGTGCCCGAGTGTTACGGCGCTGTCAGGCGATTGGCCCGCGCGGGTAGCGCTTGAGCTTCTCGAGCAGCTCTGCACCCGGGATCGGCCGGTCGAACAGGTAGCCCTGGCCCACGTCGCAACGATGCCGGCGCAGGAAGGCCAGTTGCTCGGAGGTTTCGACGCCTTCGGCCACCACCTTGAGCTTGAGGTTGTGGGCCATGGCGATCACCGCCGAGGTGATTTCCATGTCGTCCTGGTTGTCCGGGATTTCGTGGATAAAGCTGCGATCGATCTTGATGATGTCGATGGGGAATTTTTTCAAGTAGCTGAGCGACGAGTAACCGGTACCGAAGTCGTCCATGGCCAGGGTCAGGCCGAAGCTTTTCAATTGGTCCAGTTGCAGGCGCGTGTCTTCCGTGGCCTCCAGCAGCAGGCCTTCGGTCAGTTCCAGCTCGAGCAGGTTGGCCGGCAGCTGTTCTTCCTTGAGGATCGTGGCGATGGACGCCACCAGGTCCGGGTCGGAGAACTGCTTGGGCGACAGGTTGATCGCCACCTGCAGGTTGCCCATGCCGGCGGCGCTCAATTGCCGGCTCATGCGGCAGGCCTGGCGGGCGATCCATTTGCCGATGGGGATGATCAGCCCGGTTTCTTCGGCCACGCTGATGAACTGGTCGGGGCGGATCATGCCTTTTTCCGGGTGGTTCCAGCGCAGCAGCGCTTCCATGCCCAGCAAACGGCCACTGCGCAGGCACAGCTTGGGCTGGTAGAACACGTCCAGCTCGTTCTGGGTTAGGGCACGGCGCAGGTTGTTTTCCACGAACAGCTTGTAGCTCGCCTCGGCGTTCAGCGCTTCGGTAAAGACTTGCACCTGGTGTTTACCGTTGGCCTTGGCCTTGTGCAGGGCCAGCCCGGCGTTGCGCATCAATGTCTGTGGATCGCGGCCGTGCAGCGGCGCGCAGGCCAGGCCCACGGAGCCGGTGACGCTGATCAACTGGTTGTCGACGAACATCGGCTTGTCGAGGGTCGCGAGCAGTTGGCTGGCGACCTGCTGGCCGCTCTCCAGGTCCGTGTCGTCGAGCAACACCGCAAACTCGTTACTGGCAAACCGCGCCAGGCTGCCGCCGGCACTCAGGCTGTTGCGCAGGCGCCGGGCCAGGCTGATCAGCAGCTTGTCGCCGGTCTGGTGGCCGAGGCTGTCGTTGATCCGCTTGAAGTTGTCGATGTCCACCAGCAACAGGCTGATCGGGCTGTCGCTGTCGCGGGCAAAGCGCTCGTCGAGGTTGCGGATGAAGGCCGGGCGGTTACCCAGGTTGGTCAGGTTGTCGGTATAGGCCAGGCGCTCGATGCGCTGCTGCGCGAGTTTGGTCTGGGTGATGTCTTCGTAGATGCCGATGTAGTGGGTCAGCTCACGATTATCGCCATACACCTTGGAGATCGACAGCTGGCCCCAGTAGGGCTCGAGGTTTTTGCGCCGGCTCTTGAACTCGCCCTGCCAACTATTGCTTTTGGCCAGGCTCGAGGGCGCATCGAACAGCAGTTCGCTGAGGTTCTCCAGGGCTGGCAGTTGGGCCAGGCGGTGGCCGTGGACCTCTTCGGCGCTGTACTGGGTGATCGCCGTAAAGCTCGGGTTGACGTATTCCACCACGCCATCGCAGTTGACCAGTAGGAAGGCGTTGGCGCTTTGTTCCACGGCCCGCTGGAACAGATGCAGGGCGCTGGTGGCGGTGCGGCGGTTGTGGTTGTTGATGACTTGCGCGAACTGGTCGGCCAGTTCACCGGCGAAGGCAATTTCATCGGCCTGCCAGGCGCGCGGGCTGCCGCCCTGTTCCAGGCACAACACGCCGATCACTTGGCCATCGACGCGGATGCTCGCGTCGAGCATCGCGTAGATGTCCTTGGCCCGCAGGTTCTCGGCCATCTCCCGGGTACGCGGGTCGCGCATGGCGTTGGTGGCGTCGATGGCGCGGCTAGTGTGCAGGGCTTCGAGGTAGTCGGGAAAGCCGCTCGCGTCGATCGCCTCGGGCATATGGTGGCGTTGGTCCGCGCGGTGGTACGCCGAAATCGGCACCAGGCGCTGGCCTTCGAGGTTCCAGATGCTGGCGCAGTCGATCTGGTAGATATCGCAGGCGCTGCGGGTGATCAGTTCGGCGGCTTCCTGCAGCGAATTGTTAGTGGTGTAGCGCTGGCGGGCCAGCAACAGGATCAGCTCCTGCTGGGCGCGCACCCGTTCCAGGTGCTGCAGTTGTTCCTGCTGGGCGCGCTGGTTGAGCTCCAGGGCGATCTGCAGGCGGCTGTTCTGGCTCTCCAGCTCCGCCGTGGGGGCGGGGGAAGGCACTTCGCTGAACAGGCCGTCGACCACCATCAGGTAGCCGCGCAGCAGGTGGCGATTGTGCTGTTTGTAGGCTTCGCCCATTTCCAGCAGGCTCAGTGGGCCGTCGCTGGTGTGCAGGGTGTAGCGCACCAGGTAGTGAGGGCTCTGGGTCAGTTGCTGCTGGATGGTGTCGTGCAGTTGATAGCGCGCCTGGGGCTCCATCAGGCTGGCGTAGGGGGTGCCGATCAGGGCGCACAGCTCGACCGCCGGCAGGCCGAATTGGCGCTCGCAGTTGGGGTCGAGGTAGAGCAGGGCCCAGCTTGCCTCATTAAGCCGCTCGAAACGCAGCATACCGAGGCGCGAAGGCACCGGTAACTGCGTCACTACCTCGGCCGCCATACGGGCGACATCGGGTTGGCTTTTCATGGGGGAGACTCACTTGAAATAACGCGCACGGCGCCGGGCTCACGCCCTCTTTTCTGCTGCCTGCGGCAAGGTTGCATCATGCGGCGCGGGCTGACAAGAGAGGATGAAGGCTAAGTGCTATAAGGGGGTTATCGGCCGAGCGAGGGGTTTCTTCAATCGATGTGACGGAAGGTGTACAAACCTGTTTGGCTTGTTCAATTTTTACCCGGTACGCAGGCAAAAAAAGCCCCGCCAAGTGGCGGGGTTGAGGTACGAGCGTGGCGCTCGGAAATCGGTGCGGCAAGGGCCTCCCCGCTGAAGGGGAGGCCGTTGCGGCTTACAGCAGGATGGTGCGGATGTCGTTCAGCAGTTGGCTCAGGCGCTGCGTGAAGCGTGCAGCGGCGGCGCCGTTGATCACACGGTGATCGTAGGACAGCGACAGCGGCAGCATCAGCTTTGGCTGGAACGCTTTACCGTCCCACACAGGCTGGATAGTTGCCTTGGACACACCCAGGATCGCCACTTCCGGCGCGTTGACGATCGGCGTGAAGCCGGTGCCGCCAATGTGGCCGAGGCTGGAGATGGTGAAGCACGCGCCCTGCATGTCGTCCGGGGTGAGCTTCTTGTCACGGGCCTTGGCAGCCAGTGCAGCAGCCTCAGCGGCAAGCTGCAGCAGGCTCTTCTGGTCGACGTTCTTGATGACCGGTACCAGCAGGCCATCCGGGGTGTCGACCGCAAAACCTACGTGCACGTATTTCTTGCGAATGATCGCCTTGCCGCTTGGCGCCAGCGAGCTGTTGAAGTCCGGCAGTTCCTTGAGCAGGTGTGCACAGGCCTTGAGCAGCAGTGGCAACACCGTCAGTTTCACGCCGGCCTTCTCGGCCACGGCTTTCTGCGCAACGCGGAAAGCTTCCAGGTCGGTGATGTCGGCCTGGTCGAACTGAGTCACGTGCGGGATGTTCAGCCAGCTGGCGTGCAGACCGGCCGCGCCGATTTGCATCAGGCGGGTCATCGGCACTTCTTCGGTTTCGCCGAAGCGGCTGAAGTCCACGGTGCGGATCGGCGGAATGCCCGAACCACCGGTAGCGCCGCCAGCAGCTGGCGCTTCCTTGGCTTTGTGCATCATGGCCTTGACGTAGACCTGCACGTCTTCCTTCAGCACGCGACCGTGAGGGCCAGTGGCCGACACGGCGCTCAGCTCAACGCCGAACTCACGGGCCAGCTGACGCACGGCAGGGCCGGCGTGCACCTTGGCACCGCTTGGCGCTGGAGCGGCAGCAGCAGGGGCCGCAGCGGCCTCGGCTTTGGCAGCAGGCGCAGGGGCGGCAGCAGCCGGAGCCGGAGCCGATTCAGCCTTGGCAGCCGGAGCGGCCGCTGGTGCTGGAGCGGCAGCCGGCGCTGCGCCTTGGACTTTGAGCTTGAGGATGAAATCGCCAGTGCCGACTTCGTCTTCCAGCTTGACCGCGATGCTTTCCACCACGCCGGCAGCCGGCGAAGGGATTTCCATGGAGGCCTTGTCGGACTCCAGGGTGATCAGCGACTGGTCGGCTTCGACGGTGTCGCCGACCTTGACCAGCAGCTCGATGATCTTGGCCTTGCCTGACGAGCCGATGTCCGGGACGTGAATGTCCTGGACGCTGGCGGCGGCAGGTGCAGTAGCCGGGGCCGGAGCGGCCTCGGCAGCAGCAGGCTTTTCAGCAGCAGGGGCTGGTGCAGCAGCGGCAGCCGGGGCCGCCGCAGGGGCCGCATCAGCGGCACCTTCGATTTCCAGCTCCAGCAGTTCGTCGCCTTCTTTCAGGCGATCGCCCAGCTTCACTTTCAGGCTCTTGACCACGCCGGCCTTGGGAGCAGGGATTTCCATGCTCGCCTTGTCAGATTCCAGGGTCAGGATGCTCTGGTCGGCTTCGACGGTGTCGCCGACCTTCACAAACAGCTCGATTACTTCACCTTCACCGCTGCCGATGTCAGGTACGCGAATGAGTTCGCTCACAAAAAATCTCCTCAGCAGTCCAGTGGGTTGCGTTTTTCCGGGTTGATCCCGAACTTGACGATAGCGTCAGCCACTACCTTAGGCTCGATCTCACCACGGTCAGCCAAGGCTTCCAGGGCTGCCAACACCACGAAGTGACGGTCGACTTCGAAGAAGTGACGCAGCTTCTTGCGGCTGTCACTGCGGCCGAAACCGTCGGTGCCCAGGACTTTGAATTCCTTGGACGGGACCCACTGGCGAATTTGTTCAGCAAACAGTTTCATGTAGTCGGTCGAAGCGATCACCGGGCCTTTACGGCCGGTCAGGCACTCTTCCACGAAGGTGCGCTGTGGCTTCTGGCCAGGGTGCAGGCGGTTGTGACGCTCTACGGCCAGGCCATCGCGACGCAGTTCGTTGAAGCTGGTAACGCTCCAGACGTCAGCGCCGACGTTGAACTCGTCACGCAGGATCTTAGCCGCTTCACGCACTTCACGCAGGATGGTGCCGGAGCCCATCAGCTGCACGTGGTGCGCCGCTTCCTTGGTGTCTTCTTCGAGCAGGTACATGCCCTTGATGATGCCTTCCTCGACACCGGCCGGCATGGCTGGCTGCTGGTAGGACTCGTTCATCACGGTGATGTAGTAGAAAACGTCCTGCTGCTCTTCGGTCATCTTCTTCATGCCGTCCTGGATGATCACCGCCAGCTCATAGCCGTAGGTTGGATCAAAGGTGCGGCAGTTCGGGATGGTGGCAGCCAGGATGTGGCTGTGACCGTCTTCGTGTTGCAGGCCTTCGCCGTTCAGCGTGGTACGGCCGGCGGTGCCGCCGATCAGGAAACCACGGGTACGGCTGTCGCCTGCTGCCCAAGCCAGGTCGCCGATACGCTGGAAACCGAACATCGAGTAGAAGATGTAGAACGGCAGCATCGGCTGGTTGTGGCTGGAGTACGAAGTACCGGCAGCGATGAAGGAGCTCATGGCGCCCGCTTCGTTGATGCCTTCTTCGAGGATCTGGCCCTTCTTGTCTTCCTTGTAGAACATCACCTGGTCTTTATCGACTGGCTCGTAGAGCTGGCCGACGGAGGAGTAGATGCCCAACTGACGGAACATGCCTTCCATACCGAAGGTACGGGCTTCGTCCGGGATGATCGGGACGATGCGCGAACCGATTTCCTTGTCCTTGACCAGCTGCGCGAGGATCCGCACGAAGGCCATGGTGGTGGAGATCTCACGGTCGCCCGAGCCGTCCAGGATAGCCTTGAGGGTATCGAGTGGCGGTGTAGGGATGTCGAAGGACTTGGCGCGACGCTGTGGCACGAAACCGCCCAGTGCGGCACGACGCTCGCTCAGGTAACGGGCTTCGGCGCTGTTCGGCTCCGGCTTGAAGAACGGCAGGTTCTCGAGCTCTTCGTCCTTGACCGGGATGTCGAAACGATCGCGGAACAACTTCAGGCTGTCGACATCGACTTTCTTGGTGTTGTGCGCAGTGTTTTTCGCTTCGCCGGCACCGGTGCCATAACCCTTGATGGTCTTGGCCAGGATGACGGTCGGTTGTTCTTTGTGGTTGACCGCTTCGTGGTACGCCGCGTAGACCTTGTACGGGTCGTGGCCGCCACGGTTGAGTTTCCAGATCTCGTCGTCGGACAGGTCGGCAACCATCGCCTTGAGTTCAGGCGTGTTGAAGAAGTGTTCACGTACGAACGCGCCGTCTTTGGCTTTGTAGTTCTGGTACTCGCCGTCGATGACTTCGTCCATGCGGCGTTGCAGGATACCGTCGACGTCCTTGGCCAGCAGTGGGTCCCAGAAACGGCCCCAGATGACTTTGGTCACGTTCCACTGAGCACCGCGGAACACGCCTTCGAGTTCCTGGATGATCTTGCCGTTGCCGCGAACCGGGCCGTCGAGGCGCTGCAGGTTGCAGTTGATGACGAAGATCAGGTTGTCCAGCTTCTCGCGGCCAGCCAGGGAGATGGCGCCCAGGGATTCCGGCTCGTCGCACTCGCCGTCGCCCAGGAAGCACCAGACTTTCTGCTTGCCTTCCGGGATGAAGCCGCGCGCTTCCAGGTACTTCATGAAGCGTGCCTGGTAGATCGCCTGGATCGGGCCAAGGCCCATGGATACAGTCGGGAACTGCCAGAAATCAGGCATCAGCCAAGGGTGCGGGTACGACGACAGGCCGTTACCGTCCACTTCCTGGCGGAAGTTGTTCATGTGTTCTTCGGTGATACGGCCTTCCATGAACGCACGGGCGTAGACGCCTGGCGAGGTGTGGCCCTGGAAGTAGATCAGGTCGCCGCCGTGTTCGTCGGTCGGGGCCTGGAAGAAGTAGTTGAAGCCGATGTCGTACAGGGTTGCGCTGGAAGCGAAGCTGGAGATGTGACCGCCCAGGTCAGAATCTTTCAAGTTCGTGCGCATTACCATCGCCATGGCGTTCCAACGTACCAGCGAGCGAATGCGGCGTTCCATGAACAGGTCGCCAGGCATGCGTGCTTCGTGGGTAACGGGGATGGTGTTGCGGTACGGCGTGGTGATGGCGTAGGGCAGTTGCGAGCCGCTGCGGGTCGCGAGTTCGCCCATACGGGTCATCAGGTAGTGAGCACGGTCTTCGCCTTCTTTGTCGAGAACCGATTCCAGGGCGTCCAGCCATTCCTGGGTTTCGACGGGATCGAGGTCTTGCATGGCTTGCTCCAGGGCGGAAAGGCTACCAGAATCGGTTGCCTGAAGTTTGCGACTGGCCTTGTGGGCAGACGACATAAATTCTTGGATGGCCGAAGGTTGCTTCGGCGTCCTGTAGTTTTACTACAAATCGTCGGCCATTTCAGCCTTTCGAATGTATATACGAGTAGTAAAACTACACAAGACTGAGCGGATTGCTCGGTCTGGCTGGTGAGCATAATCGTTATTGTTGATCTTTTGCGAACAAGAAAAGGTAGAAGTTTAATGTTGCCTGCCAAAATTAATGATTTTTCAGCTATTTCTAACTTTTGTTCGACAGTCCTTCATCGAGCGTGGTTCTTGCGTTCACAGCTACAAGCCATTTACGCGCCGATCAAGGATAGACCATGAGCCTGCCAACACTGGCCGAATTACCCGCCATTCTCTTGCCTTACGCCAGCCGGGCCGAGCAGTCATTTCGTGACGCAGTGGCCGCGCTGGACGACGATCATGGCCTTTCTGCGTGGACGCCGCAACGGTGGGCCGACTTCGCCCGCGTGTGCGCCGCCAGTGATTTCGTGATTGAACAGAGTGTGCGTGACCCTTTGATGTTGCTCGAGCTGGTGGCCTGGGGCGAGCTGGACCGCGGCTTTGCGCCGGGCGAGCTGTGCGGCCAGATCGCCGGCGCCGTGCAACAGGCCGAAACAGAAGATGAGCTGGGCCGCGTGCTGCGCCGCCAGCGCACGCGCCAGCAAGTGCGCATCATCTGGCGCGACCTGACCCGCCAGGCGGACCTGGTGCAAACCTGCCGAGACCTCTCCGACATGGCCGACGCCAGCATCGACCAGGCCTACCAGTGGCTGTACCAGCGCCATTGCGTGCAGTTCGGCACGCCGACTGGCCGGCGCAGCGGCGAAGCCCAGCACATGGTGATCCTCGGCATGGGCAAGCTCGGTGCGGTGGAGCTGAACCTGTCGTCGGATATCGACCTGATCTTCGCCTACCCCGAGGGCGGGGAGACGGTGGGCGTCAAGCGTTCCCTGGATAATCAGGAGTTCTTCATTCGCCTTGGTCAAAAATTGATCAAGGCCCTCGATCCGATGACCGTCGACGGCTTCGTGTTCCGTGTCGACATGCGCCTGCGCCCCTACGGCTCGGCTGGCGCCCTGGTGCTCAGCTTCAACGCGCTGGAGCAGTACTACCAGGACCAGGGGCGCGACTGGGAACGCTACGCCATGATCAAGGCGCGTGTGGTCGCCGGCGACCAGGTCGCCGGTGCGCAGTTGCTCGATATGCTGCGCCCCTTCGTGTACCGCCGTTACCTGGACTTTTCCGCCATCGAAGCGCTGCGCACCATGAAGCAGTTGATCCAGCAGGAAGTGCGGCGCAAGGGCATGGCCGAAAACATCAAGCTGGGCTCGGGTGGCATCCGCGAGGTGGAGTTCATCGCCCAGGCCTTCCAGTTGATCCACGGTGGTCGCGACCTCAGCCTGCAGCAGCGGCCGCTGCTCAAAGTGCTCGGCACCCTCGAAGGCCAGGGCTACCTGCCGCCGGCGGTGATCGCCGAGTTGCGCAACGGCTATGAATTCCTGCGCTACACCGAGCACGCGATCCAGGCGATTGCCGATCGCCAGACGCAAATGCTCCCGGACAGCCCGGAGGACCAGGCGCGCATTGCCTTTATGCTCGGTTTTGCCGACTGGTCCGCGTTCCATGAGCGCCTGATGTACTGGCGTGGCCGGGTGGATTGGCATTTCCGCCAGGTCATCGCGGATCCGGATGAAGAAGAGGGCGAAGAGGGCGAACTGGTCGTGGGCGGAGAGTGGTTGCCGCTGTGGGAAGAGTCCCAGGACGAAGAGGCTGCGTGTCGCCAGCTCGCGGAGGGCGGCTTCACTGACGCGCCCAAGGCCCTCAAGGCCTTGGCCGGCCTGCGCAGCAGCCCGCAATTGCGCGCCATGCAGCGCCTCGGTCGCGAGCGATTGGACGCGTTTATCCCGCGCCTGCTGGCCCAGGCCGTCGAACACGCCAACCCGGACCTGGTGCTCGAACGTGTATTGCCGCTGGTGGAGGCCGTCGCGCGGCGCTCTGCCTATCTGGTGCTGCTCACGGAAAATCCCGACGCCCTGCGCCGCCTGCTGACCCTGTGCGCCGCCAGCCCGTGGATTGCCGAGCAGATCACGCGTTTCCCGCTGCTGCTCGACGAGTTGCTCAACGAAGGCCGCCTGTTCAAGCCGCCATTGGCGCCGGAACTTGCCGCCGAGTTGCGCGAGCGGCTCACGCGGATCCCCGAGGATGACCTGGAGCAGCAGATGGAGGCCCTGCGGCACTTCAAGCTGGCTCACCGCCTGCGCGTGGCGGCCTCGGAAATCGCCGGCAGCCTGCCGTTGATGAAAGTCAGCGACTACTTGACCTGGCTCGCCGAAGCCATCCTCGAACAGGTACTGGCCCTGGCCTGGCGCCAGACCGTGGCGCGCCACGGCTCGCCGCAACGGCTGGACGGCACCTTGTGCGATCCCGGGTTCATCATTGTCGGTTATGGGAAAGTCGGCGGCATCGAACTGGGGCATGGTTCGGACCTGGACCTGGTGTTTATCCACGATGGCGACCCGCAGGCCGAGACTGACGGCGCCAAGCCGATTGATGGCGCGCAGTTCTTCACGCGCCTGGGCCAGCGGATCATCCATCTGCTGACCACCCAGACCAACTCCGGCCAGCTGTATGAGGTGGACATGCGCCTGCGACCTTCGGGCGCGTCCGGGCTGTTGGTCAGTTCGCTCGGCGCGTTTGATCGCTATCAACAAAATGAAGCCTGGACCTGGGAACATCAGGCCCTGATCCGCGCGCGCGTGCTGGTCGGCAGCCAGGATGTGGGCCAGGCGTTCGAGCAGGTCCGGGCCAAGGTACTGGGGCGTGAGCGCGATCTGGCGAAGCTGCGCCAGGAGGTCAGCGAGATGCGCGCCAAGATGCGTGACAACCTGGGTACCAAGGGCACGGCGGCCGGCACCGGCGCCAATGCCTTCGAAGCCACGGCGCTGTTCGACCTCAAGCAGGACGCCGGAGGTATCGTCGATATTGAATTTATGGTGCAATACGCGGCTTTGGCGTGGTCTGCGCAGCATCCATCGTTGCTGCGCTATACCGACAATATCCGCATTCTGGAAGGCCTGGAGCAGGTGGGGTTGATGCCCGCCGCCGATGCTCATCTGCTGCGCGAGGTGTATAAAGCCTACCGCTCCGCCGCGCACCGCCAGGCCCTGCAGAATGAGGCTGGTACGGTAGCCGGGGATCAGTTCGCCGACGAACGGCGCCAGGTGATGCGAATCTGGCAGGAACTGGGGTTAAGCTGAAGCTCGAATAAAGGTGGGAGCGGGCTTGCTCGCGAAAGCGGTAGTTCAGTCACTCGATGTGGCGGCTGACAGATCGCTTTTGCGAGCAAGCCCGCTCCCGCACAAAGCTGTTACCGGGCCAACCGTGACCTACAGTAATTTTCGAGGCGGGGAGGCATAAGCCTCCCCGCATCGTTTGTGGAAACTACATGAATATTCTGATCGTTGGGCCCAGTTGGGTCGGTGACATGGTGATGGCACAGACACTGTTCCAGTGCCTGCGCCAGCGCTATCCGGACTGCCAGATCGACGTGCTTGCCCCTGAGTGGAGCCGGCCGATCCTCGAGCGCATGCCCGAAGTGCGCAAGGCCTTGAGCTTTCCGCTCGGCCACGGTGCCCTGGAACTGGCGACCCGCCGGCGTATCGGCAAATCCCTGGCCGGCCAGTACGACCAGGCGATCCTGCTGCCCAACTCGATGAAGTCGGCGCTTGTGCCGTTTTTCGCCGGTATTCCCAAGCGCACCGGCTGGCGTGGCGAGTTTCGCTACGGCCTGCTCAATGACGTGCGCAAGCTCGACAAGGCGCGTTACCCGCTGATGATCGAGCGTTTCATGGCGTTGGCCTACGCCCCCGGCGCCGAATTGCCGACGCCGTACCCGCGCCCGAGCCTGCAGATCGACCCAGTCACCCGCGATGCAGCGCTGGCCAAGTTCGGCCTGCAACTCGATCGCCCGGTGCTGGCGCTGTGCCCGGGTGCTGAGTTTGGCGAGTCCAAGCGCTGGCCGTCGGAGCATTACGCCAAAGTCGCCGAGACCAAGATCCGCGAAGGTTGGCAGGTGTGGCTGTTTGGATCGAAAAAGGATCACCCGGTCGGCGAGGACATTCGCCAGCGCCTGATTCCCGGCCTGCGCGAAGAAGCCGTGAACCTCAGTGGCGATACGTCACTGGCCGAGGCCATCGACTTGCTGTCCTGCGCCGACTCGGTGGTGTCCAACGACTCCGGCCTGATGCACGTGGCGGCTGCACTGAACCGCCCGCTGGTGGCGGTCTACGGCTCCACCTCGCCGGGCTTCACTCCGCCGTTGGCCGACCAGGTCGAAGTGGTGCGCCTGGGACTCGATTGCAGCCCCTGTTTTGATCGCACCTGCCGTTTCGGCCATTACAACTGCATGCGCCAATTGCTGCCGCAGCCGGTGAACGAAGCCTTGCAGCGGTTGCAGGGCTCTGCGGTCGAGGTCCGATAGTTTGCGCGTACTGGTAATCAAGACCTCATCCCTGGGCGACGTGATCCACGCGTTGCCGGCACTTACCGACGCCGCGCGGGCGATCCCGGGCATTCAATTCGACTGGGTGGTGGAAGAAGGCTTTGCCGAAATCCCCACCTGGCACCCGGCGGTGGACAAGGTGATCCCGGTGGCGATCCGCCGCTGGCGCAAGAACCTTTGGCAGACCTTCAAGAGTGGCGAGTGGCGACGCTTCAAGCAGCGCATTCAGTCGACCAAATATGACCTGGTAATCGATGCCCAGGGTCTGCTCAAAAGTGCCTGGTTGACCCGTTACGTGCGGGCCCCGGTGGCGGGTTTTGACCAGCAGTCGGCCCGTGAGCCAATCGCCGCGCGCTTCTATTCGCGCCGCCTGGCCGTGGCCCGTGGGCAGCATGCGGTGGAGCGTTTGCGCCAGCTGTTTGCCGTGGCACTCGGTTATGACTTGCCCAAAGGCCTGGGCGACTATGGCCTGAGCGTCGACAAGTTGCTCGGCCTGCCGCCGAAAAAGCCCTTCGTGCTGCTGCTGCACGGCACCACCTGGGACACCAAGCACTGGCCCGAAGCCTACTGGCGCGAGCTGGCCGAACGCATGGGCCGCCTGGGGGTGGACGTGAAGTTGCCGTGGGGCAACCCGGTCGAAAAGGCCCGGGCCGAGCGCCTGGCCCAGGGCCTGCCGAATGCCGAGGTCCTGCCCAAGTTGAACCTGGCCGGCGTCGCCCGCGTATTGGCCGGTGCCCGCGCCTGTGTGGCGGTGGACACCGGCCTTGGCCACTTGGCGGCGGCGCTGGATGTGCCGACCATTTCCCTGTTCGGCCCGACCAATCCCGGCCTGACCGGCGCCTACGGCAAGGGCCAGATTCACCTGGCCAGCGATTGGTCATGCGCACCGTGCCTGCAAAAGAACTGTACCTATCAACCGACGGCGGATGACCTGCGTCGGTTCGACATCAAGCGCGAGTCGCCCCTGTGCTTCACGCGCCTGAACCCTGAGCGTGTGGCGAGCCGGCTGAGCACGTTGTTACTGGCTGAGGAACTGCACTGATGCAACTGGCTTTTGTTCTGTACAAATACTTCCCCTTCGGCGGCCTGCAGCGTGACTTCATGCGCATCGCCCTGGAGTGCCAGCAGCGCGGCCATCAGATTCGTGTCTACACGCTGATCTGGGAAGGTGACATCCCGCCGGGCTTCGAAGTGCTGGTGGCGCCGGTCAAGGCATTCTTCAACCATCGGCGCAACGAAAAACTCAGCGCCTGGATGGCCGAGGACCTGGCCAAGCGCCCGGTCGACCGCCTGATCGGATTCAACAAGATGCCTGGCCTGGACGTGTACTACGCCGCCGATGGCTGCTTCGAAGACAAGGCGCAAAACCTGCGCCATTCGCTGTACCGCAATTTTGGTCGCTATCGCCACTTTGCCGAGTACGAGCGCGCGGTGTTCGCCAAGGATGCCAAGACCGAGATCCTGATGATCTCCGAAGTGCAGCAGCCGTTGTTCATCAAGCATTACGACACGCCGCTGCAACGCTTTCACCTGCTGCCGCCAGGCATTGCCCAGGACCGTCGCGCGCCGCCGAATGCGGCCGAGATTCGCCAGGGTTTCCGCCAGGAATTCAACCTGGCCGACGACGATTTGCTGCTGGTGCAAATCGGCTCCGGCTTCAAGACCAAAGGCGTCGATCGCAGCTTGAAAGCCGTGGCCGCGCTGCCGACGGAACTGAAAAAACGCACGCGCCTGTTTGTAATCGGCCAGGACGACCCCAAGGTATTCCAGCTGCAAAGCGCGACCCTGGGCCTGGGCGACAATGTGCAGTTCCTCAAGGGCCGCAGTGATATCCCGCGTTTCCTGCTGGGCGCCGATGTGTTGATCCACCCGGCGTACAACGAAAACACCGGCACCGTATTGCTCGAAGCCCTGGTGGCCGGGTTGCCGGTGCTGGTCTCGGCCGTGTGTGGTTACGCCCACTACATCGCCGAAGCCGACAGTGGCCTGGTGCTGGATGAGCCGTTCGAACAGAGCCAGCTCAACCAGTACCTGGCTCGCATGCTCACCGACACTGCACAGCGCGCGGCCTGGGGCCGCAATGGGTTGGCCTTCGCCGAGACGGCCGACCTCTACAGCATGCCGCAGCACGCTGCGGATGTGATTCTGGCGGAGCCAAAACGATGAAGTTGATTCTTGCCGAACCGTTCAAGACTTTATGGGCCGGGCGCGATGCCTTCGCCGAAGTCGAGCAACTGCAAGGCCAGGTATTCCGTGAACTGGCGGCACGTCGCACCTTGCGCACAGAGGTGGAGGGCCGTCCGTATTTCGTCAAAATCCACCGGGGTATCGGCTGGGGTGAAATCTTCAAGAACCTGATCACCGCCAAGCTTCCGGTGCTCGGCGCCGGCCTTGAGTGGGCGGCGATTCATCGCTTGCAGGAACTCGGCGTGCCGACCATGACCGGCGTGGCCTTCGGTGAAAAGGGCAGCAACCCGGCGGACCAGCACTCGTTCATCATCACCGAAGAACTGGCGCCGACCCTCAGCCTCGAAGACCTCAGCATCAACTGGGTCGCCGAACCGCCTGCCCCCGCGCTGCGCCATGCGCTCACACACGAACTGGCACGCATGGTGGGCGACATGCACCGTGGTGGCGTCAATCACCGTGACTGCTACCTCTGCCACTTCTTGCTGGACACTTCCAGGCCCATCGACGCGAACAACATCAAGCTCTCGGTGATCGACCTGCACCGCGCCCAGTTGCGTGCCCATCTGCCGCTGCGCTGGCGCGACAAGGACTTGTCCGCGCTGTACTACTCGGCGCTGGACATCGGCCTGACGCGCCGCGACAAACTGCGCTTCCTCAAGGGCTACTTCCGCCAGCCGCTGCGCCAGATCCTGGCGGAGCAATCGGCATCGTTGAGCCTGATGCAGCGTAAGGCCGACAAGCTGTACGCGCGCAAGCAACGTTATGGGGATGCGATCTGATGGCGGGTTGGAACCTGGAACCTGCCTACGCCCACCTGGCGGATGATTTTGGAAGCCTCGACGCGGTGTTCGCCCTGCAAGGCGAACGCCTGACCCGCGATCCCTTGTCGGAAGTGATCCGCGTGGAGCGCGGCGGGGTCAATTACTACGTCAAGCGCTACACCGGCGCCGGCAAGGGTTTGCGGCGCTACCTGGGCAAGCCGCGCGTGAAGTCCGAATGGCAGAACCTCAAGCGCTTCGCCAAGTGGGGCATCCCCACCGCCGACGTGGTCGCCTGGGGCCTCGCGCGCAAGGGGCTGGCCTACGACCGTGGGGCGATGATCACCCGCGAATTGCCGAGGACCGAAGACCTCTCGGTGCTGGCCGAGCGTAACGATGCGCGCCTGCGCGACCCCAAATGGGTCGACGCGGTCAGCCGCCAGCTCGCTGAATACACGCGAACCATGCACGACCATCGGTTTACCCATAACGATTTGAAGTGGCGCAACCTGCTGATCGACGACCAGTCGACCCTGTACCTGATCGACTGCCCCAATGGCGATTTCTGGCGCGGCTTCTGGCTCAAGTACCGCATCACCAAGGACCTGGCGTGCCTGGACAAGGTGGCCAAGTATCACCTGTCAGCCACCCAGCGCCTGCGTTTCTACATGCAGTACCGTCAGCGCCGGCACCTGAGTGCATCGGACAAACAGCGTATTCGCCACGTGGTGAAGTTTTTCGAGGGACGCGAATGAGTGATTTCCTGGCGGCCGAAGACCGCGCCCTGTTGGAGCGCCACGGCCTCGCGACATTCGACGCGCTGTGGGCCAAGCAACTGGACGCGGTGGACGAGCCGAACACCAGCCGTGGCGGCTGGAGCAGTGTGTTTCGCCTGGAGCTGGACGGCCACGGCTATTACCTCAAGCGCCAGAGCAACTACCTCACGCGCAGCTTGCACCGGCCGTTGGGCGAGCCCAGTTTCTCGCGCGAATTTCGCAATATCAGCCGTTACCGCAAGCTCGGTATCCCGGCGTTGCAGGCGGCGTTCTATGGCGAGCGCAAGGTCGCCGGCGAACACCGCGCGATGCTGCTGACCCGCGCCCTGGACGGCTGGAATGACCTGGACTCGCTGCTGGAGCAGTGGGCGCACCTGAGCGACGCCCAGCACCACGCGATCCTGTTGGCCTGCGGCCTGTTGGCGCGCCGGCTGCACAGCGTTGGCCAGGTGCATGGCTGTTTCTACCCCAAGCATATTTTCCTGCAGGCCACCGGTGACGGTTATGCCGCGCAGTTGATCGATCTGGAGAAAACCCGCCCGCTGCTGTTCGGCTGGCGTGACCGGGTCAAGGACCTGGAGCCGTTGTTGCGCCGTGCGCCGCAATGGTCGGATGCGCAGGTGCGCCGTTTGCTGGCGGCCTACCTCGATCAACCTGAGGGCAGTGCATTGGTCGGCACCTGGCTGCAGCGCCTGACGAAACGGCGTAGCCACAAGGAGAACCGCTGATGCGTCTGTCCGAGCTGAAAAACGCCGGCCGCACACCGAGCCTGCCCCTCACTCTGGATCTTGCCGATGCCGCCGGCCCCGGCCAGTTGCAACTGCTGAGCCTGTTGCGCGTGTTGCCAGGCGAGCGCTACGTGGGCGCGGCGGTGTGGCGCGGGCGTCCGGTGCTGGCCAAGTTGTTGGTGGGTAGCAAGGCGGCGCGGCATTTTCAGCGTGAGCTGCGCGGCGTGCGGCTGCTCGCCGAGCAAGGCCTGACCACCCCGTTGCTGCTCGCCGATGGCTTGCAGGAAGGCGAGGGCGGTTGGCTGCTGTTCGAATTTATCGAGGGCGCTGAGAGTCTGGCTGATGCCTGGCACGCCGTCGAAGGCCTGCCGCCGTTGGCCGACGAGCAGACAGCGGTGCTGGCCGAGGCGCTGGGTGCGGTCGCGCAGATGCACGCCAAAGGGCTGTGGCAGGAAGACCTGCACCTGGACAACCTGCTGCGCCAGGACGGCAAGCTGTACCTGATCGATGGCGCCGGGATTCGCGTCGAAGAAGCCGGTAAGCCGCTGTCACGAAACCGTGTGCTGGAAAACCTCGGGGTGTTTTTCGCCCAGTTGCCAAAAAATCTCGAGCCGTTTACCGAAGAACTGCTGGTGTACTACCTGCTGGGCAACAGCGAGCACGCCCTGCCGCTGGAAGCCTTGGAGAAACAGGTGCGCAAGGTCAGTGCCTGGCGCCTGAAAGACTTTCTGCACAAGGTCGGCCGCGAATGCACGCTGTTCAGCGTGGTGCGAGGGGCCTTCGCCTTGCGCGCGATTCGTCGCGAGGAAGAGCCGGCGATGCTCTCGGTACTGGAGCAGGCGGATGCATTGCTCGACCAGGGCCACCTGTACAAGACCGGCGGGGCCGCCAGCGTGGCCAAGGTCGAGGTGGCCGGTCGGCCGCTGGTGATCAAGCGCTACAACATCAAGGGTTTTGCCCACTGGCTCAAGCGCTTCTGGCGCCCCAGTCGCGCCTGGCATTCCTGGCGCGAAGGCAACCGCCTGGCCTTCCTCGGCATCGCCACGCCCAAGCCGCTGGCCGTGCTGGAAAAGCGTTTTCTCTGGCTGCGCAGCCGCGCATACCTGGTCACCGAATACCTGCCGGGTCCGGACATCATCGAGCGCTTCGCGCCGTACGTTGAAAACGGCGAGGCGCCGGAAAACGAACTGCAGGCGCTGGATCAGCTGTTCGCCGAGCTGATCCGCGAACGCATCAGCCATGGTGACTTCAAGGGTCATAACCTGTTCTGGGACAAGGACCGCTGGTCGCTGATCGACCTCGACGCCATGTGCCAACACAGCTCAATCGCGAGCTTCACCCCGGCGTATTCCAGGGACCGCGCGCGGTTCATGCGCAACTGGCCGCAGAGCAGCGCGTTGTACCAACTGATCGATCAGCGACTGCCCAAACTGTAGGCGCCGGCTTGCCGGCGAGGGCGGCCCGCCAAATCCATGTCGGATGACGGGCACACCGAGCGTAGGGGCAAGAGCGCTTTGGTTGCTTTCGCGCTTCTCGAAAGTGACCCGCTGCAAGAGCGGCACCCGTAGCCGCCGTTGCCGCAGAAAGGGATAGGTACTCAGTCTGATCCAACATGCTGGTCGACTGTCAGGTCGCCTTCGCGGGCAAGCCCGCTCCCACATTCGCATGGGGGGGCAGATAAAATTCGTTTCAGGCAATTCCGCATTCCAGCAAGCGAAAAGCCCCGATGAAACTCACCGAGGCTAGAGCGCCGACCGGGATCCCCCAGTCCCTTTGCGCCAGGTTCTATGCTTGCGATTCCAGCGTGTCAACGCAGGCGCTTTAGTCGAAATGCGCAAGCTGGGGGCGAACACCCCGTGGCAGGTGTTGCGTGGGCAACAGCGATTGGGCAGTTGTGTTCAAGAACGACATCACACTTTCGCTTTGGGTTTTTATCTTGCTGATTTAACTCATTAAAAATCCTGGCACGGGCTCTGCAATAGCACCTGGTGAACCCTTTCACCGTTTGCAGCGGAGCCCTGTATGCCTTCCAGCCTTTCCTCGCTTTCCCGTTTAATCTACCTTGGCGCCGTCCTGCTGCTGAGTGGCGTGGCCCATGCTGCAGAAGGTGATGATGCCGTGCCGTCCCTGGCCGGCAAGCGCATTGCGGTGAGCATGACCGGCACCAGTCACTATTTCGATATCAAGGCGTTCCAGGCGCAGGTCGATGAGATCAAGCGCCTGGGCGGTACACCGATCACCCTGGATGCCGGGCGTAACGACAAAAACCTGGTGACGCAGCTGCAGACCGTGGTCACCCAGAAGCCGGACGCGGTGATCCAGACCCTCGGTACCCTCAGCGTGATCGACCCCTGGCTCAAGCGCATCAGCAAGGCCGGCATCCCGCTGTTCACCATCGATGCGCCCTCGCAATACAGCCTCAACAACACCACCTCGGACAACGTCGCCACCGGCAAGGCGCTGGCCGATCAGTTGATCAAGGACGCTGGCGGCAAGGGCAAGATCCTGGTGTTCAATGGTTTCTACGGCGTGCCGGTGTGCGCGATCCGTTATGACCAGTTGAAGCTGGCGCTCAAGGATTACCCACAGCTGGAGATCATCCAGCCGGAACTGCGCGATGTGATCCCCAATACCGTGCAGGACGCCTATTCCCAAGTGTCGGCACTGCTCAACAAATACCCGGCGGGCAGCGTCTCGGCGATCTGGTCGGCGTGGGACATCCCGCAACTGGGCGCGAGCAAGGCATTGATCGATGCCAAGCGCACCGAGATCAAGACCTACGGCGTCGACGGCACCCCCGAAGTGCTGGCGCTGCTCGGCCAGGCGAACTCGCCGGTGGGCGCGGTGGTGGCGCAGCAGCCGGCGCTGATCGGCAAGACCGCCGTGCAGAACGTGGCGCGTTACCTGGCCGGCCAACGTGACCTGCCCAAGGAAACCCATGTGCCCACGCTGCTGACCACCGCCGCCAACCTGGCGCAGGTCCAGCAATTGCGGGGTGACTGATGGCGGCATTGCACCTGCAGCACTTGCGCAAACGCTTCGGTGCCACCCAGGCGCTGGATGATGCGAGCCTGAAGGTCGAGCGTGGCAGCATTCACGGGCTGGTGGGCGAGAACGGCGCGGGCAAGTCGACCTTGATCAAGATCCTTGCCGGCCTTCACAAGGCTGATGCGGGACAGATCAGTATCGACGGCCAATCCTATGCCTCCTTGTCGCCGCGCCAGGTGGATGCGCTGGGCGTGCAGTTCATCCATCAGGAGCGCCTGCTGCCGGCCAGTTTCACTGTCGGCGAGGCGCTGTTTTTCGGCCATGAATTGCGCCGCGGGCCGTTCGTGGATCGGCGCCGACAGCAGCGTGAGGCCGAACGCTTGCTGGCCGAATATTTTGATCTGCAACTGCCGGCCGGCGCCTTGGTCGGCGAACTGAACAGCGCCGAGCGCCAAGTGCTGCAAATTACCCGGGCGTTGATCCGCCAGCCGAAAATCCTCGTATTCGACGAGCCCAGCGTGGCGTTGGTCAAGCGTGAAGTCGACCAGTTGCTGCGCATCGTCAAGCGTCTGCGTGACCAGGGGTTGTCGATTCTGTACATCTCCCATTACCTGCAGGAAATCGACAGCCTGTGCGATGAAGTCACCGTGTTGCGCAATGGCCGCGACGTGGCGGTGGTGCAGCCACGACACACCTCCAGCGCCGAGATTGCGCGGCTGATGGTCAACCGCGAGGTGCAGGAGATGTACCCCAAGGCCAAGGTCGAATTGGGCCCGCCGTTGTTGCAGGTGCGCGGGCTGAGCCTGGCGCGGCGTTATCGGCAGATTGACCTGCAGGTGCGCCGCGGAGAAATCCTCGGGCTGACCGGGCTGGTCGGCTCAGGTGCCAAAGAGTTGTTCAAGACCTTGTTCGGCGTGGAGCGCGCCGACAGCGGCAGCGTGCACCTGGACGGGCGCCTGTTGCGCCTGCGCTCGCCGGGCCAGGCGATTGCAGCGGGCATCGCCCTGGTGCCGGAAGAGCGGCGGAGCCAGGGCATTTCGCCGCTGCTGTCGGTGCTGGAAAACCTCACGCTGGCGGGGCTGGGAAGGTTCAGTCGCTGGGGGCTGTTGAGTCGGCACCAGGAGCACGCGGAGAGCGTGCGCTTGATCGATGAACTGGCGATCAAGGCGCCCGGCCCACACGCGGCGGTCAGCCAACTGAGCGGCGGCAACCAGCAAAAAGTCGCGTTGGGTAAATGGCTGAGTCGGCGCTCGGCCGTGTACCTGCTGGATGAGCCCTGCGTGGGTGTGGATGTGGGCGCCAAAGTGGAGATCTATCGCTTGATCGGACGTCTGGTGGAAGCGGGCGCGGCGGTGCTGGTGCTGTCTTCGGACTTGCCGGAATTGCTCGGTATCAGTGATCGGATTGTGGTGCTGCATCGCGGTGAGATCGCCGGTGAATTCCATGCCGGCGAGGCTGACAGCGATCAGTTGCTGGCCTGTGCGACGGGGGCCGTGCCCGCTGCAGCGCTGCCGGCGCGGGAGGTCGAACATGCTTGATGTCGTGACGCCTGGGTTCTCGCAACGCGTGTGGGTGCTGGTGCTGCGCCGGGGTTCGGTAGGGGTGTTCCTGGCGATCCTGGTGGGGTTTGCCGTGGCCGCACCGAATTTTTTGTCGGTGGGTAACCTGGCCAATGTGTTCAGCCAGTCGGCGATCCTCGGCGTGCTGGCCTTCGGGCTGACCTGCGTGATTATCGGCGGCGGCTCGAATGTGGTGGCCGGCGGACTCGACCTGTCGTTGGCGGCCAATCTCGGGCTGTGCGCGGCGGTGTTCAGCCGGCTCAACAATGCCTGCCTGGAGCTTTGGCTCAGCGTGCTGTTGACCCTGGGCTGTGGCCTGGCGGTCGGCGTGCTGAACGGCCTGGCGGTGGTGCTGCTGCGCTTGCCACCGTTGCTGGCGACGCTGGCGAGCATGAACGTACTGGCCGGGTTGGAGCTGGTGCTGACGGAAAACACCGTGGTCTCTACCGACTCGCCGCTGCTCGACCTGCTCAGCGGCGGCACCTGGCTGGCGGTGCCGGCACTGGCGTGGGTGCTGCTGGTGACGGCGGGCGTGCTGACCTTGCTGATCCAGCATTCGGCCTACGGGCTGCGCCTGCATGCGGTCGGCGAATACCCACAGGCGGCGCAGGCAGCCGGGATCCGGGTGCCGGCCTACGTGCTCTCGAGCTACCTGCTGTCGGGGTTGTGCGCCGCGGTGGCCGCGCTGTGTTCGGCGGCTTTTTTCAGCGGCAGTACCACCGGTTCCGGCGACATGTTGCTGTCGGTGGTGGCGATCGCTTTTCTTGGCGTGGTGTTTTCCAGGCGACTGGTGGCGAGTATCCCGGGCACCTTGCTCGCTGCGCTGTTGATCGGTTTTCTGATCAATGGCTTCCAGTTGCTCAACGTGTCGAGCTTCTGGGTCAATGGTGTGCAAGGCGTGTTGATCTTGCTGGTGGTCGCCGCCTCCAGCGCCTTGAACCGAGGAGTCCACCCATGAACCTGCGCGCCTTGTTGCCGCTGACCTTGCCGCTGGTGTTTGCGCTGATCGTCGCGGTGTTCGCCGTGCAGGCGCCAGGGTTCCTGAGCGCCGGCAACCTGCACAGCCTGCTGCTGAACAACTTCGTGTTGCTGGCGATTGTCGCCATCGGCATGACTTACGCCGTGGCCGCCGGCGGTATCGACCTGTCGGTGGGCACCGCGCTGGATTTCGCCAGTTTCAGCTTCGTCGTGCTGCTCAATGGTGGGCATGGCTGGGCGGTAGCTGCCACGGGGGCGCTGGTCGCTGCGTTGCTGGTCGGGGTGTTCAATGCCGGCTTGATCGCCGGGCTGCGCATCAGCCCTTTCCTGGCGACCCTGGGGACGTTGTTTATTGGCACCAGCGCCCAGCAGTTGCTGTCGGACGGCGGTCAGCCGATCTATATCGCCCAGGGCGTGAAGCCCGAACTGACCGGCCTGATCCCGCTGCTGATCGTCCTTGGGCTGGCACTGTTCTACGGCCTGGCACTTGCGCGCGGGCGCCTGGGCCGTGAGTTGTTGGCCCAGGGCACCCAGCCGCTGCTGGCGTATTACTCGGGGTTGTCGGTGCGGCGCATCGTGACCGTCGTGGCGCTGGCCACCGCGTTGGCCTGCGGGGTGGCGGGGGTGTTGCTCAGCTCGACGGTCAGCGCCTACGTGCCGCTGTCCGGCAATGCGTTTTTGCTCAATGCGATTGGCGCGGTGTTCATCGGCACGACGTTGAGCCGACAGGGCCGGGCGAATATCCCCGGCACCTTGCTGGGGGTGCTGTTTATCAACGTGATCGCCAACGGCCTGCTGCTGATCGGCTGGAATTTCTACTGGCAGCAGGTGGCGACCGGCGTGCTGATTTTTGTGGTGCTGACCTTCAGCTTTGCCAGTCGCCGTGTGCTGGAGCGCAGCTAGCCGGGGTTATTCAGCCTTGACCCGGATAATGTGGGTTTTATAGTTGCCGTTTCCCACACGTGACGCGATGCGCTTCATGGGCATTGCTTGCTGAAAAAGGCGTGCAAACGCTTTCGGCGCAGCGGGCAGGCTGCTTGAGTTCGGTGGGCGCATCAGAACTGGTACTGCGCGCCGGCTCCCGCATACCAGGAGCGTCCGGGCGCTGCTTCGTAGTAGCGGCCATTGCCGTCGCCGACGATCACCGAGCCGACGTACTGGCGGTCGAGCAGGTTATCCAGGCGCAGGGTCTGGTGGAAGGTCCAGTGCTCGACTTTCTGCTCGAAACGGGCGCGCCAGTTGAACACGCTGTAGCCGGGTGCGACGTGTTGCTGGTTGGTGTCTTCGACGTAGACCTTGCTGCGGTACATGCCTTCGATGGCAGTGCTGACCCAGTCCCGTGGCTTCCAGTTCAGTTCGGCGAACAGGGTGGTTTGCGGCACGCCGGGGAGGTAGTTGCCTTTGTCGACGGGCTTGCCGCCGCCGATGAAGTCGCTGTCATAGGTGGCTTGCAGGCGGGTGTAGGCAAGGCTGGTGCTCCAGTGTTCGGCCAACTGGCTTTCGATGCCCAGTTCGAAACCGCGCCGCAGGGTGCGGCCGGCGTTCTGGTAGCTGGTGCGCCCGCCCAGGGACTGGTCGACTACCAGTTCGTCCTCGGTGGTGATTTGGAACACCGCCGCGTTGATCCGCGTGTCGTTCAGTTGGGCCTTCAGGCCCACTTCATATTGGGTACTTTCGGACGGTTTCAGGCCGAAGTTGAAGCCCTCGACATTACCTGGCGCGTAGGCCAATTCTGCCTGGGTAGGGGTTTCGAAACCTTTGCCTGCACTGACGTAGCCGTGCAACTCGGGCGTGAACGCGTACATCACGCTCATCGACGGGGTGTTTTTCTGGTAGGTCTTGCTGCCGCTGGCGTCGCCATTGCTCAGGAATTGATCGTCGACGTCCAGTTGCATGGTGCTGTGGCGGATGCCGGCTTGCAGGGTCCAGCGGTCGAGAGCCCAGTTGGCCTGGAGGTAGGGATCGAGGCTGCGCGCCGTGTCGATTTCATCGCGGCGTAGCTGGCCCTTTACGCCAAGGGTGGTGCCGCTGTAGTTCTGGTAGCCGTGGCGGCTGTCTTCGCTCTGGTCGAAGTCCAGCCCGGTGATGATCGTCAGCTCACCCGGCGCGCTGTCGATGGGCTGCATCCAGCGTACGCTGCCGCCGTAGAACTTGCGGTCGAATTGCACCACGCCGCCGCCGCGTTCGTTGGACGGGGTGCCTTTGGGGATCGACAGATACTGAATCACACTCCTGCGCCCCGTATACGCATTCACCTGCAACGTCGCATCGCCGATGTAGCGCTCGTAATTCATCCCCAATTGCTGATGATCGATGCTTTTGCGCGTGTTGTACTGCAACGCGGCGGGGTCCACGGAGCGAGGGTCTGCCTTATACGCCTGCCATTTCTGCCCCAGCGGGTCCTGCGTCCCGTTCTGCTCCAGGCTGCTGTAGATCAGCGCCAGCTTGCTGTCGTCATCGGGCTGGAAATTGAGCTTGGCGAAGGTCTGGTCGCGGCGCGCGCTGCTGTGGTCGCGATAACCGTTGGTGTCCATGCGCGAGGCGTCGAGGACGAAGCCCGCACCATTGGCGGCGCCTTCGGCGCTCAAGTGGTTTTTGTTCAGGCCGTCGCTGCCCACCAGGGTTTCGGCGCCGATGCGCGGCGGGCCTTCACCGTCGCGGGAAAACATCTGGATCACGCCGCCGGCGTTGCTGCCATACAGCGTGGCGGCAGGCCCGCGCAGCACTTCGATGCGTTCGGCGGTGTCGAGGTTGAAGGTTGCGGCCTGGCCCTGGCCGTCCGGGGTGCTGGCGGGAATGCCGTCGGCAATCAGCTTGATGCCACGCACGCCGAACGCCGAGCGCGCGCCGAAGCCGCGGGAAGAAATCTGCAGGTCCTGCGCATAGTTCTGGCGGTTTTGCACCACCAGGCCAGGCACGCGGGACAGGGCTTCAGAGGCATTGATGCCCAATTGCCCGTCGCTGATCTGCTCGCGGCTGATGCCGTCCACCGAGTACGGCAGGTCGAACGTCGGGCTGGCGCTGCGTGAACCGGTGACGACGCTGGGGTCGAGGATCAGGGCAGTGTCGTCTGCACGGACGGTGTCACACAGGGCGAGCAGGCCGGGCAGCAACAGGGTGAAGCGAGTGAGCGGGGTCATGGTTCAGCCGGAATCCGTGGCGCTTAGGGTGTAAACGCGCAAAAGGGCGCGAGTTTAGTGACTCGGGCGATTTATTTCATTTAGGAATCGGCCTACGGAATCCGTCGGCGCGTTGGCGCTGGGCTCACACACGGCCCGATGTTAGCGTGGTCAGCCCCGCCCATGACAATGGCCGATGGGTCAAAAGGAGTTGTACGTGAGGAGTACGTCGATAGTCGCGTGCCTGGCAGCGGTGCTGGCGCTGGCCGGTTGCGGAACGATCAACACCGTGTTCCGCCCGGACGCCGTGGCCAGCCAGAACCTCAAGGATTCGCGCAGCCACTGCGAGAACGTTCCGCGCATCTACAGCGGGGTGATCTACGGATTTTGTTCGCTCAATGGCGAGCCCAGGCCTGAAAAAAGCCTCAAGGATCAAAGCGTGTCCGACGCCGCCGGCAATGCCTTCCCGGTCTTCACCATCGATTTCGTCGCCTCCGGCGTACTGGACACGTTGGTGCTGCCCTATACGATCTACCGCCAGAACAAGGACGGCAGCATCGAGATCTTCCGCTAGTCCCTCTTGCCGCTCGCCGCTAACAGCTTCCCACTGCTTTTGAGCTATAATCCCGCCCTTTAGCTGTTTCCTGCCCAGGTGGGAAACACACTTTTTTCAGGCGCAACCCGCCTGCATGCAGACTAAAAGAGGCTAGACCCCTGTGGCATTGACGATTCTTGGCCTGTCCGGCGCCCTTAGCCATGATCCTTCCGCAGCCTTGTATATCGACGGCAAGCTGATCGCGGCCGCCGAAGAAGAGCGCTTCGTACGCGACAAACATGCAAAGAACCGCATGCCCTACGAATCGGCGAAGTTCTGCCTGGAACAGGCCGGCATCAAGCCTTCCGACGTTGATGTGGTGGCGATCCCGTTCGCCCCGATCAGCCTGTTCGGCGAGGCGCGCTGGCACTATGCCAAGCGTTACTGGTATGCCCCGGATCGCGCGCTCGACGCGATCCTGATGGGCAACCGTCGCTACAAGCGCTATCGCAACAAGATCGTCTGGTGCCTGGAGCAACTGGGCTTCGATCCGAAGAAAATCAAGATCGAACCGGTTGAACACCACCTGGCCCACGCCTCCAGCGCCTACCACTGCTCGGGCTTTCAGGAGAAGACCGCGATCCTCGGGATCGACGGCAAGGGCGAGTACGCCACCACCTTCTTCGGCTACGGTGAAAACGGCAAGATCCACAAGATCAAGGAATTCTACGATCCGGACTCCCTCGGCGGCCTGTACGGCGCGATCACCGAGTTCCTTGGTTTCGAGATGCTCGACGGCGAGTTCAAGGTCATGGGCATGGCGCCGTATGGCGACGCCAGCAAGTACGATTTCTCGCGCCTGGCCTCCTTCGAGAACGGCGAGCTGGTGATCAACACCGACTACGCCAACGTCATCGGCCTGCGCCGCTATAAAGAGAAGGGCAAGGGCTTCTACTTCTCGCCGAAACTGATCGAGTGGCTGGGTCCCAAGCGCGAAGGCGACATCGCCGACGAGCCGTACATCCACTACGCCGCGAGCATGCAGGCACTGTTCGAGAAGCTGGCCCTGCAGATGATCGACCACTACCTGGGCGACATCCTCAAAGACACCGGCAAGCTGGCCTTCGCCGGCGGCTGTGCGCTGAACGTCAAGCTGAACCAGAAGATCATTGCCCGTGACGACGTCAAGGAGCTGTTCGTGCAGCCGGCGTCGGGCGATGCCGGCACTGCCGTCGGTGCGGCGGCCTACGTGTCCCACGCCCGTGGTGTACCGGTGGAGAAGATGGAACACGTCTACCTCGGCCCGTCCTACAGCAACGAAGACGTGATCGCTGCGTGCGCCAGGCACGAGAGCAAGCCGAACTGGCGCAAGATCGAGAACATGCCGCAGCGCATCGCCAAGATCATGGTCGACGGCAACCCGGTGGCCTGGTTCCAGGGCCGCATGGAGTTCGGCCCGCGTGCCCTCGGTGGTCGTTCGATCATCGGCTGCCCAAGCGCCACCGGCGTGGCGGACCGCATCAACCACCAGATCAAGTTCCGCGAGCGCTGGAGGCCTTTCTGCCCGTCGATGCTCGACACCGTGGCTCCGCAGATGATCAAGGTCGATCACCCTGCGCCGTTCATGACCTTCACCTTTGAAGTGGCGGAAGAGTGGAAGACCCGCGTGCCCGAAGTGGTCCATGAAGATGGCACCTCCCGTGCCCAGGTGCTCAAGCGCGAGTACAACCCGCGCTACTACGACATGATGAAAGAGCTGGAAGTACTGACCGGTAACGGCGTATCGCTGAACACCTCGCTCAACCGTCGTGGCGAAGCGATGATCTGCTCGCCGACCGACGCGTTGAACATGTTCTTCGGCTCGGACCTGCAGTACCTGATCATGGAAGACATCCTGGTCGTCAAAGACGGCGTGGACCCTTATGACGCGCTCGGCTGAACGCCACGTCCTGCAGTTCTGCCACGGCTATGACGGGCCGTTCCTGGACTGCGCCCGGCAGTACGCCAGTCTGTTCGCAGGCTCTGGCTACAAGGTGACCACGGTGTTCCTCACCGGGGTCGCCGACCCCGAGGTGGCCGCCGGGTGTGCCAGCGATGAAGTGTTGTTCATGGAGTTCAGCTCCAAGGCCGTGCGCGGCCTGAAGCTGGCGGCCATTGCGCAGTTGCGCAAGATTGCCGCCTCGCGCAGTTTCAGTTTCTGTATTGCCCACCGTTTCAAGCCGATCTACGTGGCCTTGCTGGCGACGCGGCTGCCGGTGATTGGCGTGCATCACGCCTTTGGTGACTACCAGCGTCGCAGCCGCAAGCTGTTTGCCGGGTTTTTCCGCAAGCGCCTGAGCCTGCTCGGGGTGTCCGACGCCGTGCGTGACGACATGCGCCGCTGCCTGCCAGCCTGGCCTGCCGCACGTATCCAGACTTTGTACAACCGTATCGATGTCGACGCCTTGCAGGCTATTCAGGTGCCGGTGCATGAGGCCCGTGATGCGCTGGGGTTGTCGCCGGACGAATGGGTGATCGGCAATGTCGGTCGCCTGCACCCGGACAAGGACCAGGCCACGCTGCTCAAGGGCTTTGCCCTGGCACTGGCGCACTTGCCCGGCGAAAGCCGCCTGGCGATCCTCGGCAGCGGGCGCCTGGAGCAAGACCTCAAGGAACTCGCCCGGGAGCTGGGGATTGCCGACAAGGTGCTGTTCCTCGGCCAAGTGCCGGATGCGCGCCGGTATTTCCGCGCATTCGATGTGTTTGCGCTGAGCTCCGATCACGAACCCTTCGGGATGGTACTGCTGGAGGCCATGGCGGCCGGCGTACCGTTGCTGGCCACGGCCTGTGGCGGGGCGAAGGAAGTGGTCGAGGGGGTCGGGATCCTGTTTCCCTTCGGCGATGCCGAACACCTCGCGCAGGGGCTGCGGCACCTGGCGGCGATGGATCAACACCAGCAACGGCAGTGCGCCGAGATGATGCTGGAGCGTCTGCGCGAGCGTTTCTCGGATCAGGCGGTACGCGCTACCTTCTGGCAACTGCCGCACGTTATTGAACTGACCGCGGGGGCCTGATGCTCAATCGATTCCAAGGCTGGCGCGAGCGGGGCTGGTCCGTCGTCGACGCGCCTGTCTACAGCGACGCCTGGCAGCGTTTTGGCGGCAGTGTCGCCACTCATCCGCAGGTGATCGAACGCCTGGCCGGCCTGGCTGACATCCCGGTGCGCTATTTGGCCTGGGAGCAGGGCGGCAAAATGCAGGCGTGCATCGCCACGTGGGGGCGCGACCTGGCCTTGTCCAAGGACGTGCTCAAACAGCGCGGCAAAAAGGGCCTGTTCGACCTCGGCAACGCCGAGCTGATCCTGCCTGCCGCGCCTGATACCCAGGCCCCCTTGCGCCACCGCGCGCGCTACCTGTCGGCGCTGAACGAAGGCCGTTTCAGTGGGCTCAGGCCACAGGCCGAGCAATTGGCCATGGCCCGCACGCCCGAGGAACTGTCGAAGAAATTTCGCTACAACCAGCGCCGCGAGCTGCGCCTGCTGGAAGAGGCCGGTGGTGTCGTGCGGCCGGTGAGCGAGTTTTCCAGCCAGGAACTGGCAGTGATCTACTGCGATTTGTTTCTGCGGCGCTGGGGCTTTGTCGCCACGGGTGCCGAGCACATGGCCGAGGTGATCGAGCTGCTGCGCGAATGGCTGATCGGCTCGGTGATTTTCCTCAATGACGCGCCGATTGCGGTCCAGCTGGTGTATCGGGTCGAGTCGCCCGAGTGGATCAGCGTGGAATACGTCAACGGCGGTGTCGATCCGCAAACCCGCGCTTTCAGTCCGGGCAGTGTGCTCAGTTTCCTCAACACCCAGAGTGCCTGGGAGCACGCCCGTGAAGCCGGCAAGCCGCTGCGGTTTTCGTTCGGGCGGGCCGACCGGGAATACAAGGACCGTTGGTGCAACCCCGTGCCGGTGCTGACCGTATGAGCCGCAAACAGCAATTGCTCAAGCGCCATCGGCGCAACAAACGCATCGGCGTGCTGATCGGCCTGGTGCTGCTGGTGGCGATCGGCGTCGGCGTCGCCTGGTGGCTGCCGCTGGTACTGGGTGTGCTGGCCTGGGCGGCTCATGAAGCCTGGTTTGCCGACCATTTGTTCTATGCGCCCAACGAAGATTACCAGTACCGTTTTTCGGCGGATGCCGAGGTGGCGGGGGTTAGTTTCGAGGGGGGCCGGCTGCGGGTGGATGGGCCGCTGGAAGCTGGTGCGACGCTGGTGTTGGCCATCAAGGTCAAGAGCGGCTGGCTGGGGCGTTTTCTCGACCCGGCGATTGAGATTTACGGCGCTGACAGCGTCGACCGGCAAGCCTTCGAACGCGGTGTGAATGGCCTGCGTTATCTGAATCTGAGTGGTTTGGCCCCGGCCCTGATGGCCGGTGAGCTGCGCCTGCGCGGGCGCTTTTGCACGCTGCAGGGCGCGCCCCGCCTGTGGGCCTGGGCTACGCCGGACTACTCGGCGCAACGCGTGATGGTCATCGCGCCGCATGCCGACGATGCCGAGCTGGCCGCCTTCGGGCTGTACAGCCAGGCCGAGAACCCATGGATCGTGACCCTCACAGCGGGTGAAATCGAAGCCGAGCACTATCAGCAGATGGGCCTGGACCCGGCTGAAGCCGCACGGATCAAGGGGCGTTTGCGCGCCTGGGACAGCATCGCCGTGCCGCGTTGGGCCGGTGTGCCAGAGGCGCATTGCGTGCAGTTGGGCTATTTCTGCCTGCAATTGCCGGCGATGCGCGCCACGCCCGATCAGCCTGTCGCTTCGCGCGAGGCCGAGCTGGACGATATCCGCCTGTTTCGCCAGTTCAACGCGTTCCCGCTGCCGGCGGATCAGGACGGCTTGCCGACCTGGAATAATTTGCTGGCTGATCTGCGCCAGTTGCTGCTGACCGCACGTCCGCAAGTGCTCGTGCTGCCTCACCCTGTCCTCGACCCGCACCCGGATCACATCTGCGCGCAGCAAGCGGTGCTCGAGGCCCTGCAAGGCCTGGAGTGGCAGCCGACCACCGTGCTGGGCTACGCCAATCATCTGCACGACAACGACCGCTGGCCCATGGGTGACGCGGGTGCCGGGATTGCACTGCCGCCGCTGTTCGATGACGCGCTGCAGTTGTGGCCGTGCAGCCTGTCGCTGTCGCTGGCACAGCAGCGCGACAAGGCCATGGCACTGGGCATGATGCATGACCTGCAGCCGGCGCCGCCGTTCAAGCGCCGGGTGCGACGCTGGTTGCAACGTGTGTTGGCGGGCCGTGCGCGGTCGCCGTATGGTGAGAACGAATTTTTCCGCAAGGCCGTACGACGGCATGAGTTGTTCTGGCGTTTGTGAAAGGGAAAGTCATGAAAGTTTTGTTTCTGGTGCAGAAAGAGCAGCGCGCTATCCTCGACCGTCTTTACGAGGGCGTGGCCGAGCACTGCGAGTGTGATATCCGTTGGCTGAGCAGCGATGAGCAGCGCAACCTGCGTGGTTATTTCCGCCGCGAAGTCGATGTGACCCGTTACGATCGCATCGTGTTCTTCCTGCGCTTCAAGCAGGAAATCCGCCAGGCCGGGTTTATCCGCACGATCCCCAACCTGGTGATCCTTGAGCACGACGCCTACCAGAACTACATTCCCTGTAAATATACCGGCAAGTTCAGCGCCCACTACCGCCGCCTGCCGTGGGCGCGGGTGATCAGTTCCGGGCATATGGTCACTGAGCGCCTGCGCGCGGAAGGCTTTGACGCCGTGTTCGTGCCAAAGGGCTATGATCAGGCGCTGTTGCAGGCGCAAGGGCGCGAACGCGACATCGAGCTGGCGTTTGTCGGCAGTACCAACAGTGTGGCCTACAGCGGCCGCAAGGCATTGCTGGATGAACTGGCGCGGGTTGAACCTTTGGTGGTGACGCGCACCAAATCTGGTGAGGAATACTGCGCGACCCTCAACCGCATTCGTTTTTTCGTCAGTGCCGACGTCGGCATGGGCGAGTACATGATCAAGAATTTCGAGGCCATGGCCTGTGGTTGCGTACTGCTGGCATTTGATCAGGGCGCCGAGGAAAACCAGGCGCTTGGTTTCAAGGACATGGTCAATGTGGTGTTCTACAAGGACATCCCGCAGTTGCAGGAAAAACTCGCTGTCTTGCGGGCCGACCCGCAGCTGGCGGCAGACATTGCGCGCAACGGGCAGGACCTGGCCGTCAGTCAGTTCAGTTTCGCCCGGATTGGCCAGCGCATTGTCGAAGTGCTCCAGCCACCCCTGCGGCCACGTGCGCCGCTGAGCTTACTGGAGAGGTTGCGTCTGAGGTTGGGCGTTTGAGAGTGGCCAAATAGCCACGGATGATGGCTATATGATATTATCGAGGCTTGAATGCAATTCTCCGATCAAAGCGACATAACGCTTGTAGTGACCAGTTGTGGTCGCTTCGATTTGTTGAGGCGCACACTCGAGAGCTTCGATCTGTTCAATACGGCGGCAATACGCGAAGTCTTCATCACCGAAGACTCCGGTGACGAAGCCGTACGCCAGGCGATTCCCGAACATTGGCGCGGACATTGCACCTTCTTGATCAATCGCCCGAAGCTTGGGCAGTTGGCATCCATCGACCTGGCCTACGCGTCGGTCAAGACCCCCTATATATTCCATTGCGAGGATGATTGGGCGTTTTATCGACCTGGGTTTGTCGAGGATTCCAAGGTGGTACTGGAGCAGCGCCCGGATATTCTTCAAGTCTGGTTGCGCAACTATGTTTACGATTTGCAGGTGCACAGCCCCTATATCCACCTGGGGGCGCGCGAAGTGATTGGCGGGGTACCGTGTTATCCCTTGCTGTCCGATAAGCCCGAGTGGCAAGGGTTTTCGCTTAACCCGGGCCTGCGTCGACTCAAGGAGTACCAGTTGTGCGCACCCTTTGCAGGGTTCGAAGGCGAGAAAGGGCTTTCCAGGCGTTACGCAGAGTTGAATCTGCCGGCGGTTACCCTCGAGGGCGATGCGGTCCTGCACACCGGTTTCGGTTTGCACGTGGCAACGGCGGGAGAGCGCTTGACCAAGGCGAAGCGCAAGCGGCGAGAGCGGATCAAGCTGGCTCTCATGCTGATACTGGGTGTCGGTATCGGTTGGTTGATCAATAGTTAAGTGCAACAAGCCACCACTACGCCGCAGAAGGTCATTTTTTTCGATGAGTATCCTCAACATAATGTGGGCCGGTGGCTCTGCATTTGCCTCGGTGCAGAAGGTTCATCAACAGATATTGTCGCACGCGCTCAGCCGCGCACCGATTGACACCTGGCTGCTTCAAGGCAGTGCAGAAGGCGGTGAGCCGGCCCGCGAGTGGAAGCTTTCCTCCGCCCGGCTCAAGGGGCGGCATGTGTGGAAGCTCATGATGCCCTGGATGCGCGCGCGCTTTGAGAAGGCCCTGCCCGACGGGGTAGAGGTGGTGCTGCTGGATGGGATCGGCGTGGCCCGGGTGATGTTGCCTGTGCTCAAGCGTCTGCCGCAGGTGCGTGCAGTCGTGGTGTTTCATGGCGCCACGCGCCTGCGGCGGGCTGACCAGCAACTGTTCGAGCAATTCCCGGCCGTGCAATTGACGCTGGCGGCGGTGTCGCAAACCCTGGCGGACTCGCTTGAACGCTACCTGCAACGGCCGGTGGCGGTGCTGCGCAGTGCTTTCGACCCGGTTGCTTTCCGCGCAGCCGCGCTTTCCCGGGAAGAGGCGCGGTCGCGCCTGAGCCTGCCGTTGGAAGACGCGCCGGTGCTGGGTGCGGTAGGCCGGCTGGTGGACGGCAAAGGCTTTGGCTGTTTGCTGGAGGCATTTGCCAACGTGTCGGCCAAGCAGCCTGGCGCGCGCCTGGTGATCCTCGGCGAGGGCCCGGCCCGGCCTGCCCTTGAAGCCCGTATCGAGCAGCTTGGCTTGCAGGGCAAAGTGTCACTGCCAGGGCATCTGTCTGACGCGGCGACGCTTTACCGTGCGTTCGACTGGGTGGCTATTCCCTCCACCCAGGAAGGCCTCGGGTTGATCCTGCAAGAGGCTGTGATGGCCGGTGTGCCGGTGTTGACCAGTGAGCTGGCGGTGTTCCGCGAGCAGTTGGCAGATGCCGGCTGGTATGCACCTTCGGAAGATGCAGAGGCCTGGGCCGGCCTGATGGCGCGGGCATTCGCGGCCTCTGCCACGGCGGTGGTCGAGGCTCAGTCGCAGGCGCTGGCGCCGGAGCAAGCCTGGAAAGACTTCAGTGAAACCTCCCAGCGGCTGTTCTCATGCCGCTAGCAGCGCTTGCTCCAGTGCATGCATTGGAAAGCAATCGTTCAGCTTCTCGCGTGCAATATAGCGCGCGAAGTGCTGCAAGTTGCGTCGCGCGAGTTCCGGGTTCAGCGGGGCGCGCAAGAAGCGCATGTCGGCTACGTCGATAAGCCCCATTTCATTCTCCGGCGTCACCACGATATTGCCCAGGTGCAGGGAGCGGAAGTAGATGCCGGCAGCGTGCAGGCGGCGGATCAGTGCCACCAGCGGATCGAGATTCGATTGCCAGTCAAAACCTTCTTTATTGGAAATCTGCCGCAGTGTTTCCCCCGGCAACGGGCGATACAGCACGGCAGTCATGCCGGGCGCGGCCAGTTGGAAGTACGCCAGCACGGTCAAGGTCGGGATGCCGCGCTGCTGCAATTGCGCCACGTTGTCGATAAAACGCTTGGAGTACGGCCGAAACAGTGCGGATGAAAACAGGCGTTTACGACGAAACAGTTTAAGGATATTTCCGTCAGACAGCAGGTAGACTTTGGGCCCGTAGCTGTCCTTCTCCAGGACTCTGGCGCCTTCAATCATCGTGTTTAAATCGGCTTGGGCAAGCCTTGAACATTGCATCGTTGGAAAGCCTTGTGGGGAGTCGCGGGCACAGTGATCGGTAATAATGCCGAAAGTTTTGGGTTTTAACCATGCCGGGTTGGCAGGTTGAACGTATTCAGGAGCGGGTGATGCAGGCAAGTCGTTGGGCGCAGGTATGGATGATTTTCGGGTTGCTTTGGTTTCTGCTGGCGATTGCCTTTGCGCCAACCAACAAGATTTACCAACAAGGATTGACGCTGTTTCTCTGGTTGCCGGCCATGGTGTTCGCCTGGTCGGCGCGTGAGCGTCTCAAGGAGGTCTGGCGCGAGCAGCGCTGGATGTGCCTGATGATCGCGGCGCTGGCCATCTGGGGTGCGATCAGCCTGACGTGGACCAATGCCGAGGACCCTTCGCGCGAGGCCAAGCGCCTGCTGTATATCGGCGTGTTCCTGCTGTTTTTCTCGGTGCTGGCCTGTGGTCAGAGCGATCGCATCATTCGCGTGATGCAGTGGGGCGGTTTCGGGCTGGCGGTGTCGTCGCTGGTCGCGATCATCAAGTTTTATGGGGTCGAGCATAACGCCTGGTCTGCCCGCCTCGAAGGGCTGGGGCAATTGGCTCACCCGATCCTGGGTGCCTACGTGATCGGCCTGGCGGCGATCTGGTTGCTGCATTGGCTGCCGCGTGGCCGCTGGATGCAAGTGGCGTGGGTGCTGTCCATCGGATTGCTGGGGCTCTTCGTGGTGTTGAGCCAGAGCCGTGGCGCGGCATTGGCGCTGTTGCTGACCGTGGTCGCCATGCCGGCCTGGTGCCGTGACCGACGTAGCACCGTGATTGCTATCGCTGCGGTCGTGGCGGCGGTGGCGGTGTTCTTCGCCATGGAGTCGCTGATGCTCGCCCGTGGTGTTTCCTATCGGCCGCAGATCTTCATGGCCTCTTTGCACATGATCGGCGAGCATCCGTGGACCGGCCTGGGCCTGGGTGGGGACTACAAGGTCTTTGCCGATAACCTTTATTTCGATCACGCCCACAACCTGTTCACGCATGTCACCATCGAACTGGGCCTGCCGGGCCTGCTGCTCTGGTGCGGGCTGTGGTTCGGCGTGTTGTGGCAAGCCTGGAAGGCCCGCGACACGCTCTACGGCAAGGGCATCATCGGCATGTGGGTGTTTTCGTTCCTGGCCATGCAGTTCGATGCTGCGAGCCTGACGGGCACGCCCCGCGCCGAGTGGTTCATCTCGTGGCTGCCGATTGCGCTGGCCAGTGTCTTGGTCTGGGCTCGGGCCAAACCCGACGCTTGTGATAAAGTTCGCGTCCTACCCAATCAGTGAGCTCGACACATGAGTGACGCACCGCCCAAAGCGGACCAGGAATCCAGCCTGAAAATTTATTTCAGGCTGCTGGGCTATGTGAAACCGTACCTGGGCATGTTCCTGCTGAGTATCGTGGGCTTCGTGATCTTTGCGTCCACCCAGCCCATGCTCGCCGGGATCCTCAAGTACTTCGTGGATGGCCTGAGCAACCCCGACGTGGTGTTCCTGCCCAAGATCCCGTTGTTCAAGGACTTGAAGCTGCTGATGGCCGTGCCGCTGCTGATCATTCTGATCGCGGCGTGGCAGGGCCTCGGCTCGTTCCTGGGCAACTACTACCTGGCCAAGGTTTCCCTGGGGCTGGTGCATGACTTGCGCGTCCAGCTGTTCAACAAGCTGCTGGTGCTGCCCAACCGTTATTTCGACACGCACAACTCCGGGCACCTGATTTCCCGGATCACCTTCAACGTGACCATGGTCACCGGGGCTGCCACGGATGCGATCAAAGTCGTGATCCGCGAAGGCCTGACGGTGGTGTTCCTGTTCGGTTACCTGCTGTGGATGAACTGGAAACTGACCCTGGTGATGCTCGCGATCCTGCCGCTGATTGCCGTCATGGTCGGCAGCACCAGCAAGAAATTCCGCAAGCAGAGCAAGAAGATCCAGGTGGCGATGGGCGACGTGACGCACGTGGCCTCCGAAACCATCCAGGGCTACCGCGTGGTGCGCAGCTTCGGTGGCGAAAGCTACGAGGAGCGCCGCTTTGCCGCCGCCAGCCAGGGCAACACCGACAAGCAACTGCGCATGAACAAGACCGGCGCGGTCTATACGCCGATGCTGCAATTGGTGATCTACACCGCCATGGCTGCGCTGATGTTCCTGGTCCTGTTGCTGCGCGGTGACGCCACGGCAGGTGACCTGGTGGCCTACATTACCGCCGCGGGCCTGCTGCCCAAGCCGATCCGCCAGCTGTCGGAAGTCAGCTCGACGATCCAGAAGGGCGTGGCAGGTGCCGAGAGCATCTTCGAGCAACTGGATGAAGTGCCTGAAGTCGACAGCGGCACCGTCGAGCGTGACCGTGTCAGCGGTCGCCTGGACGTGCGCAACCTGAGCTTCACGTACCCCGGTACCGATCGCGAAGTGCTGAAGAACATCAGCTTCAGTGCCGCGCCGGGGCAGATGATTGCACTGGTCGGGCGCTCGGGCAGTGGCAAGTCGACCCTGGCGAGCCTGATCCCGCGCTTCTACCATCACGAGACCGGCGAGATCCTGCTGGACGAGGTGGAGATCGAAGATTACCGCCTGCGCAACCTGCGCCGACATGTTGCCCAGGTGACCCAGCACGTCACGCTGTTCAACGACACCGTGGCCAATAACATTGCCTACGGCGACCTGGCGGATGCGCCGCGCGAAGACATTGAAAAAGCGGCGGCGGATGCCTACGCCATGGACTTCATCTCCGAGCTGCCAAAAGGCCTGGACACCGAAGTCGGGGAAAACGGCGTGTTGCTTTCCGGTGGCCAGCGTCAACGCCTGGCAATCGCTCGGGCCCTGCTGAAAAACGCCCCGTTGCTGATTCTGGATGAAGCGACATCGGCGCTGGATACCGAGTCGGAGCGCCATATCCAGGCGGCGCTGGACAAGGTCATGAAAGGCCGCACCACCCTGGTCATCGCGCACCGCTTGTCCACCATCGAGAAAGCCGACCTGATTCTGGTGATGGACCACGGTGAAATTGTCGAGCGTGGTACGCATGTCGAACTGCTGGCCATGGGCGGCTATTACTCGCGCCTGCACGCCATGGGCCTGGACGAGCCGGCGACGGCGAACATCACCTGACACACCGGGGCGCGCAATGCGCCCCGTTTTTTGTATCAAGCCCCATACACGCTTGACCAAAGCCAAATAATTCGCTGCCTATCGTTTGTTATGTTGGCCTTCTCGATTCGAATGACGAACGAGAGGGCTAACCTTCTTGCGTGGGTAATGGAATGTTGCAACGTCTGTTGTGGAAACTGCTTCCCAAGCCCCAGCGGGCGTTTCTGCTGGGGCGTTTGTCGGTGGTGGATCGCCAGGCAGTGAACAAATCCCTGTCGGCGGTGACCGTCCTTCCCCCTGCCTTCGAGCGACACAACTGCGTGTTTATCCACGTGCCCAAATGCGCGGGCAGCAGCGTCTGTTCGGCGCTGCTGGATGGGCGCTGGCCGGGGCATTTGCCGTATTACTGGTACCAGCAGCAATTTCCCGAGCACTGCGAGCGCAGTTTCAAGTTCGCCTTCGTGCGTGACCCGCTGGAGCGCGCCTACTCGGCCTATACCTATTTGCGCAGCAATCACATGGGCGCGCGTGATCTGCAGGCCCAGGCCCTGGTGTCCAGCTACCGCGACTTCGACCATTTCATTGCCGGCTGGCTGCACCCGGACAACCTGCGTCGCCAACTGCATTTCGCGCCCCAGACCGACTTCCTGGTCGATCACATGGGGCAAATGGCGATGGACTTTCTCGGGCGCCAGGAGTCGCTGGAGCAAGACTTCCAGCATCTGTGCGAACACCTCGGCGTGGCGACCTCGCTGCCCCATCTGAATGTTTCACTCGGGCGGCGCAGCGAGCCGGTCAGGGAGTTCTGTTCCTTGCGCACGCGCCGCCTGGTCCGGCGCGCCTATCAACGTGATTACGAGGTCCTGGGTTATGAATAGCCAGTCGCTGTCCCATGGTTCTGCATCGATCCGCCCCTTTGCCTTGTCGCTGTCGGTGGCCGCACGGGCGGCGCTCAAGCACCAGCAGCCTTGTTGCGTATGGCTGACCGGGTTGTCCGGCTCGGGCAAGTCGACCCTGGCGAATGCTTTGGAGGTCCAGCTCAACGAGCAGGGACGACACACCTTTGTGCTCGATGGCGATAATTTGCGCACCGGCCTGTGCAACGACCTGGGCATGAGTGATGCGGCCCGCAAGGAAAACATCCGGCGCATCGGTGAAGTGGCGCGGTTGATGGTGGACGCGGGGTTGATCGTGATCGTCTCGGCGATTTCGCCGTTCAGCGCCGACCGAGCCGCTGCCAAGGCACTGTTCGGGCCGGGGCAGTTTTTTGAGGTGTATATCAGCACGCCATTCGCTGTGTGCGCGCGGCGCGATCCCAAAGGCCTCTACCGCGCGGCGCTGGAAGGGCGGATCAAGGCGTTCACCGGCCTGGACAGCCCTTATGAAGCGCCGCGTGCCGCCGACTGCGAAATCAATACCGATGAGGTCGAGTTGGCTGATGCCGTGGAGCAGGTTCTCGCGGCTCTGTTCAAAAAATGATCAGTTTTCGCGCATGATGCATTGCCGATAAAGCTCTCGAACTAGGCGGCGCTCACCCTGTGCTAATATCGCGCCCCTGTTCATTTTGTATGTGGGTTGCTCCATGAAGTTGTCCATGCCGCGATTCGATCAAGCCCCTGTCTTGGTGGTCGGCGATGTCATGCTCGACCGTTACTGGCATGGCGGTACCTCACGGATTTCCCCTGAGGCGCCGGTACCGGTAGTCAAGGTCGAGCAAATCGAAGACCGCCCGGGTGGCGCTGCCAACGTTGCCCTTAACATTGCCGCGCTCGGCGCCCCGGCCTCCCTGGTGGGTGTGACCGGCGACGACGAAGCCGCCGACAGCCTGGCCAACAGCCTGCGCGGTGCCGGCGTGCGCGCGCAGTTCCAGCGCATTGCCCACCAGCCGACCATCGTCAAGCTGCGGGTCATGAGCCGGCACCAGCAATTGCTGCGTATCGATTTCGAAGAACCCTTCGCCACCGACGCCCTGGCCTTGAGTGGCCAGGTCGACGAGTTGCTCGAAGGCATCAAGGTGCTGGTGTTGTCCGACTACGGCAAAGGTGCGTTGAAGAACCACCAGATGCTGATCCAGGCCGCCAAGGCGCGCAATATCCCGGTACTGGCTGATCCCAAGGGCAAGGACTTCTCGATTTATCGCGGAGCCAGCCTGATCACGCCGAACCTCAGCGAGTTCGAAGCCATCGTCGGCGGTTGCGTCGATGAGCACGACCTCGTGACCAAGGGCGCGGCGCTGATGGCTGATCTCGACCTCGGCGCCTTGCTGGTGACCCGTGGCGAGCACGGCATGACCTTGCTGCGTCCTGGCCACCCGGCGATGCACCTGCCGGCGCGGGCCCGTGAAGTGTTCGACGTCACCGGCGCCGGTGACACCGTGATTTCCACCCTGGCCGCCTCCATCGCCGCCGGCGAAGAGCTGCCCCACGCGGTGGCACTTGCCAACCTGGCGGCGGGCATCGTGGTCGGCAAGCTGGGTACGGCTGCCATCAGCGCGCCCGAGCTGCGCCGCGCGATCCAGCGTTCCGAAGGCTCCGAACGTGGCGTGCTGACCATCGAGCAATTGCTGCTGGCGATTGACGATGCACGTGCCCACAACGAAAGCATTGTGTTCACCAACGGTTGCTTCGACATCCTCCACGCTGGCCATGTGACCTACCTGGAGCAGGCTCGCGCCCAGGGTGATCGCCTGATTGTCGCGGTCAACGATGACGCGTCGGTCAGCCGCCTCAAGGGCCCGGGCCGTCCGATCAACAGTGTCGACCGGCGCATGGCGGTATTGGCCGGCCTGGGTGCGGTGGACTGGGTGATCAGCTTCCCTGAAGGCACCCCGGAAAACCTGCTGGCCCAGGTCAAGCCGGACGTGCTGGTCAAGGGCGGCGATTACTCCGTCGACCAGGTTGTGGGCGCCGATATCGTCAGCGCCTACGGCGGCAAGGTCAAAGTGCTTGGCTTGGTCGAGAACAGCTCGACCACGGCCATTGTCGAGAAGATCCGCAACAATGAGTAACGCTGATAAGCGGGTCCTGATCACCGGCGGTGCCGGTTTCATTGGCTCGCATCTGGTCGATGCGCTGCTTGCCAAAGGCTATGCAGTGCGGGTGCTGGATGACCTGTCCACCGGCAAGCGCAGCAACCTGCCGCTGGACAACCCGCGCGTCGAGCTGCTGGAAGGCGACGTCGCCGATGCTGCGCTGGTGGCGCGTGCCGCCATCGGCACCACGGCGGTGGTGCACCTGGCCGCGGTAGCGTCGGTGCAGGCTTCGGTGGATGACCCGGTGAGCACGCACCAGAGCAATTTTGTCGGCAGCCTGAATGTCTGCGAAGCGATGCGCCAGGCGGGCGTGAAGCGTGTGGTCTTCGCTTCCAGCGCGGCGGTGTATGGCAACAACGGCGAGGGTGCTTCGATCGACGAAGAGACCACCAAGGCGCCGTTGACGCCCTATGCGTCCGACAAGTTGGCCGGCGAGCATTACTTTGATTTCTACCGTCGCCAGCATGGCCTGGAGCCGGTGATTTTCCGCTTCTTCAATATCTTCGGGCCGCGCCAGGACCCATCGTCGCCGTACTCCGGCGTCATCAGTATCTTCAGCGAGCGTGTCCAGCAGGGCTTGCCGATAGCCGTGTTCGGCGATGGCGAGCAAACCCGCGATTTCATGTACGTGGAAGACCTGGTGGACGTGCTGGTGCAGGCCATCGAAGCCCCGGGCGCGCCCTTGGGTGCGATCAACGTGGGCTGGAATCGCACCACCACCCTCAAGCAAGTGCTGCAGGCGCTGGAAGAAGCGGTGGGCAAGCTGCCTGTCGTGACTTACGGGCCGGCGCGATCAGGCGACATTCGGCATTCGCGGGCAAATAACCAGCGCTTGCTGGCCAGTTTCAAACTGCCCGAGCCGACCCCGTTGAAGGTTGGGTTGGAGCGCTTGCTCAACGGCTGAATGCAATCAATGTGGGCGCTGGCTTGCCGGCGATGCGGGCGCCTGGGGACATCATGTGCACCGAGGTGATGCCATCGCAGGCAAGCCGGCGCCTACATTGGGTTTGCGTTAGCCCTTGGCTTTTTTCTTTGGCACGATCTTGCGCAGCACGCGCCGTGCCAGGCGCTTCAATTTCGACTCCTTCTCCGGCTCCGCCAGGCCCTGCTGCCTGAGCCAATCCTTCCAGCGAATCCGCTCCTCGCGCACCAGCCAGCCTTCCTGCTGGGCGAAGCTTTCGGCCAGGTACAAACCACGGGTGCTGGCGGGATACAGCTGATCTTTCTTGACGGTGTACAGCTCGGCGAGCGGCTGGCCGTCCTTTAAAGGCATCAGGTACAAATCCGGGCGCTGGCGGTCCAGGCGTGCCACCAGTTGGTCGCCTTCGAGGCGCTCATCCACATGGAACAGGCTCAGGGATTTGGCCTCTTTGGGCACTTCCAGGCGCAAGTCGTAAATCAACTGCAGCGACGCGGTCGGCAAGTGCACATAGGCCCGTGGCCGCTCGATCAGTTGGGTTGTCGCACACCGCACCGGGCGCGCGGCGCCGGACAGGGGGCTCAAGCGAAATGGCAGCGCCTCGCGATAATGCAGCGCGGCAGAGTAGGGCGCCGGCAGCCAGGTGTCGTTGAAGCGCCCGCTGAGCCAGCCTTCGGGTGTTTCCAGCAGGCACTCTTCGGCAATTTCCTGGATGGCGGTGTGCAGCGGCAGGTTCAGTTCATGGGCGGGGACATAGCCGGAGATCAGCTTGAGCACTACGTCGCCCCGGTCCTGGCGGCGCTGGCGCACCAGCACCCAGTAATCCTTGTTTTGCCAGTGCAGGGTCAGGCGCACCGACACGCCGAGGTTGGCCAGCTCAAGGGCGAAACGCTCGGCGTCCGGAACGTCTACCGGCTTGCGGCGTTGCAGGGTCTGGGCAAAGTTGAGCGGCATGCCCACGCTCTGGTAGCTCAGGCCTTCGGGTGTGGCTTCGACGTGCAGTGGCAGTGTTTTGAAGTTGCTGGGGTTTTTTCTTATGAGCGTTCGCGGCATGTCGGCTCCTTCTTGCGACGGGGTCGGCCGCGTCGGCGGCATCAGAGTTGACGAATGACTTGGGCAGCGGTCGCCACGTTATGGGCCAGGTGCAGCGGATTGATGGTCCCGACAATAGCACTGGCGACGCCCGTTTGCGCAAACAACAACGTGAAACTCGCCCGAATTGGATCCACTCCAGGTTCCAGGCACACGTGGCCGCTGGCCAAGGCTTTTTTCACCAGGATGCCTTTGCCATGGGCCGCCGCATAATCAATGACGGCTTTCTCGGCCTGTTCGTTCAGATTGTAGGTGACCATCGCGCAATCACCTTGTTCCAGAGCCTTTACGCCGCCCTCGACGGTTTTGCCGGAGAACCCGAAGCCGCGGATCTTGCCTTCTTTTTTCAACGCCGCCAGGGTCTGATAGACCTCGCAGTCATTGAGGATATGCAGGTCATTGCCGTCGGAATGCACCAGCACCAGGTCGATAAAATCCGTTTCAAGTCTTTTCAAGCTGCGCTCGATCGACATCCGGGTATGGGCGGCGCTGAAGTCGTGATGGGACACGCCCTCGGCAAACTCTTCACCGACCTTGCTGACGATCACCCAGTCCTTGCGCTGGCCGCGCAGCAGCGGACCCAGGCGTTCTTCGCTGCGTCCGTAGGCCGGCGCGGTATCGATGAGGTTGATGCCCAGCTGGCGGGCCTGGCGCAGCAGCATCCGCGCTGCGTCATCATCGGGAATCGTGAACCCGCTGGGGTACTTCACCCCTTGATCGCGGCCGAGCTTGACGGTGCCCAGGCCCAGTGGCGAAACCAACAGGCCGGTGCTGCCCAGAGGGCGATGCAGGTCGTGCAGGGTCGGCAGGCTCATGGCAACAGTTGCTCCCAGGCGGGTACGCCGATGGCGGGTTTAGGCAGCTCAGGCAGGGGTTCGGAGGCGCTTGGGTGGATGCCGTCGCGTTCGAGGCTGTTGATCACCCGATCGGCGAAGTCCGGCGCCAGCGCCAGCTTGGTCGGCCACCCCACCAGCAGGCGGCCCTGTTCGGCGACGAAGGCATTGTCGGGGCGTGTGAGGCCTGATTGCAGCGGCTCGGCACGGTCGACACGCAGGGTCGCCCAGCGGGTCTGGTGCATGTCGATCCATGGCAGCAATTGCGCGAGTTCTTTTTGCGCAGTGGCGATCTGCTCTTCAGGTGTGCGCGCCACTCCATCGGCTTCGGCAATATCGCCGCCCATGTACCACACCCAGTTGCCGTCGGCAGCGGGGTGAGTGGTGACGGTGATGCGCGGCTTGGTGCCGCCGCCCAGGCAGTGGGCATACAGCGGCTTCAAGCCGGGGCCTTTGGCGATGATCATGTGCAATGGGCGTGTCTGCATGGCCGGCTGGCTCAGGCCGAGGGCGGCCAGCAGGTCGGCAGTGCCTTTGCCGGCGCTCAGCACGATGCGCTGGGCGCGGATCTCGCGGCCATCGACCTTCAGGCCCACCAGGGTGTCGCCTTCCAGCAATGGCTCGATGTGTTGCCCGGCGAGCAAGCCGTCACCGGCCAGTTGCGCCAGGCGTTCGATCAGGCTCGGTACGTCGATGACCAGCTCGGCCAGGCGATAGACCTTGCCCTTGAAGCGGCGGTCCTGCAGGGCTGGCGGCAGCTCATCACCCTTGACCTGGTCGACACGGCCGCGCACGGCCTTGCTGGCGAAGAAGCTGGTGAGGTTGCCGGCGATCGTGCCGGGGGACCACAGATAATGCGCTTCGGACAGCAGGCGCACGCCGGACAGGTCCAGCTCACCGCTGCCGGCCAAGGCCTCGCGCCAGCGGCGCGGCATATCGGCAATCGCTTCGGAGGCGCCGGTGAGGGCGCCGTGCAGGGCGTATTTAGCCCCGCCGTGGATGATTCCCTGGGACTTCACGCTTTGTCCGCCACCCAAGGTGGCGCTTTCCACCAGCACCGTGGAAAACCCCTGGCGGCGCAGGCGCGCATTCAGCCAGAGGCCGGCAACTCCGGCGCCGACAATCAGCACGTCGGTGGAAATAACGGATGGCATGGGCGACCTCAGTGTTCAAGACAAGAGGCGCAGTATACAGGGATCGAAATGCGGCGATGATGGGTGTCAGTGCCCGGCGGTTTTCGAGAATAGCTGAATCACCACCACGCCCAGCACAATCAAGCCCATCCCCAGCATGGCCGGAACGTCGAGCTTCTGCCCGTAGATAAACAGCGCCGCGACACTGACCATCACGATGCCCATGCCTGCCCACACCGCATACGCCACGCCCACCGGCACGGTGCGCACCACCAAAGTCAGCATCCAGAATGCGATGCCGTAGCCGACGATCACCAGTGCCAGCGGCAGGGGGGTGCTCCAACCCTTGACGGCTTTCATGGAGACGGTCGCGATCACTTCCGAGCAGATGGCAATAGCCAGGTAGAGGTAGGCGGCATTCATGGGGGGTATTCCTCGGAGATGAGTTCTGATGTGTAGGAGTCCGGCTTCTACAGTGCTGGCATTCTAGACGCCTGGCAGATGGGGTAAAGTCATTACCTATCCGAAATAAAGATGGGTTGAGCCATGAGCGTGCAGTGGAATCTGGAGCAGATGCGCCTGTTTGTCAGTGTCGCCGAACAGCGCTCGTTTTCGGCCGTGGCGCGCGACCAGCGCAAGGCGCAATCGGCAGTGAGCAATGCGATTGCCTTGCTGGAGGCGGACCTGGGCCTGAGCCTGTTTGAGCGTAGCAGTGGCCGTCAGCCACGCCTGACCGAGGCGGGCAGTGTGTTGCTGGAGGAAGCGCGTGAAGTCTTGCGCCAGTGTGAGCGGCTCAACGGCCGTGCGCTGTCGTTGACCCGTGGCGAAGAAGCCTGCCTGCGCCTGGCCCAGGACGAAGCCATGTTGTTCCAGCCGATACTCGATAGCCTCGAGGCGCTGGCGGGGCAGTACCCGCTGCTGGAGGTGCAACTGTCCAGCGCCGCCCAGGGCGATGTGGCGCGCAAGTTGGTGGAGCGCAAGGCCGACCTGGGCCTGTTGTTCTATCACGACCAGATCCCCGAGGCGCTGGAGCGGCGCGTGGTCGGCAGTGTGGAAATGGTCACCGTGTGCGGCGTGAACCACCCGCTGGCTGCGGAGAACTACGTGACATGCCAGCGCCTGGCGCAGTTTCGCCAGTTGCTGATGTCGACCCAAACCAGCGTCTACCCCGGCAGCGAAGCCGCCAGCCCGCTGGTGTGGCGCGCCGACAGCTTCTACGTATTGGCCGAGTGGCTGATGAGTGGCCTCGGCTGGGCCTGGCTGCCCCGACATATCGTGCAATACCCGACCTACCAGCAGCAGATGGTGGAACTGCACAGCGAATGGACGCCGCCGGCGCTGGTGGTGGAGCTGGTCTGGCGTCGCGATGAGCACCTGGGGCCCGCCGCGCGCTTCCTTGCCGAACGTTTTGCCGAGCGCTTGCAGGCGATCGACTGAAAAAGCCGATAAACTCCGCCGCCATGAATAGAACTCTCTACAGCTGTCTGTTTTACCTGGCGCTGCCGTTGGTGGCTTTACGTCTGTGGCTGCGTGCGCGCAAGGCGCCTGCCTATGCCAAGCGCATCGGCGAGCGGTTTTCCTATGGCTTGCCGGTGCTGCAGCCGGGCGGAATCTGGGTGCATGCCGTGTCGGTGGGCGAAAGTATTGCCGCCGCGCCGATGGTGCGCGGGCTGCTGGCGCGTTATCCGACCCTGCCGATCACCGTCACCTGCATGACGCCGACCGGTTCCGAGCGTATCCAGGCGCTGTTCGCCAATGAGCCGCGCGTGCAGCACTGCTACCTGCCCTATGACTTGCCGTGCGCGGCCAAGCGTTTCCTTGACCGGGTGCAGCCGAAGCTGGCGGTGATCATGGAAACCGAGCTGTGGCCCAATCATATTCATGCCTGCGCCCAGCGCGGGATCCCGGTGGCGTTGGCGAATGCGCGGTTGTCGGCACGTTCTGCCAAGGGCTATGCAAAATTTGCCAAGCTGACGGCGCCGATGCTGTCGCAAATGAGCTTGTTCGCGGTGCAGACCGAGACCGAGGCCCAGCGTTTCCTGAGCCTCGGCGCGCGGCCGGACACCGTCGAGGTCACCGGCTCGATCAAGTTCGACCTGACCATCGACCCCCAGCTGCCGCTGCGTGCTGCTGCGCTGCGCGAGCAATGGGGCGCCAGCGAGCGTCCGGTGTGGATCGCGGCCAGTACCCATGAAGGCGAAGATGAAGTGGTGCTGGCTGCCCATCGCCAGTTGCTCGACAGCTATCCGAATGCGCTGTTGATCCTGGTGCCACGCCATCAGGAGCGCTTCGGACCGATGTTCGAGCTGTGTGAGCAGCAGGGTTTCGTCACGGTGCGCCGTTCCAGCGGCGCGCCGGTGACCGCGCAGACCTCGGTATTGCTTGGCGATACCATGGGTGAGTTGTTGTTCCTCTATGCCCTGGCCGACAGCGCGTTTGTCGGCGGCAGCCTGGTCGCGACCGGTGGACACAACCCGCTGGAGCCGGCGGCATTGGCCAAGCCGGTGATCATGGGGCCACATGTGTTCAACTTCCTCGAAATCACCGCAATGATGCGCGAAGCCGGGGCGTTGCGAGAGGTGGATGACGCCGAAGGCCTGGCCGAAGCCGTGCGCCAGTTGTTCGAACTGCCGCAGGATGCCCGCAAGATGGCGCAGGCGGGACTCAAGGTGATGCAGGCCAACCAGGGCGCGCTGCAGCGCTTGCTGGATGGCTTGGGCAAACTCCTGAACCACTGACCACACAACTCAAATGCAGGCGCAGCCAAGCCAGCGCCTGCATGGGTTATGCGGTGTGCTTAATAGCCAGGGCGGGCCTTGAGCTGTTCGGCGGCGGCCTTGGCCAGGTCCGGTGGCAGGAAGTCGCGATCGGGGTTGTAGTCAGCCTTGAGGTAGCGCGCCAGGTCCTGCAGATCCCCGGGGTTCAAGGTGCCCGCCGCCTGCTTCAGGCGCAGGTTGTCGAGGATGTAGTCGTAGCGGCTGTTGTTGTAGTTGCGCACCGACGAATACAGCTGGCGCTGTGAATCCAGCACATCGACGATGTTGCGCGTGCCCACCTGGTAACCGATTTCCGTGGCTTCCACCGCGCTCTGGTTGGAGATGATCGACTGGCGGCGCGCCTGCACCTGTTCCACATCGGTATTCACCGCGCGGTGCAGGTTGCGCGTGTTTTCCACCACCTGGCGGCGCAGGCCTTCGCGTTGCTGCTCGGTCTGGCCCAGGCGCGAGTAGGACTCACGCACTTGCGAGCTGGTCAGGCCGCCGCTGTAGATCGGGATGTTCAGGCGCAGGCCGATGGTGCGCTGCTCCACATCGCCACGGTACGGCGTGCCGAAGGCATTCGGGTTGCTGAAACCGAGGGCGTCGTTGTCGCCTTTCTCGTACTGGGCCACGGCATCCAGGGTCGGCGCATGCCCGGCCTTGCGCTGCTTGAGGGTTTCTTCGGCGGCGGTGACCGCGTAGTTGCTGGCCAGCAGGTTCAGGTTCTGGCGGCCGGCCGTTTCCACCCACGACTTGGCGTCATTCGGCAGCGGCGGCAGCACGGGCAAGGTGTGGACAATGCCCTGGATCGAGTTGTACTGGCGATTGGTCAGGGTGATCAGTGCTTCGAATGCATCGTCCACCTGGCGCTGCGCCACAATCCGGTTGGCCCGTGCAGTGTCGTAGCTGGCCTGGGATTGCAGCACGTCGGTCTTGTCCGAGAGGCCGACATCGAAGCGTTCGTTGGATTGATCCAGCTGGCGCTTGAAGGCGTTTTCCTCGGCTTTGGTCGAGGCCAGGTTGTCCTGGGCGCGCAGCACCGCGAAATAACTTTCGGCACTTTGCAGGATCAGGTTCTGTTCGGTGGCCGACAGTTGCAGGGCGGCCTGTTCATTCGTGGCCTCGGCCGCTTGCAGCTGGAACCAGCGGTCGGCGCGGAACAGCGGCTGGCTCAGGGTCGCGCGCCAGGAGTGCGCGTCGCGGTTGGCGGTGGCGGCAGGCGTGTCGATCTGGGTGCGCACGTTATTGATATCGGCACCGCCCGACAGGTTCGGCAGCAAGCCTGCGCGTGCCTGGGGCACGACTTCTTTTTGCGCGCCGTATTGGGCGCGGGCGGCGGCCAGGTCGGCGTTGTTATCCACGGCTTCCTGGTAGACGCTGACCAGATCGGTTTTGGCGGACAAGGGCGCTTCAGCTGCCCAGACCATTCCGTTGGTCGCACAAGACACGGCGAGAGCCAGTGAGAGTTTGCGCAGCATGAGGCGATCCCTAGAATAAATATTACGGTGATAATTTAGCGCCCAAGGCTAAGGCTGGCCATTCCTGGCGTCAAGCACTGTGGCGGCAATCGAGTGTAGTGGGGGTGACACGGCGCAACAATCCCGCAATCACGCCATTCATCACGCTGAATGCACCGCTATTGGCAATTTGCCCACGGCATGGTCTAGACTGGCCGCGTTCTTGTCGGGGTGCCTTGTTGGAAGGCTGAGATCGGTAAATACCGGATCCCGTTGAACCTGATCAGGTTAACGCCTGCGTAGGGAACAAGATTTCTCGTCACCCGGCGAGTCCTCTTGTGCTTCGTCCGGGATGTTGTTCGACAATCGAACAGCTCTTGTGCGCCAAGCACAGCACTGGTTTCAGTGCGTCCATCCGTCACAGGTTCGCTCCGACAAAAATCCACCACCTGGATAGTTGGAGAGCCCGTGATGAGCACAGAAATAAAAAGTACAAAACTGAAAAACACCGTGCACTTGAGTGAATCGGCCAAGGTCGACTCCGGCTCCGTGCAGCCGTTTACCCGCTCGAAGAAAATCTACGTGCAAGGCACCCGCCCGGACATTCGTGTGCCGATGCGTGAAATCAGCCTGGACGTGACCCCCACCGATTTCGGCGGTGAAATCAACGCGCCCGTGGTGGTGTACGACACGTCCGGCCCCTACACCGACCCCAATGTCATCATCGACGTGCGCAAAGGCCTCGGCGATGTGCGTTCGCCGTGGATCGAAGTGCGTGGCGACACCGAGCGCCTGTCCGGCCTCAGCTCGCACTTCGGCCAACAGCGCCTCAGCGATGCCGAATTGACCGCGCTGCGCTTTGCCCACGTGAAGAACCCGCGCCGCGCCAAGGCCGGCGCCAACGTCACCCAGATGCACTACGCGCGCAAAGGCATCATCACCGCCGAGATGGAATACGTCGCCATCCGCGAAAACATGAAGCTCGAAGAGGCCCGCGCCAGCGGCCTGCTCGACCAGCAACACGCCGGCCACAGCTTCGGCGCCAGCGTGCCGAAAATCATCACCCCGGAATTTGTGCGCGAAGAAATCGCCCGTGGCCGCGCGATCATCCCGGCCAACATCAACCACACCGAACTGGAACCGATGATCATCGGCCGTAACTTCCTGGTGAAGATCAACGGCAACATCGGCAACAGCGCGCTGGGTTCGTCCATCGAAGAAGAAGTGGCGAAACTCACCTGGGGCATTCGCTGGGGCTCGGACACGGTGATGGACTTGTCCACCGGCAAGCACATCCACGAAACCCGCGAGTGGATCATCCGCAACTCGCCGGTGCCGATCGGTACCGTGCCGATCTACCAGGCCCTGGAGAAAGTCGGCGGCGCCGCCGAAGACCTGACCTGGGAGCTGTTCCGCGACACCTTGATCGAACAGGCCGAGCAGGGCGTGGACTACTTCACCATCCACGCCGGCGTACTGCTGCGCTATGTGCCGCTGACCGCCAAGCGCGTCACCGGGATTGTCTCGCGTGGCGGCTCGATCATGGCCAAGTGGTGCCTGGCGCACCACAAAGAGAACTTCACCTACACGCATTTCGACGAAATCTGCGAAATCATGAAGGCCTATGACGTCAGCTTCTCCCTCGGCGATGGCCTGCGCCCTGGCTCGATCGCGGATGCCAACGACGCCGCGCAATTCGGCGAGCTGGAAACCCTCGGCGAGCTGACCAAGACCGCCTGGAAACACGACGTGCAAACCATGATCGAAGGCCCCGGCCACGTGCCGATGCAACTGATCAAGGAGAACATGGACAAGCAGCTGGAGTGCTGCGACGAGGCGCCGTTCTACACCCTCGGCCCACTGACCACCGATATCGCGCCCGGCTATGACCACATCACCTCGGGCATCGGTGCGGCGATGATCGGCTGGTTCGGCTGCGCCATGCTCTGCTACGTCACGCCCAAGGAGCACCTGGGCCTGCCGAACAAGGACGACGTGAAAACCGGGATCATCACCTACAAGATCGCGGCGCATGCGGCCGACCTCGCAAAAGGCCACCCCGGCGCGCAGATCCGCGACAACGCCTTGAGCAAGGCGCGCTTCGAGTTCCGTTGGGAAGACCAGTTCAACCTCGGCCTTGACCCGGACACCGCGCGGTCGTATCACGATGAAACCCTGCCGAAGGACTCGGCCAAGGTCGCGCATTTCTGCTCGATGTGCGGGCCGAAGTTCTGCTCGATGAAAATCACCCAGGAAGTGCGTGAGTACGCAGCCAACCAGCGCATCGAAGCGGTGGATGTGGACGTGGCCAAAGGCTTGGCCGAGCAGGCGGAGCGGTTCAAGCAGGAAGGCAGTCAGCTTTACAAAAAGGTCTGATCCGAGGCGGCGGTGCCTGCACCGCCGTCATCGCGGGCAAGCCCGGCTCCCACAGTCGATCGCGGTGTACACAGCTTTTGTGTCCACAGCCGGTCCCCTGTGGGAGCCGGGCTTGCCCGCGATAGCGATCCCCCCAAACAACAAATACTCCTCAGAGATAACCCCCTTGAGTATTCAACCCAGCACCTACTCCCCCGACATTGCAGTGCCTGCTGACAAACGCGTCTTCGGCGCCCGCGACCTGTTCTCCCTGTGGTTCTCCCTCGGCATCGGCCTGATGGTCCTGCAGACCGGCGCGTTGCTTGCACCCGGCCTGGGCTTGTCCGGCTCGTTGCTGGCGATTTTCCTCGGTACCCTGGTCGGCGTGCTGTTGCTGGCCGCCGTCGGCGTGATCGGCAGCGACACCGGCCTGTCGGCAATGGCGGCGCTCAAGCTCAGCCTGGGGGCCAAGGGCGCCAGCCTGCCGGCGCTGCTTAACCTGCTGCAGTTGATCGGCTGGGGTTCGTTCGAAATCATTGTGATGCGCGATGCCGCCAGCCTGTTGGGCGCGCGGGCGTTCAGCGACGGCAGCCTGTTGGCCAGCCCGTTGCTGTGGACGCTGTTTTTCGGTGGTTTGGCGACTTTGCTTGCGGTCAGCGGGCCGCTGACGTTCGTACGGCAGATCCTGCGCAAGTGGGGCATCTGGCTGCTGCTCGCCGCCTGCCTGTGGCTGACCTGGAACCTGTTCGCCAAGGCCGACCTCGCGACACTCTGGGCCCAGGCTGGCGACGGGTCGATGCCGTTTGCAGTGGGTTTTGATATTGCGATCGCCATGCCGTTGTCGTGGTTGCCGCTGATTGCCGACTACTCGCGATTCGGCAAGCGGGCAAAAAGCGTATTCGGCGGCACGGCCCTGGGCTTCTTTATCGGCAATTTCTGGCTGATGAGCCTGGGCGTGGCCTACACCCTGGCGTTTGCGCCGAGCGGCGAAGTGAATGCGCTGTTGCTGGCATTGGCCGGTGCTGGGCTGGGGATTCCGCTGCTGCTGATCCTGTTGGACGAGTCGGAAAACGCCTTCGCCGATATCCATTCGGCGGCGGTGTCCAGCGGGATGCTGCTGCGTGTGAAGGTCGAGCACCTGGCGCTGGCCATCGGTGTGATCTGCACCCTGATCGCCTGTTTTGCGCCGTTGGCCCAGTACCAGAACTTCCTGTTGCTGATCGGCTCGGTGTTCGCGCCGCTGTTCGGCGTGGTGCTGGTGGATCACTTCATCCTGCGCCGTCGTGGCCAGGGTGCGCTGGCCAACCTGCGTTGGCCGGCATTGTTGGCCTGGCTTGGCGGCATTGCGACCTACCACGTGCTGGCCAACCTTTACCCGGACATCGGCGCGACGCTGCCGGCACTGGTGCTGGCAGGGCTGTTGCAGTTTATTTTGGGCCGGGCCTTCAGTGGCGCACAGGCACCAGCTCAGGCTTGATGATGCCGTCCAGGCGCGAGTACGGAATCTGCAGCTCGACGTGGCCCAGGGCATACGGCGCAATGGTGTTGGTCGGGTACTTGAGGATCACGCCGCCGTAGGTCAGCGCCACGTTCGGGGTTTTCTGGAAGGGGTAGGTTTTCACATACTCCGGCTCCAGGCTCAGGCGGGTGCTGATCAGCCAGCTGTTGTGCGCGACCTGGGCGGCTTTCCAGAAAGCCTCTTCCTTGCCGGGCAGCAGCATGTCGGTCAGCGCCAACGCTTTTTGCTGCTGGCGCGAATAGTTGATGAACGCGCGGCCGGGCTCGCCGTGAGTCGCGCCCTGATCCAGGTAGCTGGACAGTTCGATGATCACCAAGCCGTCATGCTGTTCGCGTACCTTGGCCTGCAAGTACATGCTGTTGCGTGGCGCGGCGGTCTTGAGGAACTGCTCGCGATACGTTTCCAGGCTGGTCGGCAGCGGGTCGCTCGGGGTGGTGCGGGTCATTTCCAGCAGGCGTTGTTCGATCAACGCGTCCAGCTTGGGTTCCTTGGCAAAGTGCACGGTGTCGATATTCACCAGCGGGCAGTCGGTGCTGGCGCAGCCTGGCTTGCTTTGCTCGGTGGCGTCGCGAGTGGCTTCCAGGGGGGCACGATAGCTGGGTTGGAACAGGCTTTGGCAGGCACCAAGGGTCAATGCGATGCAGGCCACGGAGGCGATTTTTAAAAGCGACATGGATGTCCTTCGTCTATCGATAAGAGCGAAATTTGTGGAGCTTCGACTACCGGCAGGGCAGTCAGTTCGCCACTAAGCTGATTAGAGTGTGTTTGACGCTCGCCGTCTATCCCGGCAACCGGAAAGGGGCTGCACCAACGGGCATGAGCGCGTTAGGATGGCGCCAAATGCGCAGGCTTAACGAGGATGGGACATGACGGACTTTGCAAAATCGAAGCCGAGCAAAATCGAAATTGTTCAGCACGATAATCTCCACAAGGGCTTCTACAAGCTCGATCACATGCAACTGCGCCACGAGAAGTTCGACGGCAGCATGAGCCGGGTGATCAACCGCGAAGTCTTCGTTCGCCACGACGCCGTGTGTGTGCTGCCCTACGATCCACAGCGCGACGAAGTGGTGCTGAACGAGCAATTCCGCGTCGGCGCCCTCGGCCGTACCGACAACCCGTGGCTGATCGAGATGGTCGCCGGCCTGATCGACAAGGACGAGCAACCCGAGGAGGTTGCGCACCGCGAGGGCGAGGAGGAAGCTGGGCTGACATTCTCGGCGCTGTGGCCGATCACGCGATATTTCCCGTCGCCCGGCGGCAGTACTGAATATGTGCACTTGTACCTGGGCCGCTGCAACAGCGCCGGTGTAGGTGGCGTCCATGGATTGGAAGAAGAAGCTGAAGACATCCGCGTCACCACCTGGGCCTTCGAAGATGCCCTGCAGGCGGTGCGCGACGGCAGAATTTCCAATGCAGCCAGCATCATTGCCCTGCAGTGGCTTGCGCTTAATCGCGCGGAAGTGAGGGGGTTATGGCAGTAAAGGCACGTGAACGCTATCGAGTCGACCTGATCGGGTTGCAAGCCGCCTGCGAGGCTAATTACGCGCGGCTGATGCGCCTGCTTCCCGACATGCGCCACACGCCAGAGGCGCGGCGCATCGGTGTCACCCATGGGGACCAGATGCTCGGAGTGCTGGCGCTGGAAGTCATCGTCAACTGTCCGTACACCACCACCCTGCGGGTGCGCCAGGAGCACAGCCTGCCCTGGCTGCCGGTGCCACAGCTGGAAGTGCAGGTGTACCACGACGCGCGAATGGCCGAAGTGATCAGCGCGGAACATGCACGACGCTTTCGCAGCATCTATCCTTACCCCAACGTGTTCATGCACCAGCCCGATGAGAAAGCACAACTGAATGTGTTCCTCGGCGAATGGTTGAGCCACTGCCTGGCCCTGGGCCATGAGTTTGAAGTTGTGCGGTAGATGTGAACTGCGTCAGCTTCCTTAGGTTTCCTCTTTGCGTCCTGCCCCAGCATAATCACGCCAACCCTCCATTCCTGTGATTGCCTTGGGAGAGCGCCTTGCCGAGCGTATCCACCTTGAACCCTGATGCGCCGGCGTTGCTGGTGCAACTGTCCGACAGCCACCTGTTTGCCGAGGCCGACGGTACGCTGCTGGGCATGAACACCCGTGAAAGCCTGCAACGGGTGATCGAGTTGGTGCGCCAGCAGCAGCCGCAGATCGATTTGCTGCTGGCCACCGGTGACCTGTCCCAGGACGGCACACTGGAGTCTTACCAGCAGTTTCGTCACCTCAGCGAGCAGATCAGCGCTCCGGCGCGGTGGATTCCGGGCAATCACGATGAGCCGCAGATCATGGCTCAGGCGACCACGGGCAGCGCGCTGCTGGAGCCGGTAGTGGATGTCGGCCATTGGCGCATTACCTTGCTGGACTCCGCGGTACCTGGCTCTGTGCCGGGTTACCTGCAGGACCAGCAGCTGCAACTGCTGGCTCAGGCCTTGAGCGAAGCTCCGAACCGCCATCACCTGGTGTGCTTTCACCATCACCCGGTGCCCATCGGTTGCGCGTGGATGGAGCCCATTGGCTTGCGCAACCCCGAGGCTTTGTTTGCCGTGCTCGACCGTTTCCCGCAGGTGAGGGCAGTGCTCTGGGGTCACGTGCACCAGGAGATCGACCGCGAGCGCAATGGCGTACGCCTGCTGGCCTCACCGTCGACCTGCATCCAGTTCGCGCCGGGCAGTGAGGATTTCCAGGTCAGCGAGCAGGCGCCGGGCTACCGCTGGCTGCGCCTGCATGCCGACGGACGGTTGGAGACCGGCGTAGAGCGCGTCGAAGGCTTCGCCTTTACCATCGATTACGGCAGCAACGGCTATTAACGGCGGTAAACACCGCCATCACCGGCAAGCCAGCGCCCGCAGTGGATCTTCTGTGTCCTTCAGATAGAGGGACTCACATGCCACCCCGATCCCTGTAAACTGCGCCTTTTTTGGCGCAAGCATGGAGAGCCCGGCATGTCCGCTTCGATCCTGTATATCCACGGTTTCAACAGCGCGCCCGCATCCAACAAGGCCCGCCAGTTGGTGACCGTGATGGACAACCTTGGCCTGGGCGACCAACTGCGTGTGCCGGCCCTGCATCACCATCCCCGTCAGGCAATTCCTCAATTGGAGGAAGCCATTGCCCTGCTGGGGCGGCCACTGCTGGTCGGCAGCTCACTCGGCGGCTACTATGCAACCCATCTTGCCGAACGCCATGGCCTGAAGGCGCTGCTGGTCAACCCGGCGGTCAGCCCCCACCGGATGTTCGACGGTTACCTGGGCACCCAGAAGAACCTCTACACCGATGAAACCTGGGAATTGACCCATGATCACGTCGCGGCGCTGGCCGAGCTGGAAGTACCGGCGCCCCAGGATGCCGCGCGGTATCAGGTGTGGTTGCAGACCGGCGATGAAACACTGGATTATCGCCTCGCCCAGCAGTATTACCGGGCCTGTGCCTTGCGCATCCAGGCCGGTGGCGACCATGGTTACCAGGGCTTCGCCCAGCAATTGCCGGCGCTGCTCAGCTTTGCCGGCATTGGCGCAGATCAGTATCAATCCTTCGACTTTGCAGCACTGTAAAGTCGCAGGTCACTTTTTAATCGAACGACTCACGACGAGACCCCATGGCCACTCCCAGCGCTAGCTCTTATAACGCCGACGCCATCGAAGTCCTCTCGGGCCTCGACCCGGTGCGCAAACGCCCCGGCATGTACACCGACACCAGCCGGCCGAACCACCTTGCCCAGGAAGTCATCGACAACAGCGTCGACGAAGCCTTGGCCGGCCACGCCAAGTCGGTGCATGTCATTCTCCACGCTGACCACTCCCTGGAAGTGTCCGACGATGGTCGCGGCATGCCCGTGGATATTCACCCGGAAGAGGGCGTCTCGGGCGTCGAGCTGATCCTCACCAAGCTGCACGCCGGCGGCAAGTTCTCCAACAAGAACTACCAGTTCTCCGGTGGCTTGCACGGTGTGGGTATTTCGGTGGTCAACGCCCTGTCGACCCTGGTGCGGGTCAAGGTCAAGCGCGACGGCAACGAATACGAAATGACCTTCGCCGATGGCTATAAAGCCACCGACCTGGCTGTGATCGGCACCGTGGGCAAGCGCAACACCGGTACCAGCGTGTACTTCGCCCCGGACCCGAAATACTTCGATTCGCCAAAATTCTCCATCAGCCGCCTCAAGCACGTGCTCAAGGCCAAGGCCGTGCTGTGCCCGGGCCTGCTGGTCACCTTTGAAGACAAAGGCACCGGCGAGAAGGTCGAGTGGCACTACGAAGACGGTCTGCGCTCCTACCTGGAAGATTCCGTCAGCGAGTTCGAACGCCTGCCCAACGAGCCGTTCTGCGGCAGCCTGGCCGGTAATAAAGAAGCCGTCGACTGGGCGCTGCTGTGGTTGCCGGAAGGCGGCGACAGCGTGCAGGAAAGCTATGTCAACCTGATCCCGACCGCCCAGGGCGGTACCCACGTCAACGGTTTGCGCCAGGGCCTGCTGGATGCCATGCGCGAGTTCTGCGAATACCGCAGCCTGTTGCCGCGCGGCGTGAAGCTGGCGCCGGAAGACGTGTGGGAGCGCATCGCGTTCGTGCTGTCGATGAAGATGCAGGAGCCGCAGTTCTCCGGCCAGACCAAAGAGCGGCTGTCGTCCCGCGAGGCGGCGGCGTTTGTCTCCGGCGTGGTCAAGGACGCCTTCAGCCTGTGGCTCAACGAACACCCGGAACTGGGCCTGGCCCTGGCCGAACTGGCGATCAACAACGCCGGCCGCCGTCTGAAGGCCAGCAAGAAGGTCGAGCGCAAGCGCATCACCCAAGGCCCGGCGCTGCCTGGCAAGCTCGCCGATTGCGCCGGGCAGGACCCGATGCGGTCCGAACTGTTCCTGGTCGAGGGTGACTCCGCCGGTGGTTCCGCCAAGCAAGCGCGGGACAAGGAGTTCCAGGCGATCCTGCCGTTGCGCGGCAAGATCCTCAACACCTGGGAAGTCGATGGCAGCGAAGTGCTGGCCAGCCAGGAAGTGCACAACATTGCCGTCGCCATCGGCGTCGATCCGGGCGCTGCAGACATGAGCCAGCTGCGCTACGGCAAGATCTGCATCCTCGCCGACGCCGACTCCGACGGCCTGCACATCGCGACCTTGCTGTGCGCGCTGTTCGTGCAGCACTTCCGCCCGTTGGTCGACGCCGGTCACGTCTACGTCGCCATGCCGCCGCTTTACCGTATCGACCTGGGCAAGGAAATCTACTACGCCCTCGACGAGGCCGAGCGCGATGGCATCCTCGACCGCCTGGTCGCCGAGAAGAAACGCGGCAAGCCACAGGTCACGCGATTCAAAGGCCTGGGTGAAATGAACCCGCCGCAACTGCGCGAAACCACCATGGACCCGAACACTCGGCGCCTGGTGCAGTTGACGCTGGGCGAAGACTTCGCCGAAACCTCGGAAATGATGGACATGCTGCTGGCCAAGAAACGCGCGCCGGACCGCAAGTCCTGGCTGGAATCCAAAGGCAATCTGGCCGAGGTTCTGGGCTGATGCGCACAGGTTTCGCCCTGGCGAGCCTGATGTTGAGCGGGTTGGCGGCCACTCCGGTGGTCGCCGCGCCCGTGGCAGAGCTGAAACTGGTGTCCGAACACGCGGTGGACGGCATGCGCGGCGGTAACCTGTCGGGGTTGGCGCTGTGTGGCAAGGCGTTGTGGACGGTTTCCGACCGCGACGACGACCAGATCTACCGCCTGGATATCAGCGCGCCGACCTGGCAGGCCGAAACCGTCAAGATCGAGGTGCCGCCGGTGCCGGAGTCCGGGTTGCCCTGGGGCTTGCGTTCGCGCACCAAGGCTGCTTCGTTCATTCGCGGTGGCGACCTGGATTTTGAGGGCATCAGCTGCGATGCAGCGGGCAACCGCTACATTGTCAGCGAAGCCCATGCCGCTGTGCTGCAAGTGCCGGTGGACGGTGCGCCTGAGTGGCTGAAAATTGCCCCGGGCATGGTCCGTGAAGCCCGCGCCAGCGGCATGTTGCTGCACTTCAATGCCTTGTTTGAAGGCTTGGCGGTGAACCCCGAGGGCAACCAGATCTGGCTGGCTGCCGAGCGTGAGCGGCGCGGCCTGATTTCCATCAAGCGCCCGCAAAGCCTGTGGGACTGTGATGGCCCTTGTGTGCTGTTGAGCGAGGCCGGGCAGGAAGTGCAGCCGGCGCAGTTCACCAATGCCAAGGCCGTTTCGAAGGATTTTGCCGACCTGGCCCTGTTCAACGGCAAGCTGTTTACCCTGGAGCGCAACGCGTTCCAGATTTGCCGGCGCGATGCGGTCACGGCCAAAGTCGAGCTGTGCTGGTCGTTCGCCGACGAGACCCTGACGCCCGAGCGCCGCTATGCCCAGCCTTACGGCCTGGCCGAAGCCCTGGTGGTGGACGCGGACGGTGCGTGGATCGGCATCGACAACAATTTCGGCCCTCGCGCCGATGGTGAAAAGCGCCCGGTGGTCTATCGTTTTGCCGCCCCGGCCGGTGGCTGGAGCGCCCAGCCATGAGCCACGCCCTTTTTGAATCGAATCAGCGCAGCGGCAGTTCCGCTGCGCCTTACCCAATAATGATGAGGCCCGCATGAGTGACATCCTCGCAGACAGCTTAGATGGCGTAGAACGCCGGTCGCTGGCTGACTTCACCGAAAATGCCTACCTCAACTACTCCATGTACGTGATCATGGACCGTGCCTTGCCGCATATCGGCGACGGCCTGAAGCCAGTACAGCGGCGCATCATCTACGCCATGAGTGAGTTGGGCCTGGACGCCGATTCCAAGCACAAGAAGTCGGCGCGTACCGTCGGTGACGTGCTCGGTAAATTCCACCCCCACGGCGACTCGGCGTGCTACGAAGCCATGGTGCTGATGGCCCAGCCGTTCAGCTATCGCTACACGCTGGTGGACGGCCAGGGTAACTGGGGTGCGCCGGATGATCCGAAATCCTTTGCGGCCATGCGTTACACCGAAGCGCGCCTGTCGCGTTATTCGGAAGTGCTGCTCAGCGAGCTGGGCCAGGGTACCGCGAACTGGGGCCCGAACTTCGACGGTACACTCGACGAGCCACTGGTGTTGCCGGCACGTTTGCCGAACATCCTGCTCAATGGTACCACCGGTATTGCGGTCGGCATGGCCACCGACGTACCGCCGCATAACCTGCGCGAAGTCGCCACCGCCTGCGTCCGTTTGCTGGATGAGCCCAAGGCCACCGTGGAGCAGCTCTGCGAGCATATCCAGGGTCCGGACTACCCGACCGAAGCGGAAATCATCACCCCCCGCGCCGACTTGCTGAAGATGTACGAGACCGGCAAGGGCTCGGTGCGCATGCGCGCGGTGTATCACATCGAAGATGGCGACATTATTGTTACCGCGCTGCCGCACCAGGTGTCCGGCGCCAAGGTGCTGGAGCAGATCGCCGCGCTGATGCAGGCCAAGCCGTCGAAATTGCCGCAGGTCGCCGATCTGCGTGACGAGTCCGACCACGAAAACCCCTGCCGCATCGTGATCATCCCGACCAACAGCCGGGTCGACCACGAAGTGCTGATGCAGCACCTGTTCGCCAGTACTGACCTGGAGTCCAGCTACCGGGTCAACGTCAACATCATTGGCCTGGACGGCAAGCCGCAGCTGAAAAACCTGCGCAACCTGCTGGTGGAGTGGCTGGAATTCCGTATCCAGACCGTGCGCCGCCGCCTGCAATTCCGCCTGGACAAGGTCGAGCGCCGCCTGCACCTGTTGGACGGTTTGCTGATTGCCTACCTCAACCTGGATGAAGTGATCCACATCATCCGCACCGCCGAGCACCCGAAAGCCGAGCTGATCGCGCGTTTCGAGCTGAGTGAGATCCAGGCTGACTACATCCTCGACACCCGCCTGCGTCAGTTGGCGCGGCTGGAAGAAATGAAGCTGCGCGACGAACAGGACGCGCTGCTCAGGGAACAAGCCAAGCTGCAGGCCCTGCTGGGCAGCGAAGCCAAGCTCAAGAAGCTGGTGCGCAGCGAGCTGATCAAAGACGCCGAAACCTATGGCGACGACCGCCGCTCGCCGATTGTCGAGCGCGCTGAAGCCAAGGCCCTGACCGAAACAGAGCTGCTGCCGAACGAGAAAATTACCGTCGTTCTGTCGGAAAAGGGTTGGGTTCGCTCCGCCAAAGGGCATGATATTGACGCCACTGGTTTGTCGTACAAGGCCGGCGATGGCTTCAAGACCGCCGCTGCCGGGCGTTCCAACCAGTTTGCGGTGTTTATCGACTCCACCGGGCGCAGTTACTCGGTGCCGGCCCATACCTTGCCATCGGCGCGCGGACAGGGCGAGCCGTTGACCGGCCGGCTGACGCCGCCGCCAGGGGCGAATTTCGAGTGTGTGCTGCTGCCGGACGACGATGCGCTGTATGTGATCGCCTCCGACGCGGGTTATGGCTTCGTGGTCAAGGGTGAAGACCTGCAGGCCAAGAACAAGGCGGGCAAGGCGCTGTTGAGCCTGCCGAACAATGCCAAGGTGATCCTGCCGCGGCCGGTGGACGATCGCGAGAGCAATTGGCTGGCGTCGGTGACCACCGAAGGGCGTCTGCTGGTGTTCAAGATCAGCGATCTGCCGCAGTTGGGCAAAGGCAAGGGCAACAAGATCATTGGTATTCCCGGTGAGCGGGTGGCCAGTCGCGAAGAGTACGTGACCGACATCGCGGTGATCCCGGAAGGTGCCACCCTGGTTCTCCAGGCCGGCAAGCGCACATTGTCATTGCGCCCAGACGACCTCGAGCACTACAAGGGCGAGCGTGGCCGTCGTGGCAACAAACTGCCGCGTGGCTTCCAGCGGGTGGATGCTTTGTTGGTGGAAACACCTGTTTAAGGTGGTTTAGAGCCCTCGATCTACGATTTAACGCGTAGATCGACGCTTTGGCGCTGGAGTCATGGCGCATATTCACGGATGATATGGCCTTTCCAGCGCCGGCGTGGCCGAGCGTGTTTAGGTTATTTTTAAGTATTACATTGTGGTTCGCCTTGTGGCAGCCACCTGGATGGGATGATGACTGCTCCACGCCTTCCTTTTATTTTCATGCTCGCTGGCCTTTTGGGGCTGGCGGGTTGCAGCACACACCAGCCGGTGTCGCTGTACCAGCTGGACAGCGGAAGTCCGGCGCAGCCAGCGCAAACCGCTGGCATGGCGGTTTTGCTGGGTCCGGTGGTCGTGGCTGACTACCTGCAACGTGAAACCCTGCTGCAACGTCAGAACGACGGCAGCCTGCAAGGTTCCACCGATGGTCGTTGGGCGGGCAGTTTGTCCTCCGATATCAACCAGCTGATGTTGCGCCAGGTCGCGGGTCACCTGGACAGCCAGCGTGTGGTGCTCGCGCCCGCGCCAACCGGCTTTACCCCGGATGTGCAGGTCCTGCTGACCATCACGCGGCTCGACTCCGGCGCTTCGCAGCCGGCGATCCTCGATGCGCAATGGCGCTTGATCGACCGTCGTGGCCAGGTGCGCGATAACCGCATCGTGCATCTGCAGGAAGAGCACACCGGCACCACCGCGTCCCAGGTCCAGGCCCAGGGCGTGTTGCTGCAGCATCTGGCACAGCAGTTGTCGGTGGCCCTCAAGCCATTGGCCAACCAGCCGCCGATTGCCGAGGCCCCGCGCAAGCAAGCCCCGGTACAGGCCAAGCCGGCAGCGCCGGAAAAGCCGAAGATGCCGATGGCTACGCCGATTCGTACGGATATGGAAGTGTTCAGGTTCTGATCTGAACCGCAGACAAAAAAAGGCCCGCTGATTCAGCGGGCCTTTTTTTGTCTGCGATTTGAGTCACGCCGTGGGCTCAATGTGGGGAGCGGGCTTGCTCGCGAAAGCGGTGTTCAGTCAACGAATTCATTGGCTGATCCTACGCATTCGCGAGCAAGCCCGCTCCCACACAAGCCCGTTCCTACAGTCGGCCAAGCGCTGTTCTTCAGCCCTTCGCGCGGGTCTCATGCATCCGCGCCAACTGCCGCTCCAGCATCGACGGATACGGCTCCATCAAGCGCTCCACACAGCTCGCCCCTTCAGGGCTGGCAATCGGACGGATGCGCGCGCGCTGGCGGATCAGCGTGTCTTCGCTGATCTTGCGCTCCACCAGCAGCAGGTTGCGGCTGTGCTGGGACAGGGCCAGGGCGTCCTGGGCGATTTCTGTCAGCAGCAGGTCGATCTGGCTCATGCCGAACAGATCATCGCCGACAGTCAGGCCCAGCTGCAGTTGCAGGGTGATGCCGCTGTCAGCCACTTCGATCTGCAACTCATGGCCGAGGGCGCGCAGCAGCTCGCCGCAGCAAATGGCGTTGGTCAGATAGTCTTCGCCGCTGTCTTCGCTGTGGAACAGCATCAGCGTGCTGCCATCGTTCAGGGTGTGCAGTTCGCTCTGGTACAGCGAGGCGGCCTGGTCCAGGCAGTCGCGGTAGCGTTCCAGCAACTCGGTCAGGCGAGCGCGGGGGAGGCGACGCAGTTGGTCCTGGGCGCCCAGTTGCACGGCCAGTACGGCGCTGTATTGGGGTTCGCTGCTGCGCACCGGCGCCGGCTTGGGCGCGGTGTTGGCCGAGGTGGTATCGCGCAGGTCGGCGAATGGGTCTTCGTCGTCCAGTTCGTCTTCTTCGGCCTTGAAGGCCTGGCGTGTCGCCGGCTTCAAGCCCGCTACCGGGGCGCTTTCGTCAAAGCCCGGGTCACGCAGGTCGCGCACTTCGAACTCGGGTTCGTCGTCGTAGTCGGTGTCGTCGTATTCCGGCTCGGGCTCAACCTCGGGTACCACCGGTTCCGGGGCGAAGCTGGCGTGCAGTTGGCGGGCGAGGTCGCCGATTTCGTCCTGGCGGTCGGTGGCCGGGGTGTGTTCGTCGATATCCCGCAGCCAGATGCGCAGTTGCATCAGCGGCGTGGAGATATGCCGACCCAGGCGCAGGCTCAAGGCCAGGGCCAATGCCAGCAGGATCGCGCTGAGGATGCCCATGCTCTGCAGGCTGATGGTCATCGGCTGCTGGAACTGTTGCATGTCGAGGCTGATGCGCAGTTGGCCGGCCTTCACATCCTGAAAGGTAATATTGCTCTGGTACAAGCCTTCCGCTTCACCCAGCAGGCCGTTCTTCGGGCGTTGCCCGGCTTCGGCCATGATCCGGTTGTCCACGCTGTAGATGGCGGCGTGGGCCACCAGCGGGTTCTTGGTCAGGTTGTTGAGCAGCACGTTGAGGCTGAGGATGTCGTTGGACACCAGCAGCTCAGTCGCCGAGGTGGCGGTCTGGGTGGTCAAGCTTTCGCCCAGGGCGTCGGCTTGCTCGTGCATGGCCTGCTTGAACTGCAAACCCATCACGCAGGCGTAGATCACCAGGGCCAGAGCGACCAGGATCACGTTATGGCTGGCGATGCGTAATGCGATCGGTACACGGCGGTGGCGCAGTGCCCGGAAGATCAGCAGGAAGAAGTTGTCGGTTTTTACTGGCGTGGGCCGGTTCACTTGAGCTCGGCTCTTGGTCCGTGAAGTTGACGCGCAGTATAGCGACAGGCCCAAGACCGGCAAAGCGCTGGCTGTGCCCGATGGTCACTGAAAGTGGGTAGAATGCGGTTTTTTTCCAGCCTGGGGGTGCGCCTTGCGCGAAATTGTCCTGATAAACATCACCGGTGAAGACCGACCGGGTCTCACCGCAGCCATTACCGGTGTTCTGGCCCAGGGTGGTGTGAACATTCTCGACATCGGCCAGGCGGTGATCCACGACACTTTGTCGTTCGGCATCCTGGTGGAGATCCCGAGCAATGAACAGGCGTCCTCGGTGCTCAAGGACATCCTGTTTACGGCCTATAAGCTCGATCAGCAGGTGCGTTTTACCCCGGTGTCCGAAGCCGATTACCAGCACTGGGTGGCCGGCCAGGGCAAGAAACGCCACATCGTTACCCTGCTGACCCGCAAGGTCACGGCCGAGCAATTGCAGCGTGTCAGCTCCATCACCGCGCAGTACGGCTTGAATATCGACCATATCGACCGTCTGTCGGGTCGCATGCCATTGGACACCCCGGCCGACCAGGGCAAGGGCTGCATCGAGTTCTCCGTGCGCGGCGAGCCGGCCGATCCGCAGGCCCTGCGCGCCGAATTTCTCAGCGTTGCCCAGGAGCTGAATGTCGATATCGCCTTCCAGGAAGACTCGCTGTTCCGGCGCAACCGCCGCCTGGCGGTGTTCGACATGGATTCCACGCTGATCGAAGCTGAAGTCATCGACGAACTGGCCAAGGCGGCCGGCGTCGGCGAGCAAGTATCCGCGATCACCGAGCGGGCCATGGCCGGCGAGCTGGATTTTCGTGCCAGCTTCAAGGAGCGCCTGGCGCTGCTCAAGGGCCTGGATGTGAGCGTGCTGGACGCCATCGGTGCATCGCTGCGCCTGACTGAAGGCGCCGAAACCCTGTTCGCCGAGCTCAAGCGCCTGGGCTACAAAACCGCGATCCTGTCCGGCGGCTTCACCTACTTCGCCAAGCAATTGCAGGCCAAGCTGGGCATCGACTATGTGTTCGCCAACGAGCTGGAAGTGGTGGATGGCAAGGTGACTGGCGTGGCGGTGGAGCCGATTGTCGACGCGCAGCGCAAGGCCGATCTGCTGAAGGAATTGGCTCACAAGGAAGGTTTGCGCCTGGAGCAGACCATTGCGGTCGGCGACGGCGCCAATGACTTGCCGATGCTGGCGATTGCCGGCCTGGGTGTGGCGTTCCGGGCCAAGCCGTTGGTCAAGCAATCGGCCAAGCAGGCGATCTCGACGCTGGGGCTGGACGGGGTGCTGTACCTGTTGGGTTTCCGTGATCGCGACGGTCAGCTATAAGCTGATTCAATTGCAGGAATGCGGTCACTGTGGGAGCCGGGCTTGCCCGCGATGGCGGTACTTCAGTCACAGATGGGTTGACTGAAACACCGCCATCGCGGGCAAGCCCGGCTCCTGTATGTTGATTTTCGTCAGATTCAGATCAGGCTTTCGGCAGTGCGATACCCTGGCCCATCTGCACCGGCGAACCTGCCACCAGTTCTTCTGCCCACTTCACCTGATCTGGCCCGAACAGCACGATCGCGGTGGAACCCAGCTTGAAGCGACCCAGTTCCGCACCTTTTTCCAGGTGGATCGGCGCCCGTGCGGCTTCGTCGTAGCGGAAGGTTTTCAGCTCGCGCTTCGGCGGCGTGACCAGGCCTGCCCACACGGTTTCAATCGACGCCACGATCATCGCGCCCACCAGTACCACGGCCATCGGGCCACGCTCGGTATCGAACAGGCAGACAACACGCTCGTTGCGCGCAAACAGCTCCGGCACGTTTTCGGCGGTGGTCTGGTTGACCGAGAAAATCCGCCCCGGCACGTAGACCATCTCCCGCAGTGTGCCGGCCAGTGGCATGTGCACGCGGTGGTAGTCTTTCGGCGACAGGTAGATGGTGGCGAAATCACCGCCCATGAACGGCGCCGCCACGGCTGCATCGCCGCCCAGCAGTTCCAGCACGCTGAAGCTGTGGCCCTTGGCCTGGAACACACGGCCGTGCTCAATCGGACCCAGCTGGCTGACCGCGCCATCGGCAGGGCTCAGCACTGCGCCTGGGGTTTGATCCAGCGGGCGCGCGCCGTCTTTCAAGGCGCGGGTGAAGAAGGCGTTGAAATGCTCATAAGCAGTCACGTCTTCCACCAGGGCCTGGGACATGTCCACTTGATAGCGCTTGGCGAACCAACGGGTGAAGGCATTCTTGAACCAGCGCACGCGGCATTCGGCGATGCAGCCGGCCAACCGCGACAGCAGGTGGTGCGGCAGCAGGTACTGGCTGAGGATAAACAACTGCTTTTTCATTAACTGTCCTTAACTCTTAAATCTCGACGGGGGTGTCGGGGTGGTTGCCCCATTCGCCCCAGGAACCGGCATAACCTTTGACTCGCGGATAACCGAGCGCCTTGGCCACCAGGTAGGTGAAGCCAGAGCGGTGGTGAGTCTGGCAATGGGTGATGATCTCTTTATCTCTGGTCAGCCCGAGGTCTTCGAGGATCTGCGGCATGTCGCGGCGGATCCGCAGGTTGCGCGCCTTGTCCATGCCGGCCGTCCATTCGAAATTCACCGCGCCGGGGATGTGCCCGCCTTTGGCTGCGAGCACTTTTTCGCCAGAGTATTCCAGCGGGCCGCGCGCATCCCAGATCCCCAGGTCGGCCGCGCCGAGGCGGCTTTGCAGGTATTCGCGGGTGGCGGTGGGACCCTCGTGCAGCGTGAGGCTGACCGGGCCACCGACCGCTGGCGGGACCTCGGTGGACAGCGGGTGTTGTTCCGCCAGCCACGCCAGCAGGCCGCCGTCCAGGTAGTGGTATTTCTGATGGCCGATCACGTCGAGCATCCAGATAAAGCGTCCGGCCCAACCGCCGCCTTCGTCGTCATAGACCACGTAGGTGGCGTCCGGGGTGTGGCCCAGTTCGCCGAAGAGTTTTTCCAGGTCGGCCTTGTGGGGCAGCAGGCCGGGCGCCGGCGGCTGGCCCAGTTGAGTGCGCTTGGGGTCAACGAAATGCGCGCCGGGGATGTGCCCTTCGGCGTAGCGGGCGGCACTGGTGAGGTCCACCAGAATCAGCTGTTCGGCATCCAGTCGACCGAGCAGGTCGCTGGACTCGATCACCAGCGGCAAGCCAGAGAAGTCAGGCATGTGAGGTCTCCTGGGCACAAATGTTGGCGATAAAAGAGGGCGATTGTAGCGCAAGCATCAGGCGCTGCGGTTGGTAAAGCTGTGCAGCGCTTTCTCGATGCATTGGGCGGTTTTGCCGAAGGCCTGCACGGTGGTTTCCGAGAACGGCCCACCGCCCTGGTCGGCGACCATCAGCATCACGACCTTGCCATTGCAGCTCAGCGAGCGCAGCAGCAGGTGCTCGCCGGTGAACAGGCGCCGCAGGATCGGCGGCAGCAGCGCCGAGAATTGCGCGTGGTTGTCAGGCGTGAGGCGCACCTGGGCGGACTTTTCCAGCAAGCGCTGCAGCAGCGTGCTGTGGACCACATCCAGGCTCAGGTTGGCGGCGTCCTTGGGCAGGCCGTCGACCTGGTGCACACGCAAGGTGCTCTGGGCACGGTCGGTCATCAGCAGCATCACCCGCTGCATGCCGCTGGCCGACAGGGCCTCCTTGGCGCAGGTGGTCAGGTGCATGGCGTTGGCGAAGCGGCTCGGTTCCACCAGCAATTCGGTGCAGCGCTTGCGCCACACCGCCAGGGCTTCGGCGGTCGGCGGCGGGGCCGGCAGGAGGCCGCGGTGGATCTTCTGCACATGCCATGGCCAGATCAGCGACAGCGCCGGGTGCCAGAGGTCCGGCATCAAGGTAGTGCGCGCACTGGTGACGGCTTGCTGGTGCACCTGTTGCTGCACGTCGCCCAAAGGCTGTTGCAGGTACAGCGCGGTCAGGTATTGCCAGCGCTGGGTGTGCGGACAGGTCCAGGACTCCTGGGCCGACATCGCCAGGCCGTTGGCCAGCAGTACCGTGTTGGCCGGCTGATTCAGCCAGCGCCGCAGGTTGGGGTCGGCATCCAGCAATTGCTGGTGGCGCAACGGGTCGTCTTCGCGGGCGATATGCAGCGCCTTGACCAGCAGGCGTTGTTCGTTCCGCAGCAGGGTATAGCCCTGGGATACCCAGATCGGCAGGTGCCATGTTTCGGTCAGGCCGAGGCACAGGTCCAGCAGGCGCACGCCGAACAATTCCTGCTCGACTGCGCGCGCCGATTGGCCTTTGTGGATAACCCGCAGTTCCCACTCTTCGAGGAGCTTGGGATAGGCCACCGCCATCGGCCACAGCGGCGACAGGAATAGCAGGCTGCCCCAGTGAATGTCTTGCCACAACCGCGCCAGGCGGCTGCCGAACAAACCGTTGGCTTGCTGCGAGGCGTGCTGGCTGACCAGCAGCAATTGGCGCAACGCCACCGGAATCTCTTGGGCGGGGACCGAGGGCAGGCGTGCCAGCAACTCTTCGGCGCGCTTGAGGCCCAGGCGATTGAGCGCCACTTCAAGGTTTTCCGCCGGTGCCGTCATGCTGCCATGTGTGTGGCTATTGGCCTCGCGCATCACGCTGAGCACGAGGGCCGGGCTGTTCTGCATCAGTTCGGCAATGTCTCGCAACGAACTGCGGCTATCGCGGATGGCTTTGCACACGCGTTCGTGGCTGGCCTGGGGAACAGGCAGCAGCACGTCGTCCAGGCGCTTGATCCAAGCAGCGAGGGAGTTGGGTTTTGCAGTTGGGACTGTCGTTTCATTAGCCATGATTGGGGCGCGATCATCACTTGCGGTCAACACGCCCGGAACGGGCCGAACTGGCTTTTCGCCTTAACGGGCTATAGTCTGGCGCAGTTTTGCCGATAAGTAGAACAAGAGTTTTTCAGTTCCTCCAAATATGTCCATGAACCTGACGGCGCAAGTACTCATCTCCTATGGCTAAAATTATCGGCATCATCGTCGTCATCGCAAGTGTGCTCGGCGGGTACGTCCTCTCCCACGGTAAAATTGCCGCGCTGATCCAGCCTTTCGAAGTGCTGATTATCGGCGGTGCAGCGTTTGGCGCCTTCCTGCAGGCCAACCCCGGCTACATGACCCTGCACGTGATCAAGAAGTCGCTGGGCATGTTCGGCTCGCGCTTCACCCACTCTTTCTATCTGGACGTGCTGGGCCTGGTCTACGAGATCCTCAACAAGAGCCGCCGCGAAGGCATGATGGCCATCGAAGCCGACATCGAAGACGCTGCGGCCAGCCCGATTTTCGCCAAGTACCCGGCCGTGCTCAAAGACGAGCGCATGACCGCCTACATCTGCGATTACCTGCGCATCATGTCCTCCGGCAACATGGCGCCCCATGAGCTGGAAGGCCTGTTCGACATGGAGCTGTTCAGCCTCAAGGAAGAGCTGGAACATCCTTCCCACGCCGTGACCGGCATCGCCGACGGCATGCCCGGTTTCGGTATTGTCGCGGCGGTACTCGGTATCGTGGTGACCATGGCGTCCCTCGGCGAAGGCGACCAGAAGGCCATCGGCATGCACGTGGGTGCGGCCCTGGTCGGTACCTTCTTCGGTATTCTCGCGGCCTACGGTTTCTTCGGCCCGCTGGCTACCTCCCTGGCCCACGATGCCAAGGAAGAGGTGAACCTCTACGAAGCGATCAAGGCGTGCCTGGTGGCTTCGGCGTCGGGCATGCCGCCATCGTTGGCGGTGGAGTTCGGTCGCAAGGTGCTGTACCCGAAACATCGCCCAAGTTTCGCCGAGCTGGAACAAGCGGTTCGCGGTCGCTAAGCCATGGAAAACAATCAGCCGATAATCATCAAGCGCGTCAAGCGCTTCGCTGCGGGGCACCATGGCGGCGCCTGGAAAATCGCCTTCGCCGACTTCGCGACGGCGATGATGGCGTTCTTCCTGGTGCTGTGGCTGATGTCCACCGCCACGCCCGAACAGAAGATCGCCATCGCCGGCTACTTCAAGGACCCCATTGGTTTCTCGGAAAGCGGCACGCCCTTCGTGATCGACCTGGGCGGCTCGCCGCAGTTGGCGCCGGAGCGCACCATCAACCCGGAAATCAAGACCGAATCGCCTCAGGAAAAAATCCCGATCGAGCGCGATACCGTCGAGGCCATGGCTGAGCAAGTCGAGCAGGAACGCCTTGAGCTGTTGCTGCAAGAACTGCAGACCAAGGTCGAGGAAAACCCGCAACTGCTCAAATTCAAGGATCAGATTTCGTTCGAGATCACGCCGGACGGTTTGCGCATCCAGATCACCGACGCGGCCAATCGGCCGATGTTCGACTCGGGCAGCGCGCGGTTGAAGCCGTACTTTGAAGACATCCTGCTGGCGATGGCTGACACCATCAAGGCGGTACCGAACAAGATCAGCATCAGCGGTCATACCGACGCCAAGCCGTACGCGGGCCAGGGTGACTTCGGCAACTGGGAACTCTCGGCCAACCGTGCCAACGCGGCGCGTCGCGCCCTGGTCGCCGGCAGCTATCCAGACCCGCAAGTGGCGCGCGTGGTGGGGTTTGCCTCCTCGCAGCTGTTTGATCCCAAGGACCCGTTCAACCCGATCAACCGCCGCATCGACATCGTCGTGCTGACCAAGAAGGCCCAGCGTGCCATCGAAGGCGACCAGCACGCCGCGCCACCGGTTCCGACCCCAGGCGACGGTGCGCCCGGTGAAGTACCGGCCGACCCGAACGCCATCCCGCCCGGCCAGGAGCCGTTGCCGGCGCATGAGCTGCGCCAGAAGTTGAACCTGTTCGATGATGGCGGGGTGAAGGATCCTACGGCGCCTGCAACGGGCTCCTAGGCTGCAAGCAGCCCACCTCAACAATGAAAAACGCCCCGGTTGATCGGGGCGTTTTTCATTTCTTATCAAAGAGGGAGATAGGCTTTGACTCCACTGATAACACCTCGCATGTCGTTGGTGTCCAGCCGGGGCACGAAATATTCTCGACCTTTTGCTTGAGTCTTTCTCTGGAGCTTATCCAGGCGCTCGAAGCTGACGGTGTAAATCATGTCGCACTTCACCCACAGCTCTTTGTAGCATTTCAGGGGCAACGAAGCCTCGTGTGAAATCGCAAAGAAGAACGTCGCCTTGCTTGGGGTGATAGTAGAGAGTCAATCGTAAATACCCCACAAAAAGCAAAGCCGCCCGAAGGCGGCTTCATTCGACGCGCAGTGGAGCTTGCTTCGCCCCTTCTGCGCCGCTGGATCAACCCCGAAAAGGATCCAGACTCCTGCCAGCTTGCGCTGGTGACGGAGCGATGATGGGCATCAGGAATTTCGAATTCAAGCTGGCTTGCATCGATTGGCCACCCAGTTGCACGGATTCTTGATGCCAGCACCCTTTAAATCAATGGGCTAGGGTGCTTGGTGCTGCCATTTATAGGTATCAAGAAATGGCCCCTCAATAACTGCTCTCGGGCAAGCTCGCAATAATCGACCGATAGCTGTTCATTCGTTGCTGCTGCACACGCCCATCTTCCAGGGCCTTGAGCAGGGCGCAACCCGGCTCGCGGTCGTGCTTGCAATCGCGGAAGCGGCAAGTGCCGATCAGGTCATTGAATTCGATAAAGCCCGCTTCCACATCGCTGCGGCTGACGTGGCCGAGGCCGAATTCACGGATGCCGGGGGAGTCGATCAGTTCGCCGCCGCCGGGGAAGTGGAACAATCGCGCGGTGGTGGTGGTGTGGGTGCCTTGGCCGGACAGCTCCGACAGTGGGCCGACCCGGGTGTCGACTTCCGGCAGCAGGCTGTTGACCAGCGACGATTTGCCCACGCCCGACTGGCCGACGAACACGCTGATGCGGCCGTCCAGCTGCTGTTGCAACTGTTCCATGCCATCACCGTGATGCGCCGACACTTCCAGCACCGGGTAACCCAGGGTGCGGTAGACCGCCAGCAGCGCATTGAGCGCAGGTGCGTTCTGCTCGTCGATCAGGTCGAACTTGTTCAGCAGCAACAGCGGGCGAATGCCGGCGTGTTCGGCGGCGACCAGATAACGGTCGATCAGGTTGGCATGGGGCTCGGGCAGCGGCGCGAACACGATGACGATCATGTCGACGTTGGCCGCCACCGGCTTGAGCTGGCCACGGCTGTCAGGGCGACGTAGCTCGGTGGTACGCGGCAACTGGGCGACGATCACGCCGATGCCCTGGTTGCCGGCACGCCACACGACCTGGTCGCCGGTCACCAGCGCAGGCAGGTTGGCGCGCAAGTGACAACGGAACACCTGGCCGGCGAGTTCGCCTTCCAGCGCCTCGACTTCGACCTGCACGCCAAAGTGTGCGATCACCAGGCCTGTCTGTTCGGGGCCCAGGTCGCCGCCCTCGAGCGCTTCCACGGCGGAGGATTCACGTTTGGCGGCGCGGGCGGCGCGTTCGCCTTGAATCTTTTCGATGCGCCAGTTTTGGCGACGATTGAGCTGGCGTTTGGCCATTGGTGTTCCGTGTCGATAATGCAAAGGTTGGGTAAAACGGTCGCGAGTCTAGCACGCCCCTGCCTGCTAAACTGCGCAGCTAAGCCAAGGTGCCAAGAGAATCAAGCCATGCAAAACCCACAGAACCTGATTTGGATCGATCTGGAAATGACCGGTCTGAACCCCGACACCGACGTCATCATCGAGATGGCCACCATTGTCACCGACAGCAACCTCAACACCTTGGCCGAAGGTCCGGTGATCGCCATCCACCACAGCGATGCCGTGCTCGCCACCATGGATGAATGGAACACCCGCACCCACGGCAACTCCGGCCTGACCCAGCGCGTGCGCGACAGCCGCATCAGCATGGCCGAGGCCGAGGCCGAAACCATCGCCTTCCTGGAAAAATGGGTGCCCAAGGGCAAGTCGCCGATCTGCGGTAACAGCATCTGCCAGGATCGTCGCTTCCTGTATACCCACATGAAGGCGCTGGAAAGCTACTTCCACTACCGCAACCTGGACGTGTCGACCCTGAAAGAGTTGGCCGCACGCTGGGCGCCGGAAGTCAAAGACAGCTTCCACAAAGGCAGCACGCACCTGGCGCTGGACGATATCCGCGAGTCGATCGCCGAACTGCAGCATTACCGCAAGCATTTCATCAAGGCCTGAATCTGTGGCGCCTGGCCCGGCGCCTTCGCGAGCAAGCCCGCTCCCACATTCGACTGCATTCCAAAGGTGGAACTCGGTTAAATGTGGGAGCGGGCTTGCTCGCGAAGGGCGCGACGCGGTCTTTCGCCACGCGCCCTCTTTTGGTGCCATCAGCAAATGATTAGACTGCCGGCCTCTCTGCAAGGATCGCCATCATGCTGCTGATGCTCTACCTCATCGCCATCACCGCCGAAGCCATGACCGGTGCGCTGTCTGCCGGTCGGCGTGGCATGGACTGGTTTGGCGTGGTGTTGATCGCATGTGTGACGGCGTTGGGCGGCGGCTCGGTGCGCGATGTGCTGCTCGGCCACTACCCGCTGACCTGGGTCAAGCATCCCGAATACCTGGTGCTGACCTCCGTCGCCGCACTGGTGACGATCTTTATCGCGCCGCTGATGCGCCACCTGCGCTCGCTGTTCCTGGCGCTGGATGCCGTCGGCCTGGTGGCCTTTACCCTGATTGGCTGCATGACCGCCCTGGAAATGGGCCACGGCATGCTGGTGGCGTCGGTCAGCGGGGTGATCACCGGCGTGTTCGGCGGCATCCTGCGGGATATCTTCTGCAACGACATCCCGCTGATCTTCCGCCGGGAGCTGTACGCCAGCGTGTCGTTCCTCGCCGCCTGGTTCTACATGCTCTGCCTCTACCTGGAGCTGCCGAGCGAGCAGGCGATTCTGCTGACCCTGTTCAGTGGCTTTCTATTGCGCCTGCTGGCGATCCGTTTTCACTGGGAAATGCCCAAGTTCGTCTACAACGACGACGTGCACTAGCGCTCGGCGTGCTGCTTGAGCGCCCATTCCACGTGTTCGCGCACCAGGTCCGAGGGGTAGTCACGGCGCGCCTTCAGGGCTTCCAGTACCGGAATGCTCGACGGTGCGTTGCCCAGGCCGACGGCCAGGTTGCGCAGCCAGCGTTCGTAACCGGCGCGGCGTAGCGGCGAGCCTTCGGTGCTGCTGAGGAATTTATCTTCATCCCACATAAACAGCTCGGCCAGCTCGGCGTTGTCCAGGTTGTGCCGTGGCTTGAAATCACTTTCGGCGGTGGAGCGGGCGAAACGATTCCATGGGCAAACGATCTGACAGTCATCGCAGCCGAATACCCGGTTGCCGATCAGCGGGCGCAGATCCTCAGGGATCGCGCTCTTGAGTTCGATGGTCAGGTAGGAAATGCACCGCCGGGCGTCCAGCACATAGGGCCCGACGAAGGCATTGGTGGGGCAGATGTCCAGGCACGCCGTGCAGCGCCCGCAGTGTTCGGTGCTGTGCGGCGGGTCCACGGGGAGCGGCAGATCGACAAACAGTTCGCTCAAGAAGAAATAGCTGCCGGCCTTGCGGTTGAGTACCAGGGTGTTCTTGCCGATCCAGCCGAGGCCGGCCTTCTCGGCGATGGCTTTTTCCAGCACCGGCGCGCTGTCGACAAAAGCGCGAAAGCCGAACGGGCCGATCTGCGCCTGAATGCGGTCGGCCAGTTGCTGCACGCGTTTGCGGATCAGCTTGTGGTAGTCGCGGCCCAGGGCGTAGCGCGAGATGTAGGCTTTTTCCGGCTTGGCCAGCAGTTGCGCCATCTGGGTGTCGCCGGGCAGGTAATCCATGCGCAGCGACACCACGCGCAAGGTGCCGGGCACCAGTTCATCGGGATGGGAGCGTTTGCTGCCATGGGCGGCCATGTACTCCATCTCGCCGTGATAGCCCGCGTCGAGCCAGCGTTGCAGGTGCTGCTCATGCTCGGCCAGGTCCAGGCCGCTGATGCCGACTTGTTGAAAGCCCAGCTCGCGGCCCCAGTCTTTGATCGATTGGGCGAGGGCGGGCAGATCGGAGGTAATAGCAGGCATGAGACACGGGAAACCACGGGTTAGATGGGTATAATTCTGCCAGACATCGGAGCTTGAAGACGCATGCCGCAGACAAAACACGAAATAACCGACGTTCAGCCGCTGTTGCACGGCCAATTGCCGCAACTGGCTGCACGTTCCCCTGACGCCCATAAAGGCCAGTTCGGCCACCTGCTGATGATCGGTGGCGACCGCGGTTTTGGCGGCGCTGCCTTGCTGAGCGCCGAAAGTGCCCTGCGCAGCGGCGCGGGCATGGTGTCCCTGGCGACTCGCCTGGAGCACGTGCCCGCCGCACTGGCGCGCTTGCCGGAAGTCATGACCGTCGGCGTCAGTTCGGCCAACCAATTGATGGGCTTGCTGGAAAAAATCTCGGTGATCGTCATTGGGCCGGGGCTGGGCGAAGCGTCCTGGGGCAAAAGCCTGTTGTCAGTCGCGGCGAATGCCCGGCTGCCGCAGGTCTGGGACGCCGATGCGCTCAATCAGCTGGCCACCGGCAGCGTCAGCCTGCCGGCCAACTGCGTGATCACTCCACACCCTGGCGAAGCGGCCCGCTTGATGGGCATTTCGACAGCCGAGGTTCAGGCCGATCGTCTTAAGGTGGCGCGCGCGTTGAGCCAGAAATTCAATGCAGTGGCTATCCTCAAGGGGGCTGGCAGTTTGATCGCCAGTCCGGACGGGCGTGTGTCGCGCTGCGATCAAGGTCACCCGGCCATGGCGACGGCGGGCCTGGGGGATGTGCTCGCCGGCCTGGTCGGCGCTCTGCTGGCCCAGGGCATGCCGGCTTATGAAGCCAGCTGCCTGGCCGTGTGGCTGCATGCCACGGCGGGGGATCGCCAGGGCACCTTTGGTCGGGGGCTGGCTGCCAGTGACCTGATCCCTGCCATTCGTCAATTGCTGGAGGAACAGTCGCCGTGTCTGAAGTAATCCTTTTCCTGGCCGATGAAGAGGCCATGGTTGCTTTTGGTCAGCGCATCGCCCAGGTCACGGCCGGGGCCGGGTTGATCTTTCTCGAAGGCGACCTGGGGGCGGGCAAGACTACCTTGTCGCGTGGGATTATTCGTGGCCTGGGCCACACGGGCGCGGTCAAGAGCCCGACATTCACCCTGGTCGAGCCTTACGAGATCGGCGCGATTCGCGCGTTCCACTTCGACCTCTATCGCCTGGTGGACCCCGAAGAGCTGGAGTACATGGGTATCCGTGATTACTTCGATGAAGATGCGTTGTGCCTGATCGAGTGGCCAGATAAAGGCACAGGCTTTTTGCCAAAGCCGGACCTGACCATTACCATTACGCCGCATGAGCATGGACGTCAGCTGAAGTTGTTGCCCCAGAGCGCGCGCGGCCAGTCGTGGTGCGCCGCTTTGGCATTGGAATTCAAATAATTGATGGGGTTAGGTATGCGCTTTCGCGCGTTGGTTAGTGTCGTAGGGGTGTTGCTTGCGGCAATGACTGTCAATGCTCTGGCGGCTTCACAGGTGAAAAGTGTGCGCCTGTGGCGAGCGCCGGATAACACGCGACTGGTGTTCGACCTGTCTGGCCCGGTCCAGCACAGTGTCTTTACCCTGACGTCGCCTGATCGCCTGGTGATCGATATCAACGGAGCGACCCTGGCCGCGCCGCTGAAAGTCTCCACCGCCAATACCCCGATTACCGCCATGCGCTCGGCTCAACGCACGCCGACCGACCTGCGCGTGGTCATCGACCTGAAAAAAGTCGTGACGCCTAAAAGTTTCTCCCTGGCCCCGAATGCCCAGTACGGCAACCGACTGGTGGTCGACCTGTTCGACAACGCTGCCGATGCTGCGCCTCCACCGGCGCCGACGCCAAGCGTGGCCACGGTGCCGGCAGTACCGGTCAACCCGTCGCAACCGCAGGTCAAGCTGCCACCACCGCCGCCAGCCCCGGCTGGCAAGCGTGACATTATCGTGGTGATCGACGCCGGCCACGGCGGCGAAGACCCGGGCGCTTCCGGTTCGCGCGGCCAGCATGAAAAAGACGTGGTACTCGCCATCGCCCGTGAGCTGCAGCGCCAGATCAACGGCATGAAAGGCTATCGCGCTGAATTGACCCGTACCGGCGACTACTTCATCCCGTTGCGCGGCCGTACCGAAATCGCACGCAAGAAGGGCGCCGACCTGTTCGTCTCGATCCACGCCGACGCCGCCCCTTCAGCGGCTGCCTTCGGCGCCTCGGTGTTTGCCTTGTCGGATCGCGGCGCTACGTCCGAGACCGCGCGTTGGCTGGCCGACAGCGAAAACCGTTCCGACTTGATCGGCGGGGCCGGCAACGTGTCTCTCGACGACAAGGACAAGATGCTCGCTGGCGTGCTGCTCGACCTGTCGATGACCGCCTCGCTGACCTCCAGCCTGAACGTCGGGCAGAAGGTCTTGAGCAATATCGGCCGGGTGACCTCGTTGCACAAACAGCGCGTGGAACAGGCCGGGTTCATGGTGTTGAAGTCGCCGGATATCCCGTCGATCCTGGTGGAAACCGGGTTTATCTCCAACTCCAACGAGGCGTCGAAGCTGGCCAGTGCCAGCCACCAGCAGGCACTGGCGCGTTCGATCAGCGCCGGCGTGCGCCAATTCTTCCAGCAGAACCCGCCGCCGGGCACGTATATCGCCTGGCTGCGCGACTCCGGGAAAATCGCCCAGGGCCCGCGTGATCATCGCGTGCAGCCTGGCGACACGCTGGCCATGCTTGCCGTGCGCTTCCAGGTGTCGGCAGCGACCTTGCGCAGCGCCAACAACCTGAAGACCGACGAGCTGAAAGTCGGCCAGGTGTTGACCATCCCCGGCACTGAACTGGCGGCACAGTAATGAGCGAATCAGTCTTGAACAGTGGTTCGCGCATCGAGCTGCTCAGCCCGCGCCTTGCCAACCAGATTGCGGCGGGCGAGGTGGTTGAACGCCCGGCCTCGGTGATCAAGGAGTTGCTGGAAAACAGCATCGACTCCGGCGCCAAGCGCATTGATGTCGACGTGGAACAGGGCGGCGTCAAGCTGCTGCGCGTGCGTGACGATGGCAGCGGCATCTCCTCGGATGACCTGCCGCTGGCCCTGGCCCGTCACGCCACCAGCAAGATCCGCGACCTGGAAGACCTCGAACGAGTCATGAGCCTGGGGTTTCGGGGTGAGGCCCTGGCTTCCATCAGCTCGGTGGCCCGCCTGACCCTGACCTCACGCACGCGCGGCGCCGAGCAGGCCTGGCAGGTTGAAACCGAAGGTCGCGACATGGCGCCGCGGGTCCAGCCGGCTGCGCACCCGGTGGGCACTTCGGTGGAAGTGCGTGACCTGTTCTTCAACACCCCGGCGCGGCGCAAATTCCTCAAGGCCGAGAAAACCGAATTCGATCACCTGCAAGAAGTCATCAAGCGCTTGGCTTTAGCGCGTTTTGATGTGGCGTTCCACTTGCGCCACAACGGCAAGACCATCCTCAGCCTGCACGAAGCCAATGACGACGCCGCGCGCGCCCGGCGGGTGTCGGCGGTGTGTGGTGGCGGGTTCCTGGAGCAGGCGCTGCCGATCGAAGTCGAGCGCAATGGCTTGCGCCTGTGGGGCTGGGTCGGTTTGCCGACGTTCTCCCGCAGCCAGGCGGACTTGCAGTACTTCTTTGTGAACGGCCGCGCGGTACGCGACAAACTGGTGGCCCACGCGGTGCGCCAGGCGTATCGCGATGTGTTGTTCAACGGTCGTCATCCGACGTTTGTGCTGTTTTTCGAGGTCGACCCGTCGGTGGTCGACGTCAATGTGCACCCGACCAAGCACGAAGTGCGTTTTCGCGATGGTCGCATGGTGCATGACTTCCTCTACGGCACCCTGCACCGCGCCTTGGGCGATGTACGCCCGGACGACCAGCTGTCCGCGCCAATTGTGACCGCTGTAGTACGGCCCAGCGGACCTGAAGCCGGGGAATTCGGCCCTCAGGGCGAGATGAGCCTGGCCGGCAACCTGCTGCAATCGTCGCAACCGCAGCCGAGCTACACCGCGCCGGGCGCGGGGTCGGGGGCGGGTTATCAGTATCAATACACGCCGCGTCCGCAATCCGCGGTGCCGGTGGCCGAGGCGCAGGCGGCCTATCGCGAGTTTTTCGCGCCGCTGCCGGGTGCCGAGCCAGGCGCCGTTGCCCTGCCGGAAGGCGGAGGGGATATCCCGCCGCTGGGCTACGCATTGGCGCAGCTCAAGGGAATCTACATCCTCGCGGAAAACGCCCATGGCCTGGTGCTGGTAGACATGCACGCCGCTCACGAGCGGATCATGTACGAACGCCTGAAGATCGCCATGGCCAGCGAAGGCCTCAGCGGCCAGCCGTTGCTGGTGCCGGAATCCCTGGCCGTGAGCCAGCGCGAGGCCGATTGCGCCGAAGAGCACCACGCAGTGTTCCAGAAGCTGGGCTTCGAACTGCAACGCCTGGGCCCGGAAACCCTGGCGATCCGCCAAATTCCCGCGCTGCTCAAGCAGGCCGAGGCCAATCGCCTGGTTGCCGACGTACTCGCTGACCTGATGGAGTACGGCACCAGCGACCGCATCCAGGCGCACATCAACGAGTTGCTCGGCACCATGGCCTGCCACGGTGCCATCCGCGCCAATCGCCGCCTGGCCCTGCCGGAAATGAACGGTTTGCTGCGCGACATGGAGAACACCGAGCGCAGCGGGCAATGCAACCATGGCCGGCCGACCTGGACCCAAATGGGCCTGGACGACCTGGACAAACTGTTCTTGCGCGGCCGTTGATGAGTGCCTTGCCCCCCGCCATCTTCCTGATGGGCCCCACTGCAGCCGGCAAGACCGACCTGGCCATCGAGCTGACCAAGGTGCTCCCGTGCGAGCTGATCAGTGTCGACTCTGCCCTGGTTTACCGGGACATGGACATTGGTACGGCCAAGCCTTCAAAGGCGCTGTTGGCACAGTATCCGCATCGGTTGATCGACATTATTGACCCGGCGATGAGCTATTCGGCGGCGGATTTCCGTACCGACGCGTTGGCGGCCATGGCCGAGATCACCGCGCGGGGCAATATTCCGCTGCTGGTGGGCGGTACGATGCTCTACTACAAGGCTTTGCAGGAAGGCCTGGCCGATATGCCGCCCGCCGACGCCCAGGTCCGCGCCGAGCTTGAAGACGAGGCTGCACGCCACGGCTGGCAAGCCCTGCACGACCAATTGGCGGCGGTGGATCCGGTGTCGGCGGCGCGCATTCATCCGAATGACCCCCAGCGGCTCACTCGCGCGCTGGAAGTCTGGAGGGTCAGCGGCCAGACCATGACTGAACATCGGCTGAAACAAACTGCGCAAAGTGCTGATGCAGGCGCATCTGGTCAGTCACAATTGCCCTATACTGTGGCGAATCTGGCCATCGCTCCGGCAAATCGCCAGGTGCTGCATGAACGAATTGCACAAAGATTCACAATTATGTTGGAACAGGGGTTTGTAGAGGAGGTCGTAGCACTGCGTTCCAGAGGTGACCTGCATCCGGGGTTACCTTCGATACGTGCTGTAGGCTACCGCCAAGTCTGGGATCATCTGGATGGAAAGCTGACGTCAGCCGAAATGCAGGAGCGCGGCATCATTGCCACGCGGCAATTGGCGAAGCGCCAGTTCACCTGGCTGCGCAGCTGGAGCGATTTGCACTGGTTGGACAGCCTGGACAGCGACAATCTGTCACGCGCCTTGAAATACTTGGGAACGGTCTCCATATTGAGCTGAGTCCTTGCAATTGCCGTCTATCCTTGGGGGTGTGACGGCCATGAGCTATCTATTTTCCGATTTTTATTATTGATCCTTAAAGGAGTGCGGCACATGTCAAAAGGGCATTCGCTACAAGACCCTTACTTGAATACTTTACGTAAAGAGAAAGTGGGGGTTTCCATCTACCTGGTCAACGGTATCAAGCTGCAAGGCACGATCGAGTCGTTCGACCAGTTCGTGATCCTGCTGAAGAACACCGTCAGCCAGATGGTTTATAAACACGCTATCTCGACAGTAGTGCCAGTACGTCCGATCCGCCTGCCTAGCGCAGCGGGTGACGAACAGGGTGACGCTGAGCCAGGTAACGCCTGATAGGAGTCTCCTTTGTTCTTTGAGCGCCACGGTGGTGGTGAACGGGTAATCCTCGTTCACTTGGATGGACAGGACCCTGAGGCGCGCGAAGATCCGCAGGAGTTTCAGGAGTTGGCAAATTCGGCCGGCGCCGAGACCGTTGCGTTTTTTAACGTACCGCGTCATCGGCCAACCGCCAAATTCCTGATTGGCAGCGGCAAGGTCGAGGAGTTGCGCGACCTGGTTCACGCCGAAGAAGCCGATCTGGTGATCTTCAATCACACCCTCACGCCCAGTCAGGAACGCAACCTCGAACGTGTCTTCGAGTGTCGCGTGATCGACCGCACCGGTCTGATTCTCGATATTTTCGCCCAACGCGCCCGTACCCATGAAGGCAAGCTCCAGGTCGAACTGGCCCAGCTTGACCACATGAGCACCCGCCTGGTGCGTGGCTGGACTCACCTTGAGCGTCAAGGGGGGGGTATCGGCATGCGTGGCCCGGGTGAAACCCAGTTGGAAACCGACCGACGCCTGTTGCGGGTACGCCTGCGCCAGATCAAGGGGCGTCTCGAGAAAGTCCGCAGCCAGCGCGAGCAATCGCGTCGTGGCCGTTCGCGCGCGGATATCCCTACCGTGTCCCTGGTGGGCTATACCAACGCCGGCAAATCCACGCTGTTCAACAACGTGACCAAGTCGGACGTGTACGCCGCTGACCAACTGTTCGCCACCCTCGACCCGACCTTGCGCCGTCTGGACCTGGATGACCTGGGGCCGATTGTCCTGGCCGACACCGTGGGATTCATTCGTCACTTGCCCCACAAGCTGGTCGAGGCATTTCGGTCTACGCTCGAAGAGTCGAGCAATTCCGACCTGTTGTTGCACGTGATCGATGCGGCTGAACCGGATCGCATGCTGCAGATTGAACAGGTGATGGTGGTGCTGGGCGAGATTGGTGCCCAGGACTTGCCGATCCTCGAGGTCTATAACAAACTCGATTTGCTTGAAGGCGTAGAGCCACAAATCCAGCGCGACGAGAACGGCAAACCCCAGCGGGTCTGGCTGTCGGCGCGAGATGGCACGGGGCTGGAGCTGCTTGAACAAGCGATTGCCGAACTGCTCGGCAGCGATTTGTTCGTCGGCACCTTGCGCTTGCCTCAGCGTTTTGCTCGACTGCGTGCACAGTTTTTCGAGTTGGGCGCGGTACAGAAAGAAGAACACGACGAAGAAGGTGTCAGCTTGCTGGCCGTTCGATTGCCGCGCTCGGAGCTGAACCGGCTGGTCAGTCGGGAAGGTGTTGTACCGACAGAGTTCATCGAACAACACACTTTGCAATAAAAGCCTCCGAAAGCGGTTGTGCCGCAGTAGCAGGCATTCTGTAGCATTGGTCGGCGCGCCGTGGGTGCGTCTTTGCTTTATCAGATGGAGAGCGCTATGGCTTGGAATGAGCCGGGTGGCAACTCGAATAATCAGGATCCTTGGGGTGGTAAGCGCCGCAATAATGGCGACCGCAAGGGGCCACCAGATCTCGACGAGGCCTTCCGAAAGCTGCAGGAAAGCCTGAATGGGTTGTTCGGTGGTGGAAAAAAACGTGGTGGTGACGACGGCGGTCGCACAAGCAAGGGCGGTGGCTATGGCCTGCTGGGCCTGGGTCTTGTCGTGCTGGCGGCCGTATGGCTGTACAGCGCCGTGTACGTGGTGGACGAGCAGGAGCAGGCCGTGGTGCTGCGCTTCGGCAAGTACTACGAGACAGTCGGCCCTGGCCTGAACATCTACTTCCCGCCGATCGACAAGAAGTACATGGAGAACGTCACGCGTGAGCGTGCCTACACCAAGCAGGGCCAGATGCTGACCGAAGACGAGAACATCGTCGAAGTGCCGCTGACCGTGCAGTACAAGATCAGCAACCTGCAGGACTTCGTGCTGAACGTTGATCAGCCGGAAATCAGCCTGCAGCACGCGACCGAAAGCGCCCTGCGCCATGTGGTGGGTTCCACCGCTATGGACCAGGTGCTGACCGAAGGTCGTGAATTGATGGCCAGCGAAATCAAGGAACGCCTGCAACGCTTCCTCGACACGTATCGCACCGGTATCACTGTCACCCAGGTGAACGTACAGAGCGCAGCAGCACCGCGTGAAGTGCAGGAAGCCTTCGACGACGTGATCCGCGCCCGTGAAGACGAGCAGCGTTCGCGCAACCAGGCTGAAACCTACGCCAACGGCGTCGTGCCGGAAGCCCGTGGTCAGGCCCAGCGTATCCTCGAGGATGCCAACGGTTACCGCGACGAAGTGGTCTCGCGTGCCAAGGGTGAGGCGGATCGCTTTACCAAGCTGGTCGCCGAGTATCGCAAGGCCCCCGAAGTCACCCGCGAGCGTCTGTACCTGGACACCATGCAGGAAGTCTTCAGCAACACCAGCAAGGTGCTCGTGACCGGCAGCAAAGGTGGGCAGAACAACCTGCTGTACCTGCCGCTGGACAAGATGATCGAAGGTGGTCGTAGCAGCACCAGCGCACCGTCCACCGGTTCCAATGCCGCTGCCAACGAAGCGAGCGCCCGTGCGGCCGCTGACTTGCTGCAACAGCAAACACGTACCAGGGAGAGTCGTTGATGAGCAATAAATCGCTGACCGCCCTGATTGTGGGCGTCGTCGTGGTCATCGCTGCCTGGAACTGCTTCTATATCGTGTCTCAGACCGAGCGCGCGGTGTTGCTGCAATTCGGTCGCGTGGTCCAGGCGGATGTCCAGCCGGGCCTGCATGTGAAAGTCCCCTACGTCAACCAGGTGCGCAAGTTCGACGGCCGCCTGATGACCCTGGATGCACCGACACAACGCTTCCTGACCCTGGAAAAGAAAGCTGTGATGGTTGACGCCTACGCCAAGTGGCGCGTCAAGGATGCCGAGCGCTTCTACACCGCGACCTCCGGCCTCAAGCAGATTGCCGACGAGCGTTTGTCGCGTCGTCTGGAATCGGGCCTGCGTGACCAGTTTGGTAAGCGCACCCTGCACGAGGTGGTATCCGGTGAACGTGATGCGCTGATGGCTGACATCACGCGTTCGTTGAACGCGATGGCGGAAAAAGAGCTGGGCATCGAAGTGATCGATGTGCGGGTCAAGGCCATCGACCTGCCGAAGGAAGTGAACCGCAGCGTGTTCGAGCGTATGAGCACCGAGCGTGAGCGTGAAGCGCGTGAGCATCGCGCCAAGGGTAACGAGCTGGCTGAGGGCATCCGTGCGGATGCCGACCGTCAGCGCCGTGTACTGCTGGCCGAAGCCTACCGCGAGTCTGAAGAGGCGCGTGGTGATGGTGATGCTCAAGCCGCGGCGATCTACGCCAAGGCCTACGGCCAGGACCAGGAGTTCTACGCGTTCTACCGTAGCCTGCGCGCCTACCGTGAAAGCTTCGCGAACAAAACCGACGTCATGGTGCTGGACCCAAGCAGCGACTTCTTCCGCTACCTGGAAAAGTCCAAGTAACCAGCCGGTGATTCTGCAGGGGTGACTCCGTCGGGCGGCTAAAACGCCTGGCGGGGTGATCCTTTCAGAAAACGGGTGTATGATGCGGCAGCCGGGAAATTCCCGGCTTTTTTGCGTCTGCATGTTTGATTGTTGTTTGGCCGCGCAGACGCCACAGTTTTTCGAGGAAAGTGCCCGACGAGGCCGTTTGCAGGCCGTTCGTCACGTCGTTCTTGCGCGTTGTTTATGCAGGGGCCGGGTATTTTCTGCTTCACTCAAGGCTCGGCCGAGGGCTGGCCGCCCGGATCATAGGGGAATGGCGTAATGGCAACGGTAGACCGCTGGCTGCTGCCAGATGGCATCGAAGAAGTACTGCCACCAGAAGCTGCGCGCATTGAAGTAGCGCGTCGCCAGGTGTTGGATCTGTTCCAGAGCTGGGGTTACGAGTTCGTCGTGACCCCCCATATCGAGTACCTGGAATCCCTGCTGACCGGCGCGGGCCAGGACCTGGATCTGCGCACCTTCAAGGTCATCGACCCGCAGTCGGGTCGGCAAATGGGTTTCCGTGCCGACATCACGCCGCAAGTGGCGCGCATCGATGCGCACACCCTGCGTCGCGAAGGTCCGAGTCGCCTGTGCTACGCCGGTAGCGTGCTGCATGCTCAACCGCGCGCCTTGTCGTCTTCGCGCAGCCCGATCCAGTTGGGCGCCGAGTTGTACGGCGATGCCAGCCCGAGCAGCGACGTCGAAGTGATCAGCCTGATGCTGGCCATGCTGCAACTGGCCGATGTGCCGGATGTCCACATGGATCTCGGCCACGTCGGTATCTACCGTGGCCTGGCCCGTGCGGCCGGTCTGTCCGGTGAAGTGGAACAACAGTTGTTCGATGCCCTGCAACGCAAGGCCATCGATGAAGTCATCGCCCTGACCGAAGGCGTGCCTGCGGATTTGGCCGGCATGCTCCGCGCGCTGGTCAACCTGTGCGGCGGCCGTGAAGTGCTGGCGGCGGCGCGTGAGCGCCTGGCCAATGCGCCGGCGCCGGTATTGGCTGCCCTGGATGATGTGTTTGCGATCGCCGAGCAGTTGTCGGCGCGCTTCCCCGAGTTGCCGCTGTATTTCGACCTGGGTGAGTTGCGTGGCTACCACTACCACACGGGTGTGGTGTTCGCGGTGTTTGTACCGGGTGTTGGCCAAGCCATCGCCCAGGGTGGTCGTTACGACGATATCGGCGCCGACTTCGGTCGTGCGCGTCCGGCCACCGGCTTTTCCACCGATTTGAAAACCCTGGTGACCCTGGGGCGTGCTGAGGTCGAGCTGCCGTCTGGTGGCATCTGGATGCCCGACAGTACGGACGCAGCACTCTGGCAGCAGGTTTGCCAGTTGCGCAGTGAGGGTCAGCGTGTTGTCCAGGCCTTGCCTGGGCAGCCATTGGCCGCCGCCCGTGAAGCGGACTGCGACCTGCAATTGATTCTGCAGAACGGGCTTTGGCAAGTATCGCCACTGGCTTCTTGAGTTTTCCTGCCGGCCATCGCCGGCACCAAGTTTGCGCGAATGAGGACAAGTGTTATGGGTAAGAATGTCGTAGTCCTGGGCACCCAATGGGGTGATGAGGGCAAAGGCAAGATCGTTGATCTGCTGACCGAACATGCTGCCGCCGTAGTGCGCTACCAAGGTGGCCACAACGCTGGCCACACCCTGGTCATCGATGGCGAAAAAACCGTCTTGCACCTGATCCCGTCGGGTGTACTGCGCGAAGGCGTGCAGTGCCTGATCGGCAACGGCGTGGTGGTCGCACCTGACGCCCTGCTGCGCGAGATCACCAAGCTGGAAGAGAAAGGCGTACCGGTGCGCGAGCGCCTGCGTATCAGCCCGTCCTGCCCGCTGATCCTGTCCTTCCACGTTGCGCTGGACCAGGCCCGTGAAAAGGCCCGTGGCGAGCTGAAGATCGGTACTACCGGTCGCGGCATCGGCCCGGCGTACGAAGACAAGGTTGCGCGTCGTGGCCTGCGTGTGGGCGACCTGCTCAACATGCCGCGCTTTGAAGACAAGCTGCGTGAGTTGGTGGACTACCACAACTTCATGCTGGTCGGTTACTACAAAGAGCCAGCCATCGAATTTGAAAAGACCCTGGCTGAGTGCAAGGAATACGCCGAGCTGCTCAAGCCGCTGATGCTGGATGTGACTGCCGAGCTGCACGACCTGCGTCGCGCTGGCAAAGACATCATGTTCGAAGGCGCCCAAGGTTCGTTGCTCGACATCGACCACGGTACCTACCCGTACGTGACCAGTTCCAACACCACCGCGGGTGGCGTTGCGACCGGTTCGGGCGTTGGCCCGATGTTCCTGGACTACATCCTGGGCATCACCAAGGCTTACACCACGCGCGTAGGTTCGGGTCCATTCCCGACTGAGCTGTTCGACGAAGTCGGTGCACACCTGGCCAAGCAAGGTCACGAGTTCGGCGCAACTACCGGTCGTGCCCGTCGTTGTGGTTGGTTCGACGCCGTTATCCTGCGTCGCGCTATCGATGTGAACAGCATCTCGGGCATCTGCCTGACCAAGCTGGACGTACTCGACGGTCTGGAAACCATCAACATCTGCATCGGTTACAAAGATGCGGAAGGCAAGGACGTTGCCCCGACTGACGCTGATAGCTACGTGGGCCTGCAGCCTGTGTACGAAGAAGTGCCGGGCTGGACCGAATCGACCGTGGGCGCCAAGACCTTGGAAGAGTTGCCAGCCAATGCGCGCGCGTACATCAAGCGCGTTGAAACGCTGATCGGTGCTCCGATCGACATTATTTCGACGGGCCCGGACCGCAACGAAACCATCGTTCTGCGTCACCCGTTCGCGTAATAAGCTGTTGATGTAAAAAGCAAAGGGCTCCTTCGGGAGCCCTTTGTCGTTTCTGCCGGGCAAACGGCACGACCCTTGCTTTGGTTCTCTCTTTCGCGGTGCTATCAAATTAATGGCACCCGTGGTGGAGGGATTCCCAGATGTCTGCCGTTCTCTCATTGTTACAAAGCCGTCTGTTGCGGCCGGTGTTCGTTACCCTAGGTATCGCTCTTTTGGTGCAAGTGCTGGTGGCGGTCGCTCTGACCCGGAGCACAGTCACGGCGCTGGAAGCTGATTTGGGCAATCGCCTGGGTATCGACAGCCAGAAACTGTCCGGCGAATTGGCCCAGGCTGGCAAAGAGGTGACTTCCAGTCTCGACAGCTTGTCGTCCAGTACTCGCCAGCGCCTTACCGCCGGGTTGTCCACGCGTCTGCAGGAAGAGCAGAAGCAACTACGTGCGACCCTGGAAAAAGACCTGCAGGACTCCGCTAACGATATGGCTCAACTGCTTGCCTCGGTAGCGCCGCGCGCCATGTGGGACAGCGACGTGCCGACGCTGTCGGAGTTTGCCCGCCGTGCCCAGCGCAATCCCAACGTGTTGTTTGTGGTGTATGACGATGCGGCGGGTGAGCACCTCACGCGCTACCTGAATCGAGAAAACCCGATCAACCAGGCGCTGCTGGAAAAGGGCCAGGGCGAACGCGCGTTGGACAAAGTGTTGAATGCGGCCAAGACCGATCCGTCGGTGTATTACGTCGAGGCGTCCATCAGCCCTAATGGCGTCGAGATCGGCAAGGTCCGCATGGGGGTTTCGACTGCCTCGGTCGAGGCTGACCTGGCCGCGCTGGACAAGCGTTTTGCTGCACTGATTGCCAGCGGTGACCAGTTGGTGGGCGACAGCCTCAAGGGCGCCGCTGCCGATAGCGCGGCCGCCATGGGCGCGCGGTTGCAGTCGGCGCAAGCCACTGCGACCCAGATGACGGCCAACACCTCCAGCGCTGTCCAGGAGGCTGCCGGCACCTTGCGCTGGCGCATCGGCATGGGGCTCGCGCTGGTTGGCTTTGGCGTATTGCTGCTGATCGCGATCGTGCTTGGGCGGCGCGTGGTCAATCGCCTGAAGCTGTTGATTGCGGCCATGGATGACCTGGCGGCGGGCGAGGGCGACCTCACCAAGCGTGTGCAGATCAGCAGCAAGGACGAAATCGGCGACATGGCCTCGGCGGTCAATCGCTTTGTGGATAAGTTGCAGCCTATCGTGCGTGAAGCCGGTGATGTGGCCCAGCGTACCGGTGTGGAAATCGGCGCCATGACCTTGCGCAATGCGGGTGCCGATGCCGCCGCTGGCCTGCAGCGTGACGAAGTCGCCGAAAGCCTGCGCGCGCTGTCGCAAATGGCCGACGAGGCCCAGGCCGAAAGCCATGCGATGCAGGCCGCGTTGCAGCAGGTGGTGGATATTCGCCAGGCGACCGATGAGAACTCGCGCACCTCGGCCGAAGTCGGCAGCCTGATCGAAGCGCTGGCCGGGCAGGTGCAAGCCGGTTCGCAGGTGATTGAGCGCCTGGCGCAGCAAAGCGAGCAGATCGAAGTGGTATTGACGGTGATCCATGGTATTGCCGAACAGACCAACCTGTTGGCGCTTAACGCGGCCATTGAAGCGGCGCGCGCCGGCGAGACCGGGCGTGGTTTTGCAGTGGTGGCGGACGAAGTGCGTGCGTTGGCCAGCAAGACTCAAAGCTCTACTGGTGACATTCAGGCGCATATCGCGGCCCTGCAGCAGGGCGCGCGCGAGGCGGTGGAAACCATCGGCAAGGCCGGACGCCAGGCCAACGAAGGCTTATTGGTGCTGCGCGATAGCGTGCGCCTGCAGCAAACGGTGCAGGCCTCGGTCGAGCAGGTGCACGCTGCCATCGGCCTCGCCACGCGCGCGGCCGAGCATCAAGCGCAGGGCGCGCATGCGGTGCGTGGGCGGGTCGAGGTGATCCATGCCCAGGCCGAACGTGCGGCGCAGGCGGTGGTAGAGACCACCGCCAGCGGTAAGGTGCTGGATGGGTTGGCTGCACAGTTGAAGGCGAGCCTGGGGCAGTTCCGGGCTTGATGTCGCCTGTTTCGGCCTCATCGCAGGCAAGCCAGCTCCCACACTCGACCGCGTTACAACATTGGAATACGGTCAAGTGTGGGAGCTGGCTTGCCTGCGATGGCGGCTTCAGCGGCTCAAGTACATCCGCGTCGTAAGCAAATACACCGGCAACCCCGACACCAGGATCAACAACGCCGCATAGGGCGCCGCCGCCGCGAATTCCACATTCGAGGTATGCGCCCACACCGCCGTGGCCAAGGTGTTCAGCCCGGTTGGGCTGAGCAGCAGCGTCGCCGTCAATTCCTTCATCGCATCCAGGAACACCAGCGCAAACGCCGCGCCCAATGCGGGGAAAATAATCGGCAAGGTCACTCGGCAAAACGCGCTGAACGACGACGCACCCAGCGTACGTGCGGCCTCTTCCAGCTGCGGCGCCGCCTTGTTCAGGGCGGTACGGATCGGCGCCTGTGCCAGCGGCAGAAACAGCAGCGCGTAAGCAATCAGCAGCAACGCCGAGGTCTGGTACAGCGCCGGCACGTAATGCAGGGCGAAATACACCAGCGTCAGCGCAATCACCAGGCCGGGCAGGGCGTGCAGCAGGTAGGGCAGGCGTTCGGCCCAGAGCGCCAGTTGGCCTTTGTAGCGCACCACCAGCAGCCCCACCGGCACTGCCAGTACCAGGCACAGCGCGGCGCCGCCCAGCGAGAGTGCCAGGGAAGACAGCAGCGCCTCGCCAATTTCGGCCGCTGGAAACGCCGCCGACGAACCAACTGCCAGCCAATACCCGAGCATGCCCAGGGGAATGCCGCTGCCGATGATCGCCAGCAGCAAGCAATACACTTGGCCCAGTGGCGCCCATTTACCCAGTCGAACCTGCTCCGCGTGCCGCGCCGCGCCCTGGCCGATACGCACGTGCCGGCCCTTGCCGCGCACGCGCAACTCCAGCCACAGGAGCGTCAGGCACATCACCAGCAGCACCGCCGAGAGCATCGCGGCATTCGCATTGCTGAATTCCAGTTCGAACTGTTGGTAGATCGCGGTGGTGAACGTCTGCAATCCGATGATCGATAGCGCACCGAATTCCACCAGCATGTGCAGGGCAATCAACAGGGCTCCCGCCAGCAGCGATGGCCACAGCAGCGGCAATGTCACCCTAAAGAATATGCCCCAGCGGTTGAGCCCCAGGGTGCGGGCCGACTCTTCCAGCGAGGGGTCAAGATTGCGCAGGGTCGCCGCCACCGGCAAGAACACCAGCGGGTATTTGGACAGGCTCATCACCAGGATCGCCCCGCCGAGCCCTTCGAATTGGGCGCTCAGCGACACCCAGGTAAAGCTGCTGACAAACGCCGGTACCGCAAACGGCAGGCACAGGATCACGCCCCAGATGCGCCGTCCCGGCAGGTTGCTGCGCTCCAGCAGCCACGCCAGGGACAGGCCGATCACGGCGCACGCGACCGTCACCCCGACCATCAGCGCCAGGGTGTTGCGTAGCAGTCCAAACACGTAAGGCCGCCACAGCAAGTGCACCGCTTCTGCCCAGCCTGCCTGCCAGGTCTTCAGCCCGACATACACCAGCGGCAGCAGGCTCAGGCCCACCAGGAGCAGGACGGGGAGCAACAACCAGATCGAGGGGCGCTTGCGTCGCGGGGTGAAACCCCCGCGCAGGGCGGGGGCGGGTGGCGATGGGTTCATCAGTTCAAGCCAACGTCACGTTCCAGGTCCAGGGCCTCTTCGGCGTTACCCAGGTCGGCAGGCGTGACTTTCGGCGGTTGCAGCTCGCTGAAGGGCTTGAGGCCACGGTTGGATTCCATGCCCTTGCGCAGTGGGTATTCGGCCGAGGTGTTGGTAATCACACGCTGGCCTTCTTCACTGGCCATGAACGCCAGCAGCTGCTGTGCTTCCTGGGGGTGTTTGCTGGATTTCAGTGCTGCTGCCGAAGACACGGTGATCAGGCCGCCGGCATCGCCATTGGTGAAGTAATGCAACTGGGAATCCAGGTTGGTTTTTTCCTTCTTCAGGGCAAACCAGTAGTAGTTGTTCACCAGCACGGTAGCCACTTCGCCATTTTCCACAGCTTTGAGGGCGACCATGTTGTTGCTGTACACCTTGCCGAAGGCGCGCAGGCCGGTCAGCCATTCTTCGGCGGCTTCGCGGCCGTGCAGCTTGATGATCGCCACGGCCTGTTCCTGGAACGCGCCGCTGGTGGGCACGAAGCCGACCTTGCCTTGCCACTCGGGACCGGCGAAATCCAGTACCGACTTGGGCAGGTCTTTTTCGGCGATCAGTTTGGGGTTGAACGCCACGACGCGGGTACGTGCAGTCACGCCCATCCAGTCGCCGTTGCTGCCGACGTAGTCCTTGGGCAACACCGCGAGCGTGCTGGCATCGATCTTCGCCAGCAGGCCTTGCTCGCCGAGCTTGTTCAGGGGCGGTGACTCTTCGGTGTAGATCACGTCGGCAGGGGAGCGCTCGCCTTCTTCCACGACCTGGCTGGCCAGCTGGTTGCTGCTGCCTTTGCGCACATTGACGTGGATGCCGGTCTTGGCTTCGAAGGCCTTGGCGAGTTCATCGCCGACTTCTTTGTGTTGGCCGTTGTACAAGGTCAGGGAAACCTTGTCGGCGGAATAGGCACTGGGCGAGAGCAGGGTCAGGCCGAGCAGAGTGATGGTCAGGCCACGCAGAAGGGATGTCTTGAGACGGGTATCGCGGATCATCATCCGGGGTTTTCCTCACTTGAGTGCAACAAATCATTGCAAGGATAAACGATAAAGTTTCTCAGGTGCGGACGGGAGGGTAAATCGGGCGGGAAAGTTTCCAGGCTGATGTTTTCAAACCCCGGAAACGAAAAAACCCGCTTTCGCGGGTTTGATCTGAATTTGGTGCCCAGGAGAAGACTCGAACTTCCACGACCTTGCGATCACCAGCACCTGAAGCTGGCGTGTCTACCAATTTCACCACCTGGGCATTATCAACAACGCTTGCGCTGTTGATGGAGCGAACTATACGGAGGGCTTTTTGATCTGTAAACCCCTGATATCAAAAATATAAATCGGGATTCACGTTAAAAATCAAAGGCCTGAAACGAAAAAACCCGCTTTCGCGGGTTTGATCTGAATTTGGTGCCCAGGAGAAGACTCGAACTTCCACGACCTTGCGATCACCAGCACCTGAAGCTGGCGTGTCTACCAATTTCACCACCTGGGCATTATCTGGCAACGTTGCCGTCGTCGATGGCGCGCACTATACGCAGCGCTATTTTGGCTGTAAAGCCCTGCTATCAAAAAAACCTGGAAAATTTCGCCAGTGGTCGTGCAAGGTGCGTTCCGAGGGCTGCAAAGGCCTTTAAAACGCTTGTTGATGCCTGAAATTTCCCGTTTCAATACGCGTATGCCAAACTAACCCGCATATAGACAAGGTGAAAACTCTCTAATGGCCGATTGGCAGTCCCTCGATCCCGAGGCCGCTCGTGAAGCGGAAAAATATGAAAACCCTATTCCTAGCCGCGAACTGATCCTGGCGCATCTCGCCGATCGGGGTTCGCCTGCTAGCCGCGAGCAGTTGGTCGAAGAATTCGGTCTGACCACCGAAGACCAGCTCGAAGCCCTGCGCCGCCGCCTGCGCGCCATGGAGCGCGACGCTCAACTGATCTACACCCGCCGTGGCACCTATGCGCCTGTGGACAAGCTCGACCTGATCCTTGGCCGCATTGCCGGTCACCGTGACGGCTTCGGCTTCCTGATCCCGGATGATGGCAGTGACGACCTGTTCATGAGCCCGGCGCAGATGCGCCTGGTGTTCGATGGCGACCGTGCGCTGGCACGCGTTTCCGGCCTCGACCGTCGCGGTCGCCGTGAGGGCGTGATCGTCGAAGTGGTGTCCCGTGGTCACGAGACCATCGTCGGCCGTTACTTCGAAGAAGGCGGCATCGGCTTTGTGGTGCCGGATAACCCCAAGGTGCAGCAGGAAGTGCTGATCACCCCGGGCCGCAACGCCAACGCCAAGATCGGCCAGTTCGTCGAGGTGAAGATCACCCACTGGCCAACCCCGCGCTTCCAGCCGCAGGGCGACGTGATCGAAGTGGTCGGCAACTACATGGCGCCGGGCATGGAAATCGATGTCGCGCTGCGCACCTACGACATCCCTCACGTATGGCCTGAAGCCGTCGTGAAAGAAGCCCGCAAGCTCAAGCCCGAAGTGGAAGAGAAGGACAAAGAGAAGCGCATCGACTTGCGCCATCTGCCGTTCGTCACCATCGACGGCGAAGACGCGCGCGACTTCGACGACGCGGTCTACTGCGAAGCCAAGCCTGGCAAGTTGCGCCTGTTCTCCGGCGGCTGGAAGTTGTACGTAGCGATTGCCGACGTTTCCAGCTACGTGAAAATCGGCTCGGCACTGGACAACGAAGCCCAGGTGCGCGGCAACTCGGTGTACTTCCCCGAGCGCGTGATCCCGATGCTGCCGGAAGAATTGTCCAACGGCCTGTGCTCGCTGAACCCGAAAGTCGACCGTTTGGCCATGGTGTGCGAGATGACTATCTCGAAAACCGGCGAAATGACCGATTACCAGTTCTACGAAGCGGTTATCCACTCCCAGGCGCGCCTGACCTACAACAAGGTCAGCACCATCCTGGAAACGCCGAAGACCAGCGAAGCCAAGGCCCTGCGTACTGAATACGCCGGCGTCGTGCCGCACCTCAAGCAGCTGTATGCGTTGTACAAGGTGTTGCTGGGCGCGCGTCACGTGCGTGGCGCGATCGATTTTGAAACCCAGGAAACCCGGATTGTCTTCGGTTCCGAGCGCAAGATCGCCGCGATCACCCCGACCACCCGCAACGACGCGCACAAGCTGATCGAGGAATGCATGCTGGCGGCCAACGTGGCCACTGCTGAATTCCTGAAAAAGCACGAAATCCCTGCGTTGTACCGTGTGCACGACGGCCCGCCGCCGGAGCGCCTGGAAAAACTGCGCGCGTTCCTCGGCGAACTCGGCCTGTCCCTGCACAAAGGCAAGGACGGCCCGACGCCGAAGGACTACCAGGCTCTGCTTGCGAGCATCAAGGACCGTCCGGATTACCACGTGATTCAGACCGTGATGCTGCGCTCCCTGAGCCAGGCGGTGTACAGCGCCGATAATCAGGGCCACTTCGGCCTGAATTACGAGGCGTACACCCACTTCACTTCGCCGATCCGTCGTTACCCGGACTTGCTCACGCACCGGGCGATCCGCAGCGTGATCCACTCCAAGCAGAACACCCCGCACGTCAAGCGCGCCGGTGCCATGACCATTCCGAAGGCGCGGATCTATCCGTACGACGAAGCGGCCCTGGAACAGTTGGGCGAGCAGTGCTCCATGAGCGAGCGCCGCGCCGACGAAGCCACCCGCGACGTGGTGAACTGGCTCAAGTGCGAGTTCATGAAAGACCGCGTGGGCGAGTCGTTCCCGGGTGTGATCACTGCCGTGACCGGCTTTGGCCTGTTCGTCGAGCTGACCGACATCTACGTCGAGGGCCTGGTGCACGTCACCGCGTTGCCGGGCGACTACTACCACTTCGATCCTGTGCATCACCGCCTGGCGGGCGAGCGCACCGGTCGCAGCTTCCGCTTGGGCGACACGGTGGAAGTGCAGGTCATGCGCGTCGATCTCGACGAGCGCAAGATCGACTTCGGCATGCCTGACAAACCGGCCGAACCGACTGGCCGGAAAAAACGTGGCAGCGACACCGCAGCCCCGGCCGCCAAGGGCAAGGGGGCTCCTGCGAAAGCGGCGGCCACCGAGCCTGCGCCGGCCAAGGCGGGTCGTCGTTCGTCTGCCAAGGACAAGGCCCCCGAAGCCTATCGCCCAAGTGACGCAGCGGCGAAAAACGCCGAACTGCGCAAGAGCCGTGAGTTGAAGCAGCAGTTGCTCAACGAAGCCAAAAGCGGTGGTAAAGCGGCGTCTGGGGGAAAGTCCCACGGGGCGGAAAAGCCGTCGAGCAAGCCGAGTAAACACCGTAAAGGCCCGCCAAAAGCGGGTTCGGCCCCCGCGAAAAGCGGCGGGTCGCGCAAACCTAAGGCCAAGTCATGAGTCTGGAAAAAATCTACGGCGTACACGCCGTAGAAGCGTTGCTGCGTCACCATCCCAAGCGCGTCAAGCAAGTCTGGTTGGCCGAAGGTCGCAGCGAGCCGCGCGTGCAAGCGCTGGTCGAGCTGGCCACTGCCAACAAAGTCGCGATCGGCCAGGCCGAGCGGCGTGAAATGGACGTGTGGGTGGAAGGTGTCCACCAGGGCGTGGTCGCGGACGTGAGCCCGAGCCAGGTCTGGGGCGAAGCCATGCTTGACGAGCTGCTCGACCGTACCGAAGGTGCGCCGCTGCTGCTGGTGCTGGACGGCGTGACCGACCCGCACAACCTCGGTGCCTGCCTGCGTTCGGCGGATGCCGCCGGCGCGCTGGCAGTGATCGTGCCCAAGGACAAGTCGGCGACGTTGACGCCGGTTGTACGTAAAGTCGCCTGTGGCGCGGCGGAAGTGATTCCGCTGGTGGCCGTGACCAACCTCGCGCGTACCCTGGAGAAACTCCAGCAGCGCGGCCTGTGGGTCGTGGGCACGGCGGGAGAGGCCGAGGTCAGCATCTATGACCAGGACCTCACCGGCCCGACCATCCTGATCATGGGCGCCGAAGGCAAAGGCATGCGTCGCCTGACCCGTGAGCATTGCGACTACCTGGTGCACCTGCCGATGGCCGGCAGCGTCAGCAGTCTCAACGTATCGGTCGCAACGGGCGTCTGCCTGTTCGAAGCCCAGCGCCAGCGCGGCGCCAAGGCTAAAGCCAAGAAATAAACAAGTCTGGCGCAGGTCAAAATGTGGGAGGGGGCTTGCTCCCGAATACGGTGTATCAGCCAGTGCATTGGGTGACTGGCACACCGCTTTCGGGAGCAAGCCACCTCCCACATTTGTTTTTGTGGTGTATGGGCGCTGTTCAAATAATCACCAATCACCTTGCACCCTTTCTCCCCCTTCTCTACAATTGCGCCCCTTGCCTTCCTGGCAGGCACCGATGTGCCTCCCTGCGGCAAGATCCATAAGTGTCATTCACTCCTTGTCTGACCGTTTTTGAGCGGCAGGCTACAACCCGTAAGGAGCATTCATGCGTCATTACGAAATCATCTTTTTGGTCCACCCGGATCAAAGCGAGCAAGTCGGCGGCATGGTTGAGCGTTACACCAAGCTGATCGAAGAAGACGGCGGCAAAATCCACCGTCTGGAAGATTGGGGCCGTCGTCAACTGGCCTACGCAATCAACAATGTTCACAAGGCTCACTACGTGATGCTGAACGTTGAGTGCACTGGCAAGGCCCTGGCCGAGCTGGAAGACAACTTCCGCTACAACGATGCAGTGATCCGTAACCTGGTCATCCGTCGCGAAGAAGCCGTTACCGGCCAATCCGAGATGCTCAAGGCTGAAGAAAACCGCAGTGAGCGCCGTGAGCGTCGCGACCGTCCTGAGCACGAAGGCGCTGATAGCGCTGACAGTGATGACAGCGACAACAGCGATAACGCTGACGAGTAATCCACGGACCTTTTAAGGAGCCTATCAAATGGCACGTTTCTTCCGTCGTCGTAAATTCTGCCGCTTCACCGCTGAAGACGTGAAAGAGATCGATTACAAAGATCTCAACACTCTGAAAGCCTACGTATCCGAGACCGGCAAAATCGTTCCAAGCCGTATCACCGGTACCAAAGCACGTTATCAGCGTCAGCTGGCCACCGCTATCAAGCGCGCCCGCTTCCTGGCCCTGCTGGCCTACACCGACAGCCACGGCCGCTGAGACCGGGCAGTCGACAAGTAGTAAGGGATTGAATGCATGCGCGCCTTAGCTGAGTTCATCATGCGCGGTCGTGTGCAGGCCACTCTGGTAGTGGCTGGATGTGCGGCATTGCCGTTGCTTTATTGGTTGGGTGCTGCCGCAGGTTGCCTTGTGCTCCTGCGGCGCGGTTTGAAGGACGCCCTTGGCGTTCTCGCCCTGGGACTGCTGCCGGCCTTGGTCTGGTGGCTGCAATTCGACGATCCACGCGTGCTTCTGGTACTGCTGGGGTCATCGAGCCTTGCGTTGGTTTTACGCGCAAGCGAGTCCTGGGTCCGCACGCTGCTGGTCAGCGTGGCATTGGGGTTGGTGTACTCAGTAATGCTTGGCGCGGCTTTCCGCCCGCATATCGAGGCGCTGGCGCAGGAGATCGTCAAGATCCTGCCGCTGGCCCTCGGGGATCTCTACCAGCAGTTGACGGTAGATGAGCGAGCGCGCCTTGCGGCACTGATTGCACCGGTCCTGACCGGCCTGATAGCGGCACTGTTGCAGATCGTCAGCGTGCTGAGCCTGATTCTTGGGCGTTATTGGCAGGCGTTGTTGTACAACCCGGGTGGTTTTGGTCGCGAATTTCGCAGTATCAGAATCCCTGCGGGGCCGGCGATGTTGCTGCTGGCGTGCATGGTTGTCGGACCGAACTTCGGTCCACAGATGGCCTTGCTGGCGCCGATTTGCAGCGTACCGCTGGTGTTTGCCGGACTGGCCCTGATTCACGGGCTGGTTGCGCGAAAGCGCCTGGCCAAGTTCTGGCTGGTGGGGTTGTACGTCACGCTGTTGCTGTTCATGCAGCTGATCTATCCGTTACTCGTGGTCTTGGCCATTGTCGACGGCCTGATTGATTTTCGCGGTCGTCTCGCGTCGAAAGACGCCGATAACGCGAACGGTGAAGGTTAAAAGTTAGAGGATTTTCACATGCAACTGATCCTTCTGGAAAAAGTCGCCAACCTGGGCAACCTGGGCGACAAAGTGAACGTTAAGGCCGGCTACGGTCGTAACTACCTGCTGCCATACGGCAAAGCCACCGCTGCAACCGCTGCCAACCTGGCTGCGTTTGAAGAGCGTCGCGCTGAGCTGGAAAAAGCCGCAGCAGACAAAAAAGCGTCGGCCGAAACTCGCGCTGCCCAACTGGCTGAGCTGGAAGTGACTATCACTGCCACCGCCGGTGACGAAGGCAAGCTGTTCGGTTCGATCGGCACCCACGACATCGCTGATGCACTGACCGCCTCCGGCGTTGAAGTGCAGAAGAGCGAAGTTCGTCTGCCGAACGGCACCATCCGCAACGTAGGCGAATTCGACGTAGCCGTGCACCTGCACGCTGAAGTTGAAGCCACCGTACGCGTTGTCGTGGTAGCAGCTTAAGCAGCACCTAACTGACTGGCACCTCGCGTGCCAGGCGGTTAACATCGGGCACGATCCTGTTTACAGGTCGTGCCTTTTGTTTTTCTACAAACCCCTAATTCCAAGTGGCCATGAACGATATTTCAGCTCCTGAGCAATACGATCTGCAAACCGCTGCCCTGAAGGTGCCGCCGCATTCCATCGAGGCCGAACAGGCTGTGCTCGGTGGCCTGATGCTGGACAACAACGCCTGGGAACGCGTGCTGGATCAAGTCTCGGACGGTGATTTCTATCGGCATGACCATCGCCTGATCTTCCGTGCCATTGCCAAGCTGGCCGACCAGAACTCGCCGATCGACGTGGTGACCCTGGCCGAACAGCTGGACAAGGAAGGCCAGACCTCCCAGGTCGGCGGCCTGGGTTATCTCGGCGAGCTGGCGAAAAACACGCCGTCCGTCGCCAACATCAAGGCGTATGCGCAGATCGTTCGCGAGCGCGCCACGCTGCGCCAACTGATCGGCATCAGCACCGAGATCGCCGACAGTGCCTTCAACCCCGAAGGCCGTACCGCCGCCGAGATTCTCGACGAAGCCGAGCGCCAGATCTTCCAGATCGCCGAAGCGCGTCCTAAGACCGGCGGCCCGGTAGGCGTCAACGAGCTGTTGACCAAGGCCATCGACCGTATCGACACGTTGTTCAACACCGACAACGCCATCACCGGTATCTCCACCGGCTACACCGACCTCGACGAGAAAACCAGCGGCCTGCAGCCGGCTGACTTGATCATCGTCGCCGGCCGTCCATCCATGGGTAAAACCACCTTTGCGATGAACCTGGTGGAAAACGCGGTGTTGCGCAGCGACAAGACGGTACTGGTGTACTCCCTCGAGATGCCAGGCGAATCGCTGGTCATGCGTATGCTTTCCTCGCTCGGCCGTATCGACCAGACCAAGGTGCGTGCCGGTCGCCTGGAAGACGACGATTGGCCGCGCCTGACCTCGGCGGTCAACCTGCTCAACGACCGCAAGTTGTTCATCGATGACACCGCCGGTATCAGCCCGTCCGAGATGCGCGCACGTACCCGCCGCCTGGTGCGCGAGCACGGCGACATCGCCTTGATCATGATCGACTACCTGCAGTTGATGCAGATCCCGGGCTCCAGCGGCGACAACCGGACCAACGAAATTTCCGAAATCTCGCGGTCCCTGAAGGCCCTGGCCAAGGAATTCAACTGCCCGGTGGTGGCGCTGTCCCAGCTCAACCGTTCCCTGGAACAACGTCCCAACAAGCGCCCGGTGAACTCCGACTTGCGTGAATCCGGAGCGATCGAGCAGGACGCCGACGTCATCATGTTCGTGTACCGCGACGAGGTGTACCACCCCGAAACCGAGCACAAGGGCATTGCCGAGATCATCATCGGCAAGCAGCGGAACGGGCCGATCGGCTTTATCCGCCTGGCGTTCATCGGCAAGTACACGCGTTTCGAGAACCTGGCTCCAGGTAGTTACAACTTCGACGACGACGAGTAAGCCCCAGCGCCTTCAACGGCCTCATCGCCGGCACGCCAGCGGCCACATCTGGATGTATTCACTAATCAGTGTGGGAGCGGGCTTGCCCCCGATGGCTTCAGCACAATTCCGACTGTTGCCGTCGGAATTGGTCAAAATTTGTGCTATATTCCGCGCCCGCGATTTTTCATCTCAACACCGGTCACCGTCATGCAAACAGCCAAGCCGTTATTTGACTATCCCAAGTACTGGGCCGAATGTTTCGGTCCTGCGCCATTCCTGCCAATGAGCAGGGAGGAGATGGATCAGCTTGGCTGGGATTCCTGCGACATCATCATCGTCACCGGTGATGCGTACGTGGACCACCCATCGTTCGGCATGGCCATCATCGGCCGGCTGCTGGAGTCCCAGGGCTTTCGCGTCGGTATCATTGCCCAGCCGAACTGGCAGTCCAAAGACGACTTCATGAAGCTTGGCGAGCCGAACCTGTTCTTCGGCGTCGCGGCCGGCAACATGGACTCGATGATCAACCGCTACACCGCCGACAAGAAAATCCGTTCCGACGACGCCTACACCCCTGGCGGCATGGCCGGCAAACGCCCGGACCGCGCGAGCCTGGTGTACAGCCAGCGTTGCAAGGAAGCCTACAAGAACGTGCCGATCGTGCTCGGTGGCATCGAAGCCTCCCTGCGCCGCATCGCCCACTACGACTACTGGCAGGACCGTGTGCGCAACTCGATCCTGATCGACGCCACCGCCGATATCCTGCTGTACGGCAACGCCGAGCGCGCTATCGTCGAAGTGGCCCAGCGCCTGTCGTGGGGTCACAAGATCGAAGACATCACCGACGTGCGCGGCACCGCGTTCATTCGTCGTGATACGCCGGCAGGCTGGTATGAAGTGGACTCCACGCGGATCGACCGTCCGGGCAAGATCGACAAGATCATCAACCCGTACGTGAACACCCAGGACACCCAGGCCTGCGCCATCGAGCAGGAAAAAGGCCCGCAGGACGATCCGGAAGAAGCCAAGGTCGTGCAGATCCTGGCCAGCCCGAAGATGACCCGCGACAAGACCGTGATCCGCCTGCCATCGGTGGAAAAGGTCCGTGGCGACGCGGTGCTGTATGCACACGCCAACCGCGTGCTGCACTTGGAAACCAACCCGGGCAACGCCCGCGCGCTGGTGCAGAAGCACGGTGAAGTGGACGTGTGGTTCAACCCGCCGCCGATTCCGATGACCACCGAAGAAATGGACTACGTGTTTGGCATGCCTTACGCCCGCGTTCCGCACCCGGTGTACGGCAAGGAAAAGATCCCGGCTTACGACATGATCCGTTTCTCGGTGAACATCATGCGTGGCTGCTTCGGCGGCTGCACTTTCTGCTCGATCACCGAGCACGAAGGTCGCATCATCCAGAACCGTTCCGAAGAGTCGATCATCCGCGAAATCGAAGAGATCCGCGATAAAGTGCCGGGTTTCACCGGCGTGATCTCCGACCTCGGCGGCCCGACCGCGAACATGTACCGCATCGCCTGCAAGAGCCCGGAAATCGAATCCGCGTGCCGCAAGCCGTCGTGCGTGTTCCCGGGTATCTGCCCGAACCTGAACACCGACCACTCCTCCTTGATCCAGCTGTACCGCAGCGCCCGCGCGTTGCCGGGGGTGAAGAAGATTTTGATCGCTTCCGGCCTGCGCTACGACCTCGCGGTCGAGTCGCCGGAGTACGTCAAGGAGCTGGTCACCCACCACGTCGGTGGTTACCTCAAGATCGCCCCGGAACATACCGAGGAAGGTCCGCTCAACCAGATGATGAAGCCGGGCATTGGCAGCTATGACAAGTTCAAGCGCATGTTCGAGAAGTACACCAAGGAAGCGGGCAAGGAGCAGTACCTGATCCCGTATTTCATCGCCGCCCACCCGGGCACCACCGATGAAGACATGATGAACCTGGCCTTGTGGCTCAAGGGCAACGGCTTCCGCGCCGACCAGGTGCAGGCGTTCTACCCGTCGCCGATGGCCACCGCCACCGCGATGTACCACTCGGGCAAGAACCCGCTGCGCAAGGTCACCTACAAGAGCGACGCGGTGACCATCGTCAAGAGCGAAGAGCAGCGCCGCCTGCACAAGGCCTTCTTGCGCTACCACGACCCGAAAGGCTGGCCGATGCTGCGTGAGGCGCTGACCCGCATGGGCCGTGCCGATTTGATCGGCCCGGGCAAGGACCAACTGATCCCGCTGCATCAGCCGAGCACCGACAGCTACCAGAGCGCGCGTCGCAAGAACTCGACGCCGGCCGGCAGCCACAAGGTTGCCAAGGAAACCACCACCCGGATCCTCACCCAGCACACCGGCCTGCCACCGCGTGGCAGCGACGGCAGCAACCCGTGGGACAAGCGCGAGCAAGCCAAGGCCGCCGCCCAGGCGCGCAACAAGCAGGCAGCCAAGGAACGCGCGGATGCGGCCAAGGGCAAGGGCGGCAAGCCTGCGCGCAAGCCGGTCGTGCCGCGCTGATCGCAACCTGAAAATGCAAAACGCCAGCCTCGTGCTGGCGTTTTGCTTTCTATTCGCTGGCGTACCTGTTTGTTAAGGTGGCGCCCATTGAATCGCCTTCGCGAGCAAGCCCGCTCCCACATTTGTCCGAGTTCCAGCATGAGAATGCGCGCGAATGTGGGAGCGGGCTTGCTCGCGAAGGCGTCAGTTCAGGCACCCTTCATTTCAAGGAAGAACACCCATGAGCAACCCCCTGCTCAACATTGGCATGGACTCCAACCGCTCCCAATTCATGGCGCGCCAGCGCATCGAAAGCCAGATCAACCTGCCGCGCCTGTTCGCTGCCATCGATGCCGACCCCGCCATTGTCGGTGCCGGTGTTGTGTATATCGATGCCGAGTTCAACGTCGTCACTCTGCGCGAATTCCAGCCTATCTGCAGCATCGCACCCAAGCGGTTGATCCTGCGTGAGGCACAGAAGTACATCGCGCCAACGCAATTCGCCCAACAGGTGCAAGACAACCCGCGTGAGTCCCGGCTGGTGGGCGAAGCGGTCAATACCACGCTGTCGTGTGCCGGCGCGGTCATCGGTTGGATTGTGGTGCTCAGTGGTTCCGTCGCGGTCCCGTTTTCGGCAGGCGCCAGTTCGGTGGTCGTGGCGCTTGGCTACACGGCTGCGGCAGCCAGTTCCGTGCAGTGTTTTGCCAGCGGCTATCGCACGGTCAATGAGATCCGTAACCCCGCGCGCAATGATCAGCTCGACAGTGAGGAGTGGTACCAATACACCATGATTGCCCTGGATGCGGCGTCGTTGGTCGGGGTAGGTTCATCGGCGCTGGCAACGGTCAAGCTGGTGCGGCTGAATAAGGCCGCCACCGGAAAAAGTGTGAGGGAGGTGCTCAGGGGCCTGAATCGACAGGAGCGCGCCAAGTTGACCAAAGAGCTGTTGAGCATCAACGATCCACGCCTGACGTCCAAGATGATCAAGCTGAAGCAGTTGTCGGGCGAGTTGCCTAAGCGGTTCACGCCCACCGAGGTCAAACATGCAACGGTCACGCAGATCAAGGATGCCTTGGGCGCAGTCATTGGTTTTACCGGCAGCGCAGTGTCGGGGAACGTGCGCACAATTGCCGTAGGGCTGTATGAGGAGGCCGAGCAATGAACGAACTGCCCAGCATTCGCAGTTTTCTGTCGACGTATTTCCCGGTCTTCATGGGGGCGATATTTGCCTCGATTTTCACCCTCGTGTTTACGGTTCCGGTGTTCTTCGACAGCTATATGCCCAGCCTGTCCATGGCAGATAACGCCAAGTACGCCTTCCTGGTGGGTATCGCGCTCACGCTAATCATCGTGCACTGCAATTTCATGATCGCCCGCGGGCATCCCCAATGGACGTGGCCGGTCGTGGTGCTTTTGGGGGTGTGCTTTCTGAGTGTACTGCCAACCCTCAATGATCAACCGAATGCGCTGATGTATGCCTTGAGCCTCGTGTTCCCATTGCTTGGGCTATTGCTGTTCAACAGCAAGCGTCACCGTGAAATGCGCCAGAAACTGGTCGAAGTTCGCCTCCTGCGCGAAGCCATCAGCGCCCGCCAAAAAGCTCGCTGACTGGGTAGATTCACCACCCCCGCTCACATGACCGCCACATAAATGTGCAACCCTCGCACCATTACCGCAGCCACGGCGCCGTTTTGGTGCTGTACTGCACCGGGTCCCACGATAAAGCGCAATGACCGCCGCTCTGGCATAAGTCTTGCGCGCGTTGTGTCCATGCCCTGGCTCGCAGGAGGCCGCCGTGTCGATTCATGTCGCGTTGCACCACGTTACGCATTACCGCTATGACCGCGCTGTCGAACTCGGCCCACAGATCGTGCGTTTGCGCCCGGCGGCTCATAGCCGCACGCGGATTTTGTCCTACGCGCTGAAAGTGCTGCCCGAGCAGCACTTCATCAATTGGCAGCAGGACCCCCAGGGCAATTACCTGGCGCGCCTGGTGTTTCCGGAAAAGACCGACGAGTTGCGCATCGAAGTCGACCTGGTCGCCGAGATGGCGGTGTTCAACCCATTCGACTTTTTCCTCGAGCCCTACGCCGAAAAAATCCCGTTCACCTACGCCGCCGATGAACAGCGCGAGCTGGCGCCGTACCTGGAAACCCTGCCGCTGACGCCGAGATTTGCCGCCTACCTTGCCGGCATCGACCGTACGCCGCTGCCGGCCGTGGATTTCCTGGTCGGCCTCAACCAGCGCCTGGCTGCCGATATCGGTTACCTGATCCGCATGGAACCGGGCGTGCAGACCCCGGAATTTACCCTGGAAAACGCCTCCGGTTCCTGCCGCGATTCGGCCTGGCTGCTGGTGCAATTGTTGCGCAACCTGGGCTTGGCGGCGCGGTTTGTGTCCGGCTATCTGATCCAGCTCACCGCCGACGTCAAAGCCCTCGACGGCCCGTCCGGCACGGAGGTGGACTTCACCGACCTGCACGCCTGGTGCGAGGTGTATCTGCCCGGCGCCGGCTGGATTGGTCTGGATGCCACCTCCGGGCTGTTCGCCGGTGAAGGGCATATCCCGCTCGCTTGCAGTCCCGATCCATCATCCGCCGCGCCAATCAGTGGGTTGGTGGAACCCTGCGAGTGCGAATTTACCCACGAGATGTCGGTTGAACGCATTTGGGAAGCGCCACGCGTCACCAAGCCCTACACCGAAGAGCAATGGCTGGCGATCCAGGCCCTGGGCCGGCAGATTGACGGCGACCTGCTCAAGGATGACGTGCGCCTGACCATGGGCGGCGAGCCGACCTTCGTGTCCATCGACGACCCCGACGGCGCCGAGTGGAACACCGCCGCCCTCGGGCCCGACAAGCGACGGCTGTCCGCCGAGCTGTTCCAGCGCATGCGCAAGCACTATGCGCCCAAAGGCCTGGTGCACTTTGGCCAGGGCAAGTGGTACCCCGGCGAGCAACTGCCGCGTTGGTCGCTCAATTGTTACTGGCGCCGCGACGGCGTGCCGATCTGGCACAACAGCGCGCTGATCGCCGATGAACAACAGGACTACGGCGCCGATGGCGCGCTGGCCGGGCGTTTTCTGGCCAGTGTCGCCGAGCGTCTGAAGCTGCCGGCGCGTTTCGTGTTCCCGGCCTTCGAAGACAATTTCTATTACCTGTGGCGCGAAGGCGCGCTGCCGCAAAACGTCACCGCCCAAGACCCGCGCCTGAGTGATGACCTTGAGCGCGAACGCCTGCGCAAAGTGTTCAGCCAGGGCCTGGATAAAGTCATCGGCCAGGTGCTGCCGCTGGCGCGCACCGCCGCCAATGATCGCTGGCAGAGCGGGCGCTGGTACTTGCGCGATAACCATTGCCGGCTGGTGCCGGGCGATTCGCCGCTGGGCTATCGCTTGCCCTTGGCCTCGCAACCGTGGGTGACGGCGGCGGAATATCCCTTTGTGCATCCCACCGACCCGAACCAGGATCAGCCGGGGCTGCCGACAACCGCGCAACTGCAGAGCCACGGTGAACCCGCGCCGAGCGACGAGCGCGTGCCGAAGGTAGACGAGTCCGCCGACTGGCTGACCCGTACCGCCCTGTGCGCCGAGGCCAGGGAAGGGCGCCTGTACCTGTTTATGCCGCCGCTGGAGCGCGTGGAGGATTACCTGGAGCTGGTGGCCGCCATCGAAGCCACCGCCGAAGAGCTGCTTTGCCCGGTGCTGCTCGAAGGCTACGAGCCGCCGGCGGATACGCGCCTGAGCAACTTCCGCGTCACGCCGGACCCTGGTGTGATCGAGGTCAACGTGCAGCCGTCCGCCACCTGGGACGAGCTGGTGGAGCGCACCGAATTCCTCTACGAAGAGGCTCGGCAAACCCGGTTGACCACCGAGAAATTCATGATCGACGGCCGTCACACTGGCACCGGCGGCGGTAACCACTTTGTACTCGGCGGCGCCACGCCCAAGGATTCACCGTTCCTGCGCAGGCCGGATTTGCTGCGCAGTTTGATCAGCTACTGGCATAACCATCCTTCGCTTTCATACCTGTTTTCCGGGCTGTTCATCGGCCCGACTTCCCAGGCGCCACGGGTCGACGAAGCACGCAACGATGCGCTGTACGAGCTGGAAATCGCCTTCGCGCAAATGCCCGAACCGGGCGAGGAGTGTCCGCCGTGGTTGGTGGACCGCTTGCTGCGCAACCTGCTGATCGACGTGACTGGCAACACCCACCGCGCCGAGTTCTGCATCGACAAACTCTACTCACCGGATGGCGCCACCGGCCGCCTGGGCCTGCTGGAATTGCGCGCCTTTGAAATGCCGCCCCATGCGCGCATGAGCTTGACCCAGCAGCTGTTGCTGCGCGCGTTGGTCGCGCGCTTCTGGCGTGAACCCTATGCACCGCCAAAGCTGGCGCGCTGGGGCACCGAACTGCACGACCGTTTCCTGCTGCCGCACTTTATCGAGCAGGACTTTGCCGATGTGATCGTCGAACTCAATGCCGCCGGTTACCCACTGCGCGCCGAATGGTTTGCCGCGCACCTGGAATTCCGTTTTCCCAAGGTCGGCGACTACGCAGTCAGCGGCATCGAACTGGAATTGCGCCAGGCCCTGGAACCCTGGCATGTACTCGGTGAAGAGGGCGCGGTGGGCGGCACGGTGCGCTATGTCGATTCATCGCTGGAGCGCTTGCAGGTGAAGTTGAGCGGCTTGCCGCCGCAGCGTTATCTGCTGACCTGCAATGGCATCCCGGTGCCGCTGCAACCCACCGGGCGCGTCGGCGAGTTCGTTGCCGGCGTGCGTTACCGCGCCTGGCAACCGGCCAACTGTCTGCAACCGACCATCGCGGTGCATGCGCCGTTGGTATTCGATCTGCTCGACACCTGGATGCAGCGCTCCCTGGGCGGCTGCCAGTACCACGTGGCCCATCCGGGCGGGCGCAACTACGACAGCTTGCCGGTGAATGCCAATGAAGCCGAGAGCCGGCGGATGGCGCGGTTTTTCAGGTTGGGGCATACGCCTGGGAAGCTGCAGGTACCGACGATGATCATCAACGATGAGCTACCGATGACCCTGGATTTACGGCGTTTCCCCAATAAAAATGACTGAACGCGGTTCGAAAAATGTGGGAGCTGGCTTGCCTGCGATAGCGGTGTATCAGCCAGCCAATAAGATGACTGGAAAACCGCTGTCGCAGGCAAGCCAGCTCCCACATTGGATCGCAGTAAATTTGAGTTAATCTGACTTCCCTTGCCTCTGCCGAGCGTTCCATGCCCGACTTGCTCGACCGTTACCCGCTGACTGCGGGCACTTATCACGAACTGCTCGACGACAGCGGCGCGGTGCGTGCCCATTGGCAGCGCCTGCTCGATCACCTGCAGCGCAGCACTCCCGCGCAACTGGCCCAGCGCCAGGCGCTGCTGACCCGGCAGATCCAGGAAAATGGCGTAACCTACAACGTCTACGCCGACCCCAAGGGCGCTGACCGTCCGTGGGAATTGGACCTGTTGCCGCACGTACTGGCTGCCGATGAGTGGCAGCAGCTGGCAGCGGGTATCGCCCAGCGGGCGCGCCTGCTCAATGCGGTGCTGGCTGACCTGTATGGGCCGCAACGCTTGATCACCGAGGGCTTGCTGCCCGCTGAGCTGGTGTTCGGGCACAACAACTTCCTGTGGCCGTGCCAGGGCATCCAGCCGCCGGACGGGGCGTTCCTGCACCTGTATGCGGTGGATCTGGCGCGCACCCCGGATGGCCGTTGGTGGGTGACGGCCGACCGCACGCAAGCGCCGTCGGGGGCCGGCTATGCCCTGGAAAACCGTACCATCGTGTCGCGGGCGTTTCCGGACCTGTACCGCGACCTGCAGGTGCAGCACCTCACCGGTTTCTTCCGCACGCTGCAGGAAACCCTGGCCCGCCAAGCGCCCGGCGATGACCAGCCGCCGCTGATCGTGCTGCTCACACCCGGGCGTTTCAACGAGAGCTATTTCGAACACCTCTACCTCGCGCGCCAGCTCGGCTACCCGCTGGTGGAGGGCGGCGACCTCACCGTGCGCGACAGCACCGTCTTCCTCAAGACCCTCAGCGGCCTGCGCCGGGTGCACGCCATCATGCGGCGCCTGGATGACGACTTCTGCGACCCGCTGGAGCTGCGTACCGACTCGGCCCTCGGCGTGCCCGGCCTGCTCGACGCCGTGCGCCAGGGCAATGTGCTGGTGGCCAATGCCCTGGGCAGCGGCGTGCTGGAGTCGCCGGGGTTGCTCGGTTTCCTGCCGAAGATCAACCAGTTCCTGTTTGGCGAAGAGCTGATCCTGCCGTCCATCGCCACCTGGTGGTGCGGTGAAGCGCCGGTGCTGGCCGAAGCCCTGGAGAAATTGCCGGAGCTGCTGATCAAGCCGGCGTTTCCGTCGCAAAGCTTCACCCCGGTATTTGGCCGCGACTTGAATGACCAGCAGCGCCAGGCCCTCGCCGAACGCATGCGCGCGCGGCCTTACGCGTATGTCGCCCAAGAGCTGGCGCAGCTGTCCCAGGCGCCGGTGTGGCACACCGTGGATGATCACCTGCAGCACCGCGCCATCGGCATGCGTGTGTATGCAGTGGCCAGCGAGGATGGCTACCGCGTGCTGCCCGGCGGCCTGACCCGCGTGGCGGCCGAAGCCGATGCCGAGGTGGTGTCGATGCAACGCGGTGGCGCCAGCAAGGACACCTGGGTCCTCGGTGAACGGGCTGCCGGTGGCGAGCACTGGCGCGCGCAACGGGCGATTGGCGCGCATGATCTGGTGCGCCGCGACCCGTATCTACCGTCACGGGTGGTGGAAAACCTGTTCTGGTTCGGGCGTTATTGCGAGCGCTGCGATGACAGTGCGCGCTGGCTGCGCATTGTGCTCGCGCGCTACGTCGATGGCGACGATCCGTTGGCGCTGCAGGCCGCGGTCGAGCTGGGTGAGAACTTGCGTTTGTTGCCGGAGGAAGGCGAGTTGCCCGAGCGCCTGCTCGCGGCGTTGCTCGGCGATGACTGGCCGTCGAGCCTGCGTGCCAACCTGCAGCGCCTGCAGTGGGCGGCGTCGCAGGTGCGCGGCAAGTTGTCCCGCGAGAACTGGCAGGCCTTGGTCGAGCTGCAGCGCGAAGCCTTGGAGCTGGAAAGCGAAAGCCCGGATTTTGGCGAGTTGCTGGATTTTCTCAACCGCCTGGTGATGTCCCTGGCGGCGCTGTCCGGCTTTGCGCTGGACGACATGACCCGCGATGAAGGCTGGCGCTTTTTGATGATGGGCCGGCGCATCGAGCGCCTGCAATTTCTCAGCAGCAGCCTGGCGGCATTCCTGCGCGGCGTGGCGGTGTTCGACCAGGCGGGGCTGGAGTGGTTGCTGGAGTTGGGCAACAGCAGCATCACCTATCGTTCGCGTTACCTGGCGGTGCCGCAACTGATCCCGGTGCTGGACTTGTTGCTGCTGGATGAGCAGAACCCCCACGCCGTGCTGTTCCAGCTGAAACTGGTGAGCCGCACCTTGCGTCGCCTCAACGACGACTTCGGTGTGCCGCGCGAAACCGGCCTGGCGCCGTTGGTCGAGCGCCTCGCGCGTTTCGACCTGGGCTGCCTGGAAAACCCGCTGTTTGGCGAGTCCAGCGTGCGTGCCGCGCTGGAGGGGCTGGCCGACCTGTTGCAGGCGGTCGCCGATGAAAGCGGGCAAGTGTCGGACCGCCTGGCGTTGCGTCACTTTGCCCATGTGGATGATGTCAGCCAGCAAACGGTGTCGGTGTGATGAGTGCGCGCTACCAGATTTTCCACGATACCCACTACCACTACGACAGCCCGGTGTCCCTGGCCCAGCAGCTGGCGCACCTGTGGCCGCGCCCCTGCGCCTGGCAGCGCTGCAGCGCGCAGCAGCTGGAGATCAGCCCGCCGCCGTCTTCGCGTCGCGATGAGCTGGACGTGTTCGGCAACCCGATCACACGGCTGGCGTTCGAGCGGCCCCATGATGAATTGCTGGTGAATGCCGGGCTCACCGTCGAAGTGCTGGCGCGGCCGACGCTGGATTTCCAGCAGTCACCGCCTTGGGACCAGACCCGTGACAGCCTGACCTACAGCAGCCAGCCGCTGTCGCCACAGCTGGTCGAGGCGTGCCGCTATCGCTTCGAATCGCCCTATGTGCACCTGAAGAAAACCTTCGTCGAGTTTTCCGAGAGCTGTTTCCCTCCCGGCAAACCGTTGCTGTTGGGCGTGCAGGCCTTGATGGAAAAGATCTTCAGCGAATTTACCTTCGATGCCGAAGCCACCCAGGTCGCCACGCCGCTGGTGGAAGTGCTGGAGCGCCGGCGCGGCGTGTGCCAGGACTTCGCCCACCTGATGCTCGCGTGCCTGCGCTCGCGAGGCCTGGCGGCGCGGTATATCAGCGGTTATCTGTTGACCCAGCCACCGCCCGGCCAGCCACGGCTGATCGGCGCCGATGCGTCACATGCGTGGGTTTCGGTGTATTGCCCGGTCGCGGGGTGGGTGGATTTTGATCCGACGAACAATGTACAGCCGGCACTGGAACACATCACCCTGGCCTGGGGCCGGGACTTTTCCGATGTATCGCCGTTGCGCGGGGTGATCCTGGGGGGAGGCAGCCATGACCCGGAAGTGCGGGTGACGGTGATGCCGCTGGAGTGAGGATCGGGCTTCTTATTTGTGGCGGGCGGGCTTGCCCCGCGTTGGGCTGCACAGCAGCCCTGAAGTCTGATACTGCGGTCTATCTGATCTAACGGGGGATATATTGGGGCCGCTTCGCAGCCCAACGCGGGGCAAGCCCGCTCGCCACAACAAGCTCGCTTGTCACGGCAAGTCCGATAGCCACGACAAGCCCGCTTGCGACCTGGCGCAACAGATCAATTATTCAGCCGGGTCTTTCGGTGTCTCGGTGTCGTCAGTCGCTACTTCGCCTTCGGCATCCGGGTTCAGTGCGCCGGCTTCTTCATCTGCAGCGGCTTTCTTGCGTTGCAGCTTTTCCTCTTTCTTCTGCTCCTTGGCCAAGTCTCTCTGACGTTTGGCGAAGGAGTAATTAGGTTTGGCCATGGGCGATCCTCTAGGGTCGAAGGTGAGGGTGGGCGGCGCGCAGCTGCCTTGGGCCGTCATGGTAGCAGCTTCAAGGGGCGCTTGGCCTTCACTTACCGCAGGCGTACGCGGCCAGCAGGCCGTTGAACAGGTGATTGAGGCGCATGGTTCGGACTCCAAAGGGTGATGGGCCGATCATAGGCAGGTGTCGCTACTTTAGCTGGTAGATTGTGTTGATAAGTCTGATAGCCTAAAGTTGTATACAATCTGTTGATTCAGATCATAAGAATTTACGCCTGCATGAGGCACCCTTGTCGCAATACGCGTTTTTTAACCCTGCCTTGGAGATTCACATGTTTGCCAAACTCGTTGCTGTTTCCCTGCTGACTCTGGCGAGCGGCCAGTTGCTTGCTGCAGAGTGCAAGGTCACCGTCGACTCCACTGATCAAATGTCCTTCAACACCAAGGCCATTGAAATCGACAAAAGCTGCAAGACATTCACCGTTGAGCTGACTCACTCCGGCAACCTGCCGAAAAACGTCATGGGCCACAACTGGGTGCTGAGCTCCGCCGCCGACATGCCTGGCGTCGCCAGCGACGGCATGGCTGCCGGCATCGACAAGAACTACCTGAAAGATGGCGACACCCGCATCATCGCCCACACCAAGATCATCGGTGCTGGCGAGAACGATTCCGTGACCTTCGATGTGTCGAAACTGGCCGCCGGTACGGATTACGCGTTCTTCTGCTCGTTCCCAGGCCACATCTCGATGATGAAAGGCACTGTTGTCGTGAAGTAAGCCGACTACGGTCGAAAAAAAAGCGCCTTTTCAGGCGCTTTTTTTGTGGGCGGCGAAAACCTGTGGCGAGCGGGCTTGCCCCGCGTTGGGCTGCGAAGCGGCCCCAAAAACTGCCACATGGCTTGTGTGAATGACCGCGTTCAACTCACTGGGGCCGCTGCGCGGCCCAACGCGGGGCAAGCCCGCTCGCCACAGCGGCCCACTCACCACAGTGTTCACGGCGCGAACGGCATGACCCGCTTGTGCTCGGTCTTGCGGTAGGTGTCGCAGATGATCTTGAACGCTTCCTCACGCACCGGCTCACCATGCAGGAACGCATCGATCTCGGCGTAGGTCACCCCATGGGAGGCTTCGTCAGGCTTGCCTGGGGACAGGTCTTCGAGGTCGGCAGTCGGGATTTTCTCGACCAGCGACTCCGGCGCACCAAAGTGCCGCGCAATCGCGCGGACCTGGTTTTTCACCAGGCCACTCAGGGGGGCGAGGTCGCAGGCGCCGTCACCAAACTTGGTGAAAAAGCCCATCACGGCTTCCGCCGCATGGTCGGTGCCGATCACCAGGCCACCGGCCGCGCCGGCGATGGTGTACTGCGCGACCATGCGCATGCGCGCCTTGGTGTTGCCCAGCACGAAATCGCGGGACACCGCGGCCTTGCCTTCGAATGCCGCGACTTCATTGGCCAGCGACTTCACCGCCGGGCCGATGTTGACGGTGTGGCGCTCGTCCGGCTCGATAAAGTCCACCGATGCCTGGGCGTCGATTTCATCGAACTGGGTTTCGTAGGGCAGGCGCACGGCAATAAAACGGTAGGCTTCATCCCCGGTGCGGGTGCGCAGTTCCTGCATCGCGCGTTGGGCCAACAGGCCGGCGGTCAGGGAGTCGACGCCGCCGCTGATGCCCAGCACCAATGTCTTGAGCCCGGAATTGCGCAGGCAGTCCTGGATAAATGCCACACGCCTCGCAACTTCGGCTTCAAGGGCCGCCTGGTCTTTGAACGGTGCTTGGACCTTGAGCTGCTGCGCAATCTCACGCTGTACGGCTTGCATGATTCACTCCTTGCTGGAAAGGGCAGGTACTTTGAAAACGTGACGCAAATAGGCGACGAAATTCGGATCGGTGCAGTGGGTCTTGCCCGCTTCATCGGAGATTTTCGCGACGGGCTGGCCATTGCAGGCGGTCATTTTAAGCACGATGCTCATCGGTTCCACCCCTGGAATGTCACAGGTCAGGTTAGTGCCGATGCCGAAGCTCACATTGATCCGACCGCGCAGCGCACGGAAAATCTCCAGCGCCTTGGGCAACGACAGGCTGTCGGAGAACACCAGGGTCTTGCTCATCGGCTCGATGCCGAGCTTGTGGTAGTGGGCGATAGCTTTTTCTGCCCACTGCACCGGGTCACCGGAGTCGTGGCGCAGGCCGTCGAAGAGCTTGGCGAAGTACAAGTCGAAGTCGCCGAGGAACGCGTCGGTGGTGATGCAATCGGTCAAGGCGATGCCCAGCAGGCCACGGTATTCGCGGACCCAGCAGTCGAGGGCGGCGATCTGGCTGTCGATCAGGCGCGGGCCCAGTTGCTGGTGGGCCATGATCCATTCATGGGCCATGGTGCCAAGCGGCTTCATGTCGAACTCGCGGGCCAAATGCACGTTGCTGGTGCCGACAAAACGCCCGGGGAAGTCATGCTTGAGCACGCTGACCACTTCTTCCTGGACCCGGTAGGAAAAGCGCCGGCGCGTGCCGAAGTCGGCCACTTGCAGCTCAGACAGCTCGTCGCTGCTGGCGTTGGCGGTCAGCCAGTCGAACTTGCGGTACAGCTGCTCGCGGGCCTGTTCGAGGATCACGGTCTGGTAGCGGTAGCGGTTGCGCACTTCGCTGACGATGGCCAGCATCGGCACTTCAAACAGGATCACATGCAGCCACGGACCGCGCAGGCGGATAAACAGCTCGCCATTCTCGATACCGGTCTGCACATAACGCAGGTTGAAGCGGAACAGCCCGAGGAAGCGCAGGAAATCCGGCTTCATGAAGCTGATGCGCTCCAGGAAGCCCAGTTGGTCCGGGCTCAAGCTCAACTCGGCAAGGCGCTCGATCTGGTAGCGGATCTCCGCCAGGTACGGGCGCAAGTCTTCGCTGTTACGGCAACGAAATTCCCATTCAACTTCCACGTTCGGGTAGTTGTGCAGCACCGCCTGCATCATGGTCAGCTTGTAGAAGTCGGTGTCGAGCAGGTTCTGCACGATGCGATCGGCAAACACACTCTCGCTCATAACGGGAATCTCCAGACGGGTCGGCGATCGGCGCCGACCTTTACGCACAATTAAGGAAGGGGGCTAGTGGCGCATAGACCTGTGGGGTTTTGCCAGCGTTTTTTCATCTTGGGATCTTTGTTGTGGCCACTGGCGCCTTCGCGAGCAAGCCCGCTCCCACATTTGGAATGCATTTTAAATGTGGGAGCGGGCTTGCTCGCGAAGGCGGCATGTCAGGCGACGGGGCTCAAACAGGTTCAACTTGCTCCATCATCCACTTCACAAACTCGCGCACCTTGGGCACCTCCGCCGAGTGCTCCGGATAGGCCAGGTAATACGCATCCTGGCTCGGCATCGCATGCGGCCAGGGGATCACCAGCTTGCCCTCGGCCAACTCCTCCTCCACCAGAAAACGCGGCAGCAACGCCACGCCACAGCCCACTTGCGCGGCGCGGATGCACATATAAAACGTGTCGAAACGCGGCCCGTGGTAGCTGTGCTCGGTGTGGAAACCTTGGCTCGCGAACCAGTCGTGCCAGCCCTGGGGCCGCGAGGCGTTCTGCAGCAACACCAGCTCGCTGAGTTGGGTCGGGTCGGTGAACGGCTGCGCGGGCAGGCTCTCCGGCGCGCACACCGGTACCAGTTCTTCGCTGAACAGCTTCAGGCTCTCGGTGCCGGGGCGTGAGCCCTGGCCGAAGTAGAAGGCCATGTCGGCCTTGCCTTGCAGCAACTCGTCCGGCTCCTGCTCGTTGCACAGGTCCAGGTGGATCTGCGGGTGACGCAGGCGCCAGCCCTTGAGGCGCGGCACCAGCCAGCGGGCGCCGAACGTGTATGGCGTGGACACGCGCAGCACTTCGGTCTCGCCGCCGTAGGAGCGCAGGTAGTGCGTGGACATCTCCACCTGCGTGAGGATCTTGCGCACTTCCACCAGGTACAGGTCGCCTGCCGGGGTCATCTGCAAGCGGCGGCGCACGCGGCGAAACAGCAGGTGCTGCAGCAGTTCTTCGAGCTGCGCCACTTGTTTGCTCACCGCGCTTTGCGTGAGGTTCAGTTCCTCGGCGGCGCGGGTGAAGCTCAGGTGACGGGTGGCGGCTTCGAAACACTGCAGGGCAGTGATCGAGGGCAAATGTCTTTTGTTCAGCACGGCACGCCTCTTTTTATTCTTTGCATGAATAAACGGAATGATATCTCGCCTAATCGTCGTTTGTTGGCAAGTCTTGGGCCAGCTACAAATAAGCCCAGGATCGCCGTGTGGGCCGCGGCGCAATTTTTCTGTCTGCAGATTGAAGGAGTGACCCATGGTTGCTGCATTGCTTGATCGTCTCGGGGTAAACCCGGCGCTGTACCAGGCGGGTAAACAACCCGTGCATTCGCCGATTGATGGCAGCCGTATCGGCAGTGTGCACTGGGAGGGCGCCGCCGAGGTGGAGCAGCAGGTCAGTCGCGCCGAGCATGCATTCGAGGCCTGGCGCAAGGTGCCGGCACCGCGTCGTGGTGAGCTGGTGCGCCAGTTCGGTGACGTGCTGCGCGAATACAAGGCCGACCTTGGCGAACTCGTCTCGTGGGAAGCCGGCAAGATCACCCAGGAAGGCCTGGGCGAAGTGCAGGAAATGATCGACATCTGCGACTTCGCCGTCGGCCTGTCCCGCCAGCTGTATGGCTTGACCATCGCCTCCGAGCGCCCCGGCCATCACATGCGTGAGACCTGGCACCCGCTGGGCGTGGTCGGTGTGATCAGCGCCTTCAACTTCCCGGTGGCGGTGTGGGCGTGGAACACCACCCTGGCGCTGGTGTGCGGCAACGCGGTGATCTGGAAACCTTCGGAAAAGACCCCGCTCACTGCCCTGGCCTGCCAGGCGCTGTTCGAGCGCGTGCTGAAAAAATTTACTGACGCCCCGCAATACCTCAGCCAAGTCATCATCGGCGGCCGCGATGCGGGCGCCGCGCTGGTGGACGACCCGCGCGTGGCCCTGATCAGCGCCACCGGCAGCACGCGCATGGGCCGTGAAGTCGCCCCGAAAGTCGCCGCGCGTTTCGCGCGCAGCATCCTCGAACTGGGCGGCAACAACGCGATGATCCTCGGCCCGAGCGCCGACCTGGACATGGCCGTACGCGCCATCCTGTTCAGTGCGGTGGGCACCGCCGGCCAGCGTTGCACCACACTGCGCCGCCTGATCGCGCACGAGTCGGTCAAGGCAGAAATCGTCACCCGTCTCAAGGCCGCCTATTCCAAGGTGCGCATCGGCCACCCGCTGGAAGGCAACCTGATCGGCCCGCTGATCGACAAGCACGGCTTCGACAACATGCAGGATGCCCTGGAGCAAGCCCTGAGCGAAGGCGGCAAGGTATTCGGCGGCAAGCGCCAACTGGAAGACACCTTCCCCAACGCCTACTACGTGTCGCCGGCGATTGTGGAAATGCCCGAGCAAAGCGACGTGGTGTGCACCGAAACCTTCGCGCCGATTCTGTACGTGATCGGCTACACCGACTTCGCCGAAGCCCTGCGCCTGAACAACGCCGTGCCGCAAGGCTTGTCGTCGTGCATCTTCACCACCGACGTGCGTGAAGCCGAGCAGTTCATGTCGGCGGTGGGCAGCGACTGCGGGATCGCGAACGTCAACATCGGCCCGAGTGGTGCGGAAATCGGCGGTGCGTTTGGCGGTGAGAAAGAGACCGGCGGCGGCCGTGAGTCGGGTTCGGATGCGTGGCGCGGGTATATGCGTCGCCAGACCAATACCGTGAACTACTCGCTGGAATTGCCGCTGGCCCAAGGCATTACTTTCGACTAAATACCTGTCGGAACGCGGAAAAAATGTGGGAGCGGGCTTGCTCGCGAATGCGGTGGATCAGCTGTANGTATATCTGTTGACTGATCCACCGCTTTCGCGAGCAAGCCCGCTCCCACAGTTGATTGGATTACCAAGTCGAAACTGAATTTAGATGTTTGTTAGGTCTCATCGGAGTCTGGCAATGGCATTGCGCGAAACATGTTTGTGGGAACACCTCACCCCCGGCCGGCCGGAGCGTGCGGCGCTGACGGGCGAGGTCAAGGTGGATGTGTGTGTGATCGGCGCCGGGATCACCGGTTTGTCGGCCGCCATTCACTTGCTGGAACAAGGCAAAAGCGTCGCCGTACTCGAGGCCCATCGCACCGGCCACGGCGGGTCGGGGCGCAACGTCGGGCTGGTGAATGCCGGCATGTGGATTCCACCGGACGAGATCGAAGCCGGTTTCGGCGAGGCGGTGGGCAGCCAGCTCAACCGCATGTTGGGCGCCGCGCCGTCGCTGGTGTTCAGCCTGATCGACAAATACAACATCGATTGCCAATTGCGCCGCGAGGGCACCTTGCACATGGCGCACAACGCCCGGGGCGAGGCGGATCTGCGCAGTCGCGAAGAGCAGTGGAAGCGCCGTGGGGCGCCGGTCGAATTACTCACCGGCCAGGCCTGCGAGCAAGCCACCGGCACCCAGAAGATCGCCGCCGCCCTGCTGGATAGACGCGCCGGCACCCTCAACCCGATGGCCTACACCAGTGGCCTGGCCACTGCGGCGGCAGGGTTGGGTGGACAACTGTTCGACCATTCCCCCGTCACCCAACTTGAGCGCCAAGGCGCGCATTGGTCGGTGCAGACCGCCAACGGTGCGGTGCAGGCTGCACAGGTGGTGATCGCATCCAACGCCTACACCGAAGGCGAATGGACCGAACTGCGCCGCAACTTTTTCCCCGGCTATTACTACCAGGTGGCCTCGGCGCCCCTCACCGACGACGCCGCCACGCAAATCCTGCCCGGCGGCCAGGGTTCCTGGGACACGCGCCAGGTATTGAGCAGCATCCGCCGCGATGCCGATGGCCGCCTGTTGCTCGGCAGCCTGGGCAACGGGAACCAGAAACCGGCCTGGTTCCTCAAGGCGTGGGCCGATCGGGTGCAGCAGCATTACTTCCCGTACCTCAAATCGGTGCAGTGGGAGTACACCTGGACCGGCTGCATCGCCTTCACCCCGGATCACCTGATGCGTCTGTTCGAACCGGCCCCTGGCCTTGTGGCAGTAACGGGATATAACGGGCGCGGCGTGACCACCGGCAGTGTGGTCGGCAAGGCGTTTGCCGATTACCTGTGTCACCAGAATCCCCAGGCCTTGCCGATTCCGTTCGCGCCCATGCAACCGCTGGCCGGAGTGGGCCTGCGCAGTTGCCTGTATGAAGCCGGATTCTCGCTGTATCACGCCGGACAATGCCTGAGGATCGTGATCTGATCAGCGAAATACTGCTCAGAAGCCTGCATTTTCTTAGCAGGCTACTAATCTGTATTGGTGCAAGTCGTAGCAATCACGCACTGTAAATGTGCAGTTCCGTTACGCACGTTGTTACAGGTGCAGGAACTGTCGTTTATCCGTCTGGTTGCAGGTGCGACCTGCCAAGGTTGTACTTTTTCGATCCACCGGTTGCACCTCTTGACGCTAGAGGGTTGCACGTCCTGGCAAAAGGAGTCGAAACGCCAGCAATCCCAATGACACCGTGTCTTTTTGAAGAATAAAAACGTAATGGCACGCGCCTTGCTCTGGGCTTTCAGTGAAAGGTTTGAATGCAAGTTGTCGTGCCAAAAATCAAAAATATCGGAGCACCACTCATGTCCCAGACGTTTTACAAGAAAGGTTTTCTGGCCCTCGCCGTTGCAGCGGCGCTGGGTGTTTCTACGTTTGTTCAAGCTGATGTGAAGATTGGCGTGGCGGGGCCGATGACGGGCGCCAACGCCGCTTTCGGTGAGCAGTACATGAAGGGTGCCCAGGCGGCAGCCGATGTGGTCAACAAGGCCGGTGGCATCAACGGCGAGAAAATCGTGCTGGTCGCCGGCGACGACGCCTGCGAACCCAAGCAAGCCGTAGCCGTGGCCAACCGCCTGGCAGACCAGGACAAAGTCATCGGCGTGGTCGGGCACTTCTGCTCGTCCAACACCATCCCGGCGTCCGAGGTGTATGACGAGGCGGGCATCATCGCGATCACCCCAGGCTCCACCAACCCACAAGTGACCGAACGCGGCCTGGGCGCCATGTTCCGTATGTGCGGGCGTGACGACCAGCAAGGCATCGTTGCCGGCGACTACATCGTCGACGTGCTCAAGGGCAAGAAAGTCGCGGTCATCAACGACAAGGACACCTACGGCAAAGGCCTGGCCGACGCCACTGCAGCGCAGTTGACCAAGCGCGGCGTCAAGCCGGTGCTGGAAGAAGGCCTGACCCGTGGCGAGAAAGACTTCAGCGCCCTGGTCACCAAGATCCGTTCCACCGGTGCTGACGTCGTGTACTTCGGCGGCCTGCACCCGGAAGCCGGCCCTCTGGTTCGCCAGATCCGTGAAGCCGGCCTCAAGGACGTGAAGTTCATGTCCGATGATGGCGTGGTCACCGACGAACTGGTTGCGACCGCTGGTGGCAAGCAGTACGTGGATGGCGTCTACATGACCTTCGGCGCCGACCCGCGCCTGCTGCCGGACAGCAAGGCCGTGGTGGAAGAGTTCCGCAAAAACGGCACCGAGCCAGAAGGCTACACCCTGTACGCCTACGCCTCGATCCAGGCCCTGGCCGCTGGCTTCAATGGTGCCAAGTCCAACAAGGGCGAAGACGCCGCCAAGTGGCTCAAGGCACACCCGGTGAAAACCGTGATGGGTGAAAAAGCCTGGGACGCGAAGGGTGACCTGAAAGTCTCCGACTACGTGGTTTACCAGTGGGACAAAGACGGTAAATACCATCAGCTGGAAAAACAGAAGTAAGGCTGGGCACCACAGATCCACTGTGGGAGCGGGCTTGCTCGCGAAAGCGATCTGTCAGCAGTCGATGTGTTGACTGACCCGCCGCCTTCGCGAGCAAGCCCGCTCCCACAGGGAATGGTGCTGTGATGGATATCTGTTTTTTCCTCCAAGAAGAGCCGCACACCGGCAACTGGCGGGTGTGCAGTCTCTCACCGCGTGAGATTGCGTTATGGATGGTATTTTCCTGCAGCAACTGGTCAACGGCCTGACCCTCGGGTCGGTCTATGGCCTGATCGCCATCGGCTACACAATGGTCTATGGCATCATTGGCATGATCAACTTCGCCCATGGCGAGGTTTATATGATTTCCGCTTACCTCGCGGCGATCAGTCTGGCACTGCTGGCTTACTTCGGCATCGAATCCTTCCCGCTGCTCATTCTCGGCACCTTGATCTTCACCGTGGTCGTCACCGGCGTGTACGGTTGGGTCATCGAGCGTGTCGCCTACAAACCGCTGCGCAACTCCACCCGACTGGCTCCGCTGATCAGCGCCATCGGGATCTCCCTGATCCTGCAGAATTACGCGCAGATCGCCCAGGGCGCCAAGCAACAAGGTATTCCCACCCTGCTGGCCGGGGCCTGGCGTGTCGACATCGGCAGCGGGTTCGTCCAGCTCACGTACACCAAGGTCTTCATCCTCGTGGCGGCGTTTGCCGGCATGGCGCTGCTCACCTACATCATCAAGTACACCAAGCTCGGCCGCATGTGCCGCGCCACCCAGCAAGACCGCAAGATGGCCTCGATCCTGGGCATCAACACCGACCGCGTGATCTCCTACGTGTTTGTCATCGGTGCCGCCATGGCGGCCCTGGCCGGTGTGCTGATCACCCTCAACTACGGCACGTTCGACTTCTATGCCGGCTTCATCATCGGCATCAAGGCGTTTACCGCAGCGGTACTCGGCGGCATCGGCTCCCTGCCTGGGGCGATGCTGGGCGGGATCATCCTGGGTATTTCCGAGTCGCTGTTCTCGGGGTTGATCAACTCTGACTACAAAGACGTGTTCAGTTTCTCCCTGCTGGTGGTGATTCTGATTTTCCGTCCCCAGGGCCTGCTTGGTCGCCCACTCGTGGCGAAGGTGTAAACATGTCTGCTGCCAAACCCATCGATATCAAGAAAAGTGTGGTCGATACGGTCCTTGCCGGGCTGATTTCGTTGATCGTGTTCGGTCCGATCGTCGGCGTGGTCCTCGACGGCTACAGCTTCAACCTGGAACCGGCCCGCGTGGCCCTGCTGGTCGCCATCGTGATGGTCGGCCGCTTTGCCATGAGCCTGTTCCTGCAGACCCCCAAGGGCCTGAAGATCCTGCAGGGCTTCGAAAGCAGTGGCTCCGGCGTGCACGTGCTGCCACCGGACTACAAGTCGCGGCTGCGCTGGATCATCCCGGTGCTGATCGTGATCGCCATCGTGTTCCCGATCTTCGCCAACAAGTACCTGTTGACCGTGGTGATCCTCGGCCTGATCTACGTGTTGCTCGGCCTGGGCCTGAACATCGTGGTCGGCCTGGCCGGCCTGCTCGACCTCGGTTACGTGGCGTTCTACGCCATCGGCGCGTACGGCCTGGCGCTGGGTTATCAATACCTCGGCCTGGGTTTCTGGACGGTGCTGCCGCTGGCGGCCATCTGTGCGGCGCTGGCGGGGTGCATACTCGGGTTCCCGGTGTTGCGAATGCACGGCGATTATCTCGCCATCGTGACCCTGGGCTTCGGTGAAATCATCCGCCTGGTGCTCAACAACTGGTTGTCGTTCACCGGTGGCCCGAACGGTATGCCGGTGCCGTCGCCGACCTTCCTGGGCCTGGAGTTCGGGCGCAAGGCGAAGGACGGTGGGATTCCATTCCACGAATTCTTCGGCATCGACTACAACCCCAATATCAAATTCCTGTTCATCTACATCGTGCTGTTCCTAGTGGTGCTGGCCGTGCTGTACATCAAGCATCGCCTGACTCGCATGCCGGTCGGCCGCGCCTGGGAAGCCTTGCGCGAAGATGAGATCGCCTGCCGCTCCATGGGCCTGAACCACGTGCTGGTCAAGCTCTCGGCGTTCACCATCGGCGCTTCCACCGCCGGTCTGGCCGGGGTGTTCTTTGCCAGTTACCAGGGCTTCGTCAACCCGTCCTCGTTCACCTTCTTCGAGTCGGCGCTGATCCTCGCCATCGTGGTGTTGGGCGGCATGGGCTCGACGGTCGGCGTGGTGATTGCGGCGTTCGTCTTGACCGTCGCGCCTGAACTGCTGCGCAGCTTCAGCGAATACCGCGTGCTGCTGTTTGGCGTGCTGATGGTGGTGATGATGATCTGGCGACCGCGCGGCCTGATCCGGATCAGCCGCACGGGTGTGACGCCACGCAAGGGGGTAGCGCCATGAGCAAGGAAGTCGTCCTCTCCGTGGAACACCTGATGATGCACTTCGGTGGCATCAAGGCCTTGAGCGACGTGAGCCTCAAGGTCGAACGCAACTCGATCTTCGCCCTGATCGGCCCTAACGGCGCGGGCAAGACCACCGTGTTCAACTGCCTCACCGGCTTCTACAAAGCCAGCGGCGGCAAGATCGAACTGAACATTCGCGGCAAGCAGACCAACGTGATCCAGTTGCTGGGTGAGCGTTTCAAGGCGGTCGACTTCGTGTCGCCGAAAAGCTTCTTCAGCCGGGTGTTCTACAAGATGTTCGGCGGCACCCACCTGGTCAACCGTGCCGGCCTGGCCCGTACCTTCCAGAACATTCGCCTGTTCAAGGAAATGTCGGTGCTGGAAAACCTGCTGGTCGCCCAGCACATGTGGGTCAACCGCAACATGCTTGCGGGCATCCTCAACACCAAGGGCTATCGCAAGGCCGAGAGCGATGCGCTCGACCATGCCTTCTACTGGCTCGAGGTGGTCGACCTGGTGGACTGCGCCAACCGCCTGGCTGGCGAGCTTTCCTACGGCCAGCAGCGCCGCCTGGAAATCGCCCGGGCCATGTGCACCCGGCCGCAGATCATCTGCCTGGACGAACCGGCAGCGGGCCTCAACCCGCAGGAAACCGAAGCCCTCAGCGCGATGATTCGCCTGCTGCGCGACGAACACGACCTCACGGTGGTGCTGATCGAACACGACATGGGCATGGTGATGAGTATTTCCGACCACATCGTGGTGCTGGACCACGGCAACGTGATTGCCGAGGGTGGGCCGGACGCGATCCGCAACGACCCGAAAGTGATTGCCGCCTACCTGGGCGCAGACGAAGAGGAACTGGTATGAGTACACCTATCCTCGAAATGAAGGACCTGGACGTGTTCTACGGCCCGATCCAGGCCCTGAAAAAAGTCTCGCTGCACATCAATGAAGGCGAAACCGTCAGCCTGATCGGCTCCAACGGCGCGGGTAAATCCACGCTGCTGATGTCGATCTTCGGCCAGCCTCGGGCCGAGTCGGGGCAGATCATCTACAACGGCGTCGACATTACCCACAAGTCGTCCCACTACATCGCTTCCAACGGCATTGCGCAGTCGCCGGAAGGGCGACGGGTGTTCCCCGACATGACCGTCGAGGAAAACCTGCTGATGGGCACCATCCCGATTGGCGACAAGTTTGCCACGGAGGACATGCAGCGCATGTTCGAGCTGTTCCCACGGCTCAAGGAGCGGCGCAACCAGCGCGCGATGACCATGTCCGGTGGTGAGCAGCAAATGCTCGCCATCGCCCGCGCGCTGATGAGCCGGCCCAAGCTGTTGCTGCTGGATGAACCGAGCCTGGGCCTGGCGCCGATCGTGGTGAAGCAGATCTTCGCCACGCTGCGCGAGCTGGCTTCCACCGGGATGACCATCTTCCTGGTGGAGCAGAACGCCAACCATGCGTTGCGCCTGTCGGACCGTGCATATGTGATGGTCAACGGCGAGATTCGCCTGACCGGCACCGGTAAGGAATTGCTGGTGAATGAAGAGGTGCGCAACGCCTACCTGGGTGGGCACTGATCTAAAAGCTTGATGCAATAACCCATGTGGGAACCGGCTTTATGTGGGAGCTGGCTTGCCTGCGATGCGAACACCTCGGTCTGTCAGGCAAACCGAGGTGAAGCTATCGCGGGCAAGCCCGGCTCCCACATAAAGCCGGTTCCCACATTTGTTTTTGGGGTGTCCACAGGCTCCCCGCCAAATTGTGGAAAACAAATCTGGCCTCCTCTGAAAGCGCGACATATAGCCGCCGCAAATCCCTGTTTTGTCACAGTTTTGACTTGTCCCCATCCGCTGTGGAACCGGCTGTGGGTAACGTGGGTGTAGTTCGCTGCAGGCCTTTATTTACGTGGCTTGCAGCATGGCGGTTGTTTTTTTGACCAGCGGCTTTTTGCGGACTGGACGAGGCCTTTGTCAACCTGTTTAAAGACACAGGTATATGACCGAAATATGTCCCTCCGGCCTGTGGATAAGTCTGTGACTAAACTCTGGAAAGACTGCCGCAGAGGCCGGAATGACTGGCCTGGAGCCATCGCCTGGATTTTCTGCGGGGTCATGGGCCTACATACGCCCCGGCCAAGGTCAAGCAAAAAACTTTCTAAAACCGCCTGCAGGCCTTGTACACAGCGGCTTCGGGTGTTTTGCACTTGCCCCCAAAGACTGTGGGCGCAGTTGTGGATAACCTGCGCGCATATGGCTGCAGGCCACGGTTTATATGGCGTTGCTCGTAATGGTCAAAAAATGATCAGCTGTACATGAAGGTGAGTGCATAGCGGTTGCCGCCACCGCGGCGTACGGGCATTCTGCTGGCAACTTTTTTCCCCGATCACCGCAAGGAGAACACCATGTCCAACACGCTGTTTATTACTGGCGCAACTTCAGGTTTTGGCGAGGCCTGTGCCCGTCGTTTTGCCGAAGCCGGCTGGAAACTGGTGCTCACCGGTCGTCGTGCCGACCGCTTGAATGCGTTGGTCGAAGAGCTTTCCAAGCAGACCGAAGTGCATGGCCTGGTGGTGGACGTCCGTGACCGCAAGGGCATGGAAGACGCGATCGCCAATCTGCCAGCGTCGTTCGCCACCTTGCGTGGACTGATCAACAACGCCGGCCTGGCCGTGGGCACCGATCCTGCACCCAAGTGCAGCCTCGACGATTGGGAAACCATGGTCGACACCAACATCAAGGGCCTGCTGACCACCACCAGCCTGCTGCTGCCGCGCCTGATCGCCCATGGCCGTGGCGCCGGGATCATCAACCTGGGCTCCATCGCCGGCAGCTACCCGTACCCGGGCAGCCACGTGTATGGCGGCTCCAAGGCGTTCGTGAAGCAGTTCTCGCTGAACCTGCGTTGCGACCTGCAAGGTACCGGCGTGCGTGTGACCAACATCGAGCCAGGCCTGTGCGAAAGCGAGTTCTCGCTGGTGCGCTTCGGCGGCGACCAGGCGCGCTATGACGCCACCTACGCCGGTGCCGAGCCGATCCAGCCGCAGGACATTGCCGACACCATCTTCTGGGTGCTGAACACGCCTGCACACGTCAACATCAACCGCCTGGAGTTGATGCCGGTGAGCCAGACCTGGGCTGGGTTTGCTATCGAGCGAGGCGCCAAGTAAGGCATTGATTCGAGTCGCCGGCAAACCGGTTCCTGCAGGTGGTCATCTGTAGGAGCCGGCTTGCCGGCGATGGCGGCAAATCGGCCAAAACACGACATAAGGTACACTCCACCCCTGAAAACCCCTCCGCAGTGTGCGGTTTATAGGTTTTGACAGGAGGAAATGTGAGTAACCGAGGTGAGCAGGCACTGCTCAAACAATCGACTATCCTGATGTTCGCCGTGGCGATCGCCGGGATTGTCACGGGTGTGGTATCTGGCGCCCAATCCATTCTATTCGACGGCTTTTTCTCGCTGATCGCCACCGCCATCAAGGTGTTGATGCTGATCACGGCCAAGCTGATCGCCAAGAAAAGCAACGAACGTTTCCAGTTCGGCTATTGGCACCTGGAACCCATGGTGCTGCTGATCGAAGGCAGTTTCCTCTTGCTGATCGCCATCTACGCGTTTCTCAACGGTGTGTTCGGCATCATCAATGGCGGGCGCGAGATCGAGTTGGGCCTGGTGATCATTTACGCAGCGGTGTTTACCGTTGTCGAGTTCGCTTATTTCTTCTACGTGCGATACCGCAACCGTACGCTCAAATCGTCACTGATCCAGTTCGACAACATCAGTTGGCTGGTGGACGCGATGCTGTCGGTGGGTTTGCTGATCAGCTTCCTGGCTGCGCTGCTGCTCAAGTCCCAGGGCTATGGCGAATGGGCGGTGTATGTCGACCCGTTGATCCTGATCCTGCTGGCCCTGAGCATGCTGGCGCCGGCGCTGAAGATTTTGCGCCCGGCATTGCGCGAGGTGCTGGGCATTGCGCCGGATCATCTGGACGACAAAGTGCGTGAAGTGATGGACGCGGCCCAGGCCCGGCATGGTTTCGACGATTACGTGTCCTACGTGCAAAAGCACGGACGCGCACGGTTTATCGAGATTCATGTGGTATTGCCGGCGGATTACCCGGTGGACAACGTCGCCACGCTGGATGCGCTGCGTGAAGAGATATCCACAGGGCTGGGCAAGCCGGATGCGGCGCGTTGGCTGACGATCAGTTTTACCGGGGATCGCAAGTGGATTGCGTGATAGTCAGGTAGACCGAGGTGAGGCTTTCGCGAGCAAGCCCGCTCCCACAATTAACCGCGTCCTGCCTTTGGAATGCGATCAAATGTGGGAGCGGGCTTGCTCGCGAAAGGGCCCATGAGGTCAGCCCAAATGCTGGACCAACCCCTCATAGCAGGTCGCCAAATGATAAGGCGTGGTAGACGGCATATCCCGCCGACTGACCTCGCCATGGGCATCCAGGCATTCATTCCAGCCTTTGGCATGCAGGAATCTTTGCTGCAGCGCCTGCAATTGACGCTGCAGCACGGCTTCACTGTCCGGCCGCAAGGTCAGTGCCCGCAGGTATTCGGCCTGTGCCCAGATACGCTGGGTGCCATCACGCACGCTACCGTCCAGGGCCAGCATGCCGCTGACCGCGCCACTGCTGTTATCCACACCCTGCTGTTCGGCGTAGGCAAATGCGCGCGTCAACGACGCATGCAGCGGCGTGCCGCGCAGCACTGGCGATGACTCCAGCAAAAAGAACCATTCGAACTGGTGGCCGGGCTCAAACCAGTTATCCACAGCGCCCAGCGGTTTTTCCAGCATCACGCCGTGCTCTGGTGCAATGAAGCGCTTCTGCATCGCGTTGGCCAAGTCCAGCAGGGCGTCTTGCGTGATCGGGTCTTCACGCACGGCCAGCGTGGCGAGGAAACCTTCGGCGAGGTGCATAAGCGGGTTTTGCAGTGGGCCGGACTTGAGGGATGACCAGTTGCGCTCCAGCACGGCTTCGTAGAGGCCGTCGCCGCTGGCGAACCGACTGGCGACCACTTCCAGGGCTGCGTCGAGCACCGACTCCACCAGTGGCTCACGCACCTTGGCCCAGTAGTGCGCACAGGCAAAGATGATGAACGCGTGGGTGTAGAGGTCTTTGCGTTTGTCCAACGGCTGGCCGGCGGGGTCGATGCTGTAGAACCAGCCGCCGTGCTCGGCGTCGTGGAAATGCCGTTGCAGGGAACGGAACAGCGCCGCTGCGCGCTCTTCGGCGAAGGCCGCGCCGGGCTCGCCGATCAGGCTGGCAAACAGGTACAACTGCCGGGCGCAGGCCATGGCGCGGTAGCGTTGCGGGGGCAAGGGGCGGTGATCGGCGTCCAGCGCCTCATAGGGCAATGCCAACTCGGCGTTCCAGCCCGGGCCTTGCCAGAGCGGCACGATCAGGCTGTGGAAGTGCGTGAGCACGGTGTTCAAGGAGGGGTGGGAAGCGCTGGGCATTGGCTGGCGTCGTCACGGCAGGGGTGTTTGCCGCGCATGGTAGCAGGCTTGGGATCTATGGTGTTTGCGCTGGCGCTATCGCGGGCAAGCCCGCTCCCACATTTGGGTGTGTGAAACCGGTCAAATGTGGGCGGCTGGCTTGCCTGCGATGTGGCCCTTATCGACGCGACAACACTCAGCCCGCCAACAACCACACCCCAGTCGCCGCCGAAGCCGCGCCGGCAATCCGCACCAACGGCGCCGCCGCTGCCGGCAGGAAGCGCACTACCGCATACCCGGCCGCGTGCAACACCGCCGTTGCGCCGACAAAGCCTGCGGCATAGGCCCAAGGGCTGGACATGTCCGGCAACTCCAGGCCGTGGGCCACGCCGTGGAACAGCGCAAACAACGCCGTGGCAGCCACGGCCACGAACAGCGGCGGACGCACCGCCAGCGCCACTGCCAGGCCCAGGGCCAGCACCGAAGCGGCAATCCCGCTTTCCAGGGCCGGCAGTTCCAGCCCTTCGAAGCCCAGCACGCCGCCGATCAGCATGGTGCCGACAAAGGTGCACGGCAGGGCCCAGCGCGCGGCGCCTTTTTGTTGGGCCGCCCACAGGCCGACCGCAACCATCGCCAGCAAGTGGTCGATGCCGCTGAGGGGATGGCTGATACCGGCCACCAGGCCGTTGTCGCCGTGGCCCGGGTGAGCGAAGGCCAGGGCAGGGGCGAGCAGCAGGGCGGCAGCTGCGAGGAGTTTCTTGAGGCTCATGGACAGGTTCCTTGTGGGTTGATCAGGCGGCGGTCAGCAGGCCCTGGCGTTCGATGAAGGCGACGATGTCGGCCAGGCCGACGCCGGTTTTCTGGTTGCTGAACACAAAGGGTTTACCGTTGCGCATGCGCTGGGTGTCGCTGTTCATCAGCTCCAGCGAGGCGCCGACCATCGGCGCGAGGTCGATCTTGTTGATCACCAGCAGGTCGGATTTGCAAATGCCAGGCCCGCCTTTGCGCGGCAGCTTGTCGCCGGCGGACACATCGATCACGTAGATGGTCAGGTCCGACAGTTCCGGGCTGAAGGTGGCCGAGAGGTTGTCGCCACCGGACTCCACCAGGATCAGGTCCAGGCCGGGGAAGCGGCGGTTGAGCTGGTCCACCGCCTCCAGGTTGATCGAGGCGTCTTCACGGATCGCCGTGTGCGGGCAGCCACCGGTTTCCACGCCGATGATGCGCTCCGGCGCCAGCGCCTGGTTGCGCACCAGGAAGTCGGCGTCTTCGCGGGTGTAGATGTCGTTGGTGACGACGGCCAGGTTGTAGCGGTCGCGCAGCGCGAGGCACAGGGCCAGGGTCAGGGCCGTTTTGCCGGAGCCCACCGGGCCGCCGATACCGACGCGCAGGGGTTGTGTGTTCATGTGCTTCTCCACAGTAAAAGGCCTCAGGAACGGAACAGTCGGCTGTACTGGCGCTCATGGGCCATGCACGCCAGGGACAGGCCGAAGGCGGCGCTGCCGAAATGGTTGGGGGCGATATGGCTGGCGTCCTGCTGGGCCTGTTGCAGCAGCGGCAGCAGTTCGCTGGTCAAGCGCTGCGCGGCCTGCTGGCCCAGCGGCAGGGTTTTCATCAATACGGCCAGTTGGTTTTCCAGCCAGCTCCAGAGCCAGGCGGCGAGGGCATCGTCAGGGCTGATAGTCCAGGCCCGCGCCGCCAGCGCCCAGCCCAGGGCCAGGTGCGGCTCTGACTGGCGGGCGAGGAAATCCTCGGCGGCCTGGTCGAGTTCCGGCAGGCCATTGAGCAGTTGCTGCAAGGAGTAGCCCATCTGCCGGCTCTCCTGATACAGCTCGCGGGTTTCTCGGCTGGCGCGGTGCTCTTCGCACAATTGGGTCAGGCGCGGCCAATCGAGTTCGGCAGCGGCGCGGCAATGGGCGAGCAAGAGGGGCGCTTCAAAGCGTGCGAGGTTGAGCAGCAGTTGGTCGCTGATCCAGCGCCGCGCACTGGCCGCGTTGTTGACGCGACCGTTCTCCACGGCCATTTCCAGGCCCTGGGAATAGCTGTAGCCACCAATCGGCAATTGCGGACTGGCCAGACGCAGCAGCGCCCAGGCTGGGTTCATGGACGCACGCCGAACTGGTGCAACTTGGGCGGGTAGTTGAAATCTTCATCGCCATGCCGCGAATGATGGTGACCACCGCCGTAGGCTCCGTGCTCCGGTTGGAACGGTGCCTCGATGGTCTCGGTGTGGGCGCCCAGTTGCTCCAGCATGGCCTTGAGCACGTAGTCATCGAGCAGGCGCAACCAACCGTCCCCCACTTGCAACGCCACATGCCGGTTGCCCAGGTGATAGGCGGCGCGGGTCAGTTCGAAGGCGCTGCTGCAGGTGACGTGAAGCAGTTGTTCAGGTCGTGCAACGACGCGTACGACGCGTCCGTCTTCGGCCTGCAGGCATTCGCCATCGTGCAGCGGCGGCTGGCCACGCTCCAGGAACAGGCCGACATCTTCACCGTCGGCACTGAAACAGCGCAGGCGGCTTTTGCTGCGTGCTTCGAAATTCAGCAGCAACTCGGCGGCCCAGAGGGCTTGGGGGGCGATTCGGCGGTGGATCACCAGCATCAGGAAGCTTCCGGCAATGAGCGATGAGAGTGCTAGAGCAAGGGGCTTGCCAACCCCGGTGAAGGGTAGGAATTGCTTGTAGGCAGTGTAGTAGTGCTACTAAAGAGGGCGTAGGAAGTTTCTAGCGGTGAACCAAAGTGGTGCGCGCGGCAGTAGGGCGCACCTGTCATGGGCGTTTTAGGACTATTCCTACAAGTGATGCGGATTCGGCGTTCAAAACGTTACGCACTGTTTCTTTAGGCTGTGCGCCGTGTTTATCCCATTGCGACGTTCATCATGTTCAAGTCATTTTTTTGTTTAGTGATTGTCAGTCTGTCTCTCGCCATTTCGTCTGCGTCGGCCAATCTACAACCACGCCCTTTGTTCACGGCGTCCTTTAAAGAAGCGTCCATTGAGGATGTGGTTGACCGTGCCCACCAATTGCTCGGCACGCCTTACAAATGGGGCGGTGCCTCGGCGGAGCAGGGCTTCGATTGCAGCAGCTTCCTGGTGTACCTGTTCAAGACCGAAGCCAATATCCAGATTCCGCGCACTACGCTGGCAATGCATCGATCAACGGCGGCGACCATCAAGCGCCATGCACTCAAGCCTGGCGACGCGGTGTTTTTCAAAGGTAATGGGCGCGGCCAGGTCAGCCATGTGGGGTTGTACATCGGTGACGGCAAGTTCATTCATTCGCCACGCGCCGGCAAAAACGTGCGTATCGATTCGCTGAGCAATTCGTACTGGAACAAGCACTACACCACCGCGAAGCGTTTTCACCCGGCGGGGTAAGGCGCTTATTCGGTGCTGCCCAGGCCCTGCCAATGCTTCAGGCCGATAAAGATAAAGCGCAATTGCTGAGTGATTTTCGCCTGGGGCGTGAGGTGGGCAGGCAGCGCCTGGGCGGGCGGGTCGATGATGTCGGGGAGGGTGGCGAACACACTTTTGACGATGAGGTCGGCCATCACGTGCAGGCCTTCGGCATCCAGGTGTTGCAGCTTGGGCATCAGCGTCAGGTCGGCCGCCAGGTCGCGGGTGATGTCTTCGCGCAAGGCGCCGATGGCCTGGCGCACGGCAAGGCAGCCGCCGTATTGCTCGCGGGCCAGGAACAGGAATTGCGAACGGTTGGCCGAGACCACGTCGAGAAAGATCCGCACGGAGGCATCAATAATGCCGCCCATCACGAATTCGTTGTGGCGCACCAGGCGAATCGTGGCGCGAAAGGTCTGGCCCACTTCACTGACCAATACCAGTCCGAGCTGGTCCATGTCGGCAAAATGACGATAGAAACCGGTCGGCACGATGCCGGCCGTCTTCGCCACTTCACGCAGGCTCAGGCTGCCAAACCCACGGCCACACTCCATCAGATGGCGGGCTGCATCCATCAGGGCGAGGCGGGTCTGTTGCTTCTGTTCGGCGCGGGGCAGCATTGGCGGACGGGCTTTTGTCGACAAGTACAGCGCTGCACTCTAGCAAAACAGCTTCGCTGGCGTCGAACTTGACGGGGCAGGCGGGGTGACAGGTGCTATGAAAAGTCAAAAGCCCGATCGGCTGATCGGGCTTTTTTCAGGGCCACCACGGGGTTAGCTCTGTGCTTGATGCAGTTCTTGCAGACGGTCCGAGCCGCCTTCGGCAACGCCTTCAGTGTAAGCGCGTTTGTTGGCTTGTTCAGAACCACCTTCGACCAGGCCTTTCTGTTCCAGGCGATCACGGCCACCTTCAGCAACACCTTCGGTGTAGGCGCGTTTGTTGGCCTGTTCCGAACCGTTTTCAGCCACGCCGCCTTTGGCGTAGTCACGATTCTCTTCTTCTTGCGAACCGCTGCGAGCCAGGGTCTGGCTGGATTGAACGGCTTGGGCTTTGTTCTGTGGGGTTGCCTGTTCGGCTGCTGGCAGGGCAAAGGCACTGGAAGCGAGGACAGACAGCAGGACGGTAGCGAGTACTTGGCGTTTCATGATGGGTTGCTCCTTGGGAGGGCGATAAAGTGGGTACAGGGCTAATGCTACTCTTGATAAGTCGATATAAAAGTTCATAAACACAATGGTAATAATCAACAGAATTGATTGTTCGCCAGAGCCGCTCTAGAACGGGCCTCTCAAGCACGCGCTTTTGCACCGAGGTGGGTATTTTCGACACGAACATGGGTAACAATGGTGCGCCCGTTGATGATCGAATCTGTCTGGTCGATCAGGAAAATGGCTTTTTGCGACTAAATCCGCGATCGAGTTAAACCCCCGCGCGGTTTGCCAGTCGTAGCCTTATGAGCTGTAGTTCAGCTATTCGTGTTGAGGAGTCCTGTGCAATGACGCGCACTCGTAAAATCGTCGCCTGGAGCTGCGCCAGCTTCGTTCTGTTAATCGCCATCCTGGTGCTGGTCCTGGTGTTTTTTGACTGGAACCGCATCAAGCCGCCCCTCAATGCCAAGGTTTCCGAAGAGTTGCATCGCCCGTTTGCCATCAATGGCAACCTGGCCGTGGTGTGGGCGCGTGAGCCCGACGAAGGCGGCTGGCGTGCCTGGGTGCCATGGCCCCACGTGATTGCCGAAGACCTGACCCTGGGCAATCCCGATTGGTCGAAACAGCCGCAAATGGTCACGTTGAAGAAGGTCGAGCTGCGCATTTCGCCCCTGGCGCTGCTGGTGCAGCGCGTGGTGATCCCGCGCATCGACCTCACCGAGCCGAGTGCCCAGTTGCAGCGCCTGGCCGACGGCCGCGCCAACTGGACATTCAAGTTCGACCCCAAGGACCCCAACGCCGAACCCTCCAGTTGGGTGGTGGACATTGGCGCCATCGGCTTCGACAAGGGCCACGTCACCCTCGACGACCAGACTCTCAAGACCCAGCTCGACGTGATCATCGACCCCTTGGGCAAGCCGATTCCGTTTGGCGAAATCGTCGGCGACGCCGATGCCAAGAAGGCCCTGGAAAAAGGCTCGGCGCCGCAGGACTACGCGTTCGGGCTCAAGGTCAAAGGCCAGTACCATGGCCAGAAACTCGACGGCAGCGGCAAAATCGGTGGCCTGCTGGCCCTGCAGGACGCGGCCAAGCCATTCCCGCTGCAGGCCCAGGTCAAGATCGCCGACACCAGCATCGCGCTGGCCGGCACCCTGACCGACCCGCTGAACCTCGGCGCCCTCGACCTGCGCCTGAAACTCTCCGGCACCAGCCTGGGCAACCTGTACCCGCTGACGGGCGTGACCCTGCCGGACTCACCGGCCTACGCCACTGACGGGCACTTGATCGCCAAACTGCACGAGCCGACGGGTGCGTCTTTCCGGTACGAAAACTTCAACGGCAAGATCGGTGACAGTGACATCCACGGCAACCTCGGCTACGTCGCCAGCCAGCCAAGGCCCAAGCTCAGCGGCGCGCTGGTGTCCAATCAATTGCTGATGACCGACCTCGCGCCCCTGATCGGCGCCGACTCCAACGCCAAGCAAAAGGCCCGGGGCGGCGAAAGCAAACAGCCGGCGACCAAAGTGCTGCCGGTGGAAGAGTTCCGCACCGAGCGCTGGCGCGACATGGATGCCGATGTGGAATTCACCGGCAAGCGCATCGTGCACAGTGCCGATCTGCCGTTCACCGACCTCTACACCCACCTGATCCTCAACGACGGCGAACTGAGCCTGGAACCCCTGCGTTTCGGCGTGGCCGGCGGCAAGCTGGACGCGCAGATCCGTCTGAATGGCCGCACCACGCCCATGGAGGGCCGTGCCCGGCTCACTGCGCGCAACTTCAAGCTCAAGCAGCTGTTCCCGACCTTCGAGCCGATGAAAACCAGCTTTGGTGAACTCAACGGCGACGCGGATATTTCCGGGCGCGGCAACTCCGTGGCGGCGCTGCTGGGCACCTCCAACGGTGACCTGAAAATGCTCATCAACGATGGCGCCATCAGCCGCAGCCTGATGGAAATCGCCGGGCTCAACGTCGGCAACTACGTGGTGGGCCGCCTGTTTGGCGACAAGGAAGTGAAGATCAATTGCGCGGCGGCGGACTTCGGCATCAAGACTGGCCTGGCGACCACGCGGCTGTTTGTGTTCGATACCGAGAACGCCATCATCTACATCGATGGCACGGCGAACATGGCCACCGAGCAGCTCGACCTCACGATCACGCCGGAATCCAAGGGCTTCCGCCTGTTCTCCCTGCGTTCCCCGCTGTACGTCAACGGCCCGTTCATCAAGCCGAATGCTGGGGTGAAAGCCATCCCATTGGCGCTGCGTGGTGCGGGCATGGTCGCCCTGGGCGTGATCGCCGGCCCGGCTGCCGGGTTGCTGGCGCTGGTCGCCCCCAGCGGCGATGAGCCGAACCAATGCGCACCGTTGCTGCAGCAGATGAAGGAAGGCAAGGCGCCGAAGACCGTGAAAGGCTGATCCGACACAAAAAAACAGGAGCCGGCTTGCCGGCGATGAGGCCTTGGTTCTCGGTGGAGAGCTTGAGGCCATCATCGCCGGCAAGCCGGCTCCTACAGGGTGTTGCGGGGGTTACAGGCTTTCGAGGATGTCAGCCATGTCGTCTGCGTGCTCTTCTTCCTGAGCCAGGATCTCTTCAAACAGACGGCGGGTGGTCGGGTCCTTATCACCGATGTACTGGATGATTTCACGGTAGCTGTCCACCGCAATTCGCTCGGCCACCAGGTCTTCGTAGACCATTTCCTTCAAGCTGTTACCCGCCACGTATTGGGCGTGGGAGTTCTTCGACAGCAGGTCCGGGTTGAACTCCGGTTCGCCACCCAGTTGCACGATACGTTCGGCGAGTTTGTCGGCGTGTTCGGCTTCCTGGGTCGCGTGCTCGAGGAATTCCTCGGCGGCGATCTGGGCCTTGACGCCGCTGGCCATGAAGTAGTGGCGCTTGTAGCGCAGCACGCACACCAGTTCTGTGGCCAACGAGGCGTTGAGCAGGCGAATGATCTCTTCGCGGTCGGCGTCGTAACCCTCGGTCACGGCACCGTTTTCGACGTTCTGGCGGGCGCGGCTGCGCAGGGTCGCAACGTCAGTCAAGTTTGCTTCAGTCATCTCAATCTCCTGGTGCTAATCCGGTTTTACGCCACGCTCTACCGGCGTGATCGCTCCAAGTTGTGAGTCCTGCGTGACGCAAAAAGTTTTATCGGATTTCAATGGGCGTCGAGCATTTGCAAACGATCGCCTGTTCATGGGGCGGTCATGTCATTTGGTCTAGGATGGTTCAATCACCCTTCAGACCAGGATGTCAGCGTCATGCCCCAACCGCTCGCCACGCGTTATCCCCTGGTGCTGGTCCCCGGCATGCTCGGCTTCGTGCGCGTGGGGTTGTTTCCCTATTGGTACGGCATTGTCCCGGCGCTGCGGGCCGGTGGCGCGCAGGTGTTTGCCGTGCAGGTGGCGCCGCTGGATTCCAGCGAGGTGCGCGGTGAGCAACTGCTGACGCAAATCGAGCAGATTCGCCGTGACACCGGTGCCGACAAGGTCAACCTGATCGGCCATAGCCAGGGCGCGCTTACCGCCCGCTATGCGGCGGCCAAGCGCCCTGACTGGGTGGCGTCGGTGACGTCGGTGGCCGGGCCCAATCAGGGTTCGGAACTGGCGGACCATATCCACCTTCATTACCCGGCCGAGAGTGTCAAAGGGCGGATCATGAGCGCGCTGTTCCATCTGGTTGCCTGGGTGATGGGCGTGCTGGAAACCGGCTATCGCGGGCCGCGCTTCAAGGCTGATCTGCAGGCCTCGCACCATTCCCTGACCAGCGCCGGCGTGGCCCTGTTCAATCGCCAGTATCCCCAGGGGTTGCCCGAGACCTGGGGTGGGCACGGCGCCGAGGTGGTCAATGGCGTGCGCTATTACTCGTGGTCCGGCACTTTGCAGCCGGGCAAGACCGATCGCGGGCGCAACCTGCTGGACGGCACGAACCGCAGTTGCCGCTTGTTCGCGCGCAGTTTTGTGCGAGAAAAGGGCCAGTGTGACGGCATGGTCGGGCGCTACAGTTCGCATTTGGGGCGGGTGATCGGCGATGACTATGCGTTGGACCACTTCGACATCGTCAACCAGTCCATGGGGCTGGTGGGCAAGGGCGCGGAGCCGATCCGCTTGTTCGTCGAGCATGCGCAGCGATTGAAAGCCGACGGGGTTTAGCCGGCCCAATCGCGTAATCGTTTATCGCGCCATGCCAGCACCCACTAAACAACGCGGTTCACTGTGGGAGCGGGCTTGCCCGCGATAGCGAGGGCTCAGGCCGCGCTGGCCTCGCGGCGCACCGGCGTGGTCCAGCGCTCCGACAAGATCACCCCGCCCAACGTCAGCAAGCCACCCACCAGGTGATACAGCGCCAACTCCTCCTTCAACACCACGGCTGCAATCAGCGCGGTGATCAGCGGCAGCAGGTTGAAAAACAATGTGGTGCGGCTTGGTCCCAGGGTCTTGACCGAATGCATCCACGCCAACGGCGCGAGCATCGACGCCAGCAAGCACGCGTACAGTACCAACGGGATGTTCGCCCAGCCCAGGCCCGCTTTCGCCGAAAACATGAACAGCGGAAACAGCACCACCACCGCCACCAGCACCTGCAGATAGAGAAGCACCAACGGCGGCAGGCGCAGCTGCCATTTTTTCAACAGGGTGCTGTAGACCGCATAGGCCAGGGTGGCCACCAGCATCATGCCGTCGCCGAGGTTCACGCCGTGCTGCAGCAGCGCGCCGAGGCTGCCGGCCGAGACCACCACGACCACGCCGGTAAATGACAGCACGGCACCGGTGAGGGCGCCGAAGGTCAGGCGCTGGCCGAGGCTGATGATGGCGGCGGTCAATGCCATCAACGGCATCAGCGAGAGGATGATGCCCATGTTGGTGGCGCTGGTCAGCGTGGCGGCGTAATAGGCCAGGCTCTGGTACACGGCCATGCCCAGCACGCCGAGGATGAAAACCTTGCCCAGGTTCGGACGGATGATCGACCAGTTGGCAATCACCGGCTTGAGCATGAACGGGGTAAACAGCAGCGCTGCGAGCAACCAGCGATAAAAGCCGATTTCTGCGGGGAAGATCGAGCCCACGGCCAACTTGTTGACCACGGTGTTGCCGGCCCAGATAAAGATAGCCAGCAGCGGATACGCGTATTGCATCGAAAGAAACCAGGTGTGTTGATGAGGCAAGATTATCCCCTTGTCTGGATCGAAGCCTATACTGCGATCCAGACAACCTGCGCCTGTATCCAGACAATATGCCCAGACACATCGTCCGCCTCGCCGATTTCGCCCGGCTGCCCAGCCCGGTGTACTTTCGCTACTCCGATTTTGCCCCGGATACCGAGTGCACGCCGCACCAGCACTTGTGGGGTTCACTGGATTATTCGGCGAGTGGGGTAATGCGCATGGAAGTGGCCGGCAGCCGCTTCATGTCGCCGCCGCAGTATGCGGTCTGGGTGCCGCCGCAGACCGAGCACAGCTCCTACAACGCCCACGCGATCATCTACCACTCGGTGGGCCTGGCACCGGAGCTGTGCGAGCAACTGCCGAAGCACCCCTGCACCTTGGCGATCAGCGACATTCTCAAGGCAATCCTCAAGGATTTTGCCAAGCGTGATGTGAATAACCCTCAGAGCGACGCCGACCGCCGTCTTGCTGACGTGGTGGTGGACCAACTCAGGCAGGCGCCGATTCACGATTGCTTCCTGCCCTACGCGCGTCACCCCGGGCTGCTCGGCGTACTCGAAGGCATGCAGGCCGACCCCGGCGACAATCGTCCCCTGGCGCACTGGGCCGAGCAGGTGCATGTCAGCGAGCGCACCCTGGCGCGGCAATTTGTGCGTGAGTTGGGCATGAGCTTCGGCGAATGGCGCCAACGCCTGCGTTACCTCGCCGCCATCGAAGCCCTCGACAGCGAGCGCAGCGTGCAACATGTGGCCTTCGACCTGGGCTACAGCACCGCCTCGGCCTTCATCGCCATGTTCCAGCGCCATGCCGGCTGCACGCCAGAGCAGTACCGGCGGACAAATATCCGCGGCCGGTGAAGATGTAACAGGCTTTGACTACACTCCTCGGTAGGCCGTGCCCCCCGGCACGGTAACAGGGAGAAAACTCCATGAAGATGCTGCGTATTCCGCTGTTGATGATGGGCCTGCTGCTGTGTTCCCAGGGTTTTGCCGCCACTGCCCAGCAAAATAAAATGACCACCTGCAATGCCGACGCCACCACCAAGGCGCTCAAAGGCGATGAACGCAAAGCCTTTATGAGTACGTGTCTCAAGGCGGCTCCCGCTGCCAACGACGCCAAGACCCTGACGCCCCAGCAGCAGAAGATGAAAGACTGCAATGCCGACGCCAAGACCAAAGCCTTGACCGGCGACGCGCGCAAAACCTTTATGAGCACCTGCCTGAAGAAATAATAGCCCCAGGCCATAGAAGGCTGCGACACTCGCACACAGCCCCCTGTAGGTGCTGGCTTGCCAGCGAAAAAGCGGGAACGCTCACGCGTTTATCCAGACTAAACGCGGTGCCCTTGCGTTTTTCGCCGGCAAGCCGGCTCCTACAACATCCTTTAACGCCGTTCGTTTTGAGGCTGTATGCCAACGTTTTCTCAGCGTCACGTGTTGTTGCTGGTCAGTTGCGTCATCATTTTCGGTGGATTATTGCTGGTCCTGCCGCTGAAGCTGCTGCCCAGCCTGTTGGCCGGGCTGCTGGTGTATGAACTGGTCAACATGCTCACCCCGCAGTTGCAGCGGCTGATCGAAGGTCGGCGCGCGCGCTGGTTGGCCGTGGCCTTGCTCGGCACCTTGATCGTCAGCGTGCTGACCCTGATCTTCGCCGGCGCCATCAGCTTCCTGCTCCACGAAGCAGAAAATCCCGGGGCGTCCCTCGACAAGTTCATGGGTGTGGTCGACCGCGCGCGCGGCCAGCTGCCGCCTTTCCTCGACGCCTACTTGCCCGCCAGCGCCGCCGAGTTCCGCGTGGCCATCGGTGATTGGCTGAGCAAACACCTGAGCGAACTGCAGTTGGTCGGCAAAGACGCCGCGCACATGTTCGTCACCCTGCTGATCGGCATGGTGCTCGGCGCGATCATCGCGCTGCAGCGCGTGCCCGACCTTACCAAGCGCAAGCCGCTCGCCGCTGCGCTGTTCGACCGCCTGCACTTGCTGGTCCAGGCCTTTCGCAACATCGTCTTCGCCCAGATCAAAATCGCCGCGCTGAACACGGCCTTTACCGCGATCTTCCTGGCCGTGGTGCTGCCGCTGTGTGGCATTCACCTGCCGCTGACCAAGACCCTGATCGTGCTGACCTTCCTGCTCGGCCTGCTGCCGGTGATCGGCAACCTGATGTCCAACACGCTGATCACTATCGTCGCGCTGTCGTTGTCGATCTGGGTGGCGGTGGCGGCGCTGGGCTACCTGATTGTGATCCACAAGGTCGAGTACTTCCTCAACGCGCGCATCGTCGGCGGGCAGATCAGTGCCAAATCGTGGGAGTTGCTCCTGGCGATGCTGGTGTTTGAAGCCGCTTTTGGCTTGCCGGGCGTGGTGGCGGGGCCGATCTACTACGCGTATTTGAAGAGCGAGTTGAAGCTCGCTGGCATGGTTTGATGCAATAACGAGAACGTTAAAGGGATTTAAGGGGAAACTAGCAGTGAGCGACAATCTCTATGCTCCGCCAACGGCGGAGCTGACCGACACAGCGCGGCCGTCAGCCGAGTTTTACGTCATTTCCAAAAAGAAATTGCTGATCCTGAGCCTGCTCAGTTTTGGGCTTTACACCTATGTCTGGGCGTATAAAAACTGGAGCTTGTACAAGCAGGCCAACCAGGCCGATATGTTGCCAGTGGCGCGCGCGTTCTTTTTTATTTTCTTTATCCACAAGCTCTATCGCCTGGCCTACCGGCGCGTAGTCGAGAGCGGCCGCAAGTTCGACTTCGATTTTGAACAGTGGGCGACGGTTTTCGTGGTGCTGACGGTGGGCGCCAATATGTTCGACGCGGCGGCTGCGCGGATCGAGGCGTGGTCTGCGTATAAGAACCTGACGATGCTGGCGATTCCGATCTGTGCCTACATCCTGCAGCAGTCCCAAGGCCTGATCAATTTTGCCGCGGGGGATCCTGACGGCGAGAGCAATGATCGTTTCAGCCCATGGAACTACCTGGTGATCGTGCCGGGGGTGGTGGTCTGGGGGCTGACGTTTCTGGGGCTGTGGTCGATTTATTTTCGCTAGGGTGGGTGGGCGTCTCCTGTTATGAGTGGGCTTTTTTGTGGCGAGCGGGCTTGCCCCGCGTTGGGCTGCGAAGCAGCCCCAAACCATCATCCCAGGCATACCTGAAACAGCGCATTCATCCTTGATGGGGCTGCTTCGCAGCCCAACGCGGGGCAAGCCCGCTCGCCACAAGAAGCCCGGCAGCCACAATAAGCTCATCAGCCACATCAAGCCCGACAGCCACAACAAGCCCATTAGCTACTCAAGCCCGGCAGCCACGACAAGCTCATCAGCCATATCAAGCCCTGCAGGTCACAGGAGACTTTGGTTGGCTCATCAAGCCCTGCAGGCCACAAGAGGCTCTGGTTGCCTCAAGAGCCTCCTCTGGCCAGCGTCTCGCTCAACTGCCGTAGCGTTTGCTTGCCTCGATCGCCAGGCCGCTGCCGATGCTGCCGAAGATGTTGCCTTCCACGTGCCGTGCATTCGGCAGCATTGCCGAGATGCTGTGGCGCAGGGCCGGGATGCCGCTGGAACCGCCGGTGAAGAACACCGTGTCCACTTGGGCAACGTCCACCGAGGCGTCGGCCAGCAATTGCGTGACGCTGTTGCGCACGCGCTCCAGCAGGCCGTCGATGGCCGACTCGAACAGGCTGCGGCTCAGGTCCACGCTCAAGCCCGGTTCAACCCGGTCGAGCAGTACGTGGCGGCTGTCTTCGTGGGTCAGCTGGATCTTGGTTTCTTCCACTTCCATCGCCAGCCAGTGGCCGGCGCGCTGTTCGATCAGCTTGAACAGGCGGTCAATGCCGCCGGTGTCTTCGATGTCGTAGCGCATGCTGCCCAGGGCCAGCTGGGATTTCTGCGAGTACACCGAGTTGATGGTGTGCCAGGTCGCCAGGTTCATGTGGTGGCTGGTGGGCATGTAGGCTCCGCTTTTCATGCGGCTGCCGTAGCCGAACAGCGGCATCATGCCGGCCAGCGACAGTTGCTTGTCGAAGTCGGTCCCGC
>NZ_MAUE01000004.1 GCF_001702265.1 Pseudomonas aylmerensis
GGTTGTCGTTGTGACGGCGGTCCGGTGACAGGCGCACCAGCGAGAAGTCGGAGGTACCGCCGCCAATGTCGACGATCAGCACCAACTCTTCCTTCTCGATGGTCGACTCGTAGTCGAAGGCCGCGGCAATCGGTTCGTACTGGAACGAGATGTCCTTGAAGCCGATCTTGCGCGCTACATCCACCAGAGTGTTTTCGGCTTCCTGGTCGGCCATCGGGTCGTCATCGACGAAGAACACCGGACGTCCCAGCACCACTTCCTCGAACTCGCGGCCGGCGGTGGCTTCGGCACGGCTCTTGAGTTGGCCGATAAACAGCGCCAGCAGGTCGGTGAACGGCATGGCCGTGCCCAATACGCTGGTGTCGTGCTTGATCAGCTTGGAACCCAGCAGGCTCTTGAGCGAGCGCATCAGCCGGCCTTCGTAGTTTTCCAGGTACTCGTGCAGGGCCAGGCGACCGTAGACCGGGCGGCGCTCCTCGAAGTTGAAGAACACCACCGACGGCAACGTGATCTTGTCGTCCTCCAGCGCGATAAGCGTCTCCTCGCCGGGGCGGATCCAGCCGACGGTGGAGTTGGACGTGCCAAAGTCGATGCCGCAGGCACGGGCTGGGGATGGGTTTTTCATGTCTATCGGGTTCCGGTTGAAAAACGGCCGCGCAGTGTATGCCAGTCGCAAAGGAATGCGTAGGCCGACTATCCGTTAAATGGTGCTTGAAAGTGCGCGTTTCGCCCCCACATCTTGTGCATACGGCCAGCGCCGATAACACTTTGACGCACCCCCAGGCCACAGCACTCAACAGGTGCAATGCAGCGCACGTTGTGCCCCGGGCTGTGCGATCTCGATTAAGGATGGTGAACCGCCGATGGATTTCAAAGACTACTACAAGATTCTGGGTGTCGAGCCGAGCGCCGATGACAAGGAAATCAAGGCCGCCTATCGCAAGCTCGCACGCAAATACCACCCGGATGTCAGCAAGGAAAAAGACGCCGAAGCCAAGTTCAAGGACGCGTCCGAAGCCTATGAAGCGCTTAAAAGCGCGGATAAGCGCGCGGAATACGACGAACTGCGCAAATACGGCCAACATGGCCAGCCATTCCAGGGGCCACCGGGCTGGCAGAGCCGTGGCGGCTTTGGTGGCGGCCAGGACGCGGGCGACTTCTCGGACTTCTTCAGTTCGATCTTCGGCTCGCGTGGCGATGCCTTCGGAGGCGGCCAGCGCCGTCCTGCCGGGCGTAAAGGCCAGGACGTGGAGATGCAGCTGTCGGTGTTCCTCGAGGAGACGCTGTCCACCGAGTCCAAGCAGATCAGCTTCCAGGTGCCGCAATACGACGCCTCGGGCCGGCATGTCAGCAACACCACCAAGAGCCTGAACGTGAAGATCCCTGCCGGCGTGACCGACGGCGAGCGCATCCGCCTCAAGGGCCAGGGCGCACCGGGCATCGGCGGCGGGCCGAATGGCGACCTGTACCTGATCATCAAGTTTGCGCCACACCCCAAGTTCGAGGTGGATGGCGAGAACCTGATCATCAACCTGCCCCTGGCGCCATGGGAATTGGCGTTGGGCACGGAAGTGGCGGTGCCGACCCTGACCGGCAAGATCAACCTCAAGGTGCCGGCCGGCAGCCAGAACGGCCAGCGCATGCGCGCCAAGGGCCATGGCTTGCTGAACAAGGCCGGGCAGCGCGGCTTCCTTTACGTGCAGCTCAAGGCGGTGATGCCACCGGCAGGCGATGACGAGGTGAAAGCGTTGTGGCAGGCGTTGGCGCAGAAAGCTGCCTTCGATCCTCGCGCCAATTTCTGACGCGCCCTTGCAGGAGCCCGGCTTGCCGGCGAAAGCGTTCTAGAGACCGCTATCGCCGGCAAGCCGGGCTCCTGCACGATTCAGGGGTCAGAACAGGAAATACCGCTGCGCCATCGGCAACACGTCCGCCGGCTCGCACCACAGCAACACCCCATCGGCCTTGACCTGGTAGGTCTGCGGGTCCACCTCGATATCCGGCAAGTAATCGTTGTGGATCAGGTCGGTTTTCTGCACGTCGCGACAGCCCTTCACAACCCCAATCTGTTTCTTCAGGCCCAGCGCTTCCGGCAGGCCTGCGTCCATCGCTGCCTGGCTGATAAAGGTCAGGCTGGTGGCGTGCAACGAGCTGCCAAAACTGGCGAACATCGGGCGGTAGTGCACCGGTTGCGGCGTCGGGATCGAGGCGTTGGCGTCGCCCATCAGGCTGGAGGCAATCGCACCGCCCTTGAGGATCAGGCTCGGCTTGATGCCGAAGAACGCCGGGCGCCACAGCACCAGGTCAGCCCATTTGCCGACTTCGATGGAGCCGACGATATGGCTGATGCCATGGGTGATCGCCGGGTTGATGGTGTATTTGGCGATGTAGCGCTTGGCGCGGAAGTTATCGTTGCCCGGACCGTCGCCGGGCAGGGCGCCGCGCTGTTTTTTCATCTTGTCGGCGGTCTGCCAGGTGCGCGTGATGACCTCGCCGACACGGCCCATGGCCTGGCTGTCGGAGCTGATCATCGAGAAGGCGCCGAGGTCGTGCAGGATGTCTTCGGCGGCGATGGTTTCGCGGCGGATGCGGCTTTCGGCGAAGGCCACGTCTTCGGCAATGCTCGGGTCCAGGTGATGGCAGACCATCAACATGTCCAGGTGTTCGTCGATGGTATTGCGCGTGAACGGCCGCGTCGGGTTGGTGGAACTGGGCAGCACGTTGGCAAAGCCGCAGGCCTTGATGATGTCCGGCGCATGGCCGCCACCGGCACCTTCGGTGTGATAGGTGTGGATGGTGCGGCCCTTCAGCGCGGCCAGGGTGGTTTCGACGAAGCCCGACTCGTTGAGGGTGTCGCTGTGGATCGCCACTTGCACGTCGTACTGGTCGGCGACGCTCAGGCAGTTGTCGATGCTGGCGGGCGTGGTGCCCCAGTCTTCATGCAGCTTCAAGCCGATGGCGCCGGCCTTGACCTGTTCGATCAGCGGCTCCGGCAGGCTGGCGTTGCCCTTGCCGGTCAAGCCGATGTTCATCGGGAACGAGTCGCTGGCCTGCAGCATGCGCGCCAGGTGCCACGGACCCGAGGTGCAGGTGGTGGCGTTGGTGCCGGTGGCCGGGCCGGTACCGCCGCCGATCATGGTGGTGACGCCGCTGGTCAGCGCTTCTTCGATCTGCTGCGGGCAGATGAAATGCACATGGGAGTCGATGCCGCCGGCAGTGAGGATCATGCCTTCGCCAGCGATCACTTCGGTGCTGGCGCCGATGGCCATGGTCACACCGGGTTGGATATCCGGGTTGCCGGCCTTGCCGATGGCATGGATGCGGCCATTCTTGAGGCCCACATCGGCCTTGACGATGCCCCAGTGGTCAATGATCAGCGCGTTGGTGATCAGGGTATCGACGACCTCGTGGGCGAGCAGTTGGCTCTGGCCCTGGCCATCGCGGATCACCTTGCCGCCGCCGAATTTCACTTCTTCGCCGTAGACGGTGAAGTCCTGCTCCACTTCGACGAACAGCTCGGTGTCGGCCAGGCGGACCTTGTCGCCGACGGTGGGGCCGTACATGTCGGCGTAGGCTTGTCTGGAAATCTTCATGTGATTGCCTTGGGAATTAAGTGAATGTGGGATCACGCGCTCGCTTTCGCCGGCTTCCCGGCGATGGCGCCTAGAGGTCGCCCATGATCCGCCCGGCAAAACCAAATACCCGGCGTCCGCCGCTCAAATCGACCAGTTCGATTTCACGGCTTTGCCCAGGCTCGAACCGCACCGCCGTGCCCGCTGGAATATTCAGGCGCATGCCGCGACTCAATGCGCGGTCGAAGGTCAGTGCGTCGTTGGTCTCGAAAAAGTGGTAATGCGAACCCACCTGGATCGGGCGGTCGCCGCTGTTGGCCACGCTCAGGGTGACGGTGCGGCGGCCGACATTGAGTTCGATCTCGCCAGGCTGGATCTGATATTCGCCAGGAATCATGCAGGTTGCCCCAAGGTCTTGAAGTAGATGGCGGTCGGGGTGTAGCGCCCGTCCGGGCTTTGGCAGTAGTCGGGCAGTTCGCCGATCTTGGTGTAGCGCAGGGACTGGTAGAAGGCCTCGGCGCCCGAGCCGGCTTCGGTGTCCAGGTACAACAGGCCGCGCTTGTGCTGGCGCGCGGCGAGTTCCAGGGTGTTCATCAACTGTTGGCCCAGGCCATGGCGTCGCGCGCTGCTGTGCACCAGCAGTTTTTGCACCTCGGCGCGGTTCAGGCCGTTGGCTTTCAGGCACAGCGCCAATTGCACGCTGGCGATCACCTGTTCGTCGCGCACCACCACCCACAGCAGCAGGCTGGCGTCTTCGATGCTGGCGCGCACGCCTTGCAAATAGTCGCGGGCCTGGGCTTCATCGAAGTCGGCCATGAAACCCACCGACGCGCCGTGCTTGACCGCGTCGAGCAACAGCTCCACCAAGCCCTGGCGGTAGTGGGCAAAACTTTCAGCATTGACTCGACGCAGTTGGGTCGCGCTCATCGATCTCACTCCTTGGGCGGTTGCGCGCCCGGGTTCAATGTCAGTTGCATAAAGGTCAGGTCCAGCCAGCGGCCGAACTTGATGCCCACCTGGGGCATCTGCCCGGTGGTGATGAAGCCCAGGCGTTCATGCAGGCGGATCGAGGCCTGGTTGCCGCTTTCGATGGCGGCGACCATCACGTGTTTGCCACAGGCGCGCGCGCGTTCGATCAGGGCTTGCATCAGCAGGGGGCCAAGGCCTTTGCCGCGCTGGTCATTGCGCACATACACCGAGTGTTCGACGCTGTAGCGAAAGCCTTCGAAGGGACGCCAGTCGCCGAACGAGGCGTAGCCGATCACTTCATCATTTTCCACCGCGACCAGGATCGGATAGGCCTGGGCCTGGCGCGAACTGAACCAGGCCTGGCGGTTGCCGAGGTCCACCGGTTGTTCGTTCCAGATCGCCGTGGTGTTGAGCACCGCGTCGTTGTAGATATCGCGAATCGCCGGCAGATCGGCGTGCACGGCGTCACGCAGGGAGATGGACATGCTCGGTCCCTCAAGCAATCGGTTGGTGGACGGTGACCAGCTTGGTGCCGTCCGGGAACGTGGCTTCCACCTGGATATCCGGGATCATTTCCGGGATGCCTTCCATCACTTGCTCACGGCTCAGCAGGGTGGTGCCGTAGTGCATCAGGTCGGCCACGGTGCGGCCATCGCGGGCGCCTTCCATCAGGGCGGCGGAAATATACGCGATGGTTTCCGGGTAGTTGAGCTTCACCCCGCGCGCCAGGCGGCGCTCGGCCACCAGGCCGGCGGTAAAGATCAGCAGCTTGTCTTTTTCCCGTGGGGTCAGATCCATGGTTCAAGGTCCTTCAAAACGTCATTCATAAAAACACCGTAGATCCCTGTGGACGCTGGCTTGCCAGCGATGGCGGACTATCAGGCGAAACCCTCGTGACTGAGTCACCGCGATCGCCGGCAAGCCGGCTCCTGCAGTGCGAATCTTCATGTGCTCCAGATTCTCGGTGAAACGGCTTCACGGCCCAGCACCGCCGGGCGTAACAGTTTCCATAAATCAATCAACCAGCCCCGCGCCAACAGCGCTTCACTGGCCAGGCAGCGGGCGACCAGCAAACCGGGCAGTTGGGTCAGGTCGCCGCGCACGGCGTGGGGCAGGGCGCGGCACTGTTCGAGTAATTGCGGTTCGATCTCGGCGGTCAGCAACAGCGTGGCGAACACCGGTTGGCCGTCGAGGCCGATGGGCGAGTCGAGCAAACCGTCGGCGCCCACAATGCGCTGGCGCTCATGCCAGAGCAACTGGCCGTCGCGGCGGATATCCAGGTGCGATTGGAAGTGGCCGAGGTCGAAACGCTCACCACTGGCCGGGCGACCGAGGGCAATGACGTCCCAGTAGAACAGCCGCGCATCGCCGTGCAGCTGGATGCGCGTGGTGAGCTCGGCCTGGGCGGCGCTGAACACGATGGTTTCCTGGGGCAGCCACTCCAGGGTCGCGCCGGCTTCCACGATCAAGTCCAGTTGCTGAAACGCCGGGCCGCTGGCGCGGTACCACTTGGCCGCGCCGGGGCTGGTCAATTGGGCCCAGGCGCCTGTGCCGACATGCGCGCTGATGTCCAGGCGATCACCACCGGCAATTCCGCCGGGCGGGTGCACGATGATGTGCTGGCACACCTCGGGCCCTTCGGCATACAGGTGCTTCTGCACTCGCAGCGGGCCGAGGTGGCGGCGCATTACCGGGCGCGTGGTGTCGCCGAAACGTGCGTAGCCGAGTTCCAGCTCGGCGTGCCAGCTGGGGGTGAACAGGGCGGGGGAGACGGGCAGGTTCATGGTTGAGTGCTTATCATCAGGACGCTACAGATTAGATGGTAACCAGGCCGCGTACACCTTCACGCTCCATATTTTCGCCACGGCCCTGCTGGACGATTTCACCCCGCGACATCACCAGGTACTGGTCGGCCAGCTCGGCGGCGAAGTCGTAGAACTGCTCCACCAGCAGGATGGCCATGTCGCCGCGTGCGGCAAGTTTCTTGATCACTGCGCCGATCTCCTTGATCACCGATGGCTGGATGCCTTCGGTGGGTTCATCGAGGATCAGCAGGCGCGGACGGCTGGCCAGGGCGCGGCCAATCGCCAACTGTTGCTGCTGGCCGCCGGACAGGTCACCGCCGCGCCGGTGCTTCATTTGCAGCAACACCGGGAACAGTTCGTAGATAAAGGCCGGTACTTCCTTGGCCTCGGCACCGGGAAACCGCGACAAACCCATCAGCAGGTTTTCTTCCACCGTCAGCCGCCCGAAAATCTCCCGACCCTGCGGCACGTAGGCGATCCCGGCGTGCACGCGCTGGTGCGGCTTGAACCCGGTGATGGGTTTGCCTTCCCAATTCACCGCGCCCTCCTTGGCCGGCAGCAGGCCCATCAAGCATTTGAGCAAAGTGGTCTTGCCCACGCCGTTACGGCCGAGCAGGCAGGTGACCTCGCCGATCTTCACATCAAAGGAGAGACCGCGCAGGATGTGGCTACCGCCGTAATACTGATGCAGCTTGTCGACTTGCAGCATGTTCAAAACTCCTCAAATCGTGCAGGTGCCTGGCATGCAGGAGCCTGGCTTCTGTGGTGAGCAGGCTTGCCCTGCGTTGGGCTGCGCAGCAGCCCTAAAACCAGACAACGCGGTGTACCTGGCGTAACGCGGCGCTCTTATTGGGGCCGCTTCGCAGCCCAACGCAGGGCAAGCCTGCTCACCACAAAAGTGTTGGTGTGCATACCGCCGGAGTACGGGTGCAGCTTGTCGACGTGCAGCATGTTCAAAATCTCCCCAAATCGTGCAGCTGCCTGACGTGCAGGTGACTGGCGCTCAGGTACCTGGCTTCTGTGGTGAGCAGGCTTGCCCTGCGTTGGGCTGCGCAGCAGCCCTAAAACCAGACAACGCGGTGTGCCTGGCGTAACGCGGCGCTCTTATTGGGGCCGCTTCGCAACCCAACGCAGGGCAAGCCTGCTCACCACAACAGTGTGACTGCCGCCGATTTTTCAGCGGCCCAGGTACACCTCGATCACCCGTTCATTTTCCTGCACTTGTTCCAGCGATCCTTCCGCCAGCACGCTGCCCTGGTGCAACACGGTCACGTGGTCGGCAATCGAACCGACGAAGCCCATGTCGTGCTCCACCACCATCAACGAGTGCTTGCCCGCCAGGCGTTTGAACAGTTCGGCGGTGAATTCAGTTTCGGCGTCGGTCATACCCGCCACCGGTTCGTCGAGCAGCAACAGCTGCGGGTCCTGCATCAGCAGCATGCCGATTTCCAGGAACTGCTTTTGCCCGTGGGACAGCAATCCCGCCGGGCGATCCAGTGACGCGGTCAGGCGAATAGTGTCGAGCACTTCATCGATACGGTCTTTCTGCTCGCCACTCAGGCGCGCGCGCAGGCTGGCCCATACCGACTTGTCGGTCTTCTGCGCCAGCTCGAGATTTTCAAACACGCTGAGGGCTTCGAACACCGTGGGTTTCTGGAACTTGCGGCCAATGCCGGCCTGGGCAATCTGCACTTCGCTCATGCTGGTCAAGTCCAGGGTCTCGCCGAACCAGGCCTTGCCGTGGCTGGGACGGGTCTTGCCGGTGATCACGTCCATCAGCGTGGTCTTGCCGGCGCCGTTGGGGCCGATGATGCAGCGCAATTCACCGACACCGATGTACAGGTTCAAGGCGTTGAGGGCCTTGAAACCGTCGAAGCTGACGCTGATGTCTTCCAGGGTCAGGATCGTGCCGTGGCGGGTGTTCAGGCCGGTGCCGGCGGCCTGGCCAAGGCCGATGGCATCGCGGCCGCTGCCCGCATCGAGAATAGGTTCGAGCATGACGTTCCTCATTTTTTCAGCAGCCCGATCACGCCCTTGGGCAGGTACAGGGTGACGATGATGAACAGCGCGCCGAGGAAGAACAGCCAGTATTCCGGGAAGGCCACGGTGAACCAGCTCTTCATGCCATTGACCACGCCGGCGCCGAGCAACGGCCCGATCAGCGTGCCGCGCCCGCCCAGGGCCACCCACACGGCGGCTTCGATGGAGTTGGTCGGCGACATTTCGCTGGGGTTGATGATGCCCACTTGCGGCACATACAACGCCCCGGCCAAACCACACAGCACCGCGCTCAGCACCCATACGAACAGCTTGAAGCCGCGCGGGTCGTAGCCGCAGAACATCAGGCGGTTCTCGGCGTCACGCAGGGCGGTCAGTACCCGGCCGAACTTGCTGCGTGCCAGCCGCCAGCCGATGAACAGGCTCGCCACCAGCAGCAGGACCGTGGCCACGAACAACACCGCGCGCGTGCCCGGTTCGGTGATGCCGAAACCGAGAATGCTGCGAAAATTGGTGAAGCCGTTGTTGCCGCCAAAGCCCGTCTCGTTGCGAAAGAACAACAGCATCCCGGCGAAGGTCAGGGCCTGGGTCATGATCGAGAAATACACACCTTTGATCCGCGAGCGGAAGGCGAAGAAACCGAACACCAGCGCCAGCACGCCCGGCGCGAGTACCACCAGGCACAGGGCCCACAGGAAGTGCTCGGTGCCAACCCAATACCAGGGCAGTTCGGTCCACGACAGGAAGGTCATGAACGCCGGCAACTCATCGCCGCTGGCCTGGCGCATCAGGTACATGCCCATCGCATAACCGCCGAGGGCGAAGAACAGGCCGTGGCCGAGCGACAGCATTCCCGCGTAGCCCCACACCAGGTCCAGCGCGAGCGCGACGATGGCGTAGCAGAGGATCTTGCCGACCAGTGTCAGGGTGTAGGCGGACACATGCAGCGCACTGTCCGGCGGCAACAACGACAGCAGCGGCAGCGCGAGCAGTACCACAAGGATCAACGCGCCCACTGCAATCGTGACGGTGGGGCCGGCCTTTTGCGTGGCCGTGAGCATCAATGGCTGGTTCATCAGTCGATCACCCGTCCTTTCAGTGCGAAGAGTCCCTGCGGGCGTTTCTGGATAAACAGAATGATCAGCGCGAGGATCAGGATCTTGCCGAGCACGGCACCGATCTGCGGTTCGAGAATTTTGTTGGCGATCCCCAGGCCGAAGGCCGCCATCACGCTACCGGCCAACTGGCCGACACCGCCGAGCACCACCACCAGGAACGAGTCGATGATGTAGCTCTGGCCCAGGTCCGGGCCGACGTTGCCGATCTGGCTCAGCGCCACGCCGCCCAGGCCGGCGATGCCGGAGCCAAGGCCAAACGCGAGCATGTCCACGCGCCCGGTGGGCACGCCACAGCAGGCAGCCATGTTGCGGTTCTGGGTGACGGCGCGCACGTTGAGGCCCAGGCGCGTCTTGTTCAGCAGCAGCCAGGTCAGCACCACCACAAACAGCGCGAAGGCGATGATCACGATGCGGTTGTACGGCAGCACCAGGTTGGGCAGCACCTGGATCCCGCCGGACAGCCACGCGGGATTGGAGACTTCGACGTTCTGCGCGCCAAACACCAGGCGCACCAACTGGATCAGCATCAGGCTGATGCCCCAGGTGGCCAGCAGGGTTTCCAGCGGCCGGCCGTACAGATGGCGAATCACCGTACGCTCCAGCGCCATGCCGATCGCGGCGGTGACGAAGAACGCCACCGGCAAGGCGATCAACGGGTAGAACTCGATGGCCGCGGGCACGTAGCGCTGCATCAGTAACTGCACCACATAGGTCGAGTAGGCGCCGAGCATCAGCATCTCGCCGTGGGCCATGTTGATCACACCGAGCAGGCCGAACGTGATCGCCAGGCCCAGGGCCGCGAGGAGCAGGATCGACCCCAGGGACATGCCGCTGAAGGCCTGGCCGAGGATCTCGCCGAGCATCAGTTTGCGTTTGACCTGGGCCAGGCTGGTTTCGGCAGCGGTGTGCACGGCGGCGTCGGTTTCCACGCCCGGCGCCAGCAGTGCTTCGAGACGGGTGCGCGCCAGCGGATCGCCGGTGCTGCCGAGCAGACGCACCGCAGCGAGGCGCACCAGCGGGTCGGTGTCGACCAGTTGCAGGTTGGCCAGTGCCAGGCTGAGGGCGGTGTGCACGTCCTCGTTGGTCTCGGCGGCGACTTGCTGGTCGAGGAATTTGAGCTGCGCAGGCACAGCGGTTTTTTGCAGGGTTTGTGCTGCGGCCAGGCGCACCTTGGGGTCGGCGGCGAGCAGTTGCTGGCTGGCTTGCACGTTGTCGATCAAACCGCGCAGGCGGTTGTTCAGGCGTACGGTCCTGGTTTCACCGTTGACCGTGAGTTGGCCTTGTTGCAGGGCGTCGACCAGTTCAATGCGGGCTGGATTTGGCTGGGCAGCCCAGTCCTGCAGCAGCTTGGCTTGCTGGGTCGGGTTGGCGGCCAGGAAGTCTTCGGCATCGCCTGCGTGTGCGGCCAGCGGCAGCAACAGCAGGGCGGCGAGGATGAAGCGGTAAAGGGCAGTGGGCATACCAAAATGTCCTGATCATGCGCGGACAGTGTGGGAGCGGGCTTGCTCGCGAATGCGCTGTGTCAGTCGACGCATCCGGAGCTGATCCAGCACTTTCGCGAGCAAGCCCGCTCCCACATTTAGACCGAGTCGGGCTTAGTTGCTCTTGACGGCGTAATCCGGCTTTTTGTCATTGCCAGGAATGTACGGGCTCCACGGTTGCGCGCGGATCGGCTCCTGGGTCTGCCAGACCACCGAGAATTGCCCGTCCGCCTGGATCTCGCCGATCATTACTGGCTTGTGCAGGTGGTGATTGGTCTTGTCCATGGTCAGGGTGAAGCCCGACGGCGCGGCGAAGGTCTGGCCGGCCAGCGCTTCACGCACTTTGTCGACATCGGTGGACTTGGCTTTCTCGACGGCCTGCGCCCACATATGGATGCCCACGTAGGTGGCTTCCATCGGGTCGTTGGTCACGGCTTTGTCCGCGCCCGGCAGGTTGTGTTTCTTGGCGTAGGCCTTCCAGTCGGCGACGAATTTGGTGTTCACCGGGTTCTCCACCGACTGGAAGTAGTTCCAGGCCGCGAGGTTGCCCACCAGCGGCTTGGTGTCGATGCCGCGCAGCTCTTCTTCACCCACCGAGAACGCCACCACCGGTACGTCGGTGGCCTTCAGGCCCTGGTTGGCCAGCTCTTTGTAGAACGGCACGTTGGAGTCGCCATTCACGGTGGAGATCACCGCCGTCTTGCCGCCGGCGGAGAACTTCTTGATGTTGGCGACGATGGTCTGGTAGTCGGCGTGGCCGAACGGGGTGTAGACCTCTTCGATGTCTTTGTCCGCTACACCTTTGGAATGCAGGAACGAGCGCAGGATCTTGTTGGTGGTGCGTGGGTACACGTAGTCGGTGCCGAGCAGGAAGAAACGCTTGGCGCTGCCGCCTTCTTCGCTCATCAGGTATTCCACCGCCGGGATCGCTTGCTGGTTCGGCGCTGCACCGGTGTAGAACACGTTGGGCGACATCTCCTCACCCTCGTATTGCACCGGGTAGAACAGCAGGCCATTGAGCTCTTCGAACACCGGCAACACCGATTTACGCGACACCGAGGTCCAGCAGCCGAACACCACGGCGACCTTGTCCTGGGTCAGCAACTGGCGGCCTTTCTCGGCGAACAGCGGCCAGTTGGAGGCGGGGTCGACGACCACTGGCTCGAGCATCTTGCCATTCACCCCGCCCTTGGCGTTGATCTCGTCGATGGTCATCAGCGCCATGTCCTTGAGCGACGTTTCGGAGATGGCCATGGTCCCGGACAGCGAATGCAGGATGCCGACCTTGATGGTCTCGGCGGCCTGCACGGTCCAGGTCAGGCCCATGGCGGCAATGGATGCCGACAGGGTGAAAGCCTTGATCAAGCTGCGACGCTTCATGGTGCGATCTCCGTAAACGTTGGATTTTTTCTGAGGGCCAGATATGAACGTTAAAACGGTACTAGCAAAGGCTGTGCCCGATGACGCACTGCCCGGTTTTGCGGGGGCATACCTGCAGCTGGAGTGTTGTGCGCACCAAAAACGAGCGACCAGGCGGTGGCGGTGCAGGTGATGCGCCTAAAGAGTGCCGGGAGGCAAAGGCGCCTTGATAACCAAGCGGCGCCCCTCTTGAGGCTGACCGCGATGAGTTGCAGGCCGCTGTCGCGACAGGGCTGCGTCTTGAGCCCTAGCGCTTGCGCATCAGGCCTATAAAGAACAGCCCGCCGATCGCCGCCGTGGCAATGCCGATCGGCAGGTCTTGCGGGGCGATCAGGGTGCGCGCGGCCACATCCACCCACACCAGGAACAAGCTGCCCAGCAACGCGCAGACCGGCAGCAACCGGCGGTGCTCGGCGCCTACCAGGCGCCGGGCGATGTGCGGCACCATCAGTCCGACAAAACCGATGGAGCCGCTCACCGACACCAGCACGCCGGTCATCAATGAGGCGATCAGGAATACCCGCAGGCGCACGTTGCGGGCGTTCAGGCCAAGGGTCACGGCGGTCTGTTCGCCGGCCATCAGCGCATTCAGCGGCCGTGCCATGCCCACCAGCAGCATCAGCCCCAGCACCACCACGGCGGCAGGCACCATCAGCAGTTCCCAACGCGCCAGGCCGAGGCCGCCGAGCATCCAGAACATCACCGCCGACGCGGCGCGATGGTCGCCCATGAACAGCAGCAGGTTGGCCGTCGCCATCATCACGAACGACACCGCCACACCGCACAGCAACAGGCGATCACTCTCCAGCCGGCCATTGCGACTGGCCACGGCCAGCACCACCAGCATGCTCACCAACGCACCGATAAACGCGGCGATGGGCAAGGTCAGCAGGCCGATGATTTCGCCGACATGCAGCACCACGATCACCGCGCCGAGCGTGGCGCCGGAGGTGACGCCCAGCAGGTGCGGATCCGCCAGCGGGTTGCGGGTGACGGCCTGCAATACCGCGCCGATCAACGCCAGGCCGGCGCCCACCAGCGCCCCGAGCAACATGCGCGGCACTCGGATAAGCCAGACGATGTGCTCCTGCCCGACCGGCCAGTTGACCTCGCCGAGTCCGAAGGCCTTGTACAACAAGACGCGCCACACCACGTCCACCGGCACCCGCGCCGGGCCAAAACCCAGGGAGAGCACGCAGGACACCAGCAACACCGCCCCGAGGGCGGCGAGCAGCAAGGCGTAGCGACGGGTGATCATTCGCCGTGGAACCCCTTGGCCAGGGTTTCGACAGCCAGCACGTTATCGATGCCGGGCGTGGCCTGCACGTAAGGGATCACGATAAAACGCTGGTTCTTGATCGCATCCACCGCCTGCAGTGCCGGGTTATTGAGCAGGAAGGCCTGCTTCTGGTCGGCGCTGACTTCGCTGTAGTCGACGATCACGATGACCTGCGGGTTGCGCTCGACCACGGTCTCCCAGTTGATGCGCGTCCAGCTGGCGTCGACGTCGTCGAGGATATTGCGCCCGCCGGCAGCCTCGATCAGTGCCTGGGGCATGCCCAGGCGGCCGGAGGTCATGGCGCGGTCTTCACCGCTGTCATAGAGGAACACGCGGGGTGTGTCGGCGGGCAGGTCCTTGCGCACCTCGGCGACCTGCGCCTGCATCTGGGCGATCAGGGCGTTGGCGCGGTCCTGCACGTCGAAGATCTTGCCCAGGTTGCGCAGGTCATTGTAGGTGTCGTCCAGGGTCGCGGCCGGGCGCTTCATGACAAAAGCGCACGACTCGGTCAGCTCATACACGTTGATGCCCAAGGGTTGCAGGGTTTGCGGCGTGAGGTCGCCGCCCACGCGCATGCCGTAGTCCCAGCCGGCGAAGAAGAAATCCACATTGGCGTTGAGCAGGGTTTCCACCGAGGGATACTTGCTAGCCAGCTCCGGCAGGCCATCGAGGGTCTGGGCCATTTGCGCGCTGACCGACTTCCATCCTGTCACACCGCTGTAGCCGGCCATGCGTGGCTTGAGGCCCAGGGCGAGCATCATCTGGGTCATGTTGATATCGTGGCTCACCGCATGCTGCGGCGCTTCCTGGAAGGTCACGTCGCGGTTGCAACTCTTGATGGTCACCGGGTAATGGGTCGCTTCGGCGAACGCTTGAGCCGTGCCGAGCAGCAGGGCGAGAGACAGCAGGGAGCGCAGGATCATGGTTGAGTTATCCAGGTGATTCGGGGGTAGCCGGACAAGGGATGGGTGTCGATCAGCGCCTCGACGCCGAACACGTCGCGCAGCAACTCGGCGGTGAGTACTTGGTGGGGCGTGCCACTGGCGACGATGCGCCCGTGGTCGATCACATAGAGGCGGTCGCAAAAGGCGGCGGCCAGGTTCAGGTCGTGGATGCTGGCCAGGGTGCCGATGTTCAGGCGTTTGACCAGCCTTAAAAGCTCAAGCTGGTAGCGCGGGTCGAGGTGGTTGGTCGGCTCGTCGAGGATCAACAGTTGCGGTTGCTGGGCCAGTGCACGGGCCAGGATGACGCGCTGTTTTTCACCGCCCGACAGCGTGCCGAACGCGTGGTCGTCAAAGCCCTGCATGCCCACCGACGCCAGCGCCTGTTGCACCAGTTGCTGGTCCTGTGGCGTGTCGCTGTCAAACAAACCCTTGTGGGGTGTGCGGCCCATGGCGACCACTTCATCCACGCGCAGGCCGAAGGCATCCGGAAACTCCTGCAACACCACGGCAATACGTTGCGCGCACCACTTGGCGCTTTGCTTCCACACGTTCCGATGGTCGAGCCGCACTTCACCGTGTTCCGGTTGGGTGAACCGGTAGGCGCAGCGCAACAGGCTGGTCTTGCCGCTGCCGTTGGGCCCGATCAGCCCGACAAATTCCCCCGCACCGACCTGCAGGCTGGCGTCACGCAGTTGGAACCGGTGATGGCAGCGGTCGTGACCCGGTGGGGTCCAGCCAAGCTGGGCGAGGGTGAGTGAAGTCATCGTTACTCTCTGGATCAACACAATTGAACGGTGGGGGCTGGCTTGCCGGCTATAGCAGTTTGTCTGGTCCAGATGCACTGCCTGAACCGCCGCCATCACAGGCAAGCCAGCTCCCACATGGGGTTCCGCTAAAAGGTGTAGTCCGCCGTGACGAAGAACGAGCGCGGTTCACCGAGGATCCACTGTTGGCCGTCGTTGTACTGGCTGACGGCGTAGGTGCGGTCGAACAGGTTGTTCAACTGCAGGCCCAGGGTGGTGTTGCGCAGTGCTTTCCACGAGACGCTGGCGTCGACCACGGTGTAGCTCGGCAACTCGTTCTGGTTGGCCATGTCGGCATACCGCGCATCGACATAACGCACACCGGCGCCGGCGCGGATATCGTCGGTCACGGCCTTGCTTAGCCACAGGTTGGCGGTGCGGCGCGGTACGTCCACCGGGCGGTTGCCGTCGCGCGATACCTGTACGCCGTCGACGTCCTGTTTGAAGTCGTCGTACTGCGCCCGCACGAAGGCGGCATTGGCTTGCAGTTGCCAAGCGTTCGGCAGTTGCAGGTCGAGGCTGGCTTCCAGGCCATTGGACGATTGCTGGCCGACCTGCTGCTGTTGGTCCGGGTCGCCCGGCACGTCGGTGAGCAGTTTTTTCTTGACGATATGGTAGGCGGCCAGCGTCCATTCACCGCGTTGGTCCCAGAAGGTTTGCTTGATGCCGATCTCGCTTTGCTTGGCCGTCGACAGGTCGAACTGCTGCTGGCTCTTGCTCAGGGAAATCAAGCCGCCGACGCCGTCGGTGCTGGTGGCGTACTGGCCGTAGACCGACGTGTCCGGGGTGATCGCATACACCAGGCCGGCCTTCCAATTGTTGCCGGTGAGAGTCTTGTCGTTCTGGCTGCCGTCGCGCAAATCATCGCGATCAATGTGCGCGTAGTCACGGCGGATGCCGGTGACCAGCGACAGTTGATCGGTGAGTTGCAGGCGGTTTTCAGCGAAGCCGGCGACGGTCTTGGTGGTGGTGGCGAACACCGGTTTGAACGGGGAGTTACTGGCGAACTGTCCTGGCGCCGGGTGGTTCACGTCGATAGGTTGGCCACCGGTGAAGGTGTCTTCAAACGGGGTATTGCTGGCCAGGCGGAAGCGAATGCGGTTGTACTCCACGCCGGTCACGGTCTGGCTGTCGAGGCCGAACAGGGTGTGCTTGAAGGTGAAGGTCTGGCGATCACCGACCTGTTCCTGGTTGTGCTTGATGCCGAAGTTGCCGCTGCGGGTGAGTTGGCCGTCGGTGAAGGTGTAGTTCTCGGCGTTCTGCCAGCGACGCTGGTTCTTCAGGTAGTACAGCTCGTTGGTGGCGCTGACATGGTCGTTGATCTGCCACTCACTGGTCAGGCGCGTCCACTGGTCGTTGTAGTGCTGGATGTCGTTGCTGACGTTGTAGTTCTTGTCGCGCAGGCCCTTGTGCAATTGGCCGTTGATCAGCGGGGTGCCGAAGTAGTTTTGCGGGCGCTGGTCGCCGTAGTCGCTGGCCAGGGTAAAGCTCAGGTTGTCTGCCGCCTGCCAGCGCAGCGCACCGCTGATGAAGTCGCTGCTGGAGTCGCCACGGTCGATGAAACCGTTGCTGCGCAGGCGATTGAGGTTCAAGCGATAGCTCAGGGTGTCGGTCAGCGAGCCGCCGCTGTCCAGGGCTTCCTGCTGGCGATCGTAGGAGCCGTAGCCGAGGCGGATATGGTTTTCGATCTCGCCGCTGAAGGGCTTTTTCGGCACGGTGTTGACCACCGCACCGGTGGCACCTTCGCCGTACAGCACCGAAGCCGGGCCGCGCAAAACGTCCACGCGCTCCACCGACCAGGTGTCCACCGGGAAGGTCGAGGTCCCCATGCCCATGTACATGCGGTTGCCGTCATACAGCTGCATCACCGAACCCTGGCCGGTAAAGCCACGGGCCGAGAGCGACGTGCCGCCGTCGCCCGGCGAGCCGGTGCGGCTGATGCCGGTGGCGCGGGAAATCGCGTCCTGCACGCTGGCGTCGCCGCGTTCGCGGATCTGCGTGCCGGTCTGGCTCTCGACGCTGCCCGGGGTTTGCAGGGCAGTAAGGTTCAGGCGTGAGCCGGCGGTGGTCGGTGTGTTCAGGTCGACGCGTTCGTCATCCACCGCAGGCGCGGTGACGGGGCTGGCGGGCAGGGTCAGGGCCTGGGCGCTGGTGTGCAGGGCGAGCAGGCACAGGCCGGACGCAAGGTACTTGTTCATCAGACGGAAAATCGCTTCTTCGAGGCGGTGCTCGCCGTAGGGGACGGCGAGCTGGGGTATGCAGCAAGTGTTATAAGTTAACACTTTCTGCGTCGTGGGCGAAAGCCCGCGTAAGACTACATAACGCCTCTAAGTGGGGCATCTCGCCTAATTCATGCCGAACCTGAGGCGGATTCATGTGGGGCGAACAGCCGCGACAGCACCAGGCGATCCACCACCCACACGACGATCAACGACGCGCCCACCAACGGGAAAACAATTGCCAGCCCCAGCATGATGACCATCGCGGTTTTCCACTTCGGCAGGTCATGGCGTAACGGCGGAACCCCCAGGCCGCCCGCAGGCCTGCGCTTCCACCAGATCACCACGCCGCTCACGGCGCTGAGCAGGATCATCAGGCAGATCAGCAGGACCACCACCTGGTTGACCCAGCCGAACATCTTGCCTTCGTGCAGCATCACCCCGGTTTCGGTGGCCCGCGCCACGCCGTTGTAGTGCTCCCAGCGCACATCGGCCAGGACCTTGCCGGTGTACTGGTCCACATGCAGGGTGGCGTCGTTGCGCGGGTCGTTGGCGAATACCGCGACGGTGAACACACCCTCGACGGTGCTAGGAAAAGTAACGCTGTAGCCGGGCTCGACCTGGCGCGCGTTGGCGAGGTCGACCACCTGTTGCAGGCGCAGGGTCGGCGCGGCAGGGCCTGAGTGCAGGCCGGCGTGATTCATGTGTTCGGCATGGTCGCCGGACATCGGCATCGGCGTGTTTTCCATGGCCCAGGGCACGGTCTGCTGGCTGGCGGTGTTGAGCACCCGCGCCTGCTGGTCGGACTGCGGCACGTTGTTCCACATGGCTGCCGGGAACGTGTTCCACAGGTCGGCGTATTGCTTGCCCCAGAAGCCGGTCCAGGTCATGCCGCTGAGCAGCATCACCAGTAAAAACGCCGCGCCCCAGAAGCCCGCGACTGCATGCAGGTCACGCCAGAACACGCGGCCACGGCTATTGAAACGCGGCCACAGCACCCCTGCCGATGATTTGCCACGCGGCCACCACAGGTACAGGCCCGACACCACCAGCATCACGCCCCAGCCGGCAGCGAGTTCCACCAGGCGATCACCGACGGTGCCGATCATCAACTCGCCATGCAGCGCACGGGCGATGGCTTGCAGGTTGTTTTTTGCATCTTGTTCGCCGAGCACGGTGCCGCGATAGGGATCGACGAACACCGTGACTTCACGCCCACCGTCGTGCATCACGAATTGTGCGCTGCTGGTGGCGTCGGCCGGGGGCAGGTACTTGCTGATCTTGCCCTGGGGGAAAGCGGCCTGGGCGCGTTGCAGTTGCTCGTCTGCGCTCAACGCGTGCTCGGCGCTCTGGACCTTGAGCAGGTCGCCGTACATCAGCGGGTCGAGCTGGGGTTTGAACAGGTAGATGATGCCGGTCAGCGCCAGCAACACCATGAAGGGGGCGACAAACAGGCCGGCGTAGAAATGCCAGCGCCAGGCCAGGTTGTAGAAGGATATCTTTTGAGTGGTCATCAGGTGCTCCGCACAGGCTCGTTATTTATTGGGTGTAAACGCAGGACCTGCAGGCGCCGGCAAACCGGCTCCTGCAGGGTGTGCGTCAGAAGCTCATGTCCACCTTGGTCCAGAGCGTGCGCCCCGGTTCCTTGATGGCTTGCGGGTCGTTGGCGGGGTAGCCGAAGCCGGCGTTACCCGCCAGGTTCAGATGCTCGGCGTAGGCCTTGCCAAACAGGTTGTCGACGCCGGTACTGACCTTGAAGTTTTTATTGATGCGGTACGCGGCGTTCAGCGAGAACACGCCGAAACCTGCGCTCTTGTCGAAGTCCTTGCCGACCACATTGCCCTTGTTCCGGTCGATACGGTTCTGCGCCGCAACCACGCGCCACAGGGCACCGGCGCTCCAGTCATCCTCGCTGTAAGTGAGGCCCAGGCGCGCATCCAGGGGCGGCATTTGCGGCAGGGCCTTGCCATCGCTGCTGTTCTTGCCCCAGGCGTAGGCCAGGGTCGCGTCGGCCTTCCACTGGCGAGTCAGCTTGTAGGCCGCGCCGAGTTCACCGCCCATGATCCGCGCGTCCACATTGCGTGCCTGGGAGGTGGTGCCCATCATTCCTGGCTGGTAGTCGAACAAGATGAAATCGCGGACCTGGCCGATGTATCCCGAGGCCCAGGCTTCGAGGTCGGCGGTTTTGTATTGGGCGCCGACGTCGAGTTGGGTGGTCTTCTCCGGCTTTATGCTGTCGAAGGCGTTGACTGAACCGGCCGGGCCGTTGTCCGGGGAAAACAGTTCCCAGTAATCGGCAAAGCGCTCGGCATGGCCCAGGCCTGCGTAGACGGTAGTCGGGCTGTCTGCCAGGTCGTGTTCAAAGCGCACGAAACCTGACGGCAAAGTGTCGGCGCGGGATTTGTCGGCGGTCGGGTTGGGGCTGGGCATCATGCCCGCATCGAGGGTTTGCCGGAAATCCTTGGCTGAGGCGCGGTCCAGGCGCGCCCCGGTGATCAGGCGGTCGCGGTCGGCGGCGTACCAGGTCAGTTCGCCGAATGCGCCGTAGTTGTGGAAGTTGGCGTCCTTGACCTTGGGCAAATCCTTGTAGGTATCGATACCCATGCTGCTGCGCTGGCGATGCTCGTTGGTCTGCGCATCCAGGCCGCCGATCAGTTGCACATCGGCCCAGCGCCAGGTGGCCTTGACCCGCGCACCGAGGGTGCGGCGGTCGACGTTGGCGGCCATGGGCCCGGCCATCATCCCGGTGCCGGAGGGCACGCGCAGGCTGTAGTTGTCCATCACATGGTCGGCGTAGTTGTAGTAGACCTGGGCCTCGACCTTGTCCAGCACGGCGCCGATGTTGGACTTCTCGAAGCGCAGCCCCAGGCTTTCGCGCAGGAATTGCGAACCGTCCATGCCGCGTCCGGCGTAGCGCGCTTCGCCATCGCCGCGGCCGGCGGTGAGTTCCAGCAGGGTGTCGGCGTCCGGGGTGAAGCCGACCGCGACGTCGCCATTCCATTTGTCGTAGCGCGAGGCGACGGTGTCGTGATTGCCGTCCTTGTAGTCGTCGGCATGCGCCTGGTTGCCGATCACCCGCACATAGCCGAGGGGCCCGCCGGCCGCCGCATCAATGACCTTGTCGAAGCGCCCGTTGGAGCCGGCCAGCACACTCGCGTTGAGGCGTGTACCGAGTGCGCCGAACTGCTCCGGCTCGCGCTCGAACAACACGGTGCCGGCAGATGCGCCGGGGCCCCACAGCACGGTTTGCGGGCCCTTGATCACGGTGAGCTTGTCGTAGGTTTCCGGCGAAATGTAGGAGGTCGGCGCATCCATCCGACCCGGGCAGGCGCCGAGCATCATGCTGCCGTTGGTGAGGATATTCAGGCGCGAGCCGAACATGCCGCGCAGCACCGGGTCGCCATTGGTGCCGCCGTTGCGCACCAGGGCGAAGCCGGGGATGGTCTTGAGGTAGTCGCCGCCGTCGCTGGCGGGCACCGGCTGGCGCGGGTCCTTGGGGTTGGTGACCACGGTCAGCGGCGAGCTGGGCGCAATCGCGGTGATCACGGTGGGGCTCAGTTCATGCTCGTCGGCCTGGGCCTGTGGCGCCAGGAGTGCGCCGCATAAAACGGCGAGCACAGGGGTACATCCCATACGGGTGTCAGCAGAAAACCTGGACATGACAAATTCCATCAATCAATCGTAAACAACACGGCCAGCAGCCTGCGGCTGTCTGTCTAAAGTCGGCCGGGGTGAAGTAACGGTGCTCGGTGCCTACGAGACGATGGGCGGCGCGCGGCTGCGGGCGCCGGGGAAGATGCTCTGCCGGGCATGACCCAGGCGTGGGGCGGGGGTGAGGGCGTTGGCCGGCGGTGGGTTACCGAGGCTGAGGTAGGACACGCTGCCCGGCAGCGCGGGGCAACTGAACAGCAGGCTGCAATAGCCGCATTTTTCCCAGAGGACGTGATGTTCGTCGGCGGTTTTTTTCGGTTGCGGCTCGCCATGGCAGCTCGGCATGTCCATGGACATTTCCATGGACATGCCGACGTGATGGTCCATCGGCATCGCCTGGGAAATCAGCGGACCGATAAAAATCATCAGCATGGCGAACAGGCTGATCCAACTGCCGCGCATCACGCGGTGGCGGGGGGACAACCTGGCGCGAGGGGCGCCCATCGAGTGTCTGCCTACTGGGCGTGCTTATGCTCGTTGGGGGCCGTCGGCGGCACTTTTTGCACCGACACTTCGACTTCGACCTTGCCGGCTTTTTCGAAGGTCAGGGTCAGCGGGAACTGTTTGCCATCGGCCAGCAGGCTGCGGTCCTTGAGGCCCAGCAGCATCACGTGATACGCCATCGGCGCGAAGGTCAGGTCGCCCTTGGCCGGCACCGCGACGCTGGTCACTTGCTGCATCTTCATCAAGTCGCCCTGCATCACGTGCTCGTGCAACTCGGCTTTTTCCGCCACGGGCGTGTCGACGCTGAGCAGGCGGTCCTGTGTCTCGCCGGTGTTATGAATCACGAAATACGCCGCGACGGTCGGCGCATTCGGCGGCAACTCCTGGGACCAGGGATCGCTGACCAACAGGTCGCCGGCCTTGTAGTCATCGGCATTGGCAGCAACGCACACCGGCAGCAGCAACGCAGCCAGAAGCAGGGAAGATTTGAGCATGGCAGTTCTCCAGAACGGTTCTAAACGCAGTTCACTTGCGAAGAAAATCAGACCGTCGGAGAGGCGCGGGGGTTGAGGCTTGGCCATTGCTGGCGCGGGGTAGGGTTACGCAATACCGGCGGCGGCAGGCTCTGCACCGCCTCGAACCGCGTGACATACAACTGCGGCACATGCCCCGGCAACGCCACCCACGGCGCCGAGCCCGAGCAACACCAGCAATGCTGCATGGTGGAGTGATCGTCCTGCTGCGGCGCCGGAATCTCCAGCTTGCCCAGGGCAATCGTCTTCAGGCTGGCGCCGTTGGACGAACAGAAACTGCCCCACAGCAACTGCTGCACCGGGTCCTGGGATTGTTGCATTGCACTGGCCATCGGCATGGCAAAGGCATTGAACAGCACTGCAAGGCAGGCGATCCAGGCAATTGCAAAGCGTTGACGGGCCATGGCGGACAATCCGTAGGGTTAAACGATCAGGGGGGTATTTAGCCTGATCGGGGGGGATAAGTAAAAAGGGGCGGTGTGATTTGGTGTCGCAGTGACTAGCTTGAGGATAGACCGGAACCACAGATTGCCAATTTTTCAGACCAGGCGCGAAATCCTGCATGACGCTGAACCCTGTGGGAGCTGGCTTGCCTGCGATGCAGACGACTCGGTCCAGCAGCTGGGGCGAGGTGATGCTATCGCAGGCAAGCCAGCTCCCACAGGTTGGACTATGCCCGACTCGACTGTGGGGGGCTTCAGCAGAAACGTCCGACAGCTTTTTGAGGTTGTCCCTAGGACACTCAATCTCTAGTCTCCGTACACCGCTGAAAACTCAGCGGACGGGCGTCGCGGCCCGGATTCCTATTGGACACTGAGCGTCATCGTCTGCTTTCAGTTGGCGCTTTTTTATCGTCTACTGTGCGGCGCTATGGTGGCTGTACGCGGGATACCTTCGGGTATGCCGGGTTTCCTGAGGACCGGTCCGCGAACCTGCGTACAGCTGCCACCCCCTATCGCGTCGCGGCGATCAGTGGCAGCTCCATTTCCTTAGGAGTTCCACAATGATCAAACCCACCCCCAATCCTCCCATCCGGCTATTCACCGTGGCCGATGGAATCAGCACTGAAGACCTTTTGGTCAACCTCAGCGAAACACTCGCTTCAGCCAATGCACTGAGTTGCGACATTGCCTTCAACCTGGAAGGCGCACCGCGCGAGGAATTGCTTGGCGTTGCGCAGTTGATCGAGCTGGCGCAATTGCTCGCTGACCGTGTGCACGATGGTGTCGGACAGGCGACAGCCACGATCAACTGAAGGCCCGCTGCAATCTGTAGGAGCCGGCTTGCCGGCGATGAGGCCATCGAGGTCGGCGGCGGGTTTTCGGGCGTCATCGCTGGCAAGCCAGCGCCTATAGTGAATGCAGTGCCTGTAAAACCGCGTCTACGCGGGTAAACTCCCGGTCCACCGCAACCAACACCGGCCGTTTCAACACCAAGACCGGCACGCCACGCTCGCGCGCCACTTCCAGTTTCGGCTCGGTGGCGGTGCTACCGCTGTTCTTGCTGATCAACACATCAATCCCGCGCCGTGCAAACAACGCGCGTTCGTCTTCGAGCAGAAACGGCCCACGTGCGCCGATCACTTCGCAACGTTCATTCCCCGGATACGTGTCTAGCGCGCGTAGCGTCCAGAATTGGTCGGCAGGGATTTCATCGAGGTGCTGCAGCGGCTCGCGACCCAGCGTGAACAGCGGCCGCTTGAAGGGTTTCAAAGCGTCGATCAGCTCGGCCCAGTCAGCGACCTCACGCCAGTTATCCCCCTGCTGCGGCTGCCACGCCGGGCGTCGCAGCGCCCAGCAGGGGATGCCGCTGATCTGCGCGGCCTCGGCGGCATTGCGGCTGATCTGCGCCGCATAGGGGTGGGTTGCATCGAGGATCAGGCTGATGCCTTCATCCCGGACAAACTGGGCCAAGCCCCCAGCGCCGCCGTAACCGCCAACACGCACGTGGCAGGTCAGGTCAGTGGACACGCGCCCAACCCCGGCCAAACTGTAGACATGCTCCGGCCCCAAAGTCCGTGCGATAGCCAGCGCTTCGGTCACGCCGCCCAACAGCAAGATGCGTTTCATAGCGGCTTGACCACTTCCAGCAGGGTAATCGGCAGCGCCTGGCGCCACGTATCAAACGCCCCCAACGGCTGGGCCTGGGCCACGTGGATGCGGGTCAGTTCGCCGCCGTGCTCCGCGCGCCAGTTCATCAGGGTCATTTCGCTCTGCAGGGTCACGGCGTTGGCCACCAGCCGACCGCCAGGACGCAGGTGTTGCCAGCAGATGTCGAGCACGCCGTCGCGGGTAACGCCGCCGCCGATAAAGATCGCGTCCGGTGCTTCTAGGCCGTTGAGCGCTTGCGGCGCGGTGCCGCGGATCAGTTGCAGGCCGGGCACGCCGAGGGCATCGCGGTTGTGTTCGATCAGGTCCTGGCGGCCTGCATCGGCTTCAATCGCCAGCGCACGGCAGCTCGGGTGCGCGCGCATCCATTCGATGCCGATGGAGCCGCTGCCCGCGCCCACATCCCAGAGCAGCTCACCGGGCATCGGCGCGAGGCGGGCGAGGGTAATGGCGCGCACATCGCGCTTGGTCAGTTGGCCATCGTGTTGGAAGGCTGAGTCGGGCAGGCCCGCCAGGCGTGACAGGCGTGGTGTTTCGCTGGAAGCCAGGCAATCGATGGCGACCAGGTTCAAATCGGCGACGCGAGCGTGTTGCCAATCCCCAGCCAGCCCGTCAATGCGCCTTTCATCCACGCCGCCCAGATGTTCAAACACGCTCAACCGGCTGGGCCCGAACCCGGATTCAGCCAACGACGCGGCAATCAATGCAGGACTGTTGCCGTCATTGCTCAACACCAGCAACCGCACGCCGGTCGCCAGATGCGCATTCAGCGCCGCCAAGGGCCGGGCCACCACGGACAGCGTCACCACCTCCTGCAACGGCCAGCCCAACCGCGCCGCCGCCAGGGACACCGATGAAGGCGCCGGCAAAACCAGCAGCTCGGCAGCCGCCACCTGCCGCGCCAAACTGGCGCCCACGCCGTAGAACATCGGGTCGCCGCTGGCCAGCACGCACACCGGTTCGCCACGTCGCGCCAGCACCGGCTCCAGGGAGAACGGGCTCGGCCACAACTGTCGCTCGCCGCGAATACACACCGGCAACAGGTCCAGCTGGCGTTGGCCGCCTATAATCCGGGTGGCGCGCAACAGGGCATGCCGGGCATTCCTGCCCAGCCCCTTGAAGCCGTCTTCACCGATGCCTACAACCGTCAGCCAGGGCGACATATGAATTCCTTGAACGACATCCGACGGGCAGGCTTTTCATGCCGCCGGACAAAGCAGGCATAATACCGCGCCTTGACCCGTTAACCGGTAGCCCCGTGAACCCAACGCCCGCTCTGAATACCTTGCGCCCCTCGGCTTGTCCGGGGTTGCTGCGTATCGTCCAGGCGCTGGACGGCGGCATTTGCCGGATCAAACTGGCCGGCGGTTCGATCACGGCGGCCCAGGCCAACGCTGTGGCAGACGCGGCCCACGCCTATGCCGGCGGGGTGATCGAGGCCACCAACCGCGCCAACCTGCAGATTCGTGGGATCGGCGCCGAGCAGCAAGCCTTGATCGCCCTGCTGCTCGCCGCAGGCCTGGGGCCCAGCAATGCCGCCGGCGACGATGTGCGCAACCTGATGCTCAGCCCCAGCGCGGGTATCGACCCGCAGATGCTGTTCGACACGCGCCCATTGGCAGACCAGATCCTGGCCACCCTGCAAAGCCATCCGCGTTTTCATGAGTTGTCGGCCAAGTTCGCCGTGCAGCTGGATGGCGGGGAGGCCCTGGCGATGCTCGAGCATCATCATGACCTGTGGCTGTCGGCGTTCGTACGCAAGGGCGAGACGCTCCTGGCGTTCGGCCTGGCAGGCTGTCCGGGGCTGGATGCGCCGCTGGCGGCCGTGCCTCTGGCGCAAGGCCATGCACTGGTGGTGGCCGTGCTGGATGCGTTTCTGGACCTCGCCACGCCAGAACAGACGCGCATGCGCCATCTGCCTGTGGATAACTTAATGAGCCGTCTGGATCTGCCGCTGCTGCCAGTCGACGGCTTCAATCGCCCGCCCAGTGGTGCCTTGCTGCATCTCGGCACTTATCCACAGACGCAGAAAAACCAGTTCTACGTCGCTGCCATCGCCCCCTTGGGGCGCCTGAATGCGGCGATGCTCAAGGGCGCCGCACAACTCGCCAGCGAGTACGGCGACGGCACCCTGCGTTTCACTCCTTGGCAGGGTGTGCTGTTGCCCAACATCGAAAAGCCCCACGCGGTGACCGAGCGCCTGGCGCAGTTGGGCTTCCTCTGCTCGGTCGACCAACCGCTGGCGCACATGACTGCCTGCACCGGCTCCAGCGGCTGCGGCAAGGCCTTGGCCGACACCAAGGCCGACGCGGTGCAACTCGCCGCCTTGCAACCCGGCCATGACGTGCACCTGTCCGGTTGCCCACGTTCCTGCGCCGCCGCGCACACGGCGCCGGTCACCTTGCTGGCGGTGAGCCCCGGCCACTACGACCTGTATTTTCGCGATGCAGCCCACGCCGGTTTCGGCCGGCTGCACGCGCGCACTCTTTCTATTGAAGCGGCGGGCGCCCTGCTGCGCGCTCGCCCACGGAGCAACACCGATGATTGATTACATCCGCGACGGTCAGGAGATCTATCGCAACTCCTTCGCCATTATTCGCGCGGAAGCCAAATTGGACCGTATCCCGGCTGATCTGGAGAAACTCGCGGTGCGCGTGATTCATGCATGCGGCATGGTCGAGGCCATCGATGGCCTGCAGTTCTCTGAAGGCGCAGGCAAGGCCGGCCGCGATGCACTGGCCGCCGGTGCACCGATTCTGTGTGATGCGCGGATGGTCTCCGAAGGCGTGACCCGCGCGCGGCTGCCGGCCAACAATGCCGTGATCTGCACCCTGCGCGACGACAGCGTGCCGGAGTTGGCGCGCGAGCTGGGCAACACGCGCTCTGCGGCTGCGCTGGAACTGTGGCGTCCGCACCTGGAAGGCAGCGTGGTGGTGATCGGCAACGCGCCGACCGCCTTGTTCTACCTGCTGGAAATGCTCGACGCCGGCGCACCGAAGCCGGCGTTGATCCTTGGTTTCCCGGTTGGTTTTGTCGGCGCTGCCGAGTCCAAGGCGATGCTGGCCGCCGACAGCCGTGGCGTGCCGTTCGTGATCATGCAAGGCCGCCTGGGCGGCAGTGCGATGGCCGCCGCTGCGGTGAACGCCCTGGCCACGGAGGTCGAATAATGCCGGTACGCGGACGTTTGATTGGCCTGGGCGTGGGCCCCGGTGACCCCGAGTTGATCACCCTCAAGGCCCTGCGCCTGCTGCGTGAATCACCGGTGGTGGCGTACTTCGTGGCCAAGGGCAAGAAGGGCAACGCCTTCGGCATTATCGAAGACCACCTGGTCGCGCAGCAGACCCTGATGCCGCTGGTGTACCCGGTAACCACCGAGATACTCCCGGCGCCGCTGTCGTACGAGCAAGTCATCAGCGACTTCTACGACGCTGCCAGCCTCGACGTGGCCGCGCACCTGGACGCCGGCCGCGACGTGGCGGTGATCTGCGAAGGCGATCCGTTCTTCTACGGCTCCTACATGTACCTGCACGACCGCCTGGCCGAGCGGTATGAGGCCCAGGTCATTCCCGGCGTGTGCTCGATGCTCGGCGGTGCCTCGGTACTCGGCGCGCCGCTGGTGTATCGCAACCAGAGCCTGTCGGTGCTCTCGGGCGTGTTGCCCCATGATGACCTCAAGCGCCGCCTGGCAGATGCCGACGCGGCGGTGATCATGAAGCTGGGTCGCAACTTCCCCAAGGTGCGCCAGGTGCTCGAAGAACTCGGCCTGGCCGAGCGCGCGCTGTATGTGGAGCGCGCGACCATGGCCAACCAGAAAATCGTGCCACTGGATCAGGTAGAGCCGATGTCTTCGCCGTACTTCTCGCTGATCATCGTGCCCGGTGAACGGTGGCAAGGTTGATGAATCCGGCGATTGTCATTTTGGGCCAGGGCAGCCTGGCCACCGCGCGCAGGATCCAGCAGGTTTACCCGGGCGCATTGATCCACGGCCTGGCCGGACGGGTTGAAGGCGCGGACCAGGCCTACAGCGAATTCGGCGCGACCCTGCGCCAGTTGTACCAGCAAGGCACGCCGCTGATCGCGCTGTGCGCGGCCGGTATCGTGATCCGGACCCTGGCGCCACTGCTGCTGGAAAAAGGTGAAGAGCCCGCCGTGCTGGCGGTGGCCGAAGACGGCAGCGCCGTGGTGCCGCTGCTCGGTGGCCTGGGCGGCGTGAATGTCATGGCCCGTGAAATTGCCAGTGCGCTGGAGGTGTCCGCGGCCATCACCACCAGTGGCGAGCTGCGTTTCGGCACCTGCCTGCTCAACCCGCCTGCGGGTTATGAGTTGGCTGACCTGGACCTCGGCAAGCGCTTTGTGTCCGACCTGCTGGCCGGCGCAAGCGTGCGCATTGAGGGGGCGGCGCCCTGGCTGGATCAGGCCAACCTGCCACAGGATCAGCAGGCGCGCCTGGCGATTCACGTCGGCAGTGCCGAGCGCGTGCCGGCTGCCCATGAATTGCTGATCTATCCGAAGACCGTGTGCGTCACCTGCAAACCGGGTCCGCAACTGGCGGCACGTGTGCGCAGCGCGCTGCACGAAGCGGGTATCGCCGTGCAATCGCTGGCTTGCCTGTTGGCCAGCGAGACGCAGATGGCCGACGTGTCGCTGCACGAAGCGGCGGCGCAATTGGCCGTGCCGCTGCGCTTTGCCGTCGTGGAGCAAGACGCGGATATCGCTATCAGCGTCGCCGAACAGCCGCTGGACGTGTCGCAGGTCGGTCGTGTGCGTGGCCGCCTTGCTGTCATCGGCCTCGGCCCTGGCGCCGCCGAGTTGATGGTGCCGGCGGTGAAGGCCGAACTCGCGCGCTGCACCGATGTGCTCGGCTATGAAACCTATGTGCGCATGGCCGGGCCGTTCCGTGACGATCAGGTGCAGCATTGCACCGACAACCGTGAAGAAATGCAGCGCGCCCGCCACGCCTTCGAACTGGCTGCCCTTGGCCGTTCGGTGGTGGTTGTATCGTCCGGCGACCCGGGTGTTTTCGCCATGGCGGCGGCGGTGATCGAAGCGTTGCACGAGTCCAGCGACCCCGCGTGGCACCAGGTCGACCTGCAGATCCTGCCCGGTGTTTCGGCCTCGCTGGCGACTGCCGCCCAGGCGGGTGCGCCGTTGGGGCATGACTTCTGCGTGATGTCGCTGTCGGACAACCTCAAGCCCTGGTCGATCATCGAAAAGCGCCTGGACCTCGCGTCCCAGGCCGACCTGGCCCTGGCGTTCTACAACCCGATCTCGCGTTCGCGGCCGTGGCAGTTGGGGCGCGCCCTGGAAATCGTTGCGCTGCACCGCACCCCCGAAACGCCGGTGGTGCTGGGTCGCGACATCGGTCGCCCCGGCCAGACCCTGCGCACCACGACCCTGGGCCAGCTCACGCCGGAGCAGGTGGACATGCGCACCATGGTGCTGATCGGCTCGTCCACTACCTGCACCTTCCCCCGTGCCGGTGGCGGTGATTGGGTGTACACGCCGCGCTGGTACGGCGAAAAACCCATCGGCTGAAAACGCCTCGACGGCTGCCAGAAAGCTCCGAGTGACCCAGGGAATTACCTGCGGTGACTCGGGGCTTTTTCTTTTTTTATCGATGAAAACCCGAAGGCTGGCACGCATGCCCAGTAATTGCTGGGCTGCGTTTTGCGCGGTGCCCTTGCAAGCGATGTTTGTCGTCTGGCAAGCCGCGCAGCCGCTGGATTAGTGTGAACACATGCCCCATGTGGGGGCTTGTGGAGAACTGAAAATGGAGCGACATCACGCAAGGATCAACAGCAGCAAAAGGCGCAAGTTGATTGCCGCCTACAAGTTGCCGGGGGCACCTGGCAAGCCGCCTGCCGTGCCCCTCGACCCGAACAATCCATGCAATGCGGCCGTGGTCAACAACAGTGTGATTTCGTTTGCCGAGGGCCTGTCCGGGATCAACCGGGAGTACATCCGTAAAAGCTATCTGCTGGCCAGCAGCTACGTCAGCGATGTATTGAAAATGCACCGGGGTACCGAGGCCTGGTACGACGAATTCATCAAGGTCATGATCAGCCTGGGCTGGTTGCCGGTGCGCAGCAGCTTCGAGCGGGTCTCAAGTTCCGGCAAGGGCCTGACCGTGCAATTGGCAGTGCTGAACCTGATCGCCGCCATGCTCGCCTCGACCTCATTGGCCGGGCCACTGCTGGCGTCGCTGCCCAAGTTGGCGGCCGATGCATTGGAGGCCATGAAGCAACACCCCGCTTCGTTCGAGCTGTTCAAGCGCAACACTACGCTGCATCAGGGCGGTGATTTCGGCGTGGCATCCTGCGCCGAAAACGACGGCGAGGTGATGATGGTGCTGGTGACCTACAGCAGCCGTGGCGTAAGCAAGCAGGTGGGCCTGCCGTTTCTGGAGTGGGACAGTACGTCGTCCGAGGCTTTCAGCGGGCAAACCTGCCTGGTGCTGAATACCTCGGTGGTCAACGAAAAAACCATCCAGTTGATGCGCGAAAGCGCCGGCGACAAGGTGCAGCTGGCAATTGCCCAATACCGGATCTAGGGCACCAGGTAACCGCGTACGCCGGTGAAGATGATTTGCGCGGCCAAGGCGCACACGAACAACCCCATCAACCGACTGACAATCTGCAAGCCCTGGTCACCGAGAATGCGTTCGATCCGGTTGGACAGGTACAGCACCACGCCCACCGTGAGGCTGGCCAGGGCAATGCTGAGGATGGCGGTGATCTTGTCATCCCAGTGTGGTTGGCTGACGCCCATCACCAACAGCGCGCCGATGGTGCCGGGGCCGACGGTGAGGGGGATGGTCAGCGGCACGATCGTCACGTCCTGCTGCACGTTGTCGGTCTGCACTGCGGACTTGCCCTGGGCCATGCCCAAGGCGGAAATGAACAGCACACTGCCGGCGCCGATGCGAAACGCATCCACGGTGATGCCGAACACGCTGAAAATCACCCGGCCGAACAGGTAGAGCAACACGCTCGATACCAGGGTGGCGAGAGCCACTTTCCAGGCCAGGCGTCGGCGCTCCTTGCTGGAATAGCCGCGGGTCAGGCTGATAAAGCAGGACAGCACGAAGAACGGGCTGTAGAGCACCAGCATCTTCAGGTAAACGCTGAACAACACGTGGAGCATGGTGGGAGCTCGCAACGAAGGAGGGCGAGCGGGAGTTTATCAGGCCTGTGGCTGAGCGCTATCTGTGATGCGACAACACTCCAATGTGGGAGCGGGCTTGCTCGCGAAAGCGGCGTGTCAGCCAATACAGGTTTGACTGATACAGCGCGTTCGCGAGCAAGCCCGCACACATTTTTGATCTGCGCCATGCAGGGGTCAGGTAGGCGCGTGCTCTGGCCGCTGTTGACGCTGTGCGACCCAGAACTCCACCAGCTCGCGCAATTGCGAGAGTTCCACCGGCTTGGCCATGTGGCCGTCCATTCCGGCCTGACGTGCACGTTCTTTGTGCTCCGAGAGGATATGCGCGGTGAGCGCCACCACCGGTGTGCGAATGCGCTGGTGGCTGACTTCCCACGCGCGTAGTTGCTGGGTCGCGGAGAAACCATCGAGGATCGGCATCTCGCAGTCCATCAACACCAGGTCGTAACGCTGGGCCTTCATCGCCTCCAGTGCTTCCTCGCCGTTGCTGGCGGTGTCCGGGTTGAGGTTGAGCTTGCCGAGCATGCCACGGATCACTTTGGTGGAAATGCTGTTGTCTTCGGCCACCAGGATGCGGAAGTCGCTGGGCACGGTGACGGGCGCTGGCGCGATGGGCAGCGCGCGCGCCGGGACGTTGCCCTTGCTGCGTTGAGTCAATTCGTCGGCCAGGGTGGTCTTGAGCGTATAGCCCGCCACGGGCTTGGCGAGAATGCGCTTGATCCCGCAGTTGCGCGCGATGATCTTGCTCGGCGCATTGCTGATGCCGGTGAGCATGATTAACAGGATGTCGTGGTTCAGGCTCGGGTCTTCCTTGATCTTCGCCGCCAGTTGCATGCCGGTCATGCCGGGCATGTTCTGGTCGAGCAGCACCACGTCGAAGTAATCACGCAGGTGTGCCTTGGTGCGCAGCAGCGCCAGGGCTTCCTTGCCCGACGGCACGGCGCTGACATTCAGGCCCCAGGCGGTGCATTGCTGCACCAGCACTTTGCGGCAGGTGTCGTTGTCGTCCACCACCAGCACGCGCGCGCCCTTGAGCGGGCCATCGAGGTCGGAGGTCGGGTGTTCGAGGCGTTCCGGGTCCAGCGGCAAGGTCAGCCACAGGGTGCTGCCTTGCTGGGCGCCGCTCTTGATGCCGAACTCGCCGTTCATCAACAGGATCAGCTGGCGCGCAATCACCAGGCCCAGGTGGCCGCTCAGGCGCGTGGCCGAGAGGAAGTTCTTGCTGTGCAGTTCGCTGTGCAGCAGGGCGTCGCGCTCGGCGGCTTCCATTGGCAGGCCGCTGTCCTGGACGGCAATGCGCAGGCGCGGCTTGGTGCTGCGGTCATCCAAGGCGACCACGATCAGCACTTCGCCTTCATCGGTTTTCTGCAGGGCGTTTTCCAGCAGGCTCAGCATCGCCTGGCGCAGGCGCGTCGGGTCGCCGCTGATCACGCGCGGTACCTGGGGCTGGATGAAACTGATCAACTCGACGTTTTGCTGCTCGGCCTTGGCGCGGAAGATACTCAGGCAATCTTCGATCAGCGCGTTGAGGTCGAATTGCACGTCGTCCAGTTCGATCTGCCCGGATTCGAGCTTGGAGATATCGAGGATCTCGTTGATCAACGTGAGCAGTTCATTGCCGGCGCTGTGGATGGTTTGCACGTAGTCGCGCTGTTTCACCGACAGCGGCGTGCCCAGCAGCAGCTCGGTCATGCCCAGCACGCCGTTCATGGGGGTGCGGATTTCGTGGCTGATTTTCGCCAGGAACTCGGCCTTGGCCGCGATCTCTGCGTTGCTGGCGGCCAGGTCACGGCTGAGGCTGAAACGCGCCTCGACAATCGCACGCTGGCGTTCGCCCAGGGCCAGGCTCATCAACAGGCCGCTGACGCAGATAAATGCCAGCAGTGTGACGATCAGGCCTTGCGGCGAGACCATGGTCAGGCCCAGCAAGGCCGGGAGGATGATCAGCGTACCGATGTTGAACACCACCATCGCCGCCACGAACAAACGTGCGGGGCGGTAGCCTTTCTGCCAGTGGCAGGCCGAGACAAACAGCATGCTCAAGCCGGCCAGGGCGACCAGGGCGTAGGTGATGATGTTCAGCGGCAGGGTGTTGACGAACAACAGCAGCAGGCCGCACAGCACGATAAACAGAATGTCGGCCATCAACAGTTTGTTCAGCGGATGCGGGCCGAGCGGCATGAAGAAACGGTAGGCAAACATCAACCCGCACGGCGCGGTCAGCAGCAGCGCGAGGTAGGCGCCCGGGGTCTGGATCGCATGCCAGTTCGGCAGCCACGGGCCTACCAGGTTGAGCAGCAGCGCCAGGCTGAGCATCAACAGCACTTCGCACGCCGCCAGCCACAGGCTGCTGCGCGAGCGGTGGTAGGCGAAGCGCGTGAGGTTGTGCAGGATCAGCATCAGCAGGCAGCCGAACAGCAGGCCGTAGATCAGCGTCTGGGTCTGGTCGGCGGCGGCGAGCACGGCCGGTTCCAGGGTGATATAGGGGCGCAGTTCGTGTTCGGAGACCAGGCGCAGATACACCTCCAGAGGCTTCTGGCTCTGGGGCATCGGCAGCATGAAGTCACTGCTGGGCAGCGGGCGTTCCGCCTGGGGCTGGCGCGTGCCGGTGCTTTGTTGTTCGACCAGTGTGTCGCCGTCCAGCACGTAGAGGCTCAGGTGCGACAGGTCGGGCGCGAATACCCGCAGCACTTGCTCGTGCTTGCCGGGTTGCAGCTTGAAACGTACCCACAGTGCACCGTCCGGTTCCGCGGCGGTAATGCGGTCCAGTTCAATGGGGCTGAATTGATTGGTGTAGCGTGAAGAGCGGATGTCGCTCAGCTGCAGATCGGCCTGTTCATCAAGCAATACTGCCCAGCCACTGCCTTGCGCGGCGGCCTGGGCCGGGAACAAGCAGAGCAGCGTCAGCAGGCTGACAGTGAAACCTATGGCGATCCTGAGCCAGCGCACGGCGAAATCCCTTCGTAGGTTGATGCACGGGTTAACTATGCGCGGGGTGGCATGAGTACGGCAAGGGCCAGAGGCCCTTACCTAACCGAACGGATAGCGACTTACGAGTGCTCGCCGCGTTCCCGCGCGATGGCGCGATAGCCGATATCAGTGCGGTAGAAGCAGCCTTTCCAGTCGATTTTTGCGGCCAGCTTGTAAGCCTGTTGCTGCGCGGCGTCGACACTGGCACCCATCGCGGTGGCGCACAACACGCGGCCACCCGCAGTGACAACCTTGCCATCCTTGAGCGCGGTGCCCGCGTGGAACACTTTGCCTTCCAGCGTAGCAGCAGCGTCCAGGCCTTCAATCACATCACCCTTGGCGTAGTCGGCAGGGTAGCCACCGGCTGCCAGCACAATGCCGACGCTCGGGCGTGGATCCCATTGCGCTTCGACCTTGTCCAGGGCCTGGGCCAATGCGGCTTCGACCAGCAGCACCAGGCTCGATTGCAGGCGCAGCATCACCGGTTGGGTTTCCGGATCACCGAAGCGGCAGTTGAACTCGATGACTTTCGGGTTGCCGGCTTTGTCGATCATCAGGCCGGCGTAGAGGAAACCGGTGTACACATTGCCTTCATCGGCCATGCCGCGCACGGTGGGCCAGATCACCAGGTCCATGACGCGCTTGTGCACGTCGGCGGTAACCACCGGGGCAGGGGAGTAGGCACCCATGCCGCCCGTGTTCGGGCCGCTGTCGCCGTTGCCGACGCGTTTGTGGTCCTGGCTGGTGGCCATCGGCAGCACGTTCTTGCCGTCGACCATCACGATGAAGCTGGCTTCTTCGCCGTCGAGGAATTCCTCGATGACCACGCGCGAACCCGCGTCACCAAAGGCGTTGCCGGCGAGCATGTCGCGCACGGCGTCTTCGGCTTCCTGCAGGGTCATGGCGACGATCACGCCTTTGCCAGCGGCCAGGCCGTCGGCCTTGATCACGATCGGCGCACCTTTTTCACGCAAGTAAGCCAGGGCCGGCTCGATCTCGGTGAAGTTCTGGTAGTCGGCGGTCGGGATCTTGTGGCGTGCCAGGAAATCCTTGGTGAACGCCTTGGAACCTTCCAGTTGGGCCGCGCCGGCGGTAGGGCCGAAGCAATCCAGGCCACGGCTGCGGAACAGGTCGACGACGCCAGCCACCAACGGCACTTCCGGACCGACGATGGTCAGGGAGACGTTCTTTTCAGCGAAATCCGCCAGTTGCTCGAGCGCCAGCACGTCGATAGCGACGTTCTCGCACTTGGCTTCGATGGCGGTGCCGGCGTTGCCGGGGGCGACGAATACTTTCTGGACGCGAGGGTCCTGGGCAACTTTCCAGGCCAGGGCGTGTTCACGGCCACCGCTGCCAATGATGAGGACGTTCAAGTCAGACTCCTTCGAAGGAAGTTACAAGCTGCAAGCTGCACGTTGAGAGCAATCTGTATCGCTCTGAAGGCAGCCTGCAGCTATGAATTTTAGAGGCTACAACCAGCAGCAAAAGCGAGGCAGCTGTGCTTTTACGTGCTGCTTGCAGCTTGAACCTTGCCGCTTCACGGCAGTGGATCAGTGGCGGAAGTGGCGCATGCCAGTGAAGACCATGGCGATGCCGGCTTCGTCTGCCGCCGCGATGACTTCGGCGTCACGCATCGAACCGCCCGGTTGGATCACCGCTGTCACACCGGCTTTCGCGGCGTTGTCCAGGCCATCACGGAACGGGAAGAACGCGTCGGATGCCATCACCGAACCGACCACCTGCAAACCGGCGTGTTCGGCCTTGATCGCGGCGATACGTGCCGAGTTCACGCGGCTCATCTGGCCAGCGCCGACACCGATGGTCTGGCGGTTCTTGGCGTAGACGATGGCGTTGGATTTAACGTACTTGGCCACTTTCCAGGCGAAGATCAGGTCGTTGATCTCTTGCTCGGTCGGTGCGCGCTTGGTCACCACTTTCAGGTCCTGGCTGCCGATCATGCCGATGTCGCGGCTCTGTACCAGCAAGCCGCCGTTGACGCGCTTGTAGTCCCAGGCAGCGGCACGTTCAGCCGACCACTCGCCGCAGGCCAGCAGGCGCACGTTGGCCTTGGCTGCCACGATGGCGCGGGCTTCTTCGCTGACGGAAGGGGCGATGATCACTTCGACGAACTGACGCTCGACGATGGCTTTAGCGGTCTCGGCGTCCAGTTCGCGGTTGAACGCGATGATGCCGCCGAATGCGGATTCGGTGTCGGTGGCGTAGGCCAGTTCGTACGCCTGGCGGATGCCGCCTTCAGCGTCCGGGCTCACGGCCACGCCGCACGGGTTGGCGTGCTTGACGATTACGCAGGCTGGCTTGACGAAGCTCTTCACGCACTCCAGCGCGGCGTCGGTGTCGGCCACGTTGTTGTAGGACAGCTCCTTGCCTTGCAGCTGGGTCGCGGTGGCGATGCCCACTTCGGCCGGCTTGGCCTCCACGTAGAACGCCGCGCTCTGGTGCGGGTTCTCGCCGTAGCGCATTTCCTGGGCCTTGATGAACTGGCTGTTGAAGGTGCGCGGGAACTGGCTGCGGCCTTCGGTGCTGAGGGTTTCAGCCGCCTGGTTCACGGTGCCCATGTAGTTGGCGATCATGCCGTCGTAGGCGGCAGTGTGTTCGAACGCCTTGAGCATCAGGTCGAAGCGCTGGGCGTAGGTCAGGCCGCCGGCTTTCAGGCTCTCGAGCACCTGGGCGTAGTCGCTGGCGTTGACCACGATGGCCACGTCTTTGTGGTTCTTGGCTGCCGAGCGAACCATGGTCGGGCCGCCGATATCGATGTTTTCGATGGCGGTCGGCAGGTCGCAGCCTGGCTTGTTGATGGTGGCTTCGAACGGGTACAGGTTAACGGCTACCAGATCGATCGGCTTGATGCCGTGCTCGCTCATGATGGCGTCGTCGGTACCGCGACGGCCGAGGATACCGCCGTGGATTTTCGGGTGCAGGGTCTTGACCCGACCGTCCATCATTTCTGCGAAACCGGTGTAGTCCGCCACTTCTACTGCGGCCACGCCGTTGTCCTGCAGCAGTTTGAAGGTCCCGCCCGTGGAGAGGATTTCCACGCCAAGGGCTTCCAGCTCCCGGGCAAATTCGAGGATCCCGGTCTTGTCGGAGACACTGATCAAGGCGCGGCGGATCGGCAGGCGGGTAGTCTGGTCGGTCATTTCAATTTCCATCAAAAGCAAAGGAAGTCAGCAAAAAAGGCGACCGTTTTTACGCGGGCGCCTTTCTGGTTTGATTGAATGCTTACAGCAAATCGTATTGTTTGAGCTTTTTGCGCAAGGTGCCACGGTTGAGGCCCAGCAGCTCACTGGCTTTGGTCTGGTTGCCCTTGACGTAGTTCATCACGCTTTCGAGCAAGGGCGCCTCGACTTCGGAGAGCACCAGGTTGTACACGTCCGTGACGGAAGCGCCCTCAAGGTGGGCGAAATAATTGTGCAGCGCCTTCTCGACACTCCCGCGAAGGGTCTGGCCTTCTTCGCTCGGCGTGTTGAGGTGCTGTTTCAAATTGACGTTGTCGCTCACGGGTGTTGTTCCACTCACTAAAGTCTCGGTCATCATCGTCATGCGGCCACCCCCTCTCCGTCCCCTGTCCCCAGGCTCTTGTAACGCTCGCTGAAGAACTCACGAACGTTGGCGCACTGTGCTTCCGTATCATCCAAACGATTGAAGTGGGCGCGAAACTCCCTGGCGCCCGGCAAGGTTGCGAGATACCAGCCGACATGCTTGCGAGCAATGCGTACTCCCATCACGTCTCCATAGAAGGCGTGCAGGGCGGCCAGATGCTCTAGCAGAATACGTTCCACCTCGATCAACTCCGGTGCCGGCAAGACTTCGCCGGTACGCAGAAAATGCTCGATCTCACGAAAAATCCACGGCCGCCCCTGGGCGGCCCGGCCAATCAACAGGCCATCGGCACCGGTAGCGTGCAGCACGCGCCGGGCTTTCTCGGCTGAGTCGATATCGCCATTGGCAAAGACCGGCATCGACACCGCCTGCTTGATCGCGGCAATGGTGTCGTACTCGGCTTCACCGGTGTACAGATCGGCGCGGGTGCGCCCATGCACCGCCAGCGCTGTAATGCCCGCCTGTTCGGCGATCTTCGCCACCGTCAGGCCATTCTTGTTGTCCCGGTCCCAGCCGGTACGGATCTTCAGGGTGACCGGCACATCCACTGCGGCGACAACGGCCTGCAGGATCTCGGCGACCAACTGCTCATCCTTCAACAAGGCGGAACCGGCGGCCTTGTTGCAGACCTTCTTGGCCGGGCAGCCCATGTTGATATCAATGATCTGTGCGCCCAACTCCACGTTGGCCCGGGCCGCATCCGCCAGCATCTGCGCATCACCGCCGGCGATCTGTACCGAGCGGGGCTCGGGATCACCTTCGTGGATCATGCGCATCCGCGATTTGCGGGTGTTCCACAAGCTCATGTCGCTGGTGACCATTTCCGAGACTACTAGACCCGCGCCCAAACGCTTGCACAGCTGACGAAAGGGCTGGTCGGTGACGCCCGCCATAGGAGCGAGGATCAAGCCGTTCTGCAATGTGTATGGGCCGATGCGTACCGCCGACATAGGACTTCCCTGTTGTGGGGCCGGATCATTAGAGTTCGAAAAAGGGTTGGCATGATACCCGCTCTCGATGACTGGATAAAGGCTGAATTGGATAAAATCTGAACAGCAATTTCTTTATCGCCGCCGGTTTGGTTGACCGGCGCTTAGTCAAGAATCTGCCGTCAAGCCTCGGTGCATGAACCGATTCACTCGGGCGAATGAAAGCTCAGGCTGTAATTCACGGCTTTATTGCCCGGATCGAGGATATCCAGGGAGATATGGATCGGCGTCTGTGATGGCATTTCGCTCACGCCGGCCAACTCACCGCTGAGGTATTCGGCGGGTTTGAACCGACGACTGGCGATCAGGCTGCCGTTCAAATCGGCAAAACGCAGCTCCAGCAGCGGGAAGGGCTGGGAGAAGGTCGCGCGGTTATAGATGATTGCATCCACCACCAGCGCCCCGGCGAACTCCGGGTGGCTGCGTACCACCAGGTTGCTGCTCTTGATGTGGGCGATATCGACCCGTGACGGCACCGTGCAGCCCAGGGTGGGGCACAGTTGCTGGAACCATGGGCGGTAGGCGTCCTGGCGGGCCAGGTCGTCGAATTGGTAGGCGATGTATTGGCCGGCGAGGCCGGCGGCGGCGATCAGCACCAGCAACAGCCAGAGCAGGCGGCGGCCCCAGCCCGACGCACGTTTTTGCGCGTAGAGGTGCAGTGGGTCGTCTTCGAGGTCCTGCAGGACATCGTCGTGAACGCCGGTGGACGGGCGAGGGCGTTTGCGTCGGGGTTGCGGGCGTTCTTCGGGTTCCGGTTCCTCGACTGCCTCGATAACGGGCGTGACGGGGGGATCGAGTTCGTCATCCTCGAGTGTCGAGCGCAGCGGCGGTTCGTCGTCGATATCGTCGGTGTGGAACGACATCGACGGTTCGGTGCGCTGCCGGGTCGCAGGTGTCTTGGTCGGTTCAGGGGCTTCGACGACCTGGACGCGTTCTTCCGGTGGTTCGCTGAACAGGCTGGCCGCCCACTTTTCTTCCTCGGCCTTGACCGTATCGCGGCTGGCGCTGAGGGCCTCTTCCTTTTGCCGACGGTCGGAACCGCCCTGGCGACGCTCCGCGCCCGAGGGCTGCGTGTGCTGAATCTCGCGGCGTTCCAGCTTGGCCAGCTCCACGTCGAGGTCGAGGTTGTCCAGGTCCAGTTCTTCGGCGGTCCACTGTTTCTGGCTGATCGCCCGCGGGGCCTCGGCGGCTGGCTCGACCGGTTCCGGTGCCGGCGTCTGCTGGGCGCGCTGCTCCAGCAGCTGGCGTGCCGCATTGAACACCTGCAGGCACGAGCCGCAGCGCACCACGCCGCGGGCCACGCTCAATTGAGCGTGGTTAACGCGAAAGCGTGCTTGGCAATGCGGGCACTGGGTGACGAAACTGTCGGTCATGCGGCCATCCGATTCAGGCAAGCGCTCATTCTAGCGCCGACGACCGCTGATGCGTACCCAGCCATCACGGTTGGCGATCGGATCCAGCTCGAAATCCTTGGCGTAGGCAGCGGCCACGTCTTCACCCTGCTCGGCAAGGATGCCCGACAGCGCCAGGCGGCCGCCCGGCTTGACCAGGCTCGACAGCTGCGGCGCCAGGGAAATCAGCGGGCCGGCGAGGATGTTCGCCACCAGCACGTCGGCCTGCACCTGGGGCAATTGCTCGGGCAGATAGAGTGGGAATTTATCTTCGGGAATGTGGTTGCGCCCGGCGTTGTCGCGCGAAGCTTCCAGGGCCTGCACGTCGATGTCGGTGCCGACGGCTTCCTTGGCGCCCAGCAGCAGGGCGGCAATCGCCAGGATCCCCGAGCCGCAGCCGAAGTCCAGCACGTGGCTGTCGGTCAGGTCCTGGCCGTCCAGCCATTCCAGGCACAGCGCGGTGGTGGGGTGGGTGCCGGTGCCGAAGGCCAGGCCCGGATCAAGCAGCAGGTTGACTGCGTCGGGCTCCGGCGCGGCGTGCCAGCTCGGCACGATCCACAGGCGCTGGCCGAACCGCATCGGCTGGAAGTTATCCATCCAGCTGCGTTCCCAGTCCTGGTCTTCGATGACTTCACTGTGGTGCTCGGGCAGCGGGCCGCCGGTGAGCAGTTCCATATGGGCCAGCACGGCGGCGGCATCGGTGCCGTCTTCGAACAGGGCCAGCAGATGGGTGTGGGACCACAGCGGGGTGGTATTGAGTTCGGGTTCGAAGATCGGCTGGTCTTCGGCGTCCATGAAGGTCACCGAGACAGCGCCCACTTCGAGGAAAGCGTCTTCGTAGGTTTCGGCTTGTTCTGGGCTGATGGCGAGACGGACTTGCAGCCAAGGCATGGCGGGCACCTTTGAATAAAATGAATGTGCGACTGCTGGGTCGCGAAAGCGCGCAAGTTTACGCGAGCGGCGTGCAGAAGACGACACTACTGACTGCACTCGGTCCAAATGTGGGAGCTGGCTTGCCTGCGATAGCGGAGTGTCAGCGGAGTATTACTTGACTGATCCACCGCTATCGCAGGCAAGCCAGCTCCCACAGGATTTTGTGGGGTTTTCTGTATCTCACAAACAACAAAGCCGCCCGAAGGCGGCTTTGTTGGGTGGAGCACTTACTGGTTGGCCAGCTTGTGTTCCAGGTAGTGAATGTTCACACCACCTTCGCAGAAGCCTTCATCACGGACCAGTTCCCGGTGCAGCGGGATGTTGGTCTTGATGCCGTCGACCACGATTTCGTCCAGGGCGTTACGCATACGGGCCATGGCCTCGTCGCGGGTCGCGCCCCAGGTGATCAGCTTGCCGATCAGCGAGTCGTAGTTGGACGGAACCTTGTAGCCGCTGTACAGGTGCGAATCCACACGGACGCCGTTGCCGCCGGGCGCGTGGAAATGCTTGACCAGGCCAGGGCTTGGGATAAAGGTCTTCGGGTCTTCGGCGTTGATGCGGCACTCCAGGGAGTGGCCGTGCATCTTCACGTCGTCCTGGGTAAAGGACAGCGGGTTGCCGGCGGCGATGCTGAGCATCTCCTTGACGATGTCGATACCGGTGACCATCTCCGAAACCGGGTGCTCTACCTGCACGCGAGTGTTCATCTCGATGAAGTAGAAACGACCGTTCTCGTAGAGGAACTCGAAGGTACCGGCGCCACGGTAGTTGATGTCGATGCACGCCTTGACGCAGCGAGCCAGTACTTCCTGGCGAGCTTTTTCATCCAGGCCCGGTGCCGGAGCTTCTTCCAGTACCTTCTGGTGACGGCGCTGCAGCGAGCAATCGCGGTCGCCCAGGTGGATGGCGTGGCCCTGGCCGTCGGACAATACCTGCACTTCCACGTGACGTGGGTTGGTCAGGTACTTCTCCAGGTAGACCATCGGGTTGCCGAACCAGGCGCCCGCTTCGGAGCGGGTCTGCTTGGCGGCTTCGATCAGGTCTTCTTCCTTGTGCACCACGCGCATGCCGCGACCACCACCGCCACCGGCGGCCTTGATGATCACCGGGTAACCGACTTCGCGACCAATGCGCAGGGCGGTGGCCTCGTCTTCAGGCAGTGGGCCGTCGGAACCTGGAACGGTTGGCACGCCAGCAGCGATCATCGCGTCCTTGGCCGAGACCTTGTCGCCCATCAGGCGAATGGTTTCGGCTTTCGGGCCGATGAAGGCAAACCCGGATTTTTCCACCTGTTCGGCGAAATCGGCGTTTTCCGCGAGGAAGCCGTAGCCCGGGTGGATGCCATCGGCGCCGGTCACTTCTGCCGCGGCGATGATGTTCGAGACTTTCAGGTACGAGTTCGTGGCCAGTGGCGGGCCGATGCAGATGCTTTCGTCCGCCAGTTTCACGTGCATCAATTCGGTATCGGCCGTCGAGTAAACAGCGACGGTCTTGATGCCCTCTTCCTTACAGGCGCGCAGGATACGCAGCGCGATCTCGCCGCGGTTGGCGATCAGGACTTTTTGCAGTTTCTTCGCAGGTTTCAACATCGAAGGCGCTCCGCGGTTCAAACGATGGTGAACAGCGGCTGGTCGTACTCAACCGGCTGACCGTTTTCTACCAGGATGGATTCGATGACGCCGGCTTTTTCAGCGGTGATGTGGTTCATCATTTTCATCGCTTCGACGATGCAGATGGTGTCGCCCACTTTCACGGTTGCGCCGACTTCAACGAAGGCTGGCGAGGTCGGTGCCGGGGTGCGGTAGAAGGTACCGACCATTGGCGACTTGACCACGAAGCCGTTCAGCACTGGCGCAGCAGGTGCTGCTGGCGCAGCGGCGGCGGCAGGTGCGGCGGCCGGAGCAGCAGCGGCCGGAGCCGGCGCTTGCATTTGTGGCGCGTAGAACTGCTGGGCCGGGGTCTTGCTGTGACGGCTGATCCGTACGGACTCTTCGCCTTCCTTGATTTCCAGCTCGTCGATACCGGATTCTTCCAGCAGTTCGATCAGTTTCTTAACTTTACGGATATCCATGAATCATCAACTCCCAAGGGTCGGTCAGGGGCGCTTGGCCGGTTGTTCAAGCTGTTCCAGGGCGGCCTCCAGGGCCAGTCGGTAACCGCTGGCGCCAAGGCCGCAGATCACTCCTACCGCTACGTCGGAGAAGTAGGAGTGATGGCGGAAAGGTTCGCGTTTGTGCACGTTCGACAAGTGCACTTCGATGAATGGGATGCTCACCGCCAGCAGCGCGTCACGTAATGCAACGCTTGTATGCGTAAAAGCGGCGGGATTGATCAGAATAAAGTCCACGCCTTCGCCGCGGGCGGCATGGATACGATCAATCAGTTCGTACTCGGCATTGCTTTGCAGGTAGAGCAAATGGTGGCCGGCTTCACGCGCCCGTCGTTCCAGGTCGAGGTTGATCTGGTCCAGGGTGACTGCCCCGTAGACGCCCGGTTCGCGGGTGCCGAGCAGGTTCAGGTTGGGTCCGTGAAGAACCAGTAAGGTCGCCATCGGCTGTTCCTTGTTATTGATGTGGGTACGGCAGAACCCGGCGACTATGCCGCAAAGCCTTTGTGACTGTCCAGTTCTATGCAGTAGCCAGCACGATTACCGAGGATAGCGCGAAATTTGTGACTGTGAGGGCGAGTTCGGTCAGTGTGGGAGCTGGCTTGCCTGCAATAGCGGTGTGTCAGCACAGGGAGATGTCGCCTGGTTCACCGCCATCGCAGGCAAGCCAACTGCCACATTGGGTCGCAACCCACGTTGAGTCCGGTCAGACGCGAAACGCCTGGACCGCCGTGTTGAGCTGCCCGCCCAGCACCAGCAGGTGTTCGCCCTGGCTGCGGCCCTGGCCGATGCGCAGCAGATTGTCCTCGCCCAACTGGTGGATCCGCTCGCTGTTGTCGCGAATCTCACTGACGGCGCCACTCTGCTGCGCGGTCACATCGGCGATGCGCACGGCGGTGTCGGCAATGGTCTGGATCGCGCCGACGATTTCATCCAGCGCACCATCTGCCGCCTGGGCCTGCTGGGCGGTGGCTTCGGCGTGTTCGACCTGGGCGCGCATGCCTTGCACCGATTGGTGGGCGGCGCTTTGCAGGCCGGCGATCAGGCCCTGGATTTCAGCGGTGGCGCCGGCGGTGCGCTGGGCCAGGGAGCGCACTTCGTCGGCGACCACCGCAAACCCGCGCCCGGCTTCACCGGCACGGGCGGCCTCGATGGCGGCGTTGAGCGCCAGCAGGTTGGTCTGGTCGGCAATCGAGCGGATCACCGTGAGTACGCCGCCGATGGTGGCGGATTCTTCGGCGAGTTTTTCGATCATCTGCGCGTTCTGCTGCACTTCACCCACCAGCGCGTGCAGCCCGGTCAGGCTCAGGCCGATCACGCGCTGGCCTTGCTCCACCGCCTGGCCAGCACTCCGGCTGGCCCCGGCCGCCTGGCTGGCATCCCCGGCGACTTGCTGGATGGTTGCCTCCAGCTCGCCGAGCGAATCGCGGATCTGCGCGGTGTCCCCGGCCTGGCGTTCAGCGCCGTCGTGCAGGCCGCTGCTCAACTCGGCGAGGGCCCGGCTGCTGCCGGCGACCTCTTCGGCATTCCCGCGAATGGTGCCCACCAGGTCGACCAGATAGGCGCGCAAGCGGTTGAGGGAGGCTTCGATATCGTGCAACTCGCGGTTGGTCTTGCCCAAGGCAATCGGCTGGCTGAAGTCACCTTCGGCCCAGGTCGACAGGGCCGGCGCCAGGTTGGTCAGCACCCGTGCCAGGCGCCGTTGCAGGGTATCGATCAGCAGGGCAATCAGCAGGATCAGGCCGATCATCACGCCTTGCATCAGGCGCACTTCGCCCTGGATCTGGGCATGTTGCGCGCGCACCACCGGCTCCAGGCTGGCAATGGCCTGCTGTACGGCGGCGATTTTCAGGTGGGTGCTTGCGGCCAGGTCGGTGCGTTGCTGGATCTGTTCGCGGGTGCGCTTGAGTTCGCCGGGGTAGCGGGTGAGCAGGCTGTTGAGTTCGCGCTTGAGGTCGACGCCGGTGTCCTGGGTCTCGGTCTTCTCGGTGTTTTCCAGGCCCATCAAGGCAGAAAAGTCGTCGGCGCTGGAGTCGGCGCTGGCCTTGACGCCGAGCAATGGCAACGGCTCCAGCAGGTCGGCCTGGCTGCGGATATTGCCGACTTCACGCTCCACATCATCGGCCAGTTCCGCGCGCCCGCTGCTCACCAGCTTGTCGCGGGCCAGGGACAGTTTGCCCAAGTGCTGGGACGCGGCCAGCAACGGCGGCAGGTAACGCGCGGCTTGCGGCGAATTGACGCTCAGGGCGTATTGACCCAGTTGCTCCAGGTTCGCGCCCAGTTCGCGTTCGGCTTGCAGTAAAAGCGCTTGCGGGTCGCCGGCCAGCTTGCCGGCAGCCAGCAGGTCAGTCTTGCTGAAGGTATCCAGGTCCACCAGGCTGGGGCGCAGGTTCTGCGCGAGGTCGGCGGGCAGTTCATCCAGGTGCTGCAGCAGGTTTTCCAGGCTCTGGCTGGCGCTGCTCAGGCGCAGGGCATCGCCGCTGGCCAGGTAGTCGTCGATATTGCGCGCGGCCTGATTCTGAAAGGTCTGCGACAGGCCCAGGTAGCGTTCCATCAATAGATAGGGACGCTCCAGCGCGCGTTGCGACCACCAGAGCGTGGCCCCGAGGGCCAGGCACACAGCCACCAAGAGGAGGGTATTGAGATTGGTCAGCAGCTTCAGGCGCATGCGGGGTTTCAACCGACAGCAAAAGGTAAGTGCCTGAAGTTATTGCGTTTGCGTTACAGAGTAATGACGGAATCAGTCGATTCCGGTGAAAAGATGGCACTTTGCTTTGACGTGCGCGCCGCTTGTACGCGGTTGCGCCCGGCGTCCTTGGCGCGGTACAGCGCCTCGTCGGCCTGTGCGGCCATCATCAGGCTGTCGGAACCGTCGCACAGCTCCACCAGCCCGGCGCTGAAGGTGCACCACAAATCCTGCGGCTGGGCCGGGTAGTGGATTTCGGCAAAGCGCCCGCGAATTTCATCCAGCACCCTGCAGGCCGACTCCAGGTCGGTGTCGGGCATTACGATGGCGAACTCTTCACCGCCATAGCGCCCGATATAGTCGGTCTTGCGCAGGCGCTGCTTGAGAAACAGCGCCAGGCTCTTGATCACGCGGTCGCCCATGGGATGCCCGTGGCTGTCATTGACCCGCTTGAAATGGTCGATGTCGAGCATGGCAAAGCTCAGCGGCTTGTTCTCGCGGCGCGCACGGAAGCTGCAGTCTTCGAGCAATTGCAGGATGTGAGTGTGGTTGTACAGGCCGGTCAGGCTGTCGCGCACCATCCGCGCCTTGAGGTTGCGCGCACGGGCGGCGCGGTTGCGCACGGTGGTGATCAGGTGGCGCGGCTTGATCGGCTTGGTGAGGAAGTCGTCGCCGCCTTCGCTCATGGCGTCCAGTTGCTTGTCGAGATCGTCTTCGGCTGACAGGTAGATGATCGGCACGCTGACGTAGCGGTCGTTGTGGCGAATCACCTTAGCCAGTTCGGTACCGGTGCAGGCGGGCATGTACATGTCGAGGATGATCAGGTCGGGCTGGAAGTCCGCCAGCTCGGCCATGGCCTGGATCGGCTCGATCAGGGTGCGCGTGACGATGCCGGCACTGTTGAGCAGCCGCTCGGTGTGCAGTGCCTGGGCCCGCGAGTCATCGATGATCAGCACTTTATAGGGTTCGTACTGGGCGACGCAGGTGAGCACTTCGATTTTTTCCAGCAGGCTGGAAGCCTCCAGTGTTCCAGTGAGGAACTCCTGGCCCCCGGCGCGCACGGCGGCCAGGCGGGTCGGGGTGTCGGTTTCATGCAGGCTGAAAAACAGCAGCGGCAGCTTTTGCTCCAAGCCTTCCTGGGCTTCGGCGGCGAGCTTGAGGCCCAGGCCGGCGCCGCAGAAGTCCACGTCCATCACGATCGCCGAGGGCAGGCGCTCGGCCATGGCGGCGCGAAAGGCTGCCACGCTGTCCAGCGACTGCGCGCTCATGCCGAAGAATTCCAGCTGCTTGGCCAGGCGTTCGGCGCGGTCGTGATCGGCGAGCATCACGTAGATCGGCTTGCGCATCGGCGGCAGGAACGTTTGCTCGAGCTGGTCGCCCTGGCGCAGTCCGGTGCGGGACAGGCGCTGCATCAGGCGGTTGAGTTCAGTGATCAGGTGGCTGCTCAGGCGGCCACGGTTTTCGTCCACTGCCTTGAGGGATTCGCCGATGTGCACGGCGAGCTGGCTGTGTTCCGGCTGTTCGAAACGCTCGGCAAAGCGCAGCAGGCGCAGGTTGGCTTCGCTGAGTTCGGACAGGTCGGCGCCCGACCATTCGCTGCGTTGCAGGCGCTGCCAGATCTCAAGAATTTGACGTGCCTGATGAATTACCCGCTGGGCAAAATGCTGCTTGAGACGCTCACGGCTGGGGTCTTCTGGCTCGGTCATATCCTGACTACTAGTTAGGGTGCATGCTGAGGTCGACTGATGGCTCTATGCTAGCACCTCTTTTCCATGGGATGAGTGTCATATGTCAATTAACTGCGTGTCCCGGGTATTCAGTTATTGACCCGATGGTCGCGCAGCGTAAAAAACCTGCATCCTTTATAGTCGAACCTTCCTCGTCCCCCGTTTGATTAAAAGCACCGCACCGGCGGGCACGATGGGGTAGGGTTGTGGTCGGAGTGTTTGAACGCACCCGGACCATTGAAGTGCATGAACTCAAGTGATTGAAAGGATATCGCCATGCTGGACTGGAAAAACCGTGCAGGCAGTGCCAAAGGCCCCGCCCCTGAGCCCAAGTCGGCCAACCGCAGCTATTTTCGCACGGTGCTGATGAGCCGCGCCGTGCTGAGCGTGCTCGGCCTGTACCTGTTGGTCACCGGTGCCCTGGGTTGTTACTGGAGCGAAGAGCCGGCGCTGTTTCCGGTCCAGCAAAATGCGCAGATTGCCGCTGAAAAAGACGGCAAGCAGATGGTGGTGGGCTTCACCACCGTCGAAACCCTCAAGACCGTGGTCGGCACCCTGCTGAACAAGCCGGGTGGCTACATTTCCAACGACCGCTTCCCGCCGGGCCTGTGGATGGACAACATGCCCAGCTGGGAATACGGCGTGCTGGTGCAGGTACGCGACCTGACCCGAGCCCTGCGTAAAGACTTCGCCCGTTCCCAGTCGCAATCGGCGGAAGACGCTGACTTGGCCAAGGCCGAGCCGCGTTTCAACTTCGACAACAAGAGCTGGGTGCTGCCATCCAGTGAGTCGGAATACCAGGAAGGCATCAATTCCCTGAGCCGCTACGAGGCGCGCCTGTCGGACCCTAACCAGAAAGGCGCGCTGTTCTATGCGCGAGCCGACAACCTGAACAACTGGCTGGGCGATGTCGCTACCCGCCTGGGCTCGCTGTCGCAACGCCTGTCGGCCAGCGTCGGCCGGGTCAAGTTGAACACTGCACTGAAAACCGAAGCGCTGGCGCCGGGTGAAGTGCCACAGGTCGACGAAGAAGTGGTCGAAACCCCGTGGATGCAGATCGACAACGTGTTCTACGAGGCGCGTGGCCAGGCGTGGGCCCTGTCCCACCTGCTGCGTGCTATCGAAGTCGATTTCGCCGACGTCCTGGCCAAGAAAAACGCCACCGTCAGCGTGCGCCAGATCATTCGTGAACTGGAGGCCTCGCAAGAGCCTGTCTGGAGCCCGATGATCCTCAACGGCAGCGGCTTCGGCGTGCTGGCCAACCACTCGCTGGTCATGGCCAACTACATTTCCCGGGCCAACGCGGCGGTGATCGACTTGCGTCAACTGCTCAACCAGGGTTGATGATGGACGCTGCTCAAAACGAGGCCGCGCACCGTGCGGCCTCCGATGCCGAACTGATCTGCTGGGTCGACGAGCAGGACAACCTGCTCGGCCACCTGGTGCGGTCCGACCTGCGCCAGCGCGGCCTGATTGGCCGGTGCACGTTTATCTTCCTGTTCAATTCCAAGGGCGAGCTGTGCGTGCATCGGCGCACCCTGAGCAAAGCCCTGTATCCCGGCTTCTGGGACACGGCAGCCGGCGGCATGGTCGCGGCAGGCGAGTCGTATGCGGTGTCGGCCGCCCGTGAGTTGGAAGAAGAGCTGGGCGTCGGCGGGGTAGCGTTGGTCGAACATGACCACTTCTATTTCGAAGATGGCGACAGCCGGCTCTGGTGCAAATCCTACTCGGCGACGTGGGACGGGCCGCTCAGCCTGCAGCCCGAAGAAGTCATGGAAGCTCGCTTTTTACCGATTGAAACGGTCCTGCAGGAGGCCGAGCAAAAGCCCTACTGCCCGGACGCCCAGGAGGGCTTGCGCCGCTATCTGGCCTCGCGTCGCTAAAGTTGCATAAATTGGCGCCATTTGGCCCTTAGCAAGTCGCGTTTTTGCCGTTACACTGCGCGACTTTTCACCCGTACTACGATTGTTTCACCCGGGTATCACTGTAGGCGCCGGCTTGCCGGCGATGGCTATCTTTAGGACGCCATCGCTGGCAAGCCGGCGGCTACCGGTGGGGTTGAAACAGGGCGGTACGGTAGCGCTGCCCCTGCCTGAGTGGGGCTTCGCGGTCGGTCATTCTGATCGATCAGTCTTTGTCCTCCCAAGAGGATTGCCGGTGGCCAAAAAAGCCGCATCCTTCGCCGCCCTTGGTGGCCTGGTATTTTCCACCGACGCAGGTCGACACTGCCCGGACTGTCATCAGCCCGTGGATTCGTGTACCTGCAAACAGACCCTGATCCCTGAAGGCGATGGCATTGCCCGCGTGCGACGCGAGAGCAAGGGCCGTGGCGGCAAGACGGTGACGACCATCACCGGCGTGCCCCTGGCCGAAGATGCCCTGAAGGAGCTGGCCACGACGCTGAAAAAGCGCTGTGGCACCGGTGGCGCGCTCAAAGACGGCGTCATCGAGATCCAGGGCGACCACGTCGAGTTGCTGCTGGCCGAGCTGATCAAGCTGGGTTACAAGGCGAAGAAATCCGGCGGCTAGCAGCCTCTGTGAAACCCACCCCGACCGCCGGCTCGCTGAACGCGAACTGTCGTCTCCATGGGTTTCACAGAGCCTGTTCCTGACCGGTGTCTAAACTCTGTCCTGCGAGTGGGGTCTACCTTCCTTACAGGCAAATCGTCATTTTCATTCTTTAGACTGCGCCAGCCTCAGAGAGAGGCGGCGCCTTCGACTTCATTTATAGGGGACTTCGATGTCCGTACGACGCACACGCAAAGACGATGGCAGCCAATGGACAGTTGCGGACAGCCGCAGTGTTTACGGGATCCGCCATTGGGGGGCCGGGTATTTCGCGATCAATGATGCCGGTCGCGTTGAAGTTCGTCCGAACGGCCCGAACAGCACGCCCGTCGACCTGTACGAGCAAGTAGACGAGCTGCGTAAAAGCGGCCTGTCCTTGCCGTTGCTGGTGCGTTTCCCCGACATCCTGCAAGACCGCGTGCGCCAGCTGACCGGTGCCTTCGATGCCAACATCGAGCGCCTGGAATACCAGAGCCAATACACCGCGCTGTACCCGATCAAGGTGAACCAGCAGGAGGCGGTGATCGAGAACATCATCGCAACCCAGAACGTGTCCATTGGCCTCGAAGCCGGCTCCAAGCCCGAGCTGCTGGCCGTGCTGGCCCTGGCGCCGAAGGGCGGCACCATCGTCTGCAACGGTTACAAGGACCGTGAGTTCATCCGCCTGGCGCTGATGGGCCAGAAGCTCGGCCACAACGTGTTTATCGTGATCGAGAAAGAATCCGAAGTTGAGCTGGTGATCGAAGAGGCTGCCAGCCTCAAGGTCAAGCCGCAGGTCGGCCTGCGCGTGCGCTTGTCGTCCCTGGCGTCGAGCAAGTGGGCGGACACCGGTGGCGAGAAATCCAAATTCGGCCTGTCGGCGGCGCAGTTGCTGTCCGTGGTCGAGCGCTTCCGCGCTGCCGGCCTGGACCAGGGCATCCGCCTGCTGCACTTCCACATGGGGTCACAGATCGCCAACCTGGCCGACTACCAGCACGGGTTCAAGGAAGCCATTCGTTACTACGGCGAGCTGCGCAACCTCGGCCTGCCGGTGGACCACATCGACGTCGGCGGCGGGCTGGGCGTGGACTATGACGGTACCCACTCGCGTAACGCCAGCTCGATCAACTACGACATGGACGACTACGCTGGCGTGGTCGTGGGCATGCTCAAGGAATTCTGCGATGCGCAGAGCCTGCCGCACCCGCACATCTTCTCCGAAAGCGGCCGCTCCCTGACCGCCCACCACGCCATGCTGGTGGTGCAGGTCACTGACGTCGAGAAGCACAACGACGACGTGCCGGAGATCGAAAACAAGGAAAGCCTGCCGGAAACCGTGCAGTGGCTGGTGGACCTGCTGGGCCCGACCGACATCGAGATGGTCACCGAGACCTACTGGCGTGCCACCCACTACATGAGCGACGTGGCCACCCAGTACGCCGATGGCAAGCTGACCCTGGCAGAAAAAGCCCTGGCCGAGCAGTGCTACTTCGCCGTCTGCCGCCGCCTGCACAACTCGTTGAAAGCCCGCCAGCGCTCGCACCGCCAGGTGCTGGACGAACTCAACGACAAGCTGGCCGACAAGTACATCTGCAACTTCTCGGTGTTCCAGAGCCTGCCGGACACTTGGGCCATCGGCCAGGTACTGCCGATCCTGCCGCTGCACCGTCTCGACGAAGAGCCGCTGCGCCGCGCGGTCCTGCAGGATTTGACCTGCGACTCCGACGGCAAGATCAAGCAGTACGTCGACGAGCAGAGCATCGAGACCAGCCTGCCGGTGCACGCCTTGAACGAAGGCGAGGACTACCTGCTGGGTATCTTCCTGGTGGGGGCCTACCAGGAAATCCTCGGCGACATGCACAACCTGTTCGGTGACACCGACTCGGTGAACATCTACCAGCGCGAAGACGGTTCGGTGTACAGCGCCGGTATCGAGACCCACGACACCATCGAAGACATGCTGCGCTACGTGCACTTGTCGCCGGAGGAGTTGATGACTCACTACCGTGACAAGTGCGCCAGCGCGAAGATCAGCGCCAATGAGCGTACGCAGTTCCTGGACGCGTTGCGCCTGGGCCTGACGCGGTCTTCGTACCTGTCTTCGTAACTGAAGTGACCCGGCTCAAATGTAGGAGCCGGGCTTGCCCGCGATGGCGGTGTGTCAGTGTGCAATGTGGGGTCTGACACTCCGCTATCGCAGGCAAGCCAGCTCCCACATTTGGATCTTCATCAGGTAGTACCTTCTATGTGAGGTCTGGAAGATGTCGAGCAAATGGCTGCAAGCCTTCACCCTGGCATTCGCTGCCTTCCTCGCAGCCTGCTCGCCCATCAAGGTGCTCAACGCACTCACGCCCTCCAGCACTTTCACCAAAACCTCCTCCGTCGCCTACGGCGATGATCCCCGCCAGAAACTCGATATCTACCGCCCGGCCAATGCTTCGCCGAACGCCCCCGTGGTGGTGTTTTTCTATGGTGGCAGCTGGAACAGTGGCTCCAAGGATGATTACGGTTTTGTCGGCGAAGCCCTGGCCTCGCGCGGCATTGTGGTGGTGATCGCCGATTATCGGCTTTACCCGCAAGTGCGTTACCCACTGTTTCTTCAGGACGGTGCCCAAGCGGTCGCCTGGACGTATCAACACAGTGCCGAATACGGCGGCGATCCCCGCAAGCTGTATGTGATGGGCCACAGTTCCGGCGCCTACAACGCCGCGATGCTGGCGCTGGATGCGCGTTGGCTCAACGAAGCGAACCTGTCGCCGTCGATGCTCAAGGGCTGGATCGGTCTTGCAGGTCCGTATGACTTTCTGCCGATTGAAAACCCTGACGTGAAGCCGGTGTTTTTCTTCCCCCACTCACCCCCGGACTCCCAGCCGATCAACCATGTCAGTGCCGGCGCGCCGCCGAGCCTGTTGATCGCCTCTTCGTCCGACACACTGGTCAACCCCACGCGCAACACCGGCGGGCTGGCTAACGCGTTACGGGCGGCCGGTGTGCCGGTGGAGGAGTTCTACTTCGGCAAGACCAACCACCAGACGCTGGTGGCGGCCATCTCCAAACCGTTGCGCTGGCTGGCACCGGTGCTGGATCGGGTCGTGGATTTCATCCAAGCCACTGATTCTGCCGATTCAGGCGCCAGGCAATCGCCCACAACGTGAGGCTGCGCAATGCCATGAACAGCAGGAAACTTATCCACAGGCCGTGGTTGCCGTAGCCCTGCAACAGCCACGCGAACGGCAGCAGGATCAGCACGGTCAACAGCATCCCATTGCGCATTTCGCGCGCACGCGTGGCGCCGATAAAAAGGCCGTCCAGTAAATAACTCCACACCGCAATCAATGGCAGCACCGCCAGGTATGGCAGGTAGATGTCAGCCGTTTCACGCACGCTGGGGATGTCGGTCTGCATTGCGATAAACAGGTGCCCGGCGAACGTGAACAGCAGGGCGAAGCCGACGCTGGCGATCAGCGACCAACCGCAGGCGACCACCAATGAACGGCGCAGGGCCTGGCGATCATGCGCGCCGATGGCGTGGCCGCACAGCGCTTCGACTGCGTGGGCCAGGCCGTCGAGGGCATGTGCGGTCAGCAGCAGGCCGTTGAGCAGCAGTGCGTTGGCGGCCACGGTGGCGTCACCCAGGCGTGCACCTTGCACAGTGATCATGAAAAACACCGATTGCAGCGCCAGGCTGCGGATAAAAATATCGCGGTTGACCGCCAGCAGCGGCCGCCAGCTTTGCCACACCTTCAGCGCAGCCCAGGCGATGTGACCGGGGTAGGCGCGCAGGGCTTTTTGCGTCAGGACCAGGCCGAGCAGGGCGCCGGTCCATTCTGCAATGACCGAGGCGCGTGCGGAGCCGACCACGCCCCAATCCAGGCCGAGTACGAACCACAGGTTCAAGGCGATATTCACCAGGTTGGTGGTCAGCAGGATCGCCAGCGGCGCGCGGGCGTTTTGCGTGCCGAGGAACCAGCCGACCAGCGCGTAACTGGCCAGCGCGGCGGGCAGGCCAAACAGGCGGGTGTGGAAGAAGTCGCGAGTCAGTTGGTTGAGTTCGGGCGACGGTTGCATCCACTCCAGCGCCAGATGGCTCAGGGGGATGCCGACGGTTCCCAGCAGCATCGCCAACCCCAGTGCCAGCAGCAAACCCTGCAGCAGGATTTGCCGCAGCGCCGCTCCATCATTACGCCCGGCGGCCTGGGCGGCGAATCCGGTGGAACCCATGCGCAGGAAACCCATGGCCCAGGCGAGAAAGGTGTAGAGGCTGGCACCGACAGCCACCGCGCCGAGTTGGTGGGCGTGCGGCAGGTGGCCGATCACCATGCTGTCGACCAGTGCCACCAGCGGCACCGAAATGTTCGACAGGATCATCGGCGCGGCCAGGGCCCAGACGCGGCGGTGAGTGGGGCGGTGGCGCCAGTCGGTGAGCAGGGAATTCATGGAGGCTCCTACGGGGGAGCGGCATTGTAACTGTCCGCAGAACGAATGTCGGCGCCGGCAAGCCGGCTCCTACAGGGGGTTGGTGTTGGTTGTGGGATTTGGCTGGGCTTGAGCCGTTCAAGAACCAAACTGCCCTCCGTCGGTCAATGTGACCAGCGCCACATCGGCTTGGCTGGCGCTGATATATAGTTCACCCCTCGGATCCCTCTCACTACGAGTGCCCCATGCTTAACAAAGGACTGTTCCTGGCCTGTGCGCTGGCCCTGCTGAGCGCTTGCGACTCTTCCGATAAACCGGCAGCCCCGGCCGCTCCAGCAGCGGCGACGAGTACCGCACCGAAGCCGGCCAAGGCGGCGGTGGATGTGGCGGCATTGAAGCAGCGCTATGCCGGGCGTGAGTTGAGTGTGGTGGACGTCTCCGAGGTGCAGCTGGATGGCGCCAGCACCCTGTCGGTGAGCTTTTCGATTCCACTGGATCCCGAACAGAAATTCGCCGACAAACTGCACCTGGTCGATGCCAAGTCCGGCAAGGTCGATGGTGCCTGGGAACTCTCCGATAACCTGATGGAGCTGCGCCTGCGCCACTTGGAGCCGCAACGCAAACTGGTGCTCACGGTCGATGCCGGGGTTAAGGCGGTCAACGACAACACACTTGCCGCCGAATACAGCGCGCGCCTGGAAACCCGTGATCTGCAAGCCACCGTCGGCTTCGCCAGCCGTGGCACCTTGCTGCCGACGCGCCTGGCCGAAGGCTTGCCGGTGATCGCGCTGAACGTCGACAAGATCGACGTCGAATTCTTCCGGATCAAGCCTGAATCGCTGCCGTCGTTTCTCGCGCAGTGGGGCCGCAACTCCAGCCTGCAAGGGTATGAATCGCGCGAACTGCTACCTATGGCCGACCTGGTCTACGGCGGGCGTTTCGACCTGAAACCTGCGCGCAATACCCGCGAAACCCTGTTGTTGCCGATCGCCGGCCTCAAGCCATTGCAGCAGCCGGGCGTGTACCTGGCGGTAATGCGCGCCTCGGGCACCTACAACTATTCGCAGCCGGCCACGTTGTTCACCTTGAGTGATATCGGCCTGTCGGTGCACCGCTATGCCAACCGCCTGGATGTGTTCACCCAGGCGCTCGAAGGCGGCAAAGCCCTGGACGGCGTCGACCTCGAAGTGCTGGATGCCAATGGCCGGGTGCTGGGCCAGGGCAAGACCGAGAAGGGTGGTCACGCCGAGTTGCCACTGCCGAAAAAAGCCCAGGTGCTGCTCGCCAAGCAAGGCGAACAGACCAGCCTGCTGCGCCTCGACAGCGCCGCGCTGGATCTGGCCGAGTTCGACATCGGCGGCCAGCCGTCCCACCCGTTGCAGTTCTTTGTGTTCGGCCCGCGCGATTTGTATCGCCCTGGCGAAACCGTGCTGCTCAACGCCCTGCTGCGCGACAAGGATGGCAACGCGGTCAAGCCGCAGCCGGTGAGCGTCGAAGTGCGTCGCCCGGATGAGCAGGTGAGCCGCAAGTTCGTGTGGGATGCCGATGCTTCCGGCCTGTATCAATATCAACTGCAACTGGCGGGCGAAGCGCCGACCGGGCGCTGGCAATTGGTATTCGACCTGGGTGACGGCAAGCCGCAGCTGTATGAGTTCCTTGTCGAAGACTTCCTGCCCGAGCGCCTGGCCCTGGAACTCAAGGGCAGCGACACGGCCCTGAGCCCGGCGGATAACCCGGTCATTCACGTCAATGGACGCTACCTCTACGGCGCGCCGGCCTCGGGCAACCGGGTCAGCGGCCAGGTCTATGTGCGCCCGCTGCGTGAAGCGGTCAAGGCACTGCCGGGCTACCAGTTCGGTTCGGTCACCGAGGAAGAGCTGAGCCAGGATTTCGAGTTGGACGAAAGCGTCCTCGATGCCAAAGGCCAGGAAGACCTCACCCTGGAAAGCAAATGGGCCGACGCCAAGTCGCCGCTGCAATTGATCGTGCAAGCGAGCCTGCAAGAGTCGGGCGGGCGCCCGATCACCCGGCGCCTGGTGCAGCCGATCTGGCCGGCCGAACAGCTGCCGGGCCTGCGCGGGTTGTTTGACGGCAAGGAAACCAACGGCGACGGCCCGGCGGAATTCGAAGTGCTGGTGGCCAATCAGGACGGGCAGAAACTCGCCGCGCAAAACCTCAAGGTGCGCCTGGTGCGCGAGCGTCGTGACTACTACTGGAACTACTCCGACAGCGATGGCTGGAGCTATCACTACAACGAAAAATTCCTCAACCTCGACGAACAGACCCTGAACATCAAGGCCGGCGACACCGCCAAGGTCAGCTTCCAGGTGGAGTGGGGCCCATATCGCGTGGAGGTCGAAGACCCGCAGACCGGCCTGGTCAGCAGCCTGCGTTTCTGGGCCGGTTACCAGGCCCAGGACAATACCGAGGGCGGCGCCGTACGGCCCGACCAGGTCAAGCTGGCGTTGGACAAGCCTGCGTATGGCGACGGCGATACCGCCAACGTCACGGTCACGCCGCCGGCTGCCGGTAAAGGCTACCTGCTGGTGGAGTCCGCCGAAGGGCCGCTGTGGTGGCAGGAAATCGACGTGCCGGCCGAAGGCAAAAGCTTCGCGGTGAAGCTCGACCCGAAATGGTCACGCCATGATCTGTATGTGAGCGCGCTGGTGATTCGCCCCGGCGAGCGCAAAGCCAATATCACCCCTAAACGCGCGGTGGGCCTGCTGCACCTGCCGCTGGACCGCACCCAGCGCAAACTCGGCGTGACCCTGACCGCGCCGGAAAAAATGCGTCCCAAACAACCGCTGACGGTAAAGATTGCCGCGAAGAATGCGGACGGCAGCGTGCCCAAGCAGGTGCACGTGCTGGTGGCCGCGGTGGACGTGGGCATCCTCAATATCACCGAATACCCGACACCGGACCCGTACTCCAGCCTGTTCGGTCGCAAGGCCTATGGTGTCGACCAGTTCGACATCTACGGCCAGTTGATCGAAGCCGGACAGGGCCGCCTGGCCAGCCTGGCCTTCGGTGGTGACGCGGCGCTGGCCAAGGGCGGCAAGCGTCCGGATACCAGCGTCACTATCGTTGCGCTGCAAAGCGCACCGGTGACCCTGAATGAGCAAGGCGAAGGCGAAGTCAGCGTCAATATCCCCGACTTCAACGGCGAGTTGCGCCTGATGGCCCAGGCCTGGAGCGATGACCGCTACGGCATGGCCGAGGGCAAGACGGTGATTGCCGCACCGCTGATTGCCGAACTGTCGGCTCCGCGCTTTCTCGCCGGAGGTGACCAGACCACGCTGGCGCTGGACTTGTCCAACCTGTCGGGCAAGGCGCAGAAGCTGGAGGTACAACTGAGCGCCGAAGGGCAATTGGAGCTGGTCAACAGCGGCGCGCAATCCATCGAGCTCAAGCAGGGCCAGCGCACCACGCTGCGCATCCCGGTCAAAGCCTGGGGCGGCCTGGGCCAGGGCAAGGTCAAGGTGACCGTGAATGGCCTGGACCTGCCCGGCGAAAACCTGCCGCCGTTCAGCCGCGAATGGACCCTGGGCGTGCGCCCGGCGTATCCGGCATTGCTCAAGCATTATCGCGCGGTGCTCAAAAGCGAGCCGTGGAGCCTGCCCGCTGGCACGCTGGAGCAGTTCGATGCGTCGGGACGCGAGGCGTTGCTGAGTCTGTCGAGCCGACCGCCGTTGAACCTGGGTGCGCAGATCAGTGCGCTCAAGGCCTACCCCTATGGATGCCTGGAGCAGACCGCGAGTGGCTTGTACCCCTCGCTCTACGCCGACGACGCTTTGCTCAAGCGCCTGGGGGTGAAAGGCGAGCCGGATGCCGCGCGCAAGCGCAAGATCGAGCTGGGCATCGAGCGCCTGCTGGGCATGCAGCGCTACAACGGCAGCTTTGGGCTGTGGGGCGCCGATGGTGAGGAAGAGTATTGGCTGACCGCGTATGTCACTGACTTCCTGCTGCGCGCCCGTGACCAGGGCTTTGCAGTACCGCCCGAGGCCTTGAAGAAGGCCAGCGAACGCCTGCTGCGGTATGTGCAGGAACGTAACCTGATCGAAGTCGATTACAGCGACAACGCCGACCACACGCGTTTCGCCGTGCAGGCCTACGCCGGCATGGTCCTGGCGCGCAGTCAGCAGGCACCGTTGGGCGCGCTGCGGAGTATTTTCGAACGACGCAGCGAAGCACGTTCGGGGCTGCCGCTGGTGCAGCTGTCCATCGCCCTGCAGAAGATGGGCGATCAGCCGCGCGCCGACCAGGCGCTGCAGGCGGGGCTGGCAACCCAGCGCAGTGCCAATGAGTGGCTGGCCGATTACGGCAGCCCGCTGCGCGACCAGGCGATGATCCTGGCCTTGCTGGAAGAGAATGACCTGGCCAAGGGCAAGCGTGAGGAGCGCCTGTTCACACTGTCGGATCAGTTGGCGGCCAGCCCTTACCTGTCGACCCAGGAACGTAACTCGCTGTTCCTGGCCGGGCGTCTTGGGTTCGCGCAGCCCGAGGCGAACTGGCAGGTGTCGCTTACCGGCAGCGGCGGTGTGCAGGCGTTGAATAACCAGCAGTCGACCCTGGCGCTGGACGGCAAGCAGCTGTCCAGCGACCTGACCTTGAGCAATCAGGGTGACACGCCGGTGTACCAGCAACTGACGCTGTCGGGTTATCCACAAGTGCCACCGGCAGCCGGTGGCGACAACCTGAGCATCCGCCGCGAATACCTCGGCATGAACGGTCAGCCGCTGAACCTGCGTACGCTGAACAGCGGTGACCTGGTGCTGGTGCACCTGGCGGTGAGCGCCAAGCAACGGGTGCCGGACGCGTTGGTGGTGGACTTGCTGCCCGCGGGCCTGGAGCTGGAAAACCAGAACCTGGCGCAAAGCGCGGCGAGCCTGGAAAACGCCAGCAGCCAGGTCAAGGAGTGGCGTGAGTCGATGCAGAATGCATCGCTCAAGCACCAGGAATTCAGGGATGACCGCTATGTGGCGGCGATGAACCTCGACGGGTATGGCACCACGCACCTGCTGTACCTGGCACGGGCGGTGACGCCGGGGACTTACCGGGTGCCGCCGCCGCAGGTGGAGTCGATGTACCGGCCGAACTGGCAGGCGGTGGGGGAGACGCCGGCGGATCTGGTGATCAAGGGGCGTTGAAGGTCTCGACCTGAAATGCGCACTCAATGTGGGAGCGGGCTTGCTCGCGAAGGCGTAGTGTCAGTCAGCGTATTGGGTACTGACCCAGCGTCTTCGCGAGCAAGCCCGCTCCCACAGGGGTTTTTGGTTTTTGGTTTAGTGGACGACCCAACTGAGGAGCCACAGGCCGAGCATCAGCCAAATGATGCCGAAGATGATCGAGGCGCGCATGAAGGCGCGTACGGCTGAGTACAGGAAGAGCAGGCCGACGATCAGGGTGAGGATGCTGATGATCGACGTGTCCATGCCCAGCGTGCGCGACAGGCCTTCGATAAAGTTGCCGCCCGCGTGGGTCAAGGCGCCGAACAACCCGCTGAGCCCGTCGACGATAAAGCGGATGACGGAGCCGAGCGCCTGGCCCAACCATTCGAAGAAGCTTTCTACCTGCATGAGTGTGTCCTGATAAGAAGGTGGGCGTATCTGTGCGTTGGTTGTTATTGCGACAGGCTAGTTCCGTGAAGCATAGAGGTTTGCAGGTTTAATAATGGGTTTCCTTTGTTTTTGGTGTACGCATTTCAGTATGGGGGCTGACTTGTCGGGTCGCCGCCTTGCTGCGAGAGCGGTGGGCCTGTGACGCATTTACCCACTGAACCAACGCTATCGCCGGCAATCCGGCTCCTACGGGTGTTGCGTTGGGGCTTGGGCGCCGTGGTGTTGCTGGTGGCGCTGCTGTGGCTGGCGGATCGGATCTGGCCGTTGCCGCTGCCCGAGGATGACCTGGCGCGGGTGGTGCTGGCTGAGGATGGCACGCCGTTGTGGCGGTTTGCCGATGCCAATGGTGTATGGCGCTACCCGGTGCAGACCGGCGAAGTGTCGCCGTATTACCTGGACGCATTGCTCACCTACGAAGACCGCTGGTTTTATCAGCACCCCGGGGTGAACCCGTTGGCGCTGGTGCGGGCGACGTGGCAGAACCTGACGGGCGCGCGCGTGGTGTCCGGCGGCAGCACCTTGTCGATGCAGGTCGCGCGCCTGCTCGACCCCCACTCGCGGACTTTCCACGGCAAGCTGCGCCAGTTATGGCGCACGGCGCAGTTGGAGTGGCACCTGTCCAAGGAACAGATCCTCAACCTGTACCTGAACCGCGCGCCGTTTGGCGGCACGTTGCAGGGCGTGGCCGCCGCCAGTTGGGCGTACCTGGGTAAATCGCCGGCGCAACTGACGCATGCCGAAGCCGCCCTGCTCGCGGTGTTGCCCCAGGCACCCAGCCGCTTGCGTCCCGACCGTCACCCGCAGCGCGCCCAGGAAGCCCGCGACAAGGTGCTGCGTCGCCTCGCCGAATTCCAGGTATGGCCGCAGCCGGCGGTGGACGAAGCCCTCGAAGAACCGTTGCTGCTCGCCCCGCGCCTGGAACCGAGCCTGGCGCCCTTGCTCGCTCGACGCCTGAACCGTCCGGACAGCCCGCCGCTGATCCGCACCACCCTGGACGCCACCCTGCAACGCCGGCTCGAAGACCTGCTGCTGGGCTGGCGCGCGCGCCTGCCGGAACACACCTCCGCCGCCATCCTGGTGGTGGAAGAGGAAACCATGGCCGTGCGCGCCTACCTGGGCTCAGTGGATATCAACGATACCAAGCGCTTCGGCCATGTGGACATGATCAGCGCGCTGCGCTCGCCAGGCTCCACGTTGAAACCCTTCCTGTATGGCATGGCGCTGGACGACGGGCTGATTCATTCCGAATCCCTGTTGCAGGATGTGCCCCGACGTTACGGCGATTACCGGCCGGGCAACTTCTCCATGGGGTTTACCGGCGCGGTGCCGGCGAGCACGGCGCTGTCCAGCTCGCTGAATTTGCCCGCGGTGCAGTTGTTGGAAGCCTACGGGCCCAAGCGCTTTGCCGCGCAGATGCGTATCGGCGGTGTGCCCTTGGCCTTGCCGGCGTTGGCAGAGCCCAACCTGGCGTTGATCCTGGGCGGCGCGGGCAGCCGCCTCGAAGACCTGGTCAGCGGCTACAGTGCCTTCGCCCGGGATGGCAAGAGCGCCACTCTCCGTTTACAGCCGGACGATACGCTGAGAGAACGGCCAATGTTGTCGCCAGGATCCGCCTGGATCATCCGCCGCATCCTCAGCGGCCAGGCACGGCCCGACCGTGACCCGCGCGCCGAACTGGTACAGCGCCCGGTATTGGCCTGGAAAACCGGCACCAGCTACGGTTTTCGCGATGCCTGGGCGATTGGTGTCGGGCCGCGCTATTTGATCGGCGTGTGGATCGGCCGCCCGGACGGCACGCCGGTGCCGGGGCAGTTCGGCCTCGCGTCGGCGGCGCCGTTGATGCTGCAGGTGCACGATGTACTGACCAACCGCGACAGCCAGCGCGGTATCAGCGCAGCGGTCAAACCGGTGCCGGCCAATGTCGGCGTGGCCGCGATCTGTTGGCCACTGGGCCAGCCCATGAGCCGCAGCGACCCTAATTGCCGTCGCCAGCGGTTTGCTTGGACGCTGGACAACACCACGCCGCCGACCTTGCAGGCGTTGGATCAACCGTTGAGCGTGGGCTTGATGGAAAGCGTCTGGGTCAATGCCAAGGGCCTGCGAGTGGATGCCCATTGCCCTGGCGCGGTGGCGAAAAACATAGCCTTGTGGCCGGCGCCGCTGGAACCCTGGCTGCCCAGGGTGGAGCGTCGTGAAGCGCGGATTCCGCCGGCCGACCCTGATTGCCCGCCGCCGGCCTTGGCCGCTGCGTCGCCGCTGTCCATCGTCGGCGTGCGCGAAGGTGACCAATTGCGCCTGCCGGCCGCCAGCCAACAAGCTCTGCGCTTGAAACTCTCCGCCCTGGGCGGCAGTGGCCGGCGCTGGTGGTTCCTCAATGGCGCACCGTTGGGTGACAGCGCCAACCAGGAATTTATCAATGCCAGCTTCGAGCACCTGGGCCGCTACCAGCTCAGCGTTCTCGACGAAGCCGGACAGACCGCCCGGCTCGAATTCAGCGTCGTCGACTGAACTGCCATCGCCGGTAAGCCGGCGCCTACAGGGGAATGCATGCCAAACCGTAGGAGCCGGCTTGCCGGTGATAGCGCCCCAAAGGTTCACTTGCCTTCAAAGCCATTCCCCCCGAAGCTATCCACCTTCAGGAGCCCCCGCATGAACCTCGAACACCTCACCGAACGCCTGCACCGCATTCGCGATACCAACGACTGGAAGCAGTTCCACAGCCCGAAAAACCTGGCCATGGCCGCCAGCGTGGAAATGGCCGAACTGGTCGAAATCTTCCAATGGCTGACCGAAGACCAGTCCCGCCAGTTACCTGCCGACGCACTCGCCCACGCCGGGCAGGAAGTCGGCGATATCGTGCTGTACCTGTTGTTGCTGTGCAGTGAGCTGGGCCTGGACATGAACGAGGTGGTGCGCGCCAAGCTGGCCGACAGTGAACGGCGGTTCGCCCATGAGTGACCGCCATTTCGACCAGTTGGCCACGCGCTTCGCCGAAAAGATCTACGGCGGCGCCAAAGGCGCGATTCGCCTGGCGGTACTCCAGGCCGACCTGGCCGAAGCGCTGCCTGGCCGCCCGCTGCGTGTGCTGGATATCGGCGCGGGCCTTGGGCACATGTCGCTATGGCTGGCAGAGCTCGGTCATCAGGTGACCCTGGCCGAACCCGCCGAGCCGATGCTCGAGGCCGCACGCCAACGGTTTGCCGAGGCCGGACAAACGGCGACCTTCATCCATGCGCCCTGGCAAGACCTGCTGGGCCAACTGACCGAACCCTACGACCTGGTGCTGTGCCATGCCGTGCTGGAGTGGTTGGCCGAACCCCACGCCATCCTGCCGGTGCTGCACCAGCTCACGGTGCCTGGAGGCTGGCTGTCGCTGGCGTTCTACAACCGTGATGCGCTGATTTATCGCAATCTGCTCAAGGGCCACTTCCGCAAAATGCGCAGGAATGACCTGGCCGGCGAAAAGCAGAGCCTGACCCCGCAACAGCCGCTGGACCCACGTGAGTTGGCGGCGCAACTCGAGGGGCTTTGGCAGGTCGAAAGCCAGAGTGGCGTGCGGGTTTTCCACGACTATATGCCGGTGGAATTCCAGGCCCGCGCGGATTTACAGGACCTTGTAGAGATGGAGCTCGCTCACCGTCGTCACCCAAGCTTTGCCGGACTTGGGCGTTATTTGCACTGGATCTGCCGTCCGGTATAAGCGGCCCAGTCTGCGGAGGTCGAAATGCGTCGTCTCTGTTTGATCCTGTTGTCCCTTGGGCTGGGCGCCTGTTCCAGTCCCAACCCTTATGTGGCTGCTTCAGCGCCGATCCCGCCCGCCCCCGCGCAGGCAGCCAACACCTTCGATGCCAGCGCCTACCCGGCGCCGGTGCGTGACTATGGCGCCTACCGCAATTGGGCCTGGCGCAACGGCCAACTGCCGGCCGGCACTGCCTGGGCGGATTCGGCGCAAATTGCCGAGGCGGTCAGCGGCGCCCTTGACCAGCGCGGCCTGCGGCCCTTGCACGACAGCCGTCCGGCGGACCTGTTCGTGAGCGCCGATGTGCGCCTGGAGAAGCGCCTCAAGCAAGTCCAGGATGACTACGGCTATGGTTACGGCGGCTACAACCGCTATGGCAATGGTTACGGCATGTACAACTCCGTGCCGATCGTGCGCACCTATGAAGTCCAGGTGGTGGTGGTTCGCGTCAATCTGTTCGATGCCCGCACGGGCCAGCCGGTGTGGAGTGCCAGCGCGGAAACGGGCAGCCAGGGAAGCCTCAGTGAGCGGGGAGATGCCTTGCGCCAGGCGGTGCAGAAGGCAATGACGGCCTATCCTCCGAGTTAACAGCTATTCTCATTTCAAGTGCAGGTCGCTCTTTGGAGAACAACCATGTTTCGTCGTATCGCTACGCTCGCGTTTGTTGTGCTGCTGGGCGGTTGCCAGAATACCCAGGTCAACCACGATTTTGATGCCAGCCGGGACTTCGGCGCCTACCGCAGCTGGGCCTGGAAAGACCCGGCGCTGCAATACCGCCCGGATGATCCACGGATCAAGAGCGACCTTACCGAGCAACGCATTCGGCAGGCGGTGGGTGAGCAACTCGACCAGCGCGGCCTGCGCCCGGCTGCGGCCGGCACCAAGGCTGACTTGAGCGTGCAGGCCTATCTCATCGTCGAGGACCGCCAGCAGCAAGTCACCACCAACTACGGCGGCGCCTGGGGTGGCCCCTGGAATGGCTACTGGGGCGGGCCGATGTACAACGAAACCCGCAACGTGACTTACAAAGTCGCCACCATCCAGATCGATCTGCTCGACGGCAAGGACGGCAAGCTGGTGTGGCGCGGCAGTGACGAGCAAATGATGGCCACTTCCCCAAACCCGCAGGACCGCGACAAAGCCATCCGTACCACGGTCAATCGCGTCCTCTCCAGCTATCCCCCTCACTAAAACCACTATCCCATGTGGGAGCAGGCTTGCTCCCACATGAGGCCTGCTGCCGCCGGTGAATTCCCGTTAGTCACCCGGGTGGCGCCGGGCCAGCGCACCCTCCAAGCCTTGTCTACACTTCACACCAACTACGGAGAGTAAGCGCTAAGGAGTGCCTGATGTCTCCCCGACTTGGTTCCCGGCAGCGTGGTGCAATTGGCTTGATGGCGGCGGGTACCCTGGCGGTAGCCCTGGTGTTCATGCTGTTGGCAGTGGACAGCGGTCGCTTGTATATGGAAAAGCGCCGGCTGCAGTCCATCGCCGACACCGCCGCCCTGGAAGCCGCCGGCCGTGGCGGCTTGTGCACGCCCTCGACTACTGCCAATGACTATGCGGTGCAGAACGCCACCCGCAATGGTTTCACCGTGGTTGCGGGCGACACCAGTCGTGGCTTGGCAGTTACCTGCGGCTCGCTGGTGACCAATGCCAGCAATGTCCGCGTGTTTAGCGCAGACCCCACAAAAAACGATGCCGTGCGGGTGATCGCCACGCGCAGCGTGGTGACCAGCATCGCCAGTGGTCTCTGGAACATGTTCAGCGGCGTGCCGGTGTCCACCCAGATGACCTTGAGCGCGACCGCCGTGGCCGCATATGCACCGCCGGTGGCACAGCTGACGATCCGCAGCAGCCTGGCGTCGGTGGATTCCACGAAGTCGCCGATACTGAACCTGGTCATCGGCAATCTGCTCGGTGGCAACCTGTCCCTGACAGCCGCGAGCTGGAATGGCTTGCTGACGACAAACCTGAATATGCTCAGCTACTTGGACCAGCTGGCCATTCAGCTGAATGTGAAGGCCGGTGATTACGACGCGCTGTTGAGCACCGCTGTATCCGCTAGTCAATTAATCGACGCAGCCGTAAAGGTGTTGCAAAAAAACGGCTCGGTAGCGACGGCAGTCATCAACGACGTGATCTCAGTAAAAGCCATCGCGCCAAATACCCAGCTGTTGACCGTTGGAGATCTGCTCAAAGTCGCCACCGGAACACCGGCCGCCGCGTTGAATACCAGTGTCCAGTTGTTTCAGTTACTGCAGACCGTGGCACAACTGTCCAGCAGCAAGAGTGCGGTGAGTGCCGCTACTCAATTGAATATTCCGCTGATCGGCAATGTGTCGGTGCAAACCAAAGTGATTGAGCCTCCGCAGCTGTCGGCCATCGGCAACCCTGCAAAGGCTAAGGCGGGATTGTCGCAAACCCCGCCAAAAGATCAGATCTTTGTGCGTACGGCGCAAGTTCGCACGCTGGTGTCTATCCAGCTGCCTGTGCTCAACACGGTGAACAGTTTGACGTCGGCGGTTTCGTCCCTGACCACGCCAGTGACGAGCGTCGTCAATAACCTGCTGCATCTGAATCTTGTCGGTCTGCTGGACCCGCTTTTGTGCCTGGTGTTGAAACCTTGCGACCATACCGATGTACAGTTGCTGAATGGCCTAGACATCAACATCGAAGTGGCGAGCGCTACGTCTTATGTCACGGATTTCAGTTGTGCGAGCAGTGCGACGAAGTCACTGACGGTGATGGCGAGTACGGCGCTGGCGGATGTGTCGGTGGGGAAAGTTGACCCGGTGCAGGCATTCTCCTCGACAGCCGCGGCCACTGTTCAGCCCCTCGCTCTCGTCGATATTGGCATACAGACCTGCACGGGGATTTTCGGTTGTGGCCCACGCCGAGCCGGTGCGGGAGGCAGCTTATTGCTATCGGTGGTTCATGCGCAGGTCGGCGGGACAAGCCAGAGCATGCTTTTTTATCCCGTTAATGAGATGAATCAGGCGCCGACCTATCAATCGGTTCCGCCCACTTCAAATGTCGTCGCTGGCTTAGTCAATACGTTGGGTGCGATCCAAGTGACTTATGTCCCCCCGCCTGCAGGCAACGTATCGGGGGGCGCGCTGGCAGGGGTCTCGGGGCTGCTTACAACGATCACGAATACGCTGATCACTGCGGTCAAAGGCGTCTTGTCACCGGTGCTGGATCCGATTGTGAATAGTTTGCTCAGTGCACTGGGTATCACCGCCGGCAACGCCGAAGTCGGCGCCAACCTCACCTGCCACATGGGCCGCGCCTACCTGGTGATCTAACCTGGCTGGACCACCGGCAGTTCCACACAAAACCGCGCGCCTTGCTCGCCATTGGTGACGCTCAGCCGTCCGCCCATGTTTTCCACAATCCCATAGCTCACCGACAGCCCCAACCCGGTGCCGACGCCAATGGGCTTGGTGGTAAAAAACGGCTCGAAAATTCGTTCCAGCAAGCGTGGGTCGATGCCGCCGCCGTTGTCCTCGACCCAAATGCGTACGTGCCGGCTGTCGTGCTCGCAGTGCACAGCGATCCAGGGGCGGAACTGCGGGTTGTTTTCACGTTTGCCCAGCAGCGCATCACGGGCGTTGACCATCAGGTTGATCAGCACCTGCTCAAGCTGGTCGGCGTAGCCTTTGACCTGCACGCTGAAGTCCGCCGGGGTGACGCGCAGGTCCACGCCCTTGCCGCGCAACCCTTCGCCGAGCAGCGACAGCGTGCCCTCCACGGCCTGGGAGGGGTCGAAGGGCTGCTGTTCGATTTCCGAGCGGCGGCCAAACACGCGCATATGGTCCACCACACGCGCCGCGCGTTGGACCTGGGCATCGATGCGCTGGAGCTTTTCCGTCAGGTAGTCGATCTGCGCGTCGCCGTTGCCCAGGCGCTTGAGCACATTGACGATGGCCATGCGCATCACATTCAGCGGCTGGTTGATCTCGTGGGCCAGGCCCGTGGCCATTTCCCCGAGGGTGGCCATCTTCGCGCTCTGGGTCAGTTGTTGCTGGGAGCGACGTACCTCAGTGTTATCGCGGCCAACGGCCTGCACTTCCACCAATACGCCTTGCTCATCGAATACACCACGGTCGGACCACACCCACCAGGCATGTTCCCGACCCGGCAGTTGCAGGCTGATTTCGGCGGTGCTCACCGGGAATTCCGGGGTCAGTTGGCGGATGCGCTGGATAAATGCCTGGCGCTGTTCGTCCGACAACCAATCACCGAGGTGAAGCCCCGGCAGTTGCTCTGGCCGGCACTCCAGGTAGTTGGCCAGTGGCGTGTTGCCGAAGGTCAGGGTCAAGTCCGGGCGATAGCGGCAGATCATCGCCGGCGAGTCTTCCACCAGGATGCGATAGCGTTCTTCGCTCTGCTTGATCTGCTCGGCGGCCAGGGTCGCCTCGGTCACGTCGAGCCACAGCCCGACGGCTTCTACCGGCAGGCCCAGGTCATCGCGCAGCAACTTGGCCTCGTCGAGCAGCCAATGGTAGGCACCCTGCTTGTCACGCACCCGGTAGCGACTGCGCACATTGCCTTCGCGCAGCAGTTGGCGGGTGCGATCAAAGTACAGGTCGCGGTCTTCGGGGTGGACCAGTGCGGCCAGGCTGTCATGGCTGCAATCGTCCAGGGTCCAGCCCAGCACGGGCAGCAGGCTGTCGCTGAAGAAGGCCGGGTGCAACGCGCCGCCGACGTAGCGCTGTACATAGATCACCGCCGGTGAACTCGCGATCACGTTGTCCAGGCGCGCATGGGCGGCGGCGGCTTGCAGTTGCTGGTTCTTGATGTCGCTGATGTCGAGCATGAAGCCGATCCAGCGCCGACTGTCGCCCGCGGCCAGTACCTGGCCCTGCACGCGATACCAGAGCGGCTGGTCGGCGTCGGTGCGTTGCAGGCGGACGCTGGTCAGCAGGGGTTTGCCCAGGGCCTGCAAATCCTGCAGGCGGCTGTTGAGCTCCTGGCGATCGGCGGGATGAATCAGCTCCAGCCACAGGCCCAGCGCCTGGCGCGTCGCGCCGTCTTCCTGGCCGAGGCTGCGCAACAGGCTCGGGGCGAGTTGGATTTCCTCGGTGGCGGGCAGCAGTTCCCACCAACCGGTGCCGAGCAGGCCTTGCAGGGCTTCCATGCGTTCCAGTTGTTGGTGCGCGCGCTGTTCGCGCAGGCGGCTGAGCAACGGCGCGGCGAGGGCAGCGGCAAGGTCCAGCCAGTCGCGTTCGCGGGTCTGTGGCTCGCCGATGTAGCAACCGCACAGCAGCCAGGCGGCAACGCCCTCGGCGTCGCGATACGGCACCAGCAACCCGTCGGCATGGCCGAAGAGGCTGAGCAGGCGCGGGTGATCATTGCGTGCCTCGGCCAGGCTCAGCGATACGTTGCCGTTGACGCCGTCCAGGCCGGTGCCGAGGTGCTGGCCCGTTTGCCACAGGGCCGGTGCGTCATGGGCGGTGTATTGGCTGTAGATCCGCCAACCCCGCTCGTCGTCATCGGGCACTGCCAGGGCAACACAGGGGATTCGCCAGTGCTGTGCCAGGCTGCGCAGCTGCTCGGTGACCACGTCGGGCAAGCGACCCAGGCTGCAGACGCGCAACTGCTCGCTCATGCGGCCAGCCAGTTGGTGGTTCTGCTCGCGCTGCCCGGCCTGTTGCCTGCCGGTCAGCAAGTCACCGATGTCGAGCAAGCGCAGGATCCAGCCGTCACTCTCTGGCTCGACCCAGCCGCGGGTGTGCAGCACCTGCCCGATACCCTGGAAATCCAGGTCGAGGCTTTGACGTTGCCAGTCGGCGGGCTGGCCTTCGACGCTCAGCGCGCTGCCGGCACACAGCAGGTCTCGCAATAATGGCCGGGCTTCGGCCACGCTCTGCGCGGCCAATTGCTGACGCAGCGTGCCGCTGAGGCTGACGACACGGCCTTGGTCATCCAGTCGCACATGCAGCCCGGCAGCCGGCACCGCTTGCGGCTCGAGAACCTGCGGGCGGGTGCGGCCCGACAGGCGCCCGAAAAGGTTATCCCCCGCGGTCAAAACTGGATACTCGAACTGGCCGTCAGGTTGGTCGGCAGGCTCGGTACGTTGCCTATGCCGGGGATCACCAGCGCCGGGAATACCGAGTTGAGGTTGGCACTGGGGTAGGTGATCGCGACGGTCAGCGTGGTGCCGGTGTAGGTGGCACTGACGAAGGAGGGCTGGAACTGGAAGCTTGCGGGGATCCAGCTCAATTGCGCGGCGACGGTATCTTTCGCGCGCTGGGTGACCTGCGTCGGGTAGGCGGTTCCGGCCGCGACCGGGTCTATCGACATGGCCTGGCGCACCGCCTCGGCTGCGGCCTGGTTGAATGACTGCATCAATAACAGCGGCAGGCTATAGCTGACCAACCCATAAAACACGGCAAAGAAGATCCCGAAGACCAGGGCGAACTCGATCGCCGCAGCACCTTTTTGCTTTCTGGGGAGGCCTGTTTTCATGACTGCGTCTACCCTGACGGCTACTACCTGATATCAGCATAGAATCAATCAGCAAAAAGGGATGTTTTTTACGTGATCCATGGCGTGGTGATAGTGCTCTGGCTGGGGCTCTGTGCGGTGCAGGATATGCGTCAGCGACAGATCGCCAATGGGTTGACCTTGGGGGTTGGGCTGCTGGCCTTACTTTATTTGAGCTGGACGGGTGTCACCTGGCTGGGTGCGCCGGCGAAGGAGGGTGGCTGGGCGTTTGCCCTGGCGCTGCTGTTGGGCCTGCCCGGCTATGTGCTGGGACGCTTTGGCGCGGGCGATGTAAAGCTGTTGGCCGCGTTGGGAATGGCCACCACCGTGGACCCTTTGTTGTGGTCATTGATCGGCGCTGCGCCCGTCCTGGGCGCGTGGCTGCTTATCCATCAATGGGTTAGCGCGGGCCATGCGAAACCGGGTGTGGAGGCGTCAACAAAACAGCCTTTTGCGCCGTTTTTATTGACAGGTTTCGCGCTGTATTTATTTTGGATCCATTAGTCGCACAAGGCCTTTATCGCTATGTACATAGTCATAAAGTAGGTCTACGTTTATTGAGTAGATGTATAGGATTCTTCGTCGAAAGGGATAGGTCAATCTATTGGCTTTCCAGGCATGGAGTAGCGCGTGAACAAGCTCACATCGGCAGTAAAAGTGCTCGTGGTCGACGATCAGCCGCTGATCGTGGAAGAGCTCTGCGAATTTCTCGAAAACAGTGGTTATCGTTGTGTCCCGTGTGAGTCCAGCCGCCACGCCTTGAAGCGTTTCAGCGAAGACGCCGAGATCGGCCTGGTGCTGTGCGATCTGCACATGCCCGACATGGATGGCATCGAGCTGGTCCAGGCCATGCAAAAGGTCGCCGGCAAGCAGCGCGCGTTCGAAGCGATCATGCTCACCGGGCGTGCCGACAAGCAGGACGTGATCAAGGCCTTGCGCGCAGGCATCTCCGATTACTACCAGAAGCCGATCAACCTCGATGAATTGCTCGAAGGCCTGCAACGCCAGGAAGCGGCGTTGGAGGAACGGCAAAAAGAGCTGCAACTGGGGCACCTGAACCAGAAGCTGCAGTACCTTTCCGAGTCGATCAATGACTTGTACCAGGACCTCGACAAAGTACGTCGCAGCCCGAATGCAGGGCTGTCCGACGATGGCGAGTCAGCCGAAGAGGCCGGGCCGGTGGAAATCCCGACCATCTTCAATCAGCTCTCGCCCCGTCAGCTGGACGTGGCGCGGCTGGTGGGCAAGGGCCAGACCAACTATCAGATTGCCTGCGAGCTGGGCATCACCGAAAACACGGTCAAGCTGTATGTGTCCCAGGTCTTGCGCCTGACCCATATGCATAACCGCACCCAACTGGCATTGGCGTTGTCGCCGAACAATTCGGCAATGCGCCAGCGGGTGACGGCCCACTGACGCGCGCAGCGTTATTGACTCTTCCCGCCTTTGGATGACGCTTCGAAGAACTCCGGAATCGGATGCTTGTTGCTGTCGAGCCAACGCTGCATGGCCTGCTCCCTTTCGGTGGGCGTGGTCTTTTGCGGCGTCGGCGAGGCGGCTCGGCCATTGATCTGCAGCGCCATCCAGTTCTCCGTCTCTGCCTGCTGTGGAGACGAAGGGCCGGGTGGAATGGCCACTGCGCTCAGCGGCAGCAACGCCAGGTAAACCAGGTAATAGGCTTTCATCGTCGACTCCTTATTTGATGGTCACCGGCAGCGCATCACTGACTGCCGCGACGTTGCGTGCTGCCGCGCTGGACTCCTTGAGTTTCACCGCGCGAGCCTGGGCCTCGGTGACCTGTTCGGGGCTCAGGCCCAACTGGCTGACCACTTTGGCCGCTTGCCCCCAGTCATCCTGATAGATCAGCAAAGTCACCAGGTTCACGGCCGCCAACGGTTCGCCCTGCTTGAGTTCGATGGCCGTCATGAACTCGAAGCGCGCGTCTTCAAGGCGCAATTGGTTGAGGTACACCACCCCCAGGTCATTGCGGATTTTTTCGTCGGTAGGTGCCAGGCGTGCAGCCCTTTGCAGGTGGGCCATCGCCTGGCCGTTGTCACCCTTGGCGGCGGCCAGTTGTCCCAGGCCGTGCTCGCCCTCGGCCGTCATGCAGGTGCCGAGCAGGCTGCGGTACAACGGCTCAGCTTCGCTGCGGCCCAACAAACGGTAGTTACGCGCCTTGCGCTGGCGCACCTGGGGCAAGGTGTCCGGCAGGTTCTGCAGGTTGGCCAGGCTGGCGTGCAGCTTGCCTTCGTTGGCGAGGTCATCGGACAGGTTCAACGCCAGTTCCTGGTCGGCGCTGGGCTTGCTGCAACTGCCGGGTGTGGTCAGAGCCGCCCAGGGCGATTGACCGTTGGTGGCGCATCCACCGAGCATCAACAGGGCCAGGCCGGCGATCAGTACTTTCATCAGGGCTTCCTCAAAAGTGGCTCAAGGCGCGGGCGATGCCGATAAAGGCGGGGCCGCCGAGCACGATCAGCAAGGCTGGAAACAGAAACACCATCATCACCACCGACATTTTTGCCGACATCTTCGAAATGTATTCCTGTAGGCGGGTCAGCCGGCGGTCATCCAGCAATTGCTTGAGCGCCAGCAGGGATTTCATCGCGCCGCCGCCTTGCTGGATCAATTGCTGAAGGATGATGCAGGTGTCGGTGAACTCGTCCACTTCAAGCAGGCGGGCGGTCTTGCCCAGTTCTTCGCCCAGCTCCAGGCCGGAATCGACCCGGGCCAGGATCAGGCGCAGCTCGTGCGTGAGGCTCGGCAGTAAGCGCTGCGCATCGTTACCCAGCACGCGCAGAGACTGTTCAACCGCCATGCCCGATTCGAACAGGATGCGCAGCAGTGGAATGAAGGTGGCGATCTCTCTGGCGATCCGCTGCTGGCGGTATTTGGCGGCCGCGGCGAGTACGCGCTTGGGCAGCAGGTAGCCGATGCCCAAGGCAACCGCGGGGGCAATCCACACAGGGGCGGCCTGCGGGAAAAACAGCTCCTGGCCGAGGAAGGTCAGGCCCATTAATACAATCGGCACGCCGACCTGGAAGGCTGCAAACAGCGAGCGCTGGCTGGCTTTACGCCAACCGACCCGGTTGAGCAGCACCTGGGTTTCATTGTCCAGGCTGACCGAGCGCTGGGCCAGGCTGCTGCCGCCGAGTTGGCGCATGAACGCGCCGATTTTGTCATCGCTGCCGGTCCGCCCCTGCAACCGTTCGGAGACGCGGCGATCGCGCCGGCGATGCTCAAGGACCTGGCCACCCACCAGCACCAGGGCGGCAAGGAACATCAAGGCGCCAGCCAGAAGCACCATCTCAGACGCTCCTCAGCATGCGCCACATGGCGAAGGTGCCTGTCAGGTCCATCGCGAGGGCGACGAACAGCAGGGTGCGCCCGGTGTCGTCGTTCCACATGGTCAACAGGTAGCCAGGGTTGACCAGCATGAAGTAACTCACCAGCAAAACGGGCAAGCCACCCAGCAGGTACGCGGTCATGCGCGTTTCACCGGTCATGGCCTTGAGTTGGCGGGCTCCCTGTTCACGCTCCCGAATCATCTTGATCAGGTTTTCCAGCAGTTCGCTGGCGTTGCCGCCGTAGCGATGGTTGACCTTCAGGCCCAGGGCAAACAGGCGAAATTCGTCCTGTTCGTAGAATTCGGCAAAGTCACTCGCCGAGTCCGGCAGGCTCACGCCCATGCGCACGTTGCGCTGCACACGGCCCATGGCCTCCTTGAGCGGGTTATCAATATTCTCGATACCGCCCAATACGGCGTCGGCCAGGGTCCTGCCGGATTTCAGGCTGCGTACGCTGTGGTCCAGCAACTGTGGCAACTGTTCGACCATGCGTTGCACCCGCCGCTGGTAACGCCAACTGATGTAGACGCGCAACAGAATGGGCGGCCCCAGCACCATCACTGCGAGGCCCAGCCCGTCGGCGATCAGGTAGCCGAACAACGCGCCGACGATCCAACCGCTGAGCCACAGGCCCAGTCGATCAGTCGGCTTGCCCAGCCCCGCGCGCAGAAACATGCGCTCAAGGCCGGACCAGCGAGTGGGTTCTTCGCGGGCCTCGGGTTGGCCGTCACCGAGGCGCTCCAGCACGCGGTCAGTCTGGGCCTTGCGCAGGCCGTGCTGAAACTGCCAGAGCGACAGCCCGATCAGCAGCAGGCAAAAAAGCAGCAACATAGGTCCGGTCATCAGGCGCCCCCTATAACGGCAAGGCCGATTCGCGGCGCAGTTTGTCACCGGCCGGGTTGATGGCTTCGCGCAGGAAGCCGAAGCCGGTGCGCCGGTCCAGCCGGAACAGGGTATTGGTGACGTACACGTCGTCGCGCACGCCCACCACCTCGACGACTTCGCTGACGCAGCGGCGGCCATCGGGCATGCGTGTCAGTTGAATCACCACGTCCAGGGCGGCGCAGATCATCTGGCGCAGGGTTTTTTCCGCGATCACCCGGCCGGTCAGGCCCACCAGGGTTTCCAGGCGCAGCAGGGCATCCTGGGCATTGTTGGCGTGTACGGTGCTCATGGAACCGTCGTGGCCGGTGTTCATCGCCGTCATCACGTCGAGCACTTCCACGCCTCGGATTTCGCCGAGGATGATGCGGTCCGGGCGCATCCGCAGGGCGTTGCGGATCAAGTCGCTGGACCGCACTTCACCATGGCCTTCGGCGTTTGGCGGCCGGGTTTCCAGGCGCACCACATGGGGATGGCCCAGTTGCAGCTCGGCGACGTCCTCGATGGTCACCAGGCGCTCGTGCGGGTTAATCAACTGGCTGAGGATATTCAGCAGCGTGGTCTTGCCGGTGCCGGTACCGCCGCTGATGAGAATGTTGCAACGCTTGCCGACGGCCTCCTGAAAGAACTCGAAAATGCTCTGGTCGATGGTCTGCATGGCGACCAGGTCGCTGCTCTTGAGCATGTCCTTGCGAAACTTTCGAATCGACAGGCACGGCCCGTCCAAGGCAATCGGCGGGATGATCGCGTTGACCCGGCTGCCGTCCGGCAGGCGCGCATCCACCATCGGCGAGGACTCGTCCAGGCGCCGTCCCAGCGGCGCGAGAATCCGCTGCATCACGCGCTCGACGTGGTGATCGTCGATAAAGCGCAGGTCGCTCTGATGCAGCAGGCCGTCGCGCTCGATAAACACCCGGTGCGGCCCGTTGACCAGAATCTCGGTCACCGAGGGATCGCGCAGCAGCACTTCCAGCGGGCCGAAACCGGTGAGTTCGTCGACGATTTCTTCGGCCAGGCGTTCCATTTCATAACGCGAGATCGCCAGGCGCATGCGCGTGATGTATTCGGAGACTTTGTCGGTGACAAACTGCGCCAGCGACTGGCGCGTGCCTTCGAGCAGGTTTTTGCCTGACTCCTCGATGGCGTCAATGATGTAGCGGTGCAGCACCAGCTTCAGGCCATCATGGTCGCTGTTGCCGCTGACGCTGCGGGCCGGGCCGCCGAAGAGTTTTTCGCTGGTCATCGTCCCGACCCCAGGAAGCGTTCAAACCAGCGCATCGAGGGTTTTTCAAGGCCCTCGGAGCGTTTCGCCAGGCGTTCGCCCAAGGTCCGCACGGCTTGGGTCAGGGGTTCGCGTGGGGCCAGGGCGAACAGGGTCTGGCCCTGGTTCTTGACGTTCAGGCGCAGTTCGGCGCTCAGCGGCAGGACGGCGATGCACTCAAGGCCGAAGCTTTTTTCCAGGGCCTCGGTGTCGGGTGCACAGGATTTGATATAGCGGTCGACCACCAGCTTGGCGTGCTCGAGTTTCATGCCTTTGTCGCGCCAGCGGTTGAGCACCGCCAGGTTGCGCCGACAGTCGAGTACGCTCTGGTCGGTGCACCACAGCAGTTTGTCGCAGTGGCTGACAAAGGTACGCAGCGCCTCGCTGTCCGGTTGCCCGGTAATGTTCACGACGATGTGCTGGAAGTGTTGGCGCAACGCGCTGAGCAGCATGTACAGCTCGGCGGCGCTGGTCAGTTTGAGCGGTTCGTCACCGGTGGCATAGGCCAGGATGCGCAGGCCATCCAGGGCTGTGGTGAAGGCGCTGTTGATCAAGGTGGTATCGAGACGGCGCAGGTGCCGCAATGCATCGCCAAAGTTGAACGTGCTTTCCAGCCCCAGCAGCGCCAGGCTGTCACTGCGCGGCAGGCCCAGGTCGAGCAGCAGGGTTTGCTGCCCGCTTTTTTGCACCACCAGTGCCAGGTGTGTCGCCAGCATCGCACCATCGGCGTTGCTCTGGGTGCCAAACAGCACGGTCAGACCGCCCAACTGCGCACTCGAAGTCACCGGCGGCAGGCGCTTGCTCAGGCGCCGCACCAGGCCTGCGACTTCACTGGAGCGCGAGCCATAGGCGACGAAATCGCGGGCGCCGGCGCGCATGGCATTGAGTACCAGTTGGTTGTCCATGCCATCGCCGAGGGCGACCACCGCGAGCATCGGCTTGGCTTCCAGGGCCCCTTCGATCAGCGCACTTTGGGCCACCACGTTTTCACGGTCGAGGCCGACGAACACCAGGTTGGCGAAGGTCACGTCGACCAGCGCGAGCAACTCATCCAGGCTGCCACCGCCGGCACTGACCACTTGGCCAAGGGGCGCGAGTGCGCCCTGGAGCCATTCCAGGTCGGTGGTGTTGCGGGTAATTGCCAGAAATGTCTGACTCAGGCTATCGCTCATTGGGAAAGTCCACTGCGACGATCGAAGTTGCCGTTTTCCAGGAAGAACAGGCGGTACCAGTTCGGGTCGTAGGTGCGCAGTTTCTCGCCGGGCAGGGAAGGCAGTTGCGCATTCGCGGCCAGCGGCTGGACCAGGTGCGGCGTGACGATCATCAGCAGCTCTTTTTCTTCGCGGCTGATGTTGGAATCGCGGAAAAACGCGCCGAGGATCGGGATGTCACCCAGGCCTGGAAACTTGCTGATGGTGGAGCGGTTGGTGCTGCTGATCAGGCCGCTGATCACGAAGCTTTCGCCATCGGCCAGGGACACGCTGGTGTCGGTTCGACGCACGGTCAGGGCGGGCACCTGGATCCCCTGGATCTGCACGGCGTTGCTGTAGTCGAGTTCGCTGACCTCCGGCGCGACCTTGAGGGTGATGCGATTGCGGTCGATCACCGTGGGGGTCAGGGTCAGGCGGATGCCGAATTCCTTGTACTCGATGGAGATACTGTCGCTGCCGCTGCTGGGCACCGGAATGGGCACTTCGCCGCCGGCCAGGAAGGTTGCGCTCTGCCCGCTCAGGGCTACCAGGCTGGGACGCGACAGGGTATAGGCGAAGCCGCTCTGTTCGAGGGCGTTGATCATCGCCGAGATCCGCCCGCCACCGAAGCCGATGTTGAAAAAGCCATTATTCACCGCCTGCCCGCGAAAGCTGCTGGCGGTGGTGGCGGGGATCGTGCCATTGCCCGGGCTGCCGAACAGGAAATTGCCACCTTGGCCGAACAATGAGGTACTGGCTTCCTTGAGCTTGGTACGGCTGACCTCGACAAAGCGAATGTCGGTCTGCACCTGACTGGGCAGCAGTGGGTCCTCGGAAGGCGACAGCGACAAGCTGGTCAGCGCCGAAGTGGCCTTGCCCTTGACGAACACCATGCTCTGGCGCGGCGCGCTGGCGCAGGCGGTCCACACCATCAGGCTGGTCGCGCCGACACCGACGCCGGTCAGCAGGAAGTTACGGTCGCCGTTGACGCGCACATCGGCGATCTTCGGGTCGCCAATCGCCAGGCGGGTTATTGCCACCGGCGATTGCAGTTCCTGTTGCAGGCCTTCTCCCACCTCGACCACGGCGGGCAACTGGCCAAGGGCGCTGCAATTACCCGGCGCCGCGAAGGCCATGCCCGCCGGCAGGCTCAACAGCATCAGGGTCCAGGCGAGGTGCGTGAACATGGCAGTGTAGCGATGGCTCATTCAAGGCATCCTTGCTCAATCACGGGGTTTGTGGGGCTGCTTGGGCACCGCGAATCACTTCAATGCCACGACGTGCGCCGGGCTCGCCGGCGACTGTGGCTACCCGCTTGGGCGGGCCGATCAGAGCCAGCTGGGTGAATTGATAGAGGTCGCGGTTGGCACTTTCCAGTTTGTCCGGTGCGTCGCTTTCGCCGGCCCAGTAGCGACTGAGCAGCTGTTCGTCGGCGCTGCGCACGGCCAGGCGCAGGGTGCCGGCCTGGGCCGCGAGCATCAGGCGACTCAATAAGGCTTCCGGCACAGCCAGCACTACGGTGCGGGCACCGGCGCGGCGTTGTGCGGCCTGGGCGCGTTCTTCAGGCGTGGCCGGTGGTGGTACCGCAGGCGTGCCGTCATTGGCCAGGCCCATTTGATCGCCGACGCTGAGCAGGCGCATGGCCGGCAGGACGATTTGGGCTGACGGCTCGGTATTGCCGTTGTCCTGTCGCAGGAACAGCAGCACGTCCACGTAGTCGCCTGGGCTCAACTGGCCGGCGACGCCGATGACTTCATCCACCGCGACGGCCAGCGCCCGCTCACCTGGGCGAATCATGCGGGCCAGCGGGCCGCCGGCGTTGAAGCTCTCTTCGTTGAGCCAGGTGCCCGCAGCCAGCATGCGCAGCGGTTTGCGTCCGATCGCCTGGTCCAGTTGCGTCAGGCTGCCGGCGGGTACGGTGCGCAGTTTTTCCACGGCCAGGTCAGCAGCGGTCAGTGGTACGAAAGCAGGGACGTCATGCACCAATACCACGACGGGGGTGCGGTTCTGGTCTTCGACGGCAGCGACGGTTTTTTCCACGGAAACGACAGGTGCGGTGGGTGCCGTGACGGGCTCCGGCGAGCGACTCAGTACCAGCCCCCAGTACCCTGCAATCAATGCCCCGATCAGCAACAAGCCGGCCAGGACCATGCTGATACGACTGTTCATGACGGCTCTCCCTTTCCCGTTGCATTACACACTCGTTAATCCAATCGAGTTAATTCGCAACCTGGCTGTGATGAACAACTAACGATTTGGCTATTTGAAGGTAGCTCAGCTAGGACGAAATGCCATTACCTGACAGAAAATTTATCTGCACGCCAAGGCGTTGCCTTTTGAACAGCGGGTTTATGGCGCCAACGTTGTGACTAATACTTTCTGATTAATGCGTTATTACAGTTGTGAGCCTGGGGTTTGTTGACAATGCTCTAGTGGCACGCCGTGATTATCTGGATCTAGAGCCCTTCGGCTTTCAGTGGCGTTCTTAGGGAGAAGTCTTATGTTCCTTGACCTGATGTTGAAGTTCTATGTTCAGACACAACTATTCTTCAAACGCAAAGAGGGCGCGTCAGGTATTGAATACGCCATTATCGTGGCGCTGGTGGCGATTGTTATTGTCGGTGCAGGCTCGGGGCTGGGCACCAAGATCGCCTCGGTGTTCAACGGTATTGCCAACAAGATGACCACGGTGACCTGAGTTAAAGTGTAAAGCCACCCCCTTCATCCACGGGCAGGTACGGTCATGAGCGCATCTTCTTCGGGTCGCCAACAAATCTTATTGGTGGACGATGAAGAAGACGCCCTGATCGAACTTGCCGAGTCCCTCGGTAACGAGGGATTTGTCTGTTTTACCGCCAACTCTGTCACCTTCGCCCTGCAAGAATTGACACTCCACCCTGACATTGCCCTGGTCATCACTGACCTGCGCATGCCCGAGGAAAGTGGCATTTCCTTGATCAAGCGTCTGCGCGAACACACCTCACGCTCGCACCTGCCGGTGATTGTCATGTCGGGCCATGCCGAGATGGACGACGTCAGCGACATGCTGCGGCTGCAAGTGCTCGACCTGTTCCGCAAGCCGATCTACCTGGTGCGGTTGATCGATACCTTGAACAACCTGTTCCCTCTCGCAAAGAAATCCACTGAGTAGCGGTCGCCTTGCCGGTGCTGGCGTCCGTGAGATCGCCCGCGCGGCTGGTTGCGCCCACCTGGCAGGTGAGCGCGGTGCGAGGTTTAGAGTTGGTAGCTGAAGCTCAACGTGTAGCGCGGACGCCGATCAAAGTTGTCCAGCGCCACTTCCGACATCGGCTTGGCCGCTTCCAGGGAGATGTTGTAGTACTTGGCGTCACCGAAGCGCAGGCCGACGGCGGCCGATGACATGTTGTTGCCTTTGATCGGCAGGTCGTTGAACCAGGTCTTGGCGCGGTCGAACACCACATAAGGCTGCAGGATGCGCACCCATTCGCCGGCGCGGTTGTAGCTGTAGTTGACCTCATACGCCACGCCCCACCCCTTGTCGCCCGAGCCCTGGTCATCGGGGTAGCCACGGGCGAAGTTCTGTCCACCGAAGGTGGCGCGCTCGCTGTCGGGCAGGGTGTCATCACTCCAGTAGAGCGCGCCGGACAACACGCCTTGCCAGTTATCGAAGAGCTTGTTGCTCTGCACGCCGGACAGGCGCAGGCGGAAGAAATCGAGGTCCGGCTTGAGGCCACCGAAGTCACTGCGGGTCTTGGCGCCCATGCCGTTGATGCCTTGGTACAGGCCAGCGCTGAGGATGCGCAATTGGGTGGTATCGGCCTTGCGCCAATCACCCTCGAACGCCAAGGCGCGCAGGTCGGTTTGCAGCTCCAGGCGCTGGGGGAAACCTTCGAGTTTGTAGCGGGTGGTCTGGTCGACCGCGTAGTAGCGGGCGCCGAGGCTCAGGGACTCGTTGGGCGAGGCGATCACGGGGTGGCTGAAGCCGATGGAGTAGCGGTCGATTTCCTGGTGCGGCTTGAGTTCGAAGCCGTCGCCCAATTGCAGGCTGGTGCGTGGGTCGGCGCGGTAGCGCTCGCCCGACAACACCAACTGCGTGCCCTCGGCATTGATGAACTGGCTGTAGGCCGCACGGTAGTAATGCTCTTTGTCGTCGCCCGGTGGGAACAGCCCGCTGAGGCTCAGTTGTTCCCCCATGGATGTCCACGAATTACTGGTGGCCGTCAGCAGCGCTTGCGTGCCGCCACGGCTGGCCTCGTTCAGGCTCATGCTGGTGGTGAACGGTTTGCGGCTGGCGGTGATTTGCATATGGGTGCCGCCATCGGTGGTGCCGGGCGGCGGCACCTGCGCCTGCAGGGTCACCCCAGGAATGGCGCTCATCAGCGTGGTGTAGCGCTCGAAGGTCTTGCGGGTGAGCGGGCGTTCGGCCTTGAGTTTTTCCGCGAGTTTGTCGACGTAGGCCGACACCGAGCCGATGTCGCCTTGCAGGTCGTAATCGCGGATATAACCCTCGACCAGCACCACGTGCACCAGGCCGCCTTCAAAGCGTTGTTCCGGCAGGAAGGCGTAGGACAGCAAATAGCCGTCTTCCTGGTAGCGGCGGGTGATGCTGCGGGTGGCTTCGATCAATTGCGCCAGGTTGGTTTCATGGCCGATCAGGGGTTCGAAGGCCTGGGCGACTTCCTTCAGCGGGTAGACCGTGCCGCCGTCGATCTGCAGCTTGCGAATGGTCACCTTGGTGTCCATCAGCAGGGGTTGCGCAGCGGTGGCAGCGGGGGTGGGCAACTGGGTCTGCGGGGTCGCCGGTCGATACGCATCGGCGGGCAGGTTGGGCACGGGCAGGTTGCGAATGGTGTCGTTGCTATTGAGGAAGCTGGGTAGGGTATCGGCGTGGGCGTAAGCACTGAGGGTGAGCAATAACAACGGCGTCAAAGCGCGCATAGGACACTCCATGGTCAAAACTGCAGCAGCGTATTGCAGGGTCCCGCCGGGCTCTGGGGGCGCGGTTCGGGTGTTTTCAGGGATCGATCATTGACCCATAAAAAAAGACGAGAGACTTATTGGGGTCTCTCGTCTCAACCAAGCGTAGGCGCTGTAGGTGAGGCCGTCTAATCGGCCAGGTGCAATTCTATTTTTTGCCGGTAAGGCCACCGATCAGGCCGCCCAGCAGACCCCCATTTGCACTGGCACCTGCACCTGCGGAGGCGGATGCGCCGGCTCCCAGGTTCAGGCCACCGCCGAGCAAACCACCGCCGGTGTTGGTGCCGCCGGTCACCAGGCCGCCGATCGAGGCCACGGTGCCGCCTACTGCGCTCACGGTACCGCCCAAGGCGTTGGTGACCGGGTTGGCGTTAGTGCCGCTGATTTTGCCGCCCAGGCTGCTGACGGCGCCGCCGACATTGGTCACCAGGCCGTTGACGGGAGCACCCAGGCCGGTGGCGTTGCCGACGTTTTGGGTCAGGCTGGTAACGCCGCTGGTGATAGGGTTCAGGGCGCCGCCGACCTGATTGGTGAGGGCAGCAACCGGTGCGCCTGCTGCGGTGTTCGGTGTGCCGCTGCCACCCAGCAGGGTACCCAGCGATGCCACGGTACCGCCCGCTTTGACGCCAGTGACGCCGGTCGCGCTGACCACGCCATTGCTGCTGCCTGCATCCAGGCCGCTGCCGGCGCCTGCGATCACACCACCGATGAGTTCCGCCAGGCCCAGTTGCCCGGTGCCACCGCCAGTGCCACCACCCGTGCCGCCGCCACTGCCGCCACTGCTGTCGTCAGCCGGGTCGACATAGCCGCTGGCTTTACCGACCACGGTGCCCACGCCATTGAGCACATTGCCCACAGCGCCAGTGACAGGGTTGCCGGTGCCGCCGGCATCGGCGACTTTATCGCCCAGGCCGTCAACGGTATCGCCGACTTTTTGCAGCAGGCCGCCGACAGGCGTATCCAGGCCAGTGGTGGTGCCGACTTTGCCGGTGGTTTTTTCCACCAGGGACACCACGGGCACCAGTACTTTCGCGCCGACGGTGTTGGTGACCGAGCCCAGTGGGCCGGTGGTGCTCGCCGTGCTGAGTGTGTCGCCGAGCATGGTCACGGCGTTGCCGACCTTGCCCACTACATTGCCGACTACGGGGGCGGCACCGCTGACCACGGGCACTTGCCCCAGCAGCGTCGCCACATTTTGACCGGTCGTGGAGACACCGGTGCCGAGATCGGCGACTCCGTTGGCCACGCCGGCCACGGTTTTGCCCAGTGCATTGCTGTCGGTACCCAGTGTGCCCAGGCCATCCGAAACGCCCGTGCCGATGCTGCCGACAGCGGTGCCGACAGAGGTTACCAGGCCACCTGCGGTAGCCCCCACGATCGGCAGGCTGCCGAGTGTGGTACCGAGGCTGCTGACAGTGCCGCCGAGGCCGGTTACGGTATCGCCGAGGGTATCAGCCACGTTAGCCGTGACCAGGGTGCTGGTGGTGCCGGTACCGCCACCTCCTGTGCCGCCACCACCAGTACCCCCGCCGCCGGTACCGCCACCGCCAGTGGATGCGTCCGGTGAGGAAGCGGAGCCGCCACTGTGATGCCCACCACCACCGCTGCTGCAGCCGCCGAGCGTCATTGCTACTGCCAGGGCCAGCGCGGTACTTGCTTTCCAAAACACTACTTGAGCTTTCATGATTGAGTTCCTTGCACCTGTACAACCTTGGTTGTCTCAAACGCTCGCTATTTCTAGGGATAGCGATGCGTTTGTCCGTGTGGCTATAACAAGCCCGGGCGCTCTTTCTCACAATGCTCTACTTGGTATTAACGATTTATATACGGCGCGGATGTACCGGTTAAGCGACTAATACCAAGGGTATAAGGGGTGGATGTATCAAGATATATATATTTTAAAAATCAAGGAGTTGAATAAAAAAGCGGACTTAATAAAGTCCGCTATAACCCAGGATGTATATATACAATTAATCAGTGGTTGTTCAGGCGATTGGCTGCCATTTGCCCACCATGTGTTCAATGTCACCCGCGCCTTTCAACACGAACTCCCCGCTGGACCCGGGCGCACTGGCCCATAAGGTGACCTCACTGGGCAGGCGTACCGGCTTCTTGAACTCGACGTTTATCTCGATGTTCGCGGCCGGCAGGTGTTCACCCAAGGCCGCCAGGGTGCGCGCCTTGTTCCACAGTCCGTGGGCGATGGCCTGGGGGAAGCCGAACAGCTTGGCCGTGAGCGCGCTGAGATGGATCGGGTTGTAGTCGCCGGACACCCGCGCATACCGGCGGCCGATATCGGCCGGGGCTTTCCAGCGGCTCACTTCGCTGACCTGGGTGGGGGGCGATTGCGCCTCGTCGCTCGCTGCGCCTTCCAGTTTTACGCCGCGACAGAGCATGCGGCTCTCGGCCTCCCACAGCAGGCCGAGGGAATCCTCGACGGTGGTCACCAGGTCAAACGTTGCGCCCTTCGCATGCGGCTTGAGGTTTTGCGCATGCACACCAATGAACAGGTCGCTGATACCGCCGAGCGGACGATGAATACGGATGCGATTGCTCAGGTGAATCAACCCCAGCAGCGGAAACGGAAACGATTTGGCCGTGAGCAACTGCATCTGCAAGCCGAACGCGAGGATGTGCGGATAAGTCGCCGGCAGCACTGCGCTGTCGGCAAACCCGCAGACCTTGCGATACGCCGCGACCGCTTTGGGATTGACACTGACCCGGCAGCGCAAGCCCTGCTCGGGCAACGCAGTGCCGGTGATCTTGCGCTTGAGCGCGGCGCGCCAGTACAGCGGCGCGAGAAACGGGGGACTGCCCACTGTCTGCCATTGCATGCTCACGCTCCCAATAGACTTTGCCCACACACCCGCAGCGCTTGCCCGCTGACCGCTCCTGAGCCCGGCTGGCCAAGCCAGGCGACGGCTTCGGCGACGTCTTGTGGCAAGCCGCCCTGGCCGAGCGAACTCATGCGGCGCCCGGTCTCACGCAGGGCGAACGGAATATGCGCGGTCATCTGGGTCTCAATAAAGCCTGGGGCCACGGCGTTGATACTGATCCCCCGTTCTTTGAGCAGCGGCGCCCAGGCCTGGGCCAGGCCGATCAACCCGGCCTTGCTCGCGGCATAATTGGTTTGCCCGCGATTGCCGGCGATCCCACTGATGGACGCGAGCAGCACCACGCGCGCGTTGTCATGCAGGGTGCCGCTGTCGAGCAGCGCCTTGGTCAGCACTTGCGGGGCATTCAGGTTGACCGCCAGCACCGCGTCCCAGTATTCCGGGGTCATGTTAGCCAGGGTCTTGTCGCGGGTGATCCCGGCGTTGTGCACCAGGATGTCGAGGCCGTCGGGCAGGTGTTCGATCAACTGGCTGGCGGCGTCTTCGGCGCAGATATCCAGCAGCACGGAACGTGCACCCAGGCGCGCGGCCAGGGCTTCGAGATCGGTCTTGGCCTGGGGCACGTCCAGCAGGATCACCTCGGCCCCGTCGCGGGCCAGGGTTTCGGCGATGGACGCACCAATGCCACGGGCGGCACCGGTGACCAGCGCCTTGCGCCCGGCGAGTGGGCGCGTCCAGTCCTCGACCGGCGTGTCACAGGCCTGCAGGCGGATAACCTGGCCGGAAATGTAGGCGCTCTTGGGCGACAGGAAAAACCGCAGCGCACCTTCCAGCTGGTCTTCGGCGCCCTCGCCAACGTAGAGCAATTGCAGCACGCCACCGTTGCGCAACTCTTTGGCCAGTGAGCGGCTGAAGCCTTCGAGGGCGCGCTGGGCGCTGGCGGCAAACGGATCGCCGAGACTTTCCGGCGCGCGACCGAGGATCACCAGGTGCGCACTGTTATCCAGGTTTTTCAGCAGCGGCTGGAAAAACTCACGCAGTTGCTTGAGCTGGTCGGTGTGCTGCAAGTCGCTGGCGTCGAACACCACCGCCTTGAGTTTGGGCCCGTGGCCGGGAATCCACGCCGGGGCGGTCGAGGCGTCGGTGCCGTAGCTGTAGATCGCGTCAGTGAGTTTATTGGCAAACGGCAGCACCTTGGCCGCCAGCGCGCCGCCACCGAGCAACAATGCCCCTTCTACCGGGCGCAGGCGCCCGGCTTGCCAGCGTTCGAGGCGTACCGGTGACGGCAGGCCAATGGCAGCGACCAGGCGATGGCCGAGGCTTGAGTTGGCGAAGTCGATATAACGGTCAGACATGGAACGCTCTCCGAAGACTGGGGTTCAAAGGGTTGACCATCCCAGGGTAGCAGTCGTTCGACTAGGCTCTGTTATCCAGCCCACAGCAGCCAGCCCATAACAGACCGAGGGAGCTTTTCATGACTCAATTGCGCCGTGTAGCGATCATTGGCGGTAACCGCATTCCTTTCGCCCGTTCCAATGGCCCGTATGCCACGGCGAGCAACCAGGCGATGCTGACTGCGGCCCTGGAGGGCTTGATCGAGCGCTACAACCTGCACGGCCTGCGCATGGGCGAAGTGGCTGCCGGTGCGGTGCTCAAGCATTCGCGCGACTTCAACCTCACCCGCGAATGCGTGCTCGGCTCGCGCCTGTCGCCGCAAACCCCGGCCTACGACATTCAACAGGCCTGTGGCACCGGCCTTGAGGCCGCATTGCTGGTGGCCAACAAGATCGCCCTGGGCCAGATCGAATGCGGGATTGCCGGCGGGGTCGACACCACGTCCGACGCCCCGATCGGCGTGAATGAAGGGCTGCGCAAGCTCCTGCTGCAGGCCAATCGCAGCAAGTCCATGGCGGACAAATTAAAACTCCTGTTACAACTTCGTCCTCATCACCTCAAGCCCGAACTGCCGCGCAATGGCGAACCGCGCACCGGTTTGTCCATGGGCCAGCATTGCGAGTTGATGGCGCAGGCATGGCAGATCCCACGCGCCGAGCAAGACCAACTGGCGCTGGAAAGTCACCAGAAAATGGCCACCGCCTACGCCGAAGGCTGGCACAACGACTTGCTGACGCCGTTTCTCGGCCTGACCCGCGACAACAACCTGCGCCCCGACCTGACCCTGGAAAAACTCGCCGCCCTCAAGCCTGCCTTCGAGCGCAGCGAAAAGGGCACGCTCACCGCTGGCAACTCCACGCCGCTCACCGACGGTGCGTCCCTGGTGCTGCTGGGCAGTGAGGCCTGGGCCCAGGAGCGCGGCTTGCCGATCCTCGCGTATTTGCGCGATGGCGAGGCGGCTGCGGTAGATTTCGTCAACGGCGCCGAAGGCTTGTTGATGGCGCCGGTCTACGCGGTACCGCGCCTGCTGGCGAGGAATGGCCTGACGCTGCAGGACTTCGATTACTACGAGATCCACGAAGCCTTCGCTGCCCAAGTGTTGTGCACGCTCAAGGCCTGGGAGGACGCGGACTACTGCAAGACCCGCCTCGGGCTGGATGCACCGTTGGGCGCCATCGACCGCAGCCGCCTGAACGTCAAGGGCAGCTCCCTGGCAGCCGGCCACCCGTTTGCCGCCACGGGCGGGCGCATTGTCGCCAATCTGGCCAAGTTGCTCGACGCGGCGGGCAAGGGCAGGGGGCTGATTTCGATCTGTGCGGCGGGCGGGCAAGGGGTCACGGCGATCATCGAACGCTGATTGCGATAAAAATTGGCATATTGGATGCATTCTTGACGGGTCAGAGGTCGGTAGCCTCTCCCACCGGCGAGCCGATTGCCGTATAACGAGTGCCATACGCGTATTTGGTAATAAAGGACCCACAATAAAAGCTGATGAAGACTCCTAAACGCATTGAACCCCTGATCGAAGACGGTCTGGTCGACGAAGTGCTGCGCCCACTCATGAGTGGTAAAGAAGCAGCTGTTTATGTGGTGCGCTGCGGCAACGAATTGCGTTGCGCCAAGGTTTACAAGGAGGCGAACAAACGAAGTTTTCGTCAGGCGTCCGAATACCAGGAAGGCCGTAAGGTCCGTAACAGCCGGCAGGCCCGGGCCATGGCCAAGGGCTCCAAGTTCGGCAAGAAAGAAACCGAAGATGCCTGGCAGAACGCTGAAGTGGCGGCGTTGTTCCGCCTGGCCGGTGCGGGCGTTCGCGTGCCCCAGCCGTACGACTTCCTTGAAGGCGTGCTGTTGATGGAGCTGGTAGCCGACGAGTACGGCGATGCAGCACCGCGTCTGAACGACGTGGTGCTGGAGCCGGACCAGGCGCGCGAATACCACGCCTTCCTGATCTCCCAGATCGTGCTGATGCTGTGTACCGGCCTGGTGCACGGTGACCTGTCCGAGTTCAACGTACTGCTCACGCCAACCGGGCCGGTGATCATCGACCTGCCTCAGGCGGTGGATGCGGCGGGCAACAACCACGCGTTCAGCATGCTGGAGCGTGACGTGGGCAACATGGCGTCCTACTTCGGCCGTTTTGCCCCGGAGCTGAAGAAGACCAAGTACGCCAAGGAGATGTGGGCGCTTTACGAAGCCGGCACCTTGCACCCGGCCAGCGTGTTGACCGGTGAGTTCGACGAACCGGAAGAGCTGGCGGATGTCGGCGGAGTGATCCGCGAGATCGAAGCGGCGCGCCTGGATGAAGAGCGTCGCCAGGCGATTCGCGCGGCGGACGATGCGCCACCGAGCAAAGTACCCGACGAGCCACCGCCGCCGCCTTGGCTGCAGTGATCCCGCAAAACTGTGGGAGCAGGCTGGTGTAGACGCTGGCTTGCCGGCGATCGCATCACCTCGGTGTGACTGACATACCGAGGTGCCTGCATCGCGGGCAAGCCCGGCTCCCGCCCACATTTTGTTCTGTCTGGGGCGAGTAAAGCTCAGTCAGGCGCAGCAACTGCCCGAAGCCAATTCCTTGAGAATCGGACAATCCGGCCGATGATCGCCCTGGCAATGTTCCACCAGGTCCTGCAGCGTGTCGCGCAGTTGCCCCAACTCCAGAATCTTCTGATTGAGCTCATCGATGTGCTGGCGCGCCAGGGCTTTCACGTCCGCGCTCGCGCGTTGGCGGTCTTGCCACAGGGCCAGCAACTTGCCAACTTCCTCCAGGGAAAACCCCAGGTCCCGTGAGCGTTTGATAAACGCCAGTGTGTGCAAATCGTCGCCGCTGTAGACGCGGTAGCCGCTGTCGGTGCGGTGGGCGGCTTTCAACAGACCAATGGATTCGTAGTAGCGAATCATCTTGGCGCTCAGCCCGCTCTGGCGGGCGGCTTGGCCGATGTTCATGGGCGTTGATCCTCCAGGTCCTTGGGTTTCCAGGTTTTCAACAGTAAGGCATTGCTGACCACGCTGACGCTGGACAAGGCCATGGCCGCGCCCGCGAGCACCGGGTTGAGCAGGCCGAACGCCGCCAGCGGAATGCCGATCAAGTTATACACAAAGGCCCAGAACAGGTTCTGGCGGATCTTTGCGTAGGTCTTGCGGCTGATCTCCAGGGCGGCAGGCACCAGGCGCGGGTCGCCGCGCATCAAGGTGATACCCGCCGCATGCATCGCCACGTCGGTGCCGCCGCCCATGGCGATGCCAATGTCGGCAGCCGCCAGGGCCGGGGCATCGTTGATGCCGTCGCCGACCATCGCCACCACGCCGGTTTTTTTCAACTCGGCGACGGTGGCGGCTTTTTCGGCGGGCAGCACTTCAGCGTGCACATCCTCGATGCCCAGCGCCTGCGCAACCACGCGGGCGCTGCCGCGATTGTCACCGGTGAGCAGATGACTGCTGATCTGCTGCGCCTTGAGTTGCTGCACGGCCGCAAGCGCCCCCGGCTTGAGCGTATCGCCAAAGGCAAACAGCCCGAGCACACGCGGTTGCGGGCCTTGCTCGATCAGCCAGGACAAGGTCCGGCCTTCGGCTTCCCAGGCGGTGGCGGAGCCGGACAGTTCACCGGCGTTCAAACCGCTTTCTTCCAGCAGCCGACGGTTACCCAGCGCCAGTTGCCGGCCCGCCAGGGTGCCGGCAATGCCGCGCCCGGTCAGCGCTTGGCTGGCGCTCACATCGGCGACATCCAGCCCTCGCTCGCGGCAGGCATCCAGCACCGCCTTGGCCAGCGGATGTTCACTGCCGCGCTGCAAGGCACCGGCGTGCTGCAGCAATGATGCTTCGTCGCCATCCACCGCCGCCAGGTGCGCAATTCTTGGCGTGCCGGAGGTGAGGGTGCCGGTCTTGTCGAACACCACGGCGCTCACGGCGTGCGCACGCTCCAGGGCTTCGGCGTCCTTGATCAAGATGCCGTAGCGCGCGGCGACGCCGGTGCCGGCCATGATCGCCGTCGGTGTGGCCAGGCCCAGGGCGCATGGGCAGGCGATCACCAGCACCGCCACCGCGTTGATGATTGCCGTCTCCAGGGAGGCGCCGTACAGCCACCAACCCACCAGCGTGATCAACGCCAGCACCAGCACCGCCGGCACGAACACTTGGCTGACTTTATCCACCAGCTTCTGGATCGGAGCCTTGGCGGCCTGGGCGTCTTCCACCAGGCGGATGATGCGTGCCAATACGCTTTCCGCACCCAAGGCGAGGGTGCGCACCAGCAGGCGGCCTTCGCCGTTGATGGCGCCGCCGGTGACCGAGTCGCCCGGCTGCTTTGGCACCGGCAGGCTCTCGCCACTGATCAGCGCTTCGTCGGCGTGGCTTTGGCCGTCGACCACTTCACCGTCCACCGGGAAGCGTTCGCCGGGCTTGACCAGCACCAGGTCGCCGCGCTTCAGCGCGTTGATCGCGACGTCCTCCTCGCGGCCGTCGACCACGCGAATCGCGCGCTCCGGGCGCAGCGCTTCGAGGGCGCGGATGGCGCTGGCGGTCTGGCGTTTGGCGCGGCTTTCCAGGTATTTGCCGAGCAACACCAGGGCAATTACCACGGCCGAGGCCTCGAAGTACAAATGGGGCATGCTGCCGGCCGGTGCGGTGAGCCACTCATAAATGCTCAGGCCGTAGCCGGCGCTGGTGCCGATGGCCACCAGCAAGTCCATATTCCCGGCACCGGCGCGCACGGCTTTCCAGGCGGCGATATAAAAACGCGCACCGAAGATGAACTGCACCGGCGTCGCCAGCGCGAACTGCACCCAGGCCGGCAGCATCCAGTGCAGGCCGAAAGGCTCCACCAGCATCGGCAGCACCAACGGCAGCGCCAGCAGGATCGCCAGCAGCAATGCCCAGCGCTCGCGGTGCAGGCGCCGGGCCTGGTCGACCTCGGTGGCGGCTTCGCTCTGGGGCAGGCTGGCGCTGTAGCCGGCCTTGTCGACGGCGGCGATCAACACGTTCGGGTCCATCTGGCCGAGCACTTCAACATGCGCGCGTTCGTTGGCCAGGTTGACGCTGACGCTTTGCACCCCCGGCACTTTGCCCAGCGCGCGTTCGACGCGCCCGGCGCAGCTGGCGCAGGTCATGCCGCCGATGGGCAGGTCAAAGGTGGTGGATCCATTCATGGGGCAGTCCTCCAGGAGAAGTTGCCCCTAGGATCAACCTTGACCTGTGGGGAAGGTCAAGCGCCTTTAATATTCCAGTGCGGCAGGCTTGAGGTACATACCGTCCGGGCCCTGCGCGATGCGCAATTTGCGTACGTCGCCGACCTTCAGCGTGATGTTCTGCGCCGGCGGCGCGAGCATGCCCGGCAGGCAGCCCGGGGACTGGCCCGGCAACAGCTTCAGGCGTAGCGACACATTGCCGGCGGGCAAGTTGAACGAGGTGGATTGTTCCTGGAACAGCCGGCCTGCCAGTTGGTCCTGGATATATAGGCCGATTTCGCAATTGGTCGGCACTTCCAGGCGTTCGCGGGAAATGATCAGCACCGCATAGTCTTCTGCGGCACTGGCCGTGGGCGCAATGGCAGACAAGCTCATCAGGCCGACAAGGCCAAAAAACGACCAGCGCATGGCGAATGCTCCGTGGATTGAATCAAAGATGAGTGAAGCTTGGCCGACGTCGCCGCCGAATACCAGCCCGGCAGATCATCCTGGAACTTGACCTTGCCATCGTGGCAAGGTCGAGACTGGGTTTAACCTCATCAAAGGAGTCATGTCATGCAAGTATTCAGCGTTGAAGGAATGACCTGCGGCCATTGCGTTCGGGCCGTCACCCAGGCGGTGCAGAACGAGGACCCGGCCGCGAGCGTGAAGGTCGACCTGGCGGCGAAGGAAGTGGGGGTGGAAAGCCGTCTGTCTGCCGAGCAGGTGATCAGCCTGATCAGTGAAGAAGGCTACACCGCCAAGCTCGCCTGACCCGCTCAAATAGTTAGCGAGCTATCGTGTTAAATGCACCCAAGCGCGGCTAGACTGTCGGGCTGCCGACACACTTGGGTGCCTGATGAACCTCCGTATAATCCTGATTCTGGGTGCCTTGAGCGCCTTCGCGCCGCTGGCGATCGATTTTTATCTGCCGGGCTTTCCAGCCATGGCCACTGCGTTCGCGACCGACGAAAAACACATCCAGCTGACCCTGGCGGTGTATTTCGGCGGCCTGGCCATCGGCCAATTGATCTACGGTCCGCTGGCGGACCGCTTTGGTCGGCGCGGCCCGCTGCTGAGCGGCGTGACCCTGTTTACCCTGGCCTCCTTCGCCTGCGCCTTTGCACCGTCATTGGAATGGCTGATCGGCGCGCGCTTCGTGCAGGCCCTCGGCGGTTGCGCCGGCATGGTGATTTCCCGCGCGGTGGTCAGCGACAAATGTGATGCGGTGGGCTCAGCCAAAGTGTTTTCCCAACTGATGCTGGTCACTGGCCTGGCGCCGATCCTCGCGCCGTTGGCCGGTGGGCTGATGGTCGGCTTGTGGGGCTGGCAGTCGATTTTCCTGGCACTGTCGATCTTCAGCGTAATGGCCGCCGTCGCCGTGGCCGTGGGTTTGCCCGAGACGTTCCCGGCCCATCAACCACGCCAGCCTTTGTCTGGATCGCTGCGTCGCTACGGTTCGCTGCTGTCAGACCGGGTCTACCTCGGCTATGCGCTGACCGGCGGCATCTCGATTGCCGGGATGTTTGCCTACATCGCCGGTTCGCCTTTCGTGTTTATCAAGCTGTATGGCGTGCCCGCCGAGCATTACGGCTGGGTCTTCGGTTCCAACGCCGCCGGCTTTATCCTGATGGCCCAGGTGAACGCACGCCTGCTCGCCAAGCGCGGCCCGGCGTTTTTGCTGTCGCGCACGGTCTGGCTTTACATGCTGGCCGCATTGACGCTGTTGGGTATCGCAGCCTTGCGCACCGACGCGCTGTGGCCTCTGCTGGTGCCGCTGTTTATCTGCATCGCGAGCCTGGGCTGCATTTTGCCCAACACCTCGGCCTGCGCCATGGCTGGGCAGGGCGCCCGGGCGGGCAGTGCTTCGGCGTTGCTCGGCTGCATCCAGTTCGGCGTGGCGGCGGGCGCCGCGTCGCTGGTCGGCGTGTTGCATGACGGCACGGCGATGCCGATGGCCATGGTCATCAGCTTGTGCGGTGTATTGGCGGTGACGATTGCGATGTCGACCCAGCGCCTGCAACGGGCGAGGGCCCTGCAGGCGCAGGCCTGAAATGCGGGTCAGCCAGCGGCGGAACGTTGCTGGCTGAGCGGGAAACGGTGGGGTGCCTGGATACGGGCTTGCAGGGTGTTGGCAAAGGCTCGGGCCTCGGCTTCACTGCGAAACGTAAACGCGTCGCCGTCGAGACGAACCTGCCATTTATTGCCTGGGGATTTTGCTAACGCTTTTATCAGGATTTTCATTGCTGACTTCCTCACGTAAAAGAATCGTGGCAAAGGCGGCCAATATAAACCCGAATACGCTCACAAATATGACAAAGATCAACTCTCTGACTAGCGGCGTCGTCCCTTACCTACAGGAATAAGGGACGACGCTGACAGACCGTTTTTAGAAGCCTTCCAGCACGATCTTGCCCTTGGCCTTGCCGCTTTCCAGCAGCGCATGGGCGCGGCGCAGGTTCTCGGCGTTGATCACGCCGAAGTGCTCGCCCACCGTGGTTTTCAAGGTACCGGCGTCGATCAGCTCGGCCACGCGGTTGAGCAGGTTGTGCTGCTCGATCATGTCCGGGGTCTCGAACATCGAGCGCGTGTACATGAACTCCCAGTGCAGCGACAGGCTCTTGCGCTTGAGTGTGCTCACGTCCAGCGCCTTGGGATCGTCAATCAGTGCCAGCTTGCCCTGGGGTTGCAGGGCTTCCACCAGTTGTTCGAGGTGATGGTCGGTCTGGGTCAGGCTGGCAACGTGGGTCACTTGCGGGTGGCCGGCGGCTTTCAGCGCTTCGCTCAGCGGTTGGCTGTGGTCGATCACCAGGTCGGCGCCGAGGTCCTTGGCCCAGGCCTGGGTTTCCGGGCGCGAGGCGGTGCCGATGACTTTCAGTGCCGTCAGTTGGCTGGCCAACTGGGTCAGGATCGAACCCACGCCACCGGCCGCGCCGACGATCAGCAGGCTCTGGCCCTCGTCCTCTTTACTCTCACGTACCTGCAGGCGCTCGAACAGCAGTTCCCAGGCGGTGATGGCGGTCAGGGGCAGCGCGGCGGCCTCGGCAAAACCCAGGCTCTTGGGCATATGGCCGACGATACGCTCGTCCACAGTGTGCAATTCGCTGTTGCCACCTGGGCGCACCAGGGAGCCGGCGTAGAACACCTTGTCGCCGGCCTTGAACAGTGTCACTTCGCTGCCGACGGCCTTGACCACACCGGCCACATCCCAGCCCAGCACCTTGGCGTCGCCGTTTTCCGGGGCGACGTTCTGGCGCACCTTGGTGTCCACCGGGTTGACCGAGATGGCTTTGACTTCCACCAGCAGGTCGCGTGGACCGGCGACCGGTGCTGGCAGTTCGATGTCTTGCAGGGCGCTGGGATCGTTGATCGGCAGGGATGCGTAGTAGGCAATGGCTTTCATGATGGCTCCGGAAAAAGGGCAGTGATCAGGCGAGAAATTTCAGGCGCTTGAGTTCGAAGTGTTCGATCACATCGGCGGCCTTGGCGCGAAAACTCTGGATGTGTGCGCTCTGGTCGTGGTCGGCCAGCGCGGCGTCATCGGCCCAGCGTTCGAGCATGTAGAAGGTCTCGGGGTGCTGCAGGTCCTGGTGCAGGTCGTATTGCTCGCAACCGGCTTCCAGGCGGGTGGGTTCCAGCAGGCCGCGCAGCAGGGTTTCCAGGGTGGCCTGTTGGCCGGGCTTGGCGATCAGCGTGGCAATGACGTTAAAGGCAGTGGACATGGCAACTCCAGACACGTGATGAACGGGATGCACAGATGATTGGCTATTTCCCGTGAAGATAAAAGCGGCTAAAACAGCAGTCTGTTTCAACGAAATTTTGATAATGGATGGGATGCATGCTGCGTTTTGACGATTTGCAGTTGTTTGTTCGCGCAGCCGACCTGGGCAGCCTTTCGGCTGCAGCGCGGGTCATGGACCTGTCGCCCGCCGTGGCCAGCGCAGCACTCAAGCGGATTGAAGAGCAACTGGGCACGCGCCTGCTGGCCCGGTCCACGCGCAGCCTGCGCCTGACTGCCGAAGGCGAGGGTTTCCTCGAATACGCGCGCGCCGCGTTGGGCGCGCTGGATGAGGGGCGGCGCCTGTTGGCCAGCGGCCAGGACCATGTCAGCGGCGTGCTGCAACTGTCGGCGCCGTCGGATTTCGGTCGCAACCAGCTGCTGCCGTGGCTGGATGAGTTCCAGCGTGAACACCCGCAACTCACCGTACGTTTATTGTTGGGTGATCGAATCGCCGACCTGTTCCGCCAGCCGGTGGATATCGCCTTGCGTTATGGCGAGCCGGAGGACTCAAGCCTGATTGCGCTGCCCGTGGCTCCCGAGAATGTTCGAGTGCTGTGTGCCGCGCCCAGCTACCTCGCACGCCACGGGGAGCCCCGGCACCTGGAACAATTGGCCCAGCACAACTGCCTGTTGTACATGCTCGGCAGCCGCGTCCACGACCATTGGAGTTTCCACGACGGCAAGCGCGAAGTCAGCCTGACGGTCTCGGGTGATCGTTTCAGCGACGACGCCGACGTGGTGCGACGCTGGGCTGTGGCTGGCGTGGGCATTGCCTACAAGTCATGGCTGGATGTGAGCACCGATGTGCTGGCCGGGCGCCTGCGATTGATCCTGCCGGAGCTGCGCGGCGAGCGAACGCCACTGAATCTGCTGTGCGCGCACCGTGCGCAGTTGAGTAAACCCATCAACCTGCTGCGGGAAATGCTTGTGGCTCGCTGTGCGACATTGACCGCGCAAAGGCCAGAACGCCCGCGCGCTTCGCAGTAGCCTCCATCAAAGCAGGAAATTTCACTCAGAGCCTGTCCCTATCCGTGCTGTCGGACGTCGCGGAACCGCTGGTTTGCGCACCTATACTTCGGCACCAACCGCAGCAGATAAATGATTCAACAGGGAGTGGATAGATGGAACAGGCACCTTGCATCAGTCAGATCGCCAGCTTGCTCGCCGAGCCCAAGCGTACCGCCATGCTATGGGCATTGATGGACGGCTCGGCCAAGTCTTGCGCCGAACTGGCCTCCCTCGCCGAGCTGTCACCGGCGTCCGCCACTGCACACCTGGCACGGCTGACCGGCAGCGGCCTGCTGCGGGTCGAAGCTCGACGCGGCCAGCGGCTGTTTCGCATGGCGGCAGCGGACGTCAGCAGCGCCATCGATGCCCTGGCCACGACGACCATGGCCAGTGCCATGCGTTCTGCCCCCGAGTCGTCGCCGCCGGCCTTGATGGCGCCTGCGTCGTTGCGCCACGCACGGTTATGCCACGGTCACCTGGGCGGCGAGCTGGCGGCGGGGGTGTATCAGCGGATGATCGACGCAGGGTGGATCGAGCGCGCTGAGCAGCGCACCGACGTCACGTTCAAGGGCGCGCAGCGCTTGGCGAGGCTGGGTATTTTCACGCCGGCGCTGGCGTCACCGCTGGTGTGCGATTGTTTTGACTGGAGCCAGCACCAACCGCACCTGGGAGGGGCGTTGGGTGCAGGGTTGCTACAACTGTTTGTGCAGTCGGGCTGGATTCGCGCGGTCAACGAGTCCCGCGCCTTGCTGGTCAGCGATACCGGGCTGGCGGAAATCACTCGGCTCGCCGCGCCGGAGCAGGCTTGAGGTGAAGAGGTCGCCGTTGGAGAGGGCTTGCTCGCAAAGGCGGCGTGTCAGTCACTCGGTGTTTGACTGATCTGCCGCCTTCGCCAGCAAGCCCGCGTCCGGCACCGTCAGGGTTTTACCAGTCGCGCGTCCAGGCTGTTCTGCGCCAGGCGTTTGGCCTGGTCCTGGGTCATGCCCAGCGAGGTGTACAGCGCGTGGAAGTTCTCGGTGACATAGCCGCCGAAGTACGCCGGATCATCCGAGTTCACCGTCACCTTCACGCCACGCTCGAGCATGTCGAGGATGTTGTGCTGCGCCATGTCGTCGAACACGCACAGTTTGGTGTTGGACAACGGGCAGACGGTCAGCGGGATCTGCTCGTCGATGATGCGCTGCATCAGGCGTTCGTCTTCGATGGCGCGCACGCCATGGTCGATACGCTGGATTTTCAGCAGGTCGATGGCTTCCCAGATGTACTCGGGCGGGCCTTCTTCGCCGGCGTGGGCAACCGTGAGGAAGCCTTCGTGGCGAGCACGGTCGAACACGCGCTGGAACTTGCTCGGCGGGTGGCCCATTTCCGAACTGTCCAGGCCCACGGCCACGAACGCGTCACGGAACGGCAGCGCCTGGTCGAGGGTTTTCTCGGCCTCGGCTTCGCTCAGGTGGCGCAGGAAGCTGAGGATCAAGCCGCTGGTGATCCCCAGTTGCTGCTCGCCATCTTTGAGGGCCGCCGCGATACCGTTGAGCACCACTTCGAACGGGATGCCACGGTCGGTATGGGTCTGCGGATCGAAGAACGGTTCGGTGTGGATCACGTTCTGTTCTTTGCAGCGCAGCAGGTAGGCCCAGGTCAGGTCATAGAAATCCTGGGAGGTGCGCAGCACGTCGGCGCCCTTGTAATACAGGTCGAGAAACTCTTGCAGGTTGTTGAAGGCGTAGGCCTTGCGCAGGGTTTCAACGTCGTTCCACGGCAGCGCGATCTTGTTGCGCTCGGCCAGGGCGAACAGCAGCTCAGGCTCCAGCGAGCCTTCCAGGTGCAGGTGCAATTCAGCCTTGGGCAGGGCGTTGAGCCAATCGTACATTTCTATAATTCTCATCAGGTGCAATGGCGGCATTCTACAGGTGATGACTGAAATAATCGGCAAAACCTGACCGGCAGAAGAGTTTTGGTGGGTTCGCGCAAGGGCCGCGTGAACTAAGGTGTAACGAAACGTTAGCGGCGTGACGCAGTCTGTACCCCATCAATGACTGATTTGCCGTCCTAAAAGGCCCGGAATGCTCACATCCCTCAAGCAAGAAAAATTCATGTTGCTGGCGCTGATTGCCGCCATCGCCGCCTACCCGTTGGAGCACTGGATGCTGCACAGCGGGCAGATGGTCGCGCTGCTGGCCGGCGTGGTGCTGATCGCGTTTATCGTAGTGGCCTCGATGCGCGTGGCGCACCATGCCGAGCAGTTGGCGGAAAAGGTCGGCGACCCCTACGGCACGATGATCCTGACCCTCGCCGCCGTACTGGTGGAAGTGGTGATCCTGGCGATCATGATGAGCAATGAGCCGTCGCCGACCCTTGTGCGCGACACCATCTATTCGGCAGTGATGCTCGATATCAACGGCATCCTCGGCCTGGCGGCGTTGATGGGCGGCATCAAGCATGGCGAACAGTCCTACAACGATGATTCGGCACGTACCTACAGCGTGATGATCCTCACCGCCATGGGCGTGTCGATGGTGGTGCCGGAATTTATCCCCGAGGCCGACTGGAAAATCTACTCGGCCTTCACCATCGGTGCGATGGTGGTGCTCTACACCCTGTTCCTGAGAATGCAGGTAGGGCCGCACAGTTATTTCTTCAGCTACAGCTACCCGGAAAAGCGTCGCAAGAAACTGCCGGAAGAGGAGCAGGCGCCGCCGGTGAACCTGGCGTTCTCCATCGGCACCCTGGTGTTTGGCGTGATTGTGATTGGCGCACTGGCCGAGGTGATGTCCAAGACGCTCGACCTGGGCCTGGAAGGTACGGGAGCACCGCCGGTCATCACTGCGATTGTGGTCGCGGCGATTTCAGCGGCACCGGAAATCCTGACGGCCTTGCGCGCCGCCCTGGCCAACCGCATGCAATCGGTGGTCAACATCGCGTTGGGTGCATCCTTGTCGACGGTGATCCTGACGGTGCCGGTCATGGAGGCCATGGCGCTCTACACCGGCCAGCCGTTCCAGATGGCGATGACGCCGGTGCAGACGGTGATGGTGTTTATCACGCTGATCGTCAGCGCGATCAACCTCAACGATGGCGAAACCAACGCTATCGAAGGGATGACCCACTTTGTGCTGTTTGCGACGTTTATCATGCTGTCGTTGCTGGGTTTGTAAACGGTTCTACAGAGCACCCTGGAAACCAGTGTGGGAGCGGGCTTGCTCGCGAAGGCAGTGTGTCAGTCGATGCATAAGCTGACTGATCTACTGCATTCGCGAGCAAGCCCGCTCCCACATGTTGATGGCGTTTCTTCCGTTAAATTGGGTTGATCAGTTCACGCGCCGCCTGGCTGTGATCGGCAATCAAGCCTTTGAGGTCCAGGCCTTCAACCTGCCCGTCGATCACACGCCACTGGCCGCCGATCATCACCCGGTCCGCACGGTCCGCACCACACAGCAGCAGGGCGGAAATCGGGTCGTGGCTGCCGGAGAAGCGCAGCTCATCGAGCTTGAACAGCGCCAGGTCGGCCTGTTTGCCAACGGCCAGCTCGCCGATATCCGTGCGCCCCAGCAGCTGCGCCGAGCCCTTGGTCGCCCAGCCCAGTACGCCTTCTGGCGTGATCTTCTCGGCACCATAACGCAGGCGCTGGATGTACAGGGCCTGGCGGGTCTCGAGAATCATGTTCGAGGCATCATTGGAGGCCGAGCCGTCCACGCCCAGGCCGATAGGCGCGCCGGCGGCGAGCAGGTCCAGGGTCGGACAGATGCCCGACGCCAGGCGCATGTTCGAACTCGGGCAGTGGCAGATGCCGGTACCGGCCGCTCCCAGGCGCGCGATTTCATCCGGGTTGAAGTGAATGCCATGGGCCAGCCAGGTGCGCGGGCCGAGCCAGCCGACACTGTCGAGGTAGTCCACCGTGCGCAGGCCGAAACGCTGCAGGCAGAAGTCTTCTTCATCGAGGGTTTCCGCCAAGTGGGTGTGCAGGCGCACATCGAGTTGGTCGGCCAGTTCGGCGCTGGCGCGCATGATTTCCGGCGTGACGGAAAACGGCGAGCAGGGCGCCAGGGCAATCTGGATCTGCGCGCCGTCGCCCCGCTGGTGGTATTCGCGGATCAGGCGTTGGCTGTCGTCAAGGATCACTTGGCCTTGTTGCACAGTCTGCTGCGGCGGCAGGCCGCCGTCGGCTTCGCCCAGGCTCATGGAGCCGCGGGTGAGCATGGCGCGCATGCCCAGTTCGCGCACGCTTTGCACCTGTACATCGATGGCATTTTCCAGGCCGTCGGGGAACAGGTAGTGGTGATCGGCCGCCGTGGTGCAGCCCGAGAGCAGCAGCTCGGCGAGTGCAACTTTAGTGGCCAGCGCGAGTTTTTCCGGGGTCAGCCGTGCCCATACCGGGTACAGGGTTTTCAACCAGGGAAACAACGGCTGGTTGACCACCGGCGCCCAGGCGCGGGTCAGGGTCTGGTAGAAATGGTGGTGGGTGTTGATCAGCCCCGGGAGGATCACGTGTTCGCGCGCGTCGAACACCTGCGCGCAGGGTTGTGCGGGGGCTTGGCCCAGGGGCAGCAGCTCGGTGATTACACCGTCTTGCAGCACCAGGCCGCCACGGGCGTCGAGGCCGTTGGCAGTGAAAATCGCGAGGGGGTTTTTTAACCAGATACGGGTCGCAGGCATTGGCCGGCTCCTCTGAATGATGGGTTCAGGTTTGCCAGCTCAGTGTTGCCCTGTCTGCTGATCCAGGGTCGCCGGTGAGGGCGAGGTGCAGAGTCTACTTGTAGTCTATGTTCGGGTCTATCTGTAGGAACGCGCTGCTTTTGAGACCATCGCCGGCAAGCGCTCCCACAGTGGAGTGGCGTTACCAGGCGATGGTGTCGCCCTTGTAGTCGATGAAGTGATGGCCGCCCTTGCCGGTGTAGGCGTTCACCTGGTCCACCAGGCCGCGCACGCTGGTGTCGACATCGATATGCGCGTTTTCGCCGCCCATGTCGGTCTTCACCCAGCCCGGATGCAGCGACAGCACAGTGAGCTTGTGGTCACCGAGTTGCGTGATAAAGCTGTTGGTCATCGAGTTGAGCGCGGCCTTGCTCGCCTTGTACAGCGCCAGGTCCGAGCCATCGGGGATGGTCACGCTGCCCAGCACCGAACTCATGAACGCCAGCACACCGCTGTCCTTGCGGATCTGCCCGACAAAGCGCTGGGCCAGGTTGATCGGCGCCACGGCGTTGGTGTAGAACAGCTGGCCGACTTCCGCCAGGGTGGCATGACCAGGCTCCTGATTGGCGGGGCCCTTGACGCCGGCGTTGACGAACAGCAGGTCGAAGGTGCGGTCCTTGAGGCGCTGGTTCAGGGCGATCACGGCTTGTTGATCGTCCATGTCGAGCTTCTCGATCTGCACCGGGCCGACGGCTTTGAGGGCATCGGCCTTGTTCGGATCACGCACGGTGGCGGTCACGTCCCAGCCATCCTTGAGCAATTGCTTGACCAGGCCAAGGCCCAGCCCGCGCGAGGCGCCGATGATCAGTGCGGTTTTTGGCGTAGACATGAAGGGCTTCCTTTGAAATCGCGGTTCAGGGAATTCAGTGCACAACAGTAGCAGTTTCAGCGTTGCAGCAGGATACGTCCTCGGCTCAAGTCGGCGAGCTGGGTTTGCAGGGTGTCGATCTGGGTTTCGCCCAGGGCCAGTTGCAGCTCCACGCCGTGGGCGGTGAAGTTTTCCTCGACGACGAGCCCGCCGAGTTCGGCGACGCGCAGCTTGACCAGGTTCAGTTCGGAGAAGCTGCAGGCGCAACTCAGCGGCACGCGGCTGATCAGCTCGATGCGCTCGGCGGCCTGCAGGCATTTATTCGCGCCGCCGCCATAGGCGCGCGCGAGGCCGCCGGTACCCAGTTGTATGCCGCCGTACCAGCGGATCACCAGCACGGCGACCTGATCGAATCCTTGTGCCTCGATGGCCGCAAGGATCGGCCGCCCAGCGGTGCCGCCAGGTTCACCGTCGTCATTGCTGCGGTATTGATCGGCGAGCTTCCAGGCCCAGCAGTTGTGCGTGGCGTTCAAGTCGCTGTGTTGCTCGAAAAACGCCTGGGCGTCCTGCGGGCTGGTGATCGGTGCGGCGAGGGTGATAAAGCGGCTTTTGCGAATTTCTTCGCGAAACTCGCAAAGGCCGGTAAGCGTGAAAGGCATAAGTCGCGTCTTCAGGGGGCCGGCTTGACGCCACAGCCTTTGAGAATGATGTGGATCAGGTTGGTCCCGGCGTCTTCCATATCTTGCTTGGTCAGCTTGGTGCGCCCGGTGACACGGCAGATCTGGGTGGCGAAGTCGGCGTAATGCTGGGTGCTGCCCCACAACAGGAAGATCAGGTGCACCGGGTCGACCGGGTCCATCTTGCCGGCATCCATCCAGGCCTGGAACACCGCCGCCCGGCCACTGAACCAGGCGCGGTAGTCCTGGCTGAAATATTCGGTCAGGCATTCGCCGCCGCTGATGATCTCCATCGCGAAGATCCGCGAGGCCTGGGGTTGGCGCCGCGAGAATTCCATCTTCGTGCGAATGTAGCGGGTGAGGGCTACAGCCGGGTCGTCATCGGCGGTCAGGGCGTTGAAGGTGCTGTCCCACAACTCCAGGATATTGCTGAGCACCGCGATATACAGGCCCAGTTTGTTGGTGAAGTAGTAATGCAGGTTGGCCTTGGGCAGCCCGGCGCTCGCGGCAATCGTATTCATGCTGGTGCCTTTGTAGCCATGGCGCGCGAACTCATCTTCAGCAGCCTGGAGAATCGCTTGTTCGTTCTTTTGCCGAATGCGGCTGGCGGGTTTACCGGCGGGGTTGCTGTGGGCAGGAACTTCGAGGCTCATGGAGGTTTCCGTGCTGATCGATGATGGCGACGTGTGCACAGATAACCCACCCTCAAGCCTCAGACAAGTCCCGATGCAATAAAACCGTCAAAGCGGTTCCAGGCTGTCGCTTTCCGACGCGCGGTTTGCGGCAACCGAGGTCGCTTTGGTTTCCGGCAGTAATAGGCACAACACAATCGCCGTCAGCCCGCCGCTGGTGATGGCCGAGTCGAACAGGTTCTGCACCAGGACGGGCATCAAGTGCAGCAGGTTGGGTTGGGCGGCAATGCCCAGGCCGACGCCGAATGAAGTGGCGATGATCAGCATGCTGCGTCGGTCCAGCGGCGCCTGGGCCAGGATGCGCACGCCGGCGGCGGCCACGCTGCCGAACATCACCAGGGTCGCACCGCCCAGCACCGGCTTGGGGATCTGCTGCAGCACCGCGCCAATCAACGGGAACAGGCCCAGGGCGAACAGCACCACGCCGATGTACAGCCCGACGTAACGGCTGGCCACGCCAGTGAGTTGGATCACGCCGTTGTTCTGCGCAAAGGTGGTGTTGGGGAAGGCGCTGAAGGTGGCGGCGATCATGCAGCTGACGCCATCGCCGAGCACGCCGCCTTTAAGCCGGCTTATATAAGCAGGGCCGCTGATGGGTTGACGGGCGATCATGCAGTTGGCCGTGAGGTCGCCCACGGTTTCGATACTGCTGATCAGATAAATCAGCGCGATTGGCAGGAATGCGCTCCAGTCGAAGTTGAAGCCGAAGCGAAACGGTATCGGCAGGCTGACCAGAGGCAAATCGGGCAGGGCGTGTGGCACCAGCTTGCCACTGAACCATGCCGCCAGGCTGCCGAGGGCCAACCCGATAATGATGGCCGAGAGGCGCACCCACGGCGTGTTGGAGCGATTGAGCAGGATGATCGTCAGTACCACGAACAGGCCCAGCGCCAGGTTGGTCGGGGCGCCGAAGTCCGGGGCATTGAAGCCGCCGCCCAAATCCGTGATGCCGACCTTGATCAGGCTGATGCCGATCAGCGTGATGACAATCCCTGTGACCAACGGGGTGATGACCCGGCGCAACTGGCCGATGAAACGACTCAACACGATTTGTACCGCCGCGCCGAAAAAGCACACACCGAAGATCATCGCCAGGATGTCTTCCGGGCTGCCGCCACGTTGCTTGACCAGGAACCCTGCGGACAACACCGCGCCGAGAAACGCAAAGCTGGTGCCCTGCAGGCAGATCATCCCGGCGCCAATGCCGAATGGCCTGCGTGCCTGGATGAAGGTTCCTACGCCGGACACCATCAAAGCCATGCTGATCAGGTAGGGCAAGTGGGCGGTAAGGCCCAGCGTGGACCCGATGATCAGCGGCGGGGTGATGATGCCGACGAAGGCGGCCAACACATGTTGCAAGGCGGCCAGCAGGGAGGGCAGCGGTTTCGGTCGGTCATTCAGGCCGTAGATCAGGTCACTGGGGCTGGTGGATTCTGGTGGCATGGCGGGCAACTCGAGGCGGACGGTTCAAGGTCCTCGTACCCTTGCAAAAAACTGTCCAACTGCTCAGCTTTTTGCGCAGGCCCCGAGTTAGCGCGTTGCTGCCAGGCTTTCCAGGAAACTTTCCAGCACCAAATGAGGGCGACGCCCCTTGCGCGTGACCGATGCGAGGCTCAAATCGTAAAAACGTGTAGTCGGTTTCAGCGCGCGCAGTCGGCCTTGTTGCACCCACAGGCTGGCGTAGTGGTCGGGCAGGTAGCCGATGTAGCGACCGGTCAGAATCAGGAACGCCATGCCCTCGCGGTCGGAGGCGCTGGCGGTGCAGTTGAGCGCCTGGTAATGAGCCTGGATCTCGGCGGGCAGGCGGAAGGTGGGGGCGATGGCGTCCTGGGTGTCGATGCGCGCGTCGTCGAGTTGCTTGTCATCGGCATAGAACAGCGGGTGGCCGACGGCGCAGTAGAGCAGCGAGCGTTCGCTGTACAACGGCTGATATTCGAGGCCGGAGAGGGCGCTGGCCTGGGGCACCACGCCGACGTGCAGGCGGCCGTCGAGTACCCCTTGTTCCACTTCATTGGGCGCGATCATGCGGATCTGGATCTGCACGTCCGGACCGCGTTCCTTCAACTGCGCCAACGCGTGCGTGATGCGCATGTGGGGCAGGGTGACCAGGTTGTCGGTCAGGCCGATGATCAACTCACCGCGCAGGTGCTGGTGCAGGCCGTTGACCTCGGTACGAAAGCTTTCCAGGGCACTTAATAGCTGCAGCGCCGATTGGTAGACCTCACGGCCCTCTTCGGTAAGGGAAAAACCGGCGCGGCCGCGCTGACAGAGTCTTAATCCGAGCCGCTGCTCCAGGTCGCTCATCTGCTGGCTGATCGCGGAGCGGCCGATACCGAGTACGGTCTCCGCCGCCGAAAAGCCGCCGCACTCGACCACGCTGCGAAAGATGCGCAGCAGGCGAATATCGAAGTCGCTGACTTGGGCCAGAGGATCGGGTCGACGGCTGCTCATAGTTTAGTAAAGGCCTGACTGAAGGTTAGAAGAGTTGGATTTCACCGACTTTATCCTCGTGGCAATTTAGCTGCAACAACGCTTTTCAATCCCGACGCTGCCTTTTGCCCTGCGAGGTTTTGCTGATGAACATGCCCGAAAACGCCCCTTCGTCCCTGGCCAGCCAACTGAAGTTGGATGCGCACTGGATGCCCTACACGGCCAACCGTAACTTCCAGCGTGACCCACGGCTGATCGTCGCCGCCGAGGGCAGTTGGCTGACGGATGACAAGGGCCGCAAGGTCTACGATTCGCTGTCGGGCCTGTGGACCTGTGGCGCCGGGCACACCCGCAAGGAAATCCAGGAAGCCGTCGCCAAGCAGTTGGGCACCTTGGACTACTCCCCGGGCTTCCAATACGGTCATCCGTTGTCTTTCCAGCTGGCAGAAAAGATCACCGATCTGACCCCGGGCAACCTCAACCACGTGTTCTTCACCGACTCCGGTTCCGAGTGCGCCGACACGGCGGTGAAGATGGTGCGTGCCTACTGGCGCCTGAAGGGCCAGGCCACCAAGACCAAGATGATCGGCCGCGCCCGTGGTTACCACGGGGTGAACATCGCCGGTACCAGCCTGGGCGGCGTCAACGGCAACCGTAAACTGTTTGGCCAGGGCTTGATGGATGTTGACCATCTGCCGCACACCTTGCTGGCGAGCAATGCGTTCTCGCGTGGCATGCCGGAGCAGGGCGGGATTGCCTTGGCCGATGAGCTGCTCAAACTGATCGAGTTGCATGACGCGTCGAACATCGCCGCCGTGTTTGTCGAGCCGATGGCCGGTTCCGCCGGCGTGCTGGTACCGCCACAGGGCTACCTCAAGCGTCTGCGTGAGATTTGCGACCAGCACAACATCCTGTTGGTGTTCGACGAAGTGATCACCGGTTTCGGCCGTACCGGCTCGATGTTCGGCGCCGACAGCTTCGGTGTGACCCCGGACCTGATGTGCATCGCCAAGCAAGTCACCAACGGCGCGATCCCGATGGGCGCGGTGATTGCCAGCAGCGAGATCTATCAGACCTTCATGAACCAGGCGACGCCTGAGTACGCGGTGGAATTCCCTCACGGCTACACCTACTCGGCGCACCCGGTAGCCTGCGCTGCCGGCCTTGCGGCATTGGACCTGCTGCAGAAGGAAAACCTGGTGCAGAGCGTAGCCGAAGTCGCCCCGCACTTTGAGAATGCGCTGCACGGCTTGAAGGGCAGCAAGAACGTGATCGACATCCGTAACTATGGCCTGGCCGGTGCGATCCAGATTGCCCCGCGTGACGGTGATGCGATCGTGCGTCCATTCGAGGCCGGCATGGCGTTGTGGAAGGCCGGTTTCTACGTGCGCTTTGGCGGTGATACCCTGCAGTTCGGGCCAACCTTCAACAGCAAGCCGCAGGACCTGGATCGTCTGTTCGATGCGGTCGGCGAAGTGCTGAACAAGATCGACTGATTTCTCCTTCTATATAGAACAACTTTTCAGGAGCCCTGCATGAGCCTTATCCAGCATTTGATCAACGGTGAGTTGGTCAACGACAGCGGTCGAAGTGCCGACGTCTACAACCCATCCACCGGCCAGGTCATTCACCAGGTGCCGTTGGCCAGCCGTGAAACCATTCAACAGGCGATCGACTCGGCCAAGGCAGCGTTTCCAGCCTGGCGTAATACCCCGCCGGCCAAGCGCGCCCAGGTGATGTTCCGTTTCAAGCAATTGCTGGAGCAGAACGAAGCACGCATCTCGCAGTTGATCAGTGAAGAGCACGGCAAGACGCTGGAAGATGCTGCCGGTGAGCTCAAGCGCGGGATCGAGAACGTTGAGTACGCGTGCTCGGCGCCGGAGATTCTCAAGGGTGAGTACAGCCGCAATGTCGGGCCGAACATTGATGCGTGGTCGGACTTCCAGCCGTTGGGTGTGGTGGCGGGCATTACCCCGTTCAACTTCCCGGCGATGGTGCCGCTGTGGATGTACCCACTGGCGATCGTCTGCGGTAACTGTTTCATCCTCAAGCCGTCCGAGCGCGACCCGAGTTCGACGCTGCTGATTGCACAACTGCTGCAGGAAGCCGGTTTGCCCAAAGGCGTGCTGAGCGTGGTGCACGGCGACAAGGGCGCGGTGGATGCGTTGATCGAGGCACCGGAAGTCAAGGCGCTGAGCTTTGTCGGTTCGACGCCGATTGCCGAATACATCTATGCCGAGGCGACCAAGCGCGGCAAGCGCGTCCAAGCACTGGGCGGCGCGAAGAACCATGCGGTGTTGATGCCGGACGCGGACCTGGATAACGCGGTCAGCGCGTTGATGGGCGCGGCCTATGGTTCGTGTGGCGAGCGTTGCATGGCGATCTCGGTGGCGGTGTGCGTGGGTGATCAGGTGGCGGATGCGTTGATCGCCAAGCTGGTGCCGCAGGTCAAGGCGCTGAAGATTGGTGCGGGCACGTCCTGCGGCCTGGATATGGGGCCGTTGGTGACGGGGCAGGCACGGGATAAAGTCAGTGGCTATATAGAAGACGGCGTGGCGTCGGGTGCTGAGCTGGTGGTCGACGGGCGTGGTTTGAGTGTTGCCGGGCATGAAGAGGGCTTCTTCCTGGGCGGTAGCCTGTTCGACCGCGTGACGCCTGAGATGCGTATCTATAAGGAAGAGATCTTCGGGCCGGTGCTGTGCGTGGTCCGGGTGAGCAGCCTGGAAGCGGCGATGCAACTGATCAACGATCACGAATACGGTAATGGCACGTGCATCTTCACCCGTGACGGTGAAGCGGCCCGGCTGTTCTGTGACGAGATTGAAGTGGGCATGGTCGGTGTGAACGTTCCATTGCCGGTGCCGGTCGCGTATCACAGCTTTGGTGGCTGGAAGCGTTCGCTGTTTGGCGACTTGCATGCCTATGGGCCGGATGGCGTGCGCTTCTATACCCGTCGCAAGGCGATTACCCAGCGTTGGCCGCAGCGCGCCAGTCATGAAGCGTCGCAGTTTGCCTTCCCTAGCCTGTAAGGCTGGGTAAGTAGAAAGCCGGCCCCTTGGGGCCGGCTTTCGCGTTTTTGGGGGCTTTTGACCGATATGACAGAAATGTGAAAAAAGGTGTTGACGGCAGATTCTGGAAGTCTATAATTCGCCCCACTTCCGGCGCAGTCGAAACGGAAAACTCCTTGGTAAACAAAGAGTTACGCGAGATTCGACAGCGACTTGCTTCAGTTCATCGAAGCCCAGAAGGAGTTGGTAGAGCAGTGTTGTTTGGCTCTATTAACGTTTCGATCTTCTCGGTCGAAAGCGGAGAAAAAGAGGTGTTGACAGCAGCGTGTAACGCTGTAGAATTCGCCTCCCGCTAACGAGAGATCGGAAGCGCAAGTGGTTGAAGT
>NZ_MAUE01000005.1 GCF_001702265.1 Pseudomonas aylmerensis
CACCCAAGCAATTTGCTTGCTTCGAGCTGAAAGGCATAAGAGCACCAGATTGCGGTGTGTGAAGACGAAATGAACCGAAAGTTCGACGTTCACAAAACACCGAAAGCTATCACATACCCAATTTGCTGAAGCGAGGCCACATGGTCACGACTCAGTACCCGAATTTCTTGACGACCATAGAGCATTGGAACCACCTGATCCCATCCCGAACTCAGCAGTGAAACGATGCATCGCCGATGGTAGTGTGGGGTTTCCCCATGTGAGAGTAGGTCATCGTCAAGATTAAATTCCAGAACCCCTGTTTGCTAACGCAGACAGGGGTTTTGTTTTGGGCGGTCGAAAAGTAAGTGGGTGGCCGCAGCCCCCGCCATCAGCTCAAGCCGTCCTAACCCCGCGACTCCCCCTATCCGGTATGTCTATGTGGGTCCCCAAGCCCCGACAAATTTGCACAGTTATTTCTGAACCAGACCACTAGAATAGGCACCTAACCTTTTTTAGAGTCAGAGCCCTATCTATGCCCGATCCGGTTGATGCCCCTGAGGTGTCGGATTTACCACTGGACGACCTGGTGGCATGCCATGAGTGCGACTTGCTGATGCGCAAACCCAAGCTTGCCCTTGGCGAAAAAGCCCAATGCCCGCGTTGCGGTTACGAGCTGTACGCTCACCGCCACAATGTCGTTGAGCGAAGTCTCGCCTTGGTGCTCGCGGCGCTGTTGCTGTACATCCCCGCGAACTTTTTGCCCATCATGCAGCTCAATCTACTCGGGCAGTCCTCGGAAGACACCGTGTGGAGTGGCGTGGTCGGCTTGTTTGATACCGGCATGCAAGGTGTCGCCGCCGTTGTCTTCCTGTGCAGCATGGGGATTCCCTTGCTCAAGCTGCTCTGCCAGCTCGCAGTCCTGCTCAGCATTCGTTGGAAGGTGGGCCGCAGCTATGGGCTGTTGCTGTACCGCATTTACCACCACCTCAAAGACTGGGGGATGCTGGAGGTCTACCTGATGGGCGTACTGGTGGCGATCGTAAAGCTCGCCGACATGGCCTCTATCACGGTCGGCTTGGGGCTCGTGTGTTTTGTCAGTCTATTAATGGTTCAGGTACTGCTTGAGGTGGTGATGTCGCCCCACCAGATCTGGCAAGCGTTGTCAGGAGAGGATGATCATGCGGGCGATTGATGCAGGCATTCTGATTTGTACCGAATGCCACGAGTTGAACAAACAGGCAGCGGACACCGATGAGCAAACCTGCACTCGCTGCGGTGCGCTGATCCATGCCCGGCGTCCAAACAGCCTCACCCGCACCTGGGCGTTGTTGATCACGGCGGCCATTTTGTATATCCCCGCCAACCTGCTGCCTATCATGACCATCAATTCCCTCGGCCAGGGTGATCCCAGTACCATCATGGCCGGTGTGATCCAGTTGGTGCAGCACGGTATGTTTCCCATTGCGGCGGTGGTATTTATCGCCAGTATCCTGGTGCCCACGTTCAAGCTGGTAGGCATTGGCCTGCTACTGTTCTCCGTACAGCGCCACCAGCCGCTGTCCGCGCAACAGCGCATTGTGATGTACCGCTTCATCGAATTCATTGGACGTTGGTCCATGCTGGATATCTTCGTGATCGCCATTCTGGTGGCGGTTGTAAACTTTGGGCGACTTGCCAGTGTCGAGGCAAACCTCGGCGCCGCGGCGTTCGCCAGTGTGGTGATCTTGACGATGCTTGCCGCAGTAACTTTCGATCCCCGACTGATTTGGGATAACACGGAGTCGGACGACGACCATGAGTGATTTGCCTAAAGCTAAAACCCGCCCGGCCTCCAACTGGTCGGCCATTTGGGTGTTACCCCTGATTGCCCTGATCATCGGCGGTTGGTTGGGGTGGCGCGCCTATTCCCAACAGGGCATCGAGATCCAGGTGCGCTTTGAAAGTGGCGAAGGTATCCAGGCCAACAAAACGGAAGTGGTCTACAAAGGTATGTCCGTGGGCAAGGTCAAGACCTTGGCCCTGGACGACGAGGGCAGTAACCGTGGGGTGATTGCCACCATCGAGATGAACAAGGACGTCGACCAATATCTCAAGACCAATACGCGCTTCTGGCTGGTCAAGCCGAGTGTCAGCCTCGCCGGTATTACCGGCCTGGAAACCTTGGTGTCGGGTAATTACATCGCCGCCAGCCCGGGTGATGGTGAGCCCACGCGCAAATTCAAGGCGCTCTCCGAAGAGCCGCCGTTGTCAGACGCCAAGCCCGGCCTGCACCTGACCATCAAGGCCGATCGCCTCGGCTCGCTGAACCGTGGCAGTCCAGTGTTCTACAAACAGATCCAGGTTGGCCAGGTCAAAAGCTACCTGCTTTCCGAGGACCAGAGCACCGTAGAGATCAAGGTCTACATCGAGCCGACCTACGCGAGCCTGGTGCGCAAACACACACGTTTCTGGAACGCCAGCGGCATCAGCATCGACGCCAACCTTTCCGGCGTGAAAGTACGCAGTGAGTCGCTCTCCAGTATCGTCGCCGGCGGTATTGCCTTCGCCACGCCGGAGAACCGCAAGGACAGCCCGGCGACTGATCCGAGCCTGCCGTTCCGCTTGTATGAAGACTTCGACGCCGCCGCTGCTGGCATCAAGGTCAAGGTCAAGCTCACCGACTTCGAAGGCCTGCAGGCTGGCCGTACGCCCGTCATGTACAAAGGCATCCAGGTCGGCAGCCTGAAAACCTTGAAGATCGATCCGGACCTGTCCAGCGCCAATGCCGAGTTGACGCTCGACCCATTGGCCGAAGACTACCTGGTGCAGGACACCCAGTTCTGGGTGGTCAAACCCTCCATCTCCCTGGCGGGCATCACCGGGCTGGAAGCCCTGGTCAAGGGTAACTACATCGCCATTCGCCCTGGTGACAAAGGCAGCGCGCCGCAACGCGAATTCGTTGCGCGGGCCAAGGCACCGCCGCTGGACCTGCGCTCTCCAGGCCTGCACATGGTGCTGTTCACTGACAACCTCGGTTCCCTGGATGTCGGTAGCCCGATTCTCTATAAACAGGTCAAGGTCGGTTCGGTGCAGAGCTATCAGTTCTCGCGCAAGAACAAGCAACTGGTGATCGGCGTTCATATCGAGAAGGAATACGAAAACCTGGTCAACGGCTCGACGCGTTTCTGGAATGCCAGCGGCGTCACCCTGACCGGCGGGCTCACTGGCGGCATCCAGGTGAAAAGTGAATCCCTGGCCAGCTTGATGGCCGGCGGTATCGCCTTCGAAACCCCGGAACCCAATGTGCCGCTGAAAAAACGCATCCCGCGCTTCCGTCTCTTTGCCGATCGCGAGGCCGCCAATCAACGCGGCACCCTGGTGACCATCAAGGTCGACCGCGCCGACGGCATGCGTCCTGGCACGCCGGTGCGTTTCAAAGGCCTGGATGTCGGCAAGATCGAGAGCGTCGACCTGAGCGCCGATATGCAGTCGGTGCTGCTCAGCGCGCGCATCACCCAAGTGGCGGATCGCATCGCGCGTGTCGGTAGCCAGTTCTGGGTGGTAAAGCCTGAGCTGGGCCTGATGAAAACCTCCAACCTGGAAACCCTGGTTACCGGGCAGTACATCGAGGTGCAGCCAGCGGCGAAAAATGCCGGTCCACAGAAGAGCTTTGTCGCGCTGGATCAGCCGCCTGAAGCGGCCCACCAAGAGGCAGGCCTGAGCCTGACACTCAGTGCCGCACGGCGTGGTTCGTTGAAGGAAGGCGTACCGGTGACTTACCGCGAAGTCACCGTGGGCAAAGTCACCGGCTACGAGTTGGGCCAGACCGCCGACCGCGTGCTGATCCACATCCTGATCGAGCCGAAGTACGCGCCGCTGGTACGCGGTGGCAGCCGCTTCTGGAACACCAGCGGTTTCGGTCTCGATTTTGGCCTGTTCAAAGGCGCAACGGTACGCACCGAGTCGTTGGAGACCCTGGTCTCCGGCGGTATCGCTTTCGCCACGCCGGACGGCGAGCGCATGGGCAACGCTGCACGGCCGCAGCAAACCTTCCCGCTGTTCGACAAGTTCGAAGAGGAATGGCTGACTTGGGCGCCTAAAATTCCGCTCGGCAAGTAAACCGAGGCGAGGCTATCGCGGGCAAGCCCGGCTCCCACATTCGACTGCATTCTTATAGGAAAACCCGGTCAACTGTGGGAGCCGGGCTTGCCCGTGATGAGGCCCTCAGCAACACCAAAAAAAAGGCCGCGATCCATAAGATCGCGGCCTTTTTGCATTTCACTGCAGCCGATCAGACTTCATCCAGCTCCGGCTCGTCCGCCTGCACATTCACCGTCGCCTTCACCACATCGTGACGACGGATGTACTTCCAGTCCGCCTCATCAATGTAGATCCCATTCGGCCCGCTGCCGCCTTCCAGGTCGATCGCCACTTGCGCAGACACTTGCGGTTTCACACTGGCAAGGATCGGCACAAAGCCCAATTGCAGACTGGTTTCGAGCAGCGCCGCCTGGTTCTTTTCATCGATATCCGCGGCCTCGTCGAGGTAGTACGGCAGGCGCACGCGCCCGGCCTGGTCACGGTCCATCAAGTGCAGCAACAAGTACATGTTGGTCAGCGCCTTGATGGTCATGGTGGTGCCGTTGGATGCCGCGCCGTCGATGTCGGTGTGGATCACCGGCTGGCCATGCACCTTGGTGATCTCGAACGCCAGTTCGAACAGGTCCTTGAGGCCCAACTGGTTATGGTTGGCGGCCACCAGGCGGGCCAGGTATTCCTTGGCCTCTTCGTTCTTGTTGTCCTGCTCGGCGCTCTGGCTGAGGTCGAACACCGACAGGGTCTCGCCTTCTTCATACTGACCGGCACTGTGGATGATCTGGTCGATATGCTTGAGGGCTTCCTTGTTCGGCGCCAGCACGATGCGGAAGCTCTGCAGGTTGGACACCTGGCGCTTGTTGATCTCGCGGTTGAACAGCGCCAACTGGTGTTCCAGGCTGTCGTAGTCACTGCGGATATTGCGCAAGGTCCGCGCGATGTCGGTTACCGCCGCACGGCGGGCCTTGCCCAGGGTCAGGGCTTCGTCGGTGCGGTGGGCATAGGCGTTGATCAGCAGTTGCAGGCGACGTTCGACGTCATCCTCGCTGTCGAACTTGGCCACGCCCTTGAGGCGCACCTGGGCGTACAGCGCTTCGATCTGGCCATCAGCGCGCAGCAGGCCTTGCCAGCTGTCCTGATAGTCATTGAGCAGCGGCAGCAGGTTGTCCATGGAGTCGTCGACCGGGTCCATGAACGGCGTGCCGAATGGCAGGTCTGCTGGCAACAGCTGGCGGCGGCGCAGTGCGTCGTCGAGGGTGCGTTGCTTGGCTTCCATATCACCGATTTGCCGGCCGACCAGTTGCAGCTTGGCCGACAGTTGCTGGACACGCTCGGTGAAGGCATCACTGGAGCGCTTCAGCTCATCCTGCGCGGCTTCCATCTGCGCCAGGCTTTCCAGTTTCTCGTCTTCTTCGGCGCTCAGGGTTTGCGCGCGGCGGAAGTCTTCCAGCGCCTTCTGCGCGTCCAGCACCTGCTGATACAGCGCCTCGGTCTGAGTCTTGCTCGCGGCGCGGTCAGAGGCTACGGCCTGCTGGGTCTTGAGTTGCTTGAGTTCTTTTTCCAGGCGCTCTTTCTGGTCGCGCAATGCCGCGCGATCCGCCAGGGCCTGCAAGGCCGGTGGCTCGATGTGCGAGATGTCGATGGACAGGCCCGGCACTTCGAAGCGCTCGCCCTTGAAGCCATCGAGGATCAGCTCCAGGGATTTGACCCACTGCCCGTCCTCGTCCAGCGTGATGCCATGCTCACCCAATGGCAGGCTGAACAACGAACTGTTGAACAGGCGCATCAGGCGCTCGACATCCTGCTGTGAGAATTCTTCGCGCAGTTTGGCGTAGCTGTTGTTGTCCGCATGATCGAGCTGCTGCTTGACCGACTTCAGGCGTTTTTCCAGGTCGCGCAAGCGCTCGTCGAGGTCTTCGGCGCTGAACTGCCGCGACTGCGCCAGGGCGCCCGCCAGTTCGTCGTGAGCATCCTTGGCCGCCAGCAGTTGCTGTTCGAGCACCTTGACGTCATCCACCAGGGCGAAGCGATGCTTGAGCACCGACAGCTCACCCAGCCAGCGCTGGATGCCGCTGATCTCGCGCTCCAGGCGCATCAGCTCCTGGGTGCCGCCACGCTGGTCGTTCTGCAGCGCATCCTGCTCGTTGCGGTAGTGTTCGGCCTGGATCGTCAGCTCTTCCTTGCGTGCACTGGCGTAGTCCGACCAGGTGCCCAGCAGCGAGTCCAGCAGCGGCGACAGCCGATGCAGCTTGCCGCGCAAGATGTCGCGCTGTTTCACGCCATTGGAGAGCGCCTCGACCAGCGGGCCGGCGGCCACCAGCGAGTGGTAGTCCTGTTCCATGCGTCGCACGTCGCGGAAGGCTTCTTCGCACGCTGCAATGTAGTCCACGCTGCCCGAACGCAAGCTGTGTTCGAATGCATCGAGAAATAGCTGCTTGAGCTTGGCCGCGGTGATTTCGCGCATGTGCAGCAGGTTGATAAACAGCGCGCGGAAGGTCTTCAGGCTCTGCTCGCTGGTGGAGCGCAGCGGGATCAAGGTCAGGTCCAGCGGGATCGACGTATGACCGCCGACCAGCAAACGGCGCAGTTCATCCGGCTTGAGTTCGTAGGCTTTCAGGCCTTCGCGCTCAAGGTTGGTGAACAGCTCTTTCTGGCGCAGGCAGGTATCGTTCTTCTGGTAATGCGCCAGGTCGAGCTTGCCGGCATAGGCAAAGAACTGGTGACCGAAACCGCCGCCCGGACCGCGCCCGACCACGCCGATCACGTGAGGGCCGTGGGGCAGGGACACTTCCACGAGGATGTAGCTGGTGTCGGTGGCGAAGTAAAAGCGCCGCGATTGTTCCAGGGTGTACTTGCCGAAACTCATGTCCGACATGCGCGCCAGGATCGGGAACTGCAGGGCGTTGATCGAGGCGGATTTACCCAGGTTGTTCGCGCCATACACCGACAGCGGCTCTTCCAGCGGGAACAGGCCCAAGCTGTAGCCGGCGGTGTTCAATAGGGCAAAGCGGCGGATGCCGTAGCGTTCCTTGCTCATGCATCGATCTCCTGTTCTTCGGCAATGGCGCGGGCCAGGGCGTCTTCTTCGCTTTCGTCGGCAAAGTCGCTGAGGTCCAGCGGGTCATCGGTCTTCAGCAGTTTTTCATCGCTGTCTTCGTCGATGATCACCGGTGCCGGCAGCGGCAACACGCTGTGCACGCTGGCGGCGAGGTCGCGGTCCTGTTGCACCGACAGGCACACATCGAGGAAGCGGTGCATCGGCGGCAGGAAGCGATAGATACCGTTGTCTTCGCTGGCAAAACCCAGCTGGGTCATGCGGCGCATGATTTTTTCTTCGAGTTCTTCCTGGGTCTGCACTTCGGCCTGGATAAACAGGTCGCGGTACTTCTCCAGCAGCGATGGCAGCTCATCGCGGCCGAGGCTGCCACCGTCGAGCACGGCAATCGGGTCGCGGCCCTGGTCGGCTAGGTGCTCGACGATGATGAAGGTGAACAACGCCAGGCGCTGGGCAGTCTTGTTAACCTGTGCGCTGGCAATCGCCGAATCCGGCACGAAGTAGTAGAAACCACGGGTGTCACACACCAGCTCAAAGCCCAGGGCCTTGAACAGCGTGCGGTACTGGTCCTGGAAGTTCGACAGTTGCGCGTACAGTTCCGGGTCGCGGCGGCTGACGTGGTAACCCTTGAACAGCTCGCGGAAGATCGGCGCCAGCTGGGACAGTTCGGATAGATCAAGATGCATGCGAAGTCCTTACATTAGCGGTGCTCGCAGAGTTCTCGGCGGCGTCAGGCGTGGCCGGGAGCAGGGCGAATGAGCGCAGGCTGACCTGGTGCTCGTGCGTGTGGTAATCGCGGCGTTCCAGGCGTTCGCGCTTGAAGCGTTTTTCGCGGGACAGGCGTGAGAACCAGTACAGCAATTCGTCGGTGGCGCCGTCCGGTTCCTGCTCCAGCAGCCAGGTCATCAGGTCCGGCATCGGCAGCGCGTCTTCGCAGCGCTCGAGCATTTCCTTGACCGTACGTGGTGCACGCTGGGCGTCGCCCTTGTGGGATTTGTGCGCCTTGGGGAAACGCGCCGGTTTCGGCTCGAAATTCGCCAGGGCATACACATAGGCCTCGACCTGGCTGGCGCTGCCGAGGAAGGTGCTTTGCGGCCGGGTAAACATCGGCATCGCCGCCTGCGGCACGGCGTCCAGGCCCTTGCGGCGGATGGCCGACAAGGCCAGCGCCGCGCCACGGGTCACGGCGTTGTGCCGGCGCGCTTCTTCGCGCAGCGGCAGCAGCAGCTCGCGGGCATGGCGCAACGTCAGCTGGGCGCTGGTCTGCATTTCGAGGATGCGCGCGTGGGTGCGCAGCAGCATGTCGTCGTCCACCAGGTGGCCGAGGCGCTGCTGCTCGGTGAGCATGCGCAACAGCACGTTCTCGACCTTGCGCACGCCTTGTTCGAAGGCGCCGTCGGCGTTCACCAGCTGGATCATCGGTTCGACGTATTCATCCCAGGTCGCCAGTACTTCGGCGTAGCGCTGGCGCAACGGGATCTGCCGGTCGCTGGTCTTGGCGCGGTCGGCCACGGCGGCGAGGGCCTGTTCGTCGTTGGCGAGTTTTTTCAGCACGTCGCGCACGCGCATATCCAGCAGGCGCAGTTGGCGGGCCAGGTCATGGCCATCACGGATGTCGAAGGCGTCCTGGATGTAACCGGCCAGGCGCTCGAGGTGGCGCAGGTAGGCTTCGATTTCCAGGCACAGGCCAAGCCGGTGCTCCTTGCGAAGATAGGCGAGGAAGTCATGGATCTGGGCGTTGAGCTCGAAACGGTTCGGGCTCTTGGCGACAGGCACCAGGATATCCAGGCGAATCCACACGTCCAGCAGGCTGGTGATGTCCTGGGGCGTGCTGTCCAGTTGTTGGGCGGCCAGTTGCGCGCGCAGCTCGCCGAGGCTCAGGGTGCCTTGGTCGAAGTGTTCGCACAGTGGCTCGAGTAAGGCCCAGTGTTCGGCGAGGGCGCGCAGGACGCGCTTGGGTTCGATCATGGGAATGGCCGGCTGGTTGGCGATTAAAAGTCGCGATTGTACTGCATCGGACGCGGGATTTATCCACAGCCGGTCAGTGCGCAGTGGGCGATTGTTACCGAACAGCGGTAGAATCCCCGCTCTTAACTTATCCACAAGTGGCCGAGCTGTGCTTATCGAGTCCCGACGTCGCGCTTACTTGACCGCCATGCAGGTGGTCAATTGGCTGCCCCGCACCGAACTGCCGTTTGCCGCGCCGTCGCGGCCCGAGCTGCTGGAGGCGTTCGAGCCCTATGAGGCCTTGCAAGCGTCCGGCGAGGAGGCTGCCGCGCCGGTCGCGGTGGTAAAGCCCGCTCCCGAGGCGCGTCCGGCGGTCGAGCGGGCCAAGATCGAAGTGCCACGCCCGTCACCGGTGGCCAAGCCGGTGGTGGCCGAAGAAGCCGCGCCGGTGGTCAAGGCTGCGGTGGTTCCGCCGCCGCGTTTTGCCCTGCAATTGCTGCGCGCCGGGCGTTGCCTGCTGCTGGTGGAATTGCCCACCGGCGAGCGTTTCCAGACGCGCGATCCTGCCTACATGCTGCTCAAGGACATGCTGCGCGCCGCCGGCCTGCCCGACAGTCCGCAGATCGTCGGCGATCCGGTGCGCTGGCCGCTGTTGGTACGCGGCACCATGGACCAGGGCCCGGAAGCCGCGCGGGATTTTGTCCAGGGTTTTGTCTCGGCGCGCCTGGAGGATGAACCCTGCGTGTGCCTGTGGCTGATCGGCCTGCCCGCCGTACGATTTGCCGGCGAGGCGAATGCCGAGTCCTGGTACCGCGAGCTGCAGGTCGAAGGCCTGGGCTCCGTGTGGGCCCTGCCGGGCCTGGAATTATTAATGGAAGAGCCACAGCGTAAGGCTGATGTCTGGCAAGCCATGCGCCGGCTGATGGCGCGCTGGAAAACAACCGATGAGTGAGGCTTTATCTTTCCGCCCGATGACCGAGGCTGACCTCGACGCCGTGCTGAAAATCGAATACGCGGCGTTCAGCCACCCCTGGACCCGCGGGATCTTTCTCGACGGGCTGGGCAAGTACCAGATCTGGCTGATGTTCGAAGGCGAGCAGCAGGTGGGCCACGGCGTGGTGCAGATCATCCTCGATGAGGCGCATTTGCTGAACATCACCGTCAAGCCGGAAAACCAGGGGCGTGGCCTCGGCCTGGCGCTGCTGGAACACCTGATGTCCCGCGCCTATGCCGCCAATGCCCGCGAATGTTTCCTGGAAGTGCGCGACAGCAATACCGGCGCGTTTCGCCTGTATGAACGCTATGGCTTCAATGAAATCGGCCGTCGTCGGGACTATTACCCGGCCGTGGGTGGCCGTGAAGATGCGGTCGTGATGGCCTGCACCCTGGTCGATTGATGCAAGAGCCCGGCCTGCCGGCGATGGCGGTCTCAACGACGCCCTCGCCGGCAAGCCGGGCTCCTACAGGTTGACGGGGTATCAGCGGTTGCCGTCTACCGGGTCGATATCCGCCAGCTCAGCCTCATCCAGGCCATTGCCGCCGCCAATCTCGTCTTCATCGACGATGCTCAGGTCCCAATCCGCCTGCTCACCTTCGCCGGCTTCCCGGGCATCCCGCGCGCCGTCTTCATGGATCAGCGTTTCCGGGCTCATATCATCGTCCGTCGACTCATGATCATCGGTTGAAGCCCCGGTCAACCCGGCCTCGCGCACCCGCTCGTCGGGCATCAGGTGCTCACGCTCACGGCGGGGGATTTCCTCGCCGATCTCCGCCGTCGGCTCTTCCTGGTCAAAGTCCAGCTCGCGCATCTCGCCCATGCGGTCTTCGTTGTCATCAATCGGTTCCGGCTGCGTAGCGCCGTAGGGACGTCGTGATTCAGTCATGGCCAATCCTCATGCTGTGGGGCTTATAGTGTGTGGACAGGCGTCGTTCGCTAAAGATTCAAGCTAATTGGCAATCGGTATTCTTTCGCGGCGGCGTGACCCGGACGAGCGGTCGTCTGTCAAAGCTGCGCATCATTCCTGAGGCTTTCCCTGATGAACGAACTACAAGACCTGCTTGATAACAATGAACGCTGGGCGGATGCGATCAAACAGGAAGATCCCGAATTCTTCGCCAAGCTCGCCCGCCAGCAGACCCCGGAATACCTGTGGATCGGCTGCTCCGACGCCCGCGTACCGGCCAACGAGATCGTCGGCATGCTGCCGGGCGATCTGTTTGTGCACCGCAACGTGGCCAACGTGGTGCTGCACACAGACCTCAATTGCCTGTCGGTGATCCAGTACGCCGTTGACGTACTCAAGGTCAAACACATCCTCGTCACTGGCCACTATGGCTGCGGCGGCGTGCGCGCCTCGATGCAGGACCGCCAGTTCGGCCTGATCGATGGCTGGTTGCGCACCATTCGCGACCTCTACTACGAAAACCGTGACGTGCTGGCGCAGTTGCCCACCGAAGAGGAGCGCGTCGACCGTCTGTGCGAGCTCAACGTGATCCAGCAAGTCGCCAACGTCGGCCACACCAGCATTGTGCAAAATGCCTGGCACCGTGGGCAGAGCCTGTCGATCCATGGCTGCATCTATGGCATCAAGGACGGCCGCTGGAAGAGCTTGAACACCACCATCAGTGGTTTCGAGCAACTGCCGCCGCAGTATCGCCTGCGCCCCTTGGGCGAAGCCTAAGGCCGTTTGCGCTCGCGCCACTGCACCATGAACTGCTGGCCCTCGGCATTCAGGGGTTCGTCGCGACCGGTGATCCAGCCCCGGCAGTTCAGTTCGCCGCAATGGCACTTGAACTGCCGGAACAACGCATCCTCGGTACTGGCGTAATCCAGGGTCAACGGGGTGCCGGCGCCTATGGGCTGTACGGTCCAGAGTTCCAGGTAGGTGGTGTCGAAAAACACATTCGGATTGCACGAGTGCCTGAGCAGGCCGCAGAACCAGCAGTCGTATAAATGGATGCGCGGCGACAGTTGCAACGTGTGCGGGCGCCGCTCGCTCACGGCGTAGCCGGAGACCTGGGCAATTCGCATGCGGCCGTCAAACGCGATGCGTGCCTTGACCCCGCTGCCGGTACTGTCGCTACCCTGCATGACCTGGAAATGCCGATACGACGGATAGCCTTGCTCAACGAGCAGTGTCTTGAAGGGGTACAGGCAGTCATTTGCAGCCGTTTTAGCCTTATCCATGGCCTGAGTTTTCATGACTCTCCTTGGTGGGCTGCATGGACCTGCGGATGGTGGCTGACTACCAGTCTTGCAGCAGATGGGGGCGGCACAAGATTCGCCGAAGATCGATCCGCTGGCTACTGTCAAACCTGACAGTAGCCAGCGGATTTTTTTTGTGCGCTTTATAGGGCGGGGACGCTGATTTCCGGGGCGGGGGCGGCATTCTTCAGCTGCCTGAGCTGGGCTTTGATCGCGGGCGTGGCGCATTTGGCATTCGCCTTTTCCGGCGACAGGTTGCGCACCGAGGTATAGAACAGCTCGCACGTCTGCTCCTTACGCGTGACCTGCCACGTGTTCATGCAGGCCTTGAGCAGCACATTGGGATCACTCGCCGGTTTCTGGCCCATCCCGGCCTGCCAGCAGGCTGCGCTCAGGTCCTGGCCCATCACCGTCAGGCCGGCTTCATCGGCTTTCTGTTCATTGCCGTCATAGCTGGCGGGGTCCGCCGCATACCAGATGTAGCTCGGGTGATTGGCGCCCAGTACCGAGACACTCTTGCCAGCGGCCGGGCTGATCTGCACAAGGCCCAGTACCGCCACGGACGGCCCGTATTGTTGCTTGATCCAGGCGCGCACCGGCGAACCGAACGCCACCATCGGTAACGAGCCGTTGGCCGGCAGGCTCAGCTCCCGGACCATGCGCGTCTGGTAGTCGGTGAAGTAGCCGTAGACGTTTTCCAGGTCCTTGCCCGCCGTGGACGGGGCTGCAATGGGCGCGATATCGATGATGGTCTGGTAGGCCGGGGTTTCGCCGGCCGGCACGCCATTGTCGGTGAGCAACGTGGCCCAGCGGTCGGAGGTGGCCGATTCCAGGTAGTCCTGGGCCTGGGTCAGCGAGTAATCCGGAGGGAAATGCAGCAACTCGATGCTCTTGCGCTTTTCCAGGGCCATGCCCAGCGGCAGGAACAGGTACCAGTTGTAGGCCCACTTGCCGTCACTGTTGAGCTTGCTGGCGCCCTGGTAGGCGAGGTCGGCGGTGTCGAGCAGCGCGGTGAGTGGCTTGCCATAGTCGTCGGGCACACCGCTGAAGGTGGCCGAGACCTGGCCGTCATGGGTCTTCACACTGACCTTGGCCCGACTGTAACCGTCACGCTGCAGGCTCTGGTTCAGGTAATGCTCCACGGTCTGCTCCAGCGTCCATGGCCGAAAGCAGATCACGTTGCAATTGTTGGGGAAGGCGAACAACTGGGTGACGCGTTGCGTGCTGCCCAGTGGTACCTCGATATCAGCCTGTACGACCGCACTCGCCAGCAGTGCGGCCAGGGTGCAGGACAGCCTGGTCGGTTTAAACATGCTTGATTCCTTGTCAGCGAAGGCCCGTCTGCGCGGGATGAAAGCGCCACCCTTCAAACAGTAGCGGCTGACCAGGAAAACGCGTGCTAAATCGCCAGGCGTGTCGCTATTGGATAAGAAACCTACACGTTGAACTGCAACGCATTGCTCAAGTCACCCATGGGTTTCTGGCCGCGGGCGATCATCGCGTCATCGCGCTGCTTGAGACCGTCGAGCGTCTCCAACTGGAAAACCCGCGTAATCAGCCGCAGGATCGACGCGGTGTCGTAGACCGTATGGTCGACCGTGCCTTTGCGTGCAAAAGGCGAGACCACCAGTGCTGGAATCCGCGTGCCCGGGCCCCAGCGGTCGCCCTTGGGCGGCGCCACGTGGTCCCACCAGCCGCCGTTTTCATCGACCGTCACCACCACCACCATGTTTTTCCACTGTGGGCTTTCCTGCAGCACCTTCAACGCACGGGCGATATGCCGGTCGCCCGAGGCCACGTCGGCATAGCCGGCGTGCATATTCAGGTTGCCCTGGGGCTTGTAGAAACTCACGGCCGGCAGCTTGCCCGCCTGGGCGTCGGCGAAGAACTTGTTGGTGCTGGACTCATCGCCCAAGCCGCCGTCACGCAGACGCTTGTCACGCTCTGTGCGGTGCTCGGGGCCTTGCTGCTTGAAGTAGTTGAACGGCTGGTGGTGGTACTGGAAGTTGGGGATTTTCGGAATGCCGCCCGAATCCTTGAACTGCTCCAGCGTGGCCTGCCAGGCGCCGGCGTACCAGGCCCAGTCGATGTTCTTTTTCGACAGCTTGTCGCCGATGTGCTCGTGGGTTTGCGGCACCAGCACGTTGGGCAGGTCGGGTTTGGAATAGTCCGGGTTTTCCGGGTCGCGGATCCAGGTCGGCCAGTAGGGCGGAGCCAAGGTGTTCACGCCGTAGCCGTCCGGCGTCAGCGCACTGGGGCCGAACTGCGGCGGGCCGGTCATGGCGCTGGCCGGGGACTTGTCCAGCGGCTTGAGGCGCGGGTCGGTGGGATCCTCGCTTTGCAGCGTGGCAATCTGCGCCTTGGCCACCGACTGCGCGGCATTTGGATAAAACGGCGCAGTCGCGCTGATCAGGTATTGGTGGTTGAGGAACGAGCCGCCGAACGCGCCCTGGAAGAAGTTATCGCAGAGCACGAACTCCTTGGCCACGTCCCACAGGCGCAGGGAATAGCGGCTCTGCGCGTAATGGCCCATCACCAGGCCGCCGGAATCGCCCCAGGCGACGAAACCGTCATTCTTGCCGCCGTTGATCTGCATCTGGTTCTGGTAGAACACGTGCCACAAGTCGCGGGTGACCAGGCTCAGGGGCAGGTCCTCGGCGTTCGGACCCTTGAGGGCGAACGGCGCGTTGGGCAGGTTTTCCTGGAACTGCACCTCGTTGGGATAAGTCACCCCGTCCACGCTTTGCGGGCCGACTTGCAGCACGCCGCCCCAAGCCGGGGGCAGGGTGGTCAACAGGCTGCCATCGCGATCGCGCTGCTGGTATTGGGCGGCGGAAAGGGCCGACAGCGGCTTCTCCAGGCCGGGGAAATCTGCAAACAGGTTGTTGAAGCTGCGGTTCTCGGCGTAGATCACCACCACGGTTTTCACCTGGTCGCGCAACGCCTTATCCAACTCCTGCGGGGTCAGTGGCCGCGTCACCGGCTTGCCCGGGGCTTCGCCGGTATTGCCACAAGCACTCAAGGTCGCGCCGACCCCCAATACCGCCGCGCCCCCAAGGAAGCGCCGGCGGCTGGTGTCTACCGGCGGTTGGGCTGCGGAATCTGGGGCAGGGCGGTCTTCGTGCTCGTCACTCATTGCGGGGAGTCCTCGCTGGAGATTGTTGCAAGATATTTCGCAGGACGGTAGCAACGCAATGTGACGGAATTAAGGCAGCTGCAAGCTGCAAGCTACAAGCTACAAGCTACAAGCTACAAGCTGCAAGCTGCAAGCTACAAGCTACAAGCTACAAGCTACAAGCTACAAGCTACAAGCTACCGGCTTGAGGCTTGAGGCTTGTAGCTTGTAGCTGTGACCTACGGCATGACAGGGGGGAGATATTTCAGTGTCGTCCCGAGCGCCCATAGCAGGAACAACACCAGCGGCGTGTGTACCAGCAGTTGCACGAACGAAAAGCCGATCAAGTCTCGCGCTTTCAGCCCCAATACCCCGAGCAGCGGCAGCATGTAGAACGGGTTGATCAGGTTTGGCAGCGCCTCGGCCGCGTTGTAGATCTGCACCGACCAGCCCAGGTGGTATTGCAAGTCATTGGCCACTTGCATCACGTAGGGCGCTTCGATGATCCACTTGCCGCCGCCCGACGGGATGAAGAAGCCCAGCACCGCCGAGTACACGCCCATCAGCAGGGCGTAGGTGTCATGGGAGGCGATGGAGGTGAAGAAAGTCGAGATATGGTGCGCCAGGGTCTGGCCGTCGCCGCCCTTGACCACCGTCATCAGGGCGGCGATCGAGCCGTACAGCGGGAACTGGATCAGCACCCCGGTGGTGGTCGGCACGGCGCGGGCCACTGCGTCGAGGAAGCTGCGCGGGCGCCAGTGCAGCAGGGCGCCGACCATGATGAACAGGAAATTGTAGGTGTTCAGCCCCGAAATCGCGCTGATCGCCGGTTTGGTCGAGAACTCATGGAACAGCCAACCGGCCGCCAGCAGCGCCAGTAGGATGGTCAGCAACGGGCTGTGTTCCAGCCATTCGCCCGGGCGAGTGGGAGGCTGCGGCTTGGGCAGGTTGAAGGCCGGGTCGACGCCGCAGGCCTTGGCGTCACGCGCGCTGTTCGGGCCCGGGGCGGTGGCGTAGGCGATGATCAGCGAGACCACGATCAGCGCCAGCAGCAACACGCCGGATTGCCACAGGAAGATGGTCTCGGTGAACGGGATCATCCCGGTGATCGACAGGATCGACGGCGGCAAGCTGGCCGGGTTGGCCTGCAGTTGCGCGGCCGACGACGACAGCCCCAGCGCCCACACCGCGCCCAGGCCCAGATAGGCCGCCGCACCGGCTGCGCGGTAGTCCATGCGCAAGTCCGTACGACGCGCCAGTGCGCGCACCAGCAAACCGCCGAAGACCAGGGACAGGCCCCAGTTGAGCAGCGACGCCACCATCGAAATCAACGCTACCCAGGCCACGGCGGAGCGGCCGTTCTTCGGGATGCGCGCCAGGCGGTCGATCAGCTTGACCGCCGGCGGCGAGCTGGCAACCACGTAGCCGCCGATCACCACGAAGGCCATCTGCATGGTGAACGGAATCAGGCTCCAGAAACCATCACCAAACGCCTTGGCGGCCTCGGTCGGCGCGGCGCCCATGCCCAGGGTCGCCACGGCGACGATGATCACGGCGAGGGCGGCGAACACCCAGGAGTCGGGGAACCAGCGTTCGGCGAAATTGGAACAACGCAGGGCAAATCGGGCATAGCGGCTTTCTTCGATAGCATCGGCCACGAGTCTTTCCTCTTGTATTTATTATGGTGTTGGCAGTTTTACGGCATGTTCCGCTACGGCCATTCATATGGGAATGCAGTTATCTTCATCGATCCATGAGGAAAACAAATATATCTACCGCGATTGCCATCATCCGGCCCAGCTCATAACCTGCACGCCATTTTGTTTGCCTGCCGAGCCATCACATGACTGCCACCTTTTCTCCACAGGCGCAGCGTTTTTCCCGCTCCGACTACAAAACCCTGGGCCTGGCCGCCCTCGGTGGCGCGCTGGAAATCTACGACTTCATCATCTTCGTATTCTTCGCGCTGACCCTGAGCCAGCTGTTTTTCCCGCCGGAAATGCCCGAGTGGCTGCGCCTGCTGCAAAGTTTCGGGATCTTCGTGACCGGCTACCTGGCACGCCCGCTGGGCGGCATCCTGATGGCGCACTTTGCCGATCACCTGGGGCGCAAGCGCGTGTTCAGCCTGAGCATCCTGATGATGGCCTTGCCCTGCCTGCTGATCGGGATCATGCCCACCTACGCGCAAATCGGTTATTTCGCGCCGCTGATCCTGCTCGTGCTGCGGGTGCTGCAAGGTGCCGCGGTCGGCGGTGAAGTCCCCAGCGCCTGGACGTTCGTCGCCGAGCACGCGCCGCCGCATCATCGCGGCTACGCCCTGGGCTTCCTGCAGGCCGGCCTGACCTTTGGCTACCTGCTCGGTGCGCTGACCGCGACGCTGCTGGCACAAGTCTTCACCCCGGCCGAAATCCTCGACTACGCCTGGCGTTTTCCCTTCCTGCTCGGCGGTGTGTTCGGCGTGATCGGCGTGTGGCTGCGCCGCTGGCTGAGTGAAACCCCGGTATTCCTCGAAATGCAGGCCCGCCGCCACGCGGCTGCCGAACTGCCGCTGCGCACGGTATTGCGTGACCATCGCGCCGTGCTGCTGCCAGCGATGGTCCTCACCTGCGTGCTCACCTCGGCCGTGGTCGTGCTGGTGGTCATCACCCCGACCATGATGCAGAAAACCTTTGGCATGAGCCCCAGCCACACCTTCGCCTTGAGCGCGCTGGGCATCGTCTTCCTGAACATCGGCTGCATCCTCGCCGGCCTGCTGGTGGACCGCATCGGCGCCTGGCGCGCGGTGCGGGTCTACAGCGTGTTGCTGCCGCTGGGGGTCGCGCTGCTCTACGCCAGCCTGATCAACGGGGGCGTGTGGCTCGGCGCGGCCTACGCCGTGGCGGGCTTGAGTTGCGGGGTGGTGGGCGCGGTGCCGTCGGTGATGGTCGGGCTGTTTCCGGCGCCGGTGCGGGTGTCGGGAATTTCCTTCACCTACAACATCGCCTATGCACTGTGGGCGAGCACTACGCCGCTGCTGCTGATTGCGCTGATGCCGACCAGCCCGTGGATTTGCGTGGGGTATTGCGTGGTGATGGGCGCGGTGGGGGTGGGAAGTGTGGCGCTGTTTGGCAAGCGCCACACCCTGGTTGGCTGAAACTCAGGTCAAAAAGTGCCAGAGCAGCAGGGTACCGATCAGGCCGACGACCGACACAATCGTCTGCAACACCGACCACACCCAGATCGTCTGCTTCAACTGCAGGCCAAAGTACTCACGCACCATCCAGAACCCGGCGTCGTTGACGTGGCAGAAGAACACCGAGCCGGCGCCAATCGCCAATGCCACCAATGAACTCTGGGTGGCGGCCAATCCGGCCATCATCGGCGCGAGGATACCGGCCGTGGTGGTCGTGGCGACCGTCGCCGAGCCGGTGGCCTGGCGCAACGCCACGGCAATCAACCAGGCCAGCACCAGATACGGCATGTGGGCGCCTTCGGCGACTTTGCTGATGGTCTGGCTGACGCCGGCGTCGAGCAGGGTTTGCTTGAGGCCGCCGCCGGCGCCGATGGTCAGCAGCAGCACGGCGATGGGCGCGAGAGCCTTGCGCAGGGTGTTGCCGACTTCGGCGCGCGGCATGCCGGCGGCCCAGCCCAGGCAGATCACGGCGGCTATCACCGCGAGGCCGAGGGCGATCAGCGGTTCACCGAGGAATTTCAGGGTCAGGCCCACCGTGCTTTCCGCCGGCAGGGCGACTTTGGCCAAGGTGCTGCCGAGCATCAGAATCACCGGCAACAGGATGATCAACAGCGACACGCCAAAACTCGGCTGGCGCGGCGCCTTGGGCGGTGCACTGAACAGTGCGCCGATGTCGGCCGGCTCATCCACGTGCAGGCGCTTGGACAGCCAGTTGCCGTAGAGCGGGCCGGCGAGGATCACCGCCGGCACCGCCAGGCAGAAGCCCAGCAGCATGGTCAGGCCGAGGTCGGCGTGCAATGCGCTCACTGCAATCAGCGGCCCGGGGTGCGGTGGCATCAAGGCGTGCAGGGTGGTCATGCCCGCCAGCGCCGGGATGGCGATTTTCAGCAGCGGCTGGTTCGAACGCTTGGCCATCACAAAGATGATCGGCACCATCATCACCAGGCCCACTTCGAAGAACAGCGGCAGGCCGATCACCATCGCCACCAGCGCCATCACCCATGGCAGCGACTTGCCCTTGCCCAACCCCAGCAGCGTGGTGGCGATGCGGTCGGCGGCGCCGGATTCCGCCATCAGTGCGCCGAGCATCGAGCCCAGGGCAATGATAATCCCGGCTTCACCGAGGATCGCGCCGGCGCCTTTGCTGAAGGCCTTGGCCACTTCTTCCGGCGGCAGTCCGGCACCGACCCCGGCGATAAAGGTGCCGATCAGGATCGACAGAAACGGTGGCAACTTGGTCGCGCTGATCAGCACGATGATGCTGGCGATGGCCAACAGGACGCAGAACATAAGGCGGGTGTCGTGAACCATCCACGCGGCAGTCGATAACTCCAAAACGGGACTCCTTATCGAACAGGTTGGGGAAATTGTTTCTTTTTGTTTCCTGCTCGAAAAGCATACCTGATACAACGGTTCCAGAGCGTACCTGTGCGATTTTGGTGCGCTCGACAGTAACGTGCCAATGGCCCGCCGATGACAATTGTGCAACCTATGGCAATGAGTCGGGCCTATAGCTCTATGCTCATCCACACACCTGTGGGAGCCGGCACGCCAGCGCCTGCCGCCACCAACATCACGAGGGTTGCTCATGAGTGCAGGACACAGCCACGCCCAAGTCCGCGCGGGCCACGAGCGCAAGTTATGGTTCGCCCTGGGGCTGACCACCAGCTTCATGATTGCCGAAGTCATCGGCGCCTTTGTCACCGGTAGCCTGGCGCTGCTGTCCGACGCCGCCCACATGATGACCGACGCCCTGGCCCTGGCGATTTCCCTGGTGGCCATTCAGGTCGCCAAGCGCGCCGCCGACCGTAAGCGCACCTTTGGGTATGCGCGGTTTGAAATCCTGGCAGCCGCTTTCAACGCGCTGCTGTTGTTCGCCGTGGCTTTTTACATTCTGTATGAGGCCTATCAACGCCTACAGGCGCCTGCGCAAATCCAGTCCACCGGCATGCTGGTGATTGCGGTGCTGGGGCTGATCGTCAACCTGATCGCCATGCGCCTGCTCAGCGCTGCCAGCGGCGAGAGCTTGAACGTCAAGGGCGCCTATCTGGAAGTCTGGAGCGACATGCTCGGCTCCATCGGCGTGATGATCGCGGCGGTGGTGATCATGTTGACGGGCTGGGGTTGGGTCGACTCGCTGGTGGCGGCAGCCATCGGCTTCTGGGTACTGTCGCGCACCTGGAGCTTGCTCAAGGAAAGCATGAACGTACTGCTGCAAGGCGTGCCGGACGGTATCGATATCGACCAGGTGGAGCAGGCCATTCGCGCCATTCCCGGGGTCAAGGATGTGCATGACCTGCACATCTGGGCGCTGACCAGCGGCAAAAACGTGCTGAGCACACATCTGGTGACCGATTTGGCGCTGGACACTGAGCACAAGATCCTCAGCCAGGTGACGGAAATGCTGCATGAACAATTCGATATTTCCCACGCTACCGTCCAAGTCGAAGGCGACGGTTTTGTGCACGACGAACATGACGAGGTGCACGCCTGATCCTGGCTAACGGATTTGTAATGTTCTGCCCACCGCCCTGATAAGTACCGAAAGCTACATTGCCCCCCGCTGGGAAACCTCAGCGACTTCATGGGCGTGGAACTTTCGTTATGGCAATTTCTGTTAGAACACTGTTGGGAGCGGTGGCGTTGTGGGGCGTCGCTGCGGTGGCCCAGGCGCAGACCCTCACCCTCGATGCAGCCCTGCAAACCGCCTTCGCCAATAACCCTGACCTTGCCGCCGCGCAGTGGGACATCGACATCGCCGAAGGCGGTCGCCAGCAGGCGGGCTTGATCCCCAACCCGGTGGCGTCCTGGGATGCCGAAGACACGCGGCGCGATACGCGCACCACCACGATAAAACTGAGCCAGACCCTCGAGTTGGGCGGCAAGCGCGGTGCGCGCATTGACGTGGCCACGCGCGGCCAGGACGCCGCGGCGCTGACCCTGGAGCAGCGGCGCAACACGCTGCGCGCCGAGGTGATCGACAGCTATTACGGCGCCCTTCGCGCCCAGGAACGCCTCGACCTGGCGCAACGTTCCATGGCATTGGCCGAGCGCGGCCTGGTGGTCGCCAACGGCCGCGTCAGCGCTGGCAAGTCGTCGCCGGTGGAGGCCACGCGCGCCCAGGTGCAACTGTCAGAGATCCGCCTCGAACTCAACCGCGCGCAGATGGGCCTCACCGACGCCTACCGCCGTCTGGCCGCGAGTACCGGCAGCGCGTCGACCGACTTCCAGGCCGTCGCCACACAGCCTCAGTCCACCCCTTCATTACCCTCCGCGAATCAATTGCTCGCACGCCTGGAACAGACCGCCGAGTTGCGCCTGGCCGAACTGCAGATCCTGCAGAACGAAGCCAGCGTGGGCCTGGAAAAAGCCCAGCGTATTCCCGACCTGGATGTGTCCATCGGCAGCCAGTACGACGCCAGCGTGCGCGAGCGGGTCAACCTGGTGGGCGTGTCGATGCCGATCCCGCTGTTCAATCGCAACCAGGGCAATGTCCTCGCCGCCAGCCGCCGCGCCGACCAGGCCCGCGACCTGCGTAACGCCGCCGAACTGCGCTTGCGCACCGAAATCCGCCAGGCCCTGGACCTGTGGCACACCGCCAATACCGAAGTGCGCGCGTTCAACCAGCAGATCCTGCCGGCTGCGCAAAGCGCGGTGGACAGTGCCACGCGGGGCTTTGAAATGGGCAAGTTCAACTTCCTCGAGGTGCTGGACGCCCAGCGCACGCTGATTGCGGCCCGCACCCAATACCTCACGGCAACCGCCCAGGCCACCGAGGCCTGGGTGCGTATCGAACGGATTTACGGCGACCTCGCCCGGTTTTGATTTTTTCTGGAGTGGCTTATGAACAAACGACACGGCGTGGCGCTTGCCGTCGCCCTGGGCCTGATGCTGTCTGGCGTGGCCGGCGCCGAGGAAGAGGAAGGCAAACTTGAACTCACCGAGCAGCAAATCGAAGCTGCCGGCATACAGCTCGCCCAGGCCCAGCCCCGACAGATCAGCACCTTGCTGACGCTGCCGGGAGAGGTGCGTTTCGATGAGGACCGCACCTCGCATATCGTGCCGCGTGCGGCCGGGGTAGTGGAGTCGGTGCGGGTCAATCTCGGGCAATCGGTGAAGAAAGGCGAGCTGCTGGCGGTGATCGCCAGCCAGCAGATTTCCGATCAGCGCAGTGAGCTGGCCGCCAGTGAGCGGCGGGTCGAACTGGCGCGCACGACCTTCCAGCGCGAGCGGCAATTGTGGCAGGACAAGATTTCCGCCGAGCAGGACTACCTGCTGGCGCGCCAGACCCTGCAAGAGGCCGAAATCGCCCTGAACAATGCCCGCCAGAAGATGACGGCCCTCAGCGGCAGCGCCGTGCTGGTGGGCGGCAACCGCTATGAATTGCGGGCGCCTTTCGCCGGTGTGGTGGTGGAAAAACACCTGGGTGTCGGCGAGGTAGTCAGCGAAACCAGCAACGCGTTCACCCTCTCGGACCTGTCCCAGGTGTGGGTTACCTTCGGCGTGTTTCCCAAGGATCTGAACAAGGTCCGGCTCGGCAAACCGGTGAAAGTCAGCTCCACCGAAATGGGCACCGAGGTACTCGGCAGCGTGGCTTATGTCGGCAATTTACTCGGCGAGCAGACGCGCACCGCCACCGTACGTGTGACGGTGCCCAACCCCGACGACGCCTGGCGTCCTGGGTTGTTCGTGACGGTACAACTGGTCACCGACACCTACCAGGCCAAGGTCACGGTGCCGCAAACGGCGATCCAGACCGTCGAGGACAAACCGTCGGTATTCGTGCGTACCCCGGACGGTTTTATCACGCGCCATCTCGAACTCGGCCTGAGTGAAAACGGCTACGTCGAAGTGCGCCAAGGCCTCGATGCCGGGGCGCAAGTGGCCACGGTTGGCAGCTTCATCCTCAAGTCCGAACTGGGCAAGGGCTCGGCCGAGCACGCCCATTGATCCCGCGAGTGATTTCTCATGTTTGAGCGCCTTATCCAATTCGCCATCGAGCAGCGCATCATCGTGCTGCTGGCAGTGCTGTTGATGGCCGGTGTCGGCATCGCCAGCTATCAGAAACTGCCGATCGACGCGGTGCCCGACATCACCAACGTGCAGGTGCAGATCAACTCGGCGGCGGCGGGGTTTTCGCCGCTGGAAACCGAGCAGCGCATCACCTTTCCCATCGAGACCGCCATGGCCGGGTTGCCCGGCATGCAGCAGACCCGTTCGCTGTCGCGCTCGGGCCTGTCGCAGGTGACGGTGATTTTCAAGGACGGCACCGACCTGTTCTTCGCCCGCCAGTTGGTCAATGAGCGCCTGCAAACCGCCCGCGAACAATTGCCGGCCGGCATCGAGACCGCGATGGGGCCGATTTCCACCGGCCTCGGCGAAATTTTCCTGTGGACCGTCGAGGCCGAAGACGGCGCACTCAAGGAAGACGGCACGCCGTACACGCCGACGGACCTGCGGGTGATCCAGGACTGGATCATCAAGCCGCAACTGCGCAACGTGCCCGGTGTGGCCGAGATCAACACCATCGGCGGCTTTGCCAAGGAATACCAGATCGCCCCCGACCCCAAGCGCCTGGCGGCCTACAACCTGACCTTGAGCGACCTGGTCACGGCGCTTGAACGCAACAATGCCAACGTCGGCGCCGGTTATATCGAGCGCAGCGGCGAGCAGTTGTTGATCCGGGCGCCGGGACAAGTGGCGTCCATCGACGACATCGCCAATATCGTCATCACGAGCGTGGAGGGCACGCCAATCCGCGTACGCAATGTCGCCCAGGTCGAGATCGGCCGTGAATTGCGCACCGGCGCGGCCACCGAAAACGGCCGTGAAGTGGTGCTGGGCACGGTGTTCATGTTGATCGGCGAAAACAGTCGCAGCGTGTCCCAGGCGGTGGCGAAAAAACTCGAGAGCATCAATCGCTCGCTGCCCGCAGGGGTGGTGGCCGTCACCGTGTATGACCGCACCAACCTGGTCGAAAAAGCCATCGCCACCGTCAAGAAAAACCTCTTCGAAGGTGCGCTGCTGGTGGTGGCGGTGTTGTTCCTGTTTCTGGGCAATATCCGTGCGGCGCTGATCACCGCGATGGTGATTCCTTTGGCGATGCTGTTCACCTTTACCGGGATGTTCACCAACCGGGTCAGCGCCAACCTGATGAGTCTCGGTGCGCTGGACTTCGGCATTATTGTCGATGGCGCGGTGGTGATCGTCGAAAACGCCATCCGCCGCCTGGCCCATGCGCAGCAGCGTCACGGCCGCCTGCTGACCCGCAGCGAGCGCCTGCATGAAGTGTTTGCCGCTGCCAAGGAAGCCCGCCGCGCGTTGATCTTCGGGCAACTGATCATCATGGTCGTGTACCTGCCGATCTTCGCCCTCACCGGCGTGGCCGGGAAGATGTTCCACCCCATGGCCTTCACCGTGGTGATTGCCTTGCTGGGTGCGATGATGCTGTCGGTGACCTTTGTGCCGGCTGCGATTGCCCTGTTCGTCACCGGCAAGGTCAAGGAGGAAGAAAACCTGGTGATGCGCACCGCGCGCCGGGCGTATGCGCCAGTCCTGGATTGGGTGATGGGGCGTCGTCCGCTGGTGTTCGGCCTGGCCGTGTTGACTATCCTCGCCTCGGGCTGGGTAGCCAGCCGCATGGGCAGCGAATTTATCCCCAGCCTCAGCGAAGGCGACTTTGCCCAGCAGGCCTTGCGCGTGCCCGGCACCAGCCTGACGCAATCGGTGCAGATGCAGCAGCAACTGGAAAAAACCCTGATGGCCCAGGTGCCGGAAATCCTGCGGGTATTTGCGCGTACCGGCACCGCCGAAATTGCTTCGGACCCGATGCCGCCGAACATTTCCGACAGCTATGTGATGCTCAAGCCGAAGGACCAATGGCCGGACCCGAACAAGTCCCGCGAAACCCTGATCGCCGATATCCAGCGCGCCAGTGCGATTGTGCCGGGCAGTGCGTATGAACTGTCGCAACCGATCCAGCTGCGTTTCAACGAGCTGATATCCGGGGTGCGCAGCGACGTGGCGGTGAAAGTCTTCGGCGATGACATGGCGGTGCTGAACGCGACGGCCGGGGAAATCGCCGAGACCCTGCAAAAGCTCGAGGGCGCCTCGGAGGTGAAGGTGGAACAGACCTCCGGCCTGCCGGTGCTGACCATCAATATCGACCGTGACAAGGCCGCGCGCTTTGGCCTGAATGTCGGCGACGTGCAGGACACCATTGCGGTTGCCGTGGGAGGGCGCCAGGCCGGTACGTTGTACGAAGGTGACCGACGTTTTGACATGGTCGTGCGTTTGTCCGACGCACTGCGCACCGATATCGACGGCCTGTCGCGGCTGTTGATTCCGGTGCCGGCGCTGGCGGGTAACGCGGCCGGGCAGTTGGGGTTTATCGCCTTGTCCCAGGTTGCCAGCCTGGACCTGGTCCTCGGCCCGAACCAGATCAGCCGCGAAAATGGCAAGCGCCTGGTGATCGTCAGCGCCAACGTGCGTGGGCGTGATATTGGCTCGTTCGTGGCAGAGGCCGAAACGGCGATCAGCGCGCAGGTGAAAGTGCCGGCGGGTTACTGGACCACCTGGGGTGGCCAGTTCGAGCAGTTGAAGGAAGCCTCCGAGCGCTTGCGCATCGTGGTGCCGGTCGCCCTGCTGCTGGTGTTCGGGTTGCTGTTCATGATGTTCAACAACCTCAAGGACGGGCTGCTGGTGTTCACCGGGATTCCGTTCGCCTTGACCGGTGGGATCATGGCGCTGTGGCTGCGGGATATTCCGCTGTCGATCTCGGCGGGGGTGGGCTTTATTGCCTTGTCCGGCGTGGCGGTGCTCAACGGGTTGGTGATGATTGCCTTCATCCGTAACCTGCGCGAGGAGGGGCGTTCGTTGTCGGTGGCGATCCACGAAGGCGCGTTGACCCGTTTGCGCCCGGTGTTGATGACTGCGCTGGTGGCCTCCCTCGGGTTCATCCCCATGGCCCTGGCCACCGGCACCGGCGCCGAAGTGCAGCGCCCGTTGGCGACGGTGGTGATCGGCGGGATTATCTCTTCTACGCTACTGACCTTGCTGGTGCTGCCGGCGCTGTACCAGTGGGCGCATCGCAAGGAAGAGGAAACACCAGGTCGAAGCGCGTAAAGCGCCCGGGCTGGCTGCTGACGTCGGCGTGCCCCTGATGCAGGCGCATGATCGACTGCACGATGGCCAGCCCCAGCCCGGTGCCGCCCTCGGCGCGGGTACGGCTGCTGTCGGCGCGGTAAAAGCGTTCGAACAGGTGTGGCAGGTGGTGAGCTTCGATGCCACGGCCGGGGTTGCCCACCGACAGCGAGACGCTGTGATCGTAGCTTTCCACCAGCAGCAACACCGTGGAGCCCTCGGGCGTGTGGCGAATCGCGTTGGACAGCAGGTTGGAAATCGCCCGCTGGATCATCAGGCGATCGCCCTTGATCCAGGCGTCGCCGCGCAGGCTCAGGGTCACGCGTTTGTCTTCGGCGCTCAGGGCGAACAGCGCCATGACCCGCTGCGCTTCGGCACCCAGCGACACCGCGTCGAAACCCGCCCGTGCAGCGGGGTGGCTGACCTGGGCGAGAAACAGCATGTCGGAGACGATGCGCGACAGGCGTTCCATTTCCTCGGCGCAGGATTCCAGCCCGGCCTTGTAGGCCTCGCCGGGACGCTCGCGGGACAGGGTCACCTGGGCCTTGCCCATGAGGTTGGTCAGTGGCGCGCGCAGTTCGTGGGCGAGGTCATCGGAGAATTGCGACAGCTGCTGCACACCGGCGTCGAGGCGATGCAGCATGAAGTTGATGCCTTCGGCCAGCTCGCCCAACTCCTTGGGCAGGTTGTCCAGCGACAAACGGTGCGTCAGGTCCTGGGTACTGACCTTGGCTGCCACGCGGCTGAACTGCTGCAGCGGCGCGAGCCCACGTTGCACCAGCCACCAGGCGCCCATGCCGATCAGGAGCAGCAGCATCGGCAGCGCGATCACCGTGGAGCGCAGGTAGGCACTGAGCAGGGCCTCATCATCGGAGCGGTCCAGCGACAGCAGCACGCGCACATTTTCGCCGCTGCGCAACGGCATCAGCCGCGTGGCACTGAGGATGCGATTGCCGCGCCCATCTACCCAATTGAGGTAGGCCAGGGTCTTGCCGGCGGGCACGTCGAGCAACAGCGGTTGCTGGGGCTTGGCACCGACGCTGAGCAGCACCGGTGCATCGGGGGCGCCGCCGATAATGGTCAGGTAGATGTTGTCGTGGCCCATCACCAGGTCGAGCAGCGAATGGGGGCGGGCGGCAATATCGTGCGGCTTGAGGTCCTGGCCGAGGCTGTGTTCCAGTTGCTCCAGTTTGTTTTCCAGGCCCTTGCGCGCGAGCTTGTCCAGCTCGTGGGTCAGCGCCAGGTAAGCCAGGGTCGCCAACAGCACGACCAGGCCGGCGCCCATCAGGCTGACCGTCAGGCCCAGGCGCATCGACAGGCTGCTGGTCCTCATGGGCGTGCCTCCAGCACGTAGCCGACGCCGCGAATGGTGTGGATCAGTTTGACCTCGCTCTGGTCATCGACCTTGCCGCGCAGGCGACTGATGGAGACTTCCACTACGTTGGTGTCGCAGTCGAAGTTCATGTCCCACACCAGGGAGATGATCTGCGTGCGAGTCATCACTTCGCCGGCCTGGCGCATCAACACGTGCAGCAAGGCGAACTCCTTGGTGGTCAGGTCGATCCGCCGGTTGCCGCGATAGGCGCGATGGCGGCGCGGGTCCAGCTCCAGGTCCGCGACACGCAACACGTCCGGCAGCGGGATGTGCTCGCTGCGCCGCAGCAACGTGCGCACACGGGCCAGCAGTTCGGGAAACTCGAAGGGCTTGACCAGGTAATCATCGGCGCCCATGTCCAGGCCCTTGATCTTGTCGGCCAGCCGGCCGCGTGCCGTCAGCATCATCACGCGTTGATTGCCGTCGCGGCGCAGCTGTTCCAGCACCTCCCAACCGTCGGTGTTGGGCAGGTTCACGTCGAGGATCACCAGTTCATAAGTGTGCTGCCTGGCCAGGTGCAGGCCATCGATGCCGCTGGCGGCGCAATCGACGACATAGCCACTTTCGGTCAGGCCTTGTTGCAAGTAGTCAGCGGTTTTCTGCTCGTCCTCAACCACAAGGATACGCATGGGGGGTTTACCTTTTTTTACGAGAGGGGAGGTCCATGTCCTTATGGAATGACGTGTTCGGGGTAGGGGAAAATTCTCAACCGTGAAGTCGCTTCAGGGTCAACTGCGACCATCGGCCGCATAAGGGCGTGCGCAAAAAAAACGCCCCGACCGGGGCGTTAAAAATCCATCTCTTTCCAAAGGAGCTACACAAAAGCTTCAGAGATGAATGTGCTCGGTGTATGACGCGTTGAGTCCACTATAAAAAGTTCAACTTAACGGGAAGGTGGGCCCAATATTACAGTTCTGATACCTGGCTATTTGTGAACAGATGTTAGTTAACCGCGAACGACTGTAACGACTCACAGCGCCACCAGCGGGTATTCGGCAATCAGGCGAACTTCCTCCAGGTCGGATTCGAACGCACTGGAGCGCACCGTGGCCTGGCGCAGGCGCAGCGACAAGTCCTTCAGCGTGCCACTTTGCACCACGTACTTGGCCTCGACATCCCGCTCCCAGCGACGTTGGTCGGTGAGTGGATTGCCGGCCGCGTCGCGGCGCATATACACCGCGTTGGCGTCGCTGTAGTCGGCGCCGGTGCCCTTGCCGTAGCGGGTCATGAACGACAGGCCGGGAATGCCGAAGGGCTGCATGTCCAGGTCGTAGCGCAGCATCCACGAGCGCTCCTTGGGGGAGTTGAAGTCGCTGTACTGGATCGAGTTGTTGAGGAAGATCGAATCCGACTGGCGCAGGTAATCGAAGTCGTCATCACCGTTGTTGCGCTGGTGCGACAGGGCCAGGCTGTGGGCGCCGACCTTGACGCCGAGCCTGGCGCTCCAGATGGTGTTGTCGAATTCGCCGAGCAGCTTTTTGCCTTCATCCACCGCCTTGTAAAGGTTGACGTCGCCGAACAGCGAGACGTCGTCGGTCAGTGGGTAGCTGGCGGCGCTGCCCGCGTAATACTGGTCCCAGGCGTCTTTCAGGCGGCTGCTGTAGAGGCTGAAGCTGAGGTGCTGGTTGAGGCTGTAGTCGCCGCCGAAATAGCTGATCCAGGGCGAGTCGACCTTGCCTGCGTAAAACGTCGCAAAGCCTTTATCCATGCCGCTTTCGCTGGGCTGGCTCATGCCGCTCAAACGCCCGCCCTGCAGGCTCAGGCCTTCCAGGCTGGTGTTTTGCACGGTCACGCCACGAAAGCTTTCCGGCAGCAGGCGTGAATCGCCATAGGCCACCACCGGGTTCAGCGGGAATACGTCGCCGGCCTTGATTACCGTGTCCAGCACGCGCAATTTCGCCGCGCCGCCGACCTTGCTGTAGCTGTCTTCGGGATGGTTGTCGCTGTCCACCGGCAGCACGCCGAACGAGCCTTTGCCACCGCTGCGGCCGGTGCCCGAGTCGAGCTTCAGGCCGACCATGGCAAACGCATCCAGGCCAAACCCCACCGTGCCTTGGGTGAACCCGGATTCGAATTTACCGATGAACCCCTGGGCCCAGGCTTCGGAGTAACCGTTGCCGGTGGGGCTGGACTGGCCCTTGCGGTCATCGCGATTGAAATAGAAATTGCGCGCCAGCACGTTCACGCTGCTGCCTTCGATAAACCCTTCGGGTTTTTCTTCTACTGCCACGGCGGCCAGCGGCAACGTGGCGACCAGTGACAGGGGAAGGGTGTAATAACGGATCCGCATGTTTCGCTCCTCGGTATTGGCAGTGATCAGCTTCTTATGGAGGCGGGCGTTCTTATTGATCTGGCCCGGGCTGATAGTTGCAAACCGTGGATAACGACTGGGTGGCGGCAACATTACAATTCTGGAAACTGGTGGCCACCTAACAAATAAGTAATGTTCTGGTGAACATCGCGTCAGGGTTCGCTGGTTAGTCTCGGCACTGAACTTTCAGTCGAGGAACCTGTGATGAACTTTTATGCAATCGCCCTGGGTGTATTTACCGCAAGCCTGTCATTGGGCGCATTGGCCGAAGGCGGCGGTGATCGCACTTTTGCGTTGATGATGGAGCGCAATGAAAAAGCCATGGCCGACTACGCGGTGAAAAACGGCAAGCCGGCGCCCGAGGTGCAGGCGTATCGCTACGGCATGAAACTGGACATTGCCAAGGTGATCAACGTGACGCCGCCGATCCGCGCGTGCAATCCCGTGCCCTCGCGCATGACCTATGAAGACTCCCGCGGCAATCTCAATACCCTGGAATATCAAGTGATGGGTGTGTGCCGAAATAACGGCAGCTGATGGATCCAAAAAAACAGTGGGGCCCACGCAAAAAAGCGCTTCAGAAAACGCCGGCAGCGCCGATGCAGGTCAGATCACTCTCCCCAAATGACCATCGGTGCCCCATGTTCAACACCCGTTTGAAGCAGGAGCTGTCGGCTCTTCGCGAAGAATTGTCCAGCTTGCAACAGGTCAAGGAGAGCCTGGAAAGCGAAATGCTGTGCCTGACGCTGGACGCCGAAGGCCGGGTGGAGTGGGCCAACGCCAACTTCCTGCAGGAACTGGTGTACGCGTCGAGCAACATTCTCGGTCGCCCGATCGAAGACCTGGTGCCCGATCATGTGCGCAATGATGAATTCCATCGCCGCTTCAAGAACGCCCTGGTGCGCGGTGAGCATTTCGCCGGCACCGTGCGCCTGATGCGCGGCAATGGCCAGGAGGCGTGGCTGCGCTCGATCTTGCAGCCGGTGCGCAGTTCGGAAGGGCGCATCAAGCATTTTTCGATCTACTCCAGCGACCTCACCCGCACGATCGAGGCCTCTCGCGAGCATGAAAACCTGATCACCGCGTTGGTGCGGTCCACCGCCGTAATCGAGTTCGACCTGGGCGGGCACGTGCTCACTGCCAACGATCGTTTTCTCGGCGGCATGGGTTACAGCCTCGCGCAGATCCAGGGCAAACATCACCGTATGTTCTGCGCGCCGGAAGAGTACAACAGCGCCGAATACCAACACTTCTGGAAGCGCTTGAACGCCGGCGAGTTCGTCGCGGCGCGCTTCAAACGTGTGGACAGCCATGGCCGCACCGTTTGGCTGGAGGCCACCTACAACCCGGTGCTGGATGCCAACGACCGGCTGTACAAAGTGGTCAAGTTCGCCACGGTGATCACCGACCAGGTCAATCAGGAGCAGGCCGTCGCTGAAGCTGCGAACATTGCCTACAGCACGTCGTTGCACACCGACAGCAGTGCCCAGCGCGGTACCACGGTGGTGACCCAGGCGGTGGATGTGATGCGCGATCTGGCCAAGCACATGCAACAGGCCGGCGAGGGCATCGAGGCGCTCAACGCCCAGTCCCAAGTGATCGGCACCATCGTCAAGACCATCAGCGGCATCGCCGAGCAGACCAACTTGCTGGCGCTGAACGCCGCCATTGAAGCAGCGCGTGCCGGTGAACAAGGGCGTGGTTTCGCGGTGGTGGCCGATGAGGTGCGCCAGCTGGCGTCACGTACCAGCAAAGCCACCGAGGAGATTGTCGGCGTGGTGCGCCAGAACCAGGACATGGCCCGCGATGCGGTAACCCTGATGACTGATGGCCGTCTGCAAGCCGAGCAGGGCCTGGCCCTCGCGGCGGAGGCGGGCACGGTCATCGTCGAAATCCAGGACGGTGCGCAAAAAGTGGTCAGTGCAGTGGGACAATTCGCAAACCAGTTGTCGAGCTGAGCCGTGGGGCTTGTGCTTGAGGTATCGTAGGTTTTTTCCGCTTGAAGAGCCGATCCTCCATGAGCCCTACTCACCGCCGCTCCGTTCCGCTGTCCAAGGCCTACCGCCTGCTCAACCATGGGCCTACCGTGCTGGTCAGCGCGGCCCACAACGGCCAGCGCAACATCATGGCCGCCGCCTGGGCGATGCCGCTGGATTTCGAGCCGCCGAAAGTCGCGGTTGTATTGGACAAAGCCACCTGGACCCGTCAACTGCTGGAAAGCGCCGGCACTTTCGTGCTGCAGGTGCCTTGCGTGGCCCAGGTCGATCTGGTCCAGACCGTCGGCAACACCACCGGCTCTGAGACGGACAAATTTGCCGCCTACGGCCTGCACACCTTCAGCGGTGAACACACAGAAGCGCCATTGCTGGAAGGCTGCGTGGCCTGGCTGGAATGCCGCCTGCTGCCCGAACCGCACAACCAGCAGGGCTACGACCTGTTCCTGGGTGAAGTGGTGGCGGCTTATGCCGACGAGCGCGTGTTCAGCGACGGCCGCTGGCACTTCGAAGGGCATGATCCGCTGCGCACCTTGCACCATGTGGCGGGCGGGCATTTCCTCACCATCGGCGCGCCGATTGACGGTAAAACCTTGCCTTGAGACAGCCCCCGCAGGCGCCGGCGTGCCCGCGCCTGCAGGGTTACCATTGCGCCTGGCCGAGGGCTTCGGCAAACGCCATCAGTTTTGGCGAGTACTGTCGGGACGGCGGGTAAACCAGCGAGATCGCCCGGCGGCGGCCCGCGAAGTTTTCCAGCAGCGGCACCAGGCGCCCGGCGGCCAAGTCGTCGCGCACGGCAAAGTCCATGACCTGGGCGATGCCGAAGCCACCGACGGCGCCGTCGACCAGTGCATCACCGATATCAAAGATCAGCCGCCCTTCGACACTCACGTCCTGCACCTTGCCATCGAGCATGAACTGCCAATCGACCATGCGCCCGTTGCGCAGATTGCGCACGGTCAGGCAGTTGTGGTCCTTGAGTTCGTCGACGCTCTGCGGTGTACCGAAGCGCGCCAGGTAAGCCGGCGAGGCGACCGTGATCCAGCGCAACGGCGCCAGCGGGCGGGCGATCAGGCGTTGGTCGTGGATCTCGCCGGTGCGCAGGAGGGCGTCGAAGCCTTCATCGACGATGTCCACCAGGCGGTCGGTCATCACTGCTTCGATGCGCAACGCGGGGTAACGCAAGGTCAGTTCGCCGATCACCGGCATGACCACCTTGCGCCCGAACAGCGAGGGCGTGCTGATCTTCAACAGGCCGGAAGGGGTGCTGCGGCGGTCGAGCATCAGCTTTTCGGCCTCGGCCAATTCCGCCAACAGCGGCGCGCTGCGCTCGTAGAGCATCTGCCCGTCGGGCGTCAGGCTGACGCTGCGGGTGTTGCGTTGCAGCAGGCGTACGCCCAGTTCCTGTTCGAGGCGCGAAATGGCGCGAGACAGGCCCGACTGGGTCAGCCCCAGGTCTGCGGCCGCGCGTGTGAAACTGCGGGTTTCGGCCACGCGGACCAACAGACGAACAGCGTTCAGATCCATGATTAAAGTCATTACTGAAAGAGTGATTGCGCTATTTATCATCTGTTTCGCATAAAAGACACTGGCGGCTTCTCATTTTCGGACAGGACGCTGTGATGTCTCCCTCTCGACCCTCAGGCTGGATGCTGATGCTGCTGGCCACGGCGCAACTGATTATTGCGCTGGATGCGACCATCGTGTTCGTGGCGCTGCCGCAGATTGGCGCGCATCTGAACTTCTCCGCCGCGCAATTGCAGTGGGTGGTGAGTGCCTACAGCGTGGCGTTTGGCGGTTTCCTGCTACTCGGCGGGCGCGCCACGGATTTGCTTGGCAAGCGCCGTCTGTATCGGGTCGGCCAGTCGTTGTATGCGCTGGCCTCCTTGGCTGCGGTGCTCGGTGGCAGCGCCGTGTTGCTGGTGCTGGCGCGGGCCGTGCAGGGGGTGGGCGGGGCGTTGTTGTTCCCGGCGACCTTGGCGCTGATCAACACCCACTACGCCGAGGGGCCGGCGCGCAACCGCGCGTTTGCCGTGTGGAGCGCGGCGTCGGCGGCAGGCCTGGCGCTCGGCGCGCTGCTGGGGGGCGTGCTGACCCAGGCCTGGGGGTGGGAGGCGGTGTTTTTAGTCAACGTGCCGCTGGCGGGCGGTTGCGCCTGGGCGGCGCGCTACTGGATCCCCGCCGATGGCGAGCGTGCGCGCGGACGCAACTTTGATGTGAGCGGCGCGTTGACCGTGACCGTTGGCGGCACCTTGCTGGTGTTTTCGCTGGTGCAGGGGCCTGAATGGGGCTGGACGGCGCCGTCCACACTGGGTTGCCTGGGCTTGGCGTTGGCGCTGCTCGGCCTGTTCGCCTGGATCGAACATCGCGGCCGCGACCCACTGATGCCGCTGCGTTTGTTTGCCTACCGCGAGTTGCGCATGGCGATGGTGCTGACGGCGGTGTTCATGAGCAGCTTTGGCGTGCAGTACTACTTTCTCGCGCTTTATTACCAGCAGGTCTACGGCTACAGCGTGCTGCAGGCAGGGTTGGCGTTTTTACCCGCGACCCTGGTGTGCACGTTCGGGATCTGGCTGGCGGAGCGTTCGCTCGCCCGGTTGGGGTTACGCAACACGTTGGTCTGCGGGCAGCTGGCCGGTGCCGTGGGGATTGCGCTGGTGTGCTGGGCGTTGCCGACAGGGGTGGGGTTCTGGTCGCTGCTGCCGGGGATTTTCATCCTGAGCATCGGCCAGGGCATGACCTGGACCGCGATGTGGGTCGCTGCGGGGCTGGGCATCCGGCCAGGCGAGCAAGGCGTGGCGGCGGGAATGGCGTCTACCAGCCAGCAGATCGGTGGGGCGCTGGGCCTGGCGGTGCTGGTGTCGGTGGCAAATGCCGGGTCGAGCCAGGCGGCGGGGATCGAAGCGGCGATGGGCTGGAGTGCAGCGATTGCCTTGGCCGGGGCGCTGCTGGCACTGGGGCTCAGAGCGCGCGCATCGAAGCCGGACGCGTTGCTGGAAACCACGTAGTTCAACGGTAGGCGCGGATGTATTCCAGGTCAGGCCTCAGCGCCCGAGCATCTTCACCCAGCGCGAGGGCGGCATGCCGTAGGTGCTGCGAAATTGTCGGGTCATATGGCTCTGGTCGGTGAACCCGGCGGTCAACGCCGCGTCCACCAATGACTGGCCCTGGGCCAACAGGCTGCGCACCAGATCCAGGCGGCGCATGGTCAGGTAGCGATACGGGCTGGTGGCGAACAACAGGCGAAAATCCCGCGATAACGCCCAGCGGTCGCGACCGGCGTGCTCGGCGATTTCATCCAGGGTGATGCTGCGGCCCAGCGCGCTGTGGATAAACTCCCGCGCGCGCTCGGCGGCCACGTAATCGAACGTCTTGCGACTGGCAATCGCGCCTGAGGCATTGCTCAGGGCCTGCGCCAGGTCGAACATCGCGTCCTGTTCCTGCAGCGGGTCGATCGGGCAGTCCAGGCTTTGCAGCAGCACTTCACTGGCACGGTGCAGCCATGGGTCGCTGGACAATCCGCCAGGAATGAACGGCAACGGCTTGCCGCCGATGATCTGCTGGATCAGCGCCGGTTCCACATAGATCATCCGATACTTGAAGCCTTCCTCGCTGCCGGCGCGCCCGTCGTGGGTTTCATCGGGGTGAATCACCATGGTTGTGCCGGGCATGCTGTGGGTCATGCCGCCGCGGTAGTGAAAGCTCTGCACACCGAACAGCGTGCGTCCGATGGCATAGGTGTCATGGCGATGCGGGTCGAAGGCGAAGCCGGCAAAGTACGCCTCGATACGGTCCAGGCCGCTGGCGTGCGGCGCGCGGTGCAGCCAGTCGAGGATAGGAGTCGGTTTGCCCATGATGGCTTGTCACAAAAAAGGGATGGAAACACGTTAACCCAGTCTGCATTCCTTGTCTGCCGGGGTCTTGTACGATTGTGCAGGTGCCGGGCGAGGCCTATGATCCTGGCTCGTGCCTTGCACTGATGGAGCTGCCCCGATGGATTTTTTCGACCCCGCCTATGTGGCGCCGCTGGTCTCGCTGGCCCTACTGTGGACCGTGGCGGTGGTGACGCCCGGCCCCAACTTCTTCAACACCGCACAGTTGGCCGCCAGCTGTTCGCGTCGTCATGGCGTGGTGGCATCGGCGGGCGTGGCCACCGGCACGATCATGTGGGGCCTGGCGGGTGGCCTGGGCATCAAGTCATTGTTCACCGCTGCGCCGATGCTGTACCTGGCGTTCAAGATCATCGGCGGCTGCTACCTGATCTACCTGGGGCTGAAGCTGTTCAAGCGCTCGGCACCGGCCATGGGCCACAACCTGCTGGCAGACGAACCCCGGCGCTCGCTGTTTTCCGCCTGGCGCCTGGGCCTGCTGGGCAACCTGTCCAACCCCAAGGCCGCGCTGTTCGTCGCCACCATCTTTGCGTCGACCATGCCGCCTTCGCCCTCGCCGATGCTGTTGACCCTGGCGGTGATTACCATGGCCACGTTGTCATTCAGCTGGTATAGCAGCGTGGCCCTGGTGTTTTCCAGCGAGCGCATGGCCAACCTCTACAGCCGTTCGCGCAAATGGCTGGATCGTTTTGCCGGCGGTTGCTACGTGTTGTTCGGTGCACATCTGGTAGCGAATCGCTGACCGCCCGTGGTAAGAAGCCTTACTTTCAACAGTGAGGCCGGTTCATGAGCAAGGTGCGCGTAGGTATTATTTTCGGGGGGCGTTCGGCCGAGCACGAGGTCTCGTTGCAGTCGGCGCGCAACATCGTCGATGCGCTCGACCGCACGCGTTTCGAGCCGGTCCTGATCGGCATCGACAAGGCCGGCCACTGGCACCTCAACGACACCTCGAACTTCCTGATCAACCAGGAAAACCCCGCCCTCATCGCGCTCAACCAGTCCAACCGCGAACTGGCGGTGGTGCCCGGCAAGGCCAGCCAGCAAGTGGTGGAAACCTCCGGCAGCGGCCTGCTCGAACACATTGATGTGATCTTCCCCATCGTCCACGGCACCCTCGGCGAAGACGGTTGCCTGCAAGGCTTGCTGCGCATGGCCGACCTGCCTTTTGTTGGGTCCGACGTGCTCGGCTCGGCGGTGTGCATGGACAAGGACATCAGCAAGCGCCTGCTGCGCGATGCCGGCATTGCCGTCACCCCGTTCATTACCCTGACCCGTCGCAACGCCGCGCACACCGCATTTGATGCCGCCGTGCGCAAGCTCGGCCTGCCGATGTTCGTCAAGCCTGCCAACCAGGGTTCCTCGGTGGGCGTGAGCAAGGTCGGCAATGAAGCCGAGTACCACGCCGCCGTCGAGTTGGCGTTGGGGTTTGACGAGAAAGTCCTGGTGGAGTCGGCCATCCAGGGGCGCGAGATCGAATGCGCCGTGCTCGGCAACGACAACCCCATCGCCAGCGGCTGCGGCGAGATTGTGGTGAGCAACGGTTTCTATTCCTACGACAGCAAATACATCGACGCCCAGGCCGCCCAAGTGGTGGTGCCGGCGGAGATCAGCCACGACGCCAGCGAGCGTATCCGCCGCCTGGCCATCGACGCCTTCGAAGTGTTGGGGTGTGCCGGGTTGGCCCGCGTCGACGTGTTCCTCACTGAAGACGGTGAGGTGCTGATCAACGAAATCAACTCGCTGCCGGGCTTCACCCGCATCAGCATGTACCCCAAGCTGTGGCAGGCGGCGGGGATGAGCTACAGCGAGTTGGTGAGCCGGTTGATCGAGCTGGCGCTGGAGCGGCATGCAGCGCGCAAGGGGCTGAAGATCAATCGTTGAGCGCCGCGGGCTATCAGGTGGTCAGGGGCGGCGCGCGATCCACGAATAGATCAAGGTCTTCGCCTCCTCCGGATGATGTGTCCTTCTGCGGTAGCTGGCAAACGTCGGCGACGTGCAGTAAGTGCACACCTCGCTGACCTCGATCTGCTCGCGCTTGACCCCCGCCGCCTGCAGCAACATCAGCGCATACCTGCTCAAGTCAAACCACGCGCTGTCGCCTTGCCTTGCGGCGGGCGGGGCAATTTCGGGTGTCTGCCGCGGTGCCGGTTGCACACTGCTCCACGGTGCCTGGCGGTGCTGCCACAGGTGCCGTTGCTCCGCCTGGAGCTGGGCGATAAACCCTTCGCTCACCTCATAACAACACGGTTTGATCGACGGCCCGATTGCCACCTGCAGTTGATCCGCCGCGATCCCCGCGGCGGCAAAGCGCTGCACCGCGTTGGCGATAATCCCGCGTTGCAGGCCCTTCCAGCCGCCATGCACTGCCGCTACCTGCTGAGCGTCTTTGGAGGCGAACAGAATGGGCAGGCAGTCGGCGGTGATCACCGCGATGGGCTGGTGCGTGTGGGTAAACACAGCGTCAGCCTCGATGGTATTGGCCACCTGGCCCGGCTGCCACTCAATCACCGAGGCGCTGTGCACCTGCTTGCAGATGAACACCTCGTCCGGGCGCCCCGGGTCATTGATCGCACAGAAACCGTGGTCGACGCCGGCAATGGCGCCGAGATTGTTTGCCTGTTGCAAGGGCTGTTCTCCGCTCAATAAATCAGTCGCCGACCGCTTCGCCTTCGCGCCGAGGGTCGGCGCCGCCGCTCAGCGATACCTTACCCTGGGCGTCGCGCGTGCGGACGATGGCCTGGATGCCGCTGGTCATGTCGATCTCGCTCAATGCATGGCCCTTGTCCTTCAGCGCTTGTTTCAACGCCGGGCTGAACAGTCCTTGTTCGAGTTCGGTGGCGCCATTGCGACTGCCGAAATTCGGCAGGCTGATGGCCGCCTGCGGGTCAAGTTTCCAGTCGAGCATCGCCACCAGGGATTTACTCACATACTCAATGATCTGTGAGCCGCCGGGCGAGCCGACGGCGGCCAGCAACTCGCCGCTCCTGCGATCAAATACCAGCGTCGGGGCCATGGCCGAGCGTGGGCGTTTGCCCGGCTCGACACGGTTGGCCACCGGCTGGCCGTGTTCTTCGGGGATAAACGAGAAATCGGTCATCTGGTTGTTGAGCAAAAAGCCCTGGACCATCAGATGGGAACCGAACGCCGCCTCGACGGTGGTCGTCATCGACACGGCGCCACCCAGGTCATCCACCGCCACCACTTGCGACGTGGAGATGCGCAGCGGCGAGCGGTCCGGCGCGTAGGCGACCTGGATGCCGGCAGGCGTGCCGGGTTTGGCGATGCCCATGCTGCGTTCGCCGATCAATGCTGCGCGTTTGGCCAGGTAGTCCGGTGCGACAAGACCGGCCACCGGCACCGGTACAAAGTCGGCGTCGGCGACGTACAAACCACGGTCTGCGAAGGCCAGGCGACCCGCCTCGGCAATCAGGTGCACGGCTTCGGGCGTTGGCTCGAGGCCTGCGGGCGAGGTGCTTTTCACCGGCGTCATGGGTGCGATGGCCAGGCCCGGATCGCGGGCTTCAAGTGCCTGCAATGTACCGAGGATTTGCGCGATGGCGATCCCGCCCGATGACGGTGGTGGCATGCCACACACGGTCCACTGTTTGTAGTCGCTGCACAGGGGCGTGCGCTCCTTGGCGGTATAGCCCTCAAGGTCTGCCACCGACAGGCTGCCGGCATTGCGATTGCCCTGGACCTTGCGCGCGATCTCATCGGCAATCGGCCCGTGGTACAGCGCGTCCGGGCCCTCCTTGGCGATGCGCTTGAAGACGTTGGCCAGCGCCGGGTTTTTCAACAGCGTACCGGTGGCCTTGGGCGTGCCATCGGCATTCAGAAAGTACGCGGCCATTTCCGGCGACCGGGGGATATGACGGTCGGCCGCGATCAACGCGTGCAAGCGCGGGGAAATCGCGAAGCCCTGTTCCGACAAGCGGATCGCCGGCTCGAACAGCTTGGCCCACGGCAGGTGCCCGGTCTTTTTGTGCGCCATCTCCAGTGCCCGCAGTACCCCCGGCGTGCCCACCGAGCGCCCGCCGATTTGCGCCGCGGTGAAGGTCATCGGCGTACCGTCCGCTTTCAGGAACAGCCGCTCGGTCGCCCCGGCCGGTGCCGTTTCACGACCGTCATACGCGTGCACCTTATCTCCGTCCCACACCATGATGAACGCCCCGCCGCCAATACCCGAGGACTGCGGCTCCACCAGCGTCAGCACTGCCTGCATCGCAATGGCCGCATCGATGGCCGAACCACCCTGGCGCAACATCTCCCGCCCGGCTTGCGCCGCCAGCGGGTTGGCGGCTGCCGCCATATGGCGTTCGGCGTGTTGGGGGGTGAGGTCGGTGCGGTAGCCCGAGCCCAACTCCGGTGCCGGCGGTTGCTCGCTGACGGGGGTGTGACAGGCCGCCAGGACGAGAGCGGCGGCAATCACTGACAGTTGACGGCGGGAAATCAAAAACACGCGCTGAACTCCGTTCATTTTGAGAATGATCTGGTTTTCCTGTGGGGGGACTTTACCGCAGCGGTGAGTTGGAGGCGTGCTGGATTGACTGAAAATTCTGAAGAGCCCGCTCGTTGCCGGTGTGTCACCGGATGTCTTTATCTCGGCCTGCACGAAAGTTGAATGTGTTCCTCAGGAGGGTGCTGCTGTCGTTGGAACCAATGGTTGAAGGTGTTCACTAGGTAGTTTTCACTCATCCGCTTGAGGCGCTCGTTATGCATCGTGGGTTAGACGGTCTGCTCAGGCTGCACCAGAGCGTTGTCGAGCGCTCAGTAAGGTCGATTGGAGAAGCGCCGCCAGGCCCGAGCCCGACCTCACTGCCGGAAATGCAGGGGGTTCATTATCAAACGCTGAATCCGGCCTCGATGGTGTTCGACGTCAGCATCAAAGGCGGGCAACTCCAGGCTGACAGTACAGCCACAGGCCGCGATGTCGCCCGTCATCTCAACGCGCCAGGCAAACGCTATACCGCCGATGGCTACTCTGCTGAGCGCGGCAATACGGTGCGTTTCAAAGATGAGCGACAGTACCTGTTTCATATTCAGTCCACGCTGGCTGTCGCGGCGGTATTCAAGAGCAGTCTCGCCGATCCGGCCGGCGGTGCAGGCTCGGTAGCGTCCTTGAGTAACCCCGGCCGCGCGCACCTGGCAAGCGTCAGCGGGATCCACACGACTGTCGAGGGCAAGCAGTTTCGCCTGGATAACGAGCGTCTTTATCGCTTTGAACCGATCACGCTGTCCTGGCTGCCCGACGCCGATGCACGTGCATACAGCCGCATTGGTTTGACCTGGGAAGGGCAGTTGCTGAAGACACCTCAGGGCTCACTGGACAGCAGTGCGCAGCGCCAGGGTTCGGTGATATTGAGCCAGGTCCAGGGCGTCTCTGCCCTGCACATTCAGGGCACCGGCGCGCCGGCTGTGCGTCCGTTCGATGAGGCCGGCGTGCCTGTGCCGCTCGCGCGAATCGGGCTGGCCGGTAGTACCCTGTATGGCGCGACGACTGACGGCGAACTGCTGCGCGCAGATATGCGTCAGGCCAGGGGCGGCGTGCTGCCGATGGCGCGTCAATCGGTCGAAGCACTGGAGCAGGCGCTGAAGGGCAGTGTCAGAGTCGAAGGTTTCTTTCATGATGATGCAGGGCAACTCAACGCCCAGGTTCGCGATGCCCGCGAGCAACTGCATAGTTCGCCCTTGAATGAATCAAGCGCATTGCGCCCGCACTGGAACCTCAGTGACGTGTTGGTCAAGGGCATCGAGAAAGGTCTGCCCTTGCCCAGCCAGCAGGCACTCGCGGCCTCGATCGATCTCGGGCTGCGGGGCAAGGTCGCACTTGATTCAGGCCGGCTGTTGAGCTGGAACGCGGGTGCACAGCAATGGGATAACGCCCGGCAGCCGGGCGTCGAGCGTCTGGAGCGTGGCCTGGATGGACGTGCCTATGTGCTGCAAGAGGGGCAACTGAAAGCGGTGGCGATCCAGAAAGTGCGTGATCCGGTTTTCGAGGGCGCCAGCCACGACTTGGCCGCTCTTCCCAAGCCCCGTCCTCACGTGTCACTTGATGAGGTACTCGCTGGAAAAAGTCAGAGCCCCATCGCCCACTTTGCAGTCGCTGATGGCCGTCATTTCGTAACGGCCAATCAAGACAACGAACTCCAGGTTCATCAGGAGGGTGTCGTCACCCCATTACGGCTGTCACCGCCGCTTGCGATAAAAGCACTGGCGCTGGATCACGAAGGGCATCTCTACGCGCACAGCCAGGCTGACGAGTTGTTCAGGGTTGATCGCGAGGTTTGGCAAGGCAGCGCCAGGGGGGCGCATCGCTGGACCAGGGTTGAGCTGCCCGAGGGGCGCCCCTTGGAGTCCTTGCGGATGGGGGCTGACAAGCACTTGGTTGCCGGCTGGGATAAGCAGTTCCATCGATTGGATCGCTCGGGCCCAGAGTCAATGAAGGGGGGGCCGTTGCTACCGGTGACAGCGGTACCGTTGCTGGGCGATACATTGGCGAGTGCTCAAATGCGCGCGCAGTTTCCAGGCGGGGCATTGACGGCCAGCAGTTATGTGATGGGGCAAACCCGTGAGGGGATTTCGCACAAGCGCAGTTTTTTTCAAGGGATCAAGGCGCACTTTCACCCTTTGGAGTCCCTCAGCCACACAGGCAAGGATATTCAGCACCGTATCAGCGGCCGTCGCGGGCTGGAGGCCGTCTACGCTGACGATAAGCAACTGCACGAGCGGCTCAAGCCCCTGTCGAAGAGCAAGCCGGTTGCGGCTGACCTGAGCGCGCGCCTCGTCGCGCTCAGCGTACCCGGCCCGCGCCAGGCGTTGGCCAACCAGATCAGCCAGGCGTTGGCCCGTGTCGAAGCGAGCAGCCAGGCCAGCGCACGCCTTTTAGGCGATGTGCATGGGCTGGCGTTTGACTCGCGGCCCACACTGAGCCGGACAGTGGTCAACCCGGAATCGACGCTGCATCAACTGCATCAGGCGTTCATACGGGTCTCACCCTCATCGGAAAAAACCACCGCTGCGCTACTGGCCAATCTCGAGGGGCAAGACTTGACGTTGCCCCAGTGGAAACCGGAGCGTAAGCGAGACCTCACTCACCCTGGCGCCCTCGTCGAAGGCGACCTGATTCATCACGCCAACACGCTGAGGAAACTGACTGATCTGGCGGAGGAACTCGACAGCGTTTCCGGATACAGCCCAAGCGCCCTGAAGCGCATAGAAGGCTCTGTGAGCGCGGTCATCAAGGATTTTGACCAGAGCCCGTTGCATCAATTGCCACGTCAGAACGTCGTCAGTTACGCGCAGGCAGAGACCCTCTACGACAACTTCAAATTATTGGCCAAGGACCTGGGTACACCGGGATCCGCCTTGCATTGGCACCTCTCGACGCTGCTCGGATTGCCCGTCGATGCTTCCCTCAAGGACGCACTGACGCAGCAAGTGCAACGACTGGAGAGTGGTCAAACCCTTGGCTCCAGCCGCACCCAGGGCAAAAGCCTGGGCTTGATGGTGACGGGGATAAAACCCGTCGCCCCCGTGGAATTTTTCCTGGGCGCCTCCAAGTCCCATACCAACGGCGTCAGCATCAGTCGCACGGATAAAGGCACCAGGGTCGAGATCTCGATGGACGACACACGGCGGTTGGCCGCTTCGGTGGCTTCAGGGGTGACGGTGGGGCGGGGCACCCAAGCGTACGGACCGGGTTTGAGAGTCGCGGGGGAATTGACGGCAGCGGTTGCGAAAAACACCGGTTCGAGCATCAGTTTTGACGTGAGGGAGGCGGACTTCGGCAAGTTGATGTCGATCCTCACCCACCCATCGGGTGGTCTCCAAGATTTGCTGGCGCTGGGAGAGCAGCACGCTGCCGGGCACAGCTCCAAGCTGAGTGGTGACGTTAACCTGGATGGACTCGCGCAGTTGCGTGTGCTCTACAACCCCCAGGAGAATATTGCCGAGCTGGACTCAGTGATACGCGCAGGTATCGGCGGGCTGGCGAACCTCAATCTTGCGCATGCGGACAAGAGTCAGTCCACGATGCGCACGGCGGCGGGCACCAGTCACGCCGAGGGACGCAGCGCACAATGGCTGAGGCAGGGTGGCGTGGGTGCCAACGTTGCGCCTTTGAATGCGCTGGCGTTGGGCAGGGTTGAAACTGGCGGGCCAGCTGCTGCCGTTTTTGCATTGCCGGAAATATCGGTCATGGTGAAATTTGATCGGAGCCAATCACAGGCATTCAGTTTCTCTTTCAAGCCGCCACACGCGGTGACTCAATCGCAGATCAATGACCTGCGACGCAGCCTTTCGCGGTATTCGCCGCAATTCAGACAGGACTTGGCCGCTACGGAACGGCCGGGGGCCACGACGGATGAACAGTTGGCCAGCTTGCAGGGGTTTCTGGCGACTCATCCGCCCCTGGCGACCAAGGCGGACGCCTACCACGCGATTGGCCAGTCGTTGGATAAGTTATTGACCCAACGGGACCTGATGAAAAGCGGGCTGCGCCAGCTGGCATCGGTGGAGTCTTCCGTCACACGTGTGGGCTTGCGGGACAACGGGCAGCATGCCTGGTTGGATGATGTCGCGCCGGCCAACAAAGCGGCCATCGAACAGTGGGCCAGGGACGACCCGCACTTTGCCCAGGTGCTCGATCAGCTGCAGCATGGGGAGGGCACTTCAGTGCGACTTGGCATGGAGTTGAAGCCGCAGGTGCTGCGCGCGATCGAGCACAGCCACCTTGCGGGTAAAGGCACCGAGGCGTTGATCAAGCACGCACTCAATGACCGCAACAACCTACGCGTAAAAAGTATGAGCATGAGCTACACCGCCACCCAGTCCCATAGCATGTCGCTACCGGCGATGACGAACCTCAGCTTTTCCAGCAGCGCTGCGCTCAGCCACACGCAAAAACACGTCAACGTCGATCTGGAGTACGGCGTGAATCCGGATAAACCCTTGAAGATGAACCTCAACGATACGTTGAGCCGTTTGCCCCGACACGATCTGACCCTTGATTTGGCCAGCCAGCGCATCAGGACGCCGCAGGCCGTGAGGTAAACGAGGCGCAAGCCCTCAAGCAATGCCGGCTTGCGCCATGCCCCGTGCTTTTCTACAGGTAAAGAGTGCCCTGCATATACAGCGCGGCCTTGCCGGAAATAATCACTCGGTCGCCCTTGAGCTCGCAACGCAATTGGCCGCGACGCTTGCCCCCCTGTTCGGCGGTGAGTTGCTGTTTACCCAGGCGCTCGGCCCAGAGTGGCGCCAGCGAGGTGTGCGTGGAGCCGGTAACCGGGTCTTCATTGATGCCCACGTTCGGGCCGAACCAGCGCGAGACAAAGTCAAACCGGGTGCTTCGGGCCGTCACCGCGATGCCGCGTTTGGGCAGGCCCTTGAGGCGTGCGAAGTCTGGTGTGAGCGCGGCGACCTGGGCCTCATCGTCGACCACGACGAGGTAGTCATCGGTGCCGAATACGTGCGCGTTCTCGATCCCCAATGCACTCAACATCCCGCTGGGCGGTTCGCAGCGCTGCGGCTGCTTGGCCGGGAAGTCCATCACCAGTTCGTCGCCATTGCGCGTAACCCGAAGCTCGCCGCTGCGGGTGGCAAAGCGCAGCACGTCAGGCGCATTCCCCAATTGATGGATCAGCACCCACGCCGCCGCCAACGTGGCATGACCGCAGAGGTCGACTTCGACTTCCGGGGTCAGCCAGCGCAACTCGTAGAACTCGCCACGGGGCACGAAGAACGCCGTCTCGGACAGGTTGTTTTCGGCGGCGATGTTGTGCAGTTGCTCATCGGGCAGCCATTCGGTGAGCGGGCAGACGGCCGCCGGGTTGCCGCCGAAGACGTGCTGGCTGAAGGCGTCGACTTGGTAGATATCCAGTTTCATCCGGGGCACTCCGTGTGTGGGGAGGCTGGACACTAACAGTGGCTCAGGAGAGCGTCAAAATACAGATGCGCAGTTTTTTTGCGCGCATGCACCCGCTCAGCCCAGGCGCAAGACCATTGCGCCGGCGGCAATGATGCACGCGGCGACGATGCGCACTCGCGTGAGATGTTCCTTGAGCACCCACGCCGAGATCACCACGCCAAACAGGATCGAGGTTTCCCGCAGCGCCGATACAGTGGCGATGGGGGCTTGCGTCATCGCCCACAGGGCCAGTCCGTAGGACGCCAGCGTGCCGGCTCCGCCGACAAGGCCGAGTCGCCCATTGCGCAGGACGTAGCGGCAAAACTCCGCCCGCCGGGTGACTAACGCCCAGGCGGCAAGCGGGAGGCCGGTGAGCAGGAAAATCCACAGTGTGTAGGCCGCTGGCGCGCCGGACTGACGCACACCCCAGCCATCGATGAGCGTGTAGCCGGCGATCACGCCGGCGTTGATGAGTGCCAGGATCAACCCTTTTCTCTGCCCGGCCGAAGGGCCGGCAGCCATGCTCAAGATGCCGAGGGAAATCACCGCAATCCCGAGCCAGGCAGACGCCGATAATGGCTCGGCCAACACCAACACGCTGACCACGGCCACCAGCAACGGCGCGGTGCCACGCATGATCGGGTAGGTCTGGCTCATGTCGGCGATGCGATAAGTCGAGGCGACCAGTACGAAATACACCACCTGCAAAACCACCGAGGCACCAATGAACGGCCAACTCTCCTTCGCCGGCAGCGCCAGGAAGGGGACGACAGCCAACGCAATCAACGACGCGACGGACGCGATCATGCAGGTGGTCATCAGTTTGTCTGTGCCGCCTTTGACCACGGCATTCCAGGTAGCGTGGAGCGCCGCGCCGAGCATGATGATCGCGAAGACGTCGAGGCTCATGAGTTGCGGCTTGTGTTATCAAGCATTGCCATCGCCATGTGGGCTCTCCCGTTTGCTTGTCAGTAGGTCACGGCAATGGCCTGGGCCAGTTGCATGTCATTCATGTGCGGCGCCGGGTAGGACGCGTGGTCGGCCCTGACCGCGAGTTCAAACTGCGCGCTACGGATATCGCCATCCGAGCCGATGAATGCCAGGGCATCGCGCTTGGCGGCGGCGAGCCTTTCGAACGGCTTGGAGGTCAGCCACGTGGTGCCGGCGGTGAGCAGGCACGGCACGCCCGTGGTCACCATCGTGGCACGCTCCAACGGGCTTCTGCCCTCGGCAGCATGCGCGAGCAGGGGCGGGGTTGAGCGTGCGAGTGCAAGCAGCAGAAACTTGGCGGCCATCGAACACTGATTCCGTTTAGTGCTGGGAGAGGGCGGGATCTTAGCAGTTGGCCGTGCTTTTCTGCGGGCATAAAAAAACGGCCTACCTTTCGGTAAGCCGTTTTTAGTACTTGGTGGCTACACAGGGACTTGAACCCCGGACCCCAGCATTATGAATGCTATGCTCTAACCAACTGAGCTATGTAGCCAAGTGGCGCGCATTATTCGCGTAGAACGACAATGCGTCAAGCGTTTATTTTGAATTTTTATCTACGCTTTCAACTGTTTAACCTGAATGGGCGGATCTGGCGACGAGTGGTGCGCCAATTCGCGGTGGCGTGCAGTGCATCCGTCGCGCTGACGACTGTCAGGGGGCACGCAGTCGTTAGCGTGCTAACGGGATAGCCTTCCCACCGGCAAAAGTGGCACATTGTCGCACCTGCACCTGTGCACTTCCCCCTGCGGTACGGAAACCTTCCCATGGCTTTGAACACCCCCACGACCACCGGACAGACCAGCCCGCTGGTGATGCGCATCATCGGCGCGGTGGCGCTGGCCCATTTGATCAACGACCTGATCCAGTCGGTGCTGCCGTCTATTTACCCGATGCTCAAGGCCAGCTACGGCCTGACATTCACCCAGGTCGGGCTGATTACCCTGACCTTCCAGCTCACCGCGTCGTTGTTGCAACCGTGGGTGGGATATTACACCGACCGGCATCCGCAGCCGTTTCTATTGCCATGCGGGATGATCTGCACCCTGGTGGGCATTCTGATGATGTCCCAGGTGGGCAGTTTCCCGCTGATATTGCTGGCGGCCGGCCTGATCGGTATCGGCTCCTCGACCTTTCACCCGGAAGCCTCCCGTGTGGCGCGGTTGGCTTCGGGCGGGCGCTATGGCCTGGCGCAGTCGACGTTCCAGGTTGGCGGGAATGCCGGTTCTGCATTCGGCCCGTTGCTGGCGGCAGCGATCATCATCCCTTTCGGGCAAGGCAATGTGGCGTGGTTCGGCCTGTTCGCAATTTTTGCGCTGGTGGTGCTGTATGCCATCAGCCGTTGGTACCGCAACCACCTCAATCTGTTCAAGCTCAAGGCCGGCCAGGCGGCCACTCATGGCCTGTCGAAAAAGCGCGTCATGAGCGCGTTGGTGGTGCTGGGCCTGCTGGTGTTTTCCAAGTATTTCTACATGGCCAGCATCACCAGTTACTTCACCTTTTACCTGATCGAAAAGTTCGACCTGTCGGTCGCCAGCTCGCAGTTGCATCTGTTCCTGTTTCTCGGTGCAGTGGCGGCGGGGACGTTCTTTGGCGGGCCGATTGGCGACAAGATCGGCCGTAAGGCGGTGATCTGGTTTTCGATCCTTGGCGCGGCGCCCTTTACCTTGTTGATGCCTCACGTGGACTTGTTCTGGACCAGCGTGCTCAGCGTGATCATCGGCTTCGTGCTGGCCTCGGCATTCTCGGCCATCGTGGTCTATGCGCAGGAGTTGGTGCCGGGCAATGTGGGGATGATTGCGGGGGTGTTCTTCGGGCTGATGTTCGGCTTCGGTGGGATCGGCGCGGCGCTGCTCGGGCACTTGGCAGACATTCATGGTATCGAGTACGTGTACACGCTGTGCTCGTTCTTGCCGTTGTTCGGGCTGCTGGCGATCTTCCTGCCGCGTACCCGCAAGTCCTGAGGGCGTTGGGCAGATATCCCTGCCGCCCAACACCAGGCTTGTGCTACGGGTAGGTCGAATTGCGGGTGACGCGTTTGAGTTGTTCGCGTGCCCGCGACAGGCGTGAGCGAACGGTACCGATCGGAATGTCCAGCACGTCGGCAGTGTCCTGGTAGCTGCCGTCGGTTTCCAGCGAGGCGTACAGCGTTTTACGCATTTCGGGCGGCAGGTGGTCAATCGCGCTCAGGGTATTTTCCAGGCGGCGGTTGACCTCGAACTCCCAATCCAGACTGTTGTTTTCTTCCTGGCCATGCCACAGCGACTCATCGAATTCGCAATGCACAGGCTTGGCATACATGCGCCGAAAGTGATTGCGGATCAGGTTCTGCGCGATGCCGCACATCCAGGTGCTGAGGGTTGCCGTGCCGCTGAACCGTTCGCGATTGCGCCAGGCCTCAAGGTAGGTCAATTGCAGAAGGTCGTCCGCATCTTCCGGATTGAGCACACGCTTGTGAATGAAACGCCGGAGTTTTTTTTGCTGGTCGTCGGTCAGGTGGAGCATGAATTGAGGCGAGCTGCCAACGAGATGAGCTAAAGCATCAATAGGGATATTCATGATGTTTTCCTTTGGGTAGACGCAGTCGAAAGGATGTCGACAGGAACCCATTAGCACTGCCTGTGCCAATCATGAAAAACCTAATAAAGCATTGATTTATATATAGAAATATCTTGAATTGAGTCGATTTTGAGCAAGTTCTTGCACTTCTCGACGAGGCTTTGTGCAAGTCTTTTCAAGTGCGCGTTGATGTGGAATGCAATGGAACCGTATGCATCTGTTTCGCCACACAGGGAAACACTCTTCCTGTGCCGGTCTGAACACTATGCCCATAGACGTCAATTCCAAAAGCGATGTGCACGCCATCCCGCGCCTTGAGTCGCCCGTCATCAGTAAGACCTCCGTGCCGGTGTCCGACAAAGGGGTGGATGAACTCGCGTATCTGTTCAGTCAGGAAGTGGAAGTCAATCAGCGCTTGTTGGGCGAGCGGAAGATAGGCACGCGTGTGCCCCCGGTCCAACAGATCATTCAGCTTTATGAACAACTGGGGCACCCGGCCCAGGCGACCCTGGCAGCCATTTCGCGTCGCCTCAGGCTGCAATTGCAACAACAGCCTGCGGTGAGCAAGCTGCTCGCGCTCACGGGCGGAGACCCTGCACGCGCGTTCGTGGTCCTCAAGCATGTGGCAGCCCAGGCGGACGCTGAAGCGCGCCCGACCGAGGCGGCCCTGGCGCGCGATGCCATTGCCAGGCTGGAGGTCGGGTTCAAAGGCGAAATCCAGGCGGGCCTGAACACCGCCTTGTCATTGCAGGTGGCCGGTCTCGATCCGCAGGCGCGTCAGGAGCTGCGCATGCTCTACTACGCCAGCGTGGTCGTGCGGCAATCCCCGACCTTGATGATGAAGGAACTGCTCAGGCTCTACGGTGGCGAGCGGTTTCACATTGGCCTCCAGGCGATGTGCAAGGCCTTGGCGGATGATATTGCGGCATTGGTGTCGTCGAGGCCCCCGCCGTTGTTGCGCACCTTGTTGCTGAGTCTGAACAGCTGCGGGCAGTTGAATGGCGTGTGGGCCGGTTGTCGGGCATTGATCGAGCGCCTGGCCATCGCGCATGACCCGGTGGAGCTGTTGCAGCGCATGCTGACTTACGCCGGCAGCGGCATCGACTCCACTGAACTCCTGACCTTGGGCCATGACCTGGGCGGTGGTCCGGCCTTGCGTCAACTGGTCGCCCTTCACGCGCTTCATCCGCTGTTCAAACAGTTGCCCTTGGCCTTGTGGCCTGACAGGCAAGTACGCCAGGACACCCTGCAACGGTTCGTGGCCGTGATGGACGAGTTGGACCTGCACCTGCGCGGGCGCACACGGTTTACCGTGGTGCCGAGGTCCCTGGCGTGACCGTGCTGCTGGCCATCAACCGTGTATTGCTTAAAGTTGCCCAGCGCGCCGAAGTGCTGGGCGCTGTCGTGGTCCTGGCCATCGTCTTCATCTTTATCGTGCCGCTGCCTACCTGGCTGGTGGACATTCTGATCGCGCTGAATATCTGCATTTCCTGCCTGTTGATCGTATTGGCGCTGTACCTGCCGGGGCCCCTGGCGTTCTCCTCGTTTCCGTCGATCCTGCTGTTGACCACCATGTTTCGCCTGGCGCTGTCGATTGCGACCACGCGCCTGATCCTGTTGGAACAGGACGCCGGAGACATCGTCGAGGCCTTCGGCAATTTCGTGGTGGGGGGCAACCTGGCGGTGGGGATGGTGATCTTTCTGATCCTGACCCTGGTCAACTTCCTCGTGATCACCAAGGGCTCGGAGCGGGTCGCCGAGGTCGCGGCGCGTTTCAGCCTGGATGCAATGCCCGGCAAGCAGATGTCGATCGACAGTGACCTGCGCGCGGGCCTGATCGACGGAGCACAGGCACGCGACAAGCGTGAGCAGCTGTCCCGCGAGAGCCAACTGTTCGGGGCCATGGATGGCGCCATGAAGTTCGTCAAGGGTGACGCCGTCGCCGGTTTGATCATCGTGGTCGTCAACCTGTTGGGCGGCTTCTCCACGGGTATGTTCCAGCACGGCTTGAGTGCCGCTGATTCGATGGCGTTGTACTCGGTGTTGACCATCGGCGATGGCCTGATTGCACAGATCCCGGCGCTGCTGATCTCCCTGACCGCCGGCATGATCATTACCCGCGTGGCGCCGGATGCACGCAGGGGGGTGAGTAACATGGGTGCCGAAATCGCCCGGCAAATGACCAGTGAGCCCAAGAGTTGGATGATTGCGTCGGTGGGCATGCTCGCGTTTGCAATTGTCCCCGGTATGCCGACTGGGGTATTTATCTTCATTTCGCTGATCACCGGCGGCCTGGGTTATTACCTGATGCGCAAGCGTCAGCAAGAGGCGAAGCCTGCCGCTGAGGCGGCTCCGGCGGTTCGTCCCGAAGAAAATGGCCAGGAGGATCTTCGCGGGTTCGATCCTTCACGACCCTATCTGCTGCAATTTCCCGCGGCGCTGCGCGGGACGCCCGAAGTCACCGAGCTTATCCATGGCATCCGCCAGTCTCGAAATTCACTGGTCGCCAACATTGGCCTGACGTTGCCGCCGTTTGAAGTCGAACTCGATGACACCCTGGCCAACGATGAAATGCGGTTTTGTGTGCATGAAGTGCCGATGGTCAAGGCTTCGGTCGTCAGTCGCCTGGCGGTCGACAGCCAGGCGCTGACGGTTGAGCCGGCTGATGGGATACCGGGGCTGGTCGATCGCGATGAACAGGGCTGGGTCTGGCTGGCGCCCGATGATCCGTTGCTGGATGACCCGCAATTGGAGCGCTTCACGTCGACGGAGCTGATCCTCGAGCGCATGAAAAAAGCCATGATGCTCAGCGGGCCGCAGTTCCTGGGGATCCAGGAGAGCAAGTCGATCCTCGGCTGGCTGGAGCATAACCAGCCGGAGCTGGTGCAGGAGCTGCAGCGCATCATGCCGCTGTCGCGTTTCTCGGCGGTGTTGCAACGCCTGGCCGGCGAAGGCGTACCACTGCGGGCTGTGCGGCTGATTGTCGAGTCACTGATCGAGTACGGCCAGCATGAGCGTGAACCGGAAGCCCTGGCCGACTATGCGCGCATCGCCCTCAAGGCGCAGATCTTCCATCAGTACCGAGAGGCCGACGGGCTGCATGCCTGGCTGCTCTCGCCGCATTCGGAAAACATCCTGCGCGAGGCGCTTCGCCAAACCCAGACCGGCGTGTTCTTCGCCCTTGAGGACGAATACAGCGCGGCGTTGATCAACCTGCTCAATCAGGCCTTTGCGATAAGAGCAAAAAGCAAGAGTGTGATGCTGGTTGCGCAGGACCTGCGCAGCCCTTTGCGCACTCTGCTGCTGGAAGAATTCAACCATGTTCCGGTGCTGTCGTTTGCCGAGTTGAGCAGCACCTCCAAAGTCAAAGTGCTGGGACGTATCGACCTGGGCCAGGACGAACTCATGCGTGGTGCAGTGGCATGAGTCTTTGGCGTTGGCCAGCGTGGAGGGGGCGGTGATGTTTGAATTACGCGTGCTTGATGGACAGCGCCAGGGTGCTGCCTTGCCGCTGTTTGGGGAGCAGTGGAGCATCGGTGCCCATCTGGACGCTGACCTGGTACTCAATGATCCCGAGGTGGTCGAGCAGCATGCGCGACTGCGGCTTATCGATGCCCAGTGGTCGGTGCAGGCCGAGGCCGGGCTGTTGCAGAGCGCCGAAGGACAGGTACTGGCACAGATTGCGAGCCTGGTGCCGGGGGTTCCGTTTTCGGTCGGAGGCGTGCGCTTGTGTGTCACCTTGGCCGATCAGCCCTGGCCGCAGGCTGCAGCCCCCGTGCAAGCGCCACCGCCGCCCGCCACTGAACCCGTGCCGGCGCTGAAGTTGTCGTCCATATCCCATTCGCAGCAAAAGCGCTTGATCAGCCTGGTGCTGGTCGTGGCGGTGATCATCGCGGTGATGAGCATGCTCCCCACCGGGGAGCACGATGCACAGGCGTCCTTGATGCCGCCAGTGGTTCAGAAACACGAGTTGGCATCGCCGTTTGAAGTGCGCCAGCAGCTGCTGAAGATGCTCAGCGAGCGTGAGTTGGGCCAGCGAGTCAGCTTGCAAGTGATCAATGGCCAGGTCGCGCTCAATGGGGATGTCTCCCAGGACGATGTGGAACTGGTGGCGCGCATGCTCGCCCGTTTTGGTGAGCAGTTCGACAGCGCGGTGCCGGTGATCAGCCGTGTGCGGGCACGTGACTCGGCGCTGCCGTTCAGGATTGTGCAGATCGTCGGAGGGCCCAATGGCCATGTGGTCCTGGACGAGGGCAGCCGGCTGTTTGTCGGTGATGAAGTGGAAGGGTTGCGACTGGTGCTGATCGACAACAGCAAGGTGGTCTTCGATGGTGTGCAGCGTTACGAGGTGCGCTGGTGAGTACGGAATTGCAAGCGCGGCTCGACGTTTGGCAGCAGCGCCAGGCGCAATCACTGAGCAACTTTGCACCAGTGACGGTGCGCGGGCGAATCCAGCGCGTCAACGGCATGCTGCTGCAGTGCCGGCTGCCCCAGGCGCGTATCGGTGACTTGTGCCAGGTGGAGAAAAACCCGGGGGAATTCATGCTGGCCGAGATCATTGGCTTCGATAACCAGGACGCGGTACTCAGCGCCTTGGGCAACCTTGAAGGCGTGAAGGTGGGCGCCAGCGTGGAGCGCCTGGGGGTATCGCATCGGGTGCAGGTCAGCGATGCCCTGCTGGGGCAGGTGCTGGATGGGTTCGGTCGACCGATTGCGGGGGAGGGCCCCAGTGCGTTTGTCGAGTCTGACCTGCCGGACACCAGTGCCGTGTTGTGTGAAGCGCCATTGCCCACCGAACGGCCGAGGATCCACCGCGCACTGGCGACCGGGGTGCGTTCGATCGATGGCTTGCTGACGCTTGGCGAAGGTCAGCGTGTAGGCCTGTTCGCCGGTGCGGGGTGCGGCAAGACCACCTTGCTGGCCGAAATCGCCCGTAACGTGGAGTGCGATGTCATCGTATTCGGCCTGATCGGCGAGCGGGGTCGCGAGCTGCGTGAGTTTCTCGACCACGAACTGGATGATCAACTGCGCGCCAAAGCGGTGCTGGTGTGTGCCACGTCCGATCGCTCCAGCATGGAGCGCGCCCGCGCAGCCTTCACGGCCACCGCATTGGCCGAAGGGTTCCGGCGCAAGGGGCAGCGGGTATTGCTGCTGATTGACTCGCTGACCCGTTTTGCCAGGGCCCAGCGCGAAATCGGCCTGGCTGCCGGCGAACCCTTGGGGCGCGGCGGTTTGCCACCCTCGGTGTACAGCCTGCTGCCACGGCTGGTGGAGCGCGCCGGTCTGACGCGTGACGGCGTGATCACGGCGATCTATACGGTGCTGATCGAGCAGGACTCCATGAACGATCCGGTGGCCGATGAAGTGCGCTCGCTGCTCGACGGCCATATCGTGCTGTCACGCAAATTGGCCGAGCGCGGGCATTACCCGGCAGTGGATGTGCTGGCGAGCCTTTCGCGGATTTTAAGCAACGTGGCGACACCTGAAGACATCCAGGCCGGTACCGGTTTGCGCCGATTGTTGTCGGCTTATCAACAGATCGAACTGATGCTCAAGCTGGGTGAGTACCAACCCGGCAGTGATGCCCTTACCGACCTGGCGGTGGACAGCCGCCAGGCGGTCGATGGCTTCCTGCGCCAGGATCTGCGCGAGCCCACGCCGATGATGGTGACGCTGGAGCAACTCAAGGAGCTGACTACCCATGTCCCATTCTGATGTGTTGCAAGCGGACGTCGAGACGTTGCGGCGCCTGCGCCGGCATCGCGCCGATCGGGCCGAGCGAGCGCTGCGCGAGGCCAAGCGCGCCCAGCAGGCCCTGCTTGCGCATATCCAACAGGCCCAGGATGCGCTTGAGCACACGCGACTGGAGGAGGCCCGGCAAAGTGCCGAGTTGCTCAGTCGGCATCAAGGCCAAGTGATGACGCTCAAGGCCCTGAAATCCTGGGGCGCGCAGGAGCGCTCGTTATCGGCCAGTACCCGGCGAGAAATGGGCCAGTTGGAGGCGTTGCGGGGCCAGCAGGACGACAAGCAAAGCCGTGTCGGCACGGCACAGAAACAGGTCACCGAATGCCTGCGGCAAGTGGAGAAACTTCAGGAGTTGTCTCTTTTACTGGCTCAGGAGCCGATATGAACCAGGTTTCAAATAAACCCAGCGAGCGGCCACGTCCACGTGACGCGCGTGAGGAACGTGAGCCACGGGCCACCGGTGCGGTGGAGTGGGAGCAGGGTCGACTGTTCGCTCAGTTGTTTACCGATAACGATGAAGGCACCGGGTCGGGAGCGTCCCTGGCGGGAATCAAGACACCGGCCAGTGTCGCCATGATCGAGGCCCTCGCCGAACAACTGGCACCGCGCATACAGGCCGGGGCCCAGTGGCCACTGCAGGCCGTGTTGTATCTGCCCCGGCTGGGGCGGATCAAGGCCAGCGTGCACCGTGAGCAGAGTGCCTGGACCATCGAGCTGGAAGCGGAGCATGACGCCACGGCCCGCTGGCTCAGTGGTGTGCGACAACAGTGTGAGGAGCGGTTTTCGGGCGCGCTGGGGCTGCCGGTCAATCTGCTTGTGCCTGACGCCGGGTGCGCATGCTAGTGCCGCTGCTGACCTTACCTTTGATCAAGAGCGATACCGTTGCCGCACGCCATCGACTGGGGCGCGGCTTGTGCCTGGCGTTCCAGGTTGCCGGCCAGGACGGTGAGCTGCGGCTGGAGCCGGGGCGCGCGTCCGCAGGGGCCAAGGCGGTGTGCTTTGAAACCGTGTGTGGCGTGCTGGCGCTTGCGGAAGCGGGGCCGCTGCTCAGCTTGCTGGGGGAGTGCCCAGTGACATTGGCGCCCTCCGGCAACGATCCGGATTCGTGGTTCTGGGCACTGTTCCAGCATCACCTGAGCCCGCAGGTGAGCGCGTTATTGGGCTACATGCGATTGCTGGAGACCGATCGCCCCAAGGGCTTTGGTTGCCGACTCAGCGTAACCCTGGGGGCCGCACGGGTCGCGAGCTATATGTGGCTGGCGCCCCAGAGCTTCCTGGCGTTATGCGAGGCGGGACCGTGGCGCGCCACTGCCGCACCCATGCCGGCAACGTTCCAACTGGCACTCGCGGTGACCCTTGGGCGTTTGCAATTGCCGATAGCCCAGGCGCGTGGCCTGCGTACCGGTGATGTGCTGCTGCTGGAGCAGAGTTTTTTTCAAGCCCAGGGCAACGGCTACATACAGGTTGGAAAACAGAGGCTGCATGGGTGCATTGATGATGCTTGCGGACCCTTGTGTCTGACCCTTACTTCTATTGAGGACACGTCCGTGGACGAAGAGTTTGCAGCGCCCCATTACTCGGGGTATGAGGAAGATGAGCCGGTGGTGGATGTCTTCGGCCATGAGCCATTCGATGAGCTGAGCATGGCGCTGAATGTGCGCTGCGGGACGTTGAACCTGACGCTGGGCGAGCTGCGAAACCTGGGCCCCGGCTCGGTACTGGGCATCAGCGGCTACGCGCCTGGCATGGCCGGTCTTTACTACGGTGATCGGCCTATTGGCCAGGGGCAGTTGGTGGAAGTCGACGGGCGCCTGGGGTTGCAGTTATCCCGTGTGTTGTTCGGCCGATGATACTCCAGGGGCTCGATCCCCTCGTTCTTGCGCTATTTCTAGGTGCATTGTCGTTGATGCCCATGCTGCTGGTCATCTGCACATCGTTCTTGAAGATTGTGATCGTGCTGATGATTACCCGAAACGCCATCGGTGTGCAGCAGGTGCCGCCGAGCATGGCCATCAATGGCATCGCCTTGGCAGCGACGCTATTTATCATGGCGCCGGTTGGGTACGAAATCGCCGAAAGCGTCAAGGCGTCGCCGTTGGACATGAGCAATGTGCAAACGGTACTGCAGACCGGAGGAGAGGCTATCAAGCCGTTGCGCGCCTTCATGCTGCGCAACGTGGACCCGGACGTGCTGACGCATCTGTTGGAAAACACCGCACGCCTGTGGCCGCCACAAATGGCCCAGGAGGTGGAGCGCGAGGACCTGATCCTGCTGGTCCCGGCGTTCGTATTGTCGCAACTGCAGGCGGGGTTCGAGATCGGTTTCCTGATCTATATCCCCTTCATCGTCATCGACCTGATTGTGTCCAACCTGCTGCTGGCGCTGGGCATGCAAATGGTCTCGCCGATGACCATTTCCCTGCCGCTCAAATTGCTCTTGTTCGTGCTGGTGTCCGGTTGGTCACGGTTGCTCGACAGTCTGTTCCTTTCCTATCTCTGAGTGGCTTATGGAACCTATCGTGCTGTTCAAGCAGGGCATGTTGCTGGTGGTGGTGCTGTCCGCGCCACCGTTGATCGTGGCGGTGGTGGTGGGGGTGCTGACTTCCCTGGTGCAGGCGCTCATGCAGATACAGGACCAGACACTGCCCTTTGGCGTCAAGCTGGTAGCGGTGGGCATCACGTTGATCATGACGGGGCGCTGGATCGGTGTGGAGTTGATCCAGTTGATCAACCTGACCTTCGACATGATCGGCCGTTCGGCCCTGAACTGAGGGTTCGCCTGTGCTGCTCTATCTCGAGTTCCTGCCCAGCCTGGTGATCGGCATGGCGCGTATCTATCCCTGCGGCATTCTGGTGGCGGCGTTTTGTTTTCAACATATACGCGGCATGCTCCGGCACACCCTGGTGATGGTCATGGCACTGATGCCCGCACCGGGTATCCATGCGGCGTTGGAGGGCCAGGATTACTCGGCGCTGATGCTCGGCGCCCTGGTGCTCAAGGAGCTGGCGCTGGGGGTGTTGTTGGGGGTGCTGCTGGCGATGCCGTTCTGGATGTTCGAGGCGGTGGGGGCGCTGCTGGATAATCAGCGCGGCGCCTTGGCCGGTGGCCAACTCAACCCTTCACTGGGGCCGGATGCAACGCCGATCGGGCACTTGTTCAAGCAACTGGCGATTTTCCTGCTGATGGTCAGCCTGGGGTTGGGCGCCTTGACCCAGGTGATCTGGGACAGCTACCTGATCTGGCCGCCCACCGTATGGTTTCCGCTCCCCGCGCCGAATGGCATGAGTGTGTTCGTCGGCCTGCTTGGCGATACCTTCACGCACATGATGTTGTACGCCGCGCCCTTCATCGCGGTGCTGCTGTTGCTGGAGTTCGGTATTGCGCTGCTGGGGGTTTATAGCCAGCAATTGCAGGTGAGTACGCTGGCGCCGCCGGTCAAGAGCCTGGCCGGTATTGGCATTGTGCTGTTGTACTTTGCGCTGCTGCAGGACCTGATTGTCGGGCGCATGCTCGAGTTGGGCGACCTTAAACATTCACTCGGGCTGTTGTTCAAGGCCGCGGTGCCATGAGTGATTCAGGCGAAAAGAAGCACCCGGCTTCAGCCAAGAAGCTGCGCGACCAACGCAAAAAAGGCCAGGTCGCGCAAAGTCAGGACGTCCCCAAGTTACTGGCGCTCACGGCCATCAGTGAGATCGCCTTGTTCACCGCCGAGACCAGCCTGCAACGCTTCCAGCAAATGATGGTGTTGCCGATGTCGCGCTTCAACCAGCCGTTCGCACGAGCGCTGGAAGAAGTGCTGGTTGATGGGCTGGTCATGTTTTTCTCGTTCTCCCTGTTGATGGTTGGCGTGGTGATTGCCACGAAGCTGATCAGCAGCTGGATGCAATTCGGGTTGTTGTTCGCACCGGAAACCCTGAAGCTCGATTTCAATCGGCTCAACCCGGTCAGCCAGGTCAAGCAGATGTTCTCAGCCCAGTCGGTGATGAATCTGCTGATGAGCATCACCAAGGCATTTCTTATCGGCCTGATTGTGTACCTGGTGGTCTGGCCTTCGTTAGGGGTGTTGATCAACCTGGCGAACAGCGATCTGCAAAGTTATCTGCTGGCGCTGATAGCCCTGTTTCGTCACTTGCTGCACGCCTGTCTCGGACTGTTACTGGTGCTGGCGCTGATCGACCTGAGTTTGCAGAAGCACTTCTTCGCCAAGCGCATGCGCATGACCCAGGTCGAAGTCGTCAAGGAGTACAAGGACATGGAAGGCGACCCCCATGTGAAAGGCCAGCGCCGCGCGTTGGCGCACCAACTGGCCCAGGAGGAGCCGAAGGTCAAGCTGCCCAAGCTGGAGGAGGCCGATATGCTGGTGGTCAACCCGACGCACTTTGCTGTCGCCCTGTACTACCGGCCCGGTAAGACGCCGCTGCCGTTGCTGATCAGCAAAGGCACCGACGCCGAGGCCCGCACGTTGATCGTACGAGCCAAGGCCGCCGACGTGCCGGTGATCCAGTGTGTGTGGCTGGCTCGCATGCTCTATACGAAACAGCTGGGCGCAAGCATTCCTCGTGAAACCCTGCAGGCCGTGGCGCTGATCTATCGCACCTTGCGCGAACTGGACGATGAAGCCAAGCGCGAGACCCTGGAATTGCCGGAGCTTGAGCGCCGCTGATCAGCGATTGGAAGGTGTGTCCAGGGCGCTCAGGTTGGCCAGCGACAACATCCGACTGAGGACCTTGTCGAGCGTACCAGGCACAGCAGGCAGTGCGTGCCAGATCACCAGGGCGTGCTGGGCGTCGAGGTAGATGAAACAGCCATCGTACAACGTCGCATGCTCAAAGCGCCGCTCCAGTACCCATTGCAGTTGCCCCGGTTGCAACACTTCGCGAGCGACATGCAACGCCAGCCCCGGCTGCTGGCCGGCTTGCTGTTTGCACACCTTGATTCCAGGCGCGAGTGACAGGTGAGCGGCAGTGCCGCTCACCAGATTCTGCAGAAACACCTGGCGTTGTGCGTCGGGCATTTCCGGGAGGCTCATCGTTCGAGCGAGATCGTTTGATAGTCCGCCCGTTCCCCGGCAGGACCAGGCTCGACGCGCATTTGCGCCGGCCACCAGATCACCATTTTGTTTTGGCTCGATTGCGGGCGAGAGCACGAGTCGCCCTTGCAGGTCGGGGTGCAGCCGGCGACGAGCAGCGCAGTGCCGATCAGGGTGACGCAGAGTAGGCGGTGTTTCATGGCGTAGCCTTTTGAGCGGGAGTGATCAAGGAGGGGCGGGGCACACTGAGGTGTTCATCCTTTACGACGGGGCGCATCGCGATAAATACCTCGGCTTCTTCGCCAGGCTTGAGCCAGGCGCGCGGCCAGACGCTGACGGCCAGGGTCTGCGAGTTGCTGCATTCCTTTTCGTCGATACGCACATTGCGCTTGAACTGATTGCGCAGCACCACGACGGCCACGTTGTACTCAGGACCCGCATACCACTGGCTGCGCTCGGTGTTCAGCGCGAGCAAATCCCGTGTACTGCATAAGGTGTTCAGCCCCAACGGCATCGGTGCAGCCTTGAAGGCCTTGGGGACTTCGCCACTGACCAGGTGCGCCAGGGTGCTGATGATGTCGCTGCGCTTGATTACCGGCTGGTGAGGGGCATACCGCCTGGCCAGCGGTGTGAGCGCGGCCTGCAAATCAACCTGGTCGGCCTGGGGCAAGTAGCGCGAGGGGTCGGCCTGGTCGCCGATGACCCTCGGGGTCAGGATAAACAGGCGTTCACGTCGATTGTTCTGCCGTTCGGTCGAGGAAAACAGTGCCTTGCCCAGCAGCGGGATATCCCCCAGCAGCGGGACTTTGTTGTGCTTGTCAGTGCTTTCAGTCACGTGGAACCCGCCGACCACCAGCGAACGCTTTTCCGCCATCACCGCCTGGGTGCTGACTTTGCCGCGACGGACATCCAGGTTGCCGGGGAGGGGGTTGGTCTCGTCGAAATTGCCGTCTTCGATATCCACCACCAAGTGGATCTGATGGCCGCCACGGCTGGTGATGACGCGGGGTACGACCTGGAAGCTGGTGCCCACGGTGACCGGCAAAATGGTTGCGTTCTCTCTACCGGGCGTCAGGTATTGCGTGCGGTTGAAGTCGATGACCGCCGGCTGGTTTTCCAGGGTGAGCACCGAAGGGTTGGAGACCATGGTTGCCAGCCCCTTGGCTTCCAATGCGCGTATGTCGGCATAGAAGCGATCGCGATTTTCAATCGTCAGTTGCGACGAGGTGCCCGGCGACACGTTGGCACCACCGCGGAAGCGGCTGTTCTGGAAACCCCAGTTCACCCCGAACTCACGCAACTGCGTGCGCTCGATATCGAGAATGATCGCGTCGATTTCCACCAGCTTGCGCGCCACATCGAGTTGAGTGATCAGCTCGCGATACATGGCCTGGCGTTCCGGCAGGTCATAGATCAGCACGGCGTTATTGCGTATATCGGCCTCGACGCGAATCCGGCTGTTGGAGGTCGATGCGCGTGAGGTGAGCGTGGGACCGAGGTCCATTTGCGCCGGGTTGGCGTTTGCCCCGAGCATCTGGCCCAGCAACGGGTTACCCAATCGGGGAATGTTGGGCGTGAGCGGTGCGGGTGGTGATGTGGGACGTTGGCTCAGTGCCGATAGCGACGAGGGCGCCGAGGTGGACCGCGGTTCCAGCAGCCCGCGCAGAATGCTGGCAACGCCCGGGACAGCAAGCTTCTCGCCGCGATAATCGACATGACGGTCCGCCGCATTCGCGAACTTCAGCGGGTAACTCAGCACGCTCTGTTTTTCATCCGGAGAGCGGCGTTGGCTGCTGAACTGTTTGATCTGCTCGATGTAGCGCCGAGGACCGGAGACGAGCACCACGCCATCTTCGGGCAACTCACCCCAGCCGAATCGGCTGTCGAGCAAGCCGATATCGGTGAGCGCTTGCTTGAGGTCTGAAATGGTTTCGGAGGAGACCTCCAGGCGCGCGGACTCCTGCTGGTCGAGGGTGCTGATATAGAGGGTGTTGTTGTAGAGGTACCACTGGAAACGGTGCTCTACACCGAGACGGTCGAGCATCGACTGCGGGGTATTAGCGCGTATCTTGCCGTTGACGTTACCCTCCAGCAGGCCTTCGACTTGCAGTTGCGTGCCGAAGGTCTGGGCGAAGTCTTCGAGTACATCGCGCAGGGGTTTGTGTTCGGCCTCGTAGGCGTAGGCGGTGTTTTTCCATTCTGGGGGAATGGCTGCCAGGGTGCTTTCCAGGGGGGCAAGCAACCAGGGCAGTACAATCAAACAGCGCCATTGGGGGCGTTTTGATAGAGGTGCAGACGAGACTGTACCCAAGCGGTCGTGCTTGTAGATTTTGTTGTACATGGGAATTCTCTGATTTAGTAAGGCAGCGAGCGCAGCGAAGTGGGAGTGAATTTCTGGGCCGGTCTTGCAAGGCGTGCGGCCATCGCGGACCAGGTATCGCGTTGGTTGAGCAGGGATTCGAGGCTCCCACGTAAATGGTCTTCGTCGCGCACGTCATTCAGAAATCGAATCAACCAAAGCTCACCAATCATCGGCACCTGGGAGAGTACTCCCTGGAAATGATTGAGGCTGGCACCTCCCAGCCGCATCCAAGTTTGTAGCTGTGATTTATCCGGTTGATAGTGAGTCAGTTGGACTCGCAGCAACACAGCATTTGAATAGCGCTGCAGGCTTATTGTGTAGTTATCTTCGTACAGCGTTAACGTTTCGGTGCGGCTGCTCAGCCATTTGGCAAGGACGGTTTTCAATTTACTGTATGCTATCAAGCGCTGACTTGAACATCATGTGCTTTGCTCGATTATGCTCACTAAAGGTGTATTCTGACATGCGTCTCTTGAACGCAAGCTCAAAGAACAGCTCCATGTCCTCTTCTGAACCCGAGTTATTTTTTAATGACGCATCGTAGTCATTTTCGATCCGTTTTACGTCTCGCAGAAGTTTTAGTCTGAAGTCTTTATAAAAGCTCATGTGATTGCTCCTTTTGTGTTTCTTCTTTGTGGTTAGTGTTTCGAGATGGTTCCCTCTGTGGCAATTTTTTTGGTGTGTAAGAAAACTCTTTCAATGCTGGCGGCTTGAAGGAGGATTCCTGTGTTTTAACAATGCATCGAGCATTGAAGCCCATTCAATGCGAAAGTCACCCTCGTCAGTATTTAAGACAAGTGTTTGAGGTTTGATTGTATCATCGGGGCGAACTACCCAGAGCGTATTACCGCCGTTGGCGAGGCAGTGTGTCACGGTCTCGAGCTCAAGGGGGTGGCAAAGTAATATCGCCCTGACCGCTGGGATTTGGCTTATCAGCAATTGATGAGTCAACGCTTTCAGTCGTTGTTGGGAAGGCGTCTCTTCAAGTAAAAGAAAAATAGCCTTGTTTGCAATTGACGTGGCATATTCTTCGACGCTTTCACATATAGATTGATAGTCGACTTCCCAGCGTTCGAGTTGGGCATTCGCACGGTGCCAAAATTCAGCACCGCATTTTTCCAGTATTTCCTCGCGTTGTTCGGTTGCCAACTGCAGTAGTTGTTTGGCTTGGGCCTTTGCATGATCTATCAGTTGAGTAGCGTGAATGTAACTTTCCAGCGTTTCGCGCAAGATCAGAGTTTGTGGGAGAGAGGCAGCACATTTGGGCAATTCGATTTTATTCCTGCAGAACATTCTCAGTCTCCGGGCTCCTTAGAGTCAGGAGCAATACTCGGTGCAATACGCCAGACGACCGCCTGCCACAGAGTATCGAGGCGGCTAAGGCTGTCGTCGAGCAAAAAAGTTTGTTTTTCCAGCTCTAAAATACGCGAACGAGGAAAGCGCAATCTGATGCGTTGCCATGTCTCAGAGGGAACCCAAGTACGTAGCAACTGCAAGGGGTCATCATCGGGCTGTAATATATCAAGTGGCAGCGTTTTGGAGAGTCGAGTGCACCACTGATTTTGGCTCTCATCCAATACACTCGTCTGGGTGTGGCGGCATGTACTATCAATCAATGCCAACGCCAGTTCGAGTTGATCTGTTGAGGCGAGGGCGAGCTTAAGTAAAGTCGGCTGAGGGTTTGGAGGCAGACAGGGAACAATGCCGTAAATATTGGCCGCGCACTCCTGATGACTACGGATACGCTTTCTAAGCTCAACGTATCTATCAACGGCCGCCCAATCATTATGACAAGACATCCAAGGCGCGCTCCACCAACGAGCCCATGCAAGATTATTCATTGAGTGGGTGGGAGGGAGCAGGGGAACGGTTTGCTGCTTGGGTATCAAAGGCCGGAGCTGGTAATGCTCGCTGCACTCGATTGCGCCAGAAAACGATGGCGATTATCAGCAGTGCCAGCGCAATAATTGAGAATGTAACGCTGGCTCGCCAAAAGCCAAGATCAGTCCCAGGCACAAGGAACGGACCGAAGTAAGTTAGACTTTGTTGCTCCAAGTAGGCTGTAGCTGGGACGAATACAACCGTTAATTTTTGCGGGTTCTCGACCGCAGTTGTCATGCCGGGGATACTGCTGGCTACCATTCTCCGAACACGAGCGCGTATGTTGTCGGGATCAAGCCGGGGATCATGTTTTATGAACACCGACGCGGAGGCGGGTTGTACGGGTTCCCCCGGTGCAACGCGTTCGGGTAGCACCACGTGCACTCGAGCTACGATAACTCCGTCGATATTTGACAACGTCGTCTCCAATTCTTGGGACAAGGCATAAATGTAGCGTGCCCGTTCCTCGAGGGGCGTTGAGATAACTCCTTCTTTACGAAAGGTGTCTCCCAGCGTTGCTCGGGCAGCCCTAGGGAGTCCGACGGCCTCTAGAGTGCGTACGGCACGTGCAATATCGGTTGCATTGACAGCCACTGTTACTCCATCTTTGGCAGGAATCTTGGTGGCGCGAATATGTTTGTCCGCCAGTTCCGCGATCACCTCGTTAGCTTCCTGCTCGGAAAGCTGACGATGAAGTTCTACGCGATCACTGCAGGCACTCAGCATGAATAAGAGGGATAGCGTTAACGCTTTAAGCAGGGGATGCGTCATAGTTATCTACTGAAGGTTGCAAATCTTATCAACGCACTGTGCGCTTTTACCGATGCTTTTAACTGCTATATGCGTTAGCAATACTGCGTCGGACAGATGGCCTGGATATTTACGCGCTTCGTCAATGCGCCCACGCTCGCTCAAGGCTCGTAAACTTTTTGTCATACTTTTAGTCAGCACGTCCAGTTTGTCCGATACCTCGGAAATAGCATTTTTCGGCGAGGTATGATTTGTCTCCTTGTGAGGGGATGATGACGGAGCTATTAATGAGTTGAAAAAGTTGACATCGGTAGATAAGGGGGATGAGTCGTGTGCGCTGGAGGTACCATCAAACTGATTTTCTTTAGTGGGTGTTGTTCTCTCAATAATCATGGGCACCTACTATGTAAATATTCAGGATAGAGCGTGCTGAGCATTTGAATGAGTTTGCTTGCATTCGCATTTTCTGAAAAGACCTTCCCGACACGATGTGCCGAGAAGGTCGGCAAATTATCGGAGGTCACTAATTGCCGCTTTGATGCCAGAGGTATTAGCGTTTGCCACCGATTTCGCGGTATTGATTACAAGGTCTGCCCTCTTTTTCGCTTCCAAGCCCTCAAGGGTCGCATCTGCGGATGATTCGCTCATACCACCCCTAATATTCATCATATTGTCGTAAGGGGACATGCTATTAGAACCGATATTCATATTGTCTGCTCCACACTGAGTAAATTAAGGGATTCAGCCATACCTACATAGAATGTGAATGTCTTGTATCGCTGATCCGTACTATCAGTGGTCCAAATGGTGAATGCGTTCCGCCCATTTCAGAAGAGGATATTTCAAAATGTTTAATTTCATGGGGCAGGGCGACTGATGTCTTATTTTTCACGTCAGAGATATGTTCAATTGTTTCATTCGATAGTAGAGCGTTCGCTTGGCAACTCCTAACTCTACCGCCGCACTGTCAACGCAGTGGCGGTGTCGACGAAGCGATTCTTCGATCAGTGATTTTTCGATTTGTTGCAAGCGGCTCTTGAGCGGCAGTTGCCTATTTGGGTGATCATCGAGCGGGGTTAGCAGGGGTGGAAGTTCCAACACGAAGCGTTTGGCGGCCGAGCGTAGTTCTCGGGCATTGCCAAGCCACGAGTGACACAAGAGTTGTTGTAGCAATTCGCTGGACGGTGGGGGGGCAGGACACTGGAAGTGCTCAGCCTCTTGACGAATCATGCTCAAGAACAATGGGATAATTCTCTCCCGGCGTTCACGTAGGGGAGAGAGCTGGATGTTCACAACGTTCAGGCGGAAATATAGATCGCGCCTGAACGCCCCTTGCTCGACCATCTCATGCAACGACCGCTGGGCGGACGCGATAACGCGCATATCCACGGCGATAAACCGAGTTGAGCCTAAGCGTTCGACGCCGCGGCACTCCAGTACACGCAGTAGCTTGGCTTGAAGGAGAAGAGGCATACTGTCTATTTCATCTAGGTACAATGTGCCGAGATGAGCAGCTTCGATAAATCCTGCTCGTGATTGAGTCGCTCCTGTATAGGCGCCGCTGTTAACACCGAACAATTGGCTCTCCGCAAGGCTTTCCGGGATCGCCGCACAGTTCACCGCAACGAAGTTGCCACGCCGCCCTGATAAGCGATGAACCCGTTGCGCCAAGGTATCCTTGCCGGTGCCAGTTTCTCCGAGTAACAGGATGTCAATGTTGAGGGTGGCTGTGCTTTTAAGTGTGTTTTCAATGTCGGGACCATCAATGAGTGAAATTGCCGTTTCATTTTCCATGTTGAAGGTAGCCGGCATTGACGAATGCTTCCTTGTTTGTATTAAAAAACGGTATGCACGCGGTGACCATTGGGAGCAGATTATAGAGGTTTCGAATCAGTATTAAGGCGCTTAGAAGGGCAGGTGTTGTAGGAGAGTGTCTTTCAGTTATATCGAAGAGGTCGCGTTGATTCTGTCTTGGCTTATAACTAACAAGTCAGCAGGAAAAGTCTGAGGGTGTTTAATATTTTGATGTAAGCATGGATTAGGCTTAAGTGATCGCCCACAAAAAAGCCGATGCAATGCATCGGCTTTTAGTGTGCGGTGTCAACCGCGGTTAGCGCTTATACGTTAAAGCGGAAGTGCATCACATCGCCATCTTTCACAATGTAATCCTTACCTTCCAAGCGCCACTTACCGGCTTCCTTGGTACCCGCCTCACCTTTGTACTGGATGAAGTCGTTGTAGGCGATCACCTCAGCGCGGATGAAACCTTTTTCGAAGTCGGTGTGGATCACACCTGCGGCTTGTGGCGCGGTGGCGCCGACCTTGACGGTCCACGCGCGGACTTCTTCCACGCCGGCGGTGAAGTAGGTCTGCAGGTTGAGCATCTCGTAGCCCGCGCGGATTACGCGATTCAGGCCAGGTTCGGTCAGGCCCAGGGCCTCGAGGAACATGTCCTTCTCTTCGCCGTCATCGAGCTCGGCGATTTCTGCTTCGATCTTGTTGCACACCGGCACCACAATCGCGCCTTCTTCGTCGGCAATGGCCTTGACCACGTCGAGCAGCGGGTTGTTCTCGAAGCCGTCTTCAGCGACGTTGGCGATGTACATCACAGGCTTGGTGGTCAGCAGGTGGAAGCCCTTGATCACGGCCTTCTCGTCAGCGCCCATGGTCTTCATCAGGCTGCGTGCAGGCTTGCCTTCGGTGAAGTGAGCGATCAGTTGCTCCAGCAGGCCTTTCTGGACCACTGCATCCTTGTCGCCTCCCTTGGCGTTACGTGCGACTTTCTGCAGTTGCTTCTCGCAGCTGTCGAGGTCGGCGAAGATCAGTTCCAGGTCGATGATCTCGATGTCACGCTTAGGGTCAACGCTGTTGGAGACATGGATCACGTTGTCGTCTTCAAAGCAGCGGACCACGTGGGCGATGGCATCGGTTTCACGGATGTTGGCCAAAAACTTGTTGCCCAGGCCTTCACCTTTCGACGCGCCGGCAACCAGGCCCGCGATGTCGACGAATTCCATGGTGGTCGGCAGGATGCGCTTGGGATTGACGATGGCCGCCAGTGCTTCCAGGCGCGGATCCGGCATCGGCACGATGCCGCTGTTGGGTTCGATGGTGCAGAAGGGGAAGTTCTCCGCCGCAATACCGGACTTGGTCAAGGCGTTGAACAGGGTGGATTTGCCGACGTTGGGCAGGCCGACGATGCCGCAATTGAATCCCATGGTGTTTCCCCTCGGTAAGAGTCAGGCCTTCTGGCTGTGCAGGTTTTTCATCGCACGGTTCCATTCACCGGCGAAGATATCCGGCAGCACGCCGAGGGCAAAGTCGATGCTGGCATCGAGTTTTTCCTGTTCGGCGCGTGGCGCACGACCCAGGACGAAATTTGAAACCATACTGGCGACGCCTGGGTGGCCAATGCCGAGCCGCAGACGGTAGAAATTATTCTGATTGCCCAATTGCGCAATGATGTCGCGCAAGCCGTTGTGCCCGCCATGCCCGCCGCCAAGCTTAAGCTTGGCAACGCCGGGTGGCAGGTCCAGTTCGTCATGGGCCACCAGGATCTCTTCGGGTTTGATCCGGAAGAACCCCGCAAGCGCCGCGACAGCCTGGCCGCTGCGGTTCATGTAGGTGGTGGGAATCAGCAGACGAACATCCTGACCTTGATGCGAGAAGCGCCCGGTCAGGCCAAAATATTTGCGATCGGCCACCAGGTTCACACCTTGGGCATGGGCGATACGCTCAACAAAAAGGGCCCCCGCGTTATGCCGGGTCTGTTCGTATTCGGCGCCTGGATTTCCCAGGCCAACGATCAGTTTAATGGCAGTCACGACAGGGGCCCTTCCTTTGGAGTTGTGGATAACATCGCTACACCTGCGTGCGGCGAAAGTGGACGACAAGAGATCATTTACTCAAGAGTAAACGCCGCGTTATCGCCCGCTTTCTCGCTACGTTTCGGTCCGCGATGTTTCCTCAAGCTCCGGCAATACAGAGTGAATTACTCTGCAGCGCCTTCTTCAGCTTCTGGTGCAACGCGTGGAGCGTGTACGTTTGCAACAGCTTTGTCATCACCGTGAGCCAGTGCAACAAACTCAACGCCTTTAGGGGCCTTGAGGTCGGACAGGTGGATGATGTCGCCGATTTCAGCGTTAGCCAGGTCGACTTCGATGAACTCAGGCAGGTCTTTCGGCAGGCAGGACACTTCGATTTCCGAAGTGACGTGCGAGATTTCGCCGCCTTTCTTGATCGGAGCAGCTTCGCCAACGAAGTGCACTGGAACGATGGCGGTCAGTTTCTGACCGGCAACAACGCGTACAAAGTCAGCGTGCAGCACGTGGCCTTTGGCCGGGTGACGTTGCAGAGCCTTGATGATGACGTTTTGCTTGGTGCCACCAACGTTCAGTTCGATAACGTGGCTGTAGGCAGCATCGTTTTCGAGCAGTTTGGCGATTTCCTTGGCCAGCATGCTGATGGATTCAGGGGCTTTGTCGCCACCGTAAACTACAGCTGGAACCAGGCTTGCGAGACGACGCAGGCGGCGGCTCGCACCTTTCCCCAGGTCGGAACGCACTTCAGCATTCAGAGTAAAATCGTTCATGTTGTATCTCCAAAATAACCACATTCGCCCCAGCGTTTGCGACCAGCGCTAAAGGCGATATGGGCAAAAAAGCCCCGCCCCAACAGTATGCTGGGGCGGGGCGCTTTTCGTCAGTGAGGTGCTCCGAAAGGTTTGACCCTTAACGGAACATCGCGCTGATCGATTCTTCGTTGCTGATACGGCGAACCGCCTCGGCAACTACCGGTGCGATATCCAGTTGACGGATACGCGAACAGGCTTGAGCTGCAGCGGACAACGGGATGGTGTTGGTCACCACCAGTTCGTCCAGCATGGAATTCTCGATGTTCTCGATCGCTCGGCCCGACAGCACAGGGTGTGTGCAGTAGGCGAAGACTTTAGCTGCACCGTGCTCTTTCAAGGCTTTGGCCGCGTGGCACAGGGTGCCGGCGGTGTCGACCATGTCATCAACCAGAATACAGGTACGCCCTTCGACATCACCGATGATATGCATCACTTCAGAGTGATTGGCTTTCTCGCGGCGTTTGTCGATGATCCCGAGATCCACGCCCAGGGATTTGGCAACAGCCCGTGCACGCACGACGCCGCCAATGTCCGGGGACACGATCATCAGGTTTTCAAAGCGCTGGTCTTCGATGTCATCCACCAGGACGGGGGAGCCGTAGATGTTATCTACCGGAATATCGAAGAACCCCTGGATTTGGTCAGCGTGCAGGTCAACCGTGAGAACACGGTCGATGCCTACCACGGTCAGCATGTCAGCTACGACTTTCGCGCTGATTGCCACACGTGCGGAACGCGGACGGCGATCCTGACGGGCATAACCAAAGTAAGGGATTACAGCTGTGATTCGAGTCGCTGAGGAGCGGCGGAAGGCATCAGCCATCACGACGAGTTCCATCAGGTTATCGTTGGTCGGAGCGCAAGTCGGCTGAATAATGAAGACGTCTTTACCGCGGACGTTTTCATTGATCTCGGCAGTAATTTCGCCGTCGGAGAATTTACCGACAGAGATGTCACCGAGAGGGATATGCAGCTGACGTACGACACGTCGAGCCAGATCGGGGTTAGCGTTCCCCGTAAAGACCATCATCTTGGACACGCGCAGTACCTAGAGGCTGAGGGTAACCTGGATGAGTATAGGAAAATGGCAGGGGCGGCTGGATTCGAACCAACGCATGGCAGGATCAAAACCTGCTGCCTTACCGCTTGGCGACGCCCCTGTATCTGTTGCAACGAGTACCCAGTACTCGGTTCCTTTTAGAGCAGACTTTGCAGCTTGCGATGCAACATCGAAACGTTGCTTCCCTTTGCTACAAACCCTGTAAGGGTCTCTGTAAGAAGGGCCGAGACTTTATCAGCTTCAGCTTTGCTTGGGAAGCCCCCAAACACACAACTTCCAGTGCCGGTTAATTTTGCTTCGGTAAATTTACCTAACAAATTCAAAGCGTTACGTACCTCTGGATAACGCCTTGCTACAACCGGTAAGCAGTCATTTCGACTGTTTCCCTTGGGAACGGGGCGCACTTTAATGGGAGGAGAGTTACGTGTCAACAGTGGATCTGAAAAAATTTCTGCTGTACTTACAGATACTTGCGGAACAAGCACGACATACCACGGCTCTTCGGGGTATTCGGGGCTGAGTTTCTCGCCCACGCCCTCGGCAAAAGCCGCGTGTCCACGCACGAAAACCGGCACGTCGGCCCCCAGCGTCAGGCCCAGCGCAGCCAGGCGATCGTGGTCCCAGCCGAGCTGCCACAAGTGGTTCAGACCCAGCAGCGTAGTCGCGGCATTCGAGCTGCCGCCACCGATCCCGCCGCCCATGGGCAGAATTTTATCGATCCAGATATCGATGCCCAGCGTGCAGCCGGATTGTTCCTGAAGTTTTTTTGCCGCCTTCACGATCAAGTTGCTGTCGTGGGGCACGCCTTCGAATTCGGTGTGCAGCTGGATCACGCCATCGTCGCGTACGGCGAAGGTCAGTTCATCGCCGTAGTCGAGAAATTGAAACAGTGTCTGCAGTTCGTGGTAGCCGTCTTCGCGACGCCCGAGAATGTGCAGCATCAGATTGAGTTTGGCCGGGGAGGGCAGGGTCAGGCGTCCGGTCACGTCATTGCCCCAGCTTGCGCGGTTGCCATTCCTTGATCACCAGCGTGACGTCAAGGTCGGTGCCGTGCAGCTTGATGCGCTCGGGCAGCCAATAGCCGTTCTGCTGCACGTAGCTCAGGTATTCGACCTGCCAGCCATCCTGCTCCAGGGAGGCCAGGCGGCTGTCGCCGTTGAGGCTCAGGCGACTTTTGCTATCGGGCGCGGGCAAGCCGCGCACCCACCACACCAGATGGGATACCGGCAGCTTCCAGCCCATCTGCTGTTCCAGCAATTCTTCCGGTGAGGTCGCTTCATAGCGGCCCTGGTTGGCCACTTCAAGGCTGACCTGCCCAGGTCGGCCGGTCAGGCGGGCAGCGCCCCGACCCAGCGGACCGGACAGGCGAATGTCGTAGTAGTCCTGGCGTTGCAGCCAGAACAGGGTGCCGCTGCCGGAGTCTTTCGGCGCGCGAACCCCGACCTTGCCGTCGATTTGCCAGCCGTCGATGCTGCTGAGCTGGTCCTTGTGTTGTTTCCATTGCGCCGGGTTGCCCTGGCCCTCAACGGATTCTCGGCTGCCGATGCCCGCGCAACCGGCGAGCAAGGCGATGAAGCTGAAAACAATAACGTGGCGCAAGAACATAAGCTTAAAGGGTCTCGGATCCGGTCAGGCGCTTGATGGTGCCGCGCAGGATGGGGCTTTCGGGTTGTTCCTTGAGGAATTTCTCCCAGACTTGCCGGGCTTCGCGCTGCTTGCCATTGGCCCACAGCACTTCACCCAGGTGCGCGGCGACTTCCTGGTCGGGGAAACGCTCCAGCGCCTGGCGCAGCAAGCGTTCGGCTTCGTCCAGGTTGCCCAGGCGGTAATTCACCCAGCCGAGGCTGTCGAGCACCGCCGGGTCTTCCGGGTTGAGTTTGTGGGCTTGTTCGATCAGGACCTTGGCTTCGTCGTAGCGCGTGGTGCGGTCGGACAAGGTGTAGCCCAGGGCATTCAGGGCCATGGCGTTGTCCGGATCGCGCTTGATGATCAGGCGCAGGTCTTTTTCCATCTGCACCAGGTCATTGCGTTTTTCCGCCTGCATGGCGCGTGTGTACAGCAGGTTCAAATCGTCAGGAAATTGCAACAAGGCTTGTTGCAGCACCTTCCAGGCGCGCTCGCCCTGATTGTTGGCGGACAAGGTCTCGGCCTGGATCAGGTAGAGCTGGATCGCATAGTCGGGTTCGGCGTCGCGGGCGGCGGCCAGGCGTTTTTCCGCCTCGTCGGTGCGCCCGTTGCTCATCAGAATGTCGGCCTGGCGCAACTGCGCCGGCAGGTAGTCATTACCCGGGCCGACCTGGGCGTATTCGAGCAGCGCAGCCTGTGGATCGTTGCGCTCTTCGGCAATACGGCCGAGGTTCAGGTGCGCCGAGTCCACATGGCTTTCCCGGGCGATCAAGTCTTCCAGGTAGCCCTTGGCCTCGTCCCAGGCCTTGGCTTCCAGGCACACCAGTGCCAGGGAGTAGCGCAGTTCGTCGTCGTCCGGGTACTGCTGGACCAGGTTGGCGAACTGCACTTTGGCGTCCTCCATCCGGTCCTGCTCCACCAGTGTGCGCGCGTAGGTCAGGCGCAGGCGCTTGTCTTCCGGATACTTCTTGATGCTTTTTTCCAGCAGCGGAATCGCTTCCTTGCCGCGATTGAGGTTCTGCAGCAGGCGCGCGCGCAACAGGATCGGCGCGATCTCGCCGTCTTCCGGCGGGTTCTGCTCCAGCAGCTTCAGCGCGGCTTCGGCTTCATCGTCCTGCTGCAGCAGCAAGGCCTTGCCGAAAATCAGCTGGCTGTTCTTCGGGTGTTTTTGCAGCAGGCGGTCGAAACTCTTCATCAGGCCATTGCGCGTGTCCTGGTCGGTATCGGCAGCCGACAGCGCAAGGAAGTCGAAATGGGTGTCGCCCTTGCCCTGCAGGACCTTCTCCATATAGACCATGGAGTCGTCATAGCGGCCCGCGCGCGCCAGTTGGATGGCGGCGGCACGCTGCGCCTCCAGGTCGTCCGGCGCGTTTTTCGCCCAGATCAGCGACGTGTCCAGCGCAGCCTGATCGGCGCCCAGGTACTCGGCGATGCGAAACGCTCGCTCGGAAATGCCCGGATCCTGCGTGTTGATCGCCTGGGTCACGTAGTTATCCAGCGCAATGTCGAAACGATTGCGTTGCCCGGCCAGCTCCGCGCTCAGCAGGCTGAACACCGTTTCTTCACTGAATGAGGAATAAACCTTGGGCTTTTCAGGGGCGGGGGTGCTGTCTTCTACCGGCGGCGTACCGTCCGGCGACACGGGTGCCATGGCCTGGCAGCCGCTGAGGAAGACAAAAGCAAGGAGCAACGCGGAAGATCTATTCATATAGGAAGAGGACGACTAACCTGCGGTCGGATCATCATGACACAAGCCTTCGGCCAAACATAACCGAGTCTCAATGGATGCCTTTATAGACACAAGGCATTAGGACAATAGACGACGGTGGTTGTTCTGAATCTTTCGAAGTAGGACAATTGTCGGCTTCCCGACATCATCAGCGATATTGAATGGCCTTCCTCGCACTCGGTATTAACCACAAGACTGCCTCCGTAGACGTGCGCGAGCGCGTGGCGTTTACGCCCGAGCAGTTGGTTGAGGCCTTGCAGCAGCTCTGCCGGCTCACCGACAGCCGCGAAGCTGCAATCCTTTCGACCTGCAATCGCAGCGAGCTTTATATAGAGCAGGAACATCTTTCCGCGGATGTGGTACTGCGCTGGCTGGCCGATTACCACCATTTGAGCCTCGACGACCTGCGCGCCAGTGCGTATGTGCATGAAGATGATGCGGCAGTTCGTCACATGATGCGCGTGGCGTCCGGCCTTGATTCGCTGGTTCTGGGCGAACCGCAGATTCTCGGCCAGATGAAGTCCGCCTACGCCGTGGCGCGTGAGGCCGGCACTGTCGGCCCGCTGCTGGGCCGCCTGTTCCAGGCCACCTTCAATTCTGCCAAGCAGGTGCGCACCGACACCGCCATCGGCGAAAACCCGGTGTCCGTGGCGTTCGCCGCCGTCAGCCTGGCCAAACAGATTTTCAGTGATTTGCAGCGCAGCCAGGCCTTGCTGATCGGCGCCGGCGAGACCATCACCCTGGTCGCCCGCCATCTGCACGACCTGGGTGTGAAGCGCATCGTCGTCGCCAACCGTACCCTGGAGCGCGCGAGCATCCTTGCCGAACAGTTCGGTGCCCACGCGGTGCTGCTGTCGGATATCCCGGCCGAGCTGGTGCGCAGCGATATCGTCATCAGCTCTACCGCCAGCCAGTTGCCGATCCTGGGCAAGGGTGCGGTGGAAAGTGCGCTGAAGCTGCGCAAGCACAAGCCGATCTTCATGGTCGATATCGCCGTTCCCCGCGATATCGAGCCCGAAGTCGGCGAGTTGGACGACGTTTACCTCTACAGCGTCGACGATCTGCACGAAGTGGTCGCCGAAAACCTCAAGAGCCGACAGGGCGCAGCCCAGGCCGCCGAGGAAATGGTCAGCACCGGCGCCGAAGATTTCATGGTGCGCCTGCGTGAACTCGCGGCGGTGGACGTGCTCAAGGCGTATCGTCAGCAAGGCGAGCGCCTGCGCGATGAGGAGTTGATCAAGGCCCAGCGCCTGCTCGCCAATGGCAGCAGCGCCGAAGAGGTGCTGATGCAACTGGCGCGCGGCCTGACTAACAAGTTGCTCCATGCACCCAGCGTACAGCTTAAAAAATTGACTGCCGAAGGCCGCCTCGATGCGTTGGCCATGGCCCAGGAACTCTTTGCCCTCGGTGAGGGCGCGTCAGACAGCTCTTCGGATAAAAAACCGCAATGAAAGCGTCACTGCTCAATAAACTGGACGTGCTCCAGGACCGTTTCGAAGAACTGACCGCTTTGCTCGGCGACGGCGAGGTCATTTCCGATCAAGCCAAGTTCCGCGCCTATTCCAAGGAATACGCCGAAGTTGAGCCTATCGTGGCCACCTACAAACACTTGACTAAAGTGCAGGCCGACCTCGAGGGCGCCCAGGCGCTGCTCAAGGACAGCGACCCGGACATGCGTGAAATGGCCGTGGAAGAAGTCCGCGAAGCCAAGGAAAAACTTGCCGAGCTGGAAGGTGACCTGCAGCGCATGTTGCTGCCCAAGGACCCCAACGACGGGCGTAACGTGTTCCTCGAAATCCGCGCTGGCACCGGCGGCGATGAGGCGGCGATCTTCTCCGGCGACCTGTTCCGCATGTACTCGCGCTACGCCGAGCGTCGTGGCTGGCGGGTCGAGATCCTGTCCGAGAACGAAGGCGAACACGGCGGCTATAAAGAAGTCATCGCGCGGGTCGAAGGCGACAACGTCTACGGCAAGCTCAAGTTCGAGTCCGGCGCGCACCGCGTGCAGCGGGTCCCGGCGACTGAATCCCAAGGTCGCATCCATACCTCCGCATGCACCGTGGCCGTGTTGCCCGAGCCGGACGAGCAGGAAGCGATCGAGATCAACCCGGCGGACCTGCGGGTCGACACGTACCGCTCGTCGGGCGCCGGTGGCCAGCACGTCAACAAGACTGACTCGGCGATTCGTATCACTCACTTGCCGTCGGGCATCGTGGTCGAGTGTCAGGAGGAGCGTTCCCAGCACAAGAACCGTGCACGCGCCATGTCCTGGCTGTCGGCCAAGCTCAATGACCAGCAGACCAGCGCCGCCGCCAACGCGATTGCCAGCGAACGTAAGTTGCTGGTGGGCTCGGGCGACCGTTCCGAACGCATCCGCACCTACAACTTCGCCCAGGGCCGGGTCACCGACCACCGGGTCAACCTCACCCTTTACTCCCTGGACGAGATTCTCGCCGGCGGCGTGGATGCGGTGATCGAGCCGTTGCTCGCCGAATACCAGGCCGATCAATTGGCCGCGATAGGTGAATAAATGACCATCATCGCCAGCCTGCTGCGCGCCGCCGACCTTCCCGACTCGCCTACCGCGCGCCTGGATGCCGAATTGTTGCTGGCCGCTGCCCTGGGCAAGTCGCGCAGTTACCTGCACACCTGGCCGGAAAAAATTGTCAGCAGCGAGGCCGCACTGACGTTCGCCGACTACCTGCAGCGCCGTCGTGGCGGTGAACCGGTGGCCTATATCCTCGGCCAGCAAGGCTTCTGGAAACTTGACCTGGAGGTCGCGCCTCACACGCTGATCCCGCGTCCGGAAACCGAGATGCTGGTAGAGGCGGCGCTGGAGTTGTTGCCGGCCACGCCGGCCAAGGTTCTCGACCTGGGCACCGGCAGCGGCGCCATCGCCCTGGCCCTGGCCAGCGAGCGCCCCGCCTGGCAGGTCACCGCCGTCGATCGTGTGCTGGAGGCCGTGGCCCTGGCCGAGCGCAATCGCCAGCGCCTGCACCTCAACAATGCCACGGTGCTGAACAGCCATTGGTTCAGTGCCCTGCAAGGTCATGCCTACGACCTGATCATCAGTAACCCGCCGTACATCGCCGACAACGATCCGCACCTGGTGGCGGGCGACGTGCGCTTTGAGCCGGCGAGTGCGCTGGTGGCGGGCCATGACGGCCTGGACGACTTGCGCTTGATCATCCGCGAGGCCCCGGCCCACCTGAATGCCGGTGGCTGGTTGCTACTGGAACATGGTTACGACCAGGCCGCGTCTGTGCGTGACCTGTTGTCCAGCCAGGGCTTCGAGGCGGTGGCCAGCCGCATCGACCTTGGCGGCCACGAACGCATTACCCTGGGACGCCGGCCGTGCTGACCGATCAGGAGCTGTTGCGCTATAGCCGACAGATTCTGTTGCAACATGTCGACATCGAAGGCCAGTTGCGCCTCAAAAACAGCCGCGCCCTGATCGTCGGCCTCGGTGGCCTGGGCGCGCCGGTGGCGCTTTACCTGGCCGCCGCCGGGGTGGGCGAATTGCACCTGGCGGATTTCGACAGCGTCGACCTGACCAATCTGCAACGCCAGATCATTCATGATACCGACAGCGTCGGGCAGACCAAGGTCGACTCGGCCCTGCGTCGCCTGGGCGCGATAAACCCCGAAATCAGCCTGGTTGCCCATCGCAGTGCGCTGGATGCCGATTCCTTGGCTGCAGCTGTGGCGGCGGTGGACGTGGTGCTCGATTGCAGTGACAACTTCTCCACCCGCGAAGCAGTCAACGCCGCCTGCGTGGCGGCGACCAAGCCGCTGGTCAGTGGCGCGGCGATTCGCCTTGAGGGCCAGTTGTCGGTGTTCGACCCGCGCCGCGCCGACAGCCCGTGCTACCACTGTTTATATGGGCACGGCAGCGACAGCGAACTCACCTGCAGCGAAGCCGGCGTGGTCGGTCCGCTGGTCGGCGTGGTCGGCAGCCTGCAGGCGCTGGAAGCCTTGAAGCTGCTGGCCGGTTTTGGCGAGCCGCTGGTGGGCCGCCTGCTACTGATCGACGCGCTGACCACGCGTTTTCGCGAGTTGCGCGTCAAGCGTGACCCCGGCTGCAGCGTCTGCGGGCCGCGGCATGGTTAAGGGCGCGCCGATCGGTGTGTTCGATTCCGGTGTCGGCGGCTTGTCGGTACTGGATGAAATCCAGCAGTTGCTGCCGCATGAATCGCTGCTGTACGTGGCGGACTGCGGGCATATCCCGTACGGCGAGAAAACCCCGGGATTCATTCTTCAGCGCTCCCGGGCCGTCGCCGAGTTTTTCCGTGAGCGGGGCGCCAAGGCGTTCGTGATCGCCTGCAACACCGCCACGGTCGCGGCGGTCGCGGATTTGCGCGTGGACTATCCCGAGTGGCCGCTGGTGGGGATGGAGCCTGCCGTCAAACCTGCCGCCGCCGCGACCCGTAGTGGTGTGGTCGGTGTGCTCGCTACCACCGGTACCTTGCAAAGCGCCAAGTTCGCCGCGCTACTGGATCGATTCGCCACCGATGTACGCGTGGTCACCCAGCCTTGCCCCGGCCTGGTGGAGCTGATCGAGACCGGCGACCTGAACAGCCCGGTGTTGCGCCAACTGTTGCAGGGTTATGTCGACCCGTTGCTCAGCGTCGGCTGCGACACCATCATCCTCGGTTGTACCCACTACCCCTTCCTCAAGCCGCTGCTGGCGCAGATGCTGCCGCCCAGCATCATTCTGATCGACACCGGCGCCGCCGTGGCTCGCCAGCTGAAGCGTCTGCTCGGCGAGCGCGACCTGCTCGCCAGCGGCAATCCTCAGCCCGCACAGTTCTGGACCAGTGGCGATGTGTGTCATTTCAGAAATATCCTACCGACACTATGGAAACATCCCGGAGATGTGCGAAGCTTCAGCGCGTGAAAAATTCGTGAAATATCGTGATTCCAGGCTGAACTTCTGACACTGCGTAGGCTTCTATAGCGGGATTGCCTGTACAAAACCATATAACTTCGTTCGGAAAGGATGTTTCTTATGAAGCGCTTGTTCTGTTTGGCTGCGATTGCGGCCGCTGTGGTGGGACACTCTTTTTCGGCGCAGGCCGCTGGACTTGAGTTTGGCCTGGGGGCCACCAGTGATTCGACGCTCACTTATCGATTGGGGCTGACGTCGGATTGGGACAAGAGTTGGATGCAAAGTGATGTCGGTCGCCTGACCGGCTACTGGAGCGGTGCCTACACCTATTGGGAAGGCGACGACCGTGCAGGCGCGAGCAGCCTGTCGTTCTCTCCGGTGTTTGTGTATGAATTCGCCGGACAGTCGGTGAAGCCTTATATCGAGGCGGGGATCGGTGTGGCGGTGTTCTCCCGCACGCGCCTGGAAGACAACAACATTGGCCAGGCCTTCCAGTTCGAAGACCGCCTGGGTTTCGGCCTGCGCTTTACCGGTGGGCATGAAGTGGGCATTCGCGCCACCCATTACTCCAATGCCGGGATCAGCAGCAACAACGACGGCGTAGAGAGCTACTCGCTGCACTACACCATGCCGCTCTAAACACACATTCCTGCAGGAGCCGGCAAGCCGGCTCCTGCAGGATGTAGTTCAATCAGCGATACGCTGTTGCAATGCCTTCGCGCTCGGTCAGGCATTCCGGCGCGCCCATCTCGAATTCCCTGCAAATCAGCGGCCGCCGCTCGTAGATCGTGCACATCATCGTGTCCCGATCCAGCGCCGCGCACCAGCCATCGTCCAGGCGCAGCATCACTTCGCCGCCCCAATCGTCCGTATCGATATAGCGCTCCGGCACGCCTGTGTCCGTGATCAGCAGCACTTCCAGCTGGCAGCAGCAGGCCGCGCACGTCGAGCAGGTAACGGCGGGTTCGGTGATTTGGGTATGGGGGATGTTGGTCATAGGCGTGCAGTGTAAGGCAAGGCGACGATGCGCGTATGACTGCTCTGACGGACGTCAGTGCGCCAGTTGCCCGGCAATCCAGTGCAACACCGGAAATATCACGGCCCAGAGCAGGGCGAGGCCGATTAGGGTGGCGGCAGTGCCGTAGCCAAAACTGACCCCGGCCAACTGGCTGCCTGCGTAATACGACAGCGGCCCACCCAGCGCGCCCAGCAGACTGGCACGCCACCAGGGCTGGGCGCTCCAGGCCAGGCAATGGCGCAAGGTCGTGGCCAGCAGCGCCCACAGCACAATCAACCAGAAGGGAATCAACGGCCCGGGCGCGCCGAAGTGAAACACGCCGAAGGTGCGCAGCGACGTATCGATGACTGTCCCCAGCAGGGTCACGGCGAGAATCGCCTGGCCTTCGCGGGACCAGGCACTTATCCACAGCAGATGGAGGGCCAGTACCGCCAGCCCCACCAGCAGCCAGAGGCTGTCCCCACCCAGTACACAGGCAAACCAGCCGCACTGGAAGAGCACGGCATTGGCCACGGTCTTAAGCACTGAAGCGCCCAAGCAGCGGTGGGTTGATGGCCGATGGCTTGGCCAGCAGCAGTTGCGCGGTACCGATGGTGCGCTCCATGAAGCCGCCCTCGCAGTAGCACAGGTAAAACTCCCACAAGCGCAGGAAGTATTCGTCGTAGCCCAGCTCCGTCAGGCGACCCTGGGCGCGGCGAAAGTTCTCATGCCACAGGCGTAGGGTTCGCGCGTAATGCAGGCCGAAATCCTCCATGTGCAGCAGGTTCATATCGGTGTCGCGGCTGACGATCTGCAGCATGTTCTGCACGCAGGGCAGGGCGCCACCGGGGAAGATATAGCGCTGGATAAAGTCGACGCTGTTCTTGGCCTGCTCGAAACGTTGCTCACGGATGGTAATGGCCTGCAGCAACATCAGGCCGTCGCTCTTGAGCAGGTGCGCGCACTGCTTGAAGTAGGTCGGCAGGAAACGATGGCCCACCGCTTCGATCATCTCGATGGACACCAGCTTGTCGTACTGGCCGGTCAGGTCGCGGTAGTCCTGCAGCAGCAGCGTAACCTGATCTTGCAGGCCGAGGGCCGCGATGCGTTTTTCGGTGTAGGCGAACTGTTCCTTGGACAAGGTCGTGGTGGTGACCTTGCAGCCGTAATGCTGCGCTGCATACAGCGCCATGCTGCCCCAGCCGGTGCCGATTTCCAGCAAGTGGTCGGTGGGTTTGAGGGCGAGCTTCTGGCAGATACGCTCGAGCTTGTTCAGTTGCGCCTGTTCCAGGCTGTCGTCGGCGGTCAGGAACTGCGCGGCCGAGTACATCATGGTCGGGTCGAGGAATTCTTCGAACAGGTCGTTGCCCAGGTCGTAGTGGGCCGCGATGTTTTTCTGCGAGCCCTTGCGCGTGTTGCGGTTGAGCCAGTGCAGGCCTTGGGTGAACGGCCGTGCCAGGCGCGCCAGGCCACCTTCCATCGCGTCGAGCACATCGAGGTTGCTGACCATCACGCGCACCACTGCGGTGAGGTCCGGGCTGCTCCAGTAGCCGTGGATAAACGCCTCGCCGGCGCCGATGGAACCGTTGGCCGCCACCAGGCCCCACACCGCCGGGTCGAGAATCTGGATCTCGCCCAGCAGGTGCGCTTCGCGTGCGCCGAACACTTGGCGCTCGCCATCCTCGATCACCACCAACTGGCCATGGCGCAGTTGGCTGAGTTGGCGCAGCACACCTTTGCGCAGCAGCGCACTGGTCAGGCCGTTGACGTTCAGGCGATTGGTCTTGACCGATAAGCTAGGGGATTTCATGGCGGCGATCCTTGGTATACCCGACTGCGGTGCGAGAGGCGCCATCGGCGGCCTGATGGGAAAAAATCGGTGTGCGTTTGAGCAACAGGCGCAAGGCCTGCCAGTAGATGGCGAGGCAGGTCTTGGCGGTCATCCACGGAAAGCGCCACAGGTAGCGGTGCAGGCTGGCGCGGGTGAGTGTTTCCTTGTGCAGGCTCAGCGTGGCATCGAAGACTTTCAGCTCGCCTTGCCAATCGGCCATGTGCACGCCGAGCTTGGCGGCGGGCGGGCTGAAGCTCATGCGGTACTCCAGGTCGCGCGGCAAGAACGGCGACACATGAAACGCCTTGGCCACGGCGAAATGCTGGTGCTCATCCGCGCCAAGGGCCTGGGCCGGCAGCACGTAGTGATAGCGCTCGCGCCAAGGGGTGTTGGTCACTTCGCACAGGATCGCGGCCAGACGTCCGTCGGCCTCGAAGCAGTAGAAGAAACTCACCGGATTAAAAGCCAGGCCCCAACTGCGGGCCTGGGTCAGTAGGCAGATTACGCCCTGGGGTGTACGCCCCAGCGCCTTGCCGACTTCCTGGCGCACGGCGGCGGTCAAGCTCATGCCGTGGCGCGTCAATTCACGCAGGTAATCCTGCTGGCGAAAACCGAAGGGTGCCAGGCGACTCGCGCCGGCCAGGGGCGAGAGCCCGAGCACTTGCTCTTCTTCGCTCAAGTCCAGGTACAGCAGCCCGATGCGGTAGCGAAAGGCGTGGGCCTTGGGCGCAAACCGGCGATGGGCGATCCAGCCGCTGTACAGGGCGCTGTTCACAGGGCCTCCCCGAAGGCTTGCGCCACGCGCAGGGCGCTGACCACGCCGTCTTCATGGAAACCGTTGGCCCAGTAGGCGCCACAGTAAAAGGTGTTGCGCGTACCGCAGAGTTCTTCCCAACGACCTTGGGCCGCCACCGCCGCGAGGCTGTATTGCGGGTGGGCGTAGGTATAGCGGGCGAGGATCTTCAGCGGGTTGATCATTGGCGTCTGGTTGAGGCTGACGCAAAACGTGGTGGCGCTGTCGATGCCTTGCAGGATGTTCATGTCGTAGGTGACGGCCGCCTGGGTCTGCGTGTTGCCGGTCAGTCGATAATTCCAGCTGGCCCAGGCCAGCTTGCGGTCGGGCAGCAGGCGGGTGTCGGTGTGCAGCACGACATCGTTGTCGGCATAGGGCAGGGCGCCGAGGATCTCCTGCTCGGCCTGGCTCGGGTCGCCGAGCAACGCCAGTGCCTGGTCGCTGTGGCAGGCGAACACCACCTTGTCAAAAGCTTCGGTGCCGGCCGCGCTGTGGATAACCACACCCTCGGCGTCGCGTTCGACCAGGTGCACGGGGCAATTGAGACGCACCTGTTCGCGAAAGCTGCGGGTCAGCGGCTCGATATAGCGGCTGGATCCGCCTTCGATCACACACCATTGCGGCCGGTTGTTCACCGAGAGCAGGCCGTGGTTCTTGAAGAAGCGCACAAAGAACTGCAGCGGGAACCCCAGCATGTCCTGCAGGGACATCGACCAGATCGCCGCGCCCATCGGCACGATGTAGTGCCGGATAAAGCGCGGGCCATACCCGCCCGCCTCAAGGTAGTCACCCAGGGTCATTTCGGCGCTGATGCGCTGCTCCTGCAGGTCCAGCGGCGCCTGGCGATTGAAGCGCAGGATATCGCGCAACATGCCCCAGAAACCTGGCGACAGGATATTGCGGCGTTGGGCGAACAGGCTGTTGAGGTTGTTGCCGTTGTACTCGAACCCGGCGTTTTCGTCGCACACCGAAAAACTCATCTCGGTGGGTTTGAACGCCACCCCGACCTGCCCCAGCAGGCGGATGAAATTGGGGTAGGTCCAGTCGTTGAATACGATGAAGCCGGTGTCCACCGCGTAGCTTTTACCCTCGACCGTCACATTGGCCGTGTGGGTATGCCCGCCGATGCGGTCGCCCGCTTCGAACAGCGTGATGTCGTGGCGACGGCTGAGCAGGTAGGCGCTGGTCAGCCCGGCGATGCCGCTGCCGATAATGGCGATCTTCACAGGTCGTCCTTCTGCGGCGGCGGGCTGCGCAGCATGCGCTTGCCGATGATCAACTGGGCACGGTTGGGCAGTTTCGACAGCGGCCACAGGGTGGCGATAAACAGCGCCGGGAAGGCAATCTCCAGTGGGCGTTTTTCCAACTTGGCGAAGATGTGCCGCGCGGCTTTGTCGGCGGACCAGCTCAGGGGCATCGGGAAATCGTTGCGCTCAGTCAGCGGGGTGTCGACGAAGCCTGGGCTGATCACCGTGACGTCGATGTTTTCCGGCGACAGGCTGATGCGCAGCGATTCGAACAGGTAGCGCAGCCCGGCTTTGGACGCACCGTAGGCCTCGGCACGCGGCATCGGCAGGTAGGTCACGGCACTGGCGACGCCGACCAAATGCGGGGTGCGCCCGGCACGCAGTAACGGCAGCGCGGCTTCGATGCAATAACTGCTGGCGAGCAAATTGGTGCGCACCACATGTTCGACAATCGAGGCGTCGAATTGCCGGGCGTCCACGTATTCACAGGTGCCCGCATTCAGGATCACCGTGTCGAGCGAACCCCAGGCCGCAGCGATCTGCTCACCGATCTCGCGCACAGTCTGGCTGTTGGTCAGGTCGCCAGGCACCACCAGCACTTGTCCGGGAAAACGTTGGGCGAGGGCCTGCAGCGGGCCTTTGCTGCGCGAACTCAGTGCCACATGGGCGCCGCTGTTGAGCAGCTCCACGGCCAGCGAGGCACCGATGCCACTGCTGGCGCCGGTCAGCCAATAACGACGGGGCGGCAGTGCGTTCATCCCATTCTCCTTTTCAGCCAGTTGACGACGCTGCCCAGTACGGGAAGGTGTTCGTAGAGCAGGGCGCCGGCATCGAAGTAATCGCGATGGCGGTAGACCTTTTCACGCCACATCAGGTGCGAACAGCCCTCCACGCGGATGACCTTGCCGTTGGCCAGGCGCGGGTGGGTAAAGCTCATTTTCCAGCGCAGGTAGCCTTCGCCTTCGGCCACCTGGTCGAAGCCGTGGAAGTCGAAGCGCAGTTGGCTGACGTTGCTGTACAACTCGGCGAAGTAGCGGTGCATCGCGGGCAATCCCTGCACCTCGTGCAGTGGATCGGTAAAGGCGATGTCCTGACTGTACAGGCTGTCGAGCAGGTGCAGGTTGTGTTTGTCGAGGGTGGAAAAAGCCTGGGCGAAGCGGCGCAGGAAATCACTCATGTTCGGCGACCTCCTGGCGTGAAGGCAGGCTGCGGAAGGCTGCCAGGGCGCGTTCGCGGGACTTTTTCAGGTCGACGATGGCGCGCGGGTAATCCGCCACGCCGAACAGGCCGCCGACTGCCTCGGGGTTGTGCACTTCCTTTTTATTCAGCGCGGCCAGTTCCGGCAGCCAATGCTTGATAAACACGCCTTCGCTGTCGAATTTTTCCGATTGGCTCAGTGGGCTGAAAATCCGGAAGTACGGGGCCGAATCGGTGCCGGTAGAGGAACTCCACTGCCAGCCGCCGTTGTTGGCCGCCAGGTCGCCGTCGATCAGGTGGCGCATGAAGAAGCGCTCGCCTTCACGCCAGTCGATCAGCAGGTTCTTGGTCAGGAACATCGCGACCACCATGCGCAGGCGGTTGTGCATCCAGCCGGTCTCCAGTAGTTGGCGCATGGCTGCGTCGATGATCGGCAGCCCGGTGCGGGCTTGTTGCCAGGCCGCGAGGTCCTTGGGCGCGTCACGCCAGGCGACCGCCTCGGTCTCGGGGCGGAAGGCGCGGTGGCGAGACACCCTTGGATAGCCGACCAGGATGTGTTTGTAGAACTCGCGCCAGAGCAACTCGTTGATCCAGGTGATGGCGCCGATATCGCCGCTTTCGAATTCGCCCTGGTTGGTTTGCAACGCCGCGTGCAGGCACTGGCGCGGCGACACCACGCCCGCCGCAAGGTAGGCGGACAGCTGGCTGGTGCCGGGCTTGGCCGGGAAGTCGCGCTCGTCCTTGTAGTAACTGATCTGCTGGTCGGCGAAGGCGTCGAGGCGGCGGCGGGCTTCCTCTTCGCCGGCGGGCCAGAGGGCGCGCAAGGTCTCGCTGGGTGGTGCGAACCCGTCGACCTGCTCGGGGACCGGATCACTTTTCAGCGGGACAGGCGCCTGGGCCTTCGGCGTCGCGACCAGGCGCGGCAGGGCGCTGTGCAAGCGGGTGTAGCAGACCTTACGGAACTGGCTGAACACCTGGAAGTACGTGCCGGTCTTGGTCAGCACGCTGCCGGGTTGGAAAAACAGCTGGTCCAGGTAGCTGTGAAAGCTGACGCCATCGGCCTCCAGCGCCTTGGCCACGGCCGCATCGCGACGGCTTTCATGGATGCCGTATTCCTCGTTGACGTGCACCGACTCCACCGACAACTCGCGGCACAGCTTGCCGAGCGCGGCGGGCACCTGATCCCAGGTGGCGGCGTGGCGGATCAGCAGGGGGATATTCAGCTTGCCCAGGGCCTGGCTCAAGTGCTGCAGGTTGCGCAGCCAGAAGTCGACTTTGCACGGCGCATCATCGTGGGCCAGCCATTGCTCCGGCGTGATGAGGTACACGGCTGCAACCGGGCCGCGCTGGCAGGCGGCGGCGAGGGCGGTGTTGTCGTGTAGGCGCAGGTCGGTGCGCAGCCAGATCAAATGCATTTAAAGAAGTCCACGCTGGATCAGTATCTGGTGGGCCGACAAGGGGTCTTCGGCCACGAACAATTCAGGGGTGTCACGGGTTAATACGGCTAACTCGGCCTGGTGGATGCATACCGTTGGTCCGACGATCAACTTTGGGCCACTGACGCCGCTCAATAGTTTTGCGAGTGCCGACAAGTGGAGGGCCTTGCTCGAATACAGCAGCACCGCGCGCGGTTGCAGGTGTTCCACGGCCAGGGCCAATTCGCCGGCGGGCAGTGGCCAATCGAAGACTTCCACCGGGCAATCGGCACTGCTGGCCAGCCAGGCGCTGAGCCACAGGTGCGGCTCCAGCGGCAGGTCGGACTGGTTGATCAGCAGCAGCGGCGGGCCCTGCAGCTGGCGGTTGTTGTGATAGATGCGTGCGCCGAATTTGCTACGCAGCCAGGACAGGAAAAACACCCGCTCCATCTGCGCGCCGAACTGGCCTTGCCAGCGCTGCTCCAGGTCCTGCAGCAGCGGCAGCAACAATTGCTCGCACAGCGTGCGCGGCGGGTACAGCGCCATGGCCTGGTTGAAGACGTCGTCGACCCGGCGCTCGATCAATTCGCTGATGGCATTCAACAGGTTCTGGCGCAACCCATGCCACTCATTCTCGACAGTCTCTGGCAGGGCTTGGGCAGAGTCGATCAGGCCTTTGACCTGGCTGACCGGCACGCCGCGATTGAGCCAGGTCAGGATGGTGTGGATGCGTTGCACGTGATCGGCGCTGAACAGCCGATGGCCCTTGGGCGTGCGCTGGGGCACGATCAGGCCATAGCGGCGTTCCCAGGCGCGCAGGGTCACGGCGTTGACGCCGGTCTGGCGCGCCACTTCGCGAATCGGCAGCCAGCCGTCTTCGAGGGCTTGGGCGATGTCGTCGCCGGTTTCGTCTTGCAGGGCGGCTTTCATAGGTTAGATCGCATTACGCAGGCTGAGATTTTCCGGGTGCGGTTGCAGGTACGCCTGCTGCGCGATGTAGCGGTCCGGGTGTTGGCGAAAGTGATGCTTGAGCAAGGTCAGCGGCACCACCAGTGGCACGATCCCCTGGTGGTACTGGCCGATGACGGTCTGCATTTCCTGTTTGTCGTCGGCGCTGATGGCTTGCTTGAGGTAGCCGCTGATGTGTTGCAGCACATTGGTGTGGGTCCCCCGAGTGGCGCACTTGCGCAGGCCGCTCATCAGTTCGCTGAAGTAGCCGGTGGCCAAGGCGTCGAGGTCAGTGCTCCGGGTCATGCTGCCCAGCAGGTGGCCGAGGCTTTTGTAGTGCGCCGGGCTGTGGGCCATCAACAAGTATTTGTAGCGCGAATGGAAGGCCAGCAGGCGATGACGGCTGAGCCCTTCGGCGAGCAGTTGTTGCCAGCTGGCGTAGACAAAGACGCGGGTCATGAAGTTTTCCCGCAGCACCGGGTCGTTCAGCCGACCATCCTCTTCCACCGGCAGGTTGGGGTGGCGCGAGCAAAACGCATGGGCGTAGATGCCGCGCCCGCCGCCATCCACCGGCGTGCCGTTGTCGCGGTAGACCTTGACTCGCTCCAGGCCGCAGGACGGTGACTTCTGCATGAAGATGTAACCGCACAGGTCGGTATGCGCGGCGGCCATCTGCTGGCCGTAGTCATCCAGCGGTTGGGTCACATTCAGCTCGCGGTGCACGGTGCCCACGGCTTGCGGGTGCGCCGGATCGCCCACCAGGCGAATCGGTTCGCGGGGGATGCCCAGGCCAATCGCGACTTCTGGGCACAGCGGTACGAACTCGAAATAGTCGCTGAGCGTCTGGCTGCAGAGAGGGGATTGTTTATGCCCGCCGTTGAAGCGCACGTTTTCGCCAAGCAGGCAGGCGCTGATCGCGATCTTTGGCTTACCGGAGTGGGACATGGCCAAACCTCTACAAGATTCCTGTACAAGACTAAAAACTTGTACAACTAAATCTCATCATAGGTTTGATGCTGTACAAGTCAAATATTTTGTACAAGTATTTTTCGCGGAGGTTATTTCCAGCCGATCTGCCAGTCCTCGGCGTTCTGCAGGCTTTGCCACGCCAGCCTTTCGGTGCGCCGCGTCATGACGGCTTGCAGGTCGATTTCCAACACGGTGCCTTCTTCGTCACGGATCAGCTCGGTGACCAAAAAGTGTTTTTCCTTGTTGCGGGGGTGCGCTGCTGTCCACTTCGACAGCAGCAATTTCGCGGGGTTGATGCGGTTCATTGCAGGTGCTCGATCAAGCGTCGCGCGGCTTCCTGGCCACTGAGCCAGGCACCCTCGACGCGGCCCGACAGGCACCAGTCGCCACACACGTACAGGCCCAGGTCGGCGTCGGCCAGCACGCCGAACTCATGGGCGCTGGACGGTCGCGCGTACAGCCAGCGATGCGCGAGGCTGAACGACGGGGCGGGCATGGCGCTGTGCAGCAATTCAGCGAAGGCGCCATGCAGGTGTTCGATCACGGCTTCCTTGGGCAGGTCCAGGTGGTCCCTGCTCCAGGCGCTGGTGGCGTGCAGCACCCAGGTGTCGAGGGTGGTGTCGCGTCCGGGTTTGCTGCGGTTGCGCGCCAGCCAGTCGAGGGGACTGTCTTGCACGAAGCAGCCTTGCATGGGCGTATCCAGGGGCTTGTCGAACGCCAGGGCGATGGCCCAGGTCGGGTCCATCTTCACGCCGGCGGCGGCACTTGCCAGTTTGGGCGCGGCGGCCAATAGCGCGGTGGCTTGCGGGGCGGGTGTGGCGATGATCACGTGGCTGAACGGGCCGTGGTTTTCGCCGTCGGCGTCCAGCAGGTTCCAGTGCTGTTTGCCCTGGAACACTTCGGTGATGCGGCAACCGAACTCCACCGGCAGGTCATCGAGCAGGGCGCGGGTGATCGCGCTCATGCGCGGTGTGCCGACCCAGCGGATTTGTTCATCGGGAGACGGGGTGAGTTGGCCGGACTTGAAGTTGTACAGCTGGGGCTTCCATTGCTCGACCCAGCCGTTGCTTTGCCAGCGCTGCACTTCGTTAACGAAGCGGCGGTCGCGGGCGGTGAAGTACTGCGCACCCATGTCCAGCGCGCCGGCGTCGCTGCGCTTGCTGGACATGCGGCCACCACTGCCGCGGCTTTTATCGAAGAGTTGTACAACGTGCCCAGCGTCTCTTAACGCTCGGGCGGCGGAGAGACCGGCGATGCCGGTGCCAATGATCGCGATGGGAACAGTCATGGGAGGCCTCGTTTTACCGTTGGGTACAGACTACGCCGACACCAATAGCTGTACAATATTGTTTTTTGGTATAAGTTTTGGCTTACCTGTTCTTACGGCGTGACCTATGGTTAAAGCTGAGGCTTGAACCTGCGTTACGCCCGATTACAAATGGTCCCTGCTTATAAAATAGACTAGCGATGGGCGGCAAACGTTACATGAGGAAGATCCCATGCACATTTTGCTGACCGGCGGTACTGGTTTGATTGGCCGCCAACTTTGCCGACACTGGCTTGCCCAGGGTCACCGCTTGACCGTGTGGAGTCGTGATCCGGAACAGGTGGCCCGTTTGTGTGGCGACCAGGTCCTGGGTGTGGGGCGCCTGCAAGAGGTGATCGGCCCGGTGGATGCGGTGGTCAACCTGGCGGGCGCGGCTATTGCAGACCGTCCCTGGACCTATAAGCGCAAGGCGCTGTTGTGGAGCAGCCGTATCGGCCTTACCGAAACCCTGCTGGCCTGGCTGGAAGGCCTGGCACAGAAACCCTCGGTGTTGATCTCCGGTTCGGCGGTGGGCTGGTATGGCGACGGCGGCGAGCGTGAACTCACCGAAGCCAGCGGCCCGGTGCAGGACGATTTCCCCAGCCAGTTGTGTATTGCCTGGGAGGAAACCGCCCTGCGCGCCGAAGCGCTGGGCATGCGTGTGGTGCTGGTGCGTACCGGCCTGGTGCTGGCCGCAGAGGGCGGCTTTTTGTCGCGGCTGTTGCTGCCGTTCAAACTCGCGCTGGGCGGGCCGATCGGCACCGGTCGGCAGTGGATGCCATGGGTCCATATCAAGGATCAAATCGCCCTGATTGATTTTCTTCTGCACAAGCCTGACGCCAGCGGTCCGTATAATGCCTGCGCGCCACACCCGGTACGCAACCGTGAGTTCGCCAAGACGTTGGGCCAGGTGTTGCACCGCCCGGCGTTCATGCCGATGCCGGCCTTTGCGTTGAAGGTGGGGCTGGGCGAGTTGTCCGGCCTGTTGCTGGGCGGGCAAAAGGCCTTGCCTGAGCGGTTGCTGGCGGCCGGTTTCACTTTCCAGTTCACTGAGTTGCGCGCGGCTTTGGATGACGTGTCCAGCCGCCTCTAGAGATAGGATGTTGCATGACGGATCACGCGTTGTTACTGGTCAACCTGGGCTCACCGGCGTCCACTTCGGTGGCCGATGTGCGCAGCTACCTCAATCAGTTCCTGATGGACCCTTACGTGATCGACCTGCCGTGGCCGGTGCGGCGTCTGCTGGTGTCGCTGATCCTGATCAAGCGGCCCGAGCAATCGGCTCACGCCTATGCCTCCATCTGGTGGGACGAGGGCTCGCCGCTGGTGGTGCTCAGCCGCCGCCTGCAACAGCAGATGACTGCGCAATGGACCCAGGGCCCGGTTGAGTTGGCGATGCGCTACGGCGAACCGTCGATTGAAAGCGTGTTGACCCGCCTCGCCGCACAGGGCATTCAGAAAGTCACCCTCGCGCCGTTGTACCCGCAGTTCGCCGACAGCACCGTAACCACAGTCATCGAGGAAGCCAGGCGCGTAGTGCGCGATAAAAAACTCGATGTGCAGTTCTCGATCCTGCAACCGTTCTACGACCAGCCCGAATATCTCGACGCCCTGGTAGCAAGCGCGCGGCCTTATGTGGAACAGGATTACGACCACCTGCTGCTGAGTTTCCACGGCTTGCCTGAGCGCCACCTGACCAAACTCGACCCCACCGGCCAGCATTGCTTCAAGGATGCCGACTGCTGCAAGAACGCCTCCGCCGAGGTGCTCAAGACCTGCTATCGCGCGCAGTGCTTCAGCGTCGCCCGTGACTTTGCCGCGCGCCTGGGCTTGCCGGAAGATAAATGGTCGGTGGCGTTCCAATCGCGCCTGGGCCGCGCCAAATGGATCGAACCCTACACCGAAGCGCGCCTGGAGGCGTTGGCACAGCAAGGTGTGAAAAAGCTGCTGGTGATGTGCCCGGCGTTTGTCGCCGACTGCATCGAGACCCTGGAAGAAATCGGCGATCGCGGCCTGGAGCAGTTCCGCGAGGCCGGGGGCGAGGAGCTGGTGCTGGTGCCGTGCCTGAATGATGATCCACAGTGGGCAAAGGCGCTCAACACCTTGTGTGAGAGAGCCCCAACAGCGCTGTAACCAGGCCTTACACCCATCTACCTCTCGGCGCTGGCTTGCCGGCGCCTGCAGTTAGAGGGTGTTACAGGTTGAGGGTCAGGCTGACCGTGAAATTGCGCGGCTCGCCGGGGCTGATCCAGTAGCTGCTGTAGGACCGCTCGTAGTAATTCTCATCAAACAGGTTGTTGAGGTTCAGCCCCACGGTGAGGTTGTCCGTGGCCTTGTAATGGGCCAACAGGTCAACAGTGTGATAAGCCGGCAGTTCGAAACGCGTCCCTGCCTCACCCGAGCGGTCACCTACATAAGTGAACGCCGCCCCCAGGTCTGAGCCGCGCAACGCGCCGTCCTGGAACTCATACACGCCCAACAGACTGCCGCTGCGCTTGGCCACGCCGAGGATCCGGCTGCCGGCGGGAAGGGTTTTATCGCCTTTGGTCACCTCGGCGTCGATGTAGGCAAACGCGCCGATCACTCGCACGGCATCGCTCACTTGCCCGCTCAGTTGCAGGTCAAGGCCTTGGCTGCGCGCCTTGCCCACGGCGCGGTTGAGGTTGGTGGCGGGGTCCAGGGTGAGTACATTTTCCTTCTCGATATGGAACGCGGCCAGGGTGGCGCTGAGACGGTCGTCGAACAGCTCGCTCTTGACCCCCACTTCATAGCCCACGCCTTCTTCCGGCTTGAAGGATTTCCCGTCGGCGCCCAGCCCGCTGTTGGGCTTGAACGACGTGGAGGCATTGGCGAACACCCCGACTTGCGGCGTGAGCTGATAGAGCAGGCCGGCACGCTGGGTCAAGGCATCGTGGGTTTGGTGGCTCCTGGCGTGGTTGCGGGTGAAGTCGTCGATGCTCTGCTCGAAATGCTCGAAGCGCGCACCGACCATGCCGCGCAGGCGGTCGGTGAAGATGACCTGGTCTTGCAGGTTTAGCGCGTGGCTTTGGGTCTGTTCGAAGAAGTCAGTGCCGGAGCGCGCGCCGTTGGGTTTGGGCTGGCCGTAGACCGGGTTGTAGATATCGAGGGTGTAGCGGCTTCCGCCAATCGCGGTGACGCGTTCTTTCTTGCGATAGTCCTCGTATTCGGTGCCAACCAGCAACTCGTGCTGCCAGCTGCCGATATCGAACAGGCCGCGCAGCTCCACCTGGGTAATGCTGTCGTGCCAGCCCGTGGAGCGTTCACGGTAGCGGCGGTCGATGGTGTGGCCGTCGGCATTCAGTGCGCGGTTTTCCGAGGCGTCGCCCCACAGGCTGCCCTGTTTGTAGTGGCTGGCCAGGCGCAGTTTCCAGGCGTCGTTGAGGTGATGCTCAAGGCTGGCCTGGAGACGGTTGTTATGGTTGTCGATATCGCCGTCGTTGGGTTCACCCAGGAAGGTTGTGCGGGACACGCCGCTGGCGTCGACGATGCCGCGGTCGAAGGTGGAGCTGTGGCGCACCAATTCGCTTTCCACCAGCAGATGTGTGTCCGGGTCCAGCTGCCAACTGAATGAGGGGGCAACAAAGACCCGCTTGCTCTGCACATGGTCGCGAAAGCTGTGGTTGTCTTCCACGGCCAGGTTGACTCGCGAGAGCAGGTTGCCCTCGCTGTCCAGCGGGGTGTTGAGGTCGACGGCGGTGCGATAGCGATCCCAACTGCCGGCGCTGGTTTGCACGGTGGTGAAGGCATCGGGCTGGGGCTTCTTGGTGACGATGTTCACGGTGCCGCCGGGATCGCCACGACCGTAGAGGCTCGCGGCGGGGCCCTTGAGCACTTCGATGCGTTCGATATTGGCGGTGTCCGGCGTGCTCGGGTAGCCACGGTTGGCGCTGAAACCGTCCTGGTAAAACTCCGACGTGGTGAAGCCGCGCACGCTGTATTCGTAGAGGGTGAGGCCGCCGAAGTTGTTTTGCTTGGACACGCCACCGGCAAACTCAAGGGCGCGTTCTACCTGGGTGCTGCCCAGATCCTTGAGCACCGTTGCGGGAATCACGCTGATCGATTGTGGGATGTCGCGCAGGGCCGTGTCGGTTTTTGTCGCACTGGCCGAACGCGTTGCACGGTAGCCCTTGACCGGGCCGGTGGCGGACTCATAGGCGTCGGTGGTGACGCTGATGGTGTCGAGTTCCAGGGTGTTGTCTTCGGCGTAGGCAGGGTCAAATAACAGGCCCAGGGCCAGGCCAGCCATGGGGGCAATTCTTCGAGACGGCATGATAGAGCGTTCCAATAGCGATATTGAAACAATATAACATGTCTAATGAGAATGCCTTCGCTTTGAAATATGAGCTTACAGGTACCCGCGAACGGGTACCTGGCGAGGCGTCTTATTCCTCTTCTTTGACCGGTGCAGGCGGTGGGCGCAAGCCGATTTCTGCCAGCAGCTTGATCTCTTTACCGTTGCGCATCACCTGGATTGCCACCTTGTCGGTCGGCTTGATCCGCGCCACCTGGTTCATCGATTTGCGCCCATCACCGGCCGGTTCGCCGTTGATGCTGAGGATCACATCGCCCAGTTGCAGGCCGGCTTTCTGCGCCGGGCCGTCGCGGAAAATCCCGGCGACCACGATGCCCGGGCGTCCGGTCAAGCCAAAGGACTCGGCCAGCTCCTTGGTCAACGGTTGTACTTCGATCCCTAGCCAGCCGCGAATCACCTGGCCGTGCTCGATGATCGACTTCATCACTTCCATCGCCAGTTTCACCGGGATCGCAAAACCGATGCCCTGGGAGCCGCCGGACTTGGAGAAAATCGCCGTGTTGATACCGGTCAGGTTGCCATTGGCATCCACCAGTGCGCCGCCCGAGTTGCCCGGGTTGATCGCCGCGTCGGTCTGGATGAAGTCTTCGTAGCTGTTGAGGCCCAACTGGTTACGCCCGGTGGCGCTGATGATGCCCATGGTCACCGTCTGGCCCACCCCGAACGGGTTGCCGATGGCCAGTGCGACGTCACCGACGCGCAGGCCGTCGGAGCGACCGAGGGTGATTGAAGGCAGGCTCTTGAGGTCGATCTTCAGCACCGCAAGGTCGGTTTCGGGGTCGCTGCCGACCACGCGGGCCAGGGTCTCGCGGCCATCGCGCAGGGCGACCACGATCTGGTCGGCGCCGGTGGTCACGTGGTTGTTGGTGAGGATGTAGCCCTCGGGGCTCATGATCACTCCGGAGCCGAGGCTGGATTCCATGCGCCGCTGCTTGGGGCCGTTATCGCCGAAATAGCGGCGAAATTGCGGGTCTTCGAATAATGGATGAGCGGGTTTGTTGATGACTTTCGTGGTGTACAGGTTGACCACCGCTGGCGCCGCGATAACGACAGCGTCCGCATAGGTCACCGGGCCTTGCACCACCGCGCTGGTTTGCGGCGCCTGCTGCAGGTTCACATCAAGGCTGGGTAAGCCCACCAACTGGGGGAAACGCTGAATAATCAGCATCGCGATCAGCACGCCAGCCAGCAATGGCCATCCAAAAAAACGCAGTGCCTTGAGCATCAAGTAAGTCCTGACAGGTTGCAGGGGGCGGGAGAGCGCCCATAATGTCGCGCATTATACGAGGCTGCGAGCGCCTCGGAACGGGATATTTAGGAGTCTTTTATGGCCGTCCCCCTTACCACCCTCGTCGAGGAAGCGGACCGCTACCTCGGCAGTGCAAAAATTGCCGATTATTGCCCCAATGGCCTGCAGGTCGAGGGGCGCCCGCAGGTGATGCGCATCGTCAGCGGCGTGACCGCCAGCCAGGCGCTGCTGGATGCAGCCGTCGAAGCGCAGGCCGACCTGGTCCTGGTGCACCACGGTTATTTCTGGAAGGGCGAAAACCCCTGCATCACCGGCATGAAGCAACGCCGCCTGAAAACGCTGCTCAAGCACGACATCAGTCTGCTGGCCTACCACCTGCCGCTGGACCTGCACCCTGATGTCGGCAACAACGTGCAGCTCGCCCGCCAGCTGGACATCACGGTCGAAGGCCCGCTGGACCCGAGCAACCCGAAGATCGTCGGCCTGGTCGGTTCGCTCTCCGAGCCGCTGTCACCGCGCGACTTCGCACGCCGGGTGCAGGACGTCATGGGCCGCGAGCCCTTGCTGATCGAAGGCAGCGAGATGATCCGCCGCGTCGGCTGGTGCACCGGCGGGGGCCAGGGCTATATCGACGACGCGATTGCCGCCGGCGTCGACCTGTTCCTGAGTGGCGAGGCGTCGGAGCAGACCTTCCACAGCGCTCGCGAAAACGACATCAGCTTTATCGCCGCCGGCCATCACGCCACCGAACGCTACGGCGTGCAGGCACTGGGCGATTACCTGGCGCGGCGTTTTGCCCTGGAGCATTTGTTCATCGACTGCCCCAACCCGATCTAAGCCATGCAACTGAACCCCTGTGGGGGCTGGCTTGCCTGCGACGCAGGCAACTCGGTACATCCGGCACACCGAGTTGAAGCCATCGCCGGCAAGCCAGCTCCCACACCTGAACGCGTTGCACCCCAAACCACGAGGCATATTCATATACCGTTTCGATCTAGCTGGCTCCCTGAATAGAAGAAGGTGCTGTGCTAGCATGCCCCGCTCGAACACGGCCCGCTGGCCGTCCATAAGATCGTTTTTCCGTGAGTAACCATGGTCGACAAACTGACGCATCTGAAACAGCTGGAGGCGGAAAGCATCCACATCATCCGCGAGGTCGCCGCCGAGTTCGACAACCCGGTGATGCTCTACTCGATCGGTAAAGACTCCGCCGTGATGCTGCACCTGGCACGCAAGGCCTTCTTCCCGGGCAAGCTGCCGTTCCCGGTGATGCACGTCGACACCCGCTGGAAATTCCAGGAGATGTACAAGTTCCGCGACAAAATGGTCGAGGAGCTGGGCCTGGACCTGATCACCCACGTCAATCCGGATGGTGTGGCGCAGGGCATCAACCCGTTCACCCACGGCAGCGCCAAGCACACCGATATCATGAAGACCGAAGGCCTCAAGCAGGCCCTGGACAAACATGGTTTCGACGCCGCCTTCGGCGGTGCCCGTCGCGATGAAGAGAAATCCCGCGCCAAAGAGCGCGTGTACTCATTCCGCGACAGCAAGCACCGCTGGGACCCGAAGAACCAGCGCCCGGAGCTGTGGAACGTCTACAACGGCAACGTCAACAAGGGCGAGTCGATCCGTGTGTTCCCGCTGTCCAACTGGACCGAGCTGGATATCTGGCAGTACATCTACCTGGAAGGCATCCCGATCGTGCCGCTGTACTTCGCCGCCGAACGCGAAGTGATCGAGAAGAACGGCACGTTGATCATGATCGACGACGACCGCATCCTCGAGCACTTGTCCGACGAAGACAAAGCCCGAATCGTCAAAAAGAAAGTACGTTTCCGTACCCTTGGCTGCTACCCGTTGACGGGCGCGGTGGAGTCCGAAGCCGAGACGCTGACCGACATCATTCAGGAAATGCTCCTGACGCGAACTTCCGAGCGCCAGGGCCGTGTCATCGACCACGATGGCGCAGGCTCGATGGAAGATAAAAAACGTCAAGGGTACTTTTAAGCTTCGAGTTACAAGCGGCAAGCTGCAAGTTAAAGGCGGTATGCGTAATTTTGCAGCTTGGTGCTTGCAGCCGGTTGTTGCGAGCCGCTACTGAGTGACTCGTGATGGACTTCGAGAAACTGGTTGTCTGGCAAAGAAGCAAGTGTCTGGCGGTGCAGATCTATAGCGAGTTTGCGGAGTGCGGGGATTTTGGCTTCAAAGATCAAATCACCCGGTCTGCACTTTCGGTGCCTTCCAATATTGCTGAAGGCATGGAACGTCGTAGCGCCAAAGAGAAAGCTTACTTTCTTTGGATTGCAAAGGCTTCTTGTGGGGAGCTACGAACTCAGATCTTCATCGGTTGTGACATTGCCTACATCGCCCGCCCGCTGGCTGAAAACTGGATTACAGAAACTCGCGAGCTTTCAAAAATGCTCTGCGGCCTGATCAACAAAATTTCTGACTAGCTGTACGCCGACAAGCTTGCCGCTTGAAGCTTACAGCTTGGAGCTTGAATGCAATGAGCCATCAATCTGATTTGATCAGCGAGGACATCCTCGCCTACCTGGGCCAGCACGAGCGCAAGGAAATGTTGCGCTTCCTGACCTGTGGCAACGTCGACGACGGCAAGAGCACCCTGATCGGGCGCCTGCTGCACGACTCCAAGATGATCTACGAAGATCACCTGGAAGCCATCACCCGCGATTCGAAGAAGTCCGGCACCACGGGCGATGACATCGACCTGGCGTTGCTGGTCGACGGCCTGCAGGCCGAGCGTGAGCAGGGCATCACCATCGATGTTGCCTACCGCTATTTCTCCACCGCCAAGCGCAAATTCATCATCGCCGACACCCCCGGCCATGAGCAGTACACCCGCAACATGGCCACCGGCGCGTCCACCTGTGACCTGGCGATCATCCTGATCGACGCCCGCTACGGCGTACAGACCCAGACCCGTCGCCACAGCTTCATCGCCTCGTTGCTGGGGATCAAACACATCGTGGTGGCCGTCAACAAGATGGACATCAATGGCTTCGACCAAAGCGTATTCGAGCAGATCAAGGCCGATTACCTGAAGTTCGCCGACGGTATCGCCTTCAAGCCGAGCACCCTGGCCTTCGTGCCGATGTCGGCGCTCAAGGGCGACAACGTGGTGAACAAGAGCGAGCGTTCGCCGTGGTACACCGGCCAATCGCTGATGGAGATTCTCGAAACCGTCGAGATCGCCAACGACCGCAACTACACCGACCTGCGGTTCCCGGTGCAGTACGTCAACCGTCCGAACCTGAACTTCCGTGGTTTCGCCGGCACCCTGGCCAGCGGCGTCGTGCACAAGGGCGACGAAGTCGTGGTGCTGCCGTCGGGCAAGAGCAGTCGGGTCAAATCCATCGTGACCTTCGAAGGTGAGCTGGAGCATGCGGGGCCTGGCCAGGCCGTGACCCTGACCATGGAAGACGAGATCGACATCTCCCGTGGCGACTTGCTGGTGCATGCCGACAACGTGCCGCAAGTGACTGACGCCTTCGACGCCATGCTGGTGTGGATGGCCGAAGAGCCGATGCTGCCGGGCAAGAAATACGACATCAAGCGCGCCACCAGCTACGTGCCGGGTTCCATCACCAGCATCGTGCACCGCGTGGACGTGAACACCCTGGCCGAAGGCCCGGCAAGTTCGCTGCAGTTGAACGAGATCGGCCGGGTCAAGGTCAGCCTCGACGCCGCCATTGCGTTGGACGGCTATGACAGCAATCGCACCACCGGTGCGTTTATCGTCATCGACCGATTGACCAACGGCACTGTGGCCGCGGGCATGATCATCGCACCGCCGGTCAACCATGGCGGCGCTGCGCAGCACGGCAGTCTCGCGCATGTGGCCACCGAGGAGCGCGCGCTGCGTTTCGGCCAGCAACCGGCCACCGTATTGTTCAGCGGCCTGTCGGGCGCCGGCAAAAGCACCCTGGCCTATGCGGTTGAGCGCAAGCTCTTCGACATGGGGCGTGCGGTGTTCGTACTCGATGGCCAGAACCTGCGTCACGACCTGAACAAAGGTCTGCCGCAGGACCGTGCCGGGCGTACCGAAAACTGGCGGCGTGCCGCGCATGTGGCGCGTCAGTTCAACGAGGCTGGCCTGCTGACCCTGGCCGCCTTCGTTGCACCGGATGCCGAGGGTCGCGAACAGGCCAAGGCGCTGATTGGCGCCGACCGCCTGCTCACGGTCTATGTGCAAGCCTCGCCGCTGGTGTGCGCCGAGCGTGATCCGCAAGGCCTGTACGCCGCGGGTGGGGATAACATCCCTGGCGAGTCTTTCCCGTACGACGTGCCGTTGAATGCCGACCTGGTGATCGACACCCAGGCCCTGTCGCTGGAAGACAGCGTCAAGCAAGTGCTGGAGCTGTTGCGTCAGCGCGGCGCGATCTAAACCTCGCCGCCACAAGAAAAGCCCGCCACCGATGACTCGGTGACGGGCTTTTTTACATCCTCAAGATCAGGCTCAATCAATGTGGGAGCTGGCTTGCCTGCGATTGCTGACTGTCAGTTGATATATCAGTAACTGACCCACCGCTATCGCAGGCAAGCCAGCTCCCACAGGTTGATCATCTTTTGCCTGGGAATTCTGTGTGCAGTTTCTCCAACAACTGGTCCTTTTCTTCCCACAACCGGTTGATCCAGCCCTGAAACGCCAACCGATACTCGCCATCCTGCTCATAATTCTTGCCAATGAACTCGGCCGGAATCTGCACTTCCTCAAATTGAACGACCACCTCTTTCACGTTCCCGCAGAGCAAATCCCAATACCCAGGGCGCCCGGCAGGGTAGTGAATGGTCACGTTGACCAGTGATTTCAGCTGCTCACCCATGGCATCCAGTACAAACGCGATACCACCAGCCTTGGGCTTGAGCAGGTAACGGAACGGCGATTTCTGCTGCGCATGCTTGCCGGGGGTAAAGCGCGTGCCTTCAGCGAAGTTGAAAATGCCCACCGGGTTGTCGCGAAATTTCGCACAGGTCTTGCGGGTGGTTTCCAGGTCCTTGCCTTTCTTCTCCGGGTGTTTTTCCAGGTACGCCTTGGTGTAGCGCTTCATGAACGGGAAGCCCAGCGCCCACCAGGCGAGGCCGATCACCGGCACCCAGATCAGCTCCTGCTTGAGGAAGAACTTCAGCGGGCGAATCCGTCGATTGAGCACGTATTGCAGCACCATGATGTCGACCCAGCTCTGGTGGTTGCTCGTCACCAGGTACGAGTGCTGATAGTCCAGGCCCTCAAGGCCTTTGATGTGCCAGCGAGTGCGTCGCACCAGGGTCATCCAGGCGTTGTTGTTGCTGATCCAGGCCTCGTGGGTCTGGTTCATCAGCCATTCGCTGAAGCGCTTGGCAAATGGCAGCGCCTTGAACAGCGCCACGATAAACAGGAACGAACACAGCAGGATCGTGTTCAGCGCCAACAGCAGGGACGCGATCACCCCGCGTACGGCGGCAGGTAGAAAATCCAGCATTTAGATATCCATAGGTCGGTTGGCGGCTTGGATCGCAGTCAGCGCGATGGTGTACACGATGTCGTCGACCTGGGCGCCGCGAGGCAGGTCGTTGACCGGTTTGCGCAGGCCCTGGAGCATCGGCCCCAGGCTCACGCAATCGGCGCTGCGTTGCACGGCCTTGTGGGTGGTGTTGCCGGTGTTGAGGTCCGGGAACACGAACACGGTGGCCTTGCCGGCGACCAGGCTGTCGGGCGCCAGTTGGCGGGCGACGTTTTCGTTGGCGGCGGCGTCGTACTGCAACGGACCGTCGATCAGCAGTGAGCTTTGCTGTTCATGGGCGAGAAGGGTGGCTTCGCGGACCTTCTCCACTTCCTCACCGCTCGCCGAGTCGCCGCTGGAGTAGCTGATCATCGCCACGCGCGGAGTAATGCCAAAGGCGGCGGCCGAATCGGCGCTTTGCAGGGCGATTTCCGCCAGCTCGGCGGCGCTGGGGTGCGGGTTCATCACGCAGTCGCCGTACACCAGCACCTGCTCGGGGAACAGCATGAAGAATACCGACGACACCAGCGTGCAACCCGGTGCGGTCTTGATCAACTGCAGGGCGGGGCGGATGGTGTTGGCCGTGGAGTGGATAACCCCGGAAACCAGGCCGTCGACCTCATCCAATGCAAGCATCATGGTGGCGATCACCACGGTATCTTCCAGCTGCTGCTCGGCCATCGGCGCGTTGAGGCTCTTGCTCTTGCGCAGGGCAACCATCGGCTCGACGTAGCGTTGACGAATCAGGTCCGGGTCGAGAATCTCCAGGCCTTCGGGCAATTCGATGCCCTGGGCGCGGGCGACAGCTTCCACATCCGCCGGCTTGGCCAGCAGCACGCAGCGTGCGATGCCACGCGCCTGGCAGATGGCCGCAGCCTGCACGGTCAGTGGTTCGCTGCCTTCGGGCAAGACGATGCGCTTGTTCGCGGCCTGGGCACGCTGGATCAACTGGTAGCGGAACACCGCCGGCGACAGGCGCATTTCCCGTGGCGTGCCGCAGCGCTGGTGCAGCCAGCGCGCATCGAGGTGGCTGGCGACGAAATCGGTGATGATCTCCGCGCGCTCGCGGTCATCGATGGGGATTTCCTTGTTCAGGCTGTTGAGCTGGTTGGCCGTGTCGTAGGAACCGGTGCTCACCGACAGCACCGGCAATCCGGCCTGGAACGCGCCGCGGCACAGCTCCATGATGCGCGGGTCGGGCAGGGTGTCGCTGGTCAGCAGCAGGCCGGCCAGCGGCACGCCGTTGATCGCGGCCAGGCTCACGGCGAGGATGATGTCGTCGCGGTCGCCCGGCGTTACCACCAGCACGCCCGGCTTGAGCAGCTCCACGGTGTTGCGCATGGTGCGCGCGCAGATGATGATCTTGGTCATGCGCCGGGTTTCGTAATCACCGGCATTGAGGATCTGCGCGCCCATCAGGTCGGCGACGTCGCGGGTACGCGGCGCGTTGAGTTCGGGTTGGTAGGGGATGCAGCCGAGCAGACGGAAATCGCCGCTGCGCAACAACGGCGAATGCTCTTTCAGGCGTGCTGAAAAGGCTTCCATGCTTTCGTCGGTGCGCACTTTGTTGAGGATCACACCCAGCACTTTCGGGTCTTTCGGGCCGCCGAACAGCTGGGCCTGCAGTTCCACGCGGCCGGAGAGTTCGGTGAGCACTTCGTTTTCCGGGGCCGAGACCAGGATCACTTCCGCGTCCAGGCTCTTTGCCAGGTGCAGGTTGACCCGCGCGGCATAGCTGGCGCTGCGGGTCGGCACCATGCCTTCGACGATCAGCACGTCCTTACCGACGGCGGCCTGTTGATACAGGGTGATGATCTCTTCGAGCAGTTCGTCGAGTTGGCCGTCGCCGAGCATGCGCTCGACGTGGGCCAGGCCCAGCGGTTGCGGCGGCTTCAAGCCGTGGGTGCGGGCGATCAGTTCGGTGGAGCGTTCGGGCCCGGTGTCGCCGGGGTGCGGCTGGGCAATCGGCTTGAAGAAACCGACTTTCAGCCCGGCCCGCTCAAGGGTACGCACCAGCCCAAGGCTGATGGAGGTCAGACCCACACCAAAATCGGTGGGCGCGATAAAAAAAGTCTGCATGCGAATTCTCTGGAGGTGCATGGCTTCGGTGGCGCTCTATGCGTGAGTGCCTACCGGGAATCAGGCGCCAAGGTTATCGTTATTCGCGCTCTTGCGCACACCAGCCGCAGGCAAAGGGCTGGCCTATTTTTTCCAGGCGTTGCGCGGGGTCCAGCACCCAGGCGCGGGACTGCCAGGGCGGCTGGTGGCGCAGGTGCTGGGTATGGCCACAAGACAGCTCGGCAACCCAGTGCTGGTCATCATCCTGGTGGAATCCGGTGATCGTCGCGACCGTTGATCGGTCCCGTCCGTCCGGGTTCTGTTCGCTTTCGGGCAAATCCTTGTTTAGACTTGTCCGTTCTTCATTCTTATGCAAAAGGTCTCGCCCCATGACGATCGCCGCTAACAAGGCTGTCTCCATCGACTATACCCTGACCAACGACGCTGGTGAGGTCATCGACAGCTCCGCCGGCGGCGCGCCGCTGGTCTACCTGCAAGGCGCAGGTAACATCATCCCGGGCCTGGAAAAGGCGCTGGAAGGCAAGAGCGTCGGTGATGAACTGACCGTTGCCGTAGAACCTGAAGATGCCTACGGCGAATACTCCGCCGAACTGGTCAGCACCCTGAGCCGCAGCATGTTCGAAGGTGTGGATGAGTTGGAAGTGGGCATGCAGTTCCACGCTTCCGCGCCGGACGGCCAAATGCAGATCGTCACCATCCGTGACCTGGACGGCGACGACGTAACCGTCGACGGCAACCACCCTCTGGCTGGCCAGCGCCTGAACTTCCAAGTGAAGATCGTTGCCATCCGCGACGCTTCCCAAGAAGAAGTGGCTCACGGCCACGTCCACGGTGAAGGCGGTCACCACCATTGATTGATGTTTGATCAATAGGTAGCAAAACGCCCCGACTGGTTCGGGGCGTTTTTTTTTGTGCCTGAAAATCCAGCCGAGCACAGTTTTTTGCTCCAGCGGGCTCTTTATGCACCGGGCTTTTGTGGTGAGCGGGCTTGCCCCGCGTTGGGCCGCACAGCGGCCCCATCAAGATCACCGCATTCCTCCAGTGGGACCGCGTCCTCTGGTTTTGGGGCCGCTACGCAGCCCAACGCGGGGCAAGCCCGCTCACCACAAAAAACCCGCACAAACAAAAAACCCGCACAAACAAAAATGCCCCGGACCTTTCGGTTCGGGGCATTTCTTAACTGTTTCGCAACCGGGGTTACGTTGCAGTTGTTACCACTTAGGCTGCAGCAGCGACGCTCAGAGCCTTGATGTGGCCATTCAGGCGGCTCTTATGGCGAGCGGCCTTGTTCTTGTGGATGATGCCTTTATCGGCCATACGGTCGATAACTGGCACGGCCAGAACGTAAGCAGCTTGGGCTTTTTCAGCGTCTTTGGTGTCGATGGCCTTAACTACATTCTTGATGTAGGTACGAACCATGGAACGCAGGCTGGCGTTGTGGCTGCGACGCTTCTCAGCCTGTTTTGCACGTTTTTTGGCGGAAGGTGTGTTGGCCACCGTCGAGCTCCTCGAAAGACTTTTTAGGAAATAGCAAACAAAATAGGCCGCGAATCATGCCGATGACTTGATGGGTTGTCAAGGGCGGCTGATGCGAACTGCTGAGTGGTCGATCTGAAGAGGCGGGTGATTTATTTCCGGCGCTTGACCTGTAAACTCGCGAGCTTTGGCTCTGTGCTGTTGCAGGCGCGCAGTATCGCATAAGTAGGCGCACAGTTCGCCTGCTCTTTATCTATAGGCGCAAACTCTTTCAATGAATCTGCTCAAATCGTTGGCTGCCGTCAGCTCTATCACGATGATCTCCCGGGTATTGGGGTTTGTGCGTGACACCCTGCTGGCGCGCATTTTTGGCGCCAGCATGGCCACGGATGCCTTCTTTATTGCCTTCAAGTTGCCGAACCTGCTGCGGCGTATCTTCGCCGAAGGAGCGTTTTCCCAGGCGTTCGTGCCGATCCTGGCCGAATACAAGACCCAGCAGGGCGAGGAGGCGACCCGCACCTTTATTGCCTACGTCTCGGGCCTGCTGACCCTGGTGCTGATGCTGGTGACGATCGCCGGCATGCTCGCCGCGCCCTGGGTGATCTGGGCTACCGCGCCGGGCTTCGCCAACACCCCGGAAAAATTCGCGCTGACCACTGATCTGCTGCGCGTGACCTTTCCTTATATATTGCTGATCTCGTTGTCGTCCCTGGCCGGGGCGATCCTCAATACCTGGAACCGCTTCTCGGTGCCGGCCTTTGTACCGACGTTGCTCAACGTCAGCATGATCATCTTCGCGCTGTTCCTCACGCCGTACTTCGATCCACCGGTGATGGCCCTCGGGTGGGCCGTACTGGCGGGTGGCCTGGCGCAGTTGCTCTACCAGCTGCCACACCTGAAAAAAATCGGCATGCTCGTCTTGCCGCGCCTGAACCTCAAGGACACCGGCGTATGGCGGGTGATGCGCAACATGCTGCCGGCGATCCTCGGCGTGTCGGTCAGCCAGATCTCCTTGATCATCAACACCGCATTCGCCTCGCTGCTGGTCTCGGGCTCGGTATCCTGGATGTACTACGCCGACCGCCTGATGGAGCTGCCGTCCGGCGTACTTGGCGTGGCCCTTGGCACGATCCTGTTGCCCACGCTGGCGCGCACCTACGCGAGCAAGGACCGCCAGGAATACTCGCGGATCCTCGATTGGGGCCTGCGCCTGTGTTTTGTGCTGGTGCTGCCGTGCTCCCTGGCGCTGGGGATCCTGGCCGAGCCGCTCACCGTGTCGTTGTTCCAGTACGGTCAGTTCGATGCCCATGACGCCTTGATGACCCAGCGCGCGCTGATTGCCTACTCCGTCGGGCTGCTCGGGATCATTGTGATCAAGGTGCTGGCGCCGGGCTTCTATGCCCAGCAGAACATCCGCACGCCGGTGAAGATCGCGATTTTCACGCTGGTCGTCACGCAACTGCTCAACCTGGTGTTTATCGGCCCGCTGGCCCACGCCGGCCTTGCCCTGGCGATCAGCGCCGGCGCCTGCATCAATGCGGGCCTGCTGTTTTACCAGCTGCGCAAACAGCAGATGTTCCAACCACAGCCAGGTTGGGGCATGTTTGCACTCAAGTTGCTGGTGGCAGTGGCGGCGATGTCGGCGGTGTTGCTCGGGCTGATGCACTTTATGCCGGCCTGGGACGAAGGCCATATGCTGGAGCGCTTCATGCGCCTGGGCGTTCTGGTGGTGGCGGGCGTGGTGGTGTACTTCGGGATGTTGCTGCTGCAGGGCTTCCGCCTGCGGGATTTCAATCGCAAGTCCCTCGGATAGAGCGTTTGCCGCGATAAAACGGTTGTTTTATCGATTCGATCCATTTGGCCTGCGCTGTTGCCTGTCGTCCGGGGCCGGGTGTGGTTATAATCGACCACTTTATGAGCAAGAAGCGCGTTATGCAGCTGGTTCGAGGTCTCCACAACCTGCGCCCCCAGCATCGGGGCTGCGTCGCCACTATTGGCAACTTTGACGGTGTTCACCGTGGCCACCAGGCTATCCTGGCCAGGCTGCGCGAGCGTGCGGTCGAGTTGGGCGTGCCCAGCTGCGTGGTGATTTTTGAGCCACAGCCGCGGGAATATTTTACCCCCGAAACGGCGCCGGCCCGTCTGGCCCGCCTGCGGGACAAACTGCAATTGCTGGCCGAAGAAGGCGTGGACCGCGTCCTGTGCCTGGCCTTCAACCAGCGTTTGCAGAGCCTCAGCGCTGCCGAGTTCGTCGACCGGATCCTTGTCGATGGCCTGGGCGTGCAGCACCTGGAGGTCGGTGACGACTTCCGTTTCGGCTGCGACCGCGTCGGCGATTTCGATTTCCTGCAACACGCCGGTATCACCCAGGGTTTCACCGTCGAAGCCGCGCAAACCGTCGAGTTGGACGGCCTGCGCGTGAGCAGCACCCAGGTGCGTAATGCCCTGGCCGCTGCCGACTTCGCCCTGGCCGAGCGTTTGCTCGGTCGCCCGTTCCGCATTGCCGGACGGGTACTGCACGGCCAGAAGCTGGCGCGCCAATTGGGCACGCCAACCGCCAACGTGCAACTCAAGCGCCGTCGTGTGCCGCTGACCGGGGTTTACCTGGTGAGCGTCGACATCGATGGCCAATCGTGGCCAGGAGTCGCCAACATAGGCGTCAGGCCCACGGTTGCAGGTGATGGCAAGGCCCACCTGGAAGTTCACCTTTTGGATTTTGCCGGTGATTTGTATGACCGGCGTTTGACGGTGGTTTTCCACCAGAAGCTGCGTGAAGAGCAGCGTTTCGCCTCGCTTGAGGCGTTGAAAACGGCGATCAATGCGGATGTCGCCGCCGCCCGTGCACTAGCCGCACCTAGCGCCCATCGCTAACCGAAGAGCCTTAAATGACCGACTATAAAGCCACGCTAAACCTTCCGGACACCGCCTTCCCAATGAAGGCCGGCCTGCCACAGCGCGAACCGCAGATCCTGCAGCGCTGGGACAGTATTGGCCTGTACGGAAAGTTGCGCGAAATTGGCAAGGATCGTCCGAAGTTCGTCCTGCACGACGGCCCTCCTTATGCCAACGGCACGATTCACATCGGTCATGCGCTGAACAAGATTCTCAAGGACATGATCCTGCGCTCGAAAACCCTTTCCGGTTTCGACGCGCCGTATGTCCCTGGCTGGGACTGCCACGGGCTGCCGATCGAACACAAAGTCGAAGTGACCTACGGCAAGAACCTGGGCGCGGATAAAACCCGCGAACTGTGCCGTGCCTACGCCACCGAGCAGATCGAAGGGCAGAAGTCCGAATTCATCCGCCTGGGCGTGCTCGGCGAGTGGGACAACCCGTACAAGACCATGAACTTCAAGAACGAGGCCGGTGAAATCCGTGCCTTGGCCGAAATCGTCAAGGGCGGTTTCGTGTTCAAGGGCCTCAAGCCGGTGAACTGGTGTTTCGACTGCGGCTCGGCCCTGGCTGAAGCGGAAGTCGAGTACGAAGACAAGAAGTCCTCGACCATCGACGTGGCCTTCCCGATTGCCGACGACGCCAAGCTGGCCGAGGCCTTTGGCCTGGCAAGCCTGAGCAAGCCCGCAGCCATCGTGATCTGGACCACTACGCCGTGGACCATCCCGGCCAACCAGGCGCTGAACGTGCACCCGGAATTCACCTACGCCCTGGTGGACGTCGGTGATCGCCTGCTGGTGCTGGCCGAGGAAATGGTCGAGGCCTGCCTGGCGCGTTATGAGCTGCAAGGTGCGGTGATCGCCACCACCACAGGCTCCGCGCTGGAGCTGATCAATTTCCGTCACCCGTTCTATGACCGCCTGTCGCCGGTGTACCTGGCTGACTACGTCGAACTGGGTTCGGGTACTGGCATTGTTCACTGCTCGCCAGCGTATGGCGTGGACGACTTTGTCATCTGCAAGAAATACGGCCTGGTCAACGACGACATCATCAACCCGGTGCAAAGCAACGGCGTCTACGTGCCTTCGCTCGAATTCTTCGGCGGCCAGTTCATCTTCAAGGCCGACCAGCCGATCATCGACAAGCTGCGCGAAGTCGGTGCGCTGATGCAGACCGACACCATCAAGCACAGCTACATGCACTGCTGGCGCCACAAGACCCCGCTGATCTACCGCGCCACCGCGCAGTGGTTTATCGGCATGGACAAAGAGCCGACCAGCGGTGACACCCTGCGTGTCCGTTCGCTCAAAGCCATCGAAGACACCAAGTTCGTCCCGGCCTGGGGCCAGGCGCGCCTGCACTCGATGATCGCCAACCGCCCGGACTGGTGCATCTCCCGCCAGCGTAACTGGGGCGTGCCAATCCCGTTTTTCCTCAACAAGGAAAGCGGCGAGCTGCATCCGCGCACCGTCGAACTGATGGAAGAAGTGGCCCAGCGCGTTGAACAGGAAGGCATCGAAGCCTGGTTCAAGCTGGACGCTGCCGAACTGCTGGGCGACGAAGCGCCGCTGTACGACAAGATCAGCGACACCCTTGACGTCTGGTTCGATTCGGGTACCACCCACTGGCACGTGCTGCGCGGCTCGCACCCGATGGGCCACGCGAGCGGTCCGCGCGCCGACCTGTACCTGGAAGGCTCGGACCAACACCGTGGCTGGTTCCACTCCTCGTTGCTGACGGGTTGCGCTATCGACAACCACGCACCGTATCGCGAATTGCTGACCCACGGCTTCACCGTCGACGAGACGGGTCGCAAGATGTCCAAGTCGCTGAAGAACGTGATCGAGCCGAAAAAGATCAATGACACCCTGGGCGCCGACATCATGCGCCTGTGGGTCGCGTCGACCGACTACTCGGGCGAAATCGCCGTGTCGGACCAGATCCTGCAGCGTAGCGCCGATGCCTACCGCCGGATCCGTAATACCGCACGCTTCCTGCTGTCGAACCTGACCGGTTTCAACCCGGCCACCGACATTCTGCCGGCCGAGGACATGCTCGCCCTGGACCGTTGGGCCGTGGACCGTACCCTATTGCTGCAACGCGAGTTGCAGGAACACTACGGCGAATACCGCTTCTGGAACGTCTACTCGAAGATCCACAACTTCTGCGTGCAGGAGCTGGGTGGTTTCTACCTCGACATCATCAAGGACCGCCAGTACACCACCGGCGCTAACAGCAAGGCACGCCGTTCGGCGCAGACCGCGCTGTATCACATCTCCGAAGCGCTGGTGCGCTGGATCGCACCGATCCTGGCCTTCACCGCCGACGAACTGTGGGAATACCTGCCGGGCGAGCGTAACGAATCGGTGATGCTCAACACCTGGTACGAAGGCCTGACCGAACTGCCGGCCGACTTCGAACTGGGCCGTGAGTACTGGGAAGGCGTGATGGCCGTGAAGGTTGCGGTGAACAAGGAGCTGGAAGTGCAGCGTGCGGCCAAGGCCGTCGGTGGCAACCTGCAAGCCGAAGTCACCCTGTTTGCCGAGGAAGGCCTGACCGCTGACCTGGCCAAGCTGAGCAACGAGCTGCGCTTCGTGCTGATCACCTCGACCGCGAGCCTGGCACCTTTTGCCCAGGCGCCGGCCGATGCCGTGGCCACTGAAGTGCCGGGCCTCAAGCTCAAAGTCGTCAAGTCGGCCTTCCCCAAGTGCGCCCGTTGCTGGCACTGCCGTGAAGATGTCGGCGTGAACCCTGAGCATCCGGAAATCTGCGGCCGTTGCGTGGATAACATCAGCGGTACTGGCGAGGTTCGCCACTATGCCTAACGCCAGTCGTTTCGGACGCCTGGGCTGGCTCGTACTGAGCGTGCTGGTCCTGGTCATCGACCAGGTCAGCAAGGCTCATTTCGAAGGCTCGCTGGAGATGTTCCAGCAGATCGTGGTGATCCCGGATTACTTCAGCTGGACCTTGGCCTACAACACCGGCGCCGCTTTCAGCTTCCTGGCTGACAGTGGCGGTTGGCAGCGCTGGCTGTTCGCCCTGATCGCCGTGGTGGTCAGTGCGGTGCTGGTGGTCTGGCTCAAACGCCTGGGCCGCGATGACACCTGGCTCGCCATCGCCCTGGCGCTGGTGCTGGGTGGCGCGCTCGGCAACCTGTACGACCGCATTGCCCTGGGCCATGTGATCGACTTCATTTTGGTGCATTGGCAGAACCGCTGGTATTTCCCGGCATTCAACTTCGCCGACAGCGCCATCACCGTCGGTGCAATCATGCTGGCGTTGGATATGTTCAAGAGCAAGAAAACCGGAGAGACCGTCAATGACTGATCAGGTATTGGCTGAGCAACGCATCGGCCAGAACACGGAAGTCACTTTGCATTTCGCACTGCGCCTGGAGAATGGCGACACGGTCGACAGTACGTTCGACAAAGCCCCGGCGACCTTCAAGGTCGGCGACGGCAACCTGCTGCCGGGTTTTGAAGCAGCCCTGTTTGGTTTCAAGTCCGGCGACAAGCGCACCCTGCAAATCCTGCCGGAAAACGCTTTTGGCCAGCCCAACCCGCAAAACGTGCAGATCATCCCGCGTTCGCAGTTCCAGGACATGGACCTGTCGGAAGGCCTGCTGGTGATCTTCAACGACGCGGCGAATACCGAGCTGCCAGGTGTGGTCAAAACCTTCGATGACGCGCAAGTGACCATCGACTTCAACCACCCGTTGGCCGGTAAAACCTTGACGTTCGACGTTGAAATCATCGACGTTAAAGCAATCTGACCGACAAAACCGGTTCCTGTAGGAGCTGGTTTGCCTGCGATTGCATCCACTCGGTTTACCTTCTACACCGAGTCGACTGCATCGCAGGCAAGCCAGCTCCTACAAAGACACGAGGCACAGCATGCAAATCAAACTCGCCAACCCGCGTGGCTTCTGCGCCGGCGTGGACCGGGCGATCGAAATCGTCAATCGCGCCCTGGAAGTCTTCGGGCCGCCGATTTACGTGCGTCATGAAGTCGTCCACAACAAATTCGTGGTCGAAGACCTGCGCGCGCGCGGTGCCATCTTCGTCGAAGAGCTGGACCAGGTGCCGGACGACGTTATCGTCATCTTCAGCGCCCACGGTGTTTCCCAGGCGGTGCGTACCGAAGCGGCAGGCCGTGGCCTGAAAGTATTCGATGCCACCTGCCCACTGGTCACCAAGGTGCATATCGAGGTCGCGCGCTACAGCCGTGACGGCCGTGAATGCATCCTCATCGGCCACGCCGGGCACCCTGAAGTCGAAGGCACAATGGGGCAGTACGACGCCAGCAACGGCGGCGCCATCTACCTGGTGGAAGACGAGAAAGACGTCGCCAACCTGCAGGTGCGCAACCCCGAGCGTTTGGCCTTCGTGACCCAGACAACCTTGTCCATGGACGATACCAGTCGCGTGATCGACGCGCTGCGCAGCCGCTTCCCGGCCATTGGCGGGCCACGCAAGGACGACATCTGCTACGCCACCCAGAACCGCCAGGACGCGGTCAAGCAACTGGCCAATGAGTGCGACGTCGTGCTGGTGGTCGGCAGCCCTAACAGCTCCAACTCCAACCGCCTGCGCGAGTTGGCTGAGCGCATGGCGACACCGGCGTACCTGATCGACGGTGCGGAGGACATGCAGCGCAGCTGGTTCGATGGCGTCGAGCGAATTGGTATTACTGCGGGCGCTTCGGCCCCGGAAGTGCTGGTGCGCGGTGTTATCCAGCAGCTGCACGCCTGGGGCGCTACCGGCGCGGATGAATTGGCCGGTCGTGAAGAGAACATCACTTTCTCCATGCCCAAGGAGCTGCGGGTTCGCTCGCTGCTCTGACTGCCAGGGTGCCGGAGTAGCTGCGGCACAACGCCTGCTCGGCCCTGTCGCTGCGCAGGCTGATGCGCCCGCTGGGGGCCAGCACTATCTGGTGCAGGCTCTGAGCCTCGTCCGTGGCGCACACGTGCACGGTACCGGCGCGGAATCCCCCACCTGAAAATACCGGTTCACCCAACCCGCTGAAGCGAACCTGGCTCTTGACCGGCCCATTGCCCACGATCGCTACTTGCCCGCTGTCCTGGCGCTCCAGCAGCACCGGGTTGTCGTCGTCCAGATGGCCGCGTCCACTCACATCCACTATCACCCGCCAACCCTGGCTCCAGTCGTCTTCGCGTGCGTGAATCACCACCGCCTGGTTGCGTGCAATGGCTTGCGTGCGTGCAAAGCGCAGCGCGCTCGCCAGCGATTGTGCGGCACTTTGTCGTTGCTGGGACGCCAGCAGATGCTTGAAGTTGGGCACCGCCAGGTGCGCCAGGATGCTGCTCACGATCAGCCCTAGCAGCAGTTCGATCAGGGTAAAACCGTGTTGTCGCATGTGCTGTCCCTCCGTGGACCCGATTCAGTGTTGGGGTGCTGCCGTAGGTATAGCGCCACGTCGGCGGTAACGGATGATGGCCTTCATGTCCAAAGTATTTCCCTTTGTTCCCGCAGCAGCGCGGGCTGAAAACCGACGCTAGTCTTGGGCCGCACAGCAGGATTTTCCTGCTTCCCTTGGCCTTCGACACGGATGACGACGGTAATGCTTGCCTGTCCGACTACCTGCTTTTTTAATGCCGCGCCCAGGCACCAGGGCGGCACTACCTTGATCGAGGTGCTGATGGCGGTGTTGATTCTCGCCGTCGGCCTGCTGGGTGCGGCAGTGATCCAATTGAACGCGCTCAAGTACACCGACAGTTCACGGATGACCAGCCAGGCCAGTTTCATCGCCTACGACATGCTCGACCGAATTCGCGCCAATGCCGGTGCCGATTACGCTTGGCGCGCCGGGGCGAGCGTGCCGGCCAGTACCGCAAACGCCAGCGTGCGCGATCTGGATCTGCATGACTTCGAGGCGAATATTCGCGGTTTCGCCGGGGAGAGCGCGACGGGTTCGGTGGTGATCGGCGCCAATGAGGTGACTGTCAGCATCAGTTGGAACGATCAACGCGGCACGCATACCCCGGGTGCGCGCGAAACCTTCACCCTGACCAGTCGCATGGAGGCCGCACAGTGAGGAGGGACGCACGCGGTTTCAGCCTGGTGGAATTACTGTTGGCCCTGGCCGTCGGGCTGGTGCTGATCCTCGGCGTGAGCCAGGTGGCGATCAGCTCGCGAACGACCTCTGCCAGTCAGCAGGCGGCGATGTTGCTGCAGGATGATGCGCGGTTTGCCCTGGGCAAGTTGATCCAGGACATTCGCCAGGCCGGCATGTTTGGCTGCCTGGCGACAGCGTTTATCGAGAATGCCCCGCCGGCCTTTGATCGGCCTGTCGCCTGGAGTGCCGTGGGCGCCTCAAAGTCGCTGACGTTGATCACCGCTGATATCGCAGGTGGCAAGCCCGACTGGACAGTGCTGTCCGACTGCACCGGCACTGCCCATGCCTACTCCGCCAGCGCACCTGCGCCAACGCCTGGGCAAATCTCTTTTGCGCTACGCCAGCTTACCTACACCTTTGAGGCGGGGCAGTTGAAGGTCAGCACGCCTGCTGCGCCGGCCAAGGCGGTGCTGGTGGATAACGTGCAGCGTTTCGAAATCAGTTTTGGCATGGCTGACAGGTTGGACTCATTGACGGTGGCGCGCTACGACGACAGCCCGGTCGACGCTGCCTTGATACGCAGCGTGCGCATCCTGATGACGCTGCAAGACCCGACCGGCCGGGTCAAGGATCAAACCTACAGCGTCGCGGCGGCGCTGCGAAACCGTGTGGGGTAGGGCTGCCATGGTGTTTTCTCGTCAAGGCGGCATGGTGCTGTTGATCAGCCTGGTGTTTCTGCTGCTGTTGTCGCTGGTCGGTTTGTCATCGATGCAAATGGCTGTGACTCAGCAAAAGATCGCCGCGAGCCTCTGGCATCGCAACCAGTCATTTCAGACGGCTGAAAGTGGCTTGAGGCTGGGTGAGTCAAGGGTGCGGCGGGAGTTTGCGGGGTTAGCGCCGTGCCAATCGTTCGTCACCTGTGCGCCACCGGGTGAGGCGTTCTCGGTGACAGGTGCTGGCGTGAATCCCGTGTCGGGCGTGAATTGGGCCGGCCTGAAAAGTGGTCTCTACGGTGTTCAAGCCCTGGGGACTGGCGTGGGGGTGGCGCATTTGCCGGCGCAAACCCCGGCCACCTTGTACCGAGTGACCGCGGTCGGGCTCAGTGGCCAATCGCGTACGGTGCTGGAGAGTGTGTATGTGCGGGTAGAGGAGGACGGGCGGTCGTGGTTTCGGCGAGTGGCCTGGCGACAACTTCAATAAGGAGTAGAGGGATGGACATGGATAGCCAGGGTTTTACCCTGATCGAGTTACTGATCGCCGTGGCGATCATCGGGCTTCTGGCCGGTATCGCTTACCCCGGGTACGCCGGTCATGTGAAAAAAGTCTATCGCGCCGAGATCGTCGCGCTGTTGACCGAGCAGGCTCAGTACCTGGAGCGCTTTTATGCGAGGAACGGTACTTTTATTGACGCAAGCGGCGTCAGTACGGGCAATGATCGCTATAGAATCACCGCAGCATTGAACCCTCAGGATTACCGCCTGGTGGCTACGCCTGCCGTCGACTCGGGAATGGCCGGCGATCCCTGCGGTGACTTCAGCCTGACCAGCAGCGGTGCGCGGGCCAACCCTGGCGCCGCACCCGCCATGCCGCGCAAGACATGCTGGGGGCAATGATGAGAGTGCTGGATGATTGGGCGCCGGGTGCGCTTGTTCCTATTTATCGGCTGGATCAAATGATGGCTAAGCAACAGCAAGTGGTGATTGTCGGTGGCGGTGTTATCGGCTTGTTGACGGCGTACAACCTGGCGACGCAAGGGCAGGCGGTGGTGCTGCTGGAGCGCGCGGGCGTGGGGCAGGAGTCTTCCTGGGCCGGCGGTGGCATTGTTTCTCCCTTGTACCCATGGCGCTACAGCCCGGCGGTCACTGCGCTGGCCCATTGGTCCCAGGATTTTTATCCGCAGCTGGCCGAGCGGCTGTTTGCGGCCACAGGCGTTGACCCGGAGGTGCATACCACCGGGTTGTACTGGCTCGATCTGGATGATGAAGCCGAGGCCCTGGCCTGGGCGGCACGTGAAGGCCGGCCGTTGAGCAAAGTGGATGTGTCCGCTGCCCACGATGCCGTACCGGTACTGGGCGGCGGCTATGCCCGGGCGATCTACATGGCCAACGTGGCCAATGTGCGCAACCCGCGGTTGGTCAAATCGCTCAAGGCGGCACTGTTGGCGTTGCCGGGTGTGACGATTCACGAGCAATGCGAGGTAGCTGGTTTTGTCCTCGAGGATGGCAATGTCGTGGGCGTGAACACTGCGGATGGCCCGATCCATGGCGATCAGGTCGTGCTGGCGGCGGGGGCGTGGAGTGGTCAGCTGCTCGGTACGCTGGGGTTGGCGCTGCCGGTGGAGCCGGTCAAGGGACAGATGATTCTGTACAAATGCGCCTCGGATTTCCTCTCGAGCATGGTCCTGGCCAAGGGGCGCTATGCGATTCCCCGGCGCGATGGGCACATCCTGATCGGCAGCACCCTGGAGCATGAAGGCTTCGACAAGACGCCTACCGACACCGCGCTGGAAAGCTTGAAGGCGTCGGCGGTGGAGCTGATTCCAGCCTTGGCAGATGCCGAAGTGGTGGGGCACTGGGCCGGTTTACGCCCCGGCTCTCCGGAAGGTATTCCGTATATCGGCCAGGTGCCGGGCTTTAATGGGCTATGGCTCAACTGCGGGCATTACCGCAATGGCCTGGTGCTGGCGCCGGCGTCCTGCCAGCTGTTTGCGGATTTGTTGCTGGAGCGAGCGCCGATCATTGATCCAGCGCCCTACGCGCCCGCTGGTCGCCTCAACGCTGGATAGACTTCGGCCCCTGTTCCAGATGCGCCTGGGTGCAATACCACTCCTGGCGTGAGCTGAGGGCGCGATCCTGCGGCAGATGCACGCCGCAATGTGCGCAGCGCACCATCAGGGCTGCGCCCGGTTCGCCGGGGCGTTGCTGTCTGGCGGTCGGGCTTTTGAATTTGCGCCAGAACCATACCGCGGCAGCAATGACGGCAATCCAGAACAGTAGACGAACCATGATGGGCAGCTTCTCGATAAGTAATGCGCCAGTTTAGCCAAGGACGCGACAGGCGCACAGCGCAATAATGCTGGCGCATAAAAAAGGGAGCCCCGTGTGGCTCCCTTTTGCGTTGCGTCGACTGAATCAGTCGAACACACCGAAGGTCATGTAGCTGAACCACGAGCGATCCTGGTTGTTGCCCAGGGCCTGCGGCTCTTGCTCTTCGATCACGTCGCCGTTCTCGTCGTGTGGCTTGAGGTCCGAAGGGATCGCGTCCTTCGCGTCCTGGTACTGCTTGATCACGTCCTGGTTGGCGCGGGTTTCGCCCGGCGGCAGCGGCGGACGCGACTCGATCAGGCCCAGGGTGTACTTGCTAAGCCACGAACGGTTGTCGGCTTCGGCAACCTGAGGCACGAACTGGCCGTCCTTCAGGCTTGGGTGGTCAGGGTAGTTGAGCTTGAGGGTTTCCAGGCTGGTGCTGGCCAGTTCGTCCAGGTGCAGGCGCTGGTAAGCCTCGGTCATCACTGCCAGGCCATCACCGACCGAAGGCGTTTCCTGGAAGTTTTCCACGACATAACGACCACGGTTGGCTGCCGCTACATAAGCCTGACGGGTCAGGTAGTAGTGAGCCACGTGAATCTCGTAGGAAGCCAGCAGGTTGCGCAGGTAGATCATGCGCTGCTTGGCGTCCGGCGCGTAGCGGCTGTTGGGGAAGCGGCTGGTCAGCTGGGCGAACTCGTTGTAGGAGTCGCGGGCAGCGCCCGGGTCACGCTTGGTCATGTCCAGCGGCAGGAAGCGCGCCAGCAGGCCGACGTCCTGGTCGAATGAGGTCAGGCCCTTCATGTAGTAGGCGTAGTCGACGTTCGGGTGCTGCGGGTGCAGGCGGATGAAACGCTCGGCGGCGGACTTGGCAGCTTCCGGCTCGGCGTTCTTGTAGTTGGCGTAGATCAGCTCGAGCTGGGCCTGGTCGGCGTAGCGCCCGAACGGATAGCGCGACTCCAGTGCCTTCAGCTTCGCTGTGGCGCTGGTGTAGCTATTATTGTCCAAGTCTTTCTGAGCCAGTTGGTACAACTCGACTTCGCTCAGGTTTTCGTCGACGACTTCCTTTGTTGACGAGCAAGCAGCAGTCATGGCGAGGATGGCGATCAGCAGCAGGTGTTTCACTTGCATGGCGGCTTGCGTCCCTATGACGGCCGCTGTCTTGGGCGGGGCCGTCCTGTTATGATGAGCGCCCCGTTGAAAGCCTCGGGGCAAAAGACGCCGTATTTAACCACAAGCGCGCAGCCGAAACCAAAGGCTGTGCCACGCCTAGTCTGAGCATGTCCGATAAAATTGAACTTCGCGCAGAGGTGCCGTCCGAATTGGGCGGCCAACGCCTCGATCAAGTCGCCGCACAATTATTCGCTGAGCACTCGCGCTCGCGCCTTTCCGCCTGGATCAAAGACGGCCGCCTGACTGTGGATGGAGCGGTTATCCGCCCGCGAGACATAGTGCATGGCGGTGCGATTCTTGAGCTGACTGCCGAGCAGGAAGCCCAGGGAGAATGGGTCGCCCAGGACATCGAGCTGGATATCGTCTATGAAGACGACGACATCCTGGTCATCAACAAACCCGCAGGCCTGGTGGTTCACCCGGCGGCCGGGCACGCTGATGGCACCTTGCTCAATGCCCTGTTGCACCACGTGCCGGACATCATCAATGTCCCGCGTTGTGGCATCGTGCACCGCCTGGACAAGGACACCACCGGCCTGATGGTGGTGGCCAAGACCATCCAGGCACAGACACAGCTGGTGACGCAATTGCAGAGCCGCAGTGTCAGCCGGATCTACGAGTGCATCGTGATCGGCGTGGTGGTGGCGGGTGGCAAGATCAACGCCCCAATTGGTCGCCACGGCCAGCAGCGCCAGCGTATGGCGGTAATGGAAGGTGGCAAGCAGGCCGTCAGCCACTACCGTGTGCTGGAGCGTTTCCGGTCCCACACCCATGTGCGGGTCAAGCTGGAAACCGGGCGTACCCACCAGATTCGTGTGCACATGGCCCATATCAACTTCCCGTTGGTCGGCGACCCGGCCTACGGTGGCCGCTTCCGCATTCCGCCGGCGGCCAGTGCGACCATGGTTGATTCGCTGAAAAACTTCCCGCGCCAGGCACTGCATGCACGTTTCCTGGAGCTGGATCATCCGACGAGCGGTAAGCGGATGAGCTGGGAATCGCCTCTTCCAGACGATCTGGTCTGGTTGCTGTCGCTGCTCAAGCAGGATCGCGAGGCGTTTATCGGATGAGTGACTGGCTGATTCCTGACTGGCCCGCGCCGGCTCAGGTCAAGGCCTGCGTCACCACCCGTGCGGGCGGCGTCAGCCTGGCGCCGTTCGACAGTCTCAACCTGGGCGATCATGTCGAGGACAGCCTGGAGGCTGTACTCGAAAACCGTCGTCGTCTCACTGATGCCTTTGATATCCAGCCCGCCTGGCTGCGTCAGGTCCATGGGGTGAAGGTGGTCGAGGCGAATCCTGGAGTGACCGTCGAAGCCGATGGCAGTTGGAGCAGTACGCCCGGCATCGCCTGCACATCCATGACCGCCGATTGCCTGCCCGCATTATTCTGCAACCGTGCCGGCACGCGTGTCGCAGCAGCTCATGCCGGCTGGCGTGGCCTGGCAGCGGGTGTGCTCGAAGCCGCCTTCGAAAGCCTGGATACCGATGCCGGTGAGGTGTTGGTGTGGCTGGGCCCGGCCATCGGTCCACAGGCCTTTGAAGTCGGCCCGGAAGTGCGTGAGGCCTTTATGCAGCAACTGCCGGTTGCCGCCGAAGCCTTTGTGCCGAGCCGCAATCCAGGCAAGTTCATGGCCGATATCTACCAGTTGGCCCGCCTGCGCCTGGCGGCACGTGGCATCACCGCGGTTTATGGTGGCGGCTTCTGCACCGTCACCGACCCGCGCTTCTTTTCTTACCGGCGCAGCCCCCGCACCGGTCGTTTTGCCTCCCTTATCTGGCTTGAACGCTAGACTCTGTTGATCTGGGTCAACGCTGATCCATATCAACCGTCGGTCGCTTGAATCTTCCAGAATCCACCCCATCTATAGGGGTATCTGGCAGGTTTCTTCATTCAGGATGTGTTTATCGCGAGCAAGCTCGCTCGCACATAGCTCCGGCCTGCTCAAAAGGAAGGTGACTAATGCGTATAGATCGTTTAACCAGCAAATTGCAGTTGGCCTTATCGGACTCTCAATCGTTGGCGGTGGGCCTCGACCACCCGGCCATCGAGCCTGCGCACTTGATGCAGGCGCTTCTGGATCAGCAAGGTGGTTCTATCAAGCCCTTGCTGATGCAGGTGGGCTTTGACGTCAACAGCCTGCGCAAGGAGTTGAGCAAAGAGCTCGACCAACTGCCGAAAATCCAAAACCCTACCGGCGACGTGAACATGTCGCAGGACCTGGCACGTCTGCTCAACCAGGCCGATCGCCTGGCCCAGCAGAAAGGTGACCAGTTTATTTCCAGCGAGCTGGTATTGCTCGCCGCCATGGACGACAACAGCAAGCTTGGCAAATTGTTGCTGGGCCAGGGCGTGAGCAAGAAAGCCCTGGAAAACGCCATCAACAACCTGCGCGGCGGCGAGGCGGTCAACGACCCCAACCATGAGGAGTCGCGCCAGGCCCTGGACAAGTACACCGTCGACCTGACCAAGCGCGCCGAAGAAGGCAAGCTGGATCCGGTGATCGGCCGTGACGATGAGATTCGTCGCACTATCCAGGTCCTGCAGCGTCGCACCAAGAACAACCCGGTGCTGATCGGCGAGCCTGGCGTGGGTAAAACCGCGATTGCCGAAGGCCTGGCCCAGCGCATCATCAACGGTGAAGTGCCGGACGGTCTCAAAGGCAAGCGCCTGTTGTCCCTGGACATGGGTTCGCTGATCGCCGGTGCCAAGTTCCGTGGTGAATTCGAAGAGCGCCTCAAATCCCTGTTGAACGAGCTGTCGAAGCAGGAAGGGCAGATCATTCTGTTTATCGACGAACTGCACACCATGGTCGGCGCCGGTAAAGGCGAAGGCTCGATGGACGCAGGCAACATGCTCAAGCCCGCATTGGCGCGGGGTGAGTTGCATTGCGTGGGTGCCACGACGCTCAACGAGTACCGCCAGTACATCGAGAAAGACGCAGCCTTGGAGCGGCGTTTCCAGAAAGTGCTGGTGGAAGAACCGAGCGAAGAAGACACCATCGCGATCCTGCGTGGCCTGAAAGAGCGCTATGAGGTCCACCATAAGGTGGCGATTACCGACGGCGCGATCATTGCGGCGGCCAAATTGAGCCATCGCTATATCACTGACCGGCAGTTGCCGGACAAGGCCATCGACCTGATCGACGAAGCGGCCAGCCGCATCCGCATGGAGATCGACTCCAAGCCGGAAGTGCTCGACCGTCTGGATCGGCGCCTGATTCAACTGAAAGTCGAATCCCAGGCCCTGAAGAAAGAAGAGGACGATGCGGCGAAGAAACGCCTGGAAAAACTCCAGGAAGAAATCGTCCGCCTCGAACGCGAATACTCGGACCTCGAAGAAATCTGGACCTCGGAAAAGGCTGAAGTACAGGGCTCTGCCCAGATCCAGCAAAAGATCGAGCAGTCGCGTCAGGAGTTGGAAGCGGCGCGCCGTAAAGGCGACCTGAACCGCATGGCCGAGTTGCAGTACGGGGTAATTCCGGACCTGGAACGCAGCCTGCAGATGGTCGACCAGCATGGCCACAGCGAGAACCAGCTGCTGCGCAGCAAGGTGACCGAGGAGGAAATCGCCGAGGTTGTCTCCAAGTGGACCGGCATCCCGGTGTCGAAGATGCTCGAAGGCGAGCGCGACAAGTTGCTGAAGATGGAGCACCTCTTGCACCAACGCGTCATCGGCCAGGAAGAGGCGGTGGTCGCGGTGTCCAACGCGGTGCGGCGTTCCCGGGCCGGCTTGTCCGACCCGAACCGCCCAAGCGGCTCGTTCATGTTCCTCGGCCCGACCGGCGTGGGCAAGACCGAGCTGTGCAAGGCCTTGGCCGAGTTCCTCTTTGATACCGAAGAGGCCATGGTGCGGATCGATATGTCCGAATTCATGGAGAAACACTCGGTGGCCCGCTTGATCGGTGCGCCACCAGGCTATGTGGGCTACGAGGAGGGCGGGTACCTGACCGAAGCCGTGCGGCGCAAGCCTTACTCGGTGATCCTGCTGGACGAGGTCGAGAAGGCCCACCCGGATGTGTTCAACATCCTGCTGCAGGTGCTGGAAGATGGCCGTCTGACGGACAGTCACGGGCGTACCGTGGACTTCCGCAACACGGTGATCGTGATGACCTCCAACCTGGGCTCGGCGCAGATCCAGGAGTTGGTGGGGGATCGCGAAGCGCAGCGTGCTGCGGTGATGGACGCACTGACCACGCACTTCCGTCCGGAATTTATCAACCGGGTCGATGAAGTGGTGATCTTCGAGCCTTTGGCGCGGGATCAGATCGCGGGCATTACCGAGATCCAGTTGGGTCGCCTGCGTGGCCGCCTGGCCGAGCGCGAGCTGTCGCTGGAGCTGAGTCGCGAGGCATTGGACAAACTGATCGCGGTCGGTTACGACCCGGTGTATGGCGCACGGCCGTTGAAGCGTGCGATCCAGCGCTGGATCGAAAACCCGCTGGCGCAGTTGATCCTGTCGGGCAGCTTCATGCCCGGCACCAGCGTCACGGCGACGGTGGAAAACGACGAAATCGTCTTCCACTGAGCCCGGCCTGTATGGCGATAAGAGGAGGCCCCGCATTGCGGGGCCTTTTTTTTCGATAGGGCGTTGAACTGTAAGGCAAAGGCTTGTAAAGTGCGCCCCGCAGCAACGTCAGCCCACGGGTTTCTTCTCCCCAAGAAGAAATCAGAAAGAAGCGCAAATCATTGTCTTAAAAGCAATTTAAAGGGTTGACAGGGGTTTTTAAGATTGTAGAATAGCGCGCCTCAGAGACATGAACGTAGCGATACGGACGGGTCGAAGAGAAGGTTACACCGCAGCAAAAGTTGTACTTTGAAATATGTAGTTCCGTGATAGCTCAGTCGGTAGAGCAAATGACTGTTAATCATTGGGTCCCAGGTTCGAGTCCTGGTCACGGAGCCAATTTCAAACCGGGGTATAGCGCAGTCCGGTAGCGCGCCTGCTTTGGGAGCAGGATGTCGGGAGTTCGAATCCCCCTACCCCGACCATATTTGGGTCGTTAGCTCAGTTGGTAGAGCAGTTGGCTTTTAACCAATTGGTCGTAGGTTCGAATCCCACACGACCCACCATTTTTGAGACCAGTTAACACTGGAATCGAATCTTAAGATCAGAGGCCAAAAGCGCTGATCGAAGAAGGCGACTGAAAGGTCGCCTTTTTTTTACCGGGGTATAGCGCAGTCCGGTAGCGCGCCTGCTTTGGGAGCAGGATGTCAGGAGTTCGAATCCCCTTACCCCGACCATATTAAAAATCCCCGTATCGAAAGATACGGGGATTTTTTTTGTCCGAAATTTGACCTCTGTAGGCGCCAGCGCAATTCCCACGTGGGAGCTGGCAGCCAGCGCAATTCCCCTGTGGGAGCGGGCTTGCCCGCGAAAGCGTTGTATCAGCGACACCTTCGTCGGCTGACCCACCACCATCGCCAGCAAGCCAGCGCCTACAAGGAGTCCGCCAGCGCAACTCCCATGTGGGAGCGGGCTTGCCCGCGAAAGCGTTGTATCAGCGACGGCTTCGTCGGCTGACCCACCACCATCGCCAGCAGGCGAGCGCCTACAAGGAGTCAGCCGGCGCAATTCCCATGTGGGAGCGGGCTTGCCCGCGAAAGCGTTGTACCAGCGACGGCTTAGTCGACTGACCCACCACCATCGCCGGCAAGCCAGCACCTACAAGGAGTGAGCCAGCGCAATTCCCATGTGGGAGCGGGCTTGCTCGCGAAAGCGTTGTCTCAGCGACGCCTTCGTCGGCTGACCCACCGCCATCGCCAGCAAGCCAGCGCCTACAAGGAGTCAGCCAGCGCAACTCCCATGTGGGAGCGGGCTTGCCCGCGAAAGCGTTGTACCAGCGACGGCTCAGTCGGCTGACCCACCACCATCGCCGGCAAGCCAGCACCTACAAGGAGTCAGCCAGCGCAATCCCCATGTGGGAGCGGGCTTGCCCGCGAAAGCGTTGTATCAGCGACGGCTCAGTCGGCTGACCCTCCACCATCGCCAGCAAGCCAGCGCCCACAGGGTTGTGAGGTATCAGTGCAGCTTGAGGCGCGGCTCGGTCCCGCGTCCGATCTTGCTGCCCAGCATCAGCATCGCCGTGCGGAAGAAGCCATACAGCGCCATCTGGTGCATGCGGTACAGCGACACATAGAACATCCGTGCCAGCCAGCCTTCGAGCATCACGCTGCCGGTGAGGTTGCCCATCAGGTTACCTACCGCCGAGAACCGCGACAGCGAGATCAGCGAGCCGTAGTCGGTGTACTTGTAAGATGGCAGGTCCTTGCCCTCGATCCGCAGCTTCAGCGACTTGGCCAGCAATGAGGCCTGCTGGTGAGCCGCCTGGGCGCGTGGCGGTACATTACGGTCAGTGCCCGGTTGCGGGCAGGCGGCACAATCGCCAAAGGCGAAGATATTTTCGTCGCGGGTGGTCTGCAGCGTCGGCAGCACTTGCAGCTGATTAATGCGGTTGGTTTCCAGGCCATCGATATCCTTGAGGAAGCCAGGCGCGCGAATACCGGCTGCCCACACCTTGAGGCTGGCAGGAATCACCTGGCCGCTGCTGGTGATCAGCGCGTCGGCCGTCACTTCGCTGACCGCCGAGTTGGTCAGCACGGTCACCCCAAGTTTCTCCAGGGTTTTATGCACAGGTCCGCCAATGCGCTCCGGCAGCGCGGGCAATACCCGTGGGCCGGCTTCGATCAGGGTGATGTGCATGTTTTCCGGTTTGATCCGGTCCAGGCCATAGGCCGCCAGCTCATGGGCGGCGTTATGCAGCTCTGCGGCCAGTTCCACGCCGGTGGCACCGGCGCCGACGATGGCGACGCTGATCTGTTCAATGGTATCGGTCTGCCCGGCATGGGCGCGCAGGTAGTGGTTGAGCAATTGCTGATGGAAGCGCTCGGCCTGCTTGCGGGTGTCGAGGAACAGACAGTGCTGTGCGGCGCCTTCGGTACCGAAATCGTTGGTGGTGCTACCGACCGCAATCACCAGGCTGTCATAGCCCAGCACGCGCGCGGGCACCAGCTCACGGCCCTCTTCATCGAGGGTGGCGGCCAGCTGGATTTTTTTCTGCTCACGGTCGAGTCCGCTCATGCGCCCCAGTTGGAACTCGAAGTGGTTCCATTTGGCCTGGGCGACGTAATTGAGTTCGTCTTCCGAAGAGTTCAGCGAGCCGGCAGCCACTTCGTGCAGCAACGGCTTCCAGATATGGGTCAGGTTGGCGTCTACCAGCGTGATGCTGGCGGTGCCGCGCTTGCCCAGAGTCTTACCCAGGCGGGTAGCCAACTCCAGGCCGCCGGCGCCGCCGCCGACGATAATAATACGATGGGTCATGGGGATATCTCGCAAGGCTAAAAGAAATCGGAGCAGTTACCCCCGCGAGCGCCAGGCAGCTCATAGCGTCAGGTAACTCAAAAGGCGGCTCAGCAACCCGAGCCCGATCACCACCACCAGCACCACACCAAGGAGCAGCCACGGCCGGAAAGGCTTGCGCTCGACTTGGTTCTGGGAGAGTTGCAGGTACTCTTCGACATGCTGTTGGTCATCGGGGTTCAGGCGGCTGGTCATAAAGGCCTCGTCAGGTAGACGTTGCAAAAGGGCGCCACGTTACAGTCGGGAAGTGGGCGGTCTCGCCACAAGCGTAGCCTGTGCCTGCGTCACAGGCTGATGCCCACGTCGAACACTATGCTGCGCCCCAGGTTGTTGCGCAAGAAATCCGGTGCATCCGGATGCGCGAACAATACCCGCGCAAATGTCGGCCCAACCAGCGACAGCGAGCGCCAGCCCTGGCGCAGGTATTCGGTAGGCGGCGGGAAGTGGCTGTTGAGGTCCAGCACTTCGCGCTTGAGGCTGGTGAAGGCGACGATGTCCAACTCGCCCAGGTCCATCCCGCGTTCCTTGTAGTTATGGGCCTTCTTGCGCAGGGTCGGCGCCAGGCGCAGCAGGAATTCGTGGGCGGGAATGCGCCGAGGCTTGGCTTCGCGCCGCACCAGTTGGCTGAGGGAAAACGCACTGCGCCGGCGCAGCAATTCGTCGCGCCATTCGTCGTTCAGGCGCCGTCCCTCATCCAATACGAAAAACACTTCGAAACTGGCATCGCGAAACAGCACGTCCGGCGGTTCCTGCCCGGCGGCGTGAAACTCCTCGGCCCGATAAGGCACATTCAAGCCTTGCAACAGGCGCTGGCAGACCCAACGCTCACGCTCCCATTTGCGGGCATTGGACAGAAAAGCATTGGCTTGTTCGGCCGCTACGGTAAGCAGGCGCAAATAATCTGAGTCATCCATGCTTGCAGCTTAGCGTCCAAATGATGACCGCAGGAAGTCCCGCTGCAAAAGGTCGGTGTAGACTGGCTACTCGACCGCTATGCCGAGGATGAGGAGTCCGCTGTGAAGTTTTTTCTGCTGCTGTTGCTTGGCCTGCTGCCCTTGTGCGCCCAGGCCGTCGAGGTGGGTGAGCGCCTGGCGCCGTGGACCCTGCTGGATCAATTTGACCAGGCCTACACCCTGAATGATCAGGCGCAGATTCTGCTGGTCGCGCGCAGCATGGACGCCGCCAAGCAGGTGGACGCAGCGCTGCAAGGCCAGCCCAAAGGTTACCTGGAAGCACGGCATGCGGTGTTTGTCGCGGACATACAGCGCATGCCCCGGCTGATCGCCAAGCTGTTCGCCGTACCCGCCATGCAGGCCTACAACTACCGGGTCATGCTTGATCGGGACGCGCGCATCGCCCCGCGCTACCCGGGCGCTGTGGATAAAGTGCTGTGGCTGCAGCTGGATAAAGGCCAATTGATTGAGCAACGCGAATACAGCTCCGCCACCGATCTGCGCCAGGCCCTGGAGCAGGTGAAGCCGTGATCAGCGCCGCCGTGCTGGCACCGACGACGCTCGGCATCGGTTGGTTGTTGTACGCGCCGGTGTTGCTGTGGGCGATCCTGCGCTCGCCGTGGGTCGAGTTGTTTGCCGACCGGCGGCGCCAGCATTTGCTGTTCGGCACGGTATTCGCGCTGTTCATGCTGTGGCTGGTACGGCGTGATTTCGATACCGGGGTTTCCTACCACTTTATCGGCATGACTGCCGTGACCCTGTTGCTGGATTGGCCGTTAGCCATTGTCGGTGGGTTTGCCGCCCAGCTGGGCCTGATGGCACTGGGGCGCCAGGATCTCGCAGCCCTCGGCGTCAATGGCATGCTGCTGATTGTGTTGCCGGTGCTGGTCACTGAAGGCTGCGCACTGCTGGTGGAGCGGGCGCAACCGCGCAATCCCTTCGTGTACATCTTCTGTTCCGGTTTCTTCGCTGCGGCGTTGTCGGCGTTGCTCTGCTTGCTAGCCGCATTGGGCCTGCTGTGGCTGGACGGGCGTTTTGCCATGCCGGAATGGCTGGAAGATTTCATCGGCTACCTGTGGCTGATCATCTTCCCCGAGGCCTTTATCAACGGCATGGTCATCAGCGCCCTGGTGGTGTTTTGCCCGGAGTGGTTGGAGACGTTCAATCGCACACGCTACCTGTCGGCGCCCTGGAAGGATGACGATTCGCGGCGTTGATCCAGATCAAATCCCGCGGGGTTGCACAGGCCCATGCTCTGCAAAATTTTCCAGGAGCACGGACATGAGTGTGTACGAATGGGCACGGCAGGAGTTGCGCAGAAGCCAGGACGCGGCACAGGAAATCGGTTTCGATCCGGGCTTGACCCTGCGCGCCATGCTCAGCGCGGTGGTGCAGCAGAGCAAGGGGGTACGCAGTTTCGAAGACCTGGCCGACGAGCTGCAATACCTTGCAGAGAATCTCGACGACCAGCAGGAATACGCCTTTATGCGCCCTTAATGGCGCGGCGGCAGGTCCTCGGAGAACAGCTCGTCTTCAGCGTCCGGAGCTACCGGGATCTTGTGCTCCTCAGCGGCCCACGCGCCGAGGTCGATGAGTTTGCAACGGTCCGAGCAGAACGGCCGGTTGAGGTTGGTCGCTTTCCATTCCACGGGGGCGCCGCAGGTTGGGCAATCGACGGTCAAGGGTTGGCTCATGATCGGCCTCCACGCAAAGTAAGGTAAAAGTGGTGCAGTCGCTCGACCTCGCTGTGCAGCCAGGCCAGGTCCTGGTCATTGACCAGTACGTCATCGGCATGGTTCAGGCGGTCTTCGCGGCTGGACTGGGCCTTGAGGATCGCCTGCACCTGCTGTTCGCTGATGCCATCGCGCTGCAGGGTACGCTGAATCTGCAGCGATTGCGGCACGTCGATCACCAGGATGCGTTGGGTCATGCTGTACTGGCCGGATTCGATCAGCAGCGGCGACACCAGAATCGCGTAGGGTGACTGCGCGCGCGCCAGGTGGCTGCGAATCTCTTCGCCAATCAGCGGATGCAGCAAGGCTTCGAGCCAGCGTCGCTCTTCAGGTACTTCAAAGATCAGCTTGCGCAGTGCGGCGCGATCCAGTTGGCCGTCAGGTTGCAGCACGCCGTCGCCAAAATGCTCGGCGATGCATGCCAGTGCCGGCCGCCCAGGTTCGACCACCCAGCGCGCGGCGTGATCGGCGTCCACCAGGTCGATGCCCAGGTCGACAAAGTGCTGGGCAGCTGCGCTCTTGCCACTGCCGATACCGCCAGTCAGGCCAAGAATCCAGGGTGTTGCAACAGAATTGGTCATCTGAAACCGACAGACTGCAAATAGAAGTCGGTTATTTGACCACCCCAGAGCAATGCAATCCAGCCGGCAATCGCCAGATACGGACCAAATGGCATGGGTGTCGACGCCTGGGCCTTGCGCATTCGCATCAGGATCAAGCCACAAAATACCCCCACCAGCGATGACATCAGCAGTGTCATGGGCAGGATCTGCCAGCCGCCCCAGGCCCCGAGCAGGGCGAGCAACTTGAAGTCGCCGTGGCCCATGCCGTCCTTGCCGGTGGCCAGCTTGAACAGCCAGAACACGCTCCACAGGCTCAGGTAGCCGATCACAGCGCCCCACAGGGCATCGGGCAACGTGGTGAACAGCCCGAAGCTATTGACGATCAGCCCCAGCCACAGCAGCGGCAATACCAGCACATCCGGCAGCAGTTGGTGGTCGGCATCGATCAGGCTCATCGCCAATAACCCACAGCTCAACAGCATCAGCGCTGCGGCTTGCCAACCGAAACCGAAATGCCAGGCCACCAGCGCGCAGAGCAACCCGCTCGCCAGTTCGGTGAGTGGGTAGCGCGCACTGATCGCTCCCCGGCAGTGAGCGCAGCGACCCTTGAGCAACAGATAACTGAGCAGGGGAATGTTTTCCCAGGGGCGGATCGGGTGATTGCAGTGGGGGCAGCATGAGTGGGGCAGCATCAGGTTGTAGGTCGGCCCCGCAGGTTCGGCGGGCAAACCGAGCACTTCATGGGCCTGGGCTCGCCATTCCCGTTCGAGCATTTTTGGCAGGCGCCACACCAGTACGTTGAGAAAACTGCCGACGATCACCCCCAGCACCAAGGCCATCGACACAAAGACCCAGGCGTGCTCGCTCAGCAGCAGGCTCAAAATGCGCTCCCCAATTGGAAAACCGGCAGGTACATGGCGACGACCAGTGCCCCGACAATCCCGCCCAATACCACCATGATCAGCGGTTCCATCAAACTCGTGAGGTTATCGACCTGATCGTCCACTGCGGCCTCGTAATGACTGGCGACTTTTTCCAGCATGCGGTCCAGTGTGCCCGACTCTTCGCCGATCGCCGTCATCTGGATCGCCATGCCGGGAAACAGCCCGCTGGCGGCCATGGATTGATTCAATTGCATACCGGTGGATACATCGTGTCGCATAAGCTCGATTGCCTGTTTGAACGGTTCTGAACCAGCAGCACCGGCCACCGACCCCAGCGCCTGCACCAGCGGAACGCCGGCAGCAAACGTCGTGGAGAGCGTACGGGCGAAGCGGGCTACTGCCGATTTCTGCAGCAGTTTGCCTGCCAGGGGCGTTTTCAACAAACCGGCGTCCAGCCAGCGACGAACCTCTACTGAAGCGCGATAGGCGTGACGCAACCCCATGGCGGCAGACCCCAGGCCCAGCGCCACGATCCACCAGGCGCGTTGCAGGAACTCGGACAGCGCGATCACGTGGAGGGTGAAATCCGGCAGCTTGCCATCGACCCCGGCAAACAACGTCTGGAATTGCGGCACCACGTGGATCAACAGCACGCCGGTGACGACGCTCGCGACGACCAGCACTGCGATCGGGTAGGTCATGGCCTTTTTGATTCTGGCTTTGAGCCGTTTGCTCTTTTCCCGGTGGACCGCCACGCGCTCCAGCAAGGTCTCAAGTGCCCCCGCTTGTTCACCGGCAGCCACCAGGTTGCAGTACAGCTCATCGAAATAGCGCGGTTGTTTGCGCAACGCTTCACTCAAGTTGGTACCGGCGGCGACCTCCTGCTTCAGGCGCTGCACCCGCTCGCGCACCGAGGGGTTGTCGAAGCCTTCGCTGATGATGTCGAAGGCCTGCAGCAGTGCGATCCCGGCTTTGAGCAGCGTGGCCAACTGGCGCGTGAACAAGGTGATGTCCGCCGGTTTAACGGGCGGGGTGAAGCTCGGCAGCCAATGCGATCGTTCGCGCACGCGACCGGGGCTGATGCCTTGCTGGCGCAGCTGCGCCTTTACCAGGGCCGGATTGTGCGCCGTGGCATGCCCGCAGACCTTGCGTCCTTTGCGGTTGATGCCTTCCCAGGCGTAAATCGTCGAGGCGTTGTTCATGTCACGGTTCCGCACACAAGTCGTCGAAGATTTATAGCTTAGTCAGGTGACGGATTCGGGCTGGCGGGGAACCACCGATAAAATGTCAGAATGTGCGTCTTGTGCGCGATTGACTGCTTGCGGATGAGTACACTGGGGCCGCTGCAAAATACGGGGCGCAGGACGCGCCTTGTCATGAGTTTTATTCTGGAGAGTGAATGTGATGCGTCAGAAAGGTTTTACCCTGATCGAGTTACTGATCGTCGTGGCAATCATCGGCATTTTGGCCACCATCGGCCTGCCGATGTATACCACCCATCAGGCCAAGGCTAAATTCACTGCCGGCCTGGCTGAAATCACAGCGTTGAAAGCCGGGTACGAAGACACCCTCAATCAAGGGACCGTGCCCACCCTGGCATTGATCGGCGGCACCAGCCCGACGGCCAACTGCAAGATCGACGTCTCCGGCGACGTTGCCACGGGGGCCGGTTCCATCAGCTGCGAAATACTCGACGCACCGGCACCGGTGCTGGGCAAGAGCATCAACCTCACGCGCAATGCCACCACGGGCTGGAAGTGCAGTACGACCGCCGATGCCAAATATGCAGCCAAAGGTTGCGGCGCCGACGGTGCCTGACTGCTAAACCATCCACATGGACGTAGAGGTGGCCGATGTCGTTATCTGTACAGCAGCGCGGCAGTATTTTCCTGGTAGTGACGGTGTGTTTGCTGGTTGTGGGGATATGCGTGCCCTTCAGTGGGCATGATCTACAGCGGACATTGCAGATTGCCATTGCCGTCTGCGCGGTGCTGTATGGGCTGTCGGTGACTTCGCAGGAGCGGTTGGTGGATCGGTTCACGGCCTTCGGGCTCGCGCTGATCATCGTGCTGGGGCTGGTGTCTTCGGCGCTGGCCCGACAGCCGCTCTGGGCGTTTACCGAAGTGGCGTTGTTTGTCGGTTGCGCGGCGATCGCCGTGGCGTTTGCCGTGCTGCGTCGCCGCGAAGGTGAGTCTCTGGACCGTTTGCTGGTCATGGTCGTGGTACTGCTGTGCCTGATCAAATCCATCCAATACCTGTACGCCGGCGCGGTGGCCTTCAGCAGTGGTGCGCTGACGCTGGACCCTGACCTGTTGCTGTCGAGCTTTTCCAACAAGCGCTTTTACGGCCAGTTCCAGACCTTTACCTTGCCGCTGCTGGCGCTCCCCCTGTTACTGCCCAAGGCCTTTCGAACCCAGCGAGGCCTGATATTTGCGTTGCTGTGTGTCTGGTGGTTGATCGCGATCAGCGGCGGCACGCGCGGTACATGGCTTGGCCTCGGCGTGGCCGGGGCGGTACTGGCGATGTTGGGGCCGTGGGGGCGACGCTGGCTCGGCTGGCAATTGGCCGCGGTGTCGTGCGGCTTATTGCTGTACTGGCTGCTGTTCACGGTGTTGGCGGATTACCTGGGGATCGAGATTACCAATGCTGCACGTGATCGACTTACCACCACGCTGTCGGGGCGTGGTCCGATCTGGTGGCAGGCGTGGCATATGCTCGTCGAGCGGCCCTGGCTGGGCTTCGGGCCGATGCATTTTGCCGATATTGCCAACAAGATTGCCGCTCACCCCCACCAGGCTATCCTGCAATGGGCCAGTGAATGGGGAGTGCCATCCGCCGTGTGCGTTGCGGCCTTGGCGTGGCGAGGTGGCTGGGCCACGTTGACTGTGGTGCGTGAGCGCGCGCTGTCCGCCGAACGTGCGGACCTGCTGAGGCTATGCCTGTTTGCGGCATTGGTTGGCGCGTTGGTGCAGTCCATGGTCGACGGCGTGATTGTGATGCCCGTCTCCCAGGTGTGGCTGGCGCTGGTCGTGGGCTGGCTGCTGGCACTGCATGAGTGGCGGTTGCCGGCCTTCGCAGCGGTGCCATGGTTGCGTGGGGCGTGGAAAACCCTGAGTGTATTGGCCGTTGGTCTGTTGATCTTCATCGCGGCGCGCGACATCCCGCACATCACCCAAGCCCAGCGGCAGTACCTGGACAGCCATGACAATTTGCTGCGACCCCGCTTCTGGACCCAGGGCGTGATTGCCCGTTGAGGGTCGCAAGTTGCCGGACGCCCGATGCGGTGCTAGCTTTAGCCCACCGCCCGTGTAGCTCAGCCGGTAGAGCAGCGCACTCGTAACGCGAAGGTCGCAGGTTCGATTCCTGTCTCGGGCAAAAGGGCACTACTGTTTCAAAGGCAACACTGTCTCAAAGGCAATACTGTTTTCAGATGATCCCAGAATGGTTCTGAAGGCCAGACGAGCTGGCATTTGCGCCCGCTCTTTTGTATCTGCGCAACCTTGATGACCCAGATGCATCCCCATTCCTCGATCTAAGAGAACAACATGACCACAACTGAAATGACCCAGGAAGTTCGGCATCAAGCAGCCCTCGAAAAATACCTCGAGGAATCGCCGCAGCTTAAAGAAGAGATCAAGGACCTGAGCGCCGATGATCAGCGCGACCAGATTCAGTGGGCATTCGAGGACGAGGCCGAGAGCCGGGGCTACCAGCCCTGGGAGCTGACCCTCTATTACACGTCGACACCGGAAGAATTCGAAGCCGCCAGGCTCGCCTTGCACAAGGAGGCATCTGAGGTACTGGGCGTCGACTGGGAAGAATATTGCGAGATGAACGGCCTGGTTGTTTGAATCAGCCTGCAGGAGCCGGCAACCCGGCTCCTGCAGATTTTCCTCAGATGCTGAGACGCATCGACAGATCCACCGCTTTTACATCCTTGGTCATCGCGCCAATGGAGATGTAGTCCACCCCGGTCTCGGCGATAGGCAGCAGCGTGCTTTCATTGATCCCGCCGCTGGCCTCCAGCTTGGCCTTGCCGCCATTCAGGCGCACGGCTTCACGCATGTCTTCCAGGCTCAGCTCATCGAGCATGATGATATCGGCGCCCGCCGCCAGCGCTTCGCGCAGTTCCTGCAGGCTTTCCACTTCGATTTCCACCGGTTTGCCGGGGGCGATCTTGTGCGCGGCGGTGATGGCTTGGGCGATGCCACCACAGGCGGCAATATGGTTTTCCTTGATCAGGAACGCGTCGTACAAACCGATACGGTGGTTGTGGCAGCCGCCGCAGGTCACCGCGTACTTCTGCGCCAGGCGCAGGCCCGGCAGGGTTTTGCGGGTGTCCAACAGCTTGACCTGAGTGCTCGCGACAAAATCCGCCAGGTACTGCGCGCGGGTAGCGACCCCGGAGAGCAATTGCAGGAAATTCAGCGCACAGCGTTCGCCGCTGAGCAGCGAGCGTGCCGGTCCTTCAAGGCGGAACAGCACCTGGTTGGGGCTGACGCGCTCCCCGTCGGCCACCTGCCAATGCACGGCGACGCGTGGGTCCAACTGGCGAAACACGGCATCGACCCAGGCCGTACCGGAAATGACTGCGTTGTCGCGGGTAATGATGGCGGCCGTGGCCAGCCGTTCGGCCGGGATCAACTGTGCGGTGATGTCGCCGCTGCCGATGTCTTCCAGCAGTGCGCGGCGCACGTTGGCTTCGATTTCGGCGGTGAGGTCGGCAAGACGGAGATTCGGCATAACAGGCTCCACAAACAAAGTGCCCCGATTATAGGGGCAGTGCGCGTCCGAACCCACACTCGCTGCTCATTTACCGCGCCGTCGCAGAGTTTGCTGGCGCAACCCCCCTCATTTGCAAGATAATCTCGCGCCTTTCAATTGGCGTCATAGCTTTGACGTCATGGTAATCACCGGCTATCCAGTGCGCCCACGCGGGCCTGTAGCCGGTCTTTGCCCCACTCAATACCGCCGTTTCAGGAGGCCAGGATGCACAATGACGGAAAGGTGGTGCCAATCAACAAGGCACACGCCACGCCATCTCCGCTCGCCCGGTTGCCGGTGGTGTTGCTGCAGGTCCGCGACAAGGCGGCGCAACAGCTGCAGCAGGGGCTGCAGGAACTGTTCGATAACGCCGACGACACGTTGTTCGAAATGGCCGACAAGGCCCGTAACAACGTCGATCACCATATTTTCTTCGAAGCCATGCGCGACCTGCGCCTCAAGCGCAAGAATTTCGAGCGCGTGTTCATGGAGCGCCTGTTCGAAGCCTTTGCCCACCTGGGCGACGCGGGGCGGGGGGCGTTGAAGTGGGTGCCGGTGATGTCCTACGACGCTGCACCCGGTACCTCCAGGGATCAACTGGAAAAAGCCGTGGCGCTGGAGGCCATGCTGGGCCGGGTGCATCACCGCGACGGCCTGGCGCTGGGGCAACTGACCGCCCGTTTGAGTGCATTGCTCGGCAATCGCCTGGACGATCGGGAGAACCCGCTCGGTCCGGCGCTGCTCTGCGAGTTTTTCCTGCGGGCGGGGCGCAGCCTCGGCGTGGAAATTCGCGTCAAGCTGATCATGCTCAAGCTCTTCGAGAAATACGTGCTCAGCGATGCCGACCAGTTGTACGGCGAAGCCAACCAATTGTTGGTCGCGACGGGGGTGTTGCCGGAACTCAAGGCCGCCCCCTCGCGCCGCCCCGGTGGGCGTGCCGCCCGTGAACAACCCAGCCCGGATGCGCAGCCGGGCGCCGAGCAGCCTGTCGATGACAGCGGCCAGCAAGCGTTCGCCGTCCTGCAGGAGCTGCTCAAAGCCGTGCGCGGCAGCGTGGCCCCCACCCTCGAAGCCAGCGCCGAGCCCCAGCCTATCGCCACCCGTGACCTGCTCAGGCTGCTGTCCCATTTGCAGCAGTATGTGCCGGAGCCGGAGCTTGAAGACGACTTCGACCTGCGCAACCAGCTGGAACAACTGCTCACGCGTGTCAGCGTCAAGAGTGGCAAGTCGCGGGTGGTGGAGGATGCAGACGAAGACGTGATCAACCTGGTCGCGCTGTTGTTCGAGTTCATCCTCAATGACCGCACGGTGCCCGATGCCTTCAAGGCCTTGATCGGCCGATTGCAGATCCCGATGCTCAAAGTCGCGGTGTTGGACAAGAGCTTTTTCACCCGCGCCAACCACCCCGCGCGGCGCCTGCTCAATGAAGTCGCGGCGGCGGCCATGGGCTGGAGCCCGTGTGATGACTATCAGCGCGACCACCTGTACCTGCGTATCGAACAAGTGGTGCAGCGCCTGCTCAACGATTATGTCGAAGACCCAGCGATTTTTTCCGGGTTGTTGACCGAGTTCAGTGCGTTTACCGCCGATGAGCGGCACCGCAGCGAATTGCTCGAACAGCACACCCGCGAAGCCGAGGAAGCTCGCGTACGCACCGAGGCGGCCCGTCAGCGAGTGGCTGATGTGCTCAACCGGCGGCTGCTGGGTAAGGTCCTGCCACGCACGGTGGTGCAGTTCCTGCAGCAGGCCTGGAGCCAGGTGCTGTTGCTGGCCAGCCTCAAGCACGGTGAGCAGTCGGTGCAATGGCAAGCGGGGCTGCGCACCCTCGACGAACTGATCTGGAGTGTCAGCCTGCAGCAAGACACCGAAGCTGGGCGCCACTTGCTGGAACAGTTGCCGGGATTGCTCAAGGCGTTGCGTGACGGATTGACCAGCGCTGCGTTCGACCCATTCAGCACGCGTGATTTTTTTGTGCGGCTGCAGGCCCTGCATAGGCAGGCGACTGACGACCTCGATGAGCTGATCGAGGTGAGTGAGCCCTTTGTACTTGGGGCGGTCTCGCATGAGCCGGATGAAGACCTGCCGGACAACGATCCCGACCTGCTCCAGGCTCGGCAATTGCGGATGGGGCAGTGGGTGGAGTTCCAACGCGAGACTGCCAGCAGCCTGCGATGCAAGCTCACGATGATCATGGCGCCGGCCAATCGCTACATCTTTGTCAGTCGCACGGGGCTCAAGGTCCTGGAGCAAAGCGCCGGCCAACTGGCGGTGGCATTCAAGGCTGGCACGCTGCATAGGCTCGACGATGGGCCCTTGTTCGAGCGTGCGCTGGCGGCGGTGGTGGGCAAGCTGCGACAACTCAATCGCGGCAAGTGATCGCAACCACAGGGGCGAACGCGGCATACTGGTAACACTTTGTCTCGTTCAAGGAACCGGTATGCAGTTGGACCCCGCCAGCGGTTGGTGCAAGGGTATTCGTCATTGCCCTTCGCCCAACTTCAACGAGCGCCCCGCAGGCGAAATCTCACTGTTGGTGGTGCATAACATCAGCCTGCCGCCCGCGCAGTTCGCTACCGGCAAGGTGCAGGAGTTTTTCCAGAACCGCCTGGATGTCACGGAACATCCCTACTTTGAAGGGATTGCTGACCTACGGGTGTCCGCGCATTTTCTGATTGAGCGCGACGGCGCGGTGACGCAGTTTGTGTCCTGCATCGACCGCGCCTGGCATGCCGGGGTCTCGTGCTTCGAAGGGCGAGAGACGTGCAATGATTTTTCCCTGGGAATCGAGCTGGAAGGCACCGATGACCTGCCGTTCACCGACGCCCAGTATGTGTCGCTGATCGACCTGGCCCGCCAGTTGCTGGCGGCCTACCCCGGGATCACGCCGCAGCGGATTTGTGGCCACAGCGATATCGCGCCGGGACGCAAGACCGATCCCGGCCCCGCTTTTGATTGGACGCGCTTTCGCAGCGCCCTGCTGGATGGAGGACACGCACAATGAGTTTTCTGGTGTTGGTGCTGGCGGTCTGGATCGAGAAATTCTCGGCCCTGCGCCGGCGTGTGCAGCGCGATGGCGGCTGGTTGCGCGAGCTGGCCAAGCTGGAATCCAGCCCGCGCATGGGCAAGCAGCCCTGGCTGATTCTGACCGTGATGGTGTTGCTGCCGGTGGCGTTGCTGGCGCTGTTGCTTCTGGTGCTGGAGCCGGTGGCCTACGGGTTGTTGGCACTGCCGGTGCACCTGGTGGTGGTGATCTACAGCCTGGGGCGTGGCGATCTACTGGCCGGGCTGGGCCCGTTTCGCGATGCCTGGCGGCGCGGCGACCTGCAAGCCGCAGAGCACGTGGCCGAGCGCGACCTGAGCCTGAGTGCCGACAGCGGCGAACAGCTGCTCGAACGCGTCCAGGGGCATCTGCTGTGGCAGGCCTACCAGAGCTTTTTCGCGGTGATTTTCTGGTACTTCCTGCTGGGACCGGTGGCCGCCCTGGCGTACCGCCTGCTGGCGCTGGCCAGCGAACACAGCAAGAACCCGCTGGTGGCCGAGCGTGCCGGGCAATTGCGGCATGCGTTTGACTGGTTGCCGGTTCGCCTGCTGGCAGCCAGCTTCGCCCTGGTAGGCAATTTCGTGGCGGTCAGCCGCGTGATGCTGCACGAGCTGTTGAACTGGGATATCAGCGCCGCCCAACTGGTGGAAAAGGTGGGCCTGGTTGCCGCCGAAATCCCGCCGCCAGTGGTCGGTGCCGATGGCATCAACAGCCTGGACCGCCTGTGGGAGCTGCTGCTGCGCGCGGCGGTGCTGTGGTATGCCGGGTTCGCTATCTGGACCGTGTTGCCCTGATCCTCGCAGACCCCCGATTCGCTGGCGATACGAGCACTTTGGTGGTTACATCACCCGAGTTGCGTCGATCGCCGGCAAGCCGGCGCCTATCTCGTTAACTTTACGTTACAAAACTCCCTTTCAAATTGAGCTATACAGACAGAGCGCCAAATAGTGGCTTTCTGCCGCCGCCCTGCGCCTCAAATAAAAATAATAGAAAGGGAGTTCACCTGTGAAGAGCTTGCTCTATCCCGCCGTCGCGCTGATGAACCGTCTGAGTTTCGGCATGAAGTTCAGCCTGATCAGCGTGCTGTTCCTGCTGCCGATGCTGGCAACCAACTATTACCTGGTACGTGATTCCTGGCGTGAGTTCCAGGGCACGCGTATCGAACTGCAAAGCCTGGATTTACTCGGCAGCAGCCTGGCGCTGCGCCGCGACCTGGAAACCCTCAACAACCAGGTGCAGATCAACGCGACCCTGGGGCAGGCCGGCAAAGCTGGTGACCTGGAGGGCAAGATCACTGCCCTGGAGCAAAGCGTGCTGACCCGCCTGCAAGGCCTCAGCGCGATGGCCACCGACCCTGAGCAAATCGCCGCCTTTGACGCCAAGCGCGACGAGCTGGTCGCGGCCTTCAAGGCCCAGCAACAGGAAACCTCGCTGCTGAGTAAAAGCGCGTTGATCGGCAAATTGCTCAACAAGGCGCAGATGCTCAGCCAGATCATCGCCAGCCAATCCGGCTTGAGCCGCGACCCCCAGAGCGATTTGCGCCAACTCAGCGAACTCATCACCAGCGTGACCCCGCAGGTCACGCAAACCCTGGGGGAGGGCCGGGCGATGGGCGCGTATTCGCTGGGCCAGGGGTTCCTCAATTCATCCTCCAGCACGCGCTTTGACGAGTTGTTGCAGCAGTTGGAAAAGCTCCAGGCCGAATACGGCTTGAAGTTGCAGGACGCGTTGGGTTCCAGCAAGACCGTGCACACCGCGCTCGACAGTTTGGCCAAGGCCAGCAACGCCAGCCTCAAGCAAGGCAGCGAGCTGTTTGAAGAACAGGTGGTGATGGCCGAGACTCTCGACGCGCCCTGGCAGGCGTTCTACGACAACGTCACCCAACTGATGGCGCAGACGTATCAATTGGATGAAGCAACCCTGAGCTTCATCGGCCAGCAACTGGAGCAGCGCCTGGCGCAAAACCGCACACACATGGTGGTGCTGGTGTCGGCCCTCAGCGCGGTGTTCCTGCTGATCTTTTACTTGTATGCAGGCTTCTACGCCTCCACGCGTACCACGCTGCGGCGTTTGGGGGCGATGATGGACAAGGTCGCCGCCGGTGATATGACCGTCACTTTTGTCGCCCACAGCCGCGATGAATTGGGCGACCTGGGCCAGGTGTTCAACGGCACCGTGGCAAAAATCCATGACTTGATCGAGCGCGTCGGTCACACCGTCAGCCAGGTTGAACTGCAGGCCGGCCAGGTGGAAGCGGTCTCGGCGCAGAGCAACCAGGCCGTCTCCGGCCAGCGCACTCAGATCGAGCAGGTCGCAACGGCCATGAACCAGATGTCGTCTACTGCCCAGGAAGTCGCGCGCAGTGCGGCGGCGGCGGTCAGCAGTGCCCACAGTGTCAATGATGAAACTGTCAGCGGCCGTGGCCTGGTGCAATCCCAGCAAGGCAGCATCGCCCGGCTCGCCTCGGAGATCGATGAGTCGGTGCGGGTCATCAACCAGCTGGCCACCGACAGCCAGTCGATCAGCAGCGTGTTGGAAGTGATCAAGAGCATCGCCGAGCAAACCAACCTGCTCGCGCTCAATGCTGCCATCGAGGCGGCGCGGGCGGGTGAGCAGGGGCGCGGGTTTGCGGTGGTGGCCGATGAAGTGCGCACGTTGGCCCGCCGCACCCAGCATTCCACCGAAGAAATCGAGCAGATGATCAGTCGTTTGCACAGCGGGGTGGCAGCCGCGGTGAAGGCCATGGGCACCAGCCATGAAATGGCGAATGGCACGGTAGGGCAGTCGGAAAAAGTCCAGCAGGCCCTGGAAAACATCCTCGGGGCCGTAGGCATGATCGTCGATCAGAACCAGCAGATTGCCGCCGCGGTGGAGCAGCAGACCGCCGTCGCCCACGATATCGACCAGAACATCGTCGAAATCAATCGTGCCGGCGAGCATGCAGCCGAGGGCGCACATCAGACCGAAGCGGCGAGCCGGCAGCTGTCGATGCAGGTGATCGAATTGAAGCAACTGATTGGGGCGTTTCGTGTGTAAGGCGCAAGAGTAGGAATTGTCTGCTTGTGACGTAGTTCGTGTCTTGATTCGCCGCTCGCTCTTCTGTGGCTGTGTGAATGGGTGAGAATTTGTTTCACACACTCAAGGTACTGGGGAGCACGGCGATGGCCACGGCAATTGGCATCAAAGGGCACTGCGCCCATTGCGACATCACGTTTGAGCTCAAGCCTTGGCAGTTGAATGCCATCGCCATCGAAGAGCCCTTCGATTGCCCGTATTGTCATCGGGTGTTGCAGCTGAGCTGTCCGCGACAACTGCGTCAGTTCAAGGCGCTCGACCACTGGGCGCTGGTGCACCCGAGCATGGCGGTCCTGACGTGTGTGGTGCTGATCGTGGCACTGGTGGCGGAGTGGGTGGGATTGATCAGTGTGATCGGCCAGCTCAACGTGTCATTGGTGGTGCTGCTGGTGCACTTCCTGGCATTGCGTTATGCCCGTTCGCGGCAGCGGATCACCCTGGACCTGCAAGCAGTCATGCCGGCACTACCAGTTGAACACCTCGCACGCATTGCGTGTGCTCGCCTCAGCCAGCAATAAGGGCGTGGTCCCCATGCGCGCGGCCAGGTCGGTGCAGATCGCCGGCAAATGCAGCGGGCTATTGCGTTGGCCAGGGTACATGGCGGGCGCCATGTCCGGTGAGTCGGTTTCCAGCACCACCGCGTCCAACGGCAATTGCGCCAGTACCTTGTGCATACGCAAGGCCTGGGGCCAGGTGGCGGCGCCACCCAGTCCCAGTTTGAAGCCGAGCTTGATGTACTCGCGGGCTTCTTCCCGGCTACCGGCAAAGGCATGGATGATGCCGCCCCGTGGCAGGCGGATGCGCTTGAGGGTTGCGATCACCGCCGCGTGACTGCGGCGTACGTGCAGCAATGCCGGCAGTTGGCAGTCCACGGCGAGCTTGAGCTGGACTTCAAACAGGTGTTGCTGGCGTTCGCGGTCCAGGGTTTCGAGGAAATAATCCAGGCCGATCTCGCCCACGGCGCACAGTTGCCGATGGCCCTGCAGGCGGGTCAGCCAGTCGCCCAGCTCGGTCAGGTCGGCAGGTCGATGATCATCGAGGTACACCGGGTGCAGGCCGAAGGCGGCGAACAGGCTTTCGTCTGCTTGCACCAGGTCCCACAGCCGCTGCCAATTCTGCTGATACACGCCCAACACCACCATGCGCCGAACGCCCAGCGCGCGGCTGTGGGCGAGGACTTCGCGGCGATCGCTGTCGAAGTCCGGGAAGTCCAGGTGGGTGTGGGTGTCGATCAGCTCCACGCTCAAGCCTCGTGAATACGCTGCTTGAACGTGCGGCCGATGGCGTGCACGCCGGGTTGGTACTGCTCGTCTTCGATGGCGGCCAGGGCCAGGCGCAGGGCGGTGTCGGCGATCAGTTGATGCTGCTGGGCCATGGCGTTGACCGGCAACGGCAGGAAGTCCAGCAGTTGGGTGTCACCAAAGGTGCCGAGGCTCAGGGGGCGCGACTTCAACGGGAAGTCATGCAGCGCATCGAACACGCCTTGCAGCAGCACGTAGGACGTGGTCACCAGCGCGTCAGGCAAATGCCCCAGGCGTTGCAGTAATTGCTCCATCAGTTGTCGGCCACAGTCACGGCTGAAGGCTTCGCCGTGTTCGACCAATACCTCGCCCTTGAAGCCTTGCAACGCCTCATGGAAGCCTGCCGCGCGCTCCTGGCTGATGCTCAGCTCGGGACGCGCGCCGATCAGCACGATCTGCTTGGGCAGCGGCTGCAGCAGGCTGCTGGTCAATTGCTGGCAGGCCTGGCGGTCGTCGCTGACCACCGAGCAGAACTGCCCGGGCTCCATTACCCGGTCGATGGCGATCACCGGCAAGCCCTTGGCTTGCAACTCGCGGTAACTGTCATCGCTGGCGGGCAGGCAGCTGGCGACGAACAGCGCGTCACAACGGCGCGCGCGGAACAGCTGCAGCAGTTGGCGCTCGCTGTCGGCCTCGTCATCGGAACTGGCGATCAGCAACTGATAGCCACGTGCCCGTGCGCCTTGCTCCAGCAGCTTGGCGATGCGCGCGTAACTGGGGTTTTCCAGATCCGGCAGGATAAACCCCAAGGTACGCGTGTGCCGGCTGCGCAGCCCGGCGGCCTGGGGGTTGGGGGTGAAGCCATGGGCTTCGACCACGGCACGCACCCGTTCGACGGTGGCGTTGCTGATCCGTTGCTGTTCAGCCTTGCCATTGATGACATAGCTGGCGGTGGTCACGGACACACCGGCGAGACGCGCGATATCACTGAGTTTCAAACCGGGATTTCCTTGTTTTTTGGAGCTTGCCCCGACATTTTGTCCAATCGTAACCGATTACGGCACGCGACCAATGTCTCAGCGCAAGTGCCGAGTGGTCCTTCAAGGATGCGCAATTAACGCGTAATCTGCCATAAATTCTAGATTAAACGTTTCAGCCAGCGTATTTTTACGACGTTCGCGACTGAGTACCTACTGCCAATTGACTGCTCAGTCAGTTATCCCGAAACGCCCTTACACTGTTTTATTCAAAACAATACCTAGTGCGGCCCCCGCACTAACTAGGAGAACGGCATGCTTGAGCTCACTGTAGAGCAGATTTCCATGGGCCAGACGGCTGTGGATAAATCTGCCGCCCTGCACCTGCTCGCTGACAAACTGGTGGCCGATGGCCTGGTCGCCGAGGGGTATCTCAATGGCTTGCAAGCCCGTGAAGCCCAAGGCTCGACCTTTCTCGGCCAAGGTATTGCCATCCCCCACGGCACCCCCGAAACCCGCGACCAGGTGTTCTCCACCGGCGTGCGCCTGCTGCAGTTCCCCGAAGGGGTGGACTGGGGCGACGGCCAGATCGTCTACCTGGCGATCGGCATCGCGGCCAAGTCCGATGAACACCTGCGCCTGTTGCAACTGCTCACCCGTGCCCTCGGTGAAACCGACCTGGGCCAGGCGCTGCGGCGTGCCGGCAGTGCCGAAGCGCTGCTGAAACTGTTGCAGGGTGCGCCACAGGAGCTGGCGCTGGACGCGCAGATGATCAGCCTGGGCGTGTCCGCCGATGATTTTGAAGAGCTGGTATGGCGCGGCGCCCGGCTGTTGCGTCAGGCCGATTGTGTGAGCAATGGTTTCGCCGCCGTCTTGCAACAGGTCGATGCGCTGCCCCTGGGCGATGGCCTGTGGTGGTTGCACAGCGAGCAGACCGTCAAGCGCCCGGGCCTGGCGTTTGTCACCCCGGACAAACCCATGCGCTACCTTGGCCAGCCGCTCAACGGCCTGTTCTGCCTGGCCAGCCTGGGCGAAGCGCACCAGGCCCTGCTGGAACGCCTGTGTGCATTGCTGATCGAAGGGCGCGGCCAGGAGTTGGGCCGCGCCACCAGCAGCCGCGCAGTGCTCGAAGTGTTGGGTGGCGAACTGCCGCCGGACTGGCCCAGCGTGCGCGTCACCCTCGCCAATGCCCATGGCCTGCACGCGCGGCCGGCGAAGATCCTCGCGCAGTTGGCGAAAAGTTTTGACGGCGATATCCGTCTGCGCATTGTCGACGGCCCGGTAGGCGCCGTGTCGGTAAAGAGCCTGAGCAAGTTGCTCAGCCTCGGCGCCCGACGTGGCCAGGTGCTGGAGTTTGTCGCTGAACCGGCGATTGCCGGTGATGCGCTGCCCGCGCTGTTGGCTGCCGTTGAAGCCGGCCTCGGCGAAGAAGTCGAGCCGCTGCCGACCGTGAGCGCCCAGCCTGCCACTCTGGATAGCGCACCGGTGCTCAGCGCACCGCTGGCCGGCAGCCAGCTCCAGGCCATCGCCGCCGCCCCCGGCATCGCGATTGGCCCGGCGCATGTCCAGGTTCAACAGGTGTTCGACTACCCGCTGCGCGGCGAGTCCTCGGCCATCGAGCGCCAGCGCCTGCAGGCCGCATTGACCGATGTGCGCGGTGATATCCAGGGCCTGATCGAACGCAGCCAGGCCAAGGCAATCCGCGAAATTTTCATCACCCACCAGGAAATGCTCGACGACCCGGAACTCACCGACGAAGTCGACACCCGCCTCAAGCAAGGCGAAAGCGCCGAAGCGGCTTGGATGAGCGTGATCGAAGCCGCCGCCAGACAGCAGGAGTCGTTGCAGGACGCCTTGCTCGCCGAGCGCGCGGCCGATTTGCGCGACATTGGTCGCCGCGTGCTGGCGCAACTGTGCGGCGTCGAAACCGCCCAGGAGCCGAGCGAACCCTACATCCTGGTGATGGACGAAGTGGGCCCCTCGGACGTCGCGCGGCTGGACCCGGCGCGCGTCGCCGGCATCCTCACCGCGCGTGGCGGCGCCACGGCCCACAGCGCCATCGTCGCCCGCGCCCTGGGGATTCCCGCGCTGGTGGGCGCCGGTCCGACGGTGTTGCTGCTGGCTGCCGGCACCGCGTTGTTGCTGGATGGCCAGCGTGGCCGCCTGCATGTCGACCCCGATGCCGCCACCCTGCAACGGGCCACCGTCGAACGCGATACCCGCGAACAACGCCTGCAAGCCGCCTCGGCCCAGCGTCATGAACCGGCCCTGACCCGTGACGGCCACGCGGTGGAAGTGTTCGCCAATATCGGCGAAAGCGCCGGTGTGGCCAGCGCGGTGGAGCAGGGCGCCGAAGGCATTGGCTTGCTGCGCACCGAACTGATTTTCATGGCCCATCCGCAAGCGCCGGATGAAGCCACCCAGGAAGCCGAATACCGCCGCGTGCTCGACGGCCTGGGCGGTCGCCCGCTGGTGGTGCGCACCCTCGATGTGGGCGGCGACAAACCGCTGCCGTATTGGCCGATCGCCGAGGAAGAAAACCCCTTCCTGGGCGTGCGCGGGATTCGCCTGACTTTGCAACGTCCGCAGATCATGGAGGCGCAATTGCGCGCGCTGCTGCGCTCGGCGGACAACCGCCCGTTGCGCATCATGTTCCCCATGGTCGGCAGCGTGGATGAATGGCGCGCGGCCCGCGACATGACCGAGCGCCTGCGCCTGGAAATCCCGGTAGCCGATCTGCAACTGGGGATCATGATCGAGGTGCCATCTGCGGCATTGCTCGCGCCGGTGCTGGCCAAGGAAGTGGATTTCTTCAGCGTCGGCACCAATGACCTGACCCAGTACACCCTGGCCATCGACCGTGGCCACCCGACCCTGTCGGCCCAGGCCGACGGCCTGCATCCGGCCGTGCTGCAACTGATCGACATCACCGTGCGCGCCGCCCATGCCCAGGGCAAATGGGTGGGCGTGTGCGGTGAGCTGGCGGCAGACCCGCTGGCAGTGCCGGTGCTGGTCGGCCTGGGGGTGGATGAGCTGAGCGTGTCGGCCCGCAGCATTCCTGAGGTGAAGGCGCGCGTGCGTGAACTCAGTCTGAGCGAGGCCCAGGGCCTGGCGCAAAAAGCACTCGCGGTGGGTTCGCCCGCCGAAGTGCGTGCCCTTGTGGAGGCCGTGTAGATGGCAATGATTCTGACCCTGACGCTGAACCCGGCGTTGGACCTGACGGTACGCCTGGGGCGCCTGGAGCCGGGTGAAGTCAACCGCAGCGAAACCCTGCTGACCCACGCGGCCGGCAAGGGCGTGAATGTGGCGCAGGTGCTGGCCGACCTCGGCCATCAGGTGAGCGTGGGCGGCTTTCTCGGTGCGGCCAACCCCGAGGCGTTCGAGGCGCTGATCGCCAGCCGAGGGTTCGGCGACGCGTTCATTCGCGTGCCGGGCGAAACCCGCAGCAATATCAAGATTGCCGAACAGGACGGTCGGGTCACCGACATCAACGCGCCGGGGCCGCTGGTGAGCGAGCAGGCACAACACGCCTTGCTCAAGCTGCTCGCCGTGATCGGCCCAGAGTTCGATGCCGTGGTGGTGGCTGGCAGCTTGCCGCGCGGCGTCAGTGCGCAGTGGTTCCAGGGCTTGCTGGCGCAACTCAAGGACCTGGGTTTGAAAGTCGCCCTGGACACCAGTGGCGAGGCCCTGCGCGCCGGTCTGAAGGCCAGCCCATGGCTGGTCAAGCCCAATACCGAAGAGCTGGCCGATGCCCTGGGACATTCCACTGACGTCATCCACCAACTGCATCAGCAAGGCGTGGAACACGTGGTTGTCTCCGACGGCGCCGCAGGCGTGACCTGGTACAGCCCGCAGGGGGCCCTGCATGCCACGCCGCCCAAGGTGACGGTCGCCAGTACGGTCGGCGCCGGTGACTCGCTGCTGGCCGGGATGCTTCACGGTCTGCTCAGTGGCGATACACCGGAGCACACCCTGCGCCGCGCGACGGCGATTGCCGCGATGGCGGTGACGCAGATCGGTTTTGGCATCAGCGATGACGCGCAGTTGGCGCGCCTGCAAAACGGCGTCGACGTCCGCACGCTGACAGAACAATAAGAGGGATTGTGATGAAGTTAGCCATTGTTACTGCCTGCCCGAACGGCATGGTCACCAGTGTGCTGTGCGCCCGCTTGTTGGACGCGGCCGCGCAGCGTCAAGGCTGGAGCACCAGCGTCGAAGTGGTCGACGTGCAACGTCCGGAGCGCCAGCTGTCCCAGGCGACGCTCGACGCGGCCGAATGGGTATTGCTGGTCAGCAGCACCGCGGTGGACATGCAGCGGTTTGTCGGCAAGCGCGTGTTCCAGAGCACACCGGCCCAGGCGCTGGCGGATGTCGAGGCGGTCTTGCGCCGCGGTGCGCAAGAGGCGCAGGTGTATGTCGCGACGGCCCCCGTCGCCGCGAAAAACGTTCCGCGCATTGTTGCCGTCACGGCTTGCCCCACCGGCGTGGCCCACACCTTCATGGCTGCCGAGGCCTTGCAGCAAACGGCCAAGCGCCTGGGATATGACTTGCAGGTCGAGACCCAAGGCTCAGTCGGCGCCCGCACGCCGTTGAGCGCGCAGGCCATCGCCGATGCCGATGTGGTGTTGCTGGCGGCCGACATTGAAGTCGCCACCGAGCGCTTCGCCGGCAAGAAGATTTACCGCTGTGGCACCGGCATTGCGCTCAAGCAGTCCGAAGCGACCCTCAACAAAGCCTTGGCCGAAGGCGCGGTGGAAAGCGCGGCCGGCAGTGCGGCGACCAAGAAGCCGGAAAAAACCGGCGTCTACAAACACCTGCTCACGGGCGTGTCGTTCATGTTGCCGATGGTGGTGGCGGGCGGCTTGCTGATCGCCTTGTCATTCGTGTTCGGCATCCACGCATTCGAACAGGAAGGCACCTTGGCGGCGGCGCTGAAAACCGTCGGCGACCGCGCTTTCATGCTGATGGTGCCGTTGCTGGCGGGCTATATCGCCTACTCGATTGCCGACCGTCCGGGCATTGCGCCCGGCATGATCGGCGGCCTGCTCGCGGGGACGCTGGGCGCCGGGTTTATCGGCGGGATCTTCGCCGGTTTCCTCGCCGGCTATTGCGTCAAGCTGATCACCCGCGCGGTGAAGTTGCCGCAAAGCCTGGAAGCGCTCAAGCCGATCCTGATCATCCCGTTGCTCGCTAGCCTGTTCACCGGCCTGGCGATGATCTACCTGGTCGGCCCACCGGTGGCGCGCATGCTCACCGGGCTGACGGATTTTCTCAGTACCATGGGCACCACCAATGCGGTGCTGCTGGGTATCCTGCTGGGCGGCATGATGTGCGTGGATCTCGGCGGGCCGATCAACAAGGCCGCGTATGCGTTTTCCGTCGGCCTGTTGGCTGCGCAGAGTGGCGCACCGATGGCCGCGACCATGGCCGCCGGCATGGTGCCGCCGATCGGCATGGGCATCGCCACGTTCCTGGCGCGGCGCAAGTTCGCCCAGACCGAACGCGAGGCCGGCAAGGCCGCGATGATCCTGGGCCTGTGCTTTATCTCCGAAGGCGCGATCCCGTTTGCCGCCAAGGACCCGCTGCGCGTGATCCCGGCCAGCATCGCCGGCGGCGCGTTGACCGGCGCGCTGTCGATGTACTTCGGCTGCAAACTGGCGGCGCCCCACGGCGGCCTGTTTGTGCTGGTGATCCCGAATGCGATGAACCATGCGTTGCTGTACTTGCTGGCGATTGTCGCGGGTAGCCTGCTGACCGGGTTGGTGTACGCGCTGATCAAGCGCCCGGAAGCGGTGGAGCTGGCCGTCGCCCCTGCCTGACCCTGCAGGGGCCGGCTTGCCGGCACCTACAGTGGGGGTGTCATCTGGCTTTCATCCCGGCGTGGTTAAGTTTCCCTTTTGATACTCAAGAGGGCACCTGCATGAGCCACTTCGACCTCGGCCGTCGCCGCGTGATGCAAGCCGTCGGCGCCGGCCTGTTGCTGCCGGGCCTGGCCCCGGCGGTGATCGCTTCGGTGAAAGATCGCCCGCAACTCACCGATGGCGTGCAGTCCGGCGACCTGCTGGGCGATCGCGCGATGATCTGGAGCCGCAGCGACCGCCCGGCGAAGATGGTGGTGGAGTGGGACACCCGCAGCGTGTTCAGCAACCCGCGCAAATTCGTCTCGCCGCTGGCCGACAGCCGCACCGACTTTACCGCCCGCGTCGAACTTACCGGGCTCCCCGCCGACCAGGCGATCTTCTATCGCGTGCACTTCGAAGACGCCCAGACCGGCGTGGCCAGCGAGCCCTGGTTCGGCCACCTGCGCAGCGTGCCGCAACAGCGCCGTGACATCCGGTTTGTGTGGAGCGGCGACACCGTGGGCCAAGGCTTTGGCATCAACCCGGACATCGGCGGCATGCGCATCTACGAAGCCATGCGCCTGCGCCTGCCGGATTTTTTTATCCACAGCGGCGACACCATTTACGCTGACGGCCCGGTGCCCGCGCAACTGGCCACCGAAGGCGGGCGCATCTGGCGCAATATCACCACCGAGGCCAAGAGCAAAGTCGCCGAAACCCTGGATGAATATCGCGGCAATTACCGCTACAACCTGCTGGATGAAAACGTGCGCCGCTTCAATGCCGAAGTGCCGCAGATCTGGCAGTGGGACGACCATGAAGTGGTGAACAACTGGTCGCCGAGCAAGCAACTCGACGAGCGCTACCAGACCAAGGACATCAACACCCTGGTCGGCCGCGCGCGTCAGGCCTGGCTGGAATATTCGCCGATGCGCCGGCAAAGCGCCGACGGTGGCGGGCGCATTTATCGCAAGCTCAGCTATGGGCCGCTACTGGATGTGTTCGTGCTCGATATGCGCAGCTATCGCGGCCCCAACGACGACAACCTGGGCGCAGAAAAGCCCTTCCTCGGCCGCGAGCAACTGGACTGGCTCAAGCGCGAACTCAAGGCCTCCCAGGCGCAGTGGAAGGTCATCGCCGCCGACATGCCCATCGGCCTCGGCGTGCCCGACGGCGAAGTCAGCCCCGGCGTGCCGCGTTGGGAAGCCATTGCCAACAATGACCCGGGCCCGGCCCAGGGCCGCGAGCTGGAAATCGCCGAGCTGCTCGGGTTCCTGCGTGCACAGCAGGTGCGCAACCATGTCTGGCTGACGGCAGACGTGCATTACTGCGCGGCGCATCACTATCACCCAGATCGCGCGGCGTTCCAGGATTTCGAGCCGTTCTGGGAGTTTGTCGCCGGGCCGTTGAATGCGGGGAGCTTCGGGCCTAATCCGCTGGACAAGACCTTTGGCCCCGAGGTGGTGTTCGAGAAGGCCCCACCGGCGCAGAACACGTCGCCGTTTGCGGGTTTCCAGTTTTTTGGCGAGGTGCAGATCGATGGGCAGACTGCGGAGTTGACCGTGATCCTGCGTGACCTGGATGGCGTCTCGGTGTTCGAGCAAAAGCTGCAACCCGCCTGATTGGCCTGCGCTCAAGACTGTGGGAGCAGGCAAGCCAGCGCCCACAGTTGATCATCAGTAGACGTCGCGGCGGTAGCGGCCTTGTTCGATCAAGCGCTCCACCGCGTCACTGCCGAGTATGTCCACCAACGCCTGATCCACCCCGGCCGCCATCCCCTGCAGGCTCCCGCACACATAAATCGCCGCGCCTTCTGCCAGCCACCTGCGCAGTACCTCGGCCGATTCACGCAGGCGATCCTGCACGTAGATTTTTTCCTCCTGGTCGCGTGAAAACGCCAGGTCCAGCAACGCCAGGTCACCGCTGGCGAGCCAGCCTTGCAGCTCGTCCTGGCACAGGAAGTCATGCTTGATATTGCGTTCGCCGAACAACAGCCAGTTGCGCTGCTGGCCATCGGCAATGCGCGCCTTGAGCAAACTGCGCAGGCCAGCGAGGCCCGTGCCATTGCCCAGCAGGATCAACGGCACGGGCGCGTCCGGCAGGTGGAAGCCACTGTTGCGGCGCAGGCGCAGGCTGATTGCGGCGCCGATGGCCGCATGCTCGGTGAGCCAACCCGAGCCGACGCCCAGGCCGCCATCCGGGTGGCGCTCCTGGCGCACGATGAGTTCCAGCACGCCGTCGCTGGCGATCGAGGCGATGGAGTATTCGCGCATGCCCAGCGGCGCCAGTGCATTCACCAGTGCCTGGGCATGCAGGCCCACCAGGTGCGCGCGGTTGTCCGGCAATTGGCGCGTGGCCAGGGCCTGGTTGAGGGTTTGCGCCAGGCCGTCGATCAGCACGCCGTCGCTGCCGGCCAGGCCCAGTCCTTCCAGGAAGTGCTCGATGGCCCATGGGCAGTTGCGCGGCAGGACTTCGACCAGATCGCCGGCCTCCCAGCGCTGTGGCGACGTGCTGGTGAGGCCGAGCAGGTAGACATCCGAGCCGCTGCTGTCGCGGTTGAGCAGGGTGCGCTGGCTCAGCGTCCAGTTTTCGTATTGGGCGGTCGGCCAGGCGGCGGCCGGTGCGTGCCCTGTCAGCTGTCCCAGTTGTTGTTGCCAATTGAGCAGCGCGGCGCTGTCGCCGCTGTCCACTTCGACCGGGGCGAACAACGGGTTGCCGCCCTGGTTGGTCAGCCAGAAATGCAAGCGGCGGGCAAAGCCGCAGAAGTGTTCGTACTGTCGGTCACCCAGGGCCAATACCGAGTAGTTCAGGCCCTTGAGGGACATGTCCTGGCCGAGCACGCTGCGCTCGAAACCCCGCGCGCTGTCGGGCGCTTCGCCGTCACCGAAGGTGCTGACTACAAACAGCGCATTCTGCGACTGGCGCAGGTCGTCCTGGCTGACACTGCCCAAGGGCTGCACCTTCACCGGCAAGCCGGCAGCCTGCAATTGCCCGGCCGTCTGCCAGGCCAACTGCTCGGCAAAGCCGCTCTGGCTGGCAAAGCCGATCAACCAGGCCGGGGCATCGCTGGGGTTGGCGCCGAGGCCTTTGCGTGCATCGCGCACCTGGCGTTTTTTACGCCGGCGGTCCAGGTACAGCAGCCAACCGGTGATGAAGAACAACGGCATCAGCAGCGAGCTGACGGTGAGGATGATGCGCCCCGCCAGGCCGAAATAACTGCCGGTGTGCAGCGCGTAAATACTGGTCAGCAGCTGCGACTTGAGGCTCTTGCTCGCGTACTGGTCGTGGGATTTGACCTCGCCGGTGGCCGGGTCCAGGTTGATCTGGTTCAGCGCTCGGTCATGGGGCGAGTCTTTCAACAGGTAGTAGACGGTGGCCGGCTGCCCCGCGACGGCGGGCATGCGGATGTTGTAGGCGCTGAGGCCGGGACCGGCATTGCTGTAGATGCTGCTCCAGATCGCGTCATAGTTGGCCACCGGCAAAGGGCCTTCGGGCGCCGGGCCACGTTTGCGCACCCGCTCATTTTGCGGGGCATCGGACAGCAGCTTGGTCAGGCCCTGGCTGTACCAGTCGTAGGACCACGACAGGCCGGTCAGCGCCGACAACAGGTAGGCCAGCAGGCACCAGGTGCCGAACACCGAATGCAGGTCCCAGTTGAAGTTGCGGCCTTTTTTGCGCCAGTCCAGGGTCAGCCAGGCACGCCAGCTTGCCACCTGGCGTGGCCAGCGCAGGTACAGGCCGGAGAGGCAGAAAAACACCAGGATCAGCGTGCACGCACCGGTAATCTGCCGGCCGGTTTCACCCATGACCAGGAAGCGGTGCAGTTGCAGGATGAAGCCGAACACATCCTGGCCGACAGCGTCGCCCATGTAGTCGCCGGTGTAGGGATCGAAGTAGCGCATCTGGCCACGGCGCTCGCCGGGCGGCGGGGTGAAGAACACGCGCGCGGCGTTGCCGCTTTCGCTTTCGACCCACAGCATCGACACGGTCTTGCCTTCGGTGGCTTCGAGCTTGCGTACCAATTCGGCGGGCGGCAGTACCCCGGCCTCGCGTTTTTGCACGCTGAGCACCGTCGGGTTGAGCGCCCGCAGTATTTCATCCTGAAACGAGACCGCAGCCCCGGTGATCCCCATCAAGGCCAGCACCAGCCCGGCAGTGATGCCGAAGAACCAGTGCAACTGGAACAGGGTTTTCTTCAACACGTCGGACCGCCTCGCTCATCTGTCTGTAAATGCCACGGCGCGCATTATGCCGTGAGTTGTCGAGAAACATTCTGTTTTACACGCAAAAGCCCCACGCATCCGATGCGTGGGGCTCCTGGTTGCGCGTCGAGCGCGTTTAGAAGTGGAAGCTGGTGGTCAACAACGCAGTACGCCCGGCCGCCTGGTTGGCGAAGTGGGTGGAGAAGGCCTTGTCGTAATACACCTTGTCGGTGAGGTTCTGCACGTTCAACTGCAGGTCGACGTTCTTGGTCAGCTTGTAGCTGGCCATGGCGTCGTAGCGGGTGTAGGACGGTACATAAACGAGGTTGCCGGCATCGCCATAGACTTCGTCGACATAGAACGCGCCGCCGCCGACGGTGAGCTTGGAGGTGATGTCGTAAGTGGTCCACAGGCTGAACGTGTTCTTCGGCGTGTTCGGCATCTGGTTGCCTTTGCTTGAGCCCGTGCTGACCACGCCGTTTCGACCGTTGAGGCCGGCGTTGACCAGTTCGCTGTCCAGGTAGCTATAGCCCGCGAACACCTGCCAGTGATCGGTGATCTTGCCGCTGGCCGACAACTCCACGCCATCCAGGCGGGACTCGCCGGCGTTTTCGTAGGTGAGGGAGTCCACCAGGATGCGGGTGTTTTTCTTCTCGGTACGGAACACCGCCGCCGTCAGGGACAGGCGATCGTGGAACAGGTCCCACTTGGTGCCCAGCTCGTAGTTGACGGTTTCTTCAGGCTGCAGGTCGCTGGTCGCGGCGCCGGCGGACAGCGGGTTGCCGTCCGAACCTTCACCGACCAGGCCACCGGCAGGGGTTGCCGAGGTGGCGTAGGAGGCATAGATGCTGGCGTTCTCCACCGGCTTCCAGACCAGGCCGGCCTGCCAGTTGAAGAACTGGCTGTCTTGCTTGAGTTTGGTGCGGCCGGTGGCGGAGTCGGTATTGGCCACAGTGTCGAAGGTGTCGTAGCGCAGGCCGACGTTCAGCAGCCATTTCGGGTCCAGCTCGATCGTGTCGAAGACATACGCGCCACGGCTGGTGGCCTTGGTGTTGGTGCCGAAGTAGTTGCGCGCGACGCTGCCGGTCCACGCGTCGTCCGGGTTGGGATTGCCCAGCGAGGTGCAGTTGCCGCCGCTGCTGCCGATCTGGCTCGGCAGGCAGCCGCCGCTTGGGTTGGCTGCGACGGCACCGTTGGCGGTGCGCACGGTGTAGCTGCTGGCGCGGGTTTCTTCGCCGGTGAATTCCAGGCCGGTGGAGTAGGAATGCTTGAAGCCCAGAGCCTGGAAGCTGCCGAACAGGTCGGTCTGGTTGGTGGTGGTCTCCGTGGTGGAGACGCGTGAGTTGGGGCGACGCCACACGGTGCCGAACCGGTTGACGTTGAATTTGCTGTCGTCCGGTTGCGTCAGGATGTAGTCCTGGCCGGTGCTGCCATGACGCAGGGTGTTTTTCAGCGTCATGGTGTCGCTCAGGTCGTGCTCGATGGAGATCGTGCTGATATCGGCGCGGGTCTTGCGGAAATCACGGTCCTTCAAGCCATAGAAGTTCGTGCTGTCGCCACCATCGTTGGGTTTGTCATGCACGTGGGCGGCGGCCGTCGAGGAGCCGTAGCCATACGGAATGCCCGAATCCGGCAGGTCGTCGCTTTCCATGTGGTAGTAGCTGAGGTTGACGCGGGTCGGCGTGCCCAGGCCGAAGGTCAGCGACGGCGCCACGCCCCAGCGGTCATAGTTGATCGCATCGCGACCGGCCACGTTTTGCTCGTGGCTCATCAGGTTCAGGCGGAACGCGGCGCTGTCGTCGAGGAACTGGCGGTTGACGTCGAGCACATAGCGGCGAGTCTGGTCGGAACCGTAGGTGAAGCCGCCGTTGGTGAAGTCCCGCGCTTGTGGGGTCTTGCTCACCAGGTTGAGGCTGCCACCGGCCGAGCCACGGCCGCCGAACGAGGAGTTCGGGCCTTTGCTGACTTCAATGGATTCAATGTCGAAGATCTCACGGCTCTGGCCGCCGGTGTCGCGCACGCCGTCCAGGTAGGTGTCGCCCTGGGCGTCGAAACCGCGGATGAATGGGCGGTCGCCCTGCGGGTTGCCGCCTTCGCCGGCGCCGAAGGTGATCCCCGGGACGGTGCGCAAGGCATCCTGCAACGAAGTGGCGGCGGTGTCCTTGAGCACTTGTTGCGGCACCACGGTGACCGAGCGCGGCGTGTCCACCAGCGGGGCGGTGTATTTCTGCGAAGAGGCTTTTTCGACCTGGTAGGACGTGGTGTCCTGCTCTTCCCCGGTAATGCTGGTGGCGCCCAGGGAGATGCTGTTGCGCTGGCCTTTTTGTTCAGTGTCTTCGGCCGCCTGCGCCAGATGGGCAACAGAGCCGGCGCTGAGGGCGACGCCGATGGCCGAAGCCAGCATGCGTGGTGAACTGGCAGGTATTTTTGTAGTGGTGCGCGACATGACGTGTCCTTTCCCCAAGGATGTGAGGCCGCGGAATATAGGGTCAACAAGACTTTCTATCAATTGCGATACATTGCTATTCGCACTGAATTTACATTCTTTACACTTTTTGCTTACGGTTTTTACGAAGTCGTTCGTCTGGCATGTTTTACAGCGTGGATAAGAATCAATATCATTGATGTCTCTTCGATATCAGGTACTGCCCATGCTGCTGCACATTCCCGGCCTGTTCTCTCGTGAGGAAGTGCAGCGCATTCGCCAAGCCCTGGAAAACACCGAGTGGGCCGACGGAAAAATCACCGCCGGGCACCAATCCGCCAAGGCCAAGCACAACCTGCAATTGCCCGAAGGCCATCCATTGGCCAAGGAAATCGGTGCGGCGATGCTTGAGCGCTTGTGGAAAAATCCGCTGTTTATGTCAGCGGCGTTACCGCACAAAGTTTTCCCGCCGTTGTTCAACTGCTACACCGCGGGTGGCAGCTTCGACTTCCATATCGACAATGCCGTGCGCCAGGCCCGGGGCAGTCACGAGCGGGTGCGCACTGACCTGTCGTCGACGCTGTTCTTCAGCGACCCGGAGGAATACGACGGCGGCGAACTGGAGATCCAGGACACCTTCGGCCTGCAGCGCGTGAAGTTGCCGGCCGGCGACATGGTGCTGTACCCCGGCTCCAGCCTGCACAAAGTCAACGCCGTGAGCCGTGGTGCGCGCTATGCCTCGTTTTTCTGGACGCAAAGCCTGGTGCGCGAAGACAGCCAGCGCACCCTGCTGTTCGAGATGGACGGTGCGATCCAGCAACTGACCCGCGATGTGCCTGACCATCCGGCCCTGATCCAGCTCACCGGCACGTATCACAACCTGCTGCGCCGCTGGGTCGAGGTCTGACATGGGCTTTTTGTTGCGTCGTGAAGAAGTGCTCAACGTCGAGCAGTTGCAGAGCATGCTCGACGACTCCCCGGTGCGCGCGGCCCAGGCGATCCTGATGGCGGCGAAAGAGGGCGTGGTGGATGCCCAGGCCCTGCTCGGGCAAATCCTGCTGGAAGGCCGTGGCATTGCCCGCGATGAAGCCTTGGCGCTGCGCTGGTTCCAGATTGCGGCGAAGGGCGGCCACTTGATGGCGCGCAATATGACCGGTCGCTGCCTGGAGCATGGCTGGGGCTGTGCGGTGGATGAGGCAGCCGCGGCGCGTGAATACCGCGTGGCAGCCGTAGCCGGACTGGATTGGGCGCAGTACAACTATGCCAATCTGTTGGCGACCGGGCGGGGCGTCGCTGAAGACCAACCGCAGGCACTGGCGTTATACCGCCAGGCGGCGGAGCAGGGGCATGCCAAGTCGATGAACCTGTTGGGGCGCTATCTGGAAGACGGCCGGTGTTGCCCCAGGGATCTGGAGACGGCCGTGACGTGGTATCGCCGTTCAGCCGAAGCCGGGGATTTTCGTGGGCAGTTCAGTTATGCAGCGGTGTTGGCCGACGGAGGCCAGATCGAGGCGGCGCTGGAGTGGCTGCGCAAGGCGCTGGCCGGTGGCAACCTGAAGTTCCTGCGCACGGCGCACAAGGCGCTGGCGGCGGCGAATGACCCGCAGATCCGGGCGATGGCCGAAGCTTACAAAGAATGCGCCACACACCTGAACCCGTAGGAGCCGGCGTGCCGGCGATGGCGTCTTGAAGATCGCTATCGCCGGCAAGCCGGCTCCTACAGAGGGTGATCGTTCCCGGGCGGGATGATCAGACGTAGAACGACTTCAGCGGCGGGAAGCCATTGAACTCAACCGCGCTGTAGCTGGTGGTGTAGGCACCGGTCGACAGCCAGTACAGGCGGTCACCGATCGCCAGGTTCAGCGGCAGGCCGTACTTGTAGTTTTCGTACATGATATCGGCGCTGTCGCAGGTAGGACCGGCGATGACCACTTCTTCCATCTCGCCTTTCTTCTCGGTCCAGATCGGAAACTTGATGGCTTCGTCCATGGTTTCGATCAGGCCGGAGAATTTGCCCACATCGGTGTAAACCCAGCGCTCGACGGCGGTCCGCGATTTGCGTGCCACCAGTACCACTTCACTGACCAGGATGCCGGCGTTGGCGATCAACGAGCGGCCCGGCTCCAGGATGATTTCCGGCAGGTCATCACCGAAATCTTCCTTGAGGAAGCGAATGATTTCTTCGGCGTAGGTTTCCAGGCTGTTGGTACGGGTGATGTAGTTGGCCGGGAAGCCGCCACCCATGTTGATCAGCTTGAGGTGGATGCCGTCTTCTTCCTTCAGGCGCTCGAAGATCACTTTGACCTTGGCAATCGCCGCGTCCCACACGCTGATGTCACGCTGTTGCGAGCCGACGTGGAAGGAGATGCCGTAAGGCACCAAGCCGAGGTCACGGGCGAGGATCAGCAGGTCCATGGCCATGTCGGTCTGGCAGCCGAATTTGCGTGACAGAGGCCAGTCTGCGGTGGTCGAGCCTTCGGTGAGGATGCGCACATAGACTTTCGAGCCCGGCGCGGCCTTGGCGATGTTGCGCAGGTCGGCTTCGGAGTCGGTGGAGAACAGGCGCACGCCCTTCTCGTAGAAGTAGCGGATGTCCTTGGATTTCTTGATGGTGTTGCCGTAGCTGATACGGTCCGGGCTGACGCCGCGGCCGAGCACCTTGTCCAGCTCGTAGATCGAGGCGATGTCGAAGCTCGACCCTTTGTCTTTCAACAGGTCGATGATCTCGACGGCCGGGTTGGCCTTGACGGCGTAGTACACCTTGGCGAATTCGAAACCGGCGCGCAGGTCATCGTAGGCCTGGCTGATCATCGCGGTGTCGATCACCACGAACGGGGTTTCTTGCTTGTCGGCGAACGCCTTCATTTTGTCAAAAGTGGCGCGCGCGAAATAATCTTCGACGTTGATCGACATGCTGGGAACTCCTAAGGGCAAACTGTATTGATCAATGGGTGCAAATGAACGTCCTCCGTATCCCCACTTTGGTTCGCCTACTTCCCAAGGCATGTCGCCGAAAGCAAAAAGGCCATGGGAATAACCGCTTCCCTTGGCCTTGCTGTCTCGTCGTCAGTACTTGAGCCGGATGGATCGTTTCCAGCATGGACGTTCGGCGCGAACTTTAGGACGTGAGGGGCCATAGATCAACTAAAAATGTCGCGTTTTTGCACGCGTTCGTCGCGCGATGGCGTGCAGCTACTTATGTAACCGACAGGTGTGACGGATTGATGTTCCCCGGGAGGGGCAATTTGCAAGGAAAACAGCTGGTCGGCGAGGGCCTTTGTGGCGAGGGGGCTTGCCCCCCTTTGGGCTGCGGAGCGGCCCCAAATCCTGCCCCCGCGTTTTGTATGAAAAAAACGCGCGGAGTTCATTGGGGCTGCTACGCAGCCCAACGGGGGACAAGCCCCCTCGCCACAGAGGCAGGTTTATCAGGCCAGCGCAGTTTCCGCAGGGGAGACGATGCTGGTCTTGCCGCCACGCGACTTACCGGAACTCAGGTACTCGGCAATCGACTCCTGGGTCACCTCGCCGAGGAATACCCGCTCGGCATCCATCACCGGCAGCCACGAGCGGTTGAACTCGTACATGCGCGACAACAGGATGCGCAAATGCTCGTCATACGCCGCGGTGGCGTTGAACTCGCGCAGGTACTGGCCGCAAGTGCCGGTCTGACGGTGCAGGTCGCGACGTCGTACATAACCCAGCGCCTTGTTCTCGGCGCAGGTGACCACCATGTAGCGGCGGTCATGTTCGTCCATCAACTCCAGGGCCTCGGCCACCGGGGTTTCCGGGCTCACCGACGGGGCGTTGTCGGCGGCGTCTTCGGCCTTCACCAGCAGCAGGCGCTTGAGGGTGCTGTCCTGGCCCACGAAGTTGCTGACGAACTCGTCGGCCGGATGCGCCAGCAGGGTGTCCGGGTGGTCGATCTGCAGCAGCTTGCCGGCGCGGAAGATGGCGATCTTGTCGCCCAGCTTGATGGCTTCGTCGATGTCGTGGCTGACCATGATCACGGTCTTGTTCAGCGCGCGCTGCATCTCGAAAAACTCGTTCTGGATCATCTCGCGGTTGATCGGGTCGACCGCGCCGAACGGCTCATCCATCAGCAGCAGCGGCGCATCGGCCGCCAAAGCGCGAATCACGCCGATCCGCTGTTGCTGGCCGCCCGACAGCTCGCGCGGGTAGCGGTGCAGGTACTGCTTGGGTTCCAGCTTGATCATGCTCATCAACTCGCGGGCGCGGTCATGGCATTTCTGCTTGTCCCAGCCGAGCAGCTTGGGCACTACCACGATGTTTTCTTCGATGGTCATGTTGGGAAACAGGCCGATCTGCTGAATCACGTAGCCGATGTTGCGGCGCAGGGTCACTTCATCAAGGTCGGTAGTGTCTTCGCCGTTGATCAGGATCTTGCCCGAGGTGGGCTTGATCAGGCGGTTGATCATTTTCAACGTGGTGCTCTTGCCGCAGCCCGAGGGGCCGAGGAATACGCAAATCTCGCCTTCGTTGACGGTCAGGCTTACGTCGTTGACGGCGGAAACAGTCTTGCCGTTGCTTTGAAAAGTCTTGGTCAGGTTTTGAAGTTCGATCATTTGAGCAGTCCTTTTGGAGTCAGCGAGCGTTGCAGCCATTGCAGAAGCAGGTCGGCGAAGATGGCCAGGAGACTGACCAGCACGGCGCCGACGATCAGCATCGACATGTCGCTGCGGCTGATGGAAGCCAGAATAAGTACACCCAGGCCACCGGCGCCGATGGTGGCGGCAATGGTCATCACGCCGATATTCATCACCACGGCGGTGCGCACACCGGCGAGGATCACCGGCACGGCGATGGGCAATTCGACCATGCGCAGGCGCTGGCCGAAGGTCATGCCGATGCCGCGTGCGGCCTCGCGAATGCCCGGTTCAACGCCGGTCAGGGCCAGGTAGGTGTTACGCATGATCGGCAGCAGGGAGTAGAGGAACACGGCGGTGATCGCCGGCATCGGCCCCAGGCCCTGGCCGAATTTGGAGTAGAACGGCAGCAGCAGGCCGAACAGGGCGATCGACGGCACGGTCAGCAGCACCGTGGCGCTGGCTTGCAGCGGGCCGGCCAGGGTCGGGAAGCGGGTCATCAGGATGCCCAGGGGCACGCCGATAAAGATCGCCAGCAGTACGGCGATCCCCACGAGGGTAATGTGCTGCCAGGTCAGGTGCAGGACTTGTGCCCAATCAAGATGGGAAAAGGCGTTCAGGAATTCCATGTCTTCTCCTCTTAGTTGAGTGGGTGCTGGCGCAGGAAATCGGCAGCCACGGCGGACGGGCTTTCATGCTCGACGTCGACCCGCGCGTTCAGCTCGCGCATGGTTGCATCGTCGAACAGGGCGGCCAGCGGCTTGAGGTCGGCGGCCAACTCAGGGTGGGCGTCGAGATAAACCTGACGCACCACCGGCGCTGCGGTGTAGTCCGGGAAGTAGTGCTTGTCGTCTTCCAGCAGCTTCAATTTGAAGGCGTTCAGGCGACCGTCGGTGGTGTAGACCAAACCGGCAAACACCTGGCCATTACGCAGGGCGGTGTAGACCAGGCCGGCGTCCATCTGCCGGGTGTTTTTGCGCGTGAGGTTCATGTCATACAGCTTGACCATGCCCGCCATGCCGTCGGAACGGTTGGCGAACTCGGTGTCCAGGGCGACCAGGCGCGTGCCTTTGGTTTTTTCCGCAAGGGCTTGGGTGAGGTCGCTGATGCTGTTGATCTGCGGGAATTCCTTGGCCACGTTCTCGGGGAGTGCCAACGCGTAGGTGTTGCTGAATTTCGATGGCGAGAGCCAGACCAGGCCTTTTTTCGCGTCGAGTTCTTTCACCCGGGCGTAGGACTGTTCGCTGTCGAGTTTCTCGTCGACGTGGTTGTAGGCCACCAGTGACACGCCGGTGTATTCCCAGATCAGATCCAGTTGCCCGCTTTCCTGGGCACTGCGTGCCAGGTTGCTGCCCAGGCCACCGGTCACGCGGGCGTCGTAGCCCTTGGTGCGCAGGTACTGGGACGTGATTTCGGCGAGCAGGGTCTGTTCAGTGAACACCCGGGCGCCGATGCGGATCACCGGTTTTTCGGCAGCTTGCGCAATGCCTGCAAACAGCAGGACGCAGCTCAATATCAGGGTCAGTCTTTTCATGTGATTTCCTTTGCCAAGCCTTAAGACGCACGCAACCCGCGTTCCAGCCAGAGGCGGCTGGCCATGGTCACCAGACCGTCGAGCAGCAATGCCAGCAACGCGGTGCACGCGGCGCCAAGCAGCAATTGCGGCTGGTTGTTCAGGGCGATGCCGGGGAAAATCAGGCTGCCCAGGCTGTTGGCGCCAATCAGGAAGGCCAGCGGCGCGGTACCGACGTTGATCGCCAGGGCCACGCGCACACCGCCGATGATGATCGGCACGGCGTTGGGCAATTCCACGCGAAACAGCACCTGGCGCGGCGTCATGCCGATGCCGGTGGCGGCTTCTTTCAGCGAGCCTTGAACGTTTTTCAGGCCTTCGTAGGTATTGCGCACGATGGGCAACAGGGAGGCGAGGAACAGCGCGAAGATAGCCGGGCCACTGCCGATGCCGAGGACGCCGAGGGCGATGGCCAGTACGGCCAGGGGAGGGACGGTGTTGCCGATGTTGAAGATCTGCATGAAGCGTTCTGCGCGCCCGACCATAGTCGGTCGACTGAGCAGGATACCGGCGGGGATGCCCACAATCAGGGCGGCCAGCATGGAGACAAGAACGAGGATCAGATGAGCTTGCAGGTAAAACAACAAATCGTCGCGGTACAGTTCGATCGTGTTGATGCCGATCCAGTGGACCAGCAGGGCCAGGAGAGCGACGACAACCGCTCCTCCTATCAGCCCTTTGCCATAGCGAATAGCCACAGGCGGACTCCTTTTTTCTTTTGTCGGCGACCACATTTCCGAGCGGCAATGCCATTCCTGGCTGTCGGCGAATAGGGTCGCGAAAAGCAGCTCGTCGATACCGGCAATGCGGTATGTATTCGAGCCATGAGCGCAGCCTCGTCAGGCTAACTTGCTGATTTTTCAGCCCCTGTTACGAGTGCGGCAGCAGGGGAGTGGACGTCTCTACCTTTTAAAAGGTTCCACACTTGGCAGCATTTAGCCACCCCCAATGGGGTGAACGGTGGTCCGTGACCCTGGGTTTGCGCTATACTCGCCGCCCTTTTTTGACTCACCTGCCAGGCGATTTCCCATGACCCACCAGGCCGCCGAAGTCGCGAAACGCCGCACTTTCGCCATTATTTCCCACCCCGATGCCGGTAAAACCACCATCACCGAGAAGCTCCTGCTGATGGGCAAGGCAATCGCTGTGGCCGGCACGGTGAAGTCGCGCAAATCCGACCGCCATGCGACATCCGACTGGATGGAGATGGAAAAGCAGCGTGGTATTTCCATTACCACGTCGGTCATGCAGTTCCCGTATCGCGACCACATGGTCAACCTGCTCGACACCCCGGGCCACGAAGACTTCTCCGAAGACACCTACCGCACCCTGACCGCGGTGGACTCGGCCCTGATGGTCCTCGACGGCGGTAAAGGCGTCGAGCCACGCACCATCGCGCTGATGGACGTGTGCCGCCTGCGGGACACGCCGATTGTCAGCTTCATCAACAAACTCGACCGCGATATCCGCGACCCGATCGAACTGCTCGATGAAATCGAAGCGGTCCTCAAGATCAAGGCCGCGCCGATCACCTGGCCGATCGGTTGCTACCGCGACTTCAAGGGCGTGTACCACCTGGCTGACGACTACATCATTGTCTACACCGCCGGTCACGGTCACGAGCGCACCGAAACCAAGATCATCGAGAAACTTGATTCCGACGAAGCCCGCGCCCACCTGGGTGACGAGTACGACCGCTTTGTTGACCAGCTGGAACTGGTGCAGGGCGCCTGCCATGAGTTCAACCAGCAGGAATTCCTCGACGGCCAGCTGACCCCGGTGTTCTTCGGGACCGCCCTGGGCAACTTCGGTGTCGACCACGTGCTCGACGCTGTTGTCGACTGGGCGCCGCGTCCCTTGGCCCGTGTGGCCAACGAGCGGACCGTGGAGCCCGTGGAAGAGAAATTCTCCGGCTTCGTGTTCAAAATCCAGGCGAACATGGACCCCAAGCACCGCGACCGCATCGCCTTTATGCGCATCTGCTCCGGCAAATACGAAAAAGGCATGAAGATGCGCCACGTGCGCACCGGCAAGGACGTGCGCATCGGCGACGCGCTGACATTCTTCTCCTCCGAGCGTGAACAGCTCGAAGAAGCCTACGCCGGCGACATCATCGGCCTGCACAACCACGGCACCATCCAGATCGGCGACACCTTCACCGAAGGCGAAACCCTGGGCTTCACCGGTATCCCGCACTTCGCCCCGGAATTGTTCCGCCGCGTACGCCTGCGTGACCCGCTGAAATCCAAGCAACTGCGCCAAGGTCTGCAGCAACTGGCGGAAGAGGGCGCCACCCAGGTGTTCTTCCCCGAGCGCAGCAACGACATCATTCTTGGCGCCGTCGGTGTGCTGCAGTTCGACGTGGTCGCCAGCCGCCTGAAAGAGGAATACAAGGTCGAGTGCTCCTACGAGCCGATCACCGTGTACTCCGCGCGCTGGATTGATTGCAGCGACAAGAAGAAGCTGGAGGAATTCTCCAACAAGGCCGTGGAAAACCTCGCGGTCGACGGCGGCGGCCACCTGACCTACTTGGCCCCGACCCGGGTCAACCTGGCGCTGATGGAAGAGCGCTGGCCGGACGTGAAATTCCGCGCGACCCGTGAGCATCATTAAGGTCTGAGTGGTAAAGAGAAGGGCGAAGCTGTCATGGCTTTGCCCTTTTTTGTGGGTGGCATAAAGCTAAGGGTGGGAAGCCTGAATCCTGTGCCTGGCGCAGTTCCCACACTTATTTGTGTGGGACTGAATCCTGTGCCTGGCGCAGCTCCAATGTGGGAGCGGGCTTGCCCGCGAAAGCAGTATTTCAGTGATAAATAGGCTGGCTGACCCTACGCTTTCGCAGGCAAGCCAGCTCCCACACTTATTGGTGTCTGGCCTGATTCCTGTCCCTGGCGCAGCTCCAATGTGGGAGCGGGCTTGCTCGCGAAAGCGGTGTGTCAGTAATAGCCAGGTGTCTGACCCAACGCTTTCGCAGGCAAGCCAGCTCCCACACTTATTTGTAGGGGCCTGAATCCTGTGCCTGGCGCAGTTCCAATGTGGGAGCGGGCTTGCTCGCGAAAGCGGTGTGTCAGTGATAAATAGGCTGGCTGACCCAACGCTTTCGCAGGCAAGCCAGCTCCCACACTTATTTGTGGGGCCTGGTTTCTGTGCCTGGCGCAGTTCCAATGTGGGAGCGGGCTTGCTCGCGAAAGCGGTGTGTCAGTGATAAATAGGCTGGCTGACCCAACGCTTTCGCAGGTAAGCCAGCTCCCACACTTATTTGTGTGTGGCCTGATTCCTGTGCCTGGCTCAGCACCTACAGGGTGGGGGGGCTGAATCGGGTGCCCGCCGTTGATTTTCATCTGTCAGGGCGATTGGCGAGAAGCCCACATTCAGTCTAGCGTTTGAACTACTTCACCCACTCACCGACGGATCAGGAGAGGACCTTGCGTATAACTCAACGCGCCATCCAACTGGTGCTGCTGGGAGCCTTGGGCGTGTCCACTACCTTGGCGTACACCTCGACGCTGGCGGACGCGGGCACGCCCCAGTGGAAGGACACCGGACCGGTGACCAAGAAAAAGCAGAACGAGGTCAACTCGGGCGGATGGCAGCCACAGGCCCAGCCGGCGCCCAAGGAGGATGCAGAAAACCCCTACAACGAAGGGGAAGACAGTGAAACCTATGACGACGGTGATACCTGAAGCGCGAGTGGCGCAAACCCAGGATCGGAACTAGCTTAATTCACAGCGACGGTCGAACACCGGCGCACGTGATTCACTGACTGGACGGAAATCGACCATGAGTATTTTTCAACGTTTAGTGCTGCTGCTGAAAGTGCTGGTGATGTTGTCGCTGGGCGCGTCCTCTGCGTGGGCTAGTACGGCCGTGCAGAGCCAGGCCCCAGGGTTTGTAGCGGCGAAGACGGCGCAGGCGGGTGGCTTGCAGCTGGCCAAGAGCGAGTCCGAGCCGGGTGATGAAGGCCAGGGCGGCTCCAAGGATGATGACGACCAGCAAGCTCCACCAGACGACGATGACGCCGATGCTGACGGTGACAGCGATACGTAAGTCGAAGTAAAAAAAAGCCCCGCCTGCCGGACTGATGCGCAATCCGACAGGTGGGGCGGTACAACTTCTGCAAGGCCCTGGGCTAACCCCCAGGGCCTTTATCATTTCCGTGCAGGGCACGGATGATTTCAGGCGACGAATTGCTCCGCGTAGTGGCAGGCCACCTGACGGTTATCCAGCGCCCGCAATTGCGGCTCTTCGGTGCTGCATCGCGCGGTCGCATACGGGCAGCGTTTGTGGAAAGCGCAGCCCGGCGGCGGGTTCAGCGGGTTGGGCAGCTCGCCGACGATCTTGATCTTCGGCTTGTTCGGGTCCGGGTGAATCGTCGGGGTCGCCGACAGCAGCGCCTGGGTGTAGGGGTGCAAGGGGCGGGCGTAGATATCTTCCTTGGGGCCCACTTCCACCGGGCGACCGAGGTACATCACCATCACGTCGTCGGCCACATGCTGCACCACCGCCAGGTTGTGGGAGATGAACACGTAGGCAGTGTTGAACTCCTGCTGCAGGTCCATGAACAGGTTGAGCACCTGGGCCTGGATCGACACGTCGAGTGCCGAGGTCGGCTCGTCCGCCACCAGCACCTTGGGCTGCAGCATCATCGCCCGGGCCAGGGCGATGCGCTGGCGCTGACCACCGGAGAACATGTGCGGGTAGCGCTGGTAATGCTCGGGGCGCAGGCCCACCTGCTTCATCATCGCCTGCACTTTCTCGCGGCGTTCGGCAGCGGACAGGTTGGTGTTGATCAACAACGGCTCGCCGAGTTGATCACCGACTTTCTGCCGAGGGTTCAGCGAGGCGTACGGGCTCTGGAACACCATCTGCACGTCTTTGCGCAATTGCTTGCGCTGGGCTTTGTCGGCACCGGCGACTTCCTGGCCTGCGATTTTCAACGAGCCCGACGACGGCTCTTCAATCAGCGTGAGTGCACGGGCCAGGGTGGACTTGCCGCAACCCGACTCGCCTACCACGGCGAGGGTCTTGCCGGCTTCCAGCTCGAAGGACACACCATTGAGGGCACGCACGGTGGCGTGGCCCTTGAACAGGCCACGGGACACTTCGTAGTGACGGGTCAGGTCGCGGGCGGTAAGAACGACGGCCATTACGCCACCTCCTGGTTCAAGGGGTAGAAGCAGCGTGCAAGGCTGTTGGATTTAGGGTCCAGGCCCGGGCGGGTCTGGCGGCAGCTTTCCTGCACATACGGGCAGCGTGGCGACAGCAGGCAACCCTGCGGACGGTCATAGCGGCCGGGCACGATACCCGGCAGCGTGGCCAGGCGCGTGGCGCCGAGGCTGTGCTCGGGGATCGCCTTGAGCAGCGCTTCGCTGTACGGATGCGCCGGAATGTCGAACAGTTGCGGCACCTGGCCGACTTCCACGGCCTGGCCGGCGTACATCACGCACACGCGCTGGGCGGTTTCGGCCACGACCGCGAGGTCGTGGGTGATCAGCACCAGGCCCATGTTCTGCTCTTTCTGCAGGGCCAGCAGCAGGTCCATGATCTGCGCTTGAATGGTGACGTCCAAGGCGGTGGTCGGCTCATCCGCGATCAGCAGTTTCGGCTCGCCGGCAATTGCCATCGCGATGGCCACACGCTGGCTCATACCGCCGGACAGTTGGTGCGGGTAGGCATCCATACGGCTGGCAGCGCCTGGGATTTCAACCTTTTCGAGCAGCTCGATGGCCCGCTTGCGCGCTTGCTTGCCGGACATCTTCAGGTGCAGGCGCAGTACTTCTTCAATCTGGAAACCCACGGTGTAGCTGGGATTCAGCGCGGTCATCGGGTCCTGGAACACCATTGCCAGGTCCTTGCCGACGATCTGGCGGCGCTGGCGGTTGCTCAGCTTGAGCATGTCCTTGCCGTCGAAGTTCAGCGCGTCGGCGGTGACGATGCCGGGGTGCTCGATCAGGCCCATCAGCGCCATCATGGTCACGGATTTACCCGAGCCCGACTCGCCAACGATTGCCAGTACTTCGCCTTTGTCGACGGAAATGTCGAGGCCATCGACCACCGGTACGGCGGTCTTGTCGCCGAAGCGCACGTTGAGATTCTTGATTTCTAACAGTGACATGGGAATCTCCTCAGGCGGCGTTCTTGAGTTTCGGGTCCAGCGCGTCGCGCAGGCCGTCACCCATCAAGTTGATTGCCAGCACGCTGAGCAAAATGGTCAAACCAGGCAAGCTCACCACCCACCAGGCGCGTTCGATGTAGTCACGGGCCGAAGCCAGCATGGTGCCCCACTCAGGGGTTGGCGGTTGGACGCCAAGGCCGAGGAAGCCCAGGGCCGCGGCATCGAGGATCGCCGAAGAGAAACTCAGGGTGGCCTGGACGATCAGCGGTGCCATGCAGTTGGGCAGCACGGTGATGAACATCAGGCGCGGCAGGCCGGCACCGGCGAGGCGGGCGGCGGTCACGTAGTCACGGTTCAGCTCGCCCATCACCGCAGCGCGGGTCAGGCGGACGTAGGACGGCAGCGACACGATGGCGATCGCGATCACGGTGTTGATCAGGCCAGGGCCGAGGATCGCGACGATGGCAACCGCCAGCAGCAGCGACGGCAGGGCCAGCATGATATCCATCAGGCGCATGATGGTCGGGCCGAGCAAGCGCGGGAAGAACCCGGCGAACAGCCCCAGCAGAATCCCCGGGATCAGCGACATCACCACCGACGACAGGCCGATCAGCAAGGACAGGCGTGAGCCCTGGATCAGGCGCGAAAGCAAGTCACGGCCCAGTTCATCGGTACCGAGCAGGAATTGGATCTGCCCGCCTTCCAGCCACGATGGCGGGGTCAGCAGGAAGTCACGGTATTGCTCGCTGGGGTTATGCGGGGCGACCCAGGGGGCGAAGATCGCGCAGAACACGATCAGCAACATGAACAGCAGGCCGGCAACCGCGCCTTTGTTCTTGGAAAAGGCTTGCCAGAATTCTTTGTACGGGGACGGGTACAGCAGGCTCTGATCGACTGCTGACACTTGAGTAGGTGTGGTCATGGTCATGATCTCAGCGCTGGTGACGGATGCGTGGGTTGGCGAAGCCGTAGAGGATATCCACCACGAAGTTCACCAGGATCACCAGGCAGGCGATCAACAGGATGCCGTTCTGCACCACCGGGTAGTCCCGCGCGCCAATGGCTTCGATCAGCCATTTGCCGATGCCGGGCCACGAGAAGATGGTTTCGGTCAGGACCGCACCGGCCAGCAGGGTGCCGACTTGCAGGCCGACCACGGTCAGTACCGGGATCAGCGCGTTACGCAGGCCATGCACGAACACCACGCGCGCCGGCGACAGGCCTTTGGCCTTGGCGGTGCGGATGTAGTCTTCGCGCAGCACTTCGAGCATCGACGAACGGGTCATCCGCGCAATCACCGCCAGCGGGATGGTGCCCAGCACGATGGCCGGCAGGATCAGGTGGTGCAGGGCGTCGAAAAACGCGTCCGGCTCGTCAGCCAGCAGGGTGTCGATCAGCATGAAGCCGGTGCGCGGCTCGATGTCGTAGAGCAGGTCGATACGCCCGGATACCGGGGTCCAGCCCAGGCTTACCGAGAAGAACATGATCAGGATCAGGCCCCACCAGAAGATCGGCATCGAATATCCCGCGAGGGAGATGCCCATCACCCCATGGTCGAACAGGGATCCTCGCTTGAGTGCCGCAATCACCCCGGCCAGCAGGCCCAGGATGCCGGCGAACAACAGGGCGGCCATGGACAGTTCCAGGGTCGCCGGGAAAAGCGCGGTGAACTCGGTCCACACGCTGGTGCGGGTGCGCAGCGATTCGCCAAGGTCGCCCTGGGCGAGCTTGCCGACATAGTCCAGGTATTGCGCATACAACGGCTTGTTAAGGCCAAGGCGTTCCATTGCCTGTGCGTGCATCTCGGGATCGACGCGGCGTTCGCCCATCATGACTTCTACGGGGTCGCCAGGGATCATGCGAATTAACGCAAACGTCAGCAACGTGATGCCGAAAAACGTGGGGATCAGTAACCCCAGTCGGCGGGCAATAAAACTAAACATCTTGTTGTGTACCTCAATCAGCCGGTTAGGCAGGTTCGACGCCTTCAATAGCGAAGGCGCCGAGCGTTTTTCTTATTTACTTCACCTGGGTGGTGGCGAAGTTATTTGTCCCCAGAGGGCTTTGGGTGAAGCCTTCTACGTTCTTGCGCATGGCGGTGAACAGTTTCGGGTAAGCCATGGGAAGCCATGGTTGGTCCTTCTCGAAAACGTCCTGTGCTTGTTCATAGAGTGCAGCGCGCTGGCCGGGTTCAGCGATGGCGCGAGCCTTGTCGATCAAGGCTTGAAACTCTTTGTTACACCAGCGGGCGTAGTTTTCGCCGTTTTTCGCAGCATCGCAACTCAGGTTTGGGGTCAGGAAATTGTCCGGGTCGCCGTTGTCACCGACCCAGCCAGCCGAAACCATGTCGTGCTCGCCGTTCTTGGCGCGCTTGAGCATCTCGCCCCATTCCATGACTTTGATGTTGATCTTCAGGCCAATCTGCGCCAGATCCGCCTGCATGCGCTGGGCGCCGAGCATCGGGTTGGGGTTGGTCGGGCCGCCGCCGTTACGGGTGAACAGGGTGAACTCGGTGCCTTCCGGTACGCCGGCTTCCTTGAGCAGGGCGCGGGCCTTGTCCAGGTCGCGGGGCGGGTTCTTCAGTTTGTCGCTGAAACCCAGCAAGGTCGGCGGATAAGGGCCGGTACCGACCACCGCATTGCCTTTGCCGAACAGGGCTTCGGTATAGCCGGTCTTGTCGAACGCGATGTTGATCGCGTGACGTACCCGCGCATCGCTCATGTATTTGTGAGTGGTGTTCAACGCGGTGTAACTGGTGGTCATCGCCGCCAGTTCGTCGACTTTCAGGTTCGGGTCTTGCTTGATGCTTGGAATGTCATCCGGCTTGGGGAACAGCGCGATCTGGCACTCGTTGGCCTTGAGCTTCTGCAGGCGCACGTTGTTATCGGTGGTGATCGCCAGGATCAGCGGGTCGACTGCTGGTTTGCCGCGGAAGTAGTCCGGGTTGGCCTTGAATCGCGCCTGGGCGTCTTTCTGATAACGGTTGAAGATGAACGGACCCGTGCCGATGGGCTTGGCGTTGAGGTCTTCGGTCTTGCCGGATTTCAGCAACTGGTCGGCGTATTCCTTCGAGTGGATTGAAGAGAATGCCATGCCCAGGTCGGCCAGGAACGGTGCCTCAGGGCGGGTCAGGGTGAAGACGACGGTGTGATCGTCGGTCTTTTCCACGCTCTTGAGCAGTTCCTTGAAGCCCATGCTTTCGAAGTACGGGTAGCCCACGAGGGACTTGTTATGCCACGGGTGATTCGGGTCCAGCTGGCGCTGGAAGCTCCAGAGCACGTCGTCGGCGTTCATGTTGCGCGTGGGTTTGAAGTAGTCGGTGGTGTGGAACTTGATGTCGTCACGCAGGTGAAAGGTGTAGGTCAGGCCATCGGCGCTGATCTGCGGCAGGTCTTTGGCCAGCGCGGGGATCACTTCGGTGGTGCCGGGCTTGAAGTCCACCAGGCGGTTGAACAGGGTTTCAGCGGCGGCATCAGCGGTGACGGCCGTGGTGTACAGGACCGGGTCGAAGCCTTCCGGGCTGGCTTCGGTGCAGACTACCAGCGGTTTGGCCGAAACGCCGATCGCCACGCTCAACAGCGCAGCGGCAATGGCGGCTTGTAGCGGGAGCATTTTCATTCAGAGCCCTCTGCAATCGATGGGACCAGACAAGCGTAGACGGCAGGCTCGTCCTGAGCCCGCCGTTTACCTGGTGCTAATTAAAGAATGTTGAACGGGATGGTGGTGACCAGGCGGAATTCTTTGATGCTGCCGTCGGATTGGAACTCGCTGCCACGGTGCTCAACGTAGGTTGCGCGCACGGTGGTGGCCTTGAGAGCGCCGCTCTGGATGGCGTAAGAAGCGCCTACACCGTATTCCTGGTGTTTTTCGCCGTCTTGTTTCTGGATGCCGTCGTAGGCGAACTTGGCCCGGCCGTTGTTGCCGGTGTAGTGAGTGCCGTCGATGTCCCAGCCGCGCGCCGAGTAGGCGTTGAACTTCAGGCCTGGCACGCCGTATTCGGCCATGTTGATGCCGTAGGCGATCTGGAAGGATTTCTCGTTCGGACCGTTGAAGTCAGAGGTCAGGGAGTTGGCGAGGTAGATACCGTTGGTTTCGTGCAGGTAATCGAAGTACTCGTTACCGTTCACTTGCTGGTAGGAGAAGGTCAGGCTGTGAGCCTGGTGAGCCAGGCCCAGGGACAGGGAGAAGGTATCGTTGTCGATTTTCCCCATCTCTTTTTTGCCTTCATCGACGGTTTTGTAGTAGTTGAAACCGGTGGTCAGCGCCAGTTGCTGTGCATCGCCCAGCTCGTGGGTTGCGCCGAAGTAGTACTGGTTCCAGAAGTCCTTCACGTTAGCGCCGAAGACGCTGACTTTCAGGCTTTTCAGCGGCTGGTAGTTCAGGCCCAGTGTGGACACCTTATCGGTCTCCGCGCCATTGCCGTATTCGGTACGGAATTTCGACAGGCTCTGTTCGGTACGTGGCGAAACGCGGTCAAACACGCCGCCCTGGAACGACAGGTTGCTGAATTCTTCGCTGTTGAAGCTCACACCTTCGAAGCTCGATGGCAGTGCACGGTTGCCGATGGTGTCGACGATGCCGCTGCTGAAGTTCTGACGACCGGCGGTCAACGTGGTGTTCGATACGCGGAACTGCACGTTGGCCAGGCCCAGTTTGCTCCACTGGCCTACTGCATCACCGTCGGAGTCAGCCAGGGTACGGTTGGAACCACCCTTGATGTCACGCTTGTTACGGTCCAGGACCAGCGCGTTGTAGACCGCCAATTCGGTCTTGACGCCTACGGTGCCTTGGGTGAAGCCCGAGCTGCCGTTGATGATGGTGCCCTGTACCCAGTTGGTACGGTTACGGTCGGTACGGGTTACACCGTTCTTCTTGTATTCGAAGGTGCCGCCACGGTATTTGCTTTCGTGGGAGTACCAGTTGCGCGTGGTGCCGCCCAGGCTGAAATCTTCGATAAAGCCTTTGGCCTCGCTTTGAGCGCTGGTGCCGGCCAGTGTGGTGGGGACGAATTCCTGGCTGGCGGATTCAGCGAAGGCGGTAGCCGTGATGCTGCTGATGGCCAGGGCCAGAAGCGCTTTGCTGCTCAGTTTCATTGGTTGAAGCTCCTTTGGTTCTCTTTTTTATGCCGGTCTTTTTTGGTGATCCGGCTATTGGGTGTGTAACTCGTTCAAGCTATTGCAAACGTTTGCCGTAGGAAAATTCCCAACAAAAGGCTGCACGTTTGCCGGAGAGCGAGTTTCGCTCCCCTGCATCCGGTTATTTTTTTATGGGTTGATACTGACGCCCGAGAACACGTTGCGGCCGAAGGGGCTCACTTTGAAATCTTCGACTTTGGCGCTTAACGGCTGGTTGACCGTCGAGTGGGCGACCGGCGTGATCGGCACCTGCTGCTTGAGCAGTTGCTGCGCCTGTTTGTACAGAACAGTCCTTTGTTCTCGGTCGGTGACGACCTTGGCTTGCTTGATCAGCTTGTCGTACGCCGGGTCACACCACATGGAGTAGTTGTTCCCGCCGATGGCGTCGCAGCTGTAGAGGGTACCCAGCCAGTTGTCCGGGTCACCGTTGTCGCCGGTCCAGCCGATCAGGCTGATATCGTGCTCACCGTTCTTGGTGCGCTTGATGTATTCGCCCCATTCGTAGCTGACGATCTTGACCTTGAGGCCGATCTTGGCCCAGTCGCTTTGCAGCATCTCGGCCATCAGCTTGGCGTTGGGGTTGTACGGCCGTTGCACCGGCATCGCCCACAGGGTGATTTCGGTGCCTTCCTTCACACCGGCAGCCTTGAGCAGTTCCTTGGCCTTTTCCGGGTTGTAGGCGGCGTCCTTGATGGTGTCGTCGTAGGACCACTGCGTCGGCGGCATGGCGTTGACCGCCAATTGGCCCGCGCCCTGGTACACGGCATTCAGGATGCTCTGCTTGTTTACCGCCATGTCCAGCGCCTGGCGCACTTCGAGCTGGTCGAACGGCTTATGGCGCACGTTGTAGGCGATATAGCCGAGGTTGAAGCCAGGCTTGGTCAGCAGTTGCAGGTTCGGGTCGGCCTTGAGGGCCTCCACGTCCGCCGGACGCGGGTGCAGGGTGACCTGGCATTCGCCGGCCTTGAGCTTCTGCACGCGCACCGATGCGTCGGTGTTGATGGCGAAGATCAACTGATCGAGCTTGACCTTGCTCGGGTCCCAGTACTGTTTGTTGCCGGCATAACGGATCTGCGAATCTTTCTGGTAGCGCTGGAACACGAACGGTCCGGTGCCGATCGGCTTCTGGTTGATGTCGCTGGGTTTGCCGGCCTTGAGCAACTGGTCGGCGTATTCGGCCGACAGGATCGAGGCGAAGCTCATGGCGATGTTTTGCACGAAGGCAGCATCGACCGTGTTCAGCGTCATCACCACGGTGTACGGGCCGGTTTTCTCGACCTTGGCGATGTTCTTGTTCAGGCTCATCCCGTTGAAGTACGGAAACTCGGTGGGGTAGGCCTTGCGAAACGGATGGTCGGGGTCAAGCATGCGGTTGAAGGTGAACAGCACGTCGTCCGCGTTGAAATCGCGCGTCGGCTTGAATTCCTTGTTGCTGTGGAATTTCACCCCTTCACGCAGGTGGAAGGTGTAGGTCAAGCCGTCTTCGGAAATATCCCACTTGGTCGCCAGCCCAGGTACGACATTAGTCGCGCCCTTTTCAAACTCAACCAGGCGGTTGTACAGCGGCTCGGCCGCATCGTTGTCGGTGGCGGTGGTGTATTGCGCAGTGTCAAACCCTGCCGGGCTGCCTTCGGAGCAGAACACCAGGCTCTTCTTGTCGGCGGCCTGGCCCAGCGTGGCGACAGCCAGCAGGCTGGTGCCGAAAATTGCGGATAGAACGGTGGTATGGCGCATGACGATCCCGATCCTTGTTTGTAGTTGTCATCAGCGAGCAATCACCCAGGCCTTGCGGCCAGGGAGACATCACTGATCCCACACACAGCAAGTGCCTTTCCCAGATTTCAGCCTCTGCTGTCCTACGACGTTATGGGTCGCGGACTTCGCAGTAAATGCGCAAAATCGGACTGACCTTGTAGGCAAAAGAGCTGCGTATCGCAGTGCGTTGCTGTAGGAGGCAACGACTGCGAACGTGGTCTGTTTCCTACGGTCCAGGCGGATGCAATAACGGCGACGTTATGAAACGTCGCCGTCAATGATCCTTACTTGCCGCTTACGCTCACGCCGTAGAAGGAGTTCAAGCCAAACGGGCTGATCTTGAAGTCCTGCACGGTGGTGCGCATGGGTTGATACACCGTCGAGTGCGCGATAGGTGTCATCGGGACTGCATCTTTGAGGATATGTTGCGCCTGCTTGTACAGCTCGGTGCGTTTGGCGACATCCGAGGTAGCCTTGGCTTCTTTCACGATGCCATCGAATTTCTTGTCGCACCATTTGGAGAAGTTGTTACCGGCCAGGGAGTCGCAGCCGAACAGCACGTTCAGCCAGTTGTCCGGGTCACCATTGTCACCGCTCCAGCCAATGATCATGGCCTGGTTCTCGCCGCCTTTGGAGCGCTTGATGTACTCGCCCCACTCATAGCTGGTGATTTTTACGTTCAGACCGATCTTCTTCCAGTCGTTCTGCAGCATTTCAGCCATCAGCTTGGCGTTCGGGTTGTACGGACGCTGGACCGGCATGGCCCATAGCACGATCTCGGTACCTTCCTTGATGCCCGCTTCCTTGAGCAGCGCCTTGGCTTTCTCAGGGTCGTACTTGGCATCCTTGATGGTGGTGTCATACGACCACTGGGTTGGCGGCATGGCGTTGACGGCCAGTTGGCCCGCGCCCTGGTACACGGAGTCGATGATCTGCTGCTTGTTCACCGACATGTCCAGCGCCTGGCGCACGCGCAGGTCTGCCAGTGGGTTCGGCTGGTCGCTGCCCTTGACCTTGTCCATGACGTTGTAGGCGATGTAGCCCAGGTTGAAACCGGCCTGGTGCGGCAGTTTCAGGTCCTTGTCTTCGCCCAGCGCCTTGAGGTCGGCCGGACGCGGGAACAAGGTGATCTGGCATTCGTTTTTCTTGAGCTTCTGGATACGCACCGACGGGTCGGTGGTGATGGCGAAGATCAGGTTATCGATCTTCACATCGGCAGGGTTCCAGTAGTCCTTGTTGCCGGTGTAGCGAATGTTCGAGTCTTTCTGGTAGCTCTTGAACACGAACGGACCGGTGCCGATCGGCTTCTGGTTGATGTCTTGCGGCGTGCCGTTCTTCAGCAGTTGGGCTGCGTACTCGGCGGACTGGACCGAGGCGAAGCTCATGGCCAGGTTCTGGATGAAAGCGGCGTCCACGGTGCCAAGGGTGAACTTGACGGTGTGGTCATCGACTTTCTCGATGTTCTTGATGTTGGTGTCCATCCCCATGTCCGTGAAGTACGGGAACTCGGTGGGGTAGGCTTTGCGGAACGGGTCGTCCTTGTTGATCATGCGGTTGAACGTGAACAGCACGTCATCGGCATTGAAGGTACGGGTCGGCTTGAAGTACGGGGTGGTGTGGAACTTGACGCCGTCGCGCAGGTGGAAGGTGTACGTCAGGCCATCCGGGGACACGTCCCAGCTGGTGGCGAGCCCAGGAATCACAGCGGTGCCGCCGCGTTCGAACTGGGTCAGGCGGTTGAACATGGTTTCGGCCGAAGCATCGAAGTCTGTTCCGGTGGTGTACTGGCCTGGATCGAAACCAGCCGGGCTCCCTTCGGAGCAGAACACCAGGTTAGTCGCCGCATGGGCGAAAGGGGCCGCGGCCATAAGGCCAGCGCTCACTAATAACGGAAGGACTGCGTGTTTAAGCATGTTGGCCTCATGATTTGTTGTCATTTTTGGTGGTGAGGGCGACCTCGTGAGTCGGCCTGCGGATACTTATGCAGGCGCCATACCCATTGCAAGATGCTGAACCGTTGCGAGGCTGAAACAGTGGTACGAACGTACAGGAATGTCGCAATTATGAAAGTTTCTACACAATTGCGTCTATTTCGAGGGTTTTTTCGGTGCAACAGGCGCACCAAAAAAGCCCAACCGAGGCGTCTAGCGCACTCGGTTGGGGCGCTGCTGTTACTTATCTAGACTCACGCCGTAGAACGGCGTCAGGCCGAACGGGCTGATCTTGAAGTCGCGCACTTCCTTGCGCAGCGGTTGGAAAACCGTCGAATTCGCAATAGGCGTTATAGGTACTTGTTCCTTAAGTATTTTTTGCGCCTGTTGATACCACTTGATGCGCTGCTCGCGGTCGCTGCTGACCTTCGCTTCCTGCACCAGTTTGTCGTACGCCGGGTTACACCATTTTGCGTAGTTGCTGCCCTTGACCGCAGCACAACTGTAGAGCACGCCGAGCCAGTTATCCGGGTCACCATTGTCGCCCGTCCAGCCATAAATCATCGCGTCGTGCTCGCCATTTTTGGCGCGCTTGATGTATTCGCCCCACTCATAGCTGACGATATTGGCCTTGATGCCGACCTTTTCCCAATCCTGCTGAATCATCTGCGCCGACATGCGCGCATTCGGATTGGAGGCACGCTGGACCGTCATCGCCCACAAGTTGATGGTCGTACCCGGTGCAACCCCTGCTTCTTTTAGTAGCGCCCGCGCCTTGGTCGGATCGTAGGGCGCATCCTTGATGTTCGGGTCATAAGACCACTGCGCCGGAGGCAACGCGTTCTGCGCCAATTGCCCGGCGCTCTGGTACACGGCCTTGATGATCGCCGGCTTGTCGATGGCCATATCCAGAGCCTGGCGCACCTTGAGCTGGTCCAGCGGCGGGTGGGTCACGTTGTAGGCCAGGAAGCCCAGGTTGAAACCGGCTTGCTGCAGCACGCGCAGGTTGGGGTCCTGTTTCATCACGTCGATGTCGGCAGGGCGCGGGTAACCGCTGACCTGGCACTCACCGGCCTTGAGCTTCTGCAGGCGCGAGGCGGCGTCCGGGGTGATGGCGAACACCAGGTTGTCGAGCTTCACATCCTCGGGCTTCCAGTACTGTTTATTCGCCACGTAGCGAATCTGCGAGTCTTTCTGGTAGCGCTTGAACACGAACGGCCCGGTGCCCACGGGCTTCTGGTTGATGTCTTCGGCTTTGCCTTGTTTCAGCAGTTGGGCGGCATATTCGGCGGACTGCACCGAAGCAAAACTCATCGCCAGGTTCTGCACGAACGAGGCATCCACGTTGTTGAGGTTGAAGCGCACGGTGTGTTCGTCGAGTTTTTCGACGTTTTTGATCGTGGTGTTCAACCCCATGTCGGTGAAATACGGCGACTCGGAGGGGTAGGCCTTGCGGAACGGACTGTCGGCATCCAGCAGGCGGTTGAAGGTAAACAGCACGTCATCCGCATTGAAGTCGCGGGTAGGGGTGAAGAAGTCGGTGGTGTGGAACTTGACGCCATCGCGCAGGTGGAAGGTGTAGGTCAGGCCGTCTTTGGAGATATCCCAGCTCGTCGCCAGGCCAGGTTCGACTTCGGTGCCGCCACGCTTGAACTGGGTCAAACGGTTGAACACAGTTTCGGCAGAGGCATCGAAATCGGTGCCGCTGGTGTACTGGCTGGGATCGAAGCCGGCGGGGCTGGCTTCGGAGCAATAGACCAGGGTGCTGGCCGCGTGGGCCATCGGCATAAAGGCCAGCAGGCCTGCGGCAAGGAGGAGCGGTTTGAAAGCAATTCTTTCCATGGAGACCCCTGAAGTGGCAGGAAACTAACGCTGTCCTAACGAAAACGGCGGTAACCGAGGTTACCGCCGTTCTGGTTTTTCAGGTAGCGGCAGGGCTATTGATGGTCGGTGATAATCGACGTCCTCAAGGTAAAGGGCGCGCTGGTATCGATGACGTATGGATTGGCCTCTTGTTCCAGATCGTTGCTTTCTCGAATGTGGAAAGTTCGTTCGGTGGCGGCGGCTGTGTTGGGAATTGGGGCGGCATCCTTGTCCAGATCAAGCAGTGTCATTTGAGCGTCGAAGCTGACCTGGGCCTCATTGGTGGCAGGGTCATAGGTGATGACGTAGTGGGTGTCCTTGCCTTTGAACCCCACGTGATCTTGCAGTTGATTTATTTTCAGCTCCACCGATGTCGGGGCGACACTGCCCTGATGAGCAACTTCGGAGATGCGCGCGCGCATGTTCGCATCCGGAACTGCTTGCTCAAACTGCTGCAGGCGCATACGCAATGTTGCTCCGTCGGCGCTTCCCGTGGCATCCAGTTCCACCGTGGTGTACCCGTCGGGTTGCTTGATCCGCACGGAATAACGGTCACGGTTCAAATCTTTTAAAAAGTTTGGCGAATAGTCAGTTGAGCCATACTCATTGGGTTGCGCCTTTTCACTGGGAAAAACTTCGAAGTTCTCTTCCTCGACAGTCCAGGAAACCGTGAGCTTTCTTTTGAAAATACCGTCCTCTTCAAAGTTGCTCACCCCTTGTTGGTAGGCGGTGTTGCGGTTGTATTTAAAGATCTCATCAAACTTGTCGGCCCCACTGGTTTTGGCGTCGCCGAGAATTTCGAAGCCATCGGAAAGCCTGGGCTCTGCCTTGAGATCGTTGCTGGGCGTTGGTGAAGGTGCACGTTGCCACGGCCACTTCATGCCGCCATCGGTTTTGATGCGGGCCCATTCACCGTTTCCGTCAGTGTGTACTGTCATTACCGGCTTGCCGGTGCCAGGTTCAATAATCTGCACATAATCATTGCTCAGTTTGAAATCGCTTTTTATCTCAAATACCTGGCGAATACCCTTTTCGTCGGTGTAGCGAATAAACCACTGGTCCAGTCCGGTGGTTGCCTCTTTAACCTGGTAGATACCCTTCGTGTTACGTACAGCCGTTTCGATGAGTTGCTCGCCGTTCGGTACCGCGTATTGATTGAGGTTGCCCGCTTGGCTGGGCTGCAGGCGGTTGGGAGCCGACACGGTTTGTGGGCTTTCCACCCGCGGCGGCTCGTTCGGGGTGGGCGTGATGGGGCTTTCTTCAGGGGGCACAATCGGGTCTTCAACCGAGCCACTGGCGCCCACCGAGAACAACATATTCAGCAAGCCATCGAATGCCTTTGATGCTCCGTCATTGCGTTCAGCCAGGGTATCGCCCGAGGCTTGTTTTTCCACCCCAAGTGCCAGCTCGGCCAACCCGGTAGCCACCGCCGCGGCGGCCACAGGGGCGGCGATGGGTGCCAGCTTGGCCAGCAAACCCGCTGCCACGGTAATGTCGTTAAGCCAGGTGTCCCGCGTTACTTCACTGTTGGACTTGATCATTACGTCGGCGTCACTGGTCATGCGCGCCTTAGTCGCGGTGGCGATAGCGGAGAAGACGTCACCCTCAATATTCGAGCCGTCACCATCGAACGTCGGATCTTTCACTTCTCCACTGGCGAGCTTTTCGAACGTGCTGTCCAAGCCTTCGGTTTTTCTGGCCACATTGGTAAACGACACTATGGGCATGAAAATGCCTGCCAGTTTTTCAATCGTCCCGGGCTCGTGGTCCTGGCGGGCGATCAGTGGGAAATGTTTCATCAAGGATTCGCGTTTTTTCGGATCCTTGGCTTGGTCGATTACCCATTGATCCAGTTTCTCCAGGGAGTCGAACCGCAGGAAGGCGGGTTCCGAGCCCGGTATGTAGAGGACCTGGCGGCCACCGTCGGCAGCACTGAACCGCACAATATCGTTGGACAAGAAGCCCTTGATATTGAAGGCATGCGCCTGGACTACACCTTTTACAGGCGCCTGGGACTTGAGTTGTTCGACATTGAGCGGTGCATTTTCGTCAAGCGGAAGGTTGGAGACCGCGCCCATGACCAAGCGGTAGTCTTCCCGCGTGAACCGATGCTCGGGTGCTTGTAGCGTTTGCTCGGCCGCCGGCCTGGCGGCGACCGTCTTCAGTTGTTTTCGGGCCTGATAGGCGAACTCGCCTTTGATTGCTGTCTGGTAATCGGTGCCGTGGGTATTCCAGAAATCGTCGATTTTCTGCGTCATGACCGATTGGAAGTCGGTTTTCCAACTGGCATGCATCAACACCGAAGGAGCCAGTGGGAATTGGTTATGCGCACCGTACCCACCCGTTCTACTTTTACCTGGCCCGTCTATATATAAACCGGCTTCCGAGTCCAGATTGCCGGGGACCCAGTCGTTTTCAGAGAAGTTCTTCAGCAGTGCATCCGGCAGGCGCAGGGAGGCGGTTGGCTCCTCGCCCATATGCTCCCAGCCGGTAGCCGTTGATGCGCTTTGCGAACTGTTGAAACGGTTGAGATAAAGGGTGTCGGCATCCACGTGTTTGCCCGTCAGTTTGAAAATGACCGACTCCGCCCATTGTTTTGCTTGGGCGCGCACATTTGGCAATGTCTCGGCAACTTCCACTGCCAGGTGTTTGTAGGCCAACGCCTGGGGCGCCTGGGCGTAAAAGGTTTCGGCACGCAGCTTGAGCTGTTCAAGCGCTTGCGCCGAGCGCTGGTTCGCCGGGCGTACGGGATCCTCAGGCGAGAGGGGGTCGAAGGCTTGGTTGTGCTCCAGGCGCCTGATTTGTGACCTGCCCTCGGTCAGTGATGTTGGAAGGCGTTCACCCTGGAAGTTGGCAACCAACCCTGCGCGCACTTGGATGAAGTCGTCGCCAAAGCGCATCTGCAATTTCTCTACAGTTCCTGGCGCAATGACTTTGGCCGCTTCAAGCAGCGGGCGGCTGACTTGACCCCAACCGGAGTTGTCCGTGAGGGTGAACGTTTTCATCTTGCCGTCCGCGGCGGCTGTCAGAGTGCCTGTGCGCGGATTGACGGCGATAAGGGTGGTCGGGTCGATCTTCTGGCCACGCATCCAGCCTTGAACCACAGGATGCTGCAATTGCGCCCGATAGACTTCGAGCCACTGGCCGAGATTGCTCTCGCGGGGGACTTTGATAAGCCCGGGTTTTTTACCCTCTGCTTTGCTCTGCACCGCTGCCAGGTATTCGTTGAGCAACGCTGTTTCGTGGGGGGATGTCGATAGGCCAGGATTGCCCTGTCGCGCCGCAGGGGTGGCTGTCTCGCTGGTCTTTGTCTGCTCGTTTGACAGAGGGGAGATGGGGTGCCGAGGAGGAGCGGTGTTGCTGGAGGGTGCGTACATGGTTTTCAGTTCTCGTGAAGTGAATAAGTACCGCCACTGCACTCCCTGTTAGCCTTGGCACTATTTGCGTAACGAAAACCGGTGGGTTGATTCCATTGAATGTGCCGCTGGATATGACGTGTCCATGGGGACACATCGCAAAAAAAGGCGCAAACCCGTGAGGGCTGCGCCTTTGTTTTGTCCAGGTCGTGGTTATTGCAAGACTTCGATCACCCCGTCAGCGCTCATGCTGACCTGGCTGGTACCGGCTTCTACTTCCGGCGTCGGTGCCGAATCGGCCATGGCCGCCTTCATCATCATCCCGCCACGGGCATAAGGTTGTGGGTAGCCATTGGTGTTGAAGTTCAAGTTGACGATCTTGTAACCCTTGCCGCCCAGCGCGTCGGTGGCCAGTTGTGCGCGGGCTTTGAAGGCGGCAACCGCGTCCTTGAGCAGCGCGTCTTCGCTGGCCTTGCGCGTGGCGTCGGCGATGGCGAAGTCCATGTTTTCCATTTTCAGGGTGTTGAGCAACTCGCCGGTGAGTTTCGACAGTGCCGGGAAGTCCGCGCTTTCCAGGCGCAGTTCAGCGCGCTCACGCCAGCCGGTGATCTTCTGGTTCTTGTTGTCGTAGATCGGGTAGCTATTGCGGCTGCCCTGGCGCAAGGTCACGCCTTTGACTTCGCGCGCCTCGCCCAGGGCCTTGTTCAGGGTGGTGGTGATTTCGGCGGCGAGCTTGGCCGGGTCGGTGTTCTGGGACTCGGTGTAGAGGGTGACGATCATCTTGTCGCGGGCCACTTCCTGGCTGACTTCGGCACGCAGGGAAATCTGGTTGTAATGCAGTTCATCGGCAGCCAGGGCCGGGAGGCTGGCCAGGGCGCTGGCGCTGAGGGTGAAAATGGCTGCACTGCGAGTGAAACGAGACATGGAAGCTCCTTAGGGTGTTCGTATCGGGTATGACTGTAGACGGTGGCATCGGGTTCTTCGGGTTTACGAATTAGAAAAAAAAGTTTCAAGCTGCGAGCTACAAGCTAAAAGGCCCGCGGATCCCTGCTGTTTGAAGCGTGCCACGTGAAGCTGCGGCGCCCTGCGTCAAAGAGCCACACACCCAATGCCCGAGGCGCCGCTTCGTTTATACTCGTGCCGATCCGCCTGCAGCGCTCACCGGGAGAGCTCATGCTCGCCGCCGTAAAACTGACTTCCGCCACCCGCCAGAACCTCTGGCGCCTGACGTTCATCCGCACCCTGGTACTGGCCGCGCAGGCCGGCTCCGTCGGGCTCGCCTATTGGTTCGACCTGTTGCCGCTGCCGTGGCTGCAACTGGCCGTGACCCTCGGTTTCTCCATCGTGCTGTGCGTGTTCACCGCGATCCGGTTGCGCACCACGTGGCCGGTGACCGAGCTGGAATACGCCCTGCAATTGGCCTGCGACCTGTTTATCCACAGTGTGTTGCTGTATTTCTCCGGCGGTTCCACCAACCCGTTCGTGTCTTATTACCTGGTGCCACTGACCATCGCCGCCGTAACCTTGCCGTGGCGCTACTCGGTGGTGCTGTCGGGTATCGCCCTGACCCTGTACACCCTGTTGCTCGCGCGCTTCTATCCGCTGCAAACCTTCCCCATCGCCCGCGAAAACCTGCAGATCTACGGGATGTGGCTGAGTTTTGCGCTGTCCGCCGCCGTGATCACCTTCTTCGCCGCTCGCATGGCCGAAGAGTTGCGCCGCCAGGAAGAATTGCGCGCCATTCGTCGTGAAGAAGGCCTGCGCGACCAACAGTTGCTCGCGGTCGCCACCCAGGCTGCCGGCGCCGCTCATGAATTGGGTACACCGCTGGCGACCATGAGCGTGCTGCTCAAGGAAATGACCCAGGACCATCACGACCCGGCCCTGCAGGACGATTTGAGCGTGCTGCAGGAACAGGTCAAGCAGTGCAAGCAGACTCTGCAGCAACTGGTGCGCGCCGCCGAGGCCAATCGCCGCCTGGCGGTGGAGATGCAGGATGTGACCCAGTGGCTCGACGAAGCCCTGAACCGCTGGCACCTGATGCGTCCCGAGGCCAGTTACCGTTTCAACCTGCTGGGGCAGGGCACAGTGCCACGCATGGCGCCGCCGCCAGACTTGACCCAAGCGCTGCTGAACCTGCTGAACAATGCCGCCGACGCCTGCCCCGAAGGCCTGGGCGTGCAACTGGACTGGGACGCCGAAAACGTCACCATCAGCATTCGCGACCACGGCGCGGGCGTGCCGCTGGCCATTGCCGAGCAGATCGGCAAACCCTTCTTTACCACCAAGGGCAAAGGCTTCGGCCTCGGCCTGTTTTTGAGCAAGGCCAGCGTGACCCGCGCGGGCGGCTCAGTGAAGCTCTATAGTCATGAGGAAGGTGGCACGCTCACCGAGCTGCGCCTGCCCCGTGTCGCACGAGGAGATATCGATGAGTGACGAGATCCAAGTCGAAGGCGAAGAACTGCCGCACCTGCTGCTGGTAGATGACGACGCCACCTTTACCCGCGTGATGGCGCGCGCCATGAGTCGTCGCGGCTTTCGCGTGAGCACCGCAGGTTCGGCCGAGGAGGGCCTGACCATCGCCCAGGCCGACCTGCCGGACTATGCCGCGCTCGACCTGAAAATGGATGGCGACTCCGGCCTGGTGCTGCTGCCCAAGCTGCTGGAGCTCGACCCGGAAATGCGCGTGGTGATCCTTACCGGTTACTCCAGCATCGCCACCGCTGTCGAGGCCATCAAGCGCGGCGCCTGTAACTACCTGTGCAAACCGGCGGACGCCGACGACGTGTTGGCCGCCTTGCTCTCCGAGCACGCCGACCTCGACACCCTGGTGCCGGAAAACCCGATGTCGGTTGACCGCCTGCAGTGGGAACACATCCAGCGCGTGCTGACCGAGCACGAAGGCAACATCTCCGCCACTGCCCGCGCCCTCGGCATGCACCGCCGCACCTTGCAGCGCAAGTTGCAGAAGCGCCCGGTACGGCGCTGAACGAAGTCTGAACAATCTGCTTCAGGCCGCACGGAGCCCTGAACCGATCGTCTATGATCGGTTCAAACGCCTGTCATTCTTTACCCTACCGAGCCTGAACGATGAATCAGAACGCTGAGTATTCCGCGGTCAATGACGCGGTGCGTGGGCAATTCTTCCGCCGAACCTGGGCGATGATCACGCCGTATTGGCGCAGTGAAGAGAAAGGCAAGGCCTGGCTGCTGCTGGCTGCGGTGATTGGCCTGTCGTTGTTCAGCGTGGCAATTTCGGTCTGGATCAACCACTGGTACAAAGACTTCTACAACGCCTTGGAGAAGAAGGACACGGCGGCTTTCTGGCAGTTGATCGGCTACTTCGGCGGGATCGCCGCCGTGGCGATTCTCGGCGCGGTGTACCGCTTGTACCTGACCCAGATGCTGACCATCCGCTGGCGGGCCTGGCTTACCGAGCAGCACTTCGCGCGCTGGCTGGGCCACAAGAACTACTACCAGCTGGAGCAGGGCGGTTACACCGATAACCCGGACCAGCGGATTTCCGAAGACCTCAACAACTTCACTTCAAGCACCTTGAGCCTGGGCCTGGGGCTGTTACGCAACGTGGTCAGCCTGGTGTCGTTCTCGATCATCCTGTGGGGCGTGTCGGGCAGCATCGAAGTGTTTGGCATCACCATCCCGGGCTACATGTTCTGGTGTGCGCTGCTTTATGCCGCCGTCGGCAGTTGGCTCACGCACCTCATCGGCCGTCGCTTGATCGGCCTGAGCAACCAACAACAACGCTTCGAAGCGGACCTGCGTTTCTCCATGGTGCGCGTGCGCGAAAACGCCGAGAGCATCGCCCTGTACAACGGCGAACCGAATGAAAACCAGCGCTTGAGCGCCCGCTTCGCCAAGGTCTGGCACAACTTCTGGGACATCATGAAAGTGTCCAAGCGCCTGACCTTCTTCACCGCTGGCTACAGCCAGATCGCGATCATCTTCCCCTTTATCGTCGCCGCCCCGCGTTATTTCACCGGCAAGATCGAGCTGGGCGAGCTGATGCAAATCAACTCTGCGTTCGGCAATGTGCAAGAGAACTTCAGCTGGTTCATCAGTGCGTATTCGGAGCTGGCGTCGTGGCGCGCCACGAGTGATCGTCTGCTGAGCTTCCACCAGGCCATGCGTGATAACGAGCAGCGTGCGCCGGCGATTGATGTGCGCGCGGAAGGCGAGCGCCTGGTGGTGCAGGACCTCGGTATGGACCTGGCCGATGGCCGCCACTTGCTCACCGCCGCCGACATGACCGTGGAGCCTGGCCAGCGCCTGATGCTCAGCGGGCGTTCCGGCAGTGGCAAAAGTACCCTGCTGCGTGCGATGGGCCATCTGTGGCCGGCGGGGCACGGCAGTATTCGCCTGCCGGCGGCGCGTTATTTGTTCCTGCCGCAGAAACCTTATCTGCCGATCGGCACCTTGAAGGCCGTGTTGAGTTATCCACAGGACGACAGCGTCTATCCGGCAGAACGTTATGCACAGGTGCTGGAAACCTGCCGCCTGCCGCATCTGGTCGCACGCCTGGACGAGGCCAACCACTGGCAGCGCATGCTCTCGCCGGGCGAGCAGCAGCGGCTGGCCTTCGCGCGCGCGTTGCTGTTTGCACCGCAATGGCTGTACATGGACGAAGCCACTTCGGCGATGGATGAAGAGGATGAGGCGAGCCTGTATCAGGCATTGATCGATGAGCTGCCGGGGTTGAGCATTGTCAGCGTCGGCCATCGCAGCAGCCTCAAGCGCTTCCATGGACGGCATGTGCGGATTGAGAGCGGGTTGCTGCAAGAGCAACCCGTAGCCTGAGGCTGGGCTCAATCTAAATGTGGGAGCGGGCTTGCCCGCGAATGCGGTGTGTCAGTGACACAAATGCTGAATGACCCACCGCCATCGCCGGCAAGCCAGCTCCCACAGTTGAGCGGGGTTGCCTGATGGATTTGGCTCCCAAGGGCAGCATGTGTAGATCGAAAGCGAATTGCTGCAGCAGCAACGCCTCTCCCGAGCCTGGGCTCAATCTAAATGTGGGAGCGGGCTTGCCCGCGAATGCGGTGTCTCAGTAACACAGAGGCTAAATGACCCACCGCCATCGCCAGCAAGCCAGCTCCCACAGTTGGACGGGGTTGGCTGATGGATTTGGCTCCCAAGGGCAGCATATGTAGATCGAGAGCGGGTTGCCGCAGCAGCAACGCCGCTCCCGAGCCTGGGCTCAATCAAAGTGTGGGAGCGGGCTTGCCCGCGAATGCGGTGTCTCAGTGACACAGATGCTGAATGACCCACCGCCATCGCCGGCAAGCCAGCTCCCACAGTTGAGCGCGGTTGCCTGATGGATTTGCACCCACAAAAAAGCCCGGCTGATCATCGATCAGCCGGGCTTTTTCAGTGCTTGAAGATGATTTACTTCTTCAAGCCGTAATGCTCATCCAGCATGCCCGGGGCGTTTGGCGTTTTTGGCGCGTAGTCCCGTGGCGGCTCCTGGTTTTCCCGGGGTGGGGTCAGGCGCTCGCGTGGAGCTTGCGGTGCATCGGAATGCAGCGCGGCCAGCAGGCGCTGGCGGGTGATGTCGTCGAGGGCCAGGCGGTTGGCGCCATCGGCGAGGTGATCCTGTACTTCCTGGTAGCTCTGGGTGAGCTTCTTGACCAGGGTCGCGGTGCTGTTGAAGTGGGTAACAACCTCGTTCTGATAACTGTCAAAACGTTCCTGGATGTCATCCAGCTGACGCTGCGTGCGGTTAGGCGCGGCATTCGGCAGCAAGCGAGCAACCAGGAAACCAATGGCGACACCGGCAACCAGGGCAAGAGTCGGCAACAACCAAACTAAGAGCGAGTGTTCCACGAGTCCTTCCTCTATAAACGGCTTTGCTTTACGTTAACGGCTCGGACCTGCGCTGTATACCGCGATTAAGCTCGCAATGATGCCATGCACAGACTTTTAGCTAGACGAGTCGACCCTTTGAGAGGTCACGGAGTTCATTCCTTGCTCATGCGTGAAACCCCCGTTTTGATCGATGGCCCGGTAGGCCAACTGGAAGCCCTGTACCTTGATCACCCCGAGCCACGTGGCCTGGCGCTGATCTGCCACCCTAACCCGGTGCAAGGCGGGACCATGCTCAATAAAGTTGTATCGACCCTGCAACGCACCGCCCGCGATGCCGGTTTGATTACTTTGCGTTTCAATTATCGTGGCGTCGGTGCGAGTGCCGGCACCCACGACATGGCCACCGGTGAAGTGGACGATGCCGAAGCGGCCGCCACCTGGCTACGGGAAAAGCACCCCGACCTGCCGATCACGCTGCTGGGTTTTTCCTTCGGAGGCTACGTGGCCGCCAGCCTGGGCGGTCGCCTGGAAGCCAAGGGCGAAAAGCTCGCGCACCTGTTCATGGTCGCCGCGGCGGTGATGCGCCTGCGTGATACCGACGTGCTGCCCCAGGGTTGCCCATTGACCCTGATCCAGCCGGAAACCGACGAAGTGGTCGACCCGCAAGTCGTCTACGACTGGTCCGCCGCCCTGAAACGCCCCCATGAGCTGCTGAAAGTGGCAGAATGCGGACACTTTTTTCACGGCAAGCTGACCGATCTCAAGGATCTGGTGCTGCCGCGTCTCTCGAATTGATAGCAGTCTGATAAGCGATTACCCATGACGACTCGTACCCGTATCCTCACTGGCATCACCACCACCGGCACGCCGCACCTGGGCAACTACGCCGGTGCGATCCGCCCGGCGATTCTCGCCAGCCAGGACGCCAATGCCGACTCTTTCTACTTCCTGGCCGACTACCACGCCCTTATCAAGTGCGATGACCCGCAGCGCATCCAGCGCTCGCGCATGGAAATCGCCGCGACCTGGCTGGCCGGTGGCCTGGACGTGAACCGGGTAACGTTCTATCGCCAGTCCGACATCCCGGAAATTCCCGAGCTGACCTGGCTGCTCACCTGCGTGGCCGCCAAGGGCCTGCTTAACCGCGCCCACGCCTACAAGGCCTCGGTGGACAAGAACGTCGAAGCCGGCGAAGACCCGGATGCGGGCATCAGCATGGGCCTGTACAGCTACCCGGTGCTGATGGCGGCGGACATCCTGATGTTCAACGCACACAAGGTGCCGGTCGGCCGCGACCAGATCCAGCACGTGGAAATGGCCCGCGACATCGGCCAGCGCTTCAACCACCTGTTCGGCAACGGTCAGGAATTCTTCACCATGCCCGAGGCGCTGATCGAAGAAAGCGTCGCCACCTTGCCGGGCCTGGATGGCCGCAAGATGTCGAAAAGCTACGACAACACCATCCCGCTGTTCACCAGCGCCAAGGACATGAAGGACGCGATCTCGCGGATCGTCACTGACTCCCGCGCGCCGGGCGAAGCCAAGGACCCGGACAACTCGCACCTGTTCACCCTGTACCAGGCCTTTGCAACCAAGGCCCAGGAAGAAGAGTTCCGCGCGGAGCTGCTGCAAGGGCTGGGCTGGGGCGAGGCGAAGAACCGTCTGTTCCAACTGCTGGACAGCCAACTGGCCGAGCCGCGTGAGCGTTACCACCAGCTGATGTCGCGCCCTTCGGACATGGAAGACCTGCTGCTGGTCGGCGCCAAGAAAGCCCGTGCCGTCGCTGCGCCGTTCCTCGCCCAGTTGCGCGAAGCGGTTGGCCTGCGCTCGTTCGTCAACCAGGCGGCCGCGCCGGTCGCCACCAAGAAAAAAGCCGCGAAAGCCGCGCGCTTCGTGAGCTTTCGTGAAGACGACGGCAGTTTCCGCTTCCGCCTGTTGGCCGCCGATGGCGAGCAATTGCTGCTGTCGCGCAACTTTGCCGATGGCAAGGCGGCGGGCGCCGTGACCAAGCAACTGCAAAGTGGCACCGCGCTGGACGTACGCACCGAGGCCCTGAGCTTCAGCGTATGGCTGGACGGCGCCGCCGTCGCTGACAGCGCCGAGTTCGCCGACAGCACGGCGCGCGATGCCGCCGTTGAAGCGCTGCGCGTTGCGTTGACCCCAATCGAGGATTAACCCGACCAAGGGTTGATTGCCATTATCCAGGGCCGTCGTTACAGTGACGGCCCGTTTTTGTTGCCTTGCTAACGAAATTATGACGCCCCTAGAACGATATCAAGCTGATCTGAAACGCCCTGAGTTCTTCCACGACGCCGCCCAGGAAAATGCTGTGCGTCATTTGCAGCGCCTGTACGACGACCTGGTCGCGGCCTCGCAGAGCAAACCAGGGATGTTCAGCAAGCTGTTTGGCAAGAAAGACCACGTGCCGGTCAAGGGCCTGTATTTCTGGGGTGGCGTCGGCCGGGGCAAGACATACCTGGTCGACACGTTCTTCGAGGCGCTGCCGTTCAAGGAAAAGGTCCGCACGCACTTCCACCGCTTCATGAAGCGTGTGCACGAAGAGATGAAGACCCTGCCGGGCGAGAAGAACCCGCTGACCATCATCGCCAAGCGCTTCTCCGAAGAAGCGCGGGTGATCTGCTTCGATGAGTTCTTCGTCTCCGACATCACCGATGCCATGATCCTCGGCACCCTGATGGAAGAGCTGTTCAAGAACGGCGTGACCCTGGTCGCCACCTCCAACATCGTGCCCGACGGCTTGTACAAGGACGGCCTGCAGCGTGCGCGCTTCCTGCCGGCCATCGCGCTGATCAAGCAGAACACCGAGATCGTCAACGTCGACAGCGGCGTCGACTACCGTCTGCGTCACCTCGAGCAAGCGGAGTTGTTCCACTTCCCGCTGAACGAAGCGGCGCATGACAGCCTGAAGAAAAGCTTCCGCGCGCTGACGCCGGAATGCACGAAGGCGGTGGAAAACGACAAGTTGATGATCGAGAACCGCGAAATCATCGCGTTGCGCACCTGCGATGACGTGGCCTGGTTCGAGTTCCGTCAACTGTGCGACGGCCCGCGCAGCCAGAACGACTACATCGAACTGGGCAAGATCTTCCACGCGGTGATCTTGAGCGGCGTCGAGCAGATGGGCGTCACCACCGACGACATTGCGCGCCGTTTCATCAACATGGTCGACGAGTTCTATGACCGCAACGTCAAGTTGATCATCTCGGCTGAAGTCGAGCTCAAGGACCTGTATACCGGCGGCCGCTTGAACTTCGAGTTCCAGCGCACGCTGAGCCGCTTGCTGGAAATGCAGTCCCACGAGTTCCTGTCACGCGGCCACAAGCCGTAGTCGATGTGCTCGAAATAAAAAAGGCCTGCAGCGATGCGGGTCTTTTTTTATGGGAGATCTCCAGTACAGCGCAGATCAAATGTGGGAGCCGGGCTTGCCCGCGAATGCGGTGTATCAGTGACGAATGTTTTGACTGACATTCCGCATTCGCGAGCAAGCCAGCTCCCACATGGGGTTGCGTACAGCCTCGGTTATGCGGCTTTTCTGGAACTGCTGGATGCAGGCCTTTTTTATGCGTGATCTCCAGCACAGCGCAGATCAGAAGTGGGAGCCGGGCTTGCCCGCGATGGCGGTGTATCAGTGACGAATGTTTTGACTGACACTCCGCATTCGCGAGCAAGCCCGCTCCCACAGTTTTCTACCGCGTTTGGCCTTGGTTATGCGGCTTGCTGGATGCGGGCCTTTTTATGCGTGATTTCCCGCACAGCGCAGATCACAGGTGGGAGCTGGCTTGCCCGCGATGGCGGTGGGTCAGCGACAGATTCACTCACTGATACACCGCTATCGCAGGCAAGCCAGCTCCCACATGGGGTTGTGTACAGCCTCGGTTATGCGGCTTTGCTGGAGCTGCTGGATGCGGGCCTTTTATGCGTGATTTCCCGCACAGCGCAGATCACAGGTGGGAGCGGGCTTGCTCGCGAATGCGGCGGGTCAGCGACAGATATACTCACTGATACACCGCTATCGCAGGCAAGCCAGCTCCCACATGGGGCTGTGTACAGCCTTGGTTATGCGGCCTGCTGGAACTGCTGGCGGTACTGGTTGGGCGACAGCTCCGTGTGCTGCCTGAACAGCCGCGCAAAGAAACTTGCGTCGTCGTAACCCACCTCATAACTGATGGTCTTGATGCTCTTGCGGCTGGCCGAGAGCAGGCCCTTGGCGGTTTCGATGCGCAGCCGCTGCAGGTAATGCAGGGGCTTGTCACCGGTGGCGGTCTGGAAGCGGCGCATGAAGTTGCGGATGCTCATGCCGTGTTCCCGGGCGACGTCTTCGAAGCGGAACTTGTCGGCGAAATGCTCTTCGAGCCAGTGCTGGATCTGCAGGATGATCACGTCCTGGTGCAGCTTCTGCCCCCCAAACCCGATGCGCCCAGGCGAGTAGCTGCGCTGCACTTCGTAGAGAATATCGCGGGCCACGGCCTGGGCGATGTTGGCGCCGCAGAAGCGCTCGATCAGGTAGATATAAAGATCGCACGCCGAGGTGGTGCCGCCGGCGCAGTACAGGTTGTCGGCATCGGTGAGGTGCTTGTCCTGATTGAGCTGGACCTTGGGGAAGCGTTCGCCGAAGGCATTGAAGAAACGCCAATAGGTGGTCGCCTCCTTGCCATCGAGCAGGCCGGCTTCGGCCAGCCAGAACACCCCGGTGGCTTCGCCGCAGAGGACGGCGCCACGGGCGTGTTGTTCGCGCAGCCAGGGCAGCACTTGCGGGTAACGCGTGCACAGGGCGTCGAAATCATCCCAGAAGGCCGGCAACACAATGATGTCGGCGTCTTCGAGGCCGCCGTCCACCGGCATGATCACATCACTGAAGCTGCGCACCGACTGCCCGTCGGGGCTGACCAGGCGCGTCTCGAATGCCGGGGTCAGGCCCAGGCCTTGCTGTTTGCCATACCGCAGGCTGGCGAGGTGGAAGAAATCCTTGGCTTGCATGAGGGTTGAAGCGAATACCCGATCAATGGCCAAAATGCTGACGCGCCGCAACGGCGTGGAGATTTGGTTAGACATAATTTCATTTATTCTTATAGGGGAAAGTGGTCACCAGACGGCTGGATCGTCTTATTTTTTGTCGCATGTGTCCAGTGTCCTGTGATGCCTTCGCGGCATAGGCTCTGTGGGCTCGTTCTTGTCCGACAATCCCAGCAGGTGAACCATGATCCCCAGAACCTTGTTCAGCCCGGAGCACGAACTCTTTCGCGAGAGCGTGCGCACCTTCCTTGAAAAAGACGCCGCACCGTTCCACGGGCAATGGGAGAAACAGGGCTATATCGACCGTGCCCTGTGGAGCAAGGCGGGGGAGGCGGGGATGCTGTGTTCCCATCTGCCGGAGGAGTACGGCGGCCTGGGGGCGGATTTTCTCTACAGCGCGGTGGTGATCGAGGAGATCAGCCGGCTCGGGCTCACCGGCATCGGGTTTTCCCTGCATTCGGACATTGTCGCGCCGTACATCCTGCATTACGGCAGTGAGGCGCTGAAGCACAAGTACCTGCCTAAATTGATCTCCGGCGAAATGGTCACCGCCATTGCCATGACTGAGCCCGGTGCCGGCTCCGACCTGCAAGGCGTCAAGACCACGGCCGTGCTGGATGGCGATGAGTATGTGATCAATGGCTCCAAGACCTTTATCACCAATGGCTTTCTTGCCGAGCTGGTGATCGTGGTCGCCAAGACCGATCCCAAGGCCGGCGCCAAGGGCACCAGCCTGTTCCTGGTGGAAGCCGACACGCCGGGCTTCGACAAGGGCAAGCGCCTGGAGAAGGTCGGCATGAAGGCCCAGGACACCTCGGAGCTGTTCTTCCAGGATGTGCGCGTACCCAAGGAGAATCTGCTCGGGCAAGCGGGCATGGGCTTCGCGTACCTGATGCAGGAGTTGCCCCAGGAGCGCCTGACCGTGGCAATTGGCGCGCTGTCGTCCGCCGAGGCGGCGTTGCAGTGGACACTGGAATACACCCGTGAGCGCAAGGCGTTCGGCAAGGCCATCGCCGACTTCCAGAACACGCGGTTCAAGTTGGCGGAGATGGCTACCGAGATTCAGATCGGCCGCGTGTTCGTCGATAAGTGCCTGGCGCTGCACCTGGAAGGCAAGCTGGACGTGCCCACCGCCGCGATGGCCAAGTACTGGGCCACGGACCTGCAATGCAAGGTGCTCGACGAATGCGTGCAGTTGCACGGCGGCTACGGTTTCATGTGGGAATACCCGATTGCCCGGGCCTGGGCGGATGCGCGGGTGCAGCGGATTTACGCGGGGACCAATGAGATCATGAAGGAGATTATTGCGCGGGCGCTTTGACCACGGAACGCTGGGCTGTTGTGGCAAGCCCGCTCGCCACGGGGGCGGTGTCGGGCTGGTTAATTAATCAAGGGGCAGGGTTCGGATGATCCTTCTGAATCGCCTCGATCCCTTCCAGCACTTCCTTCGGCAGCTTCAGGTCGGCACTGGCAATGTTGCTGTCCAGTTGCTCCAGACTTGTCGCGCCAATGATGTTGCTGGTCACGAACGGCTGCTGTGTCACAAACGCCAGGGCCATCTGCGCCGGGTCCAGGCCATGCTCGCGCGCCAGTGCCACGTAGCGGCTGCACGCCGCTTCCGACTGCGGGTTGAAGTAGCGGCTGAAGCGGCTGTATTCCGTCAGGCGCGCCTTGGCCGGGCGTGCGCCATTTTCGTATTTGCCGCTGAGCATGCCGAACGCCAGGGGCGAGTAGGCGAGCAGGCCGCACTGTTCGCGGATCGCGACTTCCGCCAGGCCCACTTCAAAGCTGCGGTTGAGCAGGTTGTAGGGGTTCTGGATCGACACCGCGCGGGTCCAGCCACGGGCTTCGGCCAGGGCGAGGAATTTCATGGTGCCCCATGGCGTTTCATTGGACAGGCCGATGTGGCGGATCTTGCCGGCCTTCACTTGCTCGTCCAGCGCTTCGAGGGTTTCCTCCAGCGGGGTGAGGTCGTCCTCGTCCTTGTGCTTGTAGCTCAGTTGGCCGAAGAAGTTGGTGCTGCGCTCCGGCCAGTGCAGCTGGTAGAGGTCGATCCAGTCGGTTTGCAGGCGCTTGAGGCTGGCGTCGAGAGCCTCGACGATGTGCTTGCGGTTGTGGCGCAGGTGGCCGTCGCGAATGTAGTCGATGGTGTTGCCGGGGCCGGCGATCTTGCTGGCGAGCACCCAGTCGGCACGGTCGCCGCGGCTCTTGAAGTAATTACCGATATAACGCTCGGTGGTGGCATAGGTGTCGGCCTTGGGCGGTACCGGGTACATTTCCGCGGTGTCGAGGAAGTTGATCCCCGCGGCCTTGGCCCGTTCGATCTGAGCGAAGGCCTCTGCCTCGCTGTTCTGCTCACCCCAGGTCATGGTGCCCAAGGCGATCGCGCTCACGTTCAGATCGGTGCGGCCCAGCTGTCGATAATCCATCGGGTACTCCTTCGGGGAAAACAATCATAAAAGCAGGTTGAATTTTTTTTCGCAATCTGCATAATTGCCCACCTCTTTCTGCAGTGGAAGTGATGCGCCGCCTGCCGAAGAATCTTGCCGTTGAACGGACGCGCCGACCCGAGCCCCCGATAGCGTCTGTATCCGGCTGCCTTTGACTTGTCAAAGTACGCACTATTCAGTAAGATCCGCCGTCTAATTTACAGGGCGGCCCCTGAGGCTATTAAAGAATGACAACTTTTACTGCAAAACCGGAAACAGTTCAGCGCGACTGGTTTGTCGTCGACGCCGCTGGTCAGACCCTGGGTCGTCTGGCCACTGAAGTCGCCAGCCGTCTGCGTGGCAAGCACAAGCCTGAGTACACCCCTCACGTTGACACCGGTGACTACATCGTGATCATCAACGCTGAGCAGGTTCGTGTTACCGGCAACAAAGCGCAAGACAAAATGTACTACCGTCACTCCGGTTTCCCAGGCGGTATCAAGTCTTCCAACTTTGAAGGCCTGATTTCCAAGAAGCCTGAAGCCCCGATCGAAATCGCGGTCAAAGGCATGCTGCCGAAGGGCCCACTGGGTCGCGATATGTTTCGCAAGCTGAAAGTCTATGCGGGCGCTGTACACCCTCATGCTGCTCAGCAGCCCCAAGAACTGAAGTTTTAACGGAATAGTTCATTATGTCGGCGACTCAAAATTACGGCACTGGCCGTCGCAAAACCGCAACCGCACGCGTTTTCCTGCGTCCGGGCACTGGTAACATCTCGATCAACAACCGCTCCCTGGACAACTTCTTCGGCCGCGAAACTGCCCGCATGGTAGTTCGTCAGCCGCTGGAACTGACCGAGACCGTTGAAAAGTTCGACATCTACGTCACCGTTATCGGTGGCGGTGTAAGTGGTCAAGCTGGCGCAATCCGCCACGGTATCACTCGCGCTCTGATGCAGTACGACGAAACCCTGCGTGGCGCTCTGCGCAAAGCTGGCTTCGTAACTCGCGATGCCCGTGAAGTTGAACGTAAGAAAGTCGGTCTGCGTAAAGCGCGTAAGCGTCCGCAGTACTCGAAGCGTTAATTCGCTTTACGTTCCACAAAAACGCCCAGCCTCCTCACGGAGCTGGGCGTTTTTTATTGCCTGCGATTTATGCACAAATTTGCGCGTGACAACTTGCCACATCCGTAGACCCCCTATACTACAAGGCCTGGAGGCGGAGGCCCGGGCAATTCCCTTGTCATACGTGGGGCTTTTCATTACCATTCGGCAAAATTTTTATAAGTAAAGATTCAACACTTAGTAGACGCCTGATTTAACAGGCCAAAAAGCTGATGGGAGAGGACTGAATGAGCAATGACGGCGTGAATGCAGGCCGGCGTCGCTTCTTGGTAGCAGCCACATCCGTGGTGGGTGCTGCAGGAGCGGTGGGGGCTGCGGTCCCGTTCGTGGGGTCATGGTTTCCCAGTGCCAAGGCGAAAGCCGCAGGTGCACCGGTGAAAGTGAATGTCAGCAAGATCGACCCAGGCCAGCAGATGATTGCTGAGTGGCGCGGTCAGCCGGTCTTCATTGTTCGTCGTACTGAGGAGATCCTGGGGAATCTGAAGAAAATCGAAGATCGCTTGTCTGATCCCGATTCGAAGAATTCCGACCAGCCCGCCTACGTCGATAAGGAAATGCGTTCGATCAAGCCTGAGATTCTGCTGCTGATCGGTATCTGCACCCACTTGGGTTGCTCCCCCACCTTCCGCCCGGAAGTGGCGCCTGCGGATCTGGGCAAGGACTGGGTCGGCGGCTATTTCTGCCCCTGCCACGGTTCTCACTATGACCTCGCTGGCCGCGTCTACAAGTCACAACCCGCACCACTGAACCTGCCAGTTCCGCCACATCACTACGAGACTGACAGCATCATTGTCATTGGCGTCGACGAGGGGGAGAAAGCCTGATGAGCAAGTTCATGGATTGGGTGGATGCGCGTTTTCCTGCCACCAAGATGTGGGAAGACCATCTCAGCAAATATTACGCTCCGAAAAACTTCAACTTCTTCTACTTCTTCGGCTCCCTGGCCCTGCTGGTGCTGGTCAACCAACTGGTCACCGGTGTCTGGCTGACGATGAGCTACACGCCGTCAGCCGAAGAAGCCTTCGCCTCCGTTGAAGGCATCATGCGCGATGTCGAGTACGGCTCGATCCTGCGCCTGCTGCACTCCACTGGCGCGTCGGCGTTCTTCATCGTGGTCTACCTGCACATGTTCCGTGGTTTGCTCTACGGTTCGTACCAGAAGCCTCGTGAGCTGGTGTGGGTCTTCGGCATGCTGATCTACCTGGCGCTGATGGCCGAGGCCTTCATGGGCTACCTGCTGCCATGGGGCCAGATGTCGTACTGGGGTGCCCAGGTGATCATCTCGCTGTTCGGTGCGATCCCGGTGATCGGCAACGACCTGACGCAGTGGATCCGGGGTGACTACCTGATCTCCGGCATCACCTTGAACCGCTTCTTCGCCTTGCACGTCGTGGCCCTGCCGATCGTGATTCTCGGCCTGGTCGTGCTGCATATCCTGGCGCTGCACGAAGTGGGTTCGAACAACCCGGACGGTGTGGACATCAAGAAGCATAAAGACGAAAACGGCGTACCGCTGGACGGCATTCCCTTCCACCCGTACTACACCGTGAAAGATATCGTCGGTGTGGTGGTGTTCCTCTTCATCTTCTGCTCCATCGTGTTCTTCTTCCCGGAAATGGGCGGGTATTTCCTCGAAAAACCCAACTTCGAACAGGCCAACGCGTTCAAGACGCCGGAGCACATTGCACCGGTCTGGTACTTCACGCCGTTCTACGCCATTTTGCGGGCGATCCCCGACAAGCTCATGGGTGTGGTTGCCATGGGGGCTTCGATCGCGCTGTTGTTCGTGCTGCCCTGGCTCGACCGTAGTCCGGTCAAGTCCATGCGCTACAAGGGCTGGCTGAGCAAGATCTGGCTGTGGGTGTTCTGCATCTGCTTCGTGCTGCTGGGCTGGACGGGCGTCAAGGCGCCGACACCGCAGCTGACGTTGCTGTCGCAGGTCTGCACCTTCCTGTACTTCGCCTACTTCATTCTGATGCCGTTCTACACCCGGCTCGAGAAGACCAAACCGGTTCCGGAAAGGGTGACTGGCTGATGAAAAAGTTATTCGTTGCATTGATGCTTGCGGCCCTGCCGCTACTGTCCTTCGCTGCCGAGCACGGCGGTCCGGAGCTGGAATCGGTCGATATCGACGTCTCGGATAAAGCCGCCATGCAAGACGGCGCCCGTACGTTTGCCAACTATTGCATGGGCTGCCACAGCGCCAAGTTCCAGCGCTATGAGCGTGTTGCCGATGACTTGGGGATTCCCCATGAAGTGATGCTGGAAAAACTGGTGTTCACCGGCGCCAAGATCGGCGACCACATGAACATCGGCATGCAGCCTGCAGACGCCAAGGCCTGGTTCGGTGCTGCACCGCCTGACCTGACCCTGGTGGCGCGGGTTCGTGGCACCGACTGGCTCTACGGCTACCTGAAATCGTTCTATGAAGACCCGACGCGCCCTTGGGGCGTGAACAACCGGGTATTCCCGAACGTCGGTATGCCTAACGTTCTGGTCAGCCTGCAAGGCAAGCAAGTGGTAGGATGCAAGCAGGTCCAGGTCGTTGAAGACGGCAAGAAGCAATACGATCCGTTGACCGGCACGCCGCTGACGCATGAGGCGTGCGATCAACTGAAGATAGACACCCCCGGTGCACTGACTGACGAGCAGTTCGACGAGAAGGTCAAGAATCTCGTGACCTTCCTGGCCTACTCGGCCAACCCGGTCAAACTGCAGCACCAGCGCATTGGTACCTATGTATTGTTGTACCTGGCCTTCTTCTTCGTATTCGCCTATCTGCTCAAACGCGAATACTGGAAGGATGTGCATTGATCCAACCGTAAGCAATTGCTGTTAATCTTGCGCGCCCAGCGGCATCTCTGAACACGTAGTGATCGGGTAATTCCCACTACAGAGATGCTCCCTGGGCGCGCTCGTTTTTGAGCTTTCGATAATTTCAACAAGCGAGGAGGACCGCCATGGGCGTGACCAACCGGTTGGCCTGTTACTCCGACCCCGCCGACCACTATTCCCACCGAGTACGTATCGTGCTCGCAGAGAAGGGTGTCAGCGCCGAGATCATCAGTGTGGAGGCGGGCCGTCAGCCGCCGAAACTGATCGAAGTGAACCCTTACGGCAGCTTGCCCACCCTGGTCGATCGTGACCTGGCGTTGTGGGAGTCGACTGTGGTGATGGAATATCTGGATGAGCGTTACCCTCATCCGCCTTTGCTGCCGGTGTACCCGGTAGCGCGTGCCAACAGCCGCCTGCTGATCCATCGGATCCAGCGTGACTGGTGCGGGCTGGTGGATGTGATCCTGGATACACGTAGCAAAGAAGCCGCTCGGGTGCAGGCACGCAAGGAATTGCGTGAGAGCCTGACCGGTGTTTCGCCGCTGTTCGCCGACAAACCTTTTTTCCTCAGCGAGGAACAAAGCCTGGTGGATTGCTGCCTATTACCCATACTCTGGCGCTTGCCGATCCTGGGCATTGAACTGCCACGGCCGGCCAAGCCGTTGCTTGATTACATGGAGCGCCAGTTTGCGCGTGAGGCTTTCCAGGCGAGTCTGTCTGGTGTCGAACGCGATATGCGCTAAGGCTTAAGGAGCCGCTGATGAACTCCAGTCGACCCTACCTGGTCCGCGCGCTCTATGAGTGGATTGTGGACAATGATTGCACCCCGCACATGCTGGTCAATTCCGAATTTCCTGCGGTTCAGGTACCGCAGGGTTTTGCCAGTGATGGACAGATTGTGCTGAACGTATCACCGAGTGCCGTGCGCCACCTGCACATGGACAATGAAGCGGTCAGTTTCGAAGGGCGTTTCGGCGGTGTGCCGCACACGTTGTTCGTGCCGATTGGCGCCATCCTCGGGATCTATGCCCGGGAAAATGGCCAAGGCATGGTGTTCGATCTGGAGTCGCCTTTCGAGGATGACGAAGCGATCGAAAGCGAAGACGGTGATGATGTGCCGCCACCGGATGCCGAGCCACCGCGTCCAAGCGGTCGGCCGAGCCTGAAAGTGGTGAAGTAAGCGGCTTTCATCTTCGGATGAGCCGGGAAAATGCCTCGACCTGTGTCGGGGCATTTTTTTGCGCGCAGGATATGGATGAAAGTCGTGACAGGACGGTGATCGTACAACCGCCATGGGCTATGATGCGTGCTCAAGTTCACCGAGAAAGATGATCCATCATGGAAAACGCCAACACCGCCCCTCGTCTTCCCCGCAAGCGTCGCAGCCTTGCCCAGGAATTGGTCACGGTGTTGTCCGAGCAGATCCGTGACGGCCAGCTCAAGCGCGGTGACAAACTGCCCACCGAGTCGGCCATCATGGACGCCCATGGTGTCAGCCGTACCGTGGTGCGCGAGGCCATCTCGCGCTTGCAGGCGGCGGGGCAGGTGGAAACCCGGCATGGCATCGGCACCTTCGTGCTCGATACGCCAAGCCCGAGCGGCTTTCGCATCGACCCGGCCACGGTGGTGACCCTGCGTGATGTGCTGGCGATTCTCGAGTTGCGTATCAGCCTGGAAGTCGAATCCGCTGGCCTGGCCGCATTGCGCCGCAGCGACGAGCAACTGGCAGCCATGCGTGCCGCCCTCGACGCCCTGAATGAAAGCGCCGCGCACGCTGGCGATGCGGTCGCCTCAGACTTCGCCTTCCACCTGGAAATCGCGTTGTCCACCGGCAACCGCTATTTCACCGATATCATGACCCACCTGGGCACCAGCATCATTCCGCGTACCCGCCTGAATTCGGCGCGCCTGGCCCACGATGACCAGCAGCACTACATGAGTCGCCTGAGCCGCGAGCACGAAGAGATTTATGAGGCGATTGCGCGCCAGGATTCGGACGCGGCGCGGGCGGCCATGCGCTTGCACCTGACCAATAGCCGTGAGCGGCTGCGCCATGCCCACGAAGAGGCAGAAGCGCAGCGCGGCTGAAGGGTTCTTTAGGCGCCGGCTTGCCGGCGCCAGCGGAGTATCAGCCAGTGAGGTTTGACTGACACTCCGCCATCGCAGGCAAGCCAGCTCGCACAGTTGATCTCCATTGTCTGGAGTAATGCGTGTCCTTAGCTTGCGGGCTGGTTGGGCTTGTAGTCCTTGAGCAGCAGGTACGTACTCCATCCCCACCAATCATTGGTCCAGTGCCTGTCGTTCAGGTCATTCACATCCTTGCGCCGCAGCACCTTGTCTCCCTCCACCCTGAACAGCGGCGAGAAGTTGTTCGCCGGATTCTGCGCGGCATTCAGGTCCGGCACATACAGCGGCGCCTTGAACGTGGCCGGGGAGGGCGCCACGCCGCTGATAAAGGTCGCGAAGATTTCATCAGCCGAGGCCTGTACCGCGCGTTTGACCTGCAGCCGATTGTCCGCGTCGATGGCGTCGAAGTAGCGCTTGTCCCCATAGGCGTGCCATTGGTCGCCCATGGCGTTGCGTACCTTGAGGCCGAACTTGCTGTCTTCATCGTGCATGAAGCGGCTGATCAGCGAACCCAACTCCCCTGGCGTGACCACGGCGGCCAGCTGTTTGCGCGGCACACGCAGGTGCCCGGCGGAAAACAGGTCGGTCAGGAAGTGATCGGCAAAACTGTTCATCGCATACGCCAGTTCCAGCGCCTGGTCGGTACCGGTCTGATGCGCCACCGCGGCTTGCTGCAGCGCGGCCGTATGGCCTGCCAGGTACGCCGAGAGTGCCCATTCGCCGAAGTGGTCGGCATTGTCCGCCGCCAGTTTCAAGTAGCGCCCCAGGGGAATCAGCGCCGACACCGCACTGCCGCCGCCGGTGATGCGGTTCCATTCCTCGGACAACGTATCACCCAGCGCGTCATAGGCTTCATGGGCTTGCTTGCCGTCCTTGATTGCCTGGTTGACCGCGTTGATTTCCTTTTGCATGACCGCGAGGATCTTGTGCGCTTCCTCGCGTGAAGCGGGCAACACGGCCAGGGAGTTGAACGCGGCGGTAAAGCGCTGGATGCGCTCGGCGGGGGAGGCGCCGTCGCTGATGGGTTGGCCGGGAATGCCATAAAAGTCGCCGCCCAGGGCGATCACTTGGCCGTAGGTGAGGGCCAGCCCGTTGGGCAGGTGCAACTCGACCTGGCGCGCAGGAATCGCCGGGGCGTCCTTGGCAAAGCGCAACAGGGTGTCGTCGCCGATGGCGGTGTGTTCACCCCCTTCGAAGCGCAGGGTAGGCGGGTTCTTTTCGGGTGCTGCGAGTTCTGGACCTGACATGTTAGCTCCTTGCTATGTCGTAGGAATCTTCCGTAATAACTGTATGTTTATACAGTTATCTCGAGCATAGAGGAATAAATTCCTACGTCAAGAACGCCTCTGCATGAGGTGTCGCCCACCCGCACGTGCACCATGGCGATGAATTGCAGTTGACGAAATTATTTATAGTTGTACGATGACGTACGACATCATCAAAACCAACAACAACCTTTCCATCGAAAGTCTTCGCCCAGGGTGTTCGAATAATGAATCCACAAGAACTGAAGTCCATCCTCTCCCACGGTCTGCTGTCTTTCCCGGTGACCGATTTCAACGCCCAGGGTGACTTCCACCAGGCGGGCTACATCAAGCGTCTGGAATGGCTGGCCCCGTACGGCGCCACTGCCTTGTTCGCCGCCGGTGGTACCGGTGAGTTTTTCTCCCTCGCCGCCAGCGAATATTCCCAGGTGGTCAAGACCGCCGTTGATACCTGCGCCACCAGCGTGCCGATCCTCGCGGGTGTGGGCGGTTCGACTCGCCAGGCCATCGAGTACGCCCAGGAAGCCGAGCGCCTTGGCGCCAAAGGCTTGCTGCTGCTGCCGCACTACCTGACCGAAGCCAGCCAGGACGGGGTTGCCGCCCACGTCGAAGCAGTGTGCAAGTCGGTCAAAATCGGCGTGGTGGTCTACAACCGCAACGTCTGCCGCCTGACTGCGCCTTTGCTGGAACGCCTGGCCGAGCGCTGCCCGAACCTGATCGGCTACAAAGACGGCCTGGGCGACATTGAGTTGATGGTGTCGATCCGCCGTCGTCTCGGTGACCGTTTCAGCTACCTGGGCGGCCTGCCGACTGCAGAGGTTTACGCCGCTGCCTACAAGGCCCTGGGCGTGCCGGTGTACTCCTCGGCGGTGTTCAACTTCATTCCGAAGACCGCGATGGATTTCTACCACGCCATTGCCAAGGACGATCACGCCACTGTCGCCAAGATCATCGACGACTTCTTCCTGCCGTACCTGGACATCCGCAACCGCAAGGCGGGCTATGCGGTGAGCATCGTCAAGGCCGGTGCGAAAATCGCTGGCTACGACGCCGGCCCGGTGCGCACGCCGCTGACCGACTTGCTGCCGGAAGAATACGAAGCCCTGGCCGCGCTGATCGACAAGCAAGGCGCGCAATAACTTATCTACAAGGCCGCTGAGTAATCAGCGGCCTTTTGCGTCAGGAGAAGATTTGTGTCCCAAGCTCAGCGTTATGAAAACTACATCAATGGCCAGTGGGTGGCCGGTGCCGACTACTGCGTTAACCTCAACCCGTCGGAGTTGTCTGATGTCATTGGCGAATACGCCAAGGCTGACGTAGCCCAAGTCAATGCTGCCATCGACGCCGCCCGCGCCGCGTTCCCGGCCTGGTCCACTTCCGGGATCCAGGCGCGTCACGACGCGCTGGATAAAGTCGGCAGCGAAATCCTCGCCCGCCGTGAAGAACTCGGCACCTTGCTGGCCCGGGAAGAGGGCAAGACCCTGCCCGAAGCCATTGGCGAAGTGACTCGCGCCGGTAACATCTTCAAATTCTTCGCCGGTGAATGCCTGCGCTTGTCCGGTGACTACGTGCCGTCGGTACGCCCGGGCGTCAACGTCGAAGTTACCCGTGAAGCCCTGGGTGTGGTCGGCCTGATCACCCCGTGGAACTTCCCGATTGCGATCCCCGCCTGGAAGATCGCCCCGGCCCTGGCCTACGGCAACTGTGTGGTGATCAAGCCGGCTGAGCTGGTACCGGGCTGCGCCTGGGCCCTGGCCGAAATCATCTCTCGCGCAGGCTTTCCCGCCGGTGTGTTCAACCTGGTGATGGGCAGCGGCCGCGTGGTCGGCGACGTGCTGGTCAACAGCCCGAAAGTCGATGGCATCAGCTTCACCGGTTCAGTCGGCGTAGGTCGCCAGATCGCCGTCAGCTGTGTGTCGCGCCAGGCCAAAGTGCAGTTGGAAATGGGTGGCAAGAACCCGCAGATCATCCTCGACGATGCCGACCTCAAGCAGGCGGTCGAGTTGTCGGTGCAGAGTGCGTTCTACTCCACCGGCCAGCGTTGCACGGCCTCGAGCCGCTTGATCGTGACCGCCGGGATTCACGACCAGTTCGTCGCGGCCATGGCCGAGCGCATGAAGTCGATCAAGGTCGGCCACGCCCTCAAAAGCGGCACCGATATCGGCCCGGTCGTGTCCCAGGCCCAGTTGGACCAGGACCTCAAGTACATCGACATCGGCCAGAGCGAAGGCGCGCGGCTGGTCAGCGGTGGCGGCCTGGTCACCTGTGACACCGAAGGCTACTTCCTGGCGCCGACGCTGTTTGCCGACAGCGAAGCCGCCATGCGCATCAGCCGTGAAGAAATCTTCGGCCCAGTGGCCAACGTGGTGCGCGTGGCGGACTACGAGGCGGCGCTGGCCATGGCCAACGACACCGAGTTCGGCTTGTCGGCGGGCATTGCCACGACGTCGTTGAAGTACGCCAATCACTTCAAGCGCCACTCCCAGGCCGGGATGGTGATGGTCAACCTGCCGACCGCCGGCGTGGATTACCACGTGCCGTTCGGTGGCCGCAAAGGGTCCTCCTATGGTTCGCGCGAGCAGGGTCGCTATGCGCAAGAGTTCTACACCGTGGTGAAAACCAGCTACATCGGTTCGTAATACGCGACACCCGTGGCGCCTGCTTTGTGTGGGAGCTGATTTGCCTGCGATAGCATCACCGGTGTGTGCCTGACACACCGAGGTGCCTGTATCGCGGGCAAGCCCGGCTCCCACATGAAAGCGGTCCCACCGACAAATAGACCATTACCCGCAAAAAAAATAATTAGTGGGAGTACTTCTACATGCAAGCGACCAAGCCGACCCACGTCCGCTATTTGATCCTGCTCATGCTGTTCCTGGTGACCACGATCAACTACGCCGACCGGGCCACCATCGCTATCGCCGGCTCCAGCCTGCAAAAAGACCTCGGCATCGACGCGGTCACCCTCGGTTATATCTTCTCCGCATTCGGTTGGGCCTACGTGGCCGGGCAAATCCCCGGCGGCTGGCTGCTGGATCGGTTCGGCTCGAAAAAAGTCTATGCCCTGAGCATCTTCACCTGGTCACTGTTCACCGTGCTGCAAGGCTATGTCGGTGAGTTCGGCGTCTCCACCGCAGTGGTTGCGCTGTTCATGCTGCGCTTCCTGGTGGGCCTGGCCGAAGCGCCGTCCTTTCCCGGCAACGCGCGAATCGTCGCGGCCTGGTTCCCCACCGCCGAGCGCGGCACGGCTTCGGCGATCTTCAACTCGGCGCAATACTTCGCCACGGTGCTGTTCGCGCCGTTGATGGGCTGGATCGTCTACAGCTTCGGCTGGCAGCACGTGTTTATCGTGATGGGCGGGATCGGCATCGTGTTCTCGCTGATCTGGCTCAAAGTTATCCACAGCCCGCGCCAGCACCCGATGATCAACGAGGCCGAGTTCAATCACATCGCCGCCAATGGCGCGATGGTCGATATGGACCAGGACAAGGTCAAGGGTAAGAAAACTGACGGTCCGAAGTGGGATTACATCCGCCAACTGCTGACCAACCGCATGATGCTCGGCGTGTACCTGGGCCAGTACTGCATCAACGGCATCACCTATTTTTTCCTGACCTGGTTCCCGGTGTACCTGGTGCAGGACCGCGGCATGACCATTCTCAAGGCCGGTTTCATTGCTTCGCTGCCGGCGATCTGCGGCTTTATCGGCGGGGTACTGGGCGGGGTGATTTCCGACTACCTGTTGCGCAAGGGCCACTCGCTGACCTTCGCGCGCAAGGCGCCGATCATTGGCGGGTTGCTGGTGTCTTCCAGTATCGTGGCGTGCAACTACGTGGACATCGAATGGATGGTGGTGGGCTTCATGGCCCTGGCGTTCTTCGGCAAAGGCGTTGGCGCACTGGGTTGGGCGGTGGTGTCCGACACGTCGCCGAAACAAATCGCCGGGCTCAGTGGCGGCTTGTTCAACATGTTTGGCAACCTGGCGTCGATCAGCACGCCGATCGTGATCGGCTACATCATCAGCACCACCGGCTCGTTCAAGTGGGCACTGGTGTTTGTGGGCGCCAACGCGCTGCTGGCGGTGTTCAGCTACCTGGTGATCGTGGGTCCGATCAAACGTGTGGTACTCAAAGAGCCGCCAAGCAAAGGGCCTGAGTTGACTAACCTTACCGAAGCGCACTCCTGAGGGGCGATGTAATGCAGTTGATTGAACATGCCGACTCGCCGCGCTCGATTCGTTTGCACGAGCGCGACAATGTGGTGATCGTGGTCAATGACCAGGGCGTACCGGCCGGGACCGAGTTCCCGGACGGCCTGGTGACCGTCGATTTCATCCCCCAGAGCCACAAGGTGACCCTGGAAGATATTCCCGAGGGCGGTCAGATTATTCGCTACGGCCAGACCATCGGGTACGCCCTGGCGCCGATTCCGCGCGGCAGTTGGGTCCAGGAAGATCAACTGCGCATGCCGACCGCGCCGCCGCTGGACAGCCTGCCGCTGTCCACCGATGTGCCCGAAACCCAGGCTCCCCTCGAAGGCTTTACCTTCGAGGGCTACCGCAATGCCGACGGCACCGTGGGCACGCGCAATATCCTCGGCATCACCACCACGGTGCAATGCGTGACCGGTGTGCTGGACCATGCGGTCAAGCGCATCAAGGACGAATTGCTGCCCAAGTACCCGCACGTGGATGACGTGGTCGCGCTGACCCACAGCTATGGCTGTGGCGTCGCCATCACCGCGACGGATGCCTACATCCCGATCCGCACGGTGCGCAATCTGGCGCGCAACCCGAACCTGGGCGGCGAAGCCCTGGTGATCAGCCTGGGCTGCGAGAAATTGCAGGCCGGGCAGGTGATGCACGACAACGACAGCTCCGTCGACCTGAGCGAGCCGTGGCTGTATCGATTGCAGGATTCCAGCCACGGCTTTACCGAGATGATCGAGCAGATCATGGCGTTGGCCGAAACCCGTTTGAAAAAGCTCGACCAGCGCCGCCGCGAAACCGTGCCGGCATCCGAGTTGATCCTGGGCATGCAGTGCGGCGGCAGTGATGCGTTTTCCGGCATCACCGCCAACCCCGCGCTGGGGTATGCGTCGGACCTGTTGTTGCGGGCCGGGGCGACGGTGATGTTTTCCGAAGTCACCGAAGTGCGCGACGCGATCTACCTGCTGACCTCCCGCGCGCAGAACAGGCAAGTCGCTGAGGAATTGGTCCGGGAAATGGACTGGTACGACCGCTACCTGGCCAAGGGCGAGGCAGATCGCAGCGCCAATACCACGCCGGGTAACAAGAAGGGCGGGTTGTCGAATATTGTCGAGAAGTCCCTGGGGTCTATCGTCAAGTCCGGCAGCAGCGCGATCAACGGCGTGCTGGGCCCGGGCGAACGCTTCAAGAGCAAGGGCCTGATCTTCTGCGCGACACCGGCCAGCGACTTTGTCTGTGGCACCTTGCAACTGGCGGCGGGGATGAACCTGCACGTGTTCACCACCGGACGCGGCACGCCGTATGGGCTGGCGATGGCGCCGGTGGTGAAGGTTTCCACGCGTACAGAGCTGGCACAGCGCTGGCCGGACCTCATCGATATCGACGCCGGGCGCATCGCCACCGGGCGCGCGACCATCGAGGAGCTGGGCTGGGAGTTGTTCCATTTCTACCTGGACGTGGCCAGCGGCAAGAAGCAGACGTGGGCCGAGCAGCATAAGCTGCATAACGACATCACCTTGTTCAACCCCGCGCCGATTACCTGAGACTGGCGCGGACCTTGTAGGCGCTGGCTCGCCTGCGATAGCGGTGTATCAGTAACCGATGTAACGCCTGACACACCGCCATCGCAGGCAAGCCGGCTCTCACATTGAGCGAGTGTCAACCAGACGAACCGGTTCGTACTGGCTTATCATTAGCCACCTGACGACGCTCACCAAGGTTCTCCCCGGCATGCTGGCAATTTTCCTCACCACCCTCACCATCACCGCGCCGGTGTTTGCCATGCTGTTTCTGGGGGTGTTGCTCAAGCGCGTCAACTGGATCAACGACAACTTTATCCACACGGCCTCGTCCCTGGTGTTCAACGTCACCATGCCGGCGCTGCTGTTTCTTGGCATCCTGCATGCCGACCTGCACTCGGCGCTCAAGCCGGGCCTGCTGATCTATTTCGCTGTCGCCACGCTGTTGAGCTTTGCCCTCGCCTGGGGCTGGGCGATTTTTCGCTGCCCGCGTGAAGACCGTGGCATCTACACCCAGGGCGCGTTTCGCGGCAATAACGGCGTGATCGGCCTGGCGCTGGCCGCCAGTATGTACGGCGACTACGGTATCTCCCTCGGTGCGATTCTCGCGGCGCTGGTGATCCTGTTCTACAACACCCTGTCGACCATCGTGCTGGCGGTGTACAGCCCGGTGATCAAGTCCGACCCGTGGAGCATCTGCAAGAGTGTGGTGGCCAACCCGCTGATCATCAGCGTGATCGCCGCCACGCCGTTCGCGGTGTTCCAGATTGGCCTGCCGGGTTGGCTGGAGTCGTCGGGCCAGTACCTGGCGGACATGACCCTGCCCCTGGCGCTGATCTGCATCGGTGGCACGCTGTCGCTGGCGGCTTTGCGCAAAAGCGGCAGCATGGCGCTGAGTGCGAGTCTGGTGAAGATGATCGGCTTGCCCGTGGTGGCGACGCTGGGGGCATGGCTGCTGGGCTTTCGCGGGCCGGAGTTGGGGATCTTGTTCCTGTACTTCGGCGCGCCCACCGCAGCGGCCAGCTTTGTCATGGCCCGGGCGGCCGAGGGCAATCATGAGCTGGCGGCGGCGATTATCGTGATCACCACGCTGATGGCGGCGGTGACCACCAATATCGGGATTTTCGTGTTGCAGGCGGGGGGTTGGATCTGAAGGTTGCAGGGCTCTTGAGGGCCAATCGCAGGCAAGCCAGCTCCCACAGGAATTGAGGTATGGCTCAGGCACTCGGGCATATGGAGATCAAATGTGGGAGCTGGCTTGCCTGCGAAAGCGGCGTATCAGGCACCTGATGCATCAGCTGACAGGCGGCCTTCGCGGGCAAACCCGCTCCCACAGGAATTGAGGTTTGACTCAGGCCCCCGGGCATATGGAGATCAAATGTGGGAGCTGGCTTGCCTGCGAAAGCGGTGGGTCAGGCAACGAATGCATCAGCTGACACACTGCCTTCGCGAGCAAGCCCGCTCCCACAGGAATTGAGGTATGGCTCAGGCACCTGGGCATATGGAGATCAAATGTGGGAGCTGGCTTGCCTGCGAAGGCGGTGGGTCAGGCACCTGATGCATCAACTGACAAGCCGCCTTCGCGAGCAAGCCCGCTCCCACAGGAATTGAGGTATGGCTCAGGCCCCCGGGCATATGAAGATCAAATGTGGGGGCGGGCTTGCCTGCGAAGGCGGTGGGTCAGGCAACGATGCATCAACTGACACGCCGCTTTCGCGAGCAAGCCCGCTCCCACAGGAATTGAGGTATGGCTCAGGCGCTCGGGTATATGGAGATCAAATGTGGGAGCTGGCTTGCCTGCGAAAGCTAGCTCGCCGTCACGGCTGATCGGCCTGATACGCCTCAATCACTTCCTGCGCCGCGCGGAACGCATCAATCGCCGCCGGGACGCCGGCGTAGACCGCGCAGTGCAGCAGTGCTTCGCGAATCTCCTCCACGGTACAGCCATTATTCAGCGCGCCACGCACGTGGCCCTTGAGTTCCTGCGGGCACTTGAGCGCGGTCAGGGCGGCGAGGGTGATCAGGCTGCGGGTCTTCAGCGGCAGGCCTTCGCGGTTCCATACGCTGCCCCAGGCATGCTCGTTGACGAAATCCTGCAGCGGTTGGGTGAACTCGGTGGCGTTGCCCAGGGCACGGTCGACGAACACATCGCCCATCACCTGGCGACGCATCTCAACCCCGGGCTTTTTCTGATCGGTCATTGCGAATCCCTCTTGTGTTGGCGGCGCCAGGCTCGCAGCGTGCTGAACAACAGGAAAGCCACCAGCACTGGCAGGACGTAATACAACATCAGTTGTTCAAGCTTGTTGGCCAGGGGCATGCCGGTGGTGAACGACATCACGTGCAGCCCGTACGCCAGGTACAGGCCCAGCAGCACCAGGCCTTCGGCGCGGGTCACGCGATAACCGGTGTAGAACACCGGCAGGCACAGCACCACCACACCGAGCATCACCGGCAGGTCGAAATCCAATGCATTGGGCGACACCGACAGCGGCGAGGGCGCGAGGAGGGCGGTGATCCCCAGCACGCCCAGCAGGTTGAACAGGTTGCTGCCGATCACGTTGCCCACGGCAATTTCCCGTTGCCCCCGCAGGGCGGCGATCAGTGAGGTGGCGAGGCAGGGCAGCGAGGTACCGACGCCGATCAGCGTGAGGCCGATGATGCGTTCCGAGAGGCCCAGGTCCGCTGCCACATCCACCGCCGCGCCCAGCAGCAAGTGCCCGGCCAGGACCAGCACCAGCAGGCCTGCGAGCATCAGCAGAACGCTGCTGAGCCACGGCGCGCGGGCCACGGTGTCGAGGGTGCGCGGGCGGCGGGAATGGCGCGTCTGGTAGTGCAGCACGCCCAGGTAGGCGACCAGCGCCAACAGCAACCACAAGCCGTCGACGGGTGTCAGTTCTTCATTGGCCGCCAGGGTGAATACCAGCAGCCCGGCGAGGATCATCACCGGGATATCCACGCGCACCAGTTGGCGTGAGACGCGCAGGGGAATGATCAGCGCCGACAGGCCCAGGGTCACGAGGATGTTGAAGATACTGCTGCCGATCACGCTGCCCACGGCGATATCGGTGTTGCCGGCCAGGGTGGCCTGCAGGCTGACGGTCATCTGTGGCGCACTGCTGCCAAAGGCGACGATGCTCAAGCCGATGATCAGCGGCCGCACTTTCAGGCTCGCGGCCAGGCGCACGGCTGCGCGCACCAGGACCTCGGCGCCGACGATCAGCAGCAGCAGGCCGCTGACCAGTTCGAGCAGGCTCCAGGGCGAGAGGGCGGTCAATCCGAAAATGGCCACGGCGGCGCCTTCAGTTGCTCAAGGCTTGCACGCGCACGCGCGCAGTGCCACTGCCGAGCATGCCCAGTTGTTCGGCAGCCTTGCGTGAAAGGTCGATCAAGCGCCCACGCGTGTGCGGGCCGCGATCGTTGATGCGGACCACGACGGATTTGTCGTTGTCCAGATTAGTCACCTTGACCTGGGTGCCGAAGGGCAGTTGCCGATGGGCCGCGGTCAGGGCGTTCTGGTTGAAGGGTTCACCGCTGGCGGTCTTGTTGCCATGGTGTTTGGCGCCGTAATAGGAGGCGGTGCCGGTTTCGTCGTAGCCGTTGGGGTTGATGATGCCGCTGGCGCAACCGGCCAGTAGGGAGAACAGGGCCAGCAGGCCGAGTAGACGCTTCATGCAAGGAGTCCCATTACAAATGTTGGAGTTGGCTTGCGTGGGAGCTGGCTTGCCTGCGATGGCTTCACCTCGGTGTAACTGATGCTCCGAGGCGCCTGCATCGCGGGCGAGCCCGGCTCCCACAGAAGCCGGGTCCTGCACGTGTCAGCCTTCGAGCTTGCTCTTCAGCAATTCGTTCACCTGTTGCGGGTTGGCCTTGCCCTTGGAGGCTTTCATGGCCTGGCCGACAAAGAAACCGAACATCTTGCCGCGCTTGGCTTCGTCTGCCGCACGGTACTGCTCGACCTGCTCGGCGTTGGCCGCCAGCATTTCATCCAGCACGGCTGAGATCGCGCCGCTGTCGGTGACTTGCTTGAGGCCACGTTTCTCGATGATTTCGTCGGCGCTACCTTCACCGCTGGCCATTGCTTCGAACACGGTCTTGGCGATTTTGCCGGAGATGGTGTTGTCCTTGATGCGCAGCAGCATGCCGCCCAATTGCTCGGCGGAAACCGGCGCTTCGTCGATTTCCAGGCCTTGCTTGTTCAGCAGGCTGCCCAGCTCAACCATCACCCAGTTGGCCGCCAACTTGGCGTCACCGGCGATGCTCACGACTTTCTCGAAGTAGTTGGCTTGTTCACGGCTGGAAGCCAGGACGCTGGCATCGTAGACCGACAGGCCGAACTGCTCCTGGAAGCGCTCGCGTTTCTGCTGCGGCAATTCCGGCAGCGTGGCGCGGATGTCGCTGAGGAACGAGTCCTCAAGGACGACCGGCAACAGGTCCGGATCGGGGAAGTAACGGTAGTCGTTGGCTTCCTCCTTGCTGCGCATGGCGCGGGTTTCGTCTTTGTTCGGGTCGTACAGCCGGGTCTGCTGGATGACCTTGCCGCCGTCTTCGATCAGCTCGATCTGGCGACGCACTTCGCTGTTGATCGCCTTCTCGATGAAACGGAACGAGTTGACGTTCTTGATCTCGCAACGGGTGCCGAACTCGACCTGGCCCTTGGGCCGGATCGACACGTTGCAGTCACAACGCAGCGAACCTTCGGCCATGTTGCCGTCGCAGATGCCCAGGTAGCGCACCAGCGCGTGGATGGTCTTGACGTAGGCCACGGCTTCCTTGGCGCTGCGCATGTCCGGCTCGGACACGATCTCCAGCAACGGTGTGCCGGCGCGGTTCAGGTCGATACCGGTGGCGCCCGGGAATTCTTCGTGCAGGCTCTTGCCGGCGTCTTCTTCCAGGTGCGCGCGGGTTACGCCGACACGCTTGATGGTGCCGTCTTCCAGCGGGATGTCCAGGTGGCCCTTGCCGACGATCGGCAATTCCATCTGGCTGATCTGGTAGCCCTTGGGCAGGTCCGGGTAGAAGTAGTTCTTGCGCGCGAACACGTTGTGCTGGCCGATCTCGGCGTCGATCGCCAGGCCGAACATCACCGCCATGCGCACCGCTTCCTGGTTCAGCACCGGCAGGACACCGGGCATGCCCAGGTCGACCAGGCTGGCCTGGGTATTGGGCTCGGAGCCGAACGTGGTGGCGCTACCGGAGAAAATCTTCGATTGGGTGGCGAGCTGGGTATGAATCTCCAGCCCGATCACAACTTCCCATTGCATAGTGTTCTCCTCAGAAGCCGGTAGGGGTGCGGGTGTGCCAGTCGGTGTGCAACTGGTACTGGTGCGCCACATTGAGCAGGCGGCCTTCCTGGAAATACGGGGCGAGCAGTTGCACGCCGACCGGCAGGCCATCGACGAAACCGGCGGGCATGGACAAGCCCGGCAGGCCCGCGAGGTTGGCGGTGATGGTGTACAGGTCTTCCAGGTATTCGGCGATCGGGTCGCCGGTCTTGGCGCCGATCTTCCAGGCCGGGTTGGGCGTGGTTGGGCCGAGGATGACGTCGACTTCTTCAAAGGCCGCCATGAAGTCGTTCTTGATCAGGCGACGGATTTTTTGCGCCTTGAGGTAGTAGGCGTCGTAGTAACCGGCCGACAGCGCGTAGGCACCGACCATGATCCGGCGTTGTACTTCGACACCGAAGCCTTCGCCGCGCGAGCGTTTGTACAGGTCGGTAAGGTCTTTCGGGTTTTCGCAGCGATAGCCAAAACGCACGCCGTCGAAGCGCGACAGGTTGGAGGAGGCTTCAGCGGGCGCGATCACGTAGTACGCAGGAATCGCGTGCTGGTTGTTCGGCAGGCTGATTTCCTTGATCACGGCGCCGAGCTTTTCCAGCTCCTTGACGCTGTTGTGCACCAACTCGGCGATACGCGGGTCGAGGCCGGCGCTGAAGTATTCCTTCGGCACGCCGATGCGCAGGCCCTTGAGCGAGGTATTGAGGCTGGCGCTGTAGTCCGGCACCGGCTCATCGATGCTGGTGGAGTCCTGTTTATCGAAGCCTGCCATGCCTTGTAACAAAATCGCGCAGTCTTCGGCGGTGCGAGCCAGGGGGCCGCCCTGATCGAGGCTGGATGCGTAGGCGATCATGCCCCAGCGGGAAACACGACCGTAGGTCGGTTTCAGGCCGGTGAGGTTGGTGAAGGCCGCCGGCTGGCGGATCGAGCCGCCGGTATCGGTGGCGGTGGCAGCCGGCAGGAAGCGAGCCGCCACGGCCGCAGCCGAACCACCGGACGAACCGCCGGGCACGTGCTCCAGGTTCCACGGGTTTTTCACCGCGCCGTAGTAGCTCGACTCGTTGGCCGAGCCCATGGCGAATTCGTCCATGTTGGTCTTGCCCAGGGTCACGGCCCCGGCGGCAGCCAGCTTGGACACCACGGTGGCGTCGTAGGGCGCCTTGAAGTTGTCGAGCATCTTCGAGCCGCAGCTGGTGCGAATGCCCTGGGTGCAGAACAAGTCCTTGTGGGCGATCGGCGCGCCCAGCAGGGCACCGTTCTCACCGTTGGCGCGACGTGCGTCGGCGGCCTTGGCCTGGCTCAGGGCCAGTTCCTCGGTTAGGCTGATGAAGCTGTTGACCTTTGGATCGTGCTCGGCGATGCGCGCCAGCAGGGTCTTGGTCAGCTCTTCGGAAGAAAACTTTTTATCGGCGAGACCGCGGGCGATCTCGGCCAGAGTCATGTGATGCATTGCAGGCTCTTTCCCTTTAGTCGATGACTTTCGGAACCAGGTACAGGCCGTTTTCGACCGCTGGCGCGATGGACTGGTAGGCCTCGCGATTATTACTCTCGGTCACGACGTCTGCGCGCAGGCGCTGGCTGGCTTCCAGCGGGTGAGCCAGGGGCTCGATGCCGTCGGTGTCCACGGCCTGCATTTGGTCAACCAGCCCGAGAATGCTGTTCAGGGCTGCGGTGGTCTGTGGAAGATCGGCTTCATTCAGGCCAAGCGAGGCCAGATGAGCGATTTTTTCCACGTCGGAGCGTTCAAGCGCCATGGGAATCTCCAGTGGAAAACAGAACGGAGGCTGTCCGTGTGTTAGATTGTCGGAACACTACCGCATTTCTACGGTCTTACGGCCGCGATTGTGGGGGTTGGTGCACAGAAAGTCGGCCAATTTAGCACATTGGCGCCTTGCCCAAAATCCCTGTCGTTGTTAGAGTTTGCCGCACTTTTTTACCCACGCGTTGCCTAGGGTCCCTTTCCCATGTTCAAGAAACTGCGTGGCATGTTTTCCAGCGATCTTTCCATTGACCTGGGCACTGCCAACACCCTTATTTACGTGCGCGAGCGCGGTATCGTCCTGAATGAGCCATCGGTTGTGGCCATTCGGACCCATGGTAATCAGAAAAGTGTCGTTGCCGTTGGCACCGAGGCCAAGCGCATGCTCGGCCGTACACCAGGCAATATTGCTGCCATTCGTCCGATGAAAGACGGCGTGATCGCCGACTTCAGTGTCTGCGAGAAGATGCTGCAGTATTTCATCAACAAGGTTCACGAAAACAGTTTCCTGCAGCCCAGCCCTCGTGTGCTGATCTGCGTTCCATGCAAGTCCACCCAGGTGGAGCGCCGTGCCATCCGTGAATCGGCGCTCGGTGCCGGTGCCCGCGAAGTGTTCCTGATCGAAGAGCCAATGGCTGCTGCGATCGGTGCCGGCCTGCCGGTTGAAGAAGCCCGCGGTTCGATGGTGGTGGATATCGGTGGCGGTACCACTGAAATCGCCCTGATCTCCCTGAACGGTGTGGTGTATGCCGAATCCGTACGGGTTGGCGGCGACCGCTTCGACGAAGCGATCATCACCTACGTGCGTCGCAACTACGGCAGCCTGATCGGCGAATCCACCGCCGAGCGCATCAAGCAGGAAATCGGTACCGCTTACCCAGGCGGCGAAGTTCGCGAAGTCGATGTTCGCGGTCGCAACCTGGCCGAAGGCGTTCCACGTGCCTTCACCCTGAACTCCAATGAAGTGCTGGAAGCTCTGCAAGAGTCCCTGGCCACCATCGTTCAGGCTGTGAAGAGCGCCCTGGAGCAATCGCCGCCGGAACTGGCTTCCGACATCGCCGAGCGTGGCCTGGTGCTGACCGGTGGTGGCGCCTTGCTGCGCGACCTCGACAAGCTGCTGGCCCAGGAAACCGGCCTGCCGGTGATCGTTGCCGAAGACCCGCTGACCTGCGTCGCCCGTGGCGGTGGCCGTGCACTGGAAATGATGGATAAACACACCATGGACCTGCTCTCCAGCGAATAAGAGTTTGCTGGTTTGCCCATGTTTCGCCCGCAGGCAGCACTTTGCAGTGCTGCCTGTTGGCGTTTATCTTCTTCAATCTGCATCCAGGCCGGTTAGATGCCGTATGAATAAAGAGAACATTTGCCTGGGAGGAGCGGCTTATTAAACCGCTTTTCGCCAAAGGCCCCTCATTGGGCGTGCGCCTGCTGGTGCTGGTCGTGCTTTCGGTCGCGCTGATGGTGGTCGATGCCCGCTTTGCACTGCTCAAGCCTGTGCGTAGCCAGATGTCGCTGGTGTTGATGCAGACATACTGGATCACCGACCTGCCGCAACGTCTGTACCAGGGCGTGGCCAGCCAATTCGGCAGCCGCACCGAGCTGGTCGCCGAGAACGAAAAACTCAAGACCGAAAACCTGCTGTTGCAGGGGCGCATGCAAAAGCTCGCGGCCCTCACCGAGCAGAACGTTCGGCTGCGCGAGTTGCTCAACTCTTCCGCACTGGTCAACGAAAAGGTCGAAGTGGCCGAGTTGATCGGCATGGACCCCAACCCCTTTACCCACCGCATCATCATCAACAAGGGTGAGCGCGATGGCGTGGTGCTCGGTCAGCCGGTGCTCGATGCGCGTGGTCTGATGGGGCAGGTGGTCGAGTTGATGCCCTACACCTCGCGGGTGCTGTTGCTGACGGACACGACCCACAGCATCCCCGTGCAGGTCAACCGTAACGGCCTGCGCGCGATTGCCAGTGGTACCGGCAACCCGGAACGCCTGGAATTGCGCCACGTCGCCGATACGGCCGACATCAAGGAAGGCGACCTGCTGGTCAGTTCCGGCCTGGGCCAGCGTTTCCCGGCGGGTTACCCGGTGGCGACGGTCAAGGAAGTGATCCACGATTCCGGCCAGCCCTTCGCCATTGTGCGCGCGGTGCCGACTGCCGCCTTGAACCGCAGCCGCTACCTGCTGCTGGTGTTCAGTGACAACCGTACCCCGGAAGAACGCGCCAACGAAGCTGCCCAGGCCCAGGAAGCGGAAGACAAGAAGAATGGCACCACGCCCATCATTCCTGCGACCGTGCCCAAGCCAGCCGCTGCTGCACCGGTTACGCCCGTGGTGGCCCCGGCTGCAGCGCCTGTGGCGACCGCCGTGAAGCCCGCGACGCACACCGCGCATCCGGTTAAACCGGCGGCGACCAAACCCCCTGCGTCAACGCCAGCTGCTGCACCGGCGGCCAAGCCGCCCGTGACGGCACCGGCCGCCCGCCCAGCGACCACCGCTCCGGCGACCACACGGCAGAGGGAGGAATAAATGGCCGGTACTCATTCGCGCAATGGCTGGATCGTCTGGCTGACGTTCGCCATCGGCTTGTTGCTCAGTGTTTCGCCACTGCCGCAATTCATGGAAATCCTGCGTCCGCTCTGGCTGGCGTTGTTGCTGGCTTTCTGGTCGCTGAACCTGCCGCACAAAGTCGGCATGGTCACGGCCATGTTTCTGGGCTTGGCGGAAGATGTGCTGTATGGCACCTTGCTGGGCCAGAACGCATTGATCCTGACGCTGATCACTTTCCTGGTGCTGTCGTTGCAGCAACGCCTGCGCATGTTTCCCATGTGGCAGCAATGCTTGGTGATCCTGGTGATCTTCGGCCTGGCGCAACTGGTGCAACTCTGGCTGAGCGCCCTGACCGGCAATCGCCAGCCAACCCTGGCACTGGTGCTGCCGGCCCTGGTCAGCGCCTTGTTGTGGCCGTGGATCAGTTTCGGCCTGCGTGGGTTACGTCGTCGCTATAAAATCAATTGAATGGATTGCGAGGCTCTGCCTGGTTATCGAACTCTACAGGGAGAGTCTGCAATGAATTCGCTTTACCTGGCCTCGGGCTCCCCGCGGCGGCGTGAACTGCTGACCCAGATCGGTGTGCCTTTCACCGTGGTCAGCGCCGCCATTGATGAAACCCCTCTTACCAACGAAACCGCCGTTGCCTACGTCGAGCGTCTTGCTCGCGGCAAGGCAGCGGCGGGTTTTGCTGCGCTTGAACACACCGCCGACGCTTGTGTGCTGAGCGCCGACACCGCCGTGATTGTGGACGGCAAGATCCTCGGCAAGCCGGTAGACCAGGCCGACGCGCTGGCGATGCTGATGGCCCTGGCGGGGCGTGAGCATGAAGTGCTGACCGCCATTGCCCTGACTGACGGCCAGCGCTGCGAAACCCACTGTGTAAGCAGTCGCGTACGGTTTCGCGGGATTTCTGTCGAAGAGGCTACAACCTACTGGCACAGTGGCGAACCCCAGGACAAAGCGGGCGGCTATGCTATCCAGGGCCTGGGTTCGGTGTTCGTTGCCGGTCTCAATGGTAGTTATTCCGCCGTGGTGGGCCTGCCGGTGTGCGAAACCGCGCAACTGCTCGCCCAATTCGGCATACCCTGTTGGCAACACCTTACCGCGCGCTGAACGCCTTTAATTGCGCGCCCAGCCTTAAGCGATCGGTCACTATTGTGAAAATGCCTGAACGAGACCCAGCCATGAGTGAAGAGATTCTGATCAATATCACGCCGATGGAATCGCGCGTGGCGGTGGTAGAGAACGGTGTTCTGCAAGAAGTGCACGTCGAGCGCACCCAGAAGCGCGGGATCGTCGGCAATATCTACAAAGGCAAGGTGGTGCGAGTACTGCCGGGGATGCAGGCCGCATTCGTCGACATCGGCCTGGACCGTGCTGCGTTTATCCACGCTTCGGAAATTTCCCTGCGCGAGGGGCCGGCAGTCGAAAGCATCAGCGCCCTGGTGCACGAAGGGCAGAGCCTGGTGGTGCAAGTCACCAAGGACCCCATCGGTTCCAAGGGCGCACGGCTGACAACCCAGCTGTCGATCCCGTCGCGCTACCTGGTGTACATGCCGCGTACCGCGCATGTCGGCATTTCCCTGAAGATCGAAGACGAAGCCGAGCGCGAGCGCCTGAAAAAGGTGGTCAGCGACTGTGTGGCGGCCGAAGGTATCAAGGAAGCCGGCGGTTTTATCCTGCGCACGGCTGCCGAAGGCGCCGGTGCCGATGAAATCCTCATGGATATCCGCTACCTGCGGCGCCTGTGGGACCAGATCGGCGCGCAGATCAAGACCATCGGTGCGCCGAGCGTTATCTACGAAGACCTCGGTCTGGCCCTGCGGACCTTGCGCGACCTGGTCAGCCCGAAGATCGAGAAAATTCGCATCGACTCGCGGGAAACCTTCCAGCGAACCACGCAATTTGTTGCCGAATTGATGCCGGAAATTGCCGACCGCCTGGAGCATTACCCGGGCGAGCGGCCGATCTTCGACCTGTATGGCGTCGAAGACGAAATCCAGAAAGCCCTGGAACGCAAGGTCCCGCTCAAGTCGGGCGGCTACCTGGTGGTGGACCCGGCGGAAGCCATGACCACCATCGACGTCAACACCGGGGCGTTTGTCGGTCACCGCAACCTCGAAGAAACCATCTTCAAGACCAACCTCGAAGCGGCCACCGCGATTGCCCGTCAACTGCGCCTGCGCAACCTGGGCGGCATCATCATCATCGACTTCATCGACATGGAAGACGAAGAGCACCAGCGCCAGGTGTTGCGCACCCTGGAGAAACAGCTGGAACGCGATCACGCCAAAACCAACATCATCGGCATTACCGAACTGGGCCTGGTGCAGATGACCCGCAAACGCACGCGCGAAAGCCTGGAGCAAGTGCTGTGCGAGCCGTGCAGCAGCTGCCAGGGGCGCGGCAAGTTGAAGACCCCGGAAACGGTTTGCTACGAGATTTTCCGCGAAATCCTACGGGAGGCGCGTGCCTACCAGGCCGAAGGCTATAGAGTGCTCGCCAACCAGAAAGTGGTCGACCGGTTGCTCGACGAGGAGTCCGGCAACGTGGCAGAACTGGAAGGTTTTATCGGGCGCACGATCCGCTTCCAGGTTGAAACCATGTATTCCCAGGAACAATACGACGTGGTGCTGCTCTGATCCCCAATCGTTTTCTTTTTACGAGACCTGCAGACCTTGATCTGCTGTCCGTCTACTGCCTTGAGGGTCGCCTGACATGGAGCGTCTGATACGCTTTTTTGCCGCTTTGACCCGTTGGGGCCTGGGCCTGTGCGCTTTGCTGCTGGTGTTGGCGGCGGTGTACGTGAGCCTGGGTCGTGAATTGACCCCGTTGGTGGCTGAATACCGCGCAGAAATTGAAGCCAAGGCCCAGGCTGCGGTGGACATGCCGCTGCAGATCGGCAGCCTCGAAGGGCGTTGGAGCGGTTTTGCGCCGGTGCTGCTGGCCCATGACGTGATGGTCGGCGAGGGCAGCAGTGCCTTGCGCCTGGACCAGGTCGAAGTGGTGCCGGACCTCTGGGCCAGCCTGATGGCGCGCGAAGTGCGTATTGCCCATCTGGAAGTCAGTGGCCTGCAATTGAGCGTCAAGGAAGACAAGGACGGCCATTGGGCCTTGCAAGGCTTGCCGGTGCAGGATGACCAGCCGTTGGACCCGGAGCAGGTGCTCACGCGCATGCAAAGGGTTAAGCGCGTGTCTTTGCTCGACAGCCAGGTCACGTTGCAGCCGTACGGCCAGGCACCGCTGACCCTGACGTACGTAGGCCTGAGCCTGCACACGGGTGCCACACGCCAGCGCCTGGATGCCCGCCTGACACTGCCCGACGGCCAGCCGCTGGCCCTGAGCCTGCGCAGTCGCATTCGCGCGAGCCAGTGGAAAGACGGTGCCGTCGATGCCTACCTGAGCCTGCCACAAAGCGACTGGACCAAGTGGATTCCGGCCCGGCTGACCCAGCAGTGGAAGCTCACGCAATTCAAGGCCGGCGGCGAATTCTGGTTGAGCTGGGGCCAGCGCACCGTGCAGAGCGCGGTGGTGCGCCTTAACTCGCCACAGGTGAAGGGCAGCTACGCCGACCGCAAGCCCGTGCATATCGAAAACCTCGCGCTGACAGCGTACGTGCAGCGCAGCGAGAGCGGTCTCAAGGTGTTGTTCGACTCGCTGGCCATGAACCTGGGGGACACCCGTTGGGAGTCGCGCCTGCAGCTGCAGCAAAGCCTGCCCACCGACACGGCGCAGGAGGTCTGGAAGCTGCAGGCTGACCGCCTGGACCTCACGCCGATCACCCCACTGTTGAATGCCCTGGCGCCGCTGCCCGAAGGCTTCGCCAAGACTATCGAACACCTCAAGGCCACCGGCTTGCTGCGTAATGTGCTGGTGGATTTCCGTCCCCAGGACAGCACCGACCAGAAGGTCAGCTTCGCCGCCAATCTCGAACGTGTGGGTTTTGATGCGTACTTCGGCGCTCCGGCTGCGCGCAACGTGTCCGGCAGCATCAGCGGTGACTTGGGCCATGGCGAGCTGCGCATGGACAGCAAGGACTTTTCCCTGCACCTCGACCCGATTTTCGCCAAGCCCTGGCAATACCTCCAGGCCAATGCACGCCTGACCTGGAAACTCGACAAGCAGGGTTTCACCCTGATCGCCCCGTATATCAAGGTGCTGGGTGAGGAGGGCAAGATCGCGGCGGATTTCCTGATTCGCCTGTATTTCGACCATACCCAGGAAGACTACATGGACCTGCGGGTCGGCATGGTCGACGGCGATGGGCGTTTCACCCCCAAGTATTTGCCCGCGGTGCTGAGCCCGGCCCTGGACGAATGGCTGCGCACGGCGATTCTCAAGGGCGCGGTCGACCAGGGTTTCTTCCAGTACCAGGGTTCGCTGAACCACGACGCATTGCCGGCTTCACGCAACATCAGCCTGTTCTTCAAGGTGCACGACGCCGAGCTGGCGTTCCAGCCTGGCTGGCCGCATGTGAGCAAGGTCAAGGGCGAAGTGTTCGTCGAAGAGAGCGGGGTGCGCATTCTGGCCAGCAAGGGCCAACTGCTCGACACCAAGGTCAAGGACGTCTACGTCAATATTCCGCACGCGCCTGAGGGCAAGGACAGCCACCTGTTGCTCACCGGCGAATTTGCCGGCGGGCTTGGCGATGGCCTGAAGATCCTGCAGGAAGCTCCGATCGGTACGGCATCGACCTTTGCCGGCTGGAAAGGCGAGGGCGACCTGAAAGGCAAGCTCGACCTGGATATTCCATTGGCCAAGGGCACCGAGCCCAAGATCGTGGTGGATTTCCAGACCGACAAGGCGCGCCTGCAATTGGCTGAGCCGACCCTGGACCTGACCCAGCTCAAGGGCGATTTCCGTTTTGACAGTGCCAAGGGCCTGAGCGGCCAGAACATCACGGCGCAGGCGTTCGACCGGCCGATCACCGCGCAGATTTTCGCCGATGGCAAGCCGGGTAGTATCAGCACCCGTGTGACGGCCAAGGGGCAGGTCACGGTCAAGCGGCTGACCGATTGGCTGAAAATCAGCCAGCCATTGCCGGTATCCGGGGATATCCCGTACCAGCTGCAGGTCAACCTGGACGGCGCCGACAGCCAGTTGATGGTCAGTTCCAACCTCAAGGGCGTGGCGGTGGACCTGCCGGCCCCGTTCGGCATGCCGGCCAGCCAGGGCCGCGACAGCACGTTCCGCATGACCTTGCAGGGTGCCGAGCGGCGCTACTGGTTTGACTATGGCGAGTTGGCGAACTTTACCTTTGCCGCGCCGCCGGAAAAATTCAATGACGGGCGCGGCGAGTTGTTCCTCGGCGATGGCGATGCGGTGCTGCCCGCAGGCAAGGGCCTGCGGATTCGCGGTGTGCTCTCCGAGCTGGATATCGACCCGTGGAAAAAACTGGTCGACCGCTATGCGGGCAAGGACCCGGGCGGCAGCGCCAAGCAATTGCTCAGCGGCGCAGACTTCAAGGTGGGCAAACTGACCGGCTTTGGCACCCAGTTTGATCAGGTCAGCCTGCAACTGGACCGCAAGCCTGCCGCCTGGGGCCTGCAGCTCGACAGCCAGCAAGCCAAAGGCACGGTGAACCTGCCGGACGCCAAGGGCGCACCGATTGCGGTCAACCTGCAATACGTGAAACTGCCGGCGGTGGACCCGACGGTGCAGGCCGACGAGAACGCCCCGGACCCATTGGCCGACGTCGACCCCAAGGACATTCCGGCCCTGGATATCGCGATTGATCAACTGTTCCAAGGGCCCGACCTTGTCGGGGCGTGGTCACTGAAAATCCGTCCGACCGCCAAGGGCCTGGCCTTCAACAACCTGGACCTGGGGCTCAAGGGCATGCAGCTCAAGGGCGCCGGTGGCTGGGAAGGTGCGCCGGGAGCCAGCGGCAGCTGGTACAAGGGCCGCCTGGATGGCAAGAACATCGGTGATGTGCTCAAGGGCTGGGGCTACGCGCCGACGGTCACCAGCAAGGACTTTCACCTGGATGTGGACGGTCGCTGGCCCGGTTCGCCGGCTTATGTCGGGCCGAAGCGTTTCTCCGGCAGCCTGGACGCGGCTTTCCGCAGCGGCCAGTTCGTTGAAGTGGAAGGCGGCGCCCAGGCGCTGCGGGTGTTTGGCCTGCTTAACTTCAACTCCATCGGCCGCCGTTTGCGCCTGGACTTCTCCGACCTGCTCGGCAAAGGCCTGAGCTATGACAGGGTCAAAGGCTTGTTGGCCGCCAGCAATGGCGTGTTCGTGACCCGTGAGCCCATCACCATGACCGGGCCGTCGACCAACCTGGAGCTCAACGGCACCCTGGACCTGGTGGCCGATCGGGTCGACGCCAAGTTGCTGGTGACCCTGCCCGTCACCAATAACCTCCCGATTGCTGCGCTGATCGTGGGGGCGCCGGCCATTGGCGGCGCGTTGTTCCTGATCGACAAGTTGATCGGCGACCGTGTGGCGCGCTTTGCCAGCGTGCAATACAAGGTGGAAGGCCCGTGGAAGGATCCAAAAATCACCTTCGACAAGCCATTTGAAAAACCAAACTGAGAGCCTGTGGAGTAGCATGGCCGCATGCCTTCTATGGAGTAGCGGCCCATGTCCTTTGCGGTAATTCAAATGGTCAGCCAGAGTGATGTGCTGGCCAATCTCGCCCAGGCCCGCCGTTTGCTGGAGCAAGCGGCGGCAGGCGGTGCGAAGCTGGCGGTACTGCCGGAAAACTTTGCCGCTATGGGCCGCCGCGACGTGGCCGCTATCGGTCGCGCCGAGGCATTGGGTGAAGGCCCGATCCTGCCATGGTTGAAACAGACCGCCCGCGACCTCACCTTATGGATAGTGGCCGGCACTGTACCGTTGCCGCCCAGGGACCATCCGGATGCCAAGGTCAATGCCTGCTCGCTGCTGATCGATGATCAGGGCGAGATCGCTGCACGCTACGACAAGTTGCACCTGTTCGATGTGGATGTGGCGGATGCCCGGGGTCGTTATCGCGAATCCGACGACTATGCTTTCGGTGGCAACGTGGTGGTGGCGGATACGCCGGTGGGCCGGTTGGGCCTGACTGTGTGCTACGACCTGCGCTTCCCGGAGTTGTACAGCGAGTTGCGTGCGGCGGGGGCTGAATTGATTACGGCGCCCTCGGCCTTCACCGCAGTGACCGGCGCCGCGCACTGGGACGTGCTGATTCGCGCACGCGCCATCGAGACCCAGTGCTACTTGCTGGCGGCAGCCCAGGGGGGCGTACATCCGGGCCCTCGGGAAACTTACGGCCACGCGGCGATCGTCGACCCGTGGGGGCGTGTGCTGACACAACAGGATCAAGGCGAAGCGGTGTTGCTGGCCGCACGCGACAGCAGTGAACAGGCGTCGATACGGGCGCGCATGCCGGTGGTCAACCATCGGCGCTTTTTCTCGCAGGGCGCGCAGCGACCTGCTTCAGAACGATGAATTTAAGGCCAAACCTATGAGCGAGTTGTTGTCCTCAGTCAGTGAACACCTCCTGGCACCCGGTGGCGTGACCATCGAAAGTCTGCAAACCGTGCTCGGCGATCTGGCCGGGCCCGGCATCGACGCCGCCGACCTGTATTTCCAGGGGCAGATTTCCGAGTCCTGGGCGCTGGAAGATGGCATCGTCAAGGAAGGCAGTTTCAACCTCGACCAAGGCGTGGGCGTACGTGCGCAGTCCGGTGAGAAAACCGGCTTCGCCTACAGCAATGCAATCACCCTGGAGGCCCTCGGATTGGCCGCGCGTGCTGCGCGTTCGATTTCCCGCGCCGGCCAGAACGGCACCGTGCAGGCGTTCAGCACCCAGGATGTGGCGCAATTGTATGCGCCGGATAACCCCCTGGAAGTGATCAGCCGCGCGGAAAAAGTCGATTTGCTCAAGCGTATCGATGCGGCCACCCGCGCCCTCGACCCGCGTATCCAGCAAGTCACCGTGAGCATGGCCGGTGTGTGGGAGCGCATCCTGGTGGCCTCCACCGACGGCGGCCTGGCGGCGGATGTGCGCCCGCTGGTGCGGTTCAATGTCAGTGTGATCGTCGAGCAGAACGGCCGTCGCGAGCGCGGCGGCCATGGCGGCGGCGGGCGTACCGACTACCGATATTTCCTCACCGATGACCGCGCCATGGGGTATGCCCGCGAGGCGCTGCGCCAGGCGCTGGTCAATCTGGAGGCGATTCCGGCACCGGCCGGCACGTTGCCGGTGGTGCTGGGATCGGGCTGGTCCGGCGTGTTGCTGCACGAAGCGGTCGGCCATGGCCTGGAAGGCGACTTCAACCGCAAGGGCAGCTCCGCCTACAGCGGGCGCATGGGCGAGATGGTCGCGTCCAAGCTGTGCACGATTGTCGATGACGGCACCCTTGCCGGTCGCCGTGGCTCGCTGAGTGTCGACGACGAAGGCACTCCGACCGAGTGCACCACCCTGATCGAAAACGGCGTGCTCAAGGGCTACATGCAAGACAAGCTCAACGCCCGCCTGATGGGCGTGGCGCGCACCGGTAACGGCCGTCGCGAGTCCTATGCGCACCTGCCAATGCCGCGCATGACCAACACGTACATGCTCGGTGGCGAAAGCGATCCGGCGGAAATCATCGCCTCGGTGAAGCGCGGTATCTACTGCGCCAACCTCGGTGGCGGCCAGGTGGATATCACCAGTGGCAAGTTCGTGTTCTCCACCAGCGAGGCGTACCTGATCGAAGACGGCAAGATTACCGCGCCGGTCAAGGGGGCAACGTTGATTGGCAACGGCCCGGAAGCCATGAGCAAGGTGTCGATGGTCGGCAACGACCTGGCGCTGGACAGCGGCGTGGGCACGTGCGGGAAAGATGGGCAGTCGGTGCCGGTGGGTGTCGGCCAGCCAACGCTGAAGATTGATGCGATCACCGTGGGTGGCACGGGGTCGTAAGCCGTGGAGCGCCGGGTGGCGAAGGTCGCCACCCGGGGAAGGGGATCAACGCAGGCCGCGTTGAGTCTCGTCCAGCTCACGGATGTACTTGAAGATTTTACGGCTGGTGGCCGGAGCCTTGTTTTGCGCCAGTTCGTGCTGGGCCTGACGAATCAGGGAGCGCAGTTGCTGGCGGTCCGCGTCCGGATAATCCACTACAAACTTCTCCAGTACTGCGTCATCGCCCGAGATCAGGCGGTCACGCCAACGTTCCAGGTTATGGAAACGTTCGTTGTACTGGCGAGTGGAGGCATCGAGTTGATCGAGCAAGGTCAGAATGGCGTCAGTGTCCTGGTCGCGCATCAGTTTGCCGATAAACGAGATGTGCCGTTTACGCGCGATATTCGCGGTGTGCTTGGGCGCATCCGCCAGGGCCCGGCGCATTTCGTCGGTCAGTGGCAGTTTTGCAATCAAGTCCGGCTTGAGCGTTGTAAGGCGCTCGCCGAGGTCAACCAGAGCATGCAGCTCACGTTTGACCTGGGATTTGCTTTTCTCCCCATCGAGGGAGTCGTCGTAAGAATCAACCATGGTGGCAGTCCGCAAAGAAACGCCGCCATGATAACCAGTCGGGGGCCGCTTGTCCGGCCCGGTCGCTCGATGGCCTTAACCGAAAGCAGAATTTGAGTGGAGAAAACCATGAGTGCAGCCCAAAGCGTCGGTCCGCAAGCGTTACCGGCACTGCAGGAACAAGTCGAGCAGATCCTTGCCGAGGCCAAGCGCCAGGGGGCCAGCGCCTGTGAAGTTGCGGTGTCGCTGGAGCAGGGGCTTTCGACGTCGGTACGCCAGCGGGAAGTCGAAACCGTCGAATTCAACCGTGACCAGGGCTTTGGCATCACCTTGTACGTGGGCCAGCGCAAGGGTTCGGCCAGCACTTCGGCGAGTGGTCCGGAGGCGATTCGCGAAACCGTGGCCGCCGCCTTGGCAATCGCCAAGCACACCTCCGAGGATGAAAGCTCGGGCCTGGCCGATAAAGCGCTGATGGCCAAGGACCTGAAGGACTTCGATCTGTTCCACGCCTGGGACATCACGCCCGAGCAAGCCATCGAGCAGGCACTGACCTGTGAGGCGGCGGCGTTCGACGCTGATGCCCGCATCAAGAACGCTGATGGCACCACGTTGAGCACCCATCAGGGCTGCCGCGTGTATGGCAACAGCCATGGTTTTATCGGCGGTTATGCATCCACTCGACACAGCTTGAGCTGCGTGATGATCGCCGAGGCCAATGGCCAGATGCAGCGTGACTACTGGTACGACGTGAACCGCCAGGGCGATTTGTTGGCGGATCCGGCCAGTATTGGCCAGCGCGCTGCACAACGTGCCGCGAGCCGCCTGGGCGCGCGCCCGGTGCCGACGTGCGAAGTGCCAGTGCTGTTTTCCGCGGAGCTGGCCGGCGGCTTGTTCGGCAGTTTCCTGGGGGCGATTTCCGGTGGCAACCTGTACCGTAAATCATCGTTCCTGGAAGGTGCGATCGGCCAGCAGCTGTTTCCGGAGTGGCTGACCATCGACGAACGTCCGCACCTGATGCGGGCCATGGGCAGTTCGGCGTTCGACGGCGATGGCCTGGCGACTTATGCCAAGCCGTTCGTCGAGAAAGGTGAATTGGTGTCCTACGTGTTGGGCACCTACTCGGGCCGCAAGCTCGGCCTGCCGAGCACTGCCAACTCCGGTGGCGTACACAACCTGTTTGTCACCCACGGCGACGAAGACCAGGCGGCGTTGTTGCGGCGCATGGGCCGTGGCCTGCTGGTGACCGAGTTGATGGGCCAGGGCCTGAACATGGTCACCGGGGATTATTCGCGCGGTGCGGCGGGGTTCTGGGTCGAAAACGGCGAGATTCAATTTGCCGTCCAGGAAGTCACCATTGCCGGCAATATGCGCGACATGTTCAAGCAGATCGTTGCGGTCGGCAATGATCTGGAACTGCGCAGCAACATTCGCACGGGTTCGGTATTGATCGAACGGATGACCGTCGCCGGCAGCTGACCGTAGCGAGGTTCAACCAAAGCGCGTTATCCCACGGATAGCGCGCTTTTTTTATGCCTGCCTGACAGGTGGATTACTCCGCCGCCATTGCGTTGATTCTCAATATCATTTAATAATAAATATCATTACCGAATGAGTGTGGATCATGAGTTCTGTCCTGCATGAGGATCCGTACCTGGAGAGCTGGCGCTGGATGAGTCGTCAGATTCGCTGTGGCCTGGATCCGAATGAACCTCGCCTGATCGAACATTACCTCAACGAAGGACGATACCTGGCGTGTTGCACGGCCACCCATCCGTGGACGATCGCTGAAACGTCATTCCGGCTGCTGATCGACACCGCCAGCGATATCGCCTTGCCCTGGCACTGGCGATCCCTTTGCCTGGACCAGGCCTGGCGCCCGCTGCGAGACCTGGAAAAGCTCTCCCGCTGTGCCTGCCGCCTCAAGCGCTGGCAGACCTTTGCCTGGCAATTGGCGACCTGCGAATTGCTGCCGTCTATTTCTCACTCCGACCTGGTGCAAGGATCTAACGATGAGTAACACCCGTATCGAACGCGACAGCATGGGCGAACTGCAGGTACCGGCCGAGGCCTTGTACGGTGCGCAAACCCAGCGCGCGGTGAACAACTTTCCGATCAGCCATCAGCGCATGCCGGCGCAGTTCATCCGTGCCCTCATCCTGGCCAAGACCGCGGCCGCCAAGGTCAACGTCGACCTCAAGCAAATCAGCGAAGGGCAGGGCAAGGCCATCGTCGATGCCGCCCAGGGCTTGCTCGAAGGCGATTTCATGCAGCACTTCCCGGTGGACATCTTCCAGACCGGTTCCGGCACCAGCTCCAACATGAACGCCAACGAAGTGATCGCGACCCTCGCCAGCCGTTTGCTCGGCGAAGCGGTCAATCCCAATGATCACGTCAACTGCGGGCAAAGCAGCAACGACATCATCCCGACCACGATCCACGTCAGCGCCGCGCTGGTGCTGCACGAGCAAACGCTGCCGGCACTGCTGCACCTGGTACAGGTGATCGAGCAGAAGGCCGAAGAAGTCCATCCGTTCATCAAGACCGGCCGTACTCACCTGATGGACGCCATGCCCGTGCGCATGAGCCAGGTGCTCAACGGTTGGGCGCAGCAGCTCAAGGCCAATATCGGTCATTTGCAGGACCTGCTGCCGAGCCTGCAAGCCCTGGCCCAGGGCGGTACGGCGGTGGGCACCGGGATCAATGCGCACCCGGAATTTGCTGCACGCTTCAGCCAGCAACTGAGCAGCCTGACCGGCGTGAAGTTCATCCCGGGCAAGAACCTGTTCGCGTTGATTGGCTCCCAGGACACCGCCGTCGCCGTCTCGGGCCAGTTGAAAGCCGTTGCCGTCTCGCTGATGAAAATCGCCAATGACCTGCGCTGGATGAACTCCGGCCCGCTCGCCGGCCTCGGAGAAATCGAACTGGAGGGCCTGCAGCCTGGCTCGTCGATCATGCCCGGCAAGGTCAATCCGGTGATCCCGGAAGCGACTGCGATGGTCGCCGCGCAGGTGATCGGCAACGACAGTGTGATCACCATCGCCGGCCAGTCGGGCAATTTCGAGCTGAACGTGATGTTGCCGATCATCGCGCAGAACCTGCTCGGCAGCCTGGAACTGCTGGCCAATTCCAGTCGCCTGTTGGCGGACAAGGCCATCGCCAGCTTCAAGGTCAACGAGGCCAAGCTCAAGGAAGCGCTCTCGCGCAACCCGATCCTGGTCACCGCACTCAACCCGATCATTGGTTACCAAAAGGCCGCTGAAATCGCCAAGAAGGCCTATCAGCAAGGCCGCCCGGTGATTGATGTCGCCCTCGAGCACACCGACTTGCCGCGCAGCCAACTGGAGGTCCTGCTGGACCCGGAAAAGCTCACGGCCGGCGGCGTGTAATCACCGACACTGCTTTGGAGGCTCACCATGGAGCATTGGAAACGCACGATCGAACGGGCCAATCGCTGCTTTATGCAGGGCGAGCTGGTAGACGCTCGCGAGGCCTATCTACAGGCCCTGGCCCTGGCTCAGGTGTTGTTCGAGCGCTGGGCGGATGCCGACGAAGCGGTGGCGGCTTGCGTCATTTCCCATCACAACCTGGCGGACCTGCACCTGCGCCTGAACCAGCCGGAGGAGAGCGCCGAATACCTTTGCGCCATCCACCAGCGCCTCTTGCAGACCATGCAGGACCCGCGCCTGAGCCCGCAATTGCGTGAAGCGGCCCTGCGCCAGAGCAGCAAGACCTACGTCGAGCTGTTGAATTTCATCAGCGACCACGGCGAGTACCCGCGTACTCATCGGCTGCTTGGCAGCACGGCGGCGCCCTCGGATGCGTCGACCCGCAACAGTCCTTATTACGGAGCACATTGAAATGTCCTACACCTTGCCTGCCTTGCCTTACGCCTACGATGCCCTGGAACCGCATATCGATGCGCAAACCATGGAGATTCACTACACCAAGCACCACCAGACCTACATCAATAACCTCAATGCTGCGGTCGAGGGCACTGAGTTCGCCGGCTGGCCGGTAGAGAAACTGGTCTCCAGCGTGCAACAACTGCCGGAAAAACTGCGTGCGGCGGTCATCAACCAAGGCGGTGGCCACGCCAACCACTCGTTGTTCTGGGCGGTGATGTCGCCCAAGGGCGGCGGCAAGCCAGAAGGCGCGCTGGGCAAGGCCATCGACGAGCAACTGGGCGGTTTCGACAGCTTCAAGGAGGCGTTCACCAAAGCCGCGTTGACGCGTTTCGGCAGTGGCTGGGCCTGGCTGAGCGTGACACCGCAAAAGACCCTGGTGGTGGAAAGCAGTGGTAACCAGGACAGCCCGCTGATGAACGGCAATACGCCGATCCTGGGCCTGGACGTCTGGGAACACGCTTACTACCTGCTGTACCAGAACCGTCGCCCGGAATACATCAATGCCTTCTACAGTGTTATTAACTGGCCGGAAGTTGCCGCGCGCTATCAGGCCGCCTTGGCCTGATCTTCACCCTTCATAACCCGATCTAAGGCCGACTATGGGCACGCAAACACTGGCGATCAGCAGCGGACGAATGTTTCGTTATGCGTTTGGCTCGCTGCTGCTATTGGCAGGTACTGCATTGTTGGTGGCCCATGGGCTGGCCTGGCTGGACCTGGAGCCGCGTATCTTGCGCGCCCTGCAGGGCGGGTCAATCTGTGCACTCGGCACGGCACTCGGCGCGGTGCCGGTGTTGGTGATTCGGCGCATGCCGGTGGCGTTGAGCGATACATTGCTGGGCTTTGGCGCCGGGGTAATGCTGGCGGCGACGGCGTTTTCGCTGATCGTGCCGGGCATTGCCGCGGCTGAAGGCCTCGGGCTCTCGCCCTGGGGCGCCAGTGGCTTGATCAGCTTCGGCATCATGCTGGGTGCATTCGGGTTGTATCTGGTTGACCGCAAGGTCTCCGGCGCAAGCCCGGAAATGTTGGTGGGCACGCCGGACAACCCGGTGATCCCGCCGCGCATCTGGCTGTTCGTGTTTGCCATTATTGCCCACAACATTCCGGAAGGCATGGCGGTGGGCGTTTCCGCCGGCGGCGGCATGCCGGACGCCGATAGCTTGGCCATGGGTATTGCCTTGCAGGACGTGCCCGAAGGGCTGGTGATTGCGTTGGTATTGGCCGGGGCCGGGATGTCGCGGGTCAAGGCCTTCCTGATCGGAGCCGCGTCAGGCTTGGTGGAGCCGGTATTTGCAGTGCTTTGCGCATGGCTGGTGAGCCTGGCCGAGGTGCTGTTGCCGTTGGGCCTGGCCCTGGCTGCTGGGGCGATGCTGTTGGTGGTGACCCACGAAGTGATCCCGGAGTCGCGGCGCAATGGTCATGAGAAGCTCGCCAGCCTGGGATTGTGCATCGGGTTCTGCTTGATGATGGTGATGGATACAGCCCTGGGGTAAACCGCTCCCGGTTAGGCGTCGGCTCGCCGGCGATCGGTCGCTGTCTTGAAGGACGCTATCGCCGGCAAGCCGGGCTCCTACGGAAGGTTATTCGCCTTCGTCGAAGAAGTTATTGATCAATGCCACCAGTGCGGCCATTGCTTCGTCTTCCTGCTCACCTTCGGTCTTCAGATGAATCTTGGTGCCCTTGCCGGCAGCCAGCATCATCATGGCCATGATGCTTTTGCCGTCGACCATGGATTCCGGGGTGCGCCCGGCGCGGATCTGACAGGGAAACTGCCCGGCAACACCGACGAATTTGGCCGAGGCGCGGGCGTGCAGGCCCAGCTTGTTGATGATTTCAATTTCCAGAGCGGGCATCGCGGGGGTGTTCCTTTCAGCTAAGGTCGCGGTGGCGAACCTGGACGTTCTTGAGGGTTTGTTGCAGCACCTGGCCCAGGCGCTCGGTCAGGTAGACGGAACGGTGGTGGCCGCCGGTGCAGCCGATGGCGATGGTGACATAGGCGCGGTTGCTCGCGGCAAAGCGCGGCAGCCATTTGAGCAGGTAGCTGGAGATGTCCTGGAACATCTCCTCCACATCCGGCTGCGCTGCCAGGTAATCGGCCACCGGCTGATCCAGCCCGGACTGATCACGCAGTTCCGGTTTCCAATAGGGGTTGGGCAGGCAACGCACATCGAACACCAGGTCGGCGTCCACCGGCATGCCCCGCTTGAAGCCAAAAGACTCCACGAGAAATGCTGTGCCAGGCTCCGGCTGATTCAGCAGGCGCAGCTTGATGGCATCGCGCAGCTGGTACAGGTTGAGGCTGGTGGTGTTGATCTTGAGGTCGGCGAGGTCGATGATCGGCCCCAGCAACTTGGTCTCATCTTCGATGGCTTCAGCCAGCGAGCGATGAGGGCTGCTGAGCGGGTGGCGTCGGCGGGTTTCGGAGAAGCGCTTGAGCAGCGTCTCTTCGTCGGCGTCCAGGTACAGCACATCGCAATGAATGTGTTTGGCGCGCACTTCCTCGAGCAATTGCGGAAAGCGCTCAAGGTGGCTGGGCAGGTTGCGGGCGTCAATCGAAACAGCGACCAGGGGTTGCGCCAGTTCGGTGTGGATCAACGCACGTTCCGCCAATTCCGGCAGCAGGCCGGCGGGCAGGTTGTCGATGCAATAGAAACCGTTGTCCTCAAGAACATTGAGGGCGGTGCTTTTACCCGAGCCGGAGCGGCCGCTGACGATGATCAAACGCATGATTACTGCCCGTTTTGTTCATCCAGGACAACCTGATAGAGCGCCTCACTGGTGGCAGCGCTGCGCAGTTTGTCGCGTACTTCCTTGCGGTCGAGCATGCTGGCGATCTGCCGAAGCAGCTCCAGGTGCGCATCGGTGGCAGCCTGTGGGACCAGCAGTACAAACAGCAGGTCGACCGGGGCGCCGTCGATGGCGTCGAAATCTATAGGTTTTTCCATGTGCAGCAAGGCGCTGACAGGTGTTTCACAGCCTTGCAGGCGGCAGTGTGGAATGGCGATGCCGTTACCAAAACCGGTCGAACCCAGTTTTTCACGGGCGATCAGCGACTCATAGACAACTTGCTCATCCAATTCAGGCACTTGGCCATGGATCAGTTTGGCAATTTCTTCGAGGGCTTTCTTTTTGCTGCCGCCCGGCACGTTCACAAGGGAACGGCCGGGGGTCAGGATGGTTTCAAGTCGGATCATGGGGGGAGAGTTAACGACCTGTACCTTGCATCAGGTGCAGATTCTTTTCCTTATGCTTTATGAGTTGGCGGTCCAGCTTGTCGTAGAGCGAGTCGATCGCCGCGTACATGTCCTCATGTTCCGCATTGGCGACGAGCTTGGCATTCGGTACGTGCAGGGTGGCCTCGATTTTCTGCTTGAGCTTATCGACCTCCATGATGACCTGCACGTTGGTGATCTTGTCAAAATGCCCCGCAAGTTTGTTCAACTTGCTCTCGGTGTACTCACGCAGGGGCTTGGTGACTTCCAGCTGGTGTCCACTGATGTTGACTTGCATACAGCTTCTCCTTCGTTGCCAGTGCATAAAGCGGCAGGCCGGGGTGCCTGCCACTGGAACGCTTTGGCCCGCCCGTCACATCAAACGCTTTCGCTCGCTGGAAGGCGCGATCCCAAGGGATTCGCGGTACTTGGCGACGGTTCGACGGGCGACCTGAATGCCTTGTGCCTCCAGTAAACCAGCGATCTTGCTGTCACTCAACGGCTTTTTCTGATTTTCCGCGGCAACCAGTTTTTTGATGATCGCGCGAATCGCCGTGGACGAGCATTCGCCGCCTTCAGAGGTGCTGACATGGCTGGAGAAAAAGTATTTCAGCTCATATATACCGCGTGGGGTATGCATGAATTTTTGCGTGGTCACCCGCGAGATCGTCGATTCATGCATGCCCACCGCCTCGGCGATGTCGTGCAGGACCAGCGGTTTCATTGCTTCGTCGCCATATTCCAGGAAGCCGCGCTGATGCTCGACGATCTGGGTGGCGACTTTCATCAGGGTTTCGTTGCGGCTTTGCAGGCTCTTGATGAACCAGCGCGCTTCCTGCAATTGGTTGCGCATGAAGGTGTTGTCGGCGCTGGTGTCGGCGCGGCGCACAAAACCGGCATATTGCGGGTTGACCCGCAGGCGTGGCACGGATTCCTGGTTCAGCTCCACCAGCCAGCGCTCGTTGTCCTTGCGCACGATCACGTCAGGCACCACGTATTCGGCTTCGCTGGACTCGATCTGCGAGCCCGGACGCGGGTTGAGGCTCTGCACCAGTTCAATGACCTGGCGCAGGTCGTCTTCCTTGAGCTTCATGCGGCGCATCAGCTGGCTGTAGTCGCGGCTGCCGAGCAAGTCGATATAGTCGGTCACCAGGCGCTGGGCCTCGACCAGCCAAGGGGTCTTGGCTGGCAGTTGGCGCAGTTGCAGCAACAGGCATTCACTGAGGGTGCGCGCGCCAATGCCGGCAGGCTCGAACTGCTGGATGCGGTGCAGGACGGCTTCAATCTCGTCCAGCTCGATATCCAGCTCCGGATCGAAGGCTTCGAGGATCTCTTCGAGCGTTTCGTCCAGATAACCCTGGTTATTGATGCAGTCGATCAGGGTCACGGCGATCAGGCGATCGGTGTCCGACATCGGCGCCAGGTTCAGTTGCCACAGCAGATGGCTCTGCAGGCTCTCGCCGGCTGAGGTGCGCGTGGTGAAGTCCCATTCGTCATCATCGTTGCTGGGCAGGCTGCTGGCGCTGGTCTGGTAGACGTCTTCCCAGGCGGTGTCCACGGGAAGTTCGTTGGGGATGCGTTCGTTCCAGTCGCCTTCCTCAAGGTTATCCACCGTTGGGGCGGTTTCCTGATAGGAGGGTTCCTGCACGTCGGAATTGGGTTTTTGCTCGATGTTGTCGGCCAGCGGGTCTGCATTATCGAAGTCGTCGCCTTCTTCCTGGCGTTCGAGCATCGGATTGGACTCCAGGGCCTCCTGGATTTCCTGTTGCAGGTCCAGGGTCGACAATTGGAGCAGGCGGATGGCCTGTTGCAGCTGCGGTGTCATCGTCAGCTGCTGGCCCATTCTCAGGACTAGCGATGGTTTCATGGCAGGGGCTTAACACCTTATTCGCCGGCGCAATGCGCCATCCACGACAGGGCGCGTGAGCGCCAAACATAAGCAAATTATATGCCTGATATCGGGGGCTTTGCCTAGAGCGCGGTAACAATAAAAATCCGGAGGTTTTCATTGACTCCCGCGCACCTTGGCGAACGGCCTGCCACCGCCTTTTTCAAACAGGCAGGCTTACAGGCGGAACTCGTGACCCAGGTACACTTCCTTGACCAGTTCGTTGGCCAGGATAGTGGCGGAGTCGCCTTCGGCGATCAGCTGGCCATCGTTGACGATATACGCGGTTTCGCAGATATCGAGGGTCTCACGGACGTTGTGGTCAGTGATCAACACGCCAATGCCCTTGGCCTTGAGGTGGTGGATGATCTGCTTGATATCACCCACCGAGATCGGGTCGACACCGGCAAACGGTTCGTCCAGCAGGATGAACTTGGGTGCAGTGGCCAGCGCCCGGGCGATTTCCACGCGGCGACGCTCACCACCGGACAGGCTCATGCCGAGGTTGTCGCGGATGTGGTTGATATGGAATTCCTGCAGCAGGCTTTCCAGCTCCTTGCGACGGCCGTCACGGTCGAGTTCTTTGCGGGTCTCGAGGATCGCCATGATGTTGTCGGAAACCGACAGCTTGCGGAAGATCGACGCTTCTTGCGGAAGATAGCCGATGCCCGCGCGGGCGCGGCCGTGCATCGGCTGGTGGCTGACGTCGAGGTCGTCGATCAGGACGCGACCCTGGTCCGCCTGGACCAGGCCGACGATCATGTAGAAGCAGGTGGTCTTGCCGGCGCCGTTGGGGCCGAGCAAGCCGACGATCTGGCCGCTGTCGATCGACAGGCTGACGTCGCGCACGACCTGGCGGCTTTTATAAGCCTTGGCCAGATGCTGGGCTTTCAGGGTTGCCATTAGTTCGCCTTCTTCGCATCGGGTTTAGGCGCAGGCTGGGCAGCGCCGTCTTTCTTCTTCGGCTGGATAACCATGTCGATGCGTGGACGCGGTGCGCTGAGCTTGCTGCCCGTGGCGCGGCCGGCGTTGGCGACCTGCTTCACGGTGTCATAGGTGATTTTTTCACCTTCCGTGGAGTTGCCGTCGGGGCTGAGCACCTTGGCCTGGTCGATCAGTACAATGCGATTCTGCTGGGCGTGATACTGGATGGTCTTGCCATAGCCTTTCATCGGGCCGGTATCGGTCGCGGACTGCTTCTGTTCGAAGTAAGCCAGGTTGCCCACTGACGTCACCACGTCGATGTCGCCGGATTGGGTGCGAGTCAGCGTCACCGTGTTGCCGGTGATCTTCATCGAGCCTTGGATGATGATCACGCCGCCGGTGTAGGTGGCGACGCCTTGCTTGTCATCCAGCTGCGCATCGTCGGCCGAGATGTGGATCGGTTGCTGGCTATCGTTCGGCAGAGCCCAGGCGCTCACGCTTCCCAGTGCTGCGCCCAGACCGAGCAAAATAGGGAGAGTTTTAACGAGCCTCATACTGTCCTCTTACGTTCGATAGCAGGTGTATCCTGCTTTCTTTCAAATACGCTTTCATTCCCTTGCCAGTCGATACACCGCCAGCGCCGTCGATTCTAACGTCTTGCTCGGTCTGCGCATATTGCTTCTGCGGGAATACGGTCATGCGACTGCTGGTAATCACGGTGTCGCGGTTTTTCGCATCGGTGCGTGCAACACGTACCGAGTCGATCAGTTCTACCTGGGTGCCGTCCGGGTTGACCTCGCCACGCTTGCTGGTGACGTGCCATGGAAACTCGGTGCCACGGTAGATGTTCATGTCCGGGTTGGTCAGCAGGGTCACTTCGGTGGCCTTCAAATGCTCGACCTTGTCCGACGTCATCTCGTACTGCACCTTGCCATCGGGCAGGAACTGCACGCTCTTGGCATTGATGGCGTAGTAGTCGATAGCCCCTTCGTCGACCTGCGCAGCAGGCTGGTCGAGAAAGCGCTCCGGGCTGATATTCCAGTAGCCCACCGCCAGGAACAGCGCGGCGATGACCCCGAATAGCAGGAAGTTGCGAATCTTTTTACTCAGCATAAAACGCTCTATAAGTAGGCGGCGTGGGCCGCTTCAAGGCTGCCCTGGGCACGCAGGATCAGCTCGCAGAACTCGCGGGCGGCACCTTCGCCACCACGCGCGGTGGTGATGCCATGGGCGTGCTCGCGGACAAAGGCCGCCGCATTGGCGACGGCCATGCCCAGGCCTACTCGGCGAATGACCGGCAGGTCAGGCAGGTCATCGCCCAAGTAGGCGACCTGCTCATAGCTTAGGTTGAGTTGGCCAAGAAGCTCGTCCAGGACCACCAGTTTATCCTCGCGGCCCTGATACAGGTGAGGAATCCCCAGGTTTTGTGCGCGGCGTTCCACAACGGGAGTCTTTCTGCCGCTGATAATCGCGGTTTGCACGCCCGCTGCCATCAGCATCTTGATGCCTTGGCCGTCGAGGGTGTTGAACGTCTTGAATTCGCTGCCGTCTTCGAGGAAGTACAGGCGGCCATCGGTCAGCACGCCGTCAACGTCGAAAATCGCCAGCTTGATGTTTTTGCCGCGTTGCAACAGGTCGCTGGTCATTTACATCACTCCTGCACGCAGCAAGTCGTGCATGTTCAGGGCGCCGATCGGGCGGTCGTCGGCATTGACCACCACCAGTGCGCCAATCTTGTGGTCTTCCATGATCTTCAGGGCTTCGGCGGCCAGCATGTCAGGGCGCGCGGTCTTGCCATGGGGCGTCATCACGGCATCGATGGTCGCTGTATGGATGTCGATAGTGCGGTCCAGGGTGCGGCGCAGGTCGCCGTCGGTGAAGACCCCGGCCAGGCGCCCGTCGGCTTCCAGGATGACCGTCATGCCCAGGCCCTTGCGGGTCATTTCCATCAGCGCGTCTTTGAGCAGAGTGCCGCGCGGGACGTGGGGCAATTCATCGCCCGAATGCATGACGTTTTCCACTTTGAGCAGCAGGCGCCGGCCCAGGGCGCCGCCTGGGTGGGAAAATGCGAAGTCTTCCGCGGTAAAACCGCGTGCTTCCAGCAATGCCACGGCGAGCGCATCGCCCATCACCAGGGCAGCGGTGGTGGAGGAGGTCGGCGCCAGGTTCAGCGGGCAGGCTTCATGGGCCACGTGAACATTGAGGTTCACTTCGGCGGCCTTGGCCAGCGTCGACTCCGGGTTGCCGGTGATGCTGATCATCTGGATGCCGAGGCGCTTGATCAGCGGCAGCAGGGTCACGATTTCGTTGGTGGTGCCGGAGTTGGACAGTGCCAGGATGATGTCATCCTTGGTGATCATGCCCATGTCGCCGTGGCTGGCTTCGGCCGGGTGCACGAAAAATGCGGTGGTCCCGGTGCTGGCCAGGGTCGCGGCGATCTTGTTGCCGACGTGACCCGATTTGCCCATGCCGACCACGACAACGCGGCCCTTGCTGGCCAGAATCATCTCGCAAGCGCGTACGAAATCCGCGTCGATATGCGCCAGCAAGCCTTCCACGGCTTCAAGCTCTAGGCGGATGGTGCGTTGTGCGGATTGAATAAGGTCGCTGGATTGGCTCATGTCTGAAATCGTATAGCCTGACGAAAAGTCGGCGATTATAACGGTAATGATCGATTCCCTCACGCAAGTTCGTCAGGCTTTATTCACCTGATGCCTGAGATTCCTTCTTCAGTAACACAGCCGGCAACGTTTTTTCGCTGTCCCCAATCTGAACAAGCGCAGTTCCGGCCTTGGGCGCGTTGTACCAGCAGTGATATAGTTCGCCGCCAGTTCGGTCCGCCCAGCCCATGTGGCTATCAATTGCGCAATCGTTGCAAACGTTTGTCGCAAGCGTGGTGTCTGAGTGAGAGGCTGCATCCCAAGGAGTTTAGATGAGTGCCGATAACGCCTACGCGGTCGAGCTGAAGGGACTGACCTTCAAGCGCGGGACGCGCAGCATCTTTGAGAACGTCGATATTCGCATTCCCCGCGGCAAGGTCACGGGCATCATGGGGCCTTCCGGTTGCGGCAAGACCACCCTGTTGCGCCTGATGGGCATGCAATTGCGTCCCAGCGCCGGCGAAGTGTGGGTCAACGGCCAGAATCTGCCGACGCTGTCGCGCAGCGATCTGTTCGATGCGCGCAAGCACATGGGTGTGCTGTTCCAGAGCGGCGCGCTGTTCACCGACCTCGATGTGTTCGAGAACGTGGCCTTTCCGCTGCGGGTGCATACGCAGCTGTCTGACGAAATGATTCGTGACATCGTGTTGCTGAAACTGCAGGCCGTCGGCCTTCGCGGTGCCATCGACCTGATGCCCGACGAACTGTCCGGCGGCATGAAGCGCCGGGTCGCCCTGGCGCGCGCGATTGCCCTCGATCCGCAGATCCTCATGTACGACGAGCCCTTCGTCGGCCAGGACCCGATTGCCATGGGGGTGCTGGTACGCCTGATTCGCCTGCTCAACGACGCCCTCGGCATCACTAGCATCGTGGTGTCCCACGACCTTGCAGAAACCGCGAGCATTGCCGATTACCTCTATGTAGTTGGCGATGGCCAGGTACTGGGCCAGGGCACGCCAGAAGAACTGATGAACGCAGACAATCCGCGCATTCGCCAATTCATGACCGGCGACCCCGATGGCCCGGTGCCTTTTCACTTTCCGGCAGCGGATTACCGCTCAGATCTTCTGGGGAAGCGCTGATGCGCAAGACATCTCTTATCGAAAAGGTCCGCCTTTTCGGTCGCTCCGGCATCGACATTGTCGAAGTCCTGGGCCGCTCGACGATTTTCCTGTTCCACGCCTTGCTCGGCCGCGGCGGCATCGGTGGCGGCTTTGGCCTGCTGGTCAAGCAACTGCATGCCGTGGGCGTCATGTCCCTGGTGATAATCGTGGTCTCCGGTGTGTTCATCGGCATGGTGCTGGCGCTGCAGGGCTTCAATATCCTCTCCAGCTACGGTTCGGAGCAGGCGGTAGGGCAGATGGTTGCCCTGACGTTGCTGCGTGAACTCGGGCCGGTGGTTACCGCGCTGCTGTTCGCGGGGCGTGCGGGTTCGGCGCTGACGGCTGAAATCGGCAACATGAAGTCCACCGAGCAGTTGTCCAGCCTGGAAATGATCGGCGTGGACCCGCTCAAGTACATTGTTGCCCCGCGCCTGTGGGCCGGCTTCATTTCCCTGCCATTGCTGGCGATGATCTTCAGCGTGGTGGGTATCTGGGGCGGTTCGTGGGTGGCGGTGGACTGGCTGGGCGTCTATGACGGTTCCTACTGGGCCAACATGCAGAACAGCGTGACCTTCAGCGGCGACGTGCTCAACGGCATCATAAAAAGCATCGTCTTCGCCTTTGTAGTGACCTGGATCGCCGTATTCCAAGGCTACGACTGTGAGCCCACTTCAGAAGGGATCAGTCGCGCCACCACCAAGACCGTTGTGTACGCCTCGCTGGCGGTACTGGGCCTTGACTTCATTTTGACCGCCTTGATGTTTGGAGATTTCTGATGCAAAACCGCACTGTGGAAATCGGTGTCGGCCTTTTCTTGCTGGCTGGCATCCTGGCTTTATTGTTGCTGGCCCTGCGAGTCAGTGGTCTTTCGGCGAGCCCCACCGCCGACACTTATAAACTTTACGCGTACTTCGACAATATCGCCGGTTTGACTGTCAGAGCTAAAGTGACCATGGCCGGTGTCACCATCGGCAAGGTCACGGCAATCGATCTGGATCGCGACAGCTTCACCGGTCGAGTGACGATGCAACTGGACAAGAAGGTAGATAATCTGCCGACCGACTCCACTGCATCTATCCTCACTGCGGGTCTGCTGGGCGAGAAGTACATCGGTGTCAGCGTGGGCGGGGAAACAGCCTTGCTCAAGGATGGCTCGACAATCCACGACACACAGTCGTCGTTGGTACTTGAAGACCTGATCGGTAAATTCCTGCTCAATACGGTCAATAAAGACGCCAAATGAGGAATCTGTACATGATCTCTACCTTGCGACGTGGCCTCCTGGTACTGCTGGCGGCGCTGCCGTTGATGGCTAACGCAGCGGGTTCTGCGCACGATCTGGTGCAGGACACGACCAACAAGATGCTGGCCGACCTGACTGCCCATAAAGAGCAGTACAAGCAGGATCCCAGCAAGTTCTACGACGCGCTCAACACCATCGTCGGCCCGGTTGTCGACGCCGAAGGTATTTCGCGCAGCATCATGACCGTCAAGTATTCGCGCAAGGCGACGCCTGCGCAGATGCAGACGTTCCAGGAAAACTTCAAGAAAGGCCTGTTCCAGTTCTACGGCAATGCACTGCTTGAGTACAACAACCAGGGCATCACCGTTGATCCAGCCAAGGATGAGTCGGGCGATCGCACCAGCGTTGGCATGACCGTCAAGGGCAACAACGGCGCGGTCTATCCTGTGCAGTACACCCTGGAGAAGGTCAACGGCGAGTGGAAACTGCGCAACGTGATCATCAACGGTATCAACATCGGCAAGCTGTTCCGTGACCAGTTCGCTGACGCGATGCAGCGCAATGGCAACGACCTGGACAAAACCATCAATGGTTGGGCCGGTGAAGTCGCCAAGGCCAAGGAAGAGACCGACAAAGCTGCCGGGAAGCCCGCGCAATGACCGAGTCGGCTGTTCGTCTCGGCGACGCTGGCGAGCTGTTCATCAGCGGCGTGCTGGATTACCGCACCGGGCCTGACCTGCGCAAGCAGGGCCAGGCGCTGATCAAGACCAGCGCCGCGCCTGCACTGGTGCTGGATTGTTCGGCGGTGACCAAGTCCAGCAGTGTCGGTTTGTCGTTGCTGCTGTGCTTCATGCGCGATGCCGAGGCGGCCAAAAAGCCGGTCAGCATCCGTGCATTGCCCGAAGACATGCGTGAAATTGCCGAAGTTTCCGGTTTGACCGAACTGTTGGCGCATCCTTAATACACATTATTAAAGAAGCCCCCCGTCAGAGTCCTGCTATGCGGGGTTCGCAGGCGCGGGGCTTTTTTGTATGATGTGCGACCCGTGCGCACTGGGCGCCGATAGAGGTTGAGCATGCAGGCCCTAGAAGTTAAAAGCTTCCTTGAAGGAAAGCTGCCGGAAACGAACGTAGAAGTTGAAGGCGAAGGCTGCAACTTCCAGCTGAACGTGATTAGCGATGAACTGGCGGCATTGAGCCCGGTCAAGCGTCAACAGCAGGTCTATGCCCATTTGAACCCGTGGATCACCGATGGCAGCATCCACGCGGTCACTATGAAATTTTTCAGCCGCGCGGCCTGGGCCGAGCGCACCTGAGCCCCCAAGGCGTCGAGATTCTTATGGATAAATTGATTATTACCGGCGGTGCCCGCCTTGATGGCGAGATCCGCATCTCCGGTGCGAAAAACTCCGCCTTGCCGATCCTGGCAGCGACCCTGCTGTGCGATGGCCCGGTGACCGTGGCCAACCTGCCGCACCTGCATGACATCACCACCATGATCGAGCTGTTCGGTCGCATGGGCATTGAGCCGGTGATCGACGAGAAACTGGCCGTCGAAATCGACCCGCGCACCATCAAGACCCTGATCGCTCCGTACGAACTGGTGAAAACCATGCGTGCGTCGATCCTGGTGCTGGGCCCGATGGTTGCCCGTTTCGGCGAAGCTGAAGTAGCCCTGCCTGGCGGTTGCGCGATTGGCTCGCGTCCGGTTGACCTGCACATCCGTGGTCTCGAGGCCATGGGTGCAACCATCGACGTCGAAGGCGGCTACATCAAGGCCAAGGCGCCGGAAGGCGGCTTGCGCGGTGCCAATTTCTTCTTCGATACCGTCAGCGTGACCGGTACCGAGAACATCATGATGGCGGCTGCCCTGGCCAACGGTCGCAGCGTCCTGCAAAACGCCGCGCGCGAGCCGGAAGTGGTCGACCTGGCCAACTTCCTGATCGCCATGGGTGCCAACATCACCGGCGCCGGCACCGACACCATCACCATCGAAGGCGTCAAACGCCTGCATTCGGCCACCTACAAGGTGATGCCGGACCGCATCGAGACCGGTACCTACCTGGTTGCCGCTGCCGTCACCGGTGGTCGCGTCAAGGTCAAGGACACTGATCCGACCATCCTTGAAGCCGTGCTGGAAAAACTCAAGGAAGCCGGTGCTGAAATCACCACCGGTGCCGACTGGATCGAGCTGAACATGCATGGCAAGCGGCCAAAAGCCGTGAACGTGCGTACCGCTCCGTACCCGGCGTTCCCGACCGACATGCAGGCGCAGTTCATCTCCCTGAACGCGATTGCCGAAGGTACCGGTGCCGTGATCGAGACCATCTTCGAAAACCGCTTCATGCACGTGTACGAACTGCACCGCATGGGCGCGAAGATCCAGGTCGAAGGCAACACCGCTATCGTTACCGGCACCGAGAAGCTCAAGGGCGCGCCAGTGATGGCGACCGACCTGCGCGCTTCGGCCAGCCTGGTGATCTCGGCGCTGATCGCCGAAGGTGACACGTTGATCGACCGCATCTACCACATCGACCGTGGTTACGAGTGCATCGAAGAAAAACTGCAGATGCTCGGCGCGAAAATCCGCCGCGTACCGGGCTAGTCCCGGCACTGCAAACACCTTCACTGTGGAGAGGGAGCTTGCTCCCGCTGGACTGCGCGGCAGTCCCATTTCCAGGGCCGCTGCGCCCCGGCGCGCGCAAGCGTCCTCGCCACGGGAAGGTGTTTGTTGTTAAATGGTTTGTTTCAAATCGAGGCTGTAATGGCCTCGATCTGTGTCTGGCGCCGTTTGTGACCGGACCGCAATAGCCTGATGAAGGACTGACGTTTCCCATGTTGACCATCGCACTGTCCAAGGGCCGCATCCTTGACGACACTTTGCCGCTTCTGGCTGAAGCGGGCATCGTGCCGACCGAGAATCCGGACAAGAGCCGCAAGCTGATCATCCCCACGACCCAGGACGACGTGCGCCTGTTGATCGTTCGGGCTACCGACGTGCCGACCTACGTTGAACATGGCGCGGCCGACCTGGGTGTCGCCGGCAAAGACGTGCTGATGGAATACGGTGGCCAGGGCCTGTACGAGCCGCTGGACCTGCGCATTGCGCTGTGCAAACTGATGACGGCCGGCCGTGTCGGTGACGTCGAGCCCAAGGGTCGCCTGCGAGTGGCCACCAAGTTCGTCAACGTCGCCAAGCGTTACTACGCCGAGCAAGGCCGCCAGGTCGATATCATCAAGCTCTACGGCTCGATGGAGCTGGCGCCGCTGATTGGCCTCGCCGACAAGATCATCGACGTGGTCGACACCGGCAACACCCTGCGCGCCAACGGTTTGGAGCCGCAGGATTTCATTGCCGACATCAGCTCTCGCCTGATCGTCAACAAAGCCTCCATGAAAATGCAGCACGCCCGTATCCAGGCGTTGATCGACACCCTGCGCAAGGCAGTGGAGTCTCGACACCGCGGTTGACTCACCCGCGTAGCCGGAAGGCTGCGCCCGTCTATCCGCCTCATAGCCAGAATTCTCAGGTGCCCAAGCGGAAACGACTGCTAGTTTAGGGCGCCTGAGTTTTTGCCAATTCTATTGAGGCCCTCGCTATGACCACGTCCACTGCAATTGCCCGACTCAACGCTGCCGACCCGGATTTCGCCCATCATCTGGATCATCTGCTGAGCTGGGAAAGCGTGTCCGACGATTCGGTCAACCAGCGGGTGCTCGACATCATCAAGGCCGTGCGCGAGCGCGGTGACGCGGCGTTGGTGGACTTCACCCGCCAGTTCGACGGCTTGGACGTGAAGTCCATGGCCGACCTGATCCTGCCGCGCGAACGCCTCGAGCTGGCCCTGACGCGCATCACTGCGCCGCAGCGCGAAGCCCTGGAAGTGGCCGCAGCGCGGGTGCGCAGCTACCACGAAAAACAGAAGCAGGATTCCTGGAGCTACACCGAAGCCGACGGTACCGTGCTGGGCCAGAAGGTCACGCCACTGGACCGTGCCGGCCTGTACGTGCCGGGCGGCAAGGCGTCGTACCCGTCGTCGGTGCTGATGAACGCGATCCCGGCCAAAGTGGCGGGCGTGACCGAAGTGGTCATGGTGGTACCGACCCCGCGCGGCGAAATCAACGAGCTGGTGCTGGCTGCGGCCTGCATCGCCGGGGTCGACCGCGTCTTCACCATCGGCGGCGCACAGGCTGTTGCCGCGCTGGCCTACGGCACCGAGAGCGTGCCGAAAGTCGACAAAGTGGTCGGTCCGGGCAACATCTACGTCGCCACTGCCAAGCGCCACGTGTTTGGCCAGGTCGGTATCGACATGATTGCTGGCCCGTCGGAAATCCTCGTGGTGTGTGATGGCCAGACCGATCCGGACTGGATTGCCATGGACCTGTTCTCCCAGGCCGAGCACGACGAAGACGCCCAGGCGATCCTGGTCAGCCCCGACGCCGAATTCCTCGACAAGGTGGCCGCCAGCATCAATAAATTGCTGCCGACCATGGAGCGCGCCGAGATCATCGAGAAGTCGATCAATGGTCGTGGCGCGCTGATCCTGGTGCGTGACATGGAACAGGCTATCGAAGTCGCCAACCGCATTGCGCCGGAGCACCTGGAGCTGTCGGTTGCCGACCCACAAACCTGGCTGCCATCGATTCGTCATGCCGGTGCGATCTTCATGGGCCGCCACACCAGCGAAGCCCTGGGCGACTACTGCGCGGGCCCCAACCACGTGTTGCCGACCTCGGGCACCGCGCGTTTCTCGTCGCCGCTTGGGGTGTATGACTTCCAGAAGCGTTCGTCGATCATCTTCTGCTCGCCACAAGGCGCTTCCGAGCTGGGCAAGACCGCGTCGGTGCTGGCCCGTGGTGAATCCCTCAGCGCGCATGCTCGCAGCGCCGAATATCGCATCCTTGAAGACAAGCAGGGGAACTGAGACATGAGCAAATTCTGGAGCCCCTTCGTCAAGGACCTGGTGCCTTACGTGCCTGGCGAACAGCCCAAGCTGACCAAGCTGGTCAAGCTCAACACCAACGAAAACCCCTACGGCCCGTCGCCCAAGGCGCTCGCCGCGATGCAAGCCGAGTTGAACGACAACCTGCGCCTGTACCCGGACCCCAACAGCGACCTGCTCAAGCAGGCGGTAGCCAAGTATTACGGGATCGACGCCGGCAAGGTGTTCCTTGGCAACGGTTCCGATGAAGTCCTGGCGCACATCTTCCATGGCCTGTTCCAGCACGATCTGCCGCTGCTGTTCCCGGATATCAGCTACAGCTTCTATCCGGTCTACTGCGGCCTTTATGGCATCAAGTCCGCCCCGGTGCCGCTGGACGAGCAGTTCCAGATCCGCGTGTCGGACTACGCCAGGCCCAACGGCGGGATCATCTTCCCCAACCCGAACGCGCCGACCGGCTGCGTGCTGGCGCTGGACGCGGTGGAGCAGATCCTCAAGGCCAGCCCGGACTCGGTGGTGGTGGTCGATGAAGCCTATATCGACTTCGGTGGTGAAACCGCCATCAGCCTGGTGGACCGCTACCCGAACCTGCTGGTGACGCAGACCCTGTCCAAATCGCGCTCACTCGCCGGTTTGCGCGTGGGTCTGGCCGTGGGCCACCCGGACCTGATCGAAGCGCTGGAGCGGGTCAAGAACAGCTTCAACTCCTATCCGCTGGATCGCCTGGCGATTGTCGGCGCGGCGGCGGCGTTCGAGGACCGTGAGTACTTCGAGGCGACCTGCCGATTGGTTGTCGATAGCCGTAACAAGCTGGTCGCTCAATTGGAGGAGAAGGGTTTTGAGGTGTTGCCGTCGGCAGCCAACTTCATCTTTGCGCGTCACCCACGGCACGACGCGGCGGGTCTTGCCGCCAAGGTGCGTGAGCAGGGCGTGATCGTGCGGCACTTCAAGCAGGAGCGGATTGCCCAGTTCCTGCGGATCAGCATCGGTACGCCGGAGCAGAACCAGGCGCTGATTGATGCGTTGGGCGAGCTCTAAGCCACACTGAGGCTTAAAAAAATGTGGGAGCGGGCTTGCTCGCGAAGGCGTTGTATCAGTCACATAGCTGTCGACTGACACTGCGCTTTCGCGAGCAAGCCCGCTCCCACATTTGGTTTTGCGGTGTTAGTTAGATCAACGGCTCATCAGATTTTTTGTTCTTCCAGCCATCGTTGCCCGGCAGCAGCAGGTTCAAGCCAATCGCTACCACCGCACACAGGGCGATGCCCTTGAGGCCGAAATCATCCGGGCCGGTGCCGGTACCGACCAACACCCCGCCAATCCCGAACACCAGGGTCACCGACACAATCACCAGATTGCGCGCCTCACCCAGGTCGATCTTGTGGCGGATCAAGGTGTTCATCCCCACCGCGGCGATCGAGCCGAACAGCAGGCACAGGATCCCGCCCATCACCGGCACCGGGATGCTTTGCAGCAGTGCGCCGAACTTGCCGATAAACGCCAGGCTGATGGCAAAGACCGCCGCCCAGGTCATGATTTTCGGGTTGTAGTTCTTGGTCAGCATCACCGCGCCGGTCACTTCGGCGTACGTGGTGTTCGGCGGACCGCCAAACAGGCCGGCGGCCGTGGTGGCAATCCCGTCACCCAGCAGGGTGCGGTGCAGGCCGGGCTTCTTCAGGTAGTCGCGACCGGTCACGCTGCCCACTGCAATCACACCGCCGATATGTTCGATCGCCGGGGCCAGGGCCACCGGTACTATGAACAGGATCGCCTGCCAGTTGAACTCCGGCGCGGTGAAGTGGGGCAGGGCAAACCAAGGGGCGGCAGCGATTTTTGCCGTGTCGACCACGCCAAAGTAGAACGACATGGCAAACCCCACCAGCACGCCGGAGATGATCGGCACCAGGCGGAAAATGCCTTTGCCGAACACCGCCACGATCAAGGTGGTCAGCAGCGCTGGCATCGAGATCATCATCGCCGTCTGGTAATGGATCAGCTCGGCGCCGTCACCGGCCTTGCCCATCGCCATGTTGGCGGCGATCGGCGCCATGGCCAGGCCGATGGAGATGATCACCGGCCCGATCACCACGGGCGGCAGCAGCCGGTCGATGAAACCGGTGCCCTTGATCTTCACGGCGAGGCCGAGGAAGGTATAAACGAAACCGGCCGCCATCACCCCGCCCATGGTCGCCGCGAGGCCGAACTGGCCCTTGGCGAGAATGATCGGCGTGATAAACGCGAAGCTCGATGCCAGGAATACCGGCACCTGACGCCCTGTGACCACCTGGAACAGCAACGTGCCCAGACCAGCGGTAAACAGTGCGACGTTTGGATCAAGACCTGTGATCAGCGGCATCAACACCAGCGCGCCAAATGCTACGAAGAGCATCTGTGCGCCGGACAGGATCTGGCGCCAAAGCGGGTCGTTGAATTCATCCTGCATGCTCACGCGTCCTTCTGCTTGGTGCCGAAGATCTTGTCACCGGCATCGCCCAGGCCTGGGATGATGTAGCCGTGCTCGTTCAGGCGCTCATCGATGGAGGCGGTGTAGATCTGCACGTCCGGGTGCGCTTTCTCGACGGCAGCGATGCCTTCGGGAGCGGCCACCAGCACCATGGCGCGGATGTCCTTGCAACCGGCCTTTTTCAGCAAGTCGATGGTGGCAACCATGGAGCTGCCAGTGGCGAGCATCGGGTCGATGATCATGGCCAGGCGTTCGTTGATTTCCGGAACGAGTTTTTCCAGGTACGTGTGGGCCTGCAAGGTTTCTTCGTTGCGGGCCACGCCGACGGCGCTGACCTTGGCGCCCGGGATCAGGCTGAGCACGCCTTCGAGCATGCCGATACCGGCGCGCAGGATCGGCACCACGGTAATTTTCTTACCGGCGATTTTCTCCACCTGGACGGGACCGGCCCAACCGGGGATCTCGTAGCTTTCCAGGGGCAAATCCTTGGTGGCTTCGTAAGTGAGCAGCGCTCCGACTTCCTGAGCAAGCTCACGGAAATTCTTCGTGCTAATGTCGGCACGGCGCATAAGGCCGAGTTTGTGTCGGATCAGCGGGTGGCGGATCTCGCGAGTGGGCATGGGAAAGGCTCCGGCGGCGGGCAAAAAAACCGGCCTAGATTAATCTATCCGAGGGTGTTGTCCTATAGACATCAAGTACGTTAGTCCATAAAGGCTTGAACGTTGCGCCTCACATGCGTACCTTTGCCCGCTTTTCTTGCCACAGCACCCCCTTGGAGAGCGCCATGTCCGCTGATCTCGAGCATATCCGTCAAATCATGCGCGAGGCTGACTGCCTGTACACCGAAGCGCAAGTCGAAGAAGCGATCGCCAAGGTCGGCGCACACATCACTCGCGAGATGGCCGACACCAACCCGGTGGTCTTCTGCGTGATGAACGGCGGGCTGATCTTCGCCGGCAAACTGCTCACTCACCTGCAGTTCCCGCTGGAAGCGTCCTACCTGCACGCCACGCGCTATCGCAACGAAACCAGCGGCGGTGACCTGTTCTGGAAAGCCAAGCCGGAAGTCTCGTTCATCGACCGTGACGTGCTGATCATCGACGACATCCTCGACGAAGGTCACACCCTGGGCGCGATCATCGACTTCTGCAAACACGCCGGCGCACGCAAAGTGCACACCGCCGTGCTGATCGACAAAGACCATGACCGCAAGGCCCGCCCGGACCTGAAAGCCGATTACGTCGGCCTGCCATGCATCGACCGTTACATATTCGGTTACGGCATGGACTACAAAGGCTACTGGCGCAATGCCAACGGGATTTTCGCCGTCAAGGGGATGTGATTGATGACCCGCTTTCTGGATCAGACGCTGTTCGCCGAATTGACCGAGAAAGCGGCCGCCAGCCCGCGTGGCCGGCACCATCACAACTTCCATCAGATGGATGAGCCCTGCCATCGCCTGGCCGTGGGCCTGCAGCCCGACACCTATGTGCCGCCGCATCGGCACCTGAGCGCCGACAAGGCGGAAACCCTGCTGGTGCTCCAGGGCAGCCTGGGCCTGCTGGTGTTCAGCGACACCGGTGAAGTCATTGCCAAGCGTGTGATGCAGGCGGGCAGCGCGTGTGCCGGTGTCGACCTGCCGCCAGGGGTGTTCCACGGCTTGGTGGTGCTGGCACCGGATACAGTGATGTTCGAGTGCAAAGCCGGGCCTTATCGGCCGGTGGGCGAGGGCGAATCAGCCAGTTGGGCGCCCCGCGAGGGCGATGTCGGCGTGGTCGAGTATCAGCGCTGGATGCTTGCCCAGTTCGATTGAGCTACAGTGCTGGGCCATCTCCCATGGAGCGGCCCATGAGCCTGTTGATACGCACCTGCGCCGCCCTGGCGCTGACCCTCAGTTTGCCCCTGGCCGCCGCGCCTGCGCCGATGCACAGTCAGTTCCTGCCGTCGGACGACCTTACCCTGCGCGCCGAGACGCCCGACCAGCAGCAGTTGCTGCAAGTCACTGAATACGCGGTGGTGGTCGGCAACCAGCGTCAATCCAACCAGCAACCGATCCCGGTGACTTCGCCGCTGATGATCCGCCTCAAAGGCAAGCCCCTGAACAAGGGCGCGACCATCGCCCAGGTGGTGCTCAACTTCGACGCCGAAAGCAAAAGCCTGAAAAAGCCGGCATACGACGACAAGAGCAAAACCTTGACCTTGTCCTACCCGGTGGCCCAGTACCGCGTGATCGTCGACCTGCTGCGCAATGACACGGTGTATGTGCAATTCCTCAGTTATGCCAATGGGCATATCTGGGCGGACTTGCACACCGGTGTCGTTCGTTCCAGGCAGTGACAGCGCTGCAGAACACATGTGGGAGCTGGCTTGCCTGCGATGGTATCGCTTCGGTTGTACTGACAGGCCGAGTTGGCTGCATCGCAGGCAAGCCAGCTCCCACATTGAACGTGTGTTGCTTCCGCAGCGTGTGCCCCGCAGGTAAACTGCGTTTCCCGTGTAAATGTCTGCAGGCTGGAGTCGGTAATGCGTAAAGATAAGAAACAGGTGATTGGTGACGAGATCGGCGACGATCAGATCAAGTTGTTCCTGGACTTCGAGCCGGTCGACGCGACTTCACCGTCCCTGCACAAGCTGATCAAGGCTTACCGTGGCCTGCGTATCGACGATTTCGAACGGTTCCTGGGCTTTTTCAAGGAAGCCGGCCTGGACCTGGACGGCAAGGACGAGCATGGCCAGACCTTTGTCGACCTGATCAAGGACCAGCGCAACGCCGCCGAGTACATCGAGCTGATCGATAACGCCCGCAGCTGATTATCCCGGCCATAAAAAAACGCCCCGTTCTCAGGCCGAGAGCGGGGCGTTTTTTATTGCAGCACGGCCTTAAGCGTAGCTTTCGGCTTCGTTGCTTTGCTCAACGAGTTCCAGGCTGATGTTGTTCTGCGCGTTGATCTTGCGATACAGCTCGGCATCGGTCTCCAGGACCTTTTCGCGAGCCGGGAAGATCTCGTGCAGCTTGGTTGCCCACTCGCCTGCAGCCTTCTGTGGGAAGCAGCGCTCGATCAGTTCCAGCATGATCGACACGGTCACCGAAGCGCCAGGGGAGGCGCCCAGCAGTGCCGCCAGGGAACCGTCCTTGGCCGCCACCAGCTCGGTGCCAAATTGCAGCACGCCGCCTTTTTTCGGGTCTTTCTTGATGATCTGCACCCGTTGGCCGGCCACTTCCAGGCGCCAGTCCTCGGCTTTCGCTTCAGGGTAGAAGCGGCGCAGGGATTCCAGGCGCTGCTCCATGGACTGGCGCACTTCGCTGACCAGGTACTTGGTCAGGTCCATGTTGTCGCGGGCCACGGCGAGCATCGGGCCGATGTTGCCGGCACGGATCGACAGAGGCAGGTCGAGGAACGAGCCGTGCTTGAGGAACTTGGTGGTGAACCCGGCGTATGGCCCGAACAGCAGGGACTTCTTGCCATCGACCACGCGGGTGTCCAGGTGCGGCACGGACATCGGCGGCGAACCCACGGCGGCCTGGCTATAGACCTTGGCCTGGTGGTGCTTGACCACTTCCGGGTTGTCGCAACGCAGCCACTGGCCACTGACCGGGAAACCGCCAAAACCTTTGCTTTCTTCGATGCCCGAGGCTTGCAGCAACGGCAGGGCCGCACCACCGGCGCCGAGGAACACGAACTTGGCGTCCACCTCGCGGCTGTTGCCGCTGTTGACGTCCTTGATGCTCACGGTCCAGCCGGCGCCGTTGCGCTTGAGGCCGGTCACGCGCTTGCTGTACTTGACCTGGGCATCCGGCGAACTGGTGAGGTGGCTGAGCAGCTGGTTGGTCAGGGCGCCGAAGTTGACGTCGGTGCCGTTCATCACGCGGGTGGCAGCGATTTTTTCATCGAGCGGGCGGCCCGGCATCATCAACGGCATCCACTCGGCCATCTCGTTGCGGTCTTCGGTGTAGTGCATGTCCGAGAACGCGTGGTGCTGGCTGAGGGATTCAAAGCGTTTCTTGAGGAACGACACGCCTTTTTCGCCCTGCACGAAGCTCAGGTGCGGGACTGGGCTGATAAAGGACTTGGACGAGCCAAAGGTGCCCTTTTTGGTCAGGTACGCCCAGAACTGCTTCGAGACCTCGAACTGGGTGTTGATGTGCACGGCTTTCTTGATGTCGATGGAGCCATCGGCGGCCTGCGGCGTGTAATTCAGCTCACACAGGCCGGCGTGGCCGGTACCGGCGTTGTTCCACGGGTTGGAACTCTCCGCGGCACCCGAATCCATCAGCTCAACGACTTCCAGCTTGAGGCCGGGGTCGAGCTCTTTGAGCAATACGGCCAGGGTGGCACTCATGATGCCGGCCCCTACCAGTACTACGTCGACTGCTTCGTTATGCGCCATTTAACGCGTCTCCAAAATCTGCAGCACCAAATTGACGGCATGGCTGCCAGGAGTGACGGGGCGGTTCACGTGTTGCCCCAGGTTACCCATGGCCAGGATCGCCATGTCCGATTCGCAATTCTTTGCAATTTCAGCGCACGCTTCCTGCCGGCTAATCTGCCTATGAACGCATTCATGGGCGCCTGTGGCAATTCGACTTATGGTCAAAGCGTGCGATTCGTGCAACCAATCCGTAACGGACAGGCTCAAGCTCCGGTTGTTGAGGAGTACTCGGTCCTGTGTGGTTGGGCTGTTCCAGACGCTGATGGTGCTTGTACAAACGCCAAACTATTCATTTGCTCGCCACACTCTTGTGAAGTTGTGAAAACCCGTTTTTTTCACGCTCTTTTGAAGACGTGAACCTCAAAAAAGGGCTGCCCCAGCCTGGCACCTGGCCCGCACAACCTTTGCCGAGACGCGGCAAGACGGGCAAACAACTCAAGTGGCCGAGCGCAATGGCAGCTCTGGCAGATTCGGTAAAGAGGGGTGGTTTGCAAAGAAAACAGCAAGCGCGCCAGCTTCACTCGATCTGTGTGGGCGGCTCTCTGTGGGCGATTCTTGAGGTTACTGCCGAGGCAATAACGATGCTGCGAGGCCCGATCAGGAGACGTCCTTATAATCGGGGGGAGATTGTAGCGAAGAACGCCAAGGAAATGGGCGTGTTTTATGACTTTTATTAGGACTTCGGTCAGGCGGCCAACGGCTGGTGGCGGGGCGACCGCGCGGGGCGTGGGCTGACGCGTGCGCTGGCCGGCAATGGGTGGTGCATCCAGCTCAGGCGAATCTCTTCGATTTCTACCCAGCCTTCGCCGACCGGAGGCTGGTGGCACTCTTTAAAGGCCTGGCAGCGACCTTGCACATCGAGCAGGGCGAACTGGCGAAGGGCGGGTTTGCGGGTAAACAGAGACCAGAGAAAATGCATGGCGATCAACCTCCTGAGATTGGGGCCAAGCATGCCCGCGTGGGATGACGAGCCCATGTAACGGCTGTGACATCTGGGTTACAACGAACCGCGATCTCGGCTACAGGTCACAGGTTGTAACTGGCGCTAGTTCCGCGCAGTGGCGCCCCGCTATACTGCCGGCCTGTCGGTACCTGATTTCTGGAGAGAAGAGCATGTTGCAACGCCTGTTGTTCGGTTTGATCACTGTGACCAGCTTGACCCTGGTTGGCTGCGCCAACAGCCCGCAACAACTGAGCCCTGAGCCGAAAATCACCACGCAACTGGCCCCGGTGGGCCATGGCCAGCCGGTGTCGGTGCGGGTCGTGGATGGTCGTCCGTCGCCAACCCTGGGTTCCCGTGGTGGCCTGTACCCTGAAACCGCCCTGGTGTCGGTGAACGGTCAGGACGTGTTGCCCAAGCTGCAGGCCCAGGCCGAAGCTGCCGTGCGTTTGCTGGGTTTCACCCCGGCCAACTCGCCGGGCGCGCCTCAGCTGACCATTACCCTGGCCGAGCTGAAGTACCAGTCGCCCAAGGAAGGCCTGTACGTGACTGAAGCCTCGATTGGCGCGACGTTCAAGTCCGACGTCACTGCCGGCACGCGTCGCTACAGCGGCCGCTACGGCGCTTCGCTCAACCAGCGTTTCGGCATGGCGCCGAACCAGGAAACCAACACCAAGCTGGTCAGCGACGTGCTGAGTGATGCCTTGACTCGCCTGTTCAAGGATCCAAGCATCGGTTCATTGCTCAGCTCGCAATAACCGCTTACTAAAAAAGCCGGGCTCAGCGATGAGCCCGGCTTTTTTTCGCCTTCAGTTTCATGCGGCGGTGTCGATACAGAAATCCAGCAGGCTCACCCCCGTCAACCCATCGGCCTCCGGCAGGTCCGCATGCTGATGCCCGCCCAGGGCGCAATACACCAGCCAATGGCGGTCCTGGACGTTGAACGCCAGGCCGCCGATCAGCGCCTCTTGCTCATCGCTGGGGGCGATCAGATACAACCGATCCTGGTTTTGCGCGTGCAGCATGACAAGCTCCCGAACGTTCGAAGGGCAACAGAGTGGCCTGTTAAGGTGACGTTCAGGTGACGCTGTAAATTACTGGATACATTAGCCGTTCATGGGGGAGGGAGCATTTTCGGGCGCTGGAGGCCACTATCGTTTAGGTTTGTATCTGAATTGATACCAAGACACTGTATTCCTGAGGTTTGCGATGGCGCTGCCCGCACTATTGATCAACGCTGTGGCTTTATTGGTGGCCTGCCCTGGGGCGGCCCTGCTGTTTTTTACCCGCCTGCGCGAACAGCGCGCGATGGCCGACCTGGCCGCGCAAAGCGAAGACCGCGCGATCGACCAACCGATGTTGTTTCTGGATGTGCGCACCGAACGGGCGCATCGACTGGCTTACCGCGTCGGGTTCGCCTGCCTGGGGTTGGCACTGGCCATCTCGTGGCTGAGCACCCACCTCTGAAAAACCGCTGAACAAATGTGGGAGCGAGCTTGCGTGGGAGCTGGCTTGCCTGCGATAGCATCACCTCAGTGCGACTGATACACCGAGGTGTCTGCATCGCGGGCATGCACGGCTCCTATACAAGCCCGCTTCTACACAAGCGGGTTCGTACAGCGGTTACAGTGGAATTCCCGCCTTGACCCGATATTGATTGCGCACCGGTGTTGCATATTGCACCACCAGGAACGGCCGGTGCTCGGCCGGGCATTCGTTCAGGCGCCGCTCCCATTCAGCCTTGGCCTTGGCCAGTTCGTCCGCCGGGAACACCTCGGCCGCCGTCGGCACCTGCAATTGCGGGTCGGCGTCACTCCATTGCTGATACGCCAGGTAGTGCACCGGGAACAGCCGGTAACCGCCGAGAATCTGCCGGTCCATTTCTACCGCCAGCAGCTTGGTGTCTTCGAAGCGCTCGGTGATCGGTGGCGCGAAGTTGATGTGCACCCGGCCCTTGTAGCCGGTGATACCCAAGGCAATGCTCACGTCATCTTCGCCCGGCGCCTTGGTGTAGGTGCCGGTGGTGGCGCGGATATACAGCTCGCGGGCCTTGGCCGCGTCGCATGGGTCGTACTCGTAGCTGATGGACACCGGCGTCAGGTTCAGCGACTGGATGACCTCGGCAAACGGCTCGTCCTTGCGGCTGACGTGGAACATCTTGAGGATCGCCGACTCGGTGCGATCATCCCCATCCTTGGCGCGGCCTTCGGCCTGGGCGATCCAGATGGACTGGCAGTCGTTGCGGATCGAATGGTTGATGTAGGCCGACAGCAGGTTATACGCCGCCATCTTCTCCTTTCGCCCGGTGATCGAGCGGTGCACGATAAAACTCTTGTTCAAGCGCATCAGGTCGCTGACAAACGGCTTTTGCAGCAGGTTGTCGCCGATGGCGATGCGCGGCGTCGGCAGGCCGGCGTGGTACACGGCGTAGTTGACGAAAGCCGGGTCCATCACGATATCGCGGTGGTTGGCCAGGAACAGGTAGGCGATGCCGGACTTGAGCTGCTCGACGCCGGTATAGGTCACGCCGTCGGTCGCCCGGTCGATGGTGTGATCGACGTAGTACTCGACTTTGTCCTGCAGCGTGGCCACGGTAGTGACGCCGGCAAACTCACGGCGCAATTTGCGGGCGATCATCGGCTTGAGCAGCCAGCCCAGGGCGCCGGCAAAGCGCGGGAAGCGGAAGTGGGTCAGGATGTCCAGAAAGGCCTTGTCACTGAACAGTCGGGCCAGCACTGCCGGGACTTCGCTGTCGTTGTAAGGTCGGATGGTATCGAATTCGCCCATCATGCTCTCTTGTTAGAAACGGCTAGGGTAAGTACAGGAAATACCAGGGGGCGGCCGGAGTAATGGGCTCGGCCGAACGATAACCCTGTAAATAGACCGGCGATTATACGCACAAGTCACCTTGGAGGCTGCGATGCTGGAAACCGCGACGTACGATTGTCCTTATTGTGGTGAAGTGGTCGATACAACGGTGGATTTATCGGGTGGCGATCAGACCTATATAGAAGACTGCCAGGTGTGCTGCCGGCCAATTACCTTCGTTCTTCAGGTCCATGATGAAGAATGGATGCTTGAAACCCGTAGCGAAAATGAATAGCGGGGGCGCCCATGCAGCGAATCTACGAACCGGAAAACCTGATGGAAGGCGAGCTGCTGCAACAGATGCTCGCCAGCGAGGGTATCGAAGCGCATCTGGTGGGCCGCCATTTGCTCGGCGGCACCGGCGAGCTGCCGATCTTCGGCCTGCTGGGGCTGGAGGTGGACAACGATCAGGCCGCCTACGCCCGCGAGCTGATTACCGCCTACATCGGCGCGCAACCGCTGCCCGGCGATGAACCCGACAGCTTCCCCGACGTGCTGGTCTGTTAGGCTGTCGGTCGGTTTACCCAAGAGTCGTGTTGCCCCATGTGTGGACGTTATGCCCTGTTTCGCTGGAACCCCACCTTTGCTGCCTTGCCGGGCTTTCCGGCGGACCAGCAGGCCCAGTGGAACATCTCTCCGAACGATTCGGTGCTGATCCAGCGCCAGAGCGAAGGCCAGCGCACCCTGGCTCGCGCCCGCTGGGGCCTGACGCCGCCGTGGCTGACGGACCTGTCCCGCACGCCGGCTCATGCCCGCGCTGAAACCCTGGCCGAACAACCGATGTTTCGCGAAGCGTTTCGCCAGCGCCGTTGCCTGCTGCCCGCCAATGGTTTCTACGAATGGCGCGGTACCCAGCGCAAACGCCCCTATTGGCTGACGCCGGGGGAGGGCTCCACGTTGTTTTTTGCCGCGATCTGGGAGGCCTACCCGGTGCAGGAGCAGGTGTGGCTGAGCACGGCGGTAGTGACGCAAGCCGCGCAGAGTCAGCGACGACCATTGATCCTGGACGCTGCCGGGCAGGCCGCCTGGCTGGATCCGGAGACCCCACTGCATGTGCTGCAAGGCCTGCTGGCCAGTGAGCCCGTCGCGTTGCGCGAGCGGGTCCTGGCCAATATGGTCAATGATCCCAAGCTCAACGGGCCGGAGTGCCTGACCCCGGCCTGAGTCTGGGGTTTATGGGGTGTAGGTGCGGGCCTCATCGCAGGCAAGCCAGCTCCCACATTTGGAACTGTGAGTACACTCCGATGTGAGCGCTGGCTTGCCTGCGACAGGGCCCTCGAGACCGCCGAAAGCTCAACCTTGAACGGATGGATCCGCGGCGCCGCCGCAGTAAGGGCGTGTGGGATGTATCCGAAAATGAGTGGTTAAACGTCTGTTGTATCTGGCGTCGATACACACGAGCGCCTACGATACGCGCCATGTTTTCAGGGAGAGCGTTTATGAAGAAATCATTGGCGGTAAGTGTGTTGGCGGCAGCGGTGTTGCTGGCCGGGTGCCAGTCGGTCAATACCACCAGCGGCGGCGCCGTTGGGGTAGAGCGCAAGCAATACATGTTCAGCATGCTGTCGAGCCAGGAAGTCGACCAGATGTATGCCCAGTCCTACCAGCAGACCCTGGGCGAAGCCAGTGGCAAAGGCCTGGTGGACAAGACCAGCGCCAACGCCAAGCGCGTGCAGGCGATCGCCAACCGCTTGATCGCCCAGGCGCCCACGTTCCGCCCCGATGCGGCGCAGTGGAAGTGGGAAGTGAACCTGATCAAAAGTGATGAGATGAACGCCAACTGCGGGCCTGGCGGCAAGATTTTCGTGTACAGCGCGTTGATCGATAACCTCAAGCTCACCGATGACGAACTGGCCGCGGTGATGGGTCATGAAATCGCCCACGCCTTGCGTGAACATGGCCGCGAAGCCATGTCCAAGGCCTACGGGATCGAGATGGCGAAGCAGGGCGCCGGCGCGTTGTTCGGCCTGGGCCAGGACAGCCTGGCACTCGCGGACACGGTGGCCAACTACGGCATGACCTTGCCCAACAGCCGCAGCAATGAAAACGAAGCGGACCTGATCGGCCTGGAGCTGGCGGCGCGTGCTGGCTACAACCCGAACGCCGCCATCACGCTGTGGAACAAAATGGCCAAGGCTTCCGAAGGCGCGCCACCGGAGTTCATGAGTACTCACCCGGCGTCCGACAGCCGAATCGCCTCGTTGCAGGCGGCAATTCCGAAGGTGATGCCGCTGTACCAGCAAGCCAAGAAATCTTGATTAAACACTGAGCCCTTGTAGGGGCTCGGCCTGCCGGCGATGGCGTCCTGAGGATCGCAATCGCCGTCAAGCCGGACTCCTGCAGGTGGTGTGCTAGATCCAGCCGCTGCTTTGCATGGCCTTGTACACCGCCACGATCGCCAGGATGAAAAACGCCGTGGCGGCCAGTCGGCGGATCAAGGTCAGCGGCAGTTTCTCTGCAGCAAAATTCCCCGCCAGAACCACCGGTACGTTGGCAATCAACATGCCCAGCGTGGTGCCGATAATCACCAGCCACAGCTCCGGGTATTGCGCCGCCAGCATCACCGTGGCGATCTGCGTCTTGTCACCGATTTCTGCGAGGAAAAACGCGATCAGCGTGGTCAGGAATGGCCCGAACTTGCGCGTGGTGCTGGCTTCGTCATCGTCGAGTTTGTCCGGTACCAGGGTCCACAACGCCGTGGCGCAGAAGCTCGCCGCGAGTATCCAGTGCAACACTGCATCCGAGAAGAAACTGCCAAACCAGGCCCCCACGGCACCGGCGGCCGCATGGTTGGCCAGGGTCGCGGCGACGATGCCGGCGATGATCGGCCAGGGCTTGCGAAAGCGAGCGGCGAGAATGAGCGCGAGCAGTTGCGTCTTGTCGCCGATTTCGGCCAAGGCAACGATTGCGGTAGGAACGAGTAGTGAATCCAGCATCAGGTAAGTTTCCAGGGGCGGGTCGACACGGCTATGACACGTACAGCCTTCCCGCCCCGGGTAAGGTGTGCGTGTCATAGGTCTTGTCAAACCCCGGTCCGTCTGTGCGGACTCCTGGGTCGCATACGCCATGGCCTGTTGACCAAGTATGTTGACGTATGCCGGACGAGCGTGGCGCTCGTGGGAGACTACTCCCCTAGGACGGAGCGGATTCTGCCTAGGCAAAACCCATTCGGCAAGCCTTCTTTTTCAAATTGCCATTAGCCGCGCTTGGCACGATAAATGCGAAAACCATTGCCTTCGGCCTTGATCGCACACACGCCCAGATGCTCCTCGATCAGCGGCTGGTACTTCAGGAAGCTATTCGCGACCAAGCGCAGTTCGCCGCCTTTTGCCAGATGTTTGGCAGCTTTTCGCAGCAGGTTCTCAGTCGCGAAATAATCGGTATGCACGCCGACATGGAACGGCGGATTGCTCAGGATCGCGTTCAAACCCATCGGCGCGGCATCGATGCCGTCACCGGTCAACACCTCGGCTTCCAGGCCATTGGCAGCCAGGGTCAGACGGCTGCTGGCGGCGGCAAAGGCATCCACATCCAGCATCGTCACGGTGTTGTGCGGGTAGCGACGTTTTACCGCAGCCCCGAGCACGCCGGCGCCGCAACCGAAGTCGAGCAAATGGCCGCTCGGCAACTTATCCAAATGCTCCAGCAACAGCTCGGTACCGCGGTCCAGGCGACCGTGGCTGAACACGCCGGGCAGGCTCACGACCTTGAGCGGCCCTTCGGCCAGCGGGACGTCGAAGACCTGCGCGAGGCTTTGCAGGTCGACCGCCTGCGGCGCGTTGGCCACCGTAACCTGCCACAGCTGGCAATGGCGCGCGTTGTCGAGCTTGCGCGGTTTGCCAAAGGGGATCAGCTGTTTGGCGGCGCTTTCGATGCCGCCTTTTTTCTCGCCGACCAGAAACAGCTCGGCGCCGGGCAGTCGCGCGGCCACGGCGTTGAGCAGGTAGTCGGTGAGGTCCTTGGACTTGGGCAGGAAGATCACCGCCGCATCAAACGTACGCTCGGGCACCGTCACGCCGAACTGGCTGCGCGCGGGGAAACGCGCGTCGAGCGCTGCCTGGTCGCCGGCATGCCAGCTCCAGCCGTGGGCGTTGGGCAGGCGACCCAGCAGGTCGTCGGCAGGCAAACCTACCAGCAGCAGGTTGCCTTGAAAAAGTTCGGCCTGACGAAGCAGTACTTCACTGCGCGGATCCATGGTCTGCTCCTTTAAAAGGGGCGCAGTTTATCAACTCACAACGCGCAGCGGGGCGCCGCTGAAAAAGCCCCGGGCGTTTTCCGTCAGTTGCCCGACGATGCGCTGGCGCGCCTCGCGACTGCCCCAGGCATTGTGCGGGGTGACAATCAGACGAGGGATATCACCGGCCAGCAGCGGGTTGCCGTTGACCGGCGGTTCCACGCTCAATACGTCGGTCGCCGCGCCACCCAGGTGACCGCTGCGCAACGCGTCTGCCAGGGCCTGCTCGTTGATCAAGCCACCGCGCGCGGTGTTGACGATGAACGCGCCGGGCTTGAGCAGCGCCAGTTCGCGTGCGCCGATAAAGTCGCGGGTGTGCTCGTTGAGCGGGCAGTGCAGGGTCAGCGCGTCGACCTGCGCCAGTAATTCATCCAGCGGCACGCGGTCGGCGCGGGCAGGGCGGCCCGGGATCGCGCCGAGCAGCACGCGCATGCCAAAGGCTTCGGCCAGGCGTGCGACCGCGCTGCCCAGCTCGCCATGGCCCAGCAGGCCGAGGGTTTTGCCTTCCAGCTCGACAATCGGGTAGTCCAGCAGGCAGAACTGCTTGGCTTGCTGCCATTTGCCGGCGGCCACGTCTCGCTGATAGTCCTTCAAGCGCGTCGCCAGATTGAGCAGCAACATGATCGTGTGTTGTGCCACCGACGGCGTGCCGTAGCCCTGGCAGTTACTCACGGTGATGCCATGCGCGCGGGCGGCCTCGAGGTCGACGTTGTTGGTGCCGGTGGCCGACACCAGGATCAGCTTGAGTTGCGGGCACGCCGCCAGGGTTTCGGTGCTCAGCGCGATTTTGTTGCTGATCACCACGTCGGCGCCCTGCAGGCGCTCGACCACGTTCTGGGGCGTGGTGTCGGTGAACAACTGCAACTCGCTGAAGGTGTTGCGCAACTCACTGAGGTCAAGGTCCCCTAGGTCCAGGGACGGGTGATCAAGGAAGACGGCGCGGCGATTGTTCGTCATCAACTGTACCTTTTGCGACTGAGTTCGAAGGCGTAATCTGCCGAGCCTATCAGATGAAATAATCAGTTACTTAATGGAGTGAGTATGTACGTCGCCGAGTTTTTGACCGTGGCCTTGATTCACTTGTTGGCGGTGGCCAGCCCTGGCCCGGATTTCGCCGTGGTGGTGCGCGAAAGTGTTACCCACGGCCGTCGCGCCGGCACCTGGACCGCGCTGGGGGTGGGCTCGGCGATTTTCCTGCACGTGGGGTATTCGCTGCTCGGTATCGGTTTGATCGTGTCCCAGTCCATCGTGCTGTTCAACGCGCTCAAGTGGGCGGCGGCGGCCTACCTGTTGTACATCGGTTTCAAGGCCCTGCGCGCGCAGCCGGCCAAGCCTGCCGCCGAGGGCGAGTTGCACCGTGAAGCCGGTGAGCGCACCCCGCGCGGCGCGTTTACCGCAGGTTTCGTGACCAATGGCTTGAACCCCAAGGCCACGCTGTTCTTCCTCTCGCTGTTCACCGTCGTCATCAACCCGCACACGCCGCTGGCGATCCAGGCCGGTTACGGCGTGTACCTGGCGGTAGCGACGGCGCTGTGGTTCTGCCTGGTGGCCATGCTGTTCAGCCAGCAGCGCGTGCGCGCAGGTTTTGCGCGGATGGGGCACTGGTTCGATCGGACCATGGGCGCGGTGTTGATTGCGATTGGGGTGAAGCTGGCATTCACCAGCATGAAATAAGCTGAATGCTGGCGCAAAGCTAGCATTCATTGGGGTCTGCAAATCATTCCTTTGGCTGATTTGGCTGAAACATAAGGTCTCTAAAGTGCAGGCCTACAAGCCAAGACCGTGCAGTCATTAAAGGGATTCTTATGTTGCAGACCCGTGTTATCCCGCCCGCCGAAGGCGCTTACCAGTACCCGCTGTTGATCAAGCGCCTGTTGATGTCCGGTACCCGATACGAGAAGACCCGGGAGATCGTCTACCGCGACAAACTGCGCTACACCTACCCGACCCTGACCGAACGGGTTGCCCGCCTGGCCAACGTATTGACCGAGGCCGGGGTCAAGGCCGGTGACACCGTGGCGGTGATGGACTGGGACAGCCACCGTTACCTGGAATGCATGTTCGCCATCCCGATGATCGGCGCGGTGATCCACACCATCAACGTGCGGCTGTCGCCGGAACAGATTCTCTACACCATGAACCACGCCGAGGACCGCTTCGTGCTGGTCAACAGCGAGTTCGTGGGGCTCTACCAGGCTATCGCCTCGCAGCTCACTACCGTCGACAAAACCTTGCTGCTCACCGACGGCGACGCTAAAACCGCCGAGTTGCCCCACCTGGTCGGCGAGTACGAAACCCTGCTGGCGGCCGCCAGCCCGAAGTACGATTTCCAGGATTTCGACGAAAATTCCGTCGCCACTACCTTCTACACCACCGGTACCACCGGTAACCCTAAAGGCGTGTACTTCACCCATCGCCAGTTGGTGCTGCACACGATTGGCGTGGCGACCATCATGGGCAGCGTCGACAGCGTGCGCCTGCTCGGCACCAACGACGTGTACATGCCGATCACGCCGATGTTCCACGTGCATGCCTGGGGCTTGCCGTACGTGGCGACCATGCTCGGCCTGAAACAGGTCTATCCCGGCCGCTACGACCCCGAATACCTGGTGGAGTTGTGGCGCAAGGAAAAGGTCACTTTCTCCCACTGCGTGCCGACCATCCTGCAGATGCTGCTCAACGCCAAGGCTGCCCAGGGCGTGGATTTTGCTGGCTGGAAAATCGTCATCGGCGGCAGCGCCCTCAACCGTTCGCTGTATGAAGCGTCCAAGGCACGCGGGATTCAACTGACCGCCGCGTACGGCATGTCCGAGACCGGCCCGCTGGTGTCCTGCGCCCACCTCAACGAAGAGCTGATGGCGGGCACCGAGGACGAGCGCACCACGTATCGCATCAAGGCCGGCGTACCCGGGCCGTTGGTGGAGGCGGCGATAATCGACGGCGACGGGAATTTCCTGCCGGCCGATGGCGAGTCCCAGGGCGAGTTGGTGCTGCGCGCGCCGTGGCTCTCCGAGGGCTATTTCAACGAGCCGCAAAAGGGCGCCGAGCTGTGGGCGGGTGGCTGGATGCACACGGGCGACGTGGCCACGCTGGATGCCTTCGGCGTGATCGATATCCGCGACCGCATCAAGGACGTGATCAAGACTGGGGGCGAGTGGATCTCTTCCCTGGCCCTCGAAGACCTGGTCAGCCGGCACCCGGCGGTACGCGAAGTAGCGGTGGTGGGCATCGCCGACCCGCAGTGGGGCGAGCGCCCGTTTGCATTGCTGGTGGTGCGTGATGGCCATGTGATAGGGGCCCGTGAACTCAAGGAACACCTCAAGCCGTTCGTGGAACTGGGCCATTTGAGCAAGTGGGCGATTCCGAACCAGATCGCCGTTGTTACGGAAATTCCCAAGACCAGTGTCGGCAAACTCGACAAAAAACGTATCCGCATCGACATCATTGAATGGCAGGCGAACAACAGTACGTTCCTGTCCACCCTCTGAGCCGCTTGGCCGTGCCCAAAAGGCACGGCAATGCTCTATCTCGCGCCTTCACTTGTGATTTGCCAATTTTCAGCCATCCTTGCCGCGTCGGCCCTCGCCGACATGGCGAAAGGGTTGTGGCAGACGGGTTGGTGATGCAAATCACACTTTAGAGGGATCAAGCGCTACCCCCTGCTGGCTATAGTCCCTTCCAGAGTTTTTCACGGATGTTCCGCTTCGGGCCATGGGGGCCCGGTTGCCGAGCGGCATTGGAATCGTTGTATTCCGGCCGTTACACGCATCACAGAAAGAACTCACTGCCATAACAATAATGCACATGGAGTAGCGTCGATGACCTCAGTAAACCAGTTCTGGCGCCGGGCGAAGTTGCCCCTGGCCGTCAGTCTCGCCTCTACGCTCGCCGGGCCCGCATTCGGCGTCAGTTTCAATATCGGTGAAATCGAAGGGAGTTTTGACTCGTCTCTTTCCGTGGGGGCCAGTTGGTCGACAGCCAAGCCCAACCAGGATCTCATTGGTGCCAACAATGGCGGCAATGGTCTGTCCCAGACATCCGATGACGGCCACTTGAACTTCAAGCGTGGTGAGACGTTCTCGAAAATTTTCAAGGGTATCCATGATCTGGAGCTGAAATACGGCGATACCGGCGTATTTGTGCGTGGCAAGTACTGGTATGACTTCGAACTCAAGGATGAAAGCCGCGAGTTCAAGGACATCAGCGACAACAACCGTAAAGAGGGTGCGAAATCCTCGGGTGGACAGATTCTCGACGCGTTCATCTACCACAACTACGCGATTGCCGATCAACCTGGCAGCGTGCGGTTCGGTAAGCAGGTAGTGAGCTGGGGCGAAAGTACTTTTATCGGTGGCGGCATCAACTCCATCAACCCGATCGATGTGTCTGCATTCCGTCGTCCGGGGGCTGAGGTCAAGGAAGGTTTGATTCCGGTCAACATGTTCTATGTGTCGCAGACACTGACCGATAACCTTTCGGCGGAGGCGTTCTATCAGTTGGAGTGGGACCAGACGGTTACCGACAACTGCGGTACGTTTTTCTCGCAGCCGGACATCGTTTCCGATGGCTGCAAGGACAACCTGCGCGTGCTGAACAGCCGTCGTACGTTGCCGGCAGCACTCAACCCAGGGTTGGCAGCTGCAGGTGTGGACGTCAACAACGAGGGCGTGCTGGTTCGTCGCGGTCCAGACCGCGATGCCCGTGACAGCGGACAGTTCGGGGTCGCGTTCCATTACAACTTCGAGCCGCTGGACACAGAGTTCGGCGCCTACTTTATGAATTATCACAGCCGTGCGCCGATTTTCAGTGCCCAGGGCGCACCGCAATCGGCCTATACCGGCCCTACACCTGGGCTGCCGCCACAATTGCGGCCCTTGGTTGTCGCGGGTAATTCCAACTACTTCATCGAGTACCCGGAAGATATCCGTCTGTATGGCTTGAGCTTCTCTACCACGCTTCCTACAGGTACTGCCTGGAGTGGTGAGTTGAGCTACCGCCCTAACGCGCCCGTACAGTTGAACTCTACGGACATCCTGTTCGCCGGCGTTAAACCTATTGGTGGGCCGGTACTGGGCAATGCTTCGTTGCTCAACGGCAGCCCGGGGCAGGACTTGCATGGCTATCGCCGCAAAGAGATCAGCCAGTTCCAAACAACGTTTACTCACTTCTTCGACCAAGTCATGGGTGCCAGCCGCTTGACGCTGGTAGGTGAAGTTGGCGTTACCCATGTAGGCGGGCTGGAGAGCAAGTCAGACGTACGTTACGGTCGCGACCCTGTCTTCGGTCCGGGTTCATTGCCTAACAATGCCTGTGCGGCATTGAACCTCTCGACTGCCCAAGGCGCCGGCCTGGGTAATGCCAACGGGCTGAACACCAACTGCAACAATGATGGTTTCACCACAGCCACTTCGTGGGGCTATCGCGGTCGGGCTATCTGGGAATACCCGGATGTCTTCGCGGGTGTGAACCTCAAACCGAACGTGGCATGGTCCCATGACGTCAAGGGCTACTCTCCTGGACCGGGCGCCAACTTTGAAGAAGGCCGCAAAGCCGTGAGCCTTGGCCTGGACGCCGAATACCAGAACACCTACACCGCCAGCCTCAACTACACCAACTTCTTCGGTGGCGATTTCACTACGGTGAATGACCGCGATTTTGTTGCGCTCAGCCTCGGCGTGAACTTCTAAGCACACTGTATTTTCAGGAAGAACCAGAACATGAAAATAACTAAAAGTCTGTTGCACGTGGGTGTGCTTGGGCTGTCGATCCTGGCGAGCAACGTCATGGCGGCGGTCTCGGCGGATGAAGCGGCCAAGCTGGGTACGACCCTGACGCCGATGGGGGCCGAGATGGCCGGTAACGCGGCAGGCACCATTCCGAAATGGACGCCATTGCCGACCAACGCCGGCGCTGTCGACGCGCGTGGTTTCCTGGCCAACCCTTACGCCAGCGAACAGCCGCAGTTCACCATCACCGCGGCGAACGTCGAGCAATACAAAGACAAGCTGGCGCCGGGCCAATACGCGATGTTCAAGCGTTATCCGGACACCTTCAAGATGCCGGTCTACCCGACTCATCGCGGCGCCACCGTGCCGGCTGATGTGTTCGCCGCCATCAAGAAGAACGCCACCACCACCAACCTGGTGTCCGGCGGCAACGGCCTGGAAAACTTCGAAACCGCGATTCCGTTCCCAATCCCGAAAAGCGGCGTGGAAGTCATCTGGAACCACATCACCCGCTATCGCGGCGGCAGCGTGACCCGCCTGGTGACCCAGGCCACGCCGCAAACCAACGGCTCGTTCAGCCTGGTGTACTTCAAAGACCAGTTCGTATTCCGCGACAAGATGAAGGATTTCGATCCGAAGAATCCGGGCAACGTGTTGTTCTACTTCAAGCAGCAAGTGACCGCGCCGGCACGTCTGGCCGGTGGTGTACTGCTGGTGCACGAGACCCTGGACCAGGTGAAGGAGCCGCGCTCGGCGTGGGTCTACAACGCTGGCCAGCGCCGTGTGCGCCGGGCGCCGCAAGTGTCCTATGACGGCCCGGGTACCGCCGCCGACGGCCTGCGTACCTCCGACAACCTCGACATGTACAACGGTGCGCCGGATCGCTACGACTGGAAACTGGAAGGCAAGAAGGAAATCTACATCGCCTCCAACAGCTACAAGATCGACGATCCGAAGCTCAAGTACGCCGACATCATCAAGGCCGGCCACATCAACCAGGACCTGGCACGCTACGAGCTGCGCCGCGTGTGGCACGTGGTTGCGACCCTGAAGGAAGGCCAGCGCCACATCTATGCCAAGCGTGACTTCTTCATCGACGAAGACACCTGGCAAGCCGCGGTCATCGATCACTACGACGGTCGTGGCCAACTGTGGCGCGTCGCCGAAGCGCATGCCGAGAACTACTACGACAAGCAAGTGCCGTGGTACGCCCTGGAAACCCTCTACGACCTGCAGTCCGGCCGCTACCTGGCCCTGGGCATGAAGAACGAAGAGAAGCAGGCCTATGACTTCGGTTTCACCGCCACCACCAGCGACTTCACCCCCGCAGCCCTGCGCCAGGATGGTGTTCGCTAAGCCCGCAATCCCTCGATAGGTAAGCCGGCCCCGTGTAGGAGCTGGCTTGCCAGCGATAGCATCCCCTCGGTGCAACTGACAGACCGAGGCGCCTGCATCGCCGGCAAGCCAGCTCCTGCTTTTTGTGGTGAGATTTTTTGTCGCAGTTCTTTTCAGTCATTTGTTGCAAAGATCTACAAACCTGCCGCTTTTACCGCTAGTCTGCGGACATCTGCAATGCCGACAACAGCCTTCTACAAGAGCCCGGCGATGACTGATCTGTCCCGAATCCAAGGGCCTGCCAGCGCGGTAATCCCGACCCTGGAAGGTCGTTTCTACAGGCCACCGCTGCCTGACGGCTACGTGCTGCGACCGCGTTTGTGCGAACGCCTGGCTGCTGGGCTGGAAGGTCGCCTGCTCTTGGTCAGCGCGCCGGCGGGGTTCGGCAAGAGTTCGTTGGCGGTGGAGTTCTGCCAGGGCTTGCCTGCTCATTGGCAAAGCCTGTGGTTGGGCCTGAGCCCGCGCGACAATGACCCCGGGCGTTTCCTCGAGCGCCTGCTCGATGGCTTGCAGCAATTCTTCCCGCAACTTGGCGGCCAATCCCTGGGCCTGCTGAAGATGCGCCAGCGTCACCAGCCTTTCGCCTTTGAAGAGTGGCTCGATGGCCTGCTCGATGAACTGACCGTACACCTGTCCAGCCGTGCACCGCTGTTGCTGGTGCTGGATGACTACCATCTGGCCCAGGGCCCGGTGCTCGACCGCTGCCTGCAATTTTTCCTCAATCATTTGCCTGATGGGCTGGTGGTGCTGGTCACCAGTCGCCAGCGGCCGGATTGGCATTTGGCGCGCCTGCGCCTGTCGCGGCACTTGCTCGAGTTGCATGAACAGGACTTGCGCCTGACCCATGCCGAATCCCTGGCCGTGCTGGACCACCACAGCAGTTCATTGCGCGGCGAGGCCCTCGACAACCTGATCCGCCGCAGCGAGGGCTGGGTTGCCGGCCTGCGTTTCTGGTTGCTGGCTGCGTCCGAAGCCGGCAGTGAAGGCGCCTTGCCGCAAAGCCTGCATGGCGGTGAAGGGCTGATTCGCGATTACCTGTTGGAGGAGGTGATCGACTGCCTGCCGGCCGACGTGCAGGCGTTCCTGTTCGACACCGCCCCCCAGGAGCGCTTTTGCAGCGAGCTGTGCGACGCGGTGCGCGAAGCCCACGACAGCGCTGAAATCCTGCGGTACCTGCAATCCCACCAGGTGTTCCTGGTGCCGCTGGATGAGCAGGGCCATTGGTTCCGGTATCACCATCTGTTCTCCGACCTGCTGCGCACTCGCCGTGCCAGCAGCAATGTGTTGCCTGCCGCCAGCCTGCACCTGCGTGCCTGCCGTTGGTTCAACGCCCAGGGCTTGATCGACGAGGCGGTGGAGCAGGCGCTGCGCGCCGGGCATCTGGACGTGGCCGCCAACCTGGTGCAGAACCTGTCCGAGGAGCAGCTGTTGGCCGAGCAGAATGTCGGCATGCTGCTGCGCTGGAAAATGGACTTGCCCGACAGCCTGTTGATCAGTACGCCGCGCTTGATCGTGCTCTACAGCTGGGCCTTGGGCCTGGCCTGCCAGTTGGACGCGGCGGAAGAGTTGTCGAGCTACCTCAGTCGTTTCCTGCCGGCACCGTCGGCAACCGCGCAGAAATCGATGCTGGCCCAATGGCTGGCGCTGAGCGGGATCATCGCGCGTGGGCGGGGCGATCGCGAGCTGACCCAGCGTTATTGCAGCGAAGCCTTGGAAAGCCTGCCGCAACGCCGTTATGGCCAACGGCTGATGTGCCTGTCGACCCTTTCGAACCTGGCCATCGTCGACGCCGACCTGTGGCGCGCGCGCGGCTTGAATCGCGAGTCGCTGGAGCTGGCGCAGCGCGTCGGCAACCCGCTGTTCGAGGCGCTGGCGCATTACGACCGCGCGCGGGTACTGCAGGCGCGCGGTGAAATCCTGCGGTCTTTGGATGAAGTTCGCCAAGGCCTGCAGCGCCTGCACGGGCTGGCTCCACAGCGGCTTTATGCGGTGCGCGCGCGGTTATCGCTCTATGAAGGTTATCTGTTGCTGGTGCGGTTCGAGCCCGAGGCCGGCCTGGCTCGCCTGCGTGCCGGTCTCGCCGAGGCCCGTGCGTGCCGCGACATCAGTGTGCTGATCGGACATTGTGTGATCGCCAGTTTCGAAGGGCGCCGCGCGGATTTCCCCAAGGCCTTCGCCGAACTCGCCGAAGCCGAGCGCCTGATGCACATCTGGGACGTGCCGCCGATCTACTACCTGGCGATGATTACCCTGATCAAATGCGAACTCTGGCTGGCCCAGGGCCGCACCGACCTGGCTGACGCATGGCTGACGCGCCTGGGGCAAACCTACAACGGTGAACACGCCGCCGCGGCGCCGGAGTTTCATCCCCATTTGCCGCAACATATCGGGCTGCAACAGGCTGCACTGGATGCCACTCGCCATCAGCCCGAGGCGGCGCTGCAACGGCTTGAAGCGCTGGCGCAACAGGCCCACAACAGCGGGCGCCAGATGATTGCGCTGATGGCCCTGACCCAACAGGCGCAGTTGTTGCTCGAGAACGGCGACGAGGCCAAGGCTCGACCGATAGTGGCACAGGCGCTGGAGGCGGGCGCGGGCGGCGCGCTGCAACCGTTCCAGCGGCTGCTGGAAAACCACCCGGACTGGATGCGCGAGCAACTCGGAAAGGATCCCCACGGTTTGCTCAATCAGAGCCTCCTGGCCCGGTTGCCGGCGGTCATTGTGGTCGAGGCGTCACCCAACCACGAAACCTTGAGCGCCCGCGAGCTGGCGGTCCTGCAATTGATCGCCCAGGGCTGTTCGAACCAGGAAATCAGCAACCGATTGTTCATCTCCCTGCACACGGTCAAGACCCACGCGAGCCATATCAACAGCAAGCTTGGGGTAGAGCGGCGCACCCAGGCGGTGGCGCGGGCGCAGGAATTGAGGCTGATTGGGTAAAGAATCCAGCTTCCTGCCGACCGAGCCTGTCAGGGGGAGCAAGCGTTCTGTGGCGAGCGAGCTTGCTCGCGTTCGGCTGCGCCGCCGCGCCATTCTGTTTTAATAGTGCAATCAGAACATCACCTTGCACTTGCACCAGAGGCCCGCCATGAACACCCCCAAGCCGACACTCATCCGCGAAACCTTTCCCGTCGGCCCGTTGCAGTGCAACTGCACCATCATCGGCGATCCCGTCACTAAAAAGGCCATCGTGGTCGACCCGGGCGGCAATCACGAATTGATCCTGGCACGTCTCGATGCGCTGGGCCTGAAAGTGGTGAGCATCATCCACACTCACGCTCATCTCGATCACTTCCTGGCATCGGGCCAGTTGAAAGAGAAAACCGGCGCCACCCTGCATCTGCACAAGGAGGACCAATTCCTCTGGGACAACCTGGAAATGCAATGCCAGATGTTTGGTGTGCCCTACACCCCGGTGCCCGCGCCGGACCGCTGGCTGGCCGATGACGAAGAGCTGGCCTGCGGTTGCGGTGTGGCACTGCATACGCCGGGACACACGCCGGGGTCGATGAGTTTCTGGTTTGCGGAGGCCAAGCTGCTGATTGCCGGCGACACGCTGTTTCGGCGCGGAGTCGGCCGCACGGACTTGTGGGGCGGTGACCAGGCGACGATCGTGCGTTCGATCAAGCAGCGGCTCTACACACTCGACGAAGGTGCGACGGTGGTGACGGGGCATGGACCGGATACGCGCCTGGGGGATGAGATGCGCGAGAACCCGTTTGTAAGGGCGTGAAGGACTAATCCCAAGGGCAGGGCTGACCTTTAGCGGGCAAACGTTGTAGCAAAAAACACAGGTCGCATTCAGGAACCGTCTGCTACGGTTTCTGTAGCGGCGATGGTGGCCAATGTTTTGTTACAGGCCCGCACGTGGTCGCGGAATTTTTACCGTCTGTCGTGTTCCAAACTCGGCACAGGTCCATTGCCAATGTCCTTTGCACCACAGAATGCAAAAGTAGGAGCTCCCCTCATGTTCACTTCGCGTCGTCTGCTTGTTGTCGCTACTGTCGTAGCCCTGTTATCCGGCTGCGCTTCACCTAATCCTTATGACGGCAGCAGCCAGGGACAGGCGAGTAATGAATCCGGCGGTATCAGCAAGACCGCCAAGTACGGTGGCCTGGGCGCCCTGGCAGGCGCATTGGCAGGTGCGGCCATCGACCATAACAACCGTGGCAAGGGCGCACTGATCGGTGGCGCCATCGCTGGTATCGGCGCTGCAGGCTACGGCTACTACGCCGACCAGCAGGAAAAGAAACTGCGCGAGAGCATGGCCAACACCGGGGTTGAAGTTCAGCGCCAGGGTGACCAGATCAAGCTGATCATGCCGGGCAACATCACCTTCGCCACCAACTCGGATGCGATCTCCAGCAGCTTTTACCAGCCGCTGAATAACCTGGCCAACTCGCTCAAGCAGTTCAACCAGAACACCATTCAGATCGTCGGCTACACCGACAGCACTGGCAGCCGCCAACTGAACATGGATCTGTCCCAGCGTCGTGCGCAGAGCGTGGCCAACTACCTGACCTCGCAAGGCGTCAGCCCGACCAACCTGAGTGCCCGCGGTGCCGGCCCGGATAACCCGATTGCCAGCAACGCTGACGTCAACGGTCGTGCCCAGAACCGTCGCGTCGAAGTGAACCTCGGCCCGATCCCTGGCCAGCAATACGGTCAGCCAGGTGCCCAGCAACAAGCGCCGCAGCAGAACAACCAGTTCCAGGGCAACCCGTACTCGCAGTACCAGTAAACTTTCGCCAATAAAAAGGGCGCCGTGCAGTCAATGCACGGCGCCCTTTTTTGTGGCTGTCGGTTACATCAGTCGATGTACTCGAACACCTTCACGATTTTTTGCACGCCGGACACGCCTTGCACCAGGTTGGCTGCGCGAGTGGCTTCGGCCTGGGTCAGCAGGCCCATCAGGTAGACGATACCGTTGTCGGTGACGACCTTGATGCGCGAACCGGGGATCGCATTGTCGGTGAGCATCTGCGCCTTGATCTTGGTGGTCAGCAGGGCGTCATTGCTGATGGCCAGCAGGGTGATCGGTTCCATGACCTGCAATTCGTTGTGGACCTTCTTGACCCGCTGCACGGCCGACGCCGCTTGTTCGGCCTGGGCCTTGAGGTCGGCGCGCGGGGTCTGGCCAGCGAGCAGCACCACACCGTTGAAGCTGGTGACGACGATGCGCGAGGCGCCGTTGCCCAGGTCCGTGGCGGCCTTGGCGACGTTCACTTCGACCTTGGTTTCGATCAGCGAGTCATCAATCTTGCTGCCGAAGGTGCGGGTACCCTTGTCATCCTGAATGGGGGTGTCTCGTGTCGCGGTGATGGCCGTGCTGCAACCGCTGATGCCGAGGCACAGCGCAATAGCCAATAGGCTGAGACGTTTAACGGTCATTCTTCACTCCCGAACAGTTGGCTGTCGATCAGATCGCACAGGCAGTGGATCGCCAGCAGGTGGACTTCCTGAATACGTGCGGTGACATTGGCCGGGACGCGAATTTCCACGTCTTCAGGCAGCAACAGCGAGGCCATGCCGCCGCCATCGCGTCCGGTCAATGCTACGACAATCATTTCGCGATCATGTGCGGCCTGGATCGCTTGAATAATATTCGCCGAGTTGCCGCTGGTGGAAATCGCCAGCAGCACATCGCCCGGTTGGCCCAGGGCGCGGATCTGCTTGGAGAAGATTTCGTTGTAGCTGTAGTCGTTGGCGATCGAAGTAATCGTCGACGAGTCGGTCGTCAGGGCGATGGCCGGCAGGCTCGGGCGTTCACGCTCGAAGCGGTTGAGCAGTTCGGACGAGAAATGCTGGGCATCGCCGGCTGAACCGCCATTGCCGCACGAAAGCATTTTGCCCTCGTTGAGCAAGGCGTTGACCATGACCTGACTGGCTTGCTCGATGTGCGGTGCAAGTACTTCCATCGCCTGTTGCTTGGTGTCGATGCTGGCCTGGAAAAGCTGGCGAATTCGGGATTGCATGTCCATCTGTGTGACCTTAAGTAGCGCGGCTGTTTGGCACAGGAATGTGCAGCCCGCAAAGCAAAGAGCAAAAGTGTGTGGTGAAGATGTCCGGTGAATCAGCTGTCGAAGGCACTCTTGAGCCATCTCAGATCAGCAGAACCCGACGGTGTGCTTTCTATGGCAACCACATCGAAACGGCAGGGGGAATCGGCCCAGCGATGCTCTTTCTGCAGGAAAAACTGCGCGGCGAGTATCAGCTTCTGACGCTTGCGCCCGTCAATACTGGCGAGCGCGCCACCCCATTGTGCGTGTTTTCTGTAGCGGACTTCGACGAATACTACTGTATCGCCGTCAAGCATGACCAGATCAAGCTCGCCGCGTTTACATAACCAGTTCTGCGCCAGAAGGCGCAGACCCTGTTGTTGCAGATGTTTCAGAGCTTGAAGTTCGGCATCCTTGCCGCTTTGCGCGCGGGACCGCTCGGGCATCAGCGCGGGGTGTCCGGCAGGCGTTGGATATCGCCACCGACGAACTTGGCCCACGGCATCTGGCGGTCAACGCGCTGGTTGGCGTTGATGCCCAGGCTGCCCGAAAGGCCGTCAACGCGGGTATCCGGGAGCGCCTTGAGCTGACCCAGGCGCGGCGCCAGGCGGTAGGCATCGACACCCATCGCATACAGGCGGCCGAGGCTGCCATTGGCTTGTGGCCATTGCGCGGCAACCTGGTTGCGCAGTGGGTCGGTGGTGTTCAGCAGCCAAGGGGTTTCGCAGAACATCACGTTGGTCATGTCCAGGTACTGGTTCTTGTCACCGCTGGCGCTGAACACGTGGGAGGTCGCGTACACCGGCACGTCACCGGCATATTGGAAGTTCAGGGTCGGCTTGATCTGCTGGGCCAGTTGCGGGGTCACAGCCAGGAAGATGAACTCGATGTCCTGGCGACGCGACGGCTGTGCCGCTACGTCGGTGCCCACTGTGCTTTGCAGGCTCTTGGCGCGGCCTTCGCTTTTACGCAGCTGGAACAAGTCGGCAATTTGCTGGGCGAGGGCGACAGGCTGGTCGACATACTCGACACCGACGACGGTGCCGCCGTTGGCTTCCCAATCCTGGCGGAAGGCCTTGTAGACACGCTCGCCCCATTCGCCACGCGGCACCATGGCGGCAGCGCGATGCAGGCCGTCGGCGCGGGCGCGGCGCGACACTTCGCGAGCTTCGTCTTCAGCCGCGAGGCCGAACTGGAACAGCTGCGCCGGGCTCTGATCGGTCTCGCTGTAGTTCAGCGCCAGGGTAGTGATCGGCAATTGCGGGCGTGCGCTCAGCTGTTTGACCAGTGGTTTCTCCAGCGGGCCGACCACCAGTTGCACGCCGGCAGCTTGGGCCTTGGCGTAGAAGTCGTCGAGGGAAGTGAGGCGCGAGCTGTCATAGAACTCGATGACAGGCGGCTTCTGCCCGGCTTGTTCAGCCTGGTAGTGCGCGGCCATGAAACCTTCACGCAACGCCTTGCCGACACCGGCCAGCGGGCCGTCCTGTGGCAGCAGCAGGGCGATCTTGTTCAAGGGCTGGCTGGCCAGCTCCTTGAGCTTGGTCAGCGGCGTCGGCAGCTGCACGGCCGCCGGGTGACCCGGGTTCTGCGCGCGCCAGGTGTCGATGGCTGCTTGCTGCTGTTCCAACGTACCGGCGCCCTTGACCGACTGGGCCAGGGTGATCCAGCCATCGAGCACCGGGTTGCCGCTGGCTTGCAGCTGTTCGGCCGGCAGTGCGGCGATCAACGTCCAGATGGCTTCATGGTTGCTGCGGGCGGCGTCGCCGGTCAGCAGCGGGGCCATGGCCACGCGTTCGCGGGCGGCGGCCAACGTCTGGCCATCGGCTTCATAAGCGCGGGCATGCACGCTGCCGGTGCGGATCTGCTGTTCGGCCGGCAGGTCCTTCAGGCTTTGCAGGCTTGGATGGTTCAGGGCGGTCAACGCCGCCTTGGGCTGGTTGCGAGCCATCGCCAGCTCAGCGGCCAGGGTGCTGGCAAAGACTTGCGCCGCTGGCTTGAGGACGTCCAGTGGCACCTGCGCAAGGATCTGCGCCGAGCGGCCAGGATTGTTCTGCTTATAGGCCATGTCAGCCGCACTCAGGCGCAGTAATGCGGCCTTTTCTGGCGTCTTGGCGGTAGTGGCCTGTTCGAGCAGTTGCTCGATACTGGCGTCCGGGGTCCGTGGAAGGTCGCCAAGGCTGGACGAGGGCGAGCTGGCGCAAGCGGCCAGCAAGGCAGCGAGGCAGAGGGCGGAGAGCAGCCGCAGGCAAGCGATCATGTAAGTGTTCCTGATACCGATCAAATTAGCGTGGAATTGTACCCAAGCACTGGCCCAGGCGCGATGTTACTGGCGTGAAACCGTCGATTTAGGTGGTGCAAATGTTGCTGTCGGGCGTCGACGGCTGAAAAGGCATCGGCCTTGATGGCATTTTTTCAAAGCGCCTACGCGCTACAATATGGCTTTTGCCAACCATCGAGGTGTGCGTTTTGACTGCTCCAGGTCCTTTGAATTCCACTGCAGGCTCGCTTTTTGTCGTGGCGACGCCCATTGGCAACCTGGACGACATCAGTGCCCGGGCGCTGAAAGTGTTGCGCGAGGTTAAATTGATCGCGGCCGAAGACACGCGGCACTCCCAGCGCTTGATGCAGCATTTTGGTATCAGCACGCCATTGGCCGCCTGCCACGAGCACAACGAGCGGGAGGAAGGCAGCCGTTTTATCGTGCGTTTGCTGGCCGGCGACGATGTGGCACTGATCTCCGATGCGGGCACACCGCTGATTTCCGACCCGGGCTATCACTTGGTCCGCCAGGCGCGGGCCGCTGGTATCAATGTAGTGCCTGTTCCGGGAGCGTGCGCGCTGATCGCTGCATTATCCGCGGCAGGATTGCCGTCGGACCGCTTTATTTTCGAGGGTTTCCTGCCCGCCAAGGCGGTGGGGCGGCGTGCGCGTCTTCAGGCCTTGAAGGAAGAGCCGCGCACCCTGATCTTCTACGAAGCCCCTCATCGGATTCTCGAATGCCTGCAGGACATGGAGCTGGTGTTCGGCGGCGAGCGCCTGGCGCTGCTTGCCCGTGAGCTGACCAAGACCTTCGAAACCCTCAAGGGGCTGCCGCTTGAAGAGCTGCGCGCCTTTGTCGAGGGTGACAGTAACCAGCAGCGCGGCGAGTGCGTGGTGTTGGTGGCAGGTTGGACTGCGCCGGAAGCGGACGACGCCGTGGGCAGTGAGGCGACGCGCATCCTCGATTTGTTGCTCAAGGAAATGCCACTCAAGCGCGCGGCAGCCCTGGCAGCGGAAATTACCGGGGTGCGCAAGAACCTGTTGTATCAAGTTGCGCTGGATAAACAGAAAACCGAATAGTTCCGCAGCTAATCCTGTATTCCGTCTGAACGTGATGGCAATGCTGCACTTTAATACTTGTCCTCAAGCCGCCGTGCCGTTAACCTGCGCGGCGGAGAGTCGATTGGACAGTCGCTGCCCTCTATGAAAATTAGGGGGGGGAGGAAAGTCCGGGCTCCATAGGGCGAAGTGCCAGGTAATGCCTGGGAGGCGTGAGCCTACGGAAAGTGCCACAGAAAATAACCGCCTAAGCACTTCGGTGCCGGTAAGGGTGAAAAGGTGCGGTAAGAGCGCACCGCACGTCTGGCAACAGTTCGTGGCTAGGTAAACCCCACTTGGAGCAAGACCAAATAGGGTCCCAAGGCGTGGCCCGCGCTGGGACCGGGTAGGTTGCTAAAGATGTCCAGTGATGGCCATCGTAGACGAATGACTGTTCAAGACAGAACCCGGCTTACAGATCGACTCTCCACCTTTTTCCTTTTGTCCGAATCTCGGGCAGAAACCCGGTAATAACGCAAGAATCCCTCCCTGCCGAATCATTGGCAGATGCATCTTCGTAATACCAAAAAAATCTTACTCTTAATAAATCACTTTAACTTTAAGCCATAGCTCTTTGAGCTAACTGCGCTTGCTGGGCCCAAAACATCGCCGAACTCTGGTTTCTCCTCCTTTTACGCTCCTAAATCTCCGTTCTGTAAGGCTTTTCCTTGAATCCGCGCCTTGACGGTGTGGTAGGCGCATTCCTATAGTGTGCGCAAGTGGCGGAAAGTGGCACAAAGTGGGTTTTTTGAACGTAAAACGCTAAAATTTGGAGAAACGCATCTGTGTTTCGCGGAGCTAACGCTATCAGTCTCGATGCAAAAGGCCGTCTCGCCATGCCGAGCCGGTATCGTGACGAGCTCATTTCGCGAAGTTCCGGACAGTTAATCATCACCATCGATGCCGTTGACCCTTGTTTGTGCGTTTACCCCCTCGATGAGTGGGAGTTGATTGAAACCAAGTTGCGCGCCTTGCCTTCATTGCGTGAAGAAAACCGCCGTCTGCAGCGATTGCTGATTGGTAATGCCGTCGACCTCGAACTCGATGGCAGTGGTCGTTTCCTGGTGCCCCCGCGTTTGCGCGAGTACGCCAAGCTCGATAAGCGCGCAATGCTGGTCGGCCAACTGAACAAGTTCCAATTGTGGGACGAAGATGCCTGGGATGCTGTTTCTGCAGCTGACCTGGCTGCTATTCAACAACCGGGCGCGATGCCTGATGAACTGCGTGATTTGATCCTGTGACTATTGATAGCGGCTTTAACCACATCACCGTACTGCTTGACGAAGCCGTTGAGGCTCTCGCCGTACGCGCGGATGGCTGCTATCTGGATGGCACCTTCGGCAGGGGCGGGCATAGCCGCTTGATACTCAGCCAGCTCGGATCTGACGGTAAGCTCCTCGGGTTCGACAAAGACCCTCAAGCGATTGCCACCGGGCAAGCGCTAGCGGCCGAAGACGGCCGCTTTGTCGTTGTGCAGCGCAGCTTTGCCGAGCTGGGTGCCGAAGTGGCCGAGCGCGGCATGGCGGGCAAGGTGGCCGGGGTTTTGCTCGACCTGGGCGTGTCCTCGCCACAGCTTGACGACCCGGAGCGCGGTTTCAGTTTCATGAACGACGGTCCGCTCGACATGCGCATGGACCCCACCCGTGGTGTCAGTGCCGCACAGTTCATCGCCACTGCACCGGTGGAAGAAATCGCCCGTGTGTTCAAGGAATACGGTGAAGAACGCTTCGCCGGTCGCATGGCGCGTGCCGTGGTCGAGCGCCGCGAAATCCAGCCATTTGAGCGCACTGCCGATCTGGCCGAGGTGCTGAAAGTCGCCAACCCTGCGTGGGAAAAGGGCAAGAACCCGGCAACTCGCGCGTTCCAGGGCCTGCGCATTCACGTCAACAACGAATTGGGCGACCTGGAGGCTGGCCTCGAGGCTGCCCTCGAGGCGCTGGAAGTGGGCGGTCGCCTGGTGGTGATCAGCTTCCACTCCCTGGAAGACCGCATCGTCAAACTGTTCATGCGTCGCCTGGTCAAGGGCGAGTCCGATAACCTGCCGCGCAACCTGCCGGTACGTTTCGAAGCCTTTGTGCCGAAAATCAAAATCCATGGCAAAGCGCAGTTCGCTTCCGAAGCCGAACTCAAGGCCAACCCGCGTGCCCGCAGTGCCGTCATGCGTGTTGCGGAGAAGTTGCGGTGAGCAAGCTTTTCGCCAAGCCCCTCCCGGGCGGCAGCTTCTTTATGTTGCTGCTGTTTGTCGGTGTGCTGGTGTCCGCGATTGCGGTGTCTTACAGCGCCCACTGGAACCGCCAGTTGCTCAACACCCTCTACGGGGAGTTGAGCGTGCGCGATAAGGCCCAGGCGGAATGGGGTCGGTTGATCCTGGAACAAAGCACCTGGACCGCCCACAGCCGTATCGAAGTGCTGGCCACCGAACAGCTGAAGATGCACATCCCGGGCGCGGCCGAAGTTCGGATGGTGGCGCCATGATGAAACTCGAAGGCGCACTCTACCCTTGGCGCTTCCGCCTGGTGCTCGGCTTGCTGGCACTGATGGTGGGGGCGATCGCCTGGCGGATCATCGACCTGCAAGTGGTCGATCGCGACTTCCTGATCGGCCAGGGCGATGCCCGCAGCCTGCGTCATATTCCTATTCCTGCACACCGCGGCCTGATCACCGACCGTAACGGCGAGCCGCTGGCCGTAAGTACGCCGGTGACGACCCTGTGGGCCAACGCCAAAGAGCTGCAGGTGGCCAAGGACCGCTGGCCGGCACTCGCCGTCGCCCTCGGCCAGGACCCGAAAGCCTTGGCTGAACGCCTGGAGGCCCAGGCCAACAAAGAATTCATCTACCTGGTTCGCGGCCTGACTCCCGAGCAGGGCCAACAGGTGCTCGACCTTAAAGTCCCCGGTGTATATGGCATCGAGGAATTCCGTCGTTTCTACCCGGCCGGTGAAACCACCGCGCATATGGTGGGCTTCACCGATATCGATGACCACGGCCGCGAAGGCGTGGAACTGGCCTACGATGAATGGCTGGCCGGGGTTCCCGGCAAACGACAAGTCATCAAGGATCGGCGCGGCAGACTGATCAAGGATGTCCAGGTCACCAAAAACGCCAAGGCCGGTAAGCCCTTGGCGTTGTCCATTGACCTGCGCCTGCAATACCTGGCCAACCGCGAGCTGCGTAACGCGATCATCGAGAACGGCGCCAAGGCCGGCAGCCTGGTGATCATGGACGTGAAGACCGGCGAGATCCTGGCCATGGTCAACCAGCCGACCTACAACCCGAACAACCGTCGCAACCTGCAACCGGCGATGATGCGTAACCGCGCCATGATCGACGTGTTCGAGCCGGGTTCGACCATGAAAGCCATCTCCATGAGTGCTGCCCTGGAAACCGGGCGCTGGAAACCCAGCGACAAGGTCGAGGTGTATCCGGGTACCTTGCAGTTGGGCAAATACACCATTCGTGACGTATCCCGTACCGAAGGTCCGGTGCTGGATTTGACAGGTATCCTGATCAACTCCAGTAACGTGGGCATGAGTAAGGTCGCCTTCGATATCGGCGGCGAGACCATCTACCACCTGGCACAGAAAATCGGTCTCGGCCAGCCTACCGGCCTGGACTTCCCAGGCGAGCGTGTCGGCAACCTGCCCAACTACCGCGACTGGAAAAAGGCCGAGACGGCCACGCTTTCCTATGGCTATGGCCTGTCGGTGACAGCGATTCAGTTGGCGCACGCTTTCTCTGTATTGGCCAACAACGGCCGCATGGTTCCGCTGAGCCTGATCCATGTCGACGAGGCACCGAAAGCTACCCAGGTGATCCCGGAAAACGTCGCCAAGACCATGCAAGGCATGCTGCAACAAGTGATCGAAGCACCGCGCGGTGTGTTCCGTGCGCAGGTGCCGGCGTATCACGTGGCCGGCAAGTCGGGTACCGCGCGTAAGACCTCGGTGGGCACCAAGGGCTACGCCGAAAACTCCTACCGTTCGTTGTTCGCAGGCTTCGGCCCGATGAGCGATCCACGCTACGCCATCGTCGTGGTCATCGATGAACCGAGTAAAGCCGGTTACTTCGGTGGCCTGGTCTCGGCACCGGTGTTCAGCAAAGTGATGTCCGGCACCCTGCGCCTGATGAACATCACGCCGGACAATCTGCCGCCGACCCAACAAGCGAACGCCGGACCACCGGCCGCTGCCGCAAAAGCCAATGGAGGGCGCGGCTGATGTCTCTTAGCCTGAACAAGATTTTTGCCCATGCCGGTCGCGATCTGTTGATCCGCGAGCTGAGCCTGGACAGCCGTAATGTGCGCGCCGGTGACCTGTTCCTGGCGGTGCCTGGCGGCAAGTACGATGGTCGTGCGCATATCGCCGATGCCCTGCAGCGCGGCGCGGCTGCCGTGGCCTATGAAGTCGAAGGCGCCACCGTGCTGCCGATCACTGACGTGCCGTTGATTCCGGTCAAAGGCCTGGCTGCGCAGCTGTCGGACATTGCAGGGCGCTTTTATGGTGACCCGAGCCGTCACTTGAACCTGGTCGGCGTGACCGGCACCAATGGCAAGACCAGCGTGACCCAGCTTGTCGCGCAAGCGCTGGACCTGTTGGGCCAGCATTGCGGCATCGTCGGCACGCTGGGCACCGGTTTCTACGGCGCGCTGCAAAGCGGCCTGCACACCACGCCGAACCCGATTGCCGTGCAAGCGACCCTGGCCGACCTGAAGAAGGCCGGTGCCAAGGCGGTTGCCATGGAGGTTTCGTCCCATGGGCTGCACCAGGGGCGTGTTGCCGCGTTGGCCTTCGATGTGGCGGTGATGACCAACCTGTCCCGCGATCACTTGGACTACCACGGCACCATGCAAGCCTACGCCGCCGAGAAGGCCAAGCTGTTTGCCTGGAATGACCTTAAGTGCCGGGTAGTGAACCTGGACGACGAATTCGGTCGGCAGTTGGCGGCTGAAGACCGTGAGTCGCGCCTGATCAGCTATAGCCTGGAAGATGCCAGCGCCTACCTGTATTGCCGCGACGCCCAGTTCAATGACGAAGGCGTGCGCGCCACGCTGGTGACGCCACAAGGCGAACACCATCTGCGCAGCAGCCTGCTCGGTCGGTTCAACTTGAGCAACGTCCTCGCCGCCGTCGGCGCGTTGCTCGGCCTGGATTACGCGCTGGACGAAATCCTGCGCGTGCTGCCGAAGCTGGAAGGTCCGGTCGGCCGCATGCAGCGCCTGGGTGGCGGCAAGCAGCCGTTGGTGGTGGTCGACTACGCGCACACGCCGGATGCCCTGGAAAAAGTCCTGGTGGCCCTGCGTCCGCACGCCAAGGGCAAATTGCTCTGCCTGTTCGGCTGTGGCGGTGATCGCGATCGCGGCAAGCGTCCGTTGATGGCCGAGATCGTCGAGTGCCTGGCCGATGGCGTGCTGGTCACCGACGACAATCCGCGCAGCGAAGACCCGAGCCAGATTTTCGACGATATCCGCGTTGGTTTCAAAGATCCGTCCAAGGCCGCCTTCGTTGCCGGTCGCGGCGCAGCCATTGCCCAATTGATCGCCAGCGCCAGCGCTGATGACGTGGTGGTGCTGGCCGGTAAAGGTCACGAGGACTATCAGGAAATCAACGGCGAACGCCATGCCTTCTCCGATCTGGTCGAGGCTGATCACGCCTTGACGGCCTGGGAGGTCGCCCATGCTTAAGGCGATGAAATTCAGCGAACTGATCCAGGCCTTGTCGGCCCGAGTACTGTCGAGCGATTGCAGCTTCGACGGCGTCAGTATCGACAGCCGCAACATCAAGCCGGGGCAACTGTTTGTCGCCTTGGCCGGCCCGCGCTTCGACGGCCACGACTACCTGAATGACGTCGCCGCCAAAGGCGCCGTGGGTGCCTTGGTGCAGCGCGAAGTGGCGGACTCGACACTCCCGCAGTTGCTGGTTGCCGATACGCGCCTGGCCTTGGGTCAATTGGGCGCGCTGAACCGTGCCGCATTCACCCAGCCTGTGGCGGCCGTCACCGGCTCCAGCGGCAAGACCACGGTCAAGGAGCTGCTCGCCGGCATCCTGCGCACGCGCGGACCGGTGCTCGCCACCCGTGGCAACCTCAACAATGATTTTGGCGCACCGCTGACCCTGCTCGAACTGGCCCCGGACCACACTGCGGCGGTGATCGAGCTGGGCGCATCGCGCGTCGGCGAAATCGCCTACACCGTGGCGCTGACCAAGCCCCACGTGGCAATCATCAGCAACGCCGGTACCGCCCATGTCGGCGAGTTCGGCGGCCCGGAAAAAATCGTCGAAGCCAAGGGTGAAATCCTCGAAGGCCTCGATGCCTCCGGGACGGCGGTATTGAACCTGGACGACAAGGCCTTCGACACCTGGCGTGTACGCGCCGCCGGTCGCAAGGTCCTGACGTTTTCCGTGCTCAACGCCGCGGCGGATTTCCACGCTTCCAACATCAGCGTCGATGCCCGTGGTTGCCCGTCCTTCACCTTGCATACCCCGCAAGGCAGCGAGCACGTGCAACTGAATCTGCTCGGCAACCATAACGTCGCCAACGCCTTGGCGGCTGCCGCTGCAGCATCCGCCCTGGGCGTGTCGTTGTTCGGTATTGCCACCGGGCTGGGTGCCGTGCAGCCGGTCAAGGGCCGCACTGTCGCGCAGCTGGCAAACAATGGCATGCGCGTGATTGATGACACCTACAACGCCAACCCGTCCTCCATCAATGCCGCTGTCGACCTGCTCAAAGGCTTTGTCGGGCGCAAGGTGCTGGTGCTGGGCGATATCGGTGAGCTGGGCGACTGGGCGGAGCAAGGCCATCGCGAAGTCGGCGCGTATGCCGCCGGCAAAGTCGACGCCCTCTACGCCGTGGGGCCAAACATGGCACACGCCGTCAATGCCTTCGGGCCCGGTGCGCGGCATTTCGCGACCCAGGCCGAGTTGATCCAGGCGCTGGGTGCCGCTGAACAAGACAAACACACAACCATTTTGATCAAGGGATCGCGCAGCGCGGTGATGGAAAACGTCGTCGCGGCCTTGTGTGGCTCAAGTACGGAGAAACATTAATGCTGCTGCTGCTGGCTGAGTATCTGCAACAGTTCCACAAAGGCTTCGCGGTCTTTCAGTACCTGACCCTGCGCGGGATCCTGGGTGTGCTGACTGCGCTGTCTTTGTCGCTGTTTCTGGGGCCGTGGATGATCCGCACCCTGCAGAACCTGCAAATTGGTCAATCGGTTCGCAATGACGGCCCGCAGTCGCACCTGTCCAAATCCGGCACCCCGACCATGGGCGGCGCGTTGATCCTGTCGTCCATCGGTATCAGCACCTTGCTGTGGGCCGACCTGCACAACCGCTACGTCTGGGTGGTGCTGCTGGTGACCCTGCTGTTCGGCGCCATCGGCTGGGTCGACGACTACCGCAAAGTCATCGAGAAAAACTCCAAGGGGCTGCCTAGCCGCTGGAAGTATTTCTGGCAGTCGGTGTTCGGTCTTGCCGCAGCGATCTTCCTCTACACCACGGCGCCAAGCGCAGTCGAAACCACCTTGATCATCCCGATGCTCAAGGACGCCAGCATTCCACTGGGCATCGGCTTCGTGGTGCTGACCTACTTCGTGATCGTCGGCTCCAGCAACGCGGTCAACCTCACCGACGGCCTCGACGGCCTGGCGATCATGCCAACGGTGATGGTCGGCGGTGCACTCGGCATCTTCTGCTACCTGTCGGGCAACGTGAAATTCGCCGAATACCTGCTGATCCCGTACGTACCGGGCGCGGGTGAGCTGATCGTGTTCTGCGGCGCACTGATCGGTGCGGGCCTGGGGTTCCTGTGGTTCAACACCTACCCCGCACAAGTCTTCATGGGCGACGTCGGCGCACTGGCGCTGGGCGCGGCCCTGGGCACCATCGCGGTGATCGTTCGCCAGGAAATCGTGCTGTTCATCATGGGCGGTGTGTTCGTGATGGAAACCCTGTCGGTGGTCATCCAGGTGGCCTCCTTCAAATTGACCGGGCGCCGCGTGTTCCGCATGGCGCCGATTCACCACCACTTTGAACTCAAGGGCTGGCCCGAGCCACGCGTGATTGTCCGCTTCTGGATCATCACCGTGATTCTGGTACTGGTCGGCCTTGCCACCCTGAAACTGAGGTAGAAACGAGTGTCCCTGATCGCTTCAGACCACTTCCGCATCGTTGTCGGCCTCGGCAAGAGCGGCATGTCCCTGGTTCGCTTCCTGGCGAACCGGGGCACGTCGTTTGCCGTGGCCGATACGCGGGAAAATCCACCGGAGCTGGTCACGCTGCGCCGTGACTACCCGCACGTGGAAGTGCGTTGTGGCGAGTTGGATGTCGAGTTTCTGTGCCGCGCCGATGAGCTCTACGTGAGCCCTGGCCTGGCCCTGGCGACACCGGCCCTGCAAGCCGCAGCGGCGCGTGGCGTGAAGCTGTCCGGCGACATCGACCTGTTCGCGCGTAACGCGAAGGCGCCGATCGTGGCCATCAGCGGTTCCAACGCCAAGAGCACCGTGACCACCCTGGTCGGCGAGATGGCGGCTGCGGCCGGCAAGCGCGTCGCCGTCGGTGGCAACCTCGGCACCCCGGCACTCGATTTGCTCAGCGACGACGTCGAGCTGTACGTGATGGAACTGTCGAGCTTCCAGCTGGAAACCACCCACGACCTCGGCGCCGAAGTGGCCACCGTGCTGAATGTGAGTGAAGACCACATGGACCGCTACAGCGGGCTGCCGGCCTATCACCTGGCCAAGCACCGGATCTTCCGTGGCGCCCGGCAAGTGGTGGTCAATCGCCAGGATGCCCTGAGCCGTCCGCTGATGGGCGAGGGCCTGCCCTGCTGGACCTTCGGCCTGAGCAAACCTGATTTCAAGGCATTCGGCATTCGTGAAGAGAACGGCGAGAAATACCTGGCTTTCGAATTCCAGAACCTGATGCCGGTACGCGAGCTGAAAATCCGTGGCGCGCATAACCAATCCAACGCCCTCGCGGCATTGGCGCTCGGGCATGCCGTCGGCTTGCCATTCGACGCGATGCTGTCGAGCCTGCGCAGCTTTGGCGGTCTCGAGCATCGCTGCCAATGGGTACGCGATCTGGATGGCGTCAGCTACTACAACGATTCCAAGGCCACCAACGTCGGTGCGGCCCTGGCAGCCATCGAAGGCCTCGGCGCCGATATCGAAGGCAAGCTGGTGCTGATTGCCGGTGGTGACGGCAAGGGCGCCGACTTCAAGGACCTCAAAGGCCCGGTGGCCGAGCATTGCCGCGCCGTGGTGCTGATGGGTCGCGATGCCGACCTGATCGCCGCGGCCCTGGGCGATGCCGTGCCGCAAGTGCGCGCGACCTCGCTGGACGACGCCATCGCCCACTGCAAGGCCCTGGCCCAGCCGGGTGACGCCGTGTTGCTGTCGCCGGCGTGCGCCAGTTTCGACATGTTCAAGAACTACGAAGAGCGCGGCCTGCTGTTCGCTCGCGCCGTGGAGGCCTTGGCATGAATTTGCGCAATATCATCAAGCCCTATCCGTCGCCGATCATTACCGGGCGCGGTATCGACCTGGATTTCCCGATGCTCGCCGGTTGCCTGGCGCTGCTCGGCCTGGGCCTGGTGATGATCACTTCGGCGTCTTCCGAAGTGGCTGCCGTGCAGTCGGGCAACACCCTGTACATGATGATTCGTCACCTGGTGTACCTGGTGATCGGCCTCGGCGCGTGCATCGTGACCATGATGATCCCCATCGCCACCTGGCAACGCCTGGGCTGGCTGATGCTGATCGGGGCGTTCGGCTTGCTGATCATGGTGATCCTGCCAGGCATCGGTCGCGAGGTGAACGGTTCGATGCGCTGGATCGGCTTCGGCGCCTTCAACGTGCAACCCTCGGAAATCGCCAAGGTGTTCGTGGTGATCTACCTCGCCGGCTACCTGGTACGGCGCCAGAAAGAAGTGCGCGAAAGCTGGATGGGCTTCTTCAAGCCGTTCATCGTGCTGCTGCCAATGGCCGGCCTGTTGCTGATGGAACCCGACTTCGGGGCCACCGTGGTGATGATGGGCGCAGCGGCGGCGATGCTGTTCCTCGGCGGCGTGGGCCTGTTCCGCTTCACCCTGATGGTGCTGCTGGCCGTGGCTGCCGTGACCATCCTGGTGCAGGCGCAACCCTACCGGATGGCGCGCCTGATTACCTTTACCGACCCGTGGTCCGATCAATTCGGCTCCGGCTACCAGCTGACCCAGGCGCTGATCGCCTTCGGTCGCGGCGAGTGGCTGGGCGTGGGCCTGGGCAACAGCGTGCAGAAGCAGTTCTACCTGCCGGAAGCGCACACCGACTTCGTGTTCTCGGTACTCGCCGAAGAGCTCGGCGTGGTTGGCTCGCTGTGCACCGTCGCGCTGTTCGTGTTCGTGTGTGTACGCGGCATGTACATCGGCTTGTGGGCCGAGAAGGCCAAACAGTATTTCGCCGCTTATGTGGCGTACGGCTTGTCGTTCCTGTGGATCGGCCAGTTCCTGATCAACATCGGCGTGAACGTCGGCCTGCTGCCGACCAAGGGCCTGACCTTGCCGTTCCTCAGTTACGGCGGCAGTTCGTTGGTGATTTGCTGCGCGTGCCTGGGCCTGTTGCTGCGCATCGAGTGGGAGAGTCGAACCCACCTGGGCAGCGAAGAGATGGAATTCAGCGAAAGCGATTTTGCCGAGGAGCCATCCCATGGGCGCTAACGTGCTGATCATGGCGGGCGGCACCGGGGGCCATGTGTTCCCGGCCCTGGCCTGCGCGCGGGAGTTCCAGAACCGTGGCTACACCGTGCACTGGCTGGGAACTCCGCGCGGCATTGAAAACGAACTGGTACCGAATGCCGGCTTGCCGCTGCACTTGATCAACGTCACCGGGCTGCGTGGCAAGGGCAAGCTGTCCCTGCTCAAGGCGCCGTTCGTGTTGCTCAAGGCGGTTTGGCAGGCGCGCAAGGTCATTCGCGAATTGAAGCCGGTGTGTGTGCTCGGTTTCGGTGGTTATGTGACCGGTCCTGGTGGTGTCGCGGCGAAGCTCGCCGGTGTGCCGGTGATCGTGCATGAACAGAACGCCGTCGCCGGTACCGCCAACCGTTTGCTGGTGCCCCTGGCGGCGCGGGTCTGCGAGGCATTCCCCGACACCTTCAGCGCCGCGGACAAGCGCCGCACTACCGGCAACCCGGTGCGCACCGAATTGTTCATGGATATCGCCCGCGAGCCCCTGGTCGGGCGCAAGGCGCACCTGCTGATCCTGGGCGGAAGCCTGGGGGCTGAGCCGCTGAACAAATTACTGCCCGAAGCACTCGCGCAACTGCCTGTGGACCTGCGCCCGGAGATCTTCCACCAGGCCGGCAAGAACCACGATGAAGTCACCGCCACGCGCTATCGCGAGGCCGGTGTCGAGGCGAATGTGCAGCCCTTCATCAAAGACATGGCCCATGCCTATGGCTGGGCCGACCTGGTGGTCTGTCGCGCTGGTGCGCTGACCGTCAGTGAACTGGCCGCCGCCGGTCTGCCGTCCTTGCTGGTGCCTTTGCCCCATGCAATCGACGATCACCAGACCCGCAACGCCGAATATTTGGCCGGGGAGGGCGCTGCCTTCCTGCTGCCGCAAAGAACGACTGGCGCCGCCGATTTGGCCGCACGCCTGACCGAGGTTTTGATGCAACCGGAACGACTCAACAGCATGGCGAGCACCGCAAGCCGCCTGGCCAAACCTGACGCAACCCGCACCGTGGTCGATATCTGCCTGGAGGTGGCCCATGGTTGAGAATCAGAAAGCCATGCCACAACCCGAGATGCGTCGCATCCGTCGTATCCACTTCGTCGGTATCGGCGGCGTGGGCATGTGCGGGATTGCCGAAGTATTGCTGAACCTGGGTTACCAGGTCTCCGGCTCCGACTTGAAAGAATCGCCGGTCACGGATCGCCTGAAGTCCTTTGGCGCGCAGATCTATATCGGTCACCGCGCCGAGAACGCCGCCGAGGCCGACGTACTGGTGGTTTCCAGCGCCGTGAACACCTCCAACCCGGAAGTGGCCACTGCCCTTGAGCGCCGTATTCCGGTGGTGCCACGCGCCGAGATGCTCGCCGAGCTGATGCGCTACCGCCACGGCATCGCCGTCGCCGGTACCCATGGCAAAACCACCACCACCAGCCTGATCGCCTCGGTGTTCGCCGCCGGTGGCCTGGACCCGACCTTCGTGATCGGTGGCCGCCTGAATGCAGCGGGTACCAATGCCCAGCTCGGCACCAGCCGCTACCTGATCGCCGAAGCCGATGAAAGCGACGCCAGCTTCCTGCACCTGCAGCCGCTGGTCGCTGTTGTCACCAACATCGACGAAGACCACATGGCCACCTACGATGGCGACTTCAACAAGTTGAAGAAAACCTTCGTCGAGTTCCTGCACAACCTGCCGTTCTACGGTCTGGCCGTGGTGTGCCTGGACGACCCGGTGGTGCGCGAAATCCTGCCCTTGGTCAAGCGTCCGACCGTGACCTACGGCTTCAGCGAGGACGCTGACGTGCGTGCGATCAATGTGCGCCAGGAAGGCATGCAGACCTTCTTCACCGTGCTGCGGCCTGACCGCGAGCCGCTGGATGTCTCGGTGAACATGCCGGGCAACCACAACGTCCTGAACTCCCTGGCGACCATCTGCATCGCCTCCGATGAAGGCGTCAGCGATGAAGCCATCGTCGAAGGCCTGTCGCGCTTTGCCGGTGTCGGCCGGCGCTTCCAGGTCTACGGCCAGTTGCCGGTAGAAGGCGGCGACGTGATGCTGGTGGACGACTACGGTCACCACCCGACCGAAGTCGCTGCCGTGATCAAGGCCGTGCGCGGCGGCTGGCCGGAGCGCCGCCTGGTGATGGTCTACCAGCCGCACCGCTACAGCCGCACCCGCGACCTGTACGACGACTTTGTAAATGTATTGGCCGATGCCAACGTGCTGCTGCTGATGGAAGTCTACCCGGCCGGTGAAGAGCCGATTCCGGGCGCCGACAGCCGCAAGCTGTGCAACAGCATCCGCCAGCGCGGCCAGTTGGACCCGATCTACATCGAGCGTGGCGTGGACCTGGCGCCGATCGTCAAGCCGCTGTTGCGCGCCGGTGACATCCTGCTGTGCCAGGGTGCCGGTGATATCGGCGGCCTTGCCCCTAAATTGCTTGCGAGCCCATTGTTCGCGGCCGTACAGGGGAAGTCGAAATGACCACCAACTACGACGCCCTGTTTTCCACCCTCGCGCCCGCCGACTTCGGCCGCGTGGCGGTGCTGTTCGGCGGCAAGAGCGCCGAGCGTGAAGTGTCGCTCAAGTCCGGCAATGCCGTGCTTGAAGCCCTGCAAAGCGCCGGCGTGAATGCGTTCGGTATCGACGTGGGCGATGACTTCCTCGCGCGCCTGCAGGCCGAGAAAATCGACCGTGCATTCATCATCCTGCACGGCCGTGGCGGCGAAGACGGCAGCATGCAGGGCCTGCTGGAGTGCGCCGGCATCCCTTACACCGGCAGCGGCATCCTTGCCTCGGCACTGGCGATGGACAAGTTGCGCACCAAGCAGGTGTGGCACAGCCTGGGTATTCCAACCCCGCGCCACAGTGTGCTGTGCAGCGAAGACGATTGTATTTCTGCGGCCAAGGAACTGGGCCTGCCTTTGATCGTCAAACCAGCCCATGAAGGCTCCAGTATCGGCATGGCCAAAGTGAACTCGGCCGCCGAATTGATCGACGCATGGAAAGCGGCAAGTACCTACGATTCGCAAGTGTTGGTGGAACAGTGGATCCAGGGTCCCGAGTACACCATCGCCACCCTGCGTGGCCAGGTATTGCCGCCTATCGCATTGGGCACGCCCCACACCTTTTACGACTACGACGCCAAGTACGTGGCTTCCGATACCCAGTACCGGATCCCCTGCGGCCTCGACGCAACCAAGGAAAAACAATTGATGGACCTCACGGCGAAAGCCTGTGAGGCGCTGGGTATCGCCGGTTGGGCGCGGGCAGACGTGATGCAGGATGAGCAAGGGAATTTCTGGTTCCTGGAAGTCAACACCGCACCGGGTATGACCGATCACAGCCTGGTACCTATGGCCGCTCGCGCAGCCGGTCTGGATTTCCAGCAGTTGGTGCTGGCGATTCTTGCCGCAAGCATTGAGCCACGAGGCTAAGGACATGAAAGGCGCATCGCTTCGTCATCAGCCCCCACAAGCACCGAGCCGCAAGCCGGTGCCCCGGGGTGCCAGCCGAATGGTGGCTAAAGAGCCGATGTCGGCGCGCCTGCCGAAAGCCAATTTTGGTTTCCTCAAGGCGCTGTTCTGGCCGGTGCTGCTGGTAGTCCTGGGCTTTGGCACTTACGAGGGCGCGCAGCGTCTATTGCCGTATGCCGATCGTCCCATCACCAAGATCAGCGTGCAGGGCGACTTGAGCTACATCAGCCAGCAAGCGGTGCAGCAGCGTATCGGGCCGTACCTGGCGGCGAGCTTCTTCACCATCGACCTGGCCGGTATGCGCTCGGAGCTGGAGCAGATGCCGTGGATCGCCCACGCCGAAGTCCGCCGTGTCTGGCCGGACCAGGTGACGATCCGCCTGGAAGAACAACTGCCGGTGGCCCGCTGGGGCGACGAGGCGCTGTTGAACAACCAGGGCCAGGCGTTCACCCCGCGTGAGCTGGCCAACTACGAGCACCTGCCGCAGCTGTTCGGGCCGCAGCGGGCGCAGCAGCAAGTGATGCAGCAGTACCAGGCCCTGAGCCAGATGCTGCGGCCACTGGGCTTCTCCATTGCACGCCTGGAATTGCGTGAGCGGGGCAGCTGGTTTTTGACAACCGGGGCAGGCAGTTCCGGCCCGGGCATCCAGTTGTTGCTGGGACGCGACCGCTTGGTGGAAAAGATGCGCCGCTTCATTGCCATCTATGACAAGACCTTGAAAGAACAGATTACGAACATTGCGAGCGTCGACCTGCGTTACGCCAACGGCCTTGCCGTCGGCTGGCGTGAACCGGCTGCGCCCACGGCAGCGCAACCCGCTGTCGCGAAGAATTAAGAAGAGGCAGGACCCATGGCAAACGTGCAAAGCGGCAAAATGATCGTCGGTCTCGATATCGGCACCTCCAAGGTGGTGGCGCTGGTGGGCGAGGTCGGGGAAGACGGCACGATCGAAATCGTCGGTATTGGCACGCATCCGTCCCGGGGCCTGAAGAAGGGCGTGGTGGTGAACATCGAGTCCACCGTGCAATCGATCCAGCGCGCGATTGAAGAAGCGCAGCTGATGGCCGGTTGCCGGATCCACTCGGCGTTCGTCGGCGTAGCCGGCAACCACATCCGCAGCCTGAACTCCCACGGCATCGTGGCGATCCGCGACCGCGAAGTCAGCTCGGCTGACCTCGAGCGTGTGCTCGACGCTGCCCAGGCCGTGGCAATCCCGGCTGACCAGCGCGTGCTGCACACCCTGCCGCAGGACTACGTGATCGATAACCAGGAAGGCGTGCGCGAACCCCTGGGCATGTCGGGCGTGCGCCTGGAAGCCAAGGTCCACGTGGTGACCTGCGCCGTCAACGCCGCACAGAACATTGAAAAATGCGTGCGTCGCTGCGGCCTGGAAATCGACGACATCATTCTTGAGCAACTGGCGTCGGCCTACTCGGTACTGACCGACGACGAAAAAGAACTGGGCGTATGCCTGGTGGACATCGGCGGCGGCACCACTGACATCGCGATCTTCACCGAGGGTGCGATCCGTCACACCGCCGTGATCCCGATTGCGGGCGACCAGGTTACCAACGACATCGCCATGGCGCTGCGTACGCCGACCCAGTACGCCGAAGAAATCAAGATCCGCTACGCCTGCGCCCTGGCCAAGCTGGCCGGTGCCGGTGAGACCATCAAGGTGCCAAGCGTGGGCGACCGTCCACCGCGCGAGCTGTCGCGCCAGGCCCTGGCCGAAGTGGTCGAGCCGCGCTACGACGAGCTGTTCACCCTGATCCAGGCTGAACTGCGCCGCAGCGGCTACGAAGATTTGATCCCGGCCGGCATTGTGCTGACCGGTGGCACCTCGAAGATGGAAGGCGCGGTCGAACTGGCCGAGGAAATCTTCCACATGCCGGTGCGCCTGGGCGTTCCCCATGGCGTGAAAGGCCTGGGCGACGTGGTGCGCAACCCGATTTATTCGACTGGCGTGGGCTTGCTGTTGTACGGGCTGCAGAAGCAGACCGATGGCATTTCCCTGTCGGGCCCGAGCAACCGTGACAGCTACCGCAGTGACGACGAGGCGAAAGCGCCGTTGTTCGAGCGTCTGCAGGCATGGGTCAAGGGCAACTTCTAAAGAAGCTGCGGCGAGCGCCAAGCCGCAAGCTTCAAGAGTATGGCGTTCCGAGCTTGCAGCTTATGGCTTGAAGCTTGGAACTCCTGCAGCAGTAGGCGTAGGCGAAAAAACTAGAGAAATGAAAGGAGAGGGAACATGTTCGAACTCGTAGACAACATCCCCGCAAGCCCGGTCATCAAAGTGATCGGTGTCGGCGGTGGCGGCGGCAACGCTGTCAACCATATGGTCAAGAGCAACATTGAAGGCGTTGAGTTCATCTGCGCCAACACTGATGCCCAGGCGCTGAAAAGCATCGGCGCGCGGACCATCCTGCAATTGGGCACTGCCGTGACCAAGGGCCTCGGCGCTGGCGCCAACCCGGAAGTCGGCCGTCAAGCCGCACTCGAAGACCGCGAGCGTATCGCTGAAGTGCTGCAAGGCACCAACATGGTGTTCATTACCACCGGCATGGGCGGCGGTACCGGTACCGGTGCGGCACCTATCATTGCTGAAGTGGCCAAGGAAATGGGGATCCTGACGGTTGCCGTCGTGACCCGTCCGTTCCCGTTCGAAGGCCGCAAGCGCATGCAGATCGCCGACGAAGGCATCCGTCTGCTGTCTGAAAGCGTCGACTCGTTGATCACCATCCCCAACGAGAAGCTGCTGACCATCCTGGGCAAGGACGCAAGCCTGCTGTCCGCGTTCGCCAAGGCTGACGATGTACTGGCCGGTGCCGTTCGCGGTATCTCCGACATCATCAAGCGTCCAGGCATGATCAACGTCGACTTTGCCGACGTACGTACTGTCATGAGCGAAATGGGCATGGCGATGATGGGCACTGGCTGCGCCAGCGGTCCGAACCGTGCACGCGAGGCCACCGAAGCGGCCATTCGCAACCCGTTGCTGGAAGACGTGAACCTGCAAGGCGCACGCGGCATCCTGGTGAACATCACCGCCGGTCCTGACCTGTCCCTGGGTGAGTACTCCGACGTGGGTAGCATCATCGAAGCCTTCGCTTCCGAGCACGCGATGGTCAAGGTCGGTACCGTGATCGATCCGGACATGCGCGACGAACTGCATGTGACCGTGGTTGCTACCGGCCTGGGCGCGAAAATCGAGAAGCCTGTGAAGGTCATCGACAACACGCTCCACAACAGCCAGGCCAGCCAGCAAGCTGCCGCTCCAGCACCTGCGCGTCAGGAACTGCCGTCGGTCAACTACCGTGACCTGGATCGTCCGACCGTGATGCGCAACCAGGCCCAGGCCGGTGCTGCGGCGTCTCGTAGCCCGAATCCGCAAGATGATCTGGACTACCTGGACATCCCGGCATTCCTGCGTCGTCAGGCCGATTAATGGAATGTATCAGGGCTATGAAGGTGATTGGTGTTCAGCAAAGGTCTGGTCTGCTATTATCGCCAGCCTTTGTTGATACCAGTTCGCAATTTGCGCTGAAGCGGTCCAAGCCATGATTAAACAACGCACTCTGAAGAATATTATTCGTGCCACAGGTGTAGGTCTGCACTCCGGGGAGAAGGTATACCTGACCCTCAAGCCTGCACCTGTCGACACCGGCATCGTGTTTGTGCGTGCCGACCTGGACCCTGCGGTGCAGATTCCTGCTCGCGCGGAAAACGTTGGCGAAACCACTATGTCGACCACATTGGTCAACGGTGACGTCAAAGTGGACACGGTGGAGCACTTGCTCTCGGCCATGGCTGGCCTGGGCATCGATAACGCCTACGTCGAGCTCTCCGCGTCCGAAGTCCCGATCATGGATGGCAGCGCTGGACCCTTCGTATTCTTGATTCAATCTGCCGGCCTGGAAGAACAGGACGCAGCCAAGAAGTTCATTCGCATTCTGCGGGAAGTGACAGTAGAAGACGGCGACAAGCGCGCCACCTTCGTCCCGTTCGAAGGCTTTAAAGTGAGCTTTGAGATCGATTTCGATCACCCGGTATTCCGTGACCGCACCCAAAGTGCAAGCGTGGATTTTTCCAGCACTTCGTTCGTAAAAGAAGTCAGCCGCGCCCGTACCTTTGGTTTCATGAGTGACATCGAGTACCTGCGCAAGCACAACCTCGCACTCGGCGGCAGCGTTGAAAACGCCATTGTGGTCGACGCGGATGGTGTACTGAACGAAGACGGCCTTCGCTATGAAGACGAATTCGTGAAGCACAAGATCCTCGATGCAATCGGTGACCTCTACCTGCTGGGCAATAGCCTGATAGGCGAGTTCAAAGGCTTCAAGTCGGGCCACGCCCTTAACAACCAGCTGCTGCGCAAGTTGATTGAGCAGACAGACGCTTGGGAAGTCGTGACCTTCGAAGATGCCAGCACCGCACCGATCTCTTACATGCGTCCCGTCGCGGCGGTGTAAGTAACAACTCTCTTTCTTTAGTTTTGAAAGGCTGCCTTCGGGTGGCCTTTTTTTATGCTTGATGGGTTTGCAGTGGAGTATGCAAGCGCCCTCATCCCAGCAAACCTGCTCCCCCCCTAGATCTGTCCAGCATCCACGATCCGGTTGCGCCCGCTGTGCTTGGCCTCATACAACGCCTGGTCAGCCTTGAGCAGCAACGCCTCAAGAGTCATACGGCTGCGTTTGTCCCAGGTGCTCATGCCGATGCTCACCGTAATCGGCCGGTCGGCACCGTTCACCCGGGGCAAATGTTCGACGCTGCTGCGGATATGCTCGGCGATGACCCAGGCGCCCTTGGCATCGGTATGGGGCAGGATTACCGCGAACTCTTCGCCGCCATACCGCGCGGCAAGGTCGGCCGGGCGGCGGATGTTGTCGCCGATCACCTGGGCGACCGTGCGCAATGCCGCGTCGCCGCCGTGATGGCCATGGCGGTCATTGAAGGCCTTGAAGTGGTCCACATCAATCATCAGCAGCGTCAACGGCTCCGTCGAGCGTTGGGCGCGATCCCACTCCAGGCGCAGGCGCTGGTCGAGAATGCGACGGTTGGCCAGGCCGGTGAGCGGGTCGGTGGCTGCCAGTTCTGACAGCACTTGCTCGGCGTGATGCCGTCGGCGCAGTTCACTGCAGAGCATCCAGGTCAGCCACAGCAGGCCCATGCACAGAATGCCCGTCGCGATGCTGACCAGCCATGCCGCGCGGCGCCAGGGAGCGAAAATCTCGTCACTGGACAGCGCCACCACGACGATCAGCGGCAAGTTGCCCACAGTCGAAAAACTGTACAGCCGCGGCTGGTTATCGACGCTGGAGATGCTGCTGAAACTGCCATCGCGCTCGCGCAGCATGCGCGCCACGTTCGGGCGTTGGCTCAGGTCCTTGCCCACCATATCCAGTTCCAGCATGGGTTCCTGCGCCAGCAGGATGCCCTGGTGATTGATCAGGTTGATGGTGCTGTCACTGCCGATATTCAGGCTGCTGAACAGTTGGTGAAAGTACGACAGGCGCATGGAAGCCACTGCTACGCCGAGGAAGCGCCCGTCTGCCGACGAAACGCGCCGACTGAATGCAATGCGCCACTGGTCGTCGCACACGCAGCGGGCCAGGAACGGACGGCTGATATACAGGCCCACATCCGGGTTGTTGCGGTGTACCTGGAAATAGTCACGATCGGCGAAGTTGCCGGTCTTGGGGGTCAGCAAGGAGGAGTCGGCAAGCACCTCGCCCTCGGGGTCGAGCAGCAGGATATCGCCCTTGTAGGGTGCGGCGGCGGAGCGGTCGAACAGCACCAGGTGCCGGATGCTCGCGGAAACGCCCAGCAGGTCATTGCGTTCAGTGGCGGTGATCAGGCCCTTGATGGACATGTCGTAGAGTTCGACGTTGCGCAACACATCGGCGTCGATCAACTGTGTGATGTTGTTGGCCGTGCGTTTGGCGCTCTGCAAGGTATTGGCGTGTTCACGAATCAATAACGCGGTGACGACCGCGACGATCATCAGGACCGTGAGGGTGCTGCCCAGTATCAGCAAGCGTTCCGGGCGGCGGGTAGGGCGGGCGAGGCTTGGGCTCATCGGGCGTACTTCTGCTTCGAGGATGCCAATAGCGTAGTAGCAACTCTGGAATATGGCGCCCGGCAAAACGGTGCGAGGGGGCATGCTCGCCAATGCGATGCGTCAGTAACGGCTGGGTTGGCTGCTACACCGCATTCGCGAGCGAATCCGCGCCCATCCTGGTTCTGCCTGGGCGACAGGGTGCGTGTCAGAACACGTTGATCGGGTAGTCGATGATCACGCGGTATTCATCCACATCGCGGTCCACCGCCGAGTAGCCGTTGCTGCCGCGATTGACCGCCCACTGCAGGCGCACCGCCAGGTCTTTGGCCTTGCCGCCCTGCACGACGTATTTGAGGTCGATATCGCGTTCCCAGTGCTTGGCGTCCTTGCCGTCGGCGCTGTACCAGGCGCTGTAGCCACGGCTTTGCGGGTCGACTGTGGTGAGGTCGGTCTTGCCGCTGATGTAGGACACGGCCGAGGTCAGGCCGGGCAGGCCCAGGCCGCCGAAGTTATAGGCGTACTTGAGTTTCCACGAACGCTCATTGGGGCCATTGAAGTCGGAGTATTGCTGGGAGTTGTCCAGGTACACGCTGTCGCCCTGGGCAATGTAGTCGAACGGGGTATTGCCGTTGACCCGCTGGTACGCGGCAGTGACGCTGTGATGGCCGACGTCGACGGTGAAGTGCAGGCTGTAGGTGTTGTTGTCGATGTTGCCCAGCAGCGCCTGCCCGGTGTCCTGGGTGTGGTAGTAGTGCAGGCCGGGGTTGAGGCTGACCATTTCGTTGACCACATAGGTGTAGTCGAGGTCGTAGTAGTACTGGTGCCACACGTCCTTGAGTTCGGAGGCGTAGAGGTTGCTGGTCAGCCCGTCGATGCCGCTGAACGACACGCCGGCCCAATTCATGTGCTGGCTGTCCGTGTTGTTGGGCAGCGCGCCATAGCTGGTGCCAATGCGCCGGTGGCCGCTCTGGTTGTAGAGCTTGGTAAAGCTGGCCTGTCCGCCCTCGAACATCCAGCCGTCGACGCTGTGGTTGGTCAGGCTCACGCCACGGAAGGTCTGCGGCAGCATGCGGGTCATGCCGCCGGCGATCACCGGGTTGTTCAGGAACAGGTCGCCGGCCTTCAACTCGGTATCGAAGGCGCGCATTTTCAGGGTGCCACCTGCGGTGGAGAACGAGCCCGGCGCCTTGCCGTTGCCACTGCCGTACGGAAGGATGCTGGAGCCATCAGTGCCGCCTCCGCCGTCGAGCTTGAGGCCGAGCATCGCGTGGGCGTCCAGGCCGAAGCCGACGGTGCCCTGGGTATAGCCGGATTCGAAGGTGCCGATAAAACCCTGGCCCCATTCTTTGCTGTCATCGGTGTGGATATCGCGACGGTCGCGGTTCATGTAGTAGTTGCGGGTGTTGATGTTGAGGTGCGAGCCTTCGACGAAACCGTCGGTGGGGGTGGTGTCTGCCGCGTGGGCAAGGGGGACGATCGTTGCTGCAATCGCGAGGAATAACGGGGTGAACGTCAGCGAGTTCTTCACCGGTGGAGCTCCTTTGGTCAATCGAAAACGGCCAATGTCGTGGGGGTGTGCCTGGCCTTTTTTTACCGCAAAAAAAAGCCGCTGAAGTCAGCGGCTTTAAGACAGATTCCCAGTGTAGAGCCCTGGAAATAAGTCGAGGGAAATTCGGGTAAGCGGGTCAGCTGTCTATGCCGTCGCGCTCATCGATGCGTCAAATTAACGCAGGTGAGCGGTGGGATACAGAGTGTAACAAGATAATGACTGTTGCCCAAATCGCAACAGTTCGGCCGTCAGACGGGCAGAGTAATGCCAAAGGTATTGCCGCCGCCGGCACTGCGCACAAACACATCGCCGCCGTGCATCAATGCGATGGCCTTGACGATGGCCAACCCCAACCCATGATTCGCCCCACTGTTGCTGCGTGACGCATCCACCCGATAAAAGCGTTCGAACAGCCGGGGCAGGTGTTCGCTGGCAATCTCATCGCCAGGGTTGGTTACCCCGATCGCCACCTGATGCCCCTGCACCTCGATGCTCACCTCGATAACCTGCCCCGGCGCCGTGTGTTGCACCGCATTGCTCAGCAGGTTGATCAGCGCGCGGCGCAGGTGGGCTTTTTCGATCTGCACCAGGGCGTCGCCGCGCACGCGCACCTGCACCTGGGCGTCTTCGAGGATGAAGTCCAGGTAGTCGAGGGTAGTCGCCACTTCGTCGGCCAGGGAGCTTTCGATCAGCTTGGTGGCCTTGCTGCCCTGGTCGGCGCTGGCGAGGAACAGCATGTCGTTGATGATCGAACGCAGGCGCTCGAGTTCTTCGAGGTTGGATTGCAGCACTTCGAAATAATGCTCGGCCGAACGCCCGCGCGTCAGGGCGACCTGGGTCTGGCCGATCAGGTTGGTCAGCGGTGAGCGCAGTTCGTGGGCCACGTCGGCGTTGAACGACTCCAGGCGTGAATAGGCCTGCTCCACTCGGTCGAGGGTGGAGTTGAACGAGTTGACGAACTGGCTCAGTTCCGGCGGCAGCGGCGACAGCTGCAGGCGCCCGGAAAGTTTCGGCGGCGCGAGTTTCTGCGCCTCATCCGACAGGGTGATCAGCGGCTTGAGGCCGATACGCGAGACCCAGAAGCCCAGCAGCGAGGCCATCACCACCCCGACGAATGCCAGGCCGATCAGGGCCATCAGCAACTGGTGCTGGGTAGCCCGGAAGTTCTCGGTATCAATGGCGATCATGAAGCGCAGCGGCGGGCGCTGGTCCTTGGCCGCAAATTGGCTGACCAACACCTTGAACGGGTATTCACGCCCCGGCAGGCGCAGGTCGCGCTTGCCCGTTGGCCCGGCGGCAAAGGCGCGAATCTGCGCGTCGGGGTTGCCGTATTCATAGGCCGGGTCGCTGCTGACCACCCAGAAGCGGATGCGCTTGTCTTCCTCGCCCAACAGCTTGAGCTTGGCCTGGATCTTCACCCAGTGGTCCGGCGTGCCAAAGCGGTTCACCGAGGATTCGAGCACGCTGTAGCGCGCGTCCAACTCTGCCCCCGGCAACAAGCCCAGGCCGCGGTCGACCTGCTGGTACAACGCGCCGCCGATCAACAGGAAGATCAGCAGCGCCACCAGGGTGAACATGCCGCTCAGGCGCAGGGCGATGGAGTTAGCCGACACTGCGGTTCTCCAGCACATAACCCATGCCGCGAATGGTGTGCAGCAGTTTGGTGTCGAACGGCCCATCGAGCTTGGCGCGCAGGCGCTTGATCGCGACTTCGACCACGTTGGCGTCGCTGTCGAAATTGATGTCCCAGACCATCTCCGCGATGGCGGTCTTGGACAGGATTTCGCCCTGGCGCCGCGCGAGTACGCTGAGCAGCGAGAACTCCTTGGCGGTCAGGTCCAGGCGCAGGCCGTTGCGGCTGGCCTTGCGGCTGATCAGGTCGATCCACAGGTCGGCGACCGTGACCTGCACCGGTTCGTGGCCGCCGCTGCGGCGGGTCAACGCCTGCAGGCGCGCCACCAGTTCGAGGAACGAGAACGGCTTGCCGAGGTAATCATCGGCCCCTTCGCGCAGGCCGCGAATGCGATCTTCCACGCGTTCACGGGCGGTGAGCATGATCACCGGGGTCTGCTTGCGCGCCCGCAAGGCACGCAGCACGCCAAAGCCGTCGAGGCCGGGCAGCATCACGTCGAGCACGATCACCGCGTAATCGTTCTCCAGCGCCAGGTGCAACCCCTCGACGCCTTCGCGGGCCACATCGACGGTGTAGCCTTGTTCTGTCAGGCCGCGGTGCAGGTAGTCCGCGGTTTTTTCTTCGTCTTCAATAATCAGGACGCGCATGAGCCTTTTGCTCCAGGGCGGGGCCTCAGCCTCATTGTGTGGTCGCCAACGCAGGCGTCGGTTTGGGCCGGTGGAAAAACTTCTCGAGGTACAAGTATATGACCGGTGTAGTGAACAACGTCAGCGCCTGGCTCACCAGCAGCCCGCCGACCACCGCAATGCCCAGCGGCTGGCGCATTTCCGCGCCTGGGCCGGCGCCGAGCATCAACGGCACCGCGCCGAGCAGGGCGGCGAGGGTGGTCATGATGATCGGCCGGAACCGCGTGACACAGGCTTCGTAGATCGCATCCTCCGGCGACAGGCCCCTGACGCGCTGGGCCTCCAGGGCAAAGTCGATCATCAGGATGCCGTTTTTCTTCACGATCCCGATCAACAGCACCAGGCCGATCAGCGCCATGATCGAAAAGTCCTGGCCCATCAGCGACAGCATGATCAGCGCACCCAGGCCTGCTGAGGGCAGGGTGGAAATGATCGTCAGCGGGTGGACAAAACTTTCATACAGCACGCCGAGGATGATGTAGACCGCCACCAGCGCCGCGAGAATCAGCCACGGCTGGCTGGCCAGCGAACTCTGGAACGCCTGCGCCGCGCCCTGGAAGTTGCCGATGATGGTGGTCGGCATGCCGATTTCATTCTTCGCCTGGTTGAGCATGATCACCGCATCGCCCAACGCCACGCCGGGCGCGAGGTTGAACGACAGGTTGGCGGCCGGGAACATGCCGTCATGGCTGATGGACAACGGCCCGACGGTCGGCGGGTCGACCTTGGCCAGTGCCGACAGCGGCACCATCTCGTTGGTCAGCGGTGAGCGCAGGTAGAAATAATTCAGGCTCTCGGCCTTGCCGCGTTGCTTCGTGTCGAGTTCCAGCACCACCTGGTACTGGTTGATCTCGGTCTGGAATTCGTTGATCTGGCGCTGGCCGAACGCGTCATACAGCGCCTGGTCGACGTCGGTGGCGGTCAGGCCGAAACGTGCGGCGGCCTGACGGTCGATGCTGATGTGGGTAATGCTGCCGCCCAGTTGCAGGTCGTTGGAGAGGTCACGAAAGGCCGGGTTGGCGCGCAGTTTCTCCGTCAGGCGCTGGGTCCAGGTGTTGAGCGTCGGGCCGTCGTTGCTCTTGAGCACGTACTGGTACTGGGCGCGGCTGGGACCGGAACTGAGGTTGATGTCCTGGCCGGCGCGCAGGTACAGCACGATGCCCGGCACCTTGGCCAGTTTCGGCCGGATGCGGTCGATGAACTGGCTGGCGGAGACATCGCGGTCGCCGCGGTCTTTCAGGGCAATCCAGAAGCGGCCGTTGGCGATAGTCTGGTTGCTGCCGGTCACACCCACCGAATGGGAGAACGCCTCCACTGCCGGGTCGTCCTTGACGATCTCGGCCAGGGCCTTGTGCTTGGCGACCATGTCCGGGTACGACACGTCCGCCGCTGCCTCGCTGGTGCCGAGCACAAAACCGGTGTCTTGTACCGGGAAGAAACCCTTGGGGATAAACACGTAGCCGACCACGGCGAGGGCCAGGGTCACGATGAAAATCGCCGCCATGGTGCGCTGGTGCGCGAGGGCCCGGCGCAGGTTGCGCGCATAGCCCGCGAGCAGGCGTTCGCTGAAACCGGGTTTGTCGTGGGCATGATGGGTGGGCGCGCGCATGAACAGCGCGGCCAGGGTCGGCGCCAGGGTCAGCGACACCACCACCGAAATCAGGATGGTCGAGGTAGCCGTCAGCGCGAACTCCTTGAACAGCCGCCCGACCACGCCGCCCATGAACAGCAGCGGAATAAACGCGGCCACCAGCGAGAAACTGATGGAGACCACGGTGAAGCCGATCTCGCCGGCGCCCTTGATCGCCGCCTCGCGCTTGTCGAGCCCCGCTTCGAGGTGGCGGTGAATGTTTTCCACCACCACGATCGCATCGTCCACCACAAACCCCACGGCGATCACGATCGCCACCAGGGTCAGGTTGTTCAGGCTGAAGCCCATCAGGTACATCAACGCAAAACTGGTGACCAGCGACACGCCGAGCACGCTGGACACAATCAGCGTCGCCGACAACTGGCGCAGGAACAGCGCCATCACCGCCACCACCAGCAGGATGGCAATCAGCAGGGTCACTTCGACTTCATGCAGGGACGCGCGAATGGTCTTGGTGCGGTCGGTCAGCACACTGACCTGCACCGACGCCGGCAGCATGGCTTGCAGGCGCGGCAGTTCGGACTGGATGCGGTCCACGGTCTCGACAATGTTGGCGCCGGGTTGGCGCGAAATCACCAGGTTGACGCCGGGGGTATCGCCGGACCAGGCCTGCACGTAGGCGTTTTCCGAACCGTTGATGACTTTGGCGATATCGCGCAACTGAACCGGTGCACCGTCCTTGTAGGACACAATCAATTGCGCGTAGTCATTAGGGTGGAACAACTGGTCATTGGTCGACAGGGTCGACACGCTGTTCTCGCCGTAGATCGCACCCTTGGCCAGGTTGAGGCTCGATTGCTGGATGGCCAGGCGGATATCGGCCAGGGTCAGGCCGATGGCCGCGAGTTTGTCGGGGGAGGCCTGTACACGAATCGCCGGGCGCTGCTGGCCGGTGATGTTGATCTGGCCGACACCATCGATCTGGCTGATCTGCCGGGCCAGCAGGGTTTCCACGTAGTCGCTCAGCTCGGTGCTGGGCATGCTGTTGGAGCTGACGCTGAGGATCAGCACCGGGCTGTCCGCCGGGTTGACCTTCTTCCAGGTCGGCAGGCTCGGCATGTCGCTGGGCAACTTGCCGGACGCGGTGTTGATCGCCGCCTGGACTTCCTGCGCAGCCGTGTCGATGCTCTTGTTCAGGGTGAATTGCAGGGTCAGCAGGCTTGAGCCCAAGGCACTGCTGGAGGTCATCTGGGTCATGCCGGGGATGGCACTGAATTGCACCTCCAGGGGCGTGGCCACGGATGAGGCCATGGTATCCGGGCTGGCGCCGGGTAGGGTGGCGGTCACCTGGATCGTCGGAAATTCCGCTTCCGGCAGTGGGGCGATGGCCAGGCGTGGGAAGGCAATCATCCCGAGCAGCACCAGGGCGAAGGTCAGCAGCAGGGTGGCGACCGGGTGGTCGACGCACCAGGCCGACGGCGAACGGCTGCCACTCATGGCTGCACCTTGGCGTCGACGGTCTGGATCACTTGCGGTGGCTCCTTGAGCACCTCCACCTGGGCGCCGGCCTTGAGCCGCGACTGGCCGTCACTGACCAGTACATCGCCGGCCTGCACCCCCTTGATGATGTTCACGTCGCTGTCCTGGTACGTCACCTGCACCGGCACCACGTCGACCTTGTCCCCGTTGACCCGGTACACGAAGTGCGAATCCAGGCCGCGTTGCACCACCGTCGGCGGTACCACCAGGGCGTTTTTGTCGAGGGCGGTCTGGATCTTGATCGTGACCAGTTGCCCCGGCCACAGGCGCTGCGAGGCGTTGTTGAACTCGGCCTTGGCACGCAGGGTGCCGGTGGTCGAGCTGATCTGGTTGTCGATCAGGCTCAAGTGGCCTTCACCCAGCAGGTCGCCGGTCTGGCCGTCGGTGTCCGCGCCCATGTAGGCGTCGACGCTGGCCCTGGTCGGTGCCGCGATCAAGCCTTGCAGGGTCGGCAGCATTTGTTGCGGCAGGGAGAACTCGACGGCAATCGGGTCGATCTGGGTCACTGTGAACAGGCCCTGGGTATCGCTCATGCGCAGGAAGTTGCCTTCGTCCACGGTACGAATACCCACGCGGCCAGTGACCGGCGAGCGAATCTGGGTGTAGGAAAGCTGTACCTGGGCCGAATCGATGGCGGCCTGGTTGCCTTGGGCGGTGGCCTTGAGCTGGTTGACCAGCGCTTGCTGCTGATCATAGGTTTGCTTGGAGACGCCGTCGTCGACGCTCAATTCCTTGTAGCGCTTGAGGTTGACCTGCGCCACTTGCAACTGCGCCTGGCTCTCGCCCAGCTGTGCCTTGGCTTGCTCCAGGCTGGCGCGGATCGAGCGGTCATCGATGGTTGCAAGCAAGTCCCCGGCCTTGACCAGTTGGCCTTCCTTGACCAGCAATTTGGTGAGAATGCCGTCCACTTGCGGGCGGATCACCACACTGTGCAACGACAACACCGAGCCAATCCCGCTGACAAACCGTGGAATATCCTGCTGCACCACGCTCACCACCCGCACCGGAATCGCAGTCGGCGCTGCCAGTCTGGTCTTGGCCGGGCGCGTCAGGGCCCAGGCGGCAACGGCCAGCACTACGAGGACACCCACGATCAGGGCGGTTTTTCGTTGTATTTGCATGGAGGTGAGGCGCCAGGGCAAAGGAGTGGGAGACTAAGGGCCTTTATAGCCTGCGAACCCGGTCAGCAAGGTGACTGCTAACTGACAGCGCTGTCAGTAAGCGCAGACCATTCCTACAGGCGGTGGTTAAAGATCCGAGGCGGGAAGGTATACTGCGCGCCAGCGAGGCCCGCAAGCCGGCCTCGCGTCATTTTTTGCACGTTCCGGAGCTTCCATGACTTCCCCGACACAACCCCCTGTTGAAGCGACCGACCTGGTCGATCCGGCCAGCGCCGAAGGCGTTGAAAAAGCCGAGATCCCGGCGTTCAAGTTTCCGTTCAAGCCGGGTGAACTGGCCGGGGCCAAGCAAGCCGCCCAGCCCTGGTACAAGAACGGCGCCAAGAACGGCCACACCAAGTCCCCAGGCATGGCCCCGCCGGGAACGCGTCGCTCCATGGGTAAACGTTAAGATTAACTAGCTGCAACATTTGGCGGAAGCTGCCTACAGCTTTCGCGGATGTTTCTGCTTGTGGGGCAGCAACCATTTCTTGAAAGCTTCCACAGCCTCTGCTCCGCCCCGTCGGTATTTCCCGGGACGGAGTGTGTCGAGGCTGGTCTTTCCGGAAAAGGACGCTTCCCGTGGCCCTGATACACATATGTGTAATGCTTGTCCTGTTGTGCGCGGCTGAAGCCGTCGCCGCTGATGATCCCCCTCGGCAGGAAATCCGCTTCGCGGTTGCCGCGCAATTCCCCCCCTTCCAGAGCCGTGATGCGCAAGGTCAGTTGGTCGGCCTGAATATCGACCTGGGCAATGCCCTCTGCCAGCAACTGAATGTGCGCTGTACCTGGGTCGACCAGGTGGTCGTCGAAGACTTTCCTGCCCTTGAGGCGCGGCAATTCGATGCAATCATGGGCATGGCACCGACGTCGCTGCGCCGCCGTCGGGCGGGCTTCACCGACACCCTCTATCCCTTCACGACACGTCTGGTTGCCCGCCGGACCTCTGGCCTGCTGCCGCGCGTCAAGTCGCTCAAGGGCAAGCGCGTCGGCGTTTTGCTCGGCAGCAATCGTGAAGCCTTTGTGCGCTCGAAGTGGGCGCCCAGGGGTGTGATCATCAAGAGCTTCTGGCTCAATGATGAATTGGTGCGCAGCCTGGTGGCCGGTGATATCGATGCGACCCTGCAGGGCACCGTGGAAATCCGCCAGGCCCTGGCGACACCGATGATGGCCAGGACTTCGACTTCCTCGGCCCGCCTGTCTCGGCCGCGCTGTTGGGCGACGGCGTGGCGATTGCGGTGCGCAAGACCGATACGGCGTTGCTCAATGACCTCAATCGCGCCCTCGAAGAGTTGATGCAAAACGGTGAGTACCGGCGAATCCTCGCGCCCTACCGCCTGGAAACTCCGTGATGGCTAATTAATTGCGCAGAACATGAGCTGGATCAGTATTTGCCCCATGGGTGCGCTTAGAGTCGACGCCCTGCCGACTCCTCCAATAATCACGAGCGCGCTTCTCCATGAAGATCAATCTGCCGGTCACCGGTCGGAATGTGGACTTTGCCCCCGACGCCAACATCCTCTCGACCACTGACCTGACCAGCGCGATTACCTACGCCAACCAGGATTTCATCGACATCAGCGGCTACCACCGTGACGAGTTGCTGGGGATGGCCCATAACGTCCTGCGCCATCCTGACATGCCGTCCGAGGCCTTTGCCCATATGTGGCAGACCTTGAAACGCGGCCGGTCGTGGATGGGCATGGTGAAGAACCGCTGCAAGAATGGCGACCATTATTGGGTCAGCGCGTATGCCACGCCGGTGACCCGCGACGGGGCGACGGTGGAGTACCAATCGGTGCGCACCAAGCCGGATGCGTCCAGGGTGGCGGCGGCAGAACGGGCGTATGCGCGACTGCGGGCGGGCAAGGCGCGCGCGTGGCCGGCGGTTGGTCTCCCACTTAAGCTGTCGGGCTGGGCGGCTGCCAGCTGCGCGGTGGCGTGGGCGCTCGGCGTAGGCCTGGCGGCGTACGCGCCAGTCTGGCAACTGCTGGGCCTGGTGGCAGGATGTGCGGTCGGCGCGGCCGGGGTGAGACTGATCGTGCGGCCCCTGGCCCAGTTGAGCCAGCGCGCCCGCCAGATTGCCGATAACCCCCTGAGCCAGGCGATCTACACCGGGCGCCGTGATGAATGCGGGCAGATCGAGTTTGCCTTGCAGATGCTCGAAGCCCAGGTGGGCGCGGTGGTCGGGCGCATCGGCGATGCCTCCCAGCGCCTGGCGGGGCACGCGGCGCAACTGGTGCGGCATCTGGACAGCAGCCAGGCCAGCACCCAGGGCCAACAGACCCAGACCGATCAGATAGCGACGGCCATTCACCAGATGGCCGCCAGCGTGGCGCAAATGGCCAGCCATGCCCAGCAGGCGTCCAGGGCGGCGGACCAGGCTGGCAACGAAACCCTTGAAGGCCATCAACGCGTGGATGAAAGCCGGGACGCGGTGATGCGCTTGTCCCAGGAGTTGGCGCGGGCCACAGACGTCATCCACCAACTGGAAAGCCACAGCGGCGAAATCAGCGGCGTGCTGGAGGTGATTCGCACGATTGCCGAGCAGACCAACCTGCTGGCCCTGAATGCGGCCATCGAAGCCGCGCGGGCCGGTGAGCAAGGCCGTGGCTTTGCCGTGGTGGCCGATGAAGTGCGTGGCCTGGCCCAGCGCACGCAGCAATCGACCGATGAAATCCAGCGCATGATCAGCACCCTGCAGGGCGGCGCGCGCGACGCGGTGCAGGCCATGGCGCAGAGCAGCGAACATGTGCACGCCAGCGTCGAGCAGGCGCAACGGGCGGCGGCTGCGCTGGATGGCATCAGCCAGCGGGTCATGCAGATCACCGCCATGAGCCAGCAGATCGCGACCGCCGTGGAAGAGCAGAGCGCGGTGAGCGAGGACATCAACCGCAATATCCTCGGCATCCGCGATGCCGGTGAAGCCACGGTCAGCGCCGGCCAGCAGAGCCAGCTCAGCTCCGGCGACGTGGCGGCCCTGGCGGAGGATTTGCGCCAGTTGGCGCGGGAGTTCTGGAGTGGACGGCGCTAACCGGGTGCCCCCGTCGGAATGCAGTCACCTGTGGGAGCGGGCTTGCCCGCGAAGAGGCCCGCAGCCCTACGCTGCGCGCAGCGGAATAAACGCGTAGTTGGCCGGCACTTCAGTCGCAATCTGCGCGCCGGCATCCAGCAGTTGCTCGGCGATGTCCATGCCGGACACATGGAACACCCACTCGTTGGCCACGGATGGCTGATCCACCGCCAGCTCGATTGCCTGGGCAAACGCGTTCATGTCCGGCAGGTAGGCGGTGAAGCCATCCCCCTTGAGCGCCGTGGTGCGAATACCCAGCAAGGCGCACACCGCCTCCTTGGTCTGCACATCGTCACGGTCGGCCTGGCGCGAGCGCAGGATCAGGTCCGCCAGCGCCGGGTCGGCCAACTCGCCGCCGACGATCAGCGCCGGGCCCTGTTCCCAGGATTCCGGCGGGCAGTCCTTGGCGGCGGGGTTCAGTGGGATATGCGGGTTGATCTCCATCGGATAGATCCGGCACACCAACGGACGGCGTTCATAGATGCGGCACAGGTTGTCTTCGTCAAGATTCCGGCAGCGGCCGGCGTTATAGGCGGCAAAGGTGATGGCTACAAACGCCTCGGTGTTGCCGCTGGGCACCACCACTGAACGCCGCTCGGCATGTTCGCGTTGCTGCTGTGGCAAGCCCAGGCCATTGCCCAGGAAACCCTCTACCAGAACGATGACGTTGCCGCCGTCCGCCGCCCACATACGGGCTTCGGCGAGGGTCAGGGGGACGTGATGGTCGGTGCAGCATTTGCCGCAGCCAACGCAGGAAAAATGGGTGTTCATGGGCGGATCTGTCACCAGGCAAGGTCAGAGGGCACGCGTGAACGATGACGGGTTTTGACCTCTATGCACCGTTCGGTGTCTCTGGAAGCAAGTTATGCGCCAGTGCCTGTCAGTCCTCGGCGACTGCATCGCGCAGTACCAAGAACATGCCTGCGCTTGCGTACAACTGCCGGGCGCGCTGGTTGCTCTCCAGCACCTTGAGGTCGACGCAGGGTTCGCCGCGTTGCTTGAACATCTGGAAGGCCTGCAGCAACAAGGCGCGGCCCAGCCCCTGGCCCTGGGCGCAGGGGTGTATGGAAAGGTTCTTGATAAAGGCGCTGGTCCAGCACTGGGCCACGCCGAGAATGCCTTCTGCGTTGCTGGCCACCAGGCACAGCGTGGGGTCGAATTCGGCATCGGTGATGAATTGCTGCTGCCAGGTTTCCAGCGGGGGCACGCGGCCGCCGCCTTGTTCCTGGGTCATGCGCAATACCGCATGAATCGCCGGGGCCAGCTCATCGCGGTAGTGGTCCAGCTGCGTACCCGCCGGCCACTGCGGGGCCGGCAGGCTGCCGGTGAGGTCGCGACGCAGCAACTGGTAATACGTGCTCACGCGTTACAGGCCTTTTTGCGCCACGGTCTGGGCCGCCACCACCAGGCACTTGGTCAGCTCGGGCGACGAAAATTTGGTCAGTACCGCGTCGGCACCGGCCAGGCGCGCTTTTTCGCTGTTCATCGCGCTGTCGAGCGAGGTGTGCAGCAGCACATAGAGGTCTTTGAAATCCGGGGTTTCGCGCAGGGTGCGGGTGAGGGCGTAGCCGTCCATTTCCGACATTTCGATGTCGGACACCACCACGTTGATCTGCTCGACCGTGCCTTGCAGCTCCAGCAGCACATCGATGGCTTCCCTGGCACTGCGCGCGGTGTGGCAGGTGAGGCCGAGGTTGCGCAGGGTGTGTACGGATTGCTGCAGGGCCACCTGGCTGTCGTCGACCACCAGGATGCGCGCGTTGCCGAGTACTTCGGCTTCTTCCATGGTCAGGTCGGTGGGCGCCGCTTCAATCGGGGCCGGTGCGATGCCGTGGATGACTTTTTCGATGTCCAGCACTTGCACGAGGCCGCCTTCGACCTGGGTGACCCCGGTGATGAACGCGCGGTTACCGCCGGAGCCGTAGGGCGGCGGGCGGATGTCGGTGGTCAGGCAGTGCACGATCTTGCTCACCGCCTGCACATGCAGGCCCTGCTTGGATCGGCTTACATCGGTGACGATCAGGCAGCCACCGTCCGGGTCCTGCAGGGGCATTTCACCCAGGGCACGGCTCAGGTCGATGACCGCCAGCGAGTTGCCCCGCAGGGTGGCGATGCCTTTGACGTGGGGATGCGACTCCGGCAGCTTGGTCAGCGGCGGGCAGGGGATGATTTCACTGACTTTCAGCAGGTTGATCGCCATCAGCTTGCCGCTGCGCAAGGTAAAGAGCAGAAGCGAGAGAGAGTCTGCGCGGGCTTTGGTGGTGGACATAAAAACCTTCTGTGGATCAGGGATGACGATCTATAGAGAGTTATCGACTTGGGGAGGCCAGGCTTTAACCGGATTTTGTGTCGGGATGGGTCTGTAGGAGCTGGCTTGCCTGCGATAGCATCACCCCCGGTTCCGCAGAAAGACCGAGGCGCTGCTATCGCAGGCAAGCCAGCTCCCACACAAGCCAGCTCCCACACAAGCCAGCTCCCACACAAGCCAGCTCCCACACAAGCTGGCTCTTACACACGCTGGCTCCTACACAAGTCCCCATTTCACCGGGGGGATGAGTCAGCCTTTCCAGACCTGCGGGTTCACCAGGTCCTGGGGACGCTGGCCGAGCAGGGCGCTGCGCAGGTTGTCGAGGGCGCGGTTGGCCATGGCTTCGCGGGTTTCATGGGTCGCCGAGCCGATGTGCGGCAGGGTCACGGCGTTGCTCAGTTGGAACAGCGGCGACGCGGCCAGCGGCTCCTGCTCGTACACATCCAGCCCGGCGCCGCGGATGCGCTGGGTTTGCAGGGCCTCGATCAGCGCCGGTTCGTCGACCACCGGGCCACGGGAAATATTGATCAGGATCGCGCTGGATTTCATCAGCCCCAGCTCGCGGGTGCTGATCAGGTGGCGGGTCTTGTCGCTCAATGGCACCACCAGGCACACGAAGTCCGCCTCGGCCAGCAGCTCGTCCAGGCTGCGAAATTGCGCGCCCAGCGTCTGCTCCAGCGCCGGCTTGCGGCTGTTGCCGCTGTACAGGATCGGCATGTTGAAGCCCAAGTGCCCGCGACGGGCCACGGCCGCGCCGATGTTGCCCATGCCGACGATGCCCAGGGTCTTCCCATGCACATCGCAGCCGAACAACGGCGCGCCGACACTGGCTTTCCACTCGCCGGCCTTGGTCCAGGCGTCCAGCTCGGCGACCCGGCGCGCGCTGCTCATCAGCAGGGCAAAGGCCAGGTCGGCGGTGCTTTCGGTGAGTACGTCAGGGGTGTTGGTAAGCATGATCCCGCGCTCGTTGAAGTACGGCACGTCGTAGTTGTCGTAGCCCACCGAGACGCTGGACACCACCTCCAGCTTGCTCGCGCCCTGCAATTGCTCGCGTCCCAGCTTGCGGCCCACGCCGATCAGGCCGTGGGCGTGGGGCAGGGCTTCATTGAATTGAGCGTTGATGTCGCCCAGCTTGGGGTTGGGCGCGATCACCTCGAAATCCTGTTGCAGGCGTTCGATCATTTGCGGGGTGACACGGCTGAAGGCGAGGACAGTCTTTTTCATTGCAGGCGGGCTCATCGACTACGGAAGAATGCCAAGCAAGCTAACATTCTTGCGGGTGATTGTCAGGACACCGCCAAACCAATGTGGGAGCGGGCTTGCTCGCGAATGCGCAGTGTCAGCCACTACATCTGTGGCTGGACTATCGTATTCGCGAGCAAGCCCGCTCCCACCTTTGATTTAGATCGACAGGTGGAAATCAGTTCGTCAGGCGCGCGCCACTCAGGCTGCCGCTCAATTCATACGCCACCAGCTCCGCCTGGTGCGCCGCCAGGATCTCCGGCAGCGAGCCGCGCAGGTATTCGACCCAGGTCTTGATCTTCGCGTCCAGGTATTGGCGCGACGGGTAGATGGCGTACAGGTTCAGCTCCTGGGAGCGGTAGTTGGGCATGACCCGCACCAGTGTGCCGTTGCGCAGGCCTTCGATGGCCGCGTACACCGGCAACAGCCCGACGCCCATGCCGCTGGTGATCGCGGTTTTCATCGCATCGGCCGAGTTCACCAGGAAGGGCGAGGTGTTGATCGCCACGCTCTCCTGGCCTTCGGGGCCGTTGAAGGTCCATTTATCCAGCTGGATCACCGGGCTGACCAGGCGCAGGCAGGCGTGATTGAGCAAATCCTGGGGCCGTTGCGCGCAGCCCTTGGCCTTGACGTAATCGGGCGAGGCGCAGGCGATGCTGTAGGTAATGCCCAGGCGTTGCGAGACGAAGCCCGAATCCGGCAGCTCGCTGGCCAGCACGATGGACACGTCGTAGCCCTCGTCGAGCAGGTCCGGCACGCGGTTGGCCAGGGTCAGGTCGAAGGTCACGTCCGGGTGGGTGCGGCGGTAGCGGGCAATCGCATCAATCACGAAGTGCTGGCCGATGCCGGTCATGGTGTGCACTTTCAACTGCCCGGCGGGGCGCGCGTGGGCGTCGCTGGCTTCGGCCTCGGCTTCCTCGACGTAGGCAAGGATCTGCTCGCAGCGCAGCAAATAGCGTTTGCCGGCTTCGGTCAGCGCAATGCGGCGGGTGGTGCGGTTGAGCAAGCGGGTTTGCAGATGGGCCTCAAGGTTGGAGACCGCGCGCGAAACGTTGGCGGTGGTGGTGTCCAGTTGCACGGCGGCGGCGGTGAAGCTGCCGGCTTCGGCCACGCAACTGAAGGCGCGCATGTTTTGCAAAGTGTCCATGGAGTGTTCTCAAGGGAGATGCCAAATTGTGACATGAAGTTGCGCACAGGTGTGTATCCGCTGGGCGCTGCTCTCCCCGGAGCACGGTGACGAAGGATCAGGACAAGGTCCAGGCCTCACTGACTTTGGCCTGGTAGTGCGGCAGATACTCGCGCAGCAAGTGATTGAAGGCCTCCTGCGTGCTGGCGCGGTTTTCGCCGGTAGGCGCTTCAAGGGCGGTGTGCGCGTGTTGTACCAGGGTTTCGGCGGCGCGGCTGAGTGCCGGGCTGAGGCGTTTGAGCGCGTCAATCTCGGCGGTCAGCGGCGTACCGTGCGCCTGTCGGCCAAGGGTATCGAACAACGCGTGAAAGTCGTCGGCGTGTCGCGCGACGTAAGCGTCCCAGCCCGGCTGCTGATCAGGGGGTTCCAGGTAGCGACGGGCGATGGGCAGCAGATGATCCAGCGAGTCGCTGCCCAGCTGTTCTTTGTGCAGGGTTTGCCGGGTACGCAGCGACTGCGCCGCTACGCCGAAGAACTGCTCGACCGGCGCCGGGAGCTTCAGGTCACGGCTCTTATTCAGCGTATGGCGGGTATGCAGCAGCACCGGTTGGCCGTGCTTTATTTTCACCAGTACTTGAGTGGACGACGGCCTGGCGGGATCGAGCACCGATTCGCTGATCGAGCGGACCAGGTTTTCCCAGTCGAACGTTTGCTCGCCAATCGCGCCCAGTACGCGAAGCAAGGTTTTCTTCACGACCTGCCGCGAATCTATCGGGGCGATGTCGATTGTCAGGTAATCACCGCTCAGGTGCGGGTCATCAAGCTTGCGGTGGCTGGCTTCAATCGCCACCCCTTTGCCTGCCCCGGCCTGCGCCGAGGCCGTTACTGCGGCGCTGAAGCTCACTATTCGAGTCTCGGCTGCCAGCGTGTGGACTTTTAATTCGTCGGGGCGAAGCAGTGCCGGGTTGCGCTGGATCAGGCTGCGTATCTCAGCATCCTGCTGCGGAGTCAGGCGCGAGTGGGTCTTGAGCAGCACATAGCGCTCCAGCAGGGATTGGGCCTGTTTGTGGCGGGCGTGCCGGGCAGCGTGCAACGCGGACGCCGGCACGGGTGTGCAGGCCTGCTGGGTGAAGTGTTGGCTGGTGTCGGCGATGTGGCGTTGCATGGCATTCAACAACGCCGCAGGGTCGTCGTTGTAGTGCTTGGACGAGGCCAAGCGCAGCCGTGCCATCTCAGGTGCTGTTTCGTGCAGGCTCAGGATATCCAGGGTGATCTGGCGCTGGGTACGCTGCAGGGTCGGCTTTATCGTGGTATTGAGCTTCAGGGCGCTGAAGACATCCACCGTGACCTTGTTCCGCGCATTCAGGAGGAGGCCTCGTTCGGTGATAACCGGCTGGGAGGTGCTTCTCATGCTGGGCAACTCAACATCGACAAGGCCGGCGCTGGCCAGGGTATCCCGGACATAGGGTTGGCTCAGTGCTGAGCAGGCGAGGTGTTTCTGCAGGTTATGGCTATCACGCACCAAGCTGGGCAGGTTTTGAACGGTTCGCCGGATGCTCTCGCTCAGGGAAGTGCGCACCGAATGGCTGCGGGCATCGGCGTACGCTTCCAGGTTTGCGTATTCGCGAGACGATACATAGCCTACGCCGAGCTGGCTGTGGGTCTGGAACTGGTTTGCGATCGATGACTTCAGATGGGCCTGCAGGCTGAGGGCGCGCGTGCTTTTGACGCGTTGGTCAGCGGTGATTGCCAGGCGCGAGTCGGCTGCCAGCTGTGGCCCGGCCCGGTTCTGCAGCGCGGGGTCCAACACAAAGTTGTAGCCGATATGACGGTGGTTGCTGCGCTCGCCGCCGTTGCGCACATAGGCAAGCGCCGGCAACAACTTCTGCGTCAGGTGCAGGTGTCGGTCATTGCTGACCGCTGCGCGAAACTGCCATTTCAGCGCGCGACACAAGGCATAGTCGGCTTCGACGTCCGGACGCTGGCTGGAGCGATGTTGGCCAAGCACCTGCTCGGCCTTTTTGAAAAACGCGTAGTAGTCCGGTAACTCCTCTACCGACACCTCCAGACTCGACGGGCTGCTGGACAATTTGTGGTGAAGCGCTTCTATCTGCGCTTGATCGCGATGATAGCCCGCGAGCGGGACCAGCTTGTCCAGGACCAGGTCGGCGATCCAGCGCACGTCCCGTTGCAAAGGGAACATGCCCGGCTGCAAAGGCTCGGGCGAGAGGTGCAGTTGCCTGCGCAGGGCATCAGCGGAGGCGGGTGCGGGTGTCGGCGCTATGCGGGCGCGCGTGCTGGGGGCTGAAAACATTCGGGCACTCCAGAAGGGTGGGATGCTCGTCATTCTGCTGGTGGGCACTTCGGCACGCTGTAGGGGAATAGCCTGGCGTCGGGATAAACATCCCAACTTGCCTTGAGCCGGCGCGGATTATCGCCTGAACGGTAACAAAGATTCACAGGAATACCCGCTTATCGTTCCCCATGCCGCCCCCTAGAATTGCGCCACCTCTCCCCGCATCACCACCTCAGGAATTCGCAGCAGTGCCGCGTCGCATCAGCAGAGAGCTGAAGACTCTCAGTGTTTGGGCTTTATCGTTAGCAATCAGCGGCTGCATCGGAACCGGAGGAATCGCCCCACAGGGCCAGGCGCTCGACGCCAATCACCTGGCCACCGACGAGGCGATCCAGCAGGCCGCCCAGGACGCCCACTGGCCCACCGCGCAATGGTGGCAGGCCTTTGGCGACCCGCAACTCAACCGTTGGGTGGCACTCGCCACTCATAACAGCCCGAGTATGGCCATCGCTGCCGCGCGAGTGCGCGAGGCGCGGGCCATGGCCGGGATTGCCGAGTCGGCCGAGTCGCTGCAGATCAACAGTGACACCACCCTCAAGCGCCACAATTGGCCGAAGGATCAGTTCTATGGCCCGGGCGAGTTGAGTGGCGAGACCACCTGGGACAACAACTCGTCCCTGGGCCTCAGCTACGCGCTCGACCTGTGGGGCCGTGAAAGCAATGCCTCCGAGCGTGCCGTCGACCTGGCGCACATGAGCGCTGCCGAAGCCCGCCAGGCCCAGCTCGAATTGCAGAACAACGTGGTGCGCGCCTATATCCAGCTGTCGTTGCATTACGCCAACCGCGATATCGTCGCGGCGACCCTGGCCCAGCAACAGCAGATCCTCGACCTGGCCAACAAACGCCTGAACGCCGGGATCGGCACGCACTTCGACGTGAGCCAGGCCGAAACCCCGTTGCCGGAAACCCATCGCCAATTGGACGCCCTGGACGAGGAAATCGCCCTGAGCCGCAACCAGTTGGCGGCATTGGCCGGCAAGGGGCCGGGCGCGGGCGCGCAATTGCAGCGTCCGACCTTGTCCCTGGCCGCGCCGCTGAAACTGCCGTCTTCCTTGCCTGCACAACTGCTCGGCCAGCGCCCGGACGTGGTCGCCAGCCGCTGGCAGGTCGCGGCGCAGGCGCGTGGCATTGATGTGGCGCATGCCGGCTTCTACCCCAACGTCGACCTGGTCGGCAGCCTTGGCTACATGGCCACCGGCGGCGGCATGCTGGAGTTCCTGGCCGGCAAGAAATTCAACTACAACGTCGGCCCGGCGATCACCTTGCCGATCTTCGACGGCGGCCGTTTGCGTGGCGAGTTGGGCGAGGCCAGCGCCGGTTACGACATCGCCGTGGCGAAGTACAACCAGACCCTGGTCACCGCGCTCAAGGGCATCAGTGACCAGTTGATCCGCCGCGAGTCCATGGACAAGCAAGCGGGCTTCGCCGCGCAGTCGGTGGCCTCGGCGCAGAAAACCTATGACATCGCGATGATCGCCTACCAGCGCGGGCTCACCGATTACCTCAATGTGCTGAATGCCCAGACCCTGCTGTTCCGTCAGCAGCAGGTCGAGCAACAGGTGCAGGCCGCCCGCCTGAGCGCGCACGCCGAACTGGTGACAGCCCTGGGCGGCGGCCTTGGTGCCGGCAACGATGTGCCCGACGACGCCAAGACCCTCCCGAGCAAGACCCCGGCGGCACTCGCCGTGTTTGATCACTGAGTAGGATTGAATGACTCCCTTGCCTGCACCGCTGCGCTGGCTGCATGCCCTTGAGTGGCGCCGTGGCTTTTTCGACTGGGCACGCAGTGATGGCGTGACCTGGGTGTATATCTTCAAGGTGCTGATCGCCGCGTTCCTGACGCTATGGCTGGCCATGCGCCTGGAACTGCCGCAACCGCGCACGGCAATGATCACCGTGTTCATCGTGATGCAACCGCAGAGCGGCCAGGTGTTCGCCAAGAGCTTTTACCGCTTCCTCGGCACCCTGGCGGGCTCGGCGGTGATGGTCTTTTTGATTGCCTTGTTTGCACAGAACACCGAGTTGTTTCTTGGCGCGCTGGCGATCTGGGTCGGCATTTGCACCGCCGGTGCGACCCGCAACCGTAACTTTCGCGCCTATGGGTTTGTGCTGGCCGGCTACACCGCGGCGATGGTTGGTTTGCCGGCGCTGGCGCACCCCGATGGGGCCTTTATGGCGGCGGTCTGGCGCGTGCTGGAAATCTCCCTGGGAATTCTGTGCTCGACGCTGGTCAGCGCCGCGATCCTGCCGCAAACCAGCAGCGCCGCGATGCGCAACGCCCTGTACCAGCGCTTTGGCGTGTTCGCGCTGTTTGTCACTGATGGCTTGCGGGGTCGCAGCCAGCGCGAAGGGTTCGAGGCCAGCAACGTGCGCTTTATCGCCGAAGCCGTGGGCCTGGAAGGGCTGCGCAGCATCACCGTGTTTGAAGACCCGCACATGCGTCGGCGCAACGGTCGGCTCAGTCGCCTCAACAGCGAATTCATGAGCATCACCACGCGCTTCAACGCCTTGCACCAGTTGCTCGAACGCCTGCGCACCGACGCGGCCGATCACGTGGTGGCCGCGATCAAGCCCGGCCTGCAGGACCTGGCCGAACTGCTCGACGGCTTTTCCGGTCGTGCCCTCACCAGCCCCGATGCCGCACGCCTGGTCAATCAACTGAGTGCCTACAAGGACGGCTTGCCCGCCACGGTGCGCAGCCTGCGCGCGGCGTTCCAGGAGGGCAACCCGAGCGAAGCCGAGCAGTTGGACTTCCACACCGCCTACGAGCTGTTGTACCGCTTCGTCGACGACCTGCACAACTATGCGCAAACCCACGCCTCCCTGGCCGATCACAGCCATGCGCGCGAGCAGTGGGACGAAACCTTCATCCCCAAGACCAACTGGCTGGCCTGCGCCGCTTCGGGGATTCGCGCCTCATTCATCCTGATCGTGCTGGGCAGCTACTGGGTGGCGACCGCCTGGCCCAGCGGCGCGACCATGACCCTGATCGCGGCGGCCACCGTCGGTTTGTCCGCCGCCACGCCGAACCCCAAGCGCATGGCGTTCCAGATGGCCTGCGGCACCTTGATCGGCGCGCTGGTCGGCTTTGTCGAAATGTTCTTCGTGTTCCCCTGGATCGACGGCTTCCCGCTGCTGTGCGTGATGCTCGCCCCGGTCATCATCTTCGGCGCGTTTCTCGCCTCACGCCCGCAATACGCCGGGGTCGGTGTGGGCCTGTTGATCTTCTTCAGCACCGGTTCGGTGCCGGATAACCTCACGGTCTACAACCCCTACACCTTTATCAACGACTACATCGCGATGGTCATCGGCATGCTGGTGTGCGCGGCGGCGGGGGCGATCATCCTGCCGCCCAACAGCCGCTGGCTGTGGCGCCGCCTGGAGCAGGACCTGCGTGAGCAAGTGGTGTACGCGATCAGCGGCAAGCTCAAGGGCCTGGCCTCGAGTTTTGAAAGTCGCACCCGTGACCTGCTGCACCAGGCCTACGGCCTCGCCGTCGGCCAGCCGCAAGTGCAACGCGACCTGTTGCGCTGGATGTTTGTGGTGCTGGAGGTCGGCCACGCGATCATCGAGCTGCGCAAGGAACAGGCGATCCTGCCGGTGCACCCGGCGTATGCCGAGTCCCAGCCGTGGCGCCAGGCGATCCGCGTGATGGGCCGCTCGCTGGTGCGGCTGTTCCTGCAGCCCAGCGCGAGCAATCTGGAGCGCGGGCTGATCGCCGTCGACCACGCGATCAGCCGCGTGCAGGCCACCGACGAACCCTTCGCCCCGCACTTCGATACGTCGGCCCTGCGCCGGGTGAAGAGCTACCTGCACTTTATCCGCACTTCGCTGCTCGACCCGCAATCGCCACTGGCGGCCCTCAAAGGAGCCCTGCATGCCCCGTGAAATCGCGTTCCACGGCCTCTACATGCCGACCATGACCCTGATGTTTTTGATTGCCGCAGGGCTGGCCTGGGCGCTGGACCGCTTCCTGGCCGGGTACGACCTGTACCGTTTTTTCTGGCACCCGGCGTTGCTGCGCCTGAGCCTGTTCGTTTGCTTGTTCGGCGCATTGGCGCTGACCGTCTACCGTTGAGAATGCCCCGATGAAAAAATTTTTCAGCCTGCTCGCGACCTTGCTGGTACTGGCTTTGGCAATCTGGATTGGCCGCACGCTGTGGGTGCATTACATGCAAACGCCGTGGACCCGCGATGGTCGCGTGCGCGCCGACATCATCAACGTCGCCGCCGACGTGACGGGCGAGGTGGTCGACGTGCCGGTGCGTGACAACCAGTTGGTCAAGAAGGGCGACCTGCTGATGCAGATCGACCCCGAGCACTACCGCATCGCGGTCAAGCAGGCGCAGTCCCTGGTTGCCTCGCGCAAAGCCACCTGGGAGATGCGCAAGGTCAATGCCCACCGCCGCGCCGACCTCGACGCCTTGGTGATCTCCAAGGAAAACCGCGACGACGCCAGCAACATCGCCGACTCGGCCCTTGCCGATTACCAGCACGCACTGGCGCAGCTGGAAGCCGCCGAACTCAACCTCAAGCGCACGCAAGTGGTAGCGGCGGTGGACGGCTACGTCACCAACCTCAACGTCCACCGTGGCGACTACGCGCGTATCGGCGAAGCCAAGATGGCCGTGGTCGATATGAACTCGTTCTGGGTCTATGGCTTCTTTGAAGAAACGAAATTGCCGCATGTGAAAATCGGCGATAAAGCCGACATGCAACTGATGAGCGGCGAGACCTTGAAGGGCCACGTGGAAAGCATCTCGCGCGGCATCTACGACCGTGACAACCCCGAGAGCCGCGAGTTGATCGCTGACGTGAACCCGACGTTCAACTGGGTGCGCCTGGCCCAGCGCGTGCCGGTGCGGATTCACATCGATCAAGTGCCGGAGGGCGTGCTGCTGGCGGCGGGCATCACCTGCACGGTGATCGTCAACCAAACACAAGACTAAAAGGTGAAGCCGGGGGTTTGGCGGCGTGGCTGGAATAGTCGGGCCTTGCACCGCAGGCATGGACAACGCCTCTCTCCCTGTGGGAGCGGGCTTGAACTGGCCTAATGATTTTGGACACCTCAATCGGGCGCTATGATGGCGTCCAAATCTGAGGTGTTTGGATATGCGTAAATCTTATTCATGTGAGTTCAAACTCAAGGCTGCCAGCATGGTGCTGGACGAGGGGCAGTCGGTTCCCGAGGTCTGTGCCAGCTTGGATATTGGCCCTACGGCCTTGCGCCGCTGGGTCGATCAAGTTCGCAAGGAACGCTTGGGCTCGACTCCGGTGGGAGCCAAGGCGATTACCGCGGATCAGCGAGAGATCCAGGAACTTAAAGCCTTGCTCAGGCAAAGAGACCGGGATATCGAAATCCTAAAAAAGGCCAGTGCTCTCCTGCTTTTGGACGCCAAAGATCACTCTCGTTGATCTGTGAGCTGGGCGAGCAGTACGGCGTTAACGATTGCTGTCGTGTGTTCGGAATAAACCGCAGTAGCTTTTACGCATGGCGTCAGCGCCAAGGCAAGGTGAGCCCTAAGCGAGAGAAACTCAAGGCTATGCTGGTCAAGCACCACAGGGCGTCGAGAGAGTCTGCGGGCGCTCGTACCTTGGCTAAACAGCTGCAAGCCGGCGGGCATGATGTCGGGCGGTTCATGGCTCGCAGCTTGATGCGAGAAGCAGGCATTGTCAGCCGTCAACGCCGGCGCCATAAGTACAAGTCACCTGGCGTGGAGGCTTTGGTGGCACCGCATGTGCTCAAACGCAAGTTTGATGTTGCGACGGTCAATCAGGTGTGGTGTGGGGACGTGACGTACATCAAAGTCGGCAAGCGTTGGCTGTATTTTGCGGCGGTTCTGGACTTGTTCGCTCGCCGGATTGTGGGCTGGTCGTTTTCGATGATCTCTGATGCCACGCTGACCTGCGAAGCCCTGCGCATGGCGATTGAACTGCGCGGTCGCCCAAAAGACGTACTGTTTCACTCCGACCAAGGTTGCCAGTACACCAGCCATAAATTCAGAAATGAACTGCTGGAACATGGACTCCGACAAAGCATGAGCCGTAAAGGCGAATGCTGGGATAACGCTCCGATGGAGCGTTTCTTTGGAAGTTTGAAATCAGAGTGGGTGCCAGAAGCAGGCTACGGGTCGGAACATGAGGCCCGAGCGGATGTGCAGCGCTATGTATCGCGCTACAACATCACCAGGCCGCATAGCTACAACGACTATCGGTCACCAGTCGCCAGGGAGAAGCTGGTGGCGTGAAACCTTAATCGGTGTCCAAGATTACTTGACCAGTTCA